>NZ_JBEFLP010000001.1:1356635-2713271 GCF_040149665.1 Sulfitobacter sp. HNIBRBA3233 | reverse complement strand
GCCTTTTTTCACTTTTCTCTGTTTTTCTGATTTTCCCAAGAAAAACATACATTTGCTTTGCGCTGATTGCGCAAAAGCGGCGCGCTCCGACAGATAGTTGCTCTGACCATGGGTAAGCGCCGGGAGCGGTAACAGGGGAATCTGATTTACCCACAGGGTTATGCACAGCGCAGCACCCGACCGAAGCGATTCACATGGGGTGAATCGGTGAATCTTGGCCTGTTCACCGCCTCTTCGGGACGACTCGCAGGGCCAGCAGGCCCAGAATCACGGCCATGTAGAGGATCGGCTCTATCTGAAAGCCCTTCACAAGCCAGAGATAGTGGATCCCGCCAAGGACGATCGCGACATAGGTAAGCTTGTGCAGGCTGCGCCATGCGGCGGCACCCATCTTGCGGACCGACAGGTTGTTCGAGGTTATCGCCAGCGGCAGCAGTGTGACGAATCCCGCCATCCCGACGGTAATATAGGGACGTTTCCAGATATCCGCCCACATCTGCCCCCAGAGCAGGCTCATATCCAGAACCACCCAGACAAGCAGATGCAGAGATACATAGGTAAAGGCCAGAAGACCGAAGGCCCGGCGGAACTTCAGAAGGTTGATGCCGAGGAAACGCCGCAGCGGCGTGATGCACAATCCGATGATCAGCAACTGCAATGCGATCTCGCCCAGCTCGTGCTCCAGCGCCTTGATCGGCTCGCGGCCCAAGCCGCCGGTCTGCGCCAGATACAGCAACCACGGCACCGGCAGCAGGTATACTATATAGAGAGCCCATGTCGGGACACGCCGCGCAGCCCCGTTGATCTTGTCCTTCACCGAGGTCATGCGGTGTCCCCGGTCGGTCCTGCGGCCACAATGTAGCGGATCAGCCCGACAGCAATCGCCGCGCTGATCCGGTAGCGCTCAAAGGGTCCGAGCATCAGAAGTTCTCGCGCAGGTCCATGCCGGTGTAGAGGCTTGCGACCTCTTCCTCGTACCCGTTGAACATCAGTGTCGGGATGCGTCCCGAAAACAGGCCGCCGCCGACGGGGCGTTCCGTGGCCTGTGACCAGCGCGGGTGGTCCACCTCGGGGTTCACGTTGGAATAGAAACCATATTCGCGCGGATTGGCCTTGTTCCAGCTTGTCGGCGGCTCGGAATCGGTCAGCGTGATCCGGACGATCGACTTGATGGATTTGAAACCGTATTTCCACGGCACGACGAGTCGCAGGGGGGCGCCATTCTGGTTCGGAATTTCCCGGCCATAAATGCCCGTCGCCATGATTGTCAGCGGGTGCATGGCCTCATCCAGCCGCAGACCTTCTACATATGGCCAGTCCAGCACAGGGTACCGCACGCCCGGCATCTCGTCGGGACGCAGTGCCGTTTCAAAGGCGACGTATTTGGCGCTCGACTGGACGCCCGCCATGGCCAGAAGATCCGCCAGTTCGAAACCGTTCCACGGGATGACCATCGACCACGCTTCGACACAGCGGAACCGGTAGAGACGTTCTTCTATCGTCATCGCCTTCATAATGTCGTCGAAGCCGTAGTCGCCGGGTTTGTCGACCATGCCGTCGATCTTCACGGTCCATGGTTCGGTTGTCAGAGCCCCCGCGTACCGGGCCGGATCATCTTTGCCGGTGCCGAACTCGTAGTAGTTATTGTACTGTGTGATGTCGTCCCACGGATTGGGCGTCAGCTCCTCCTCCGCAGCCGATGCCGCGGATGCGATCCCGCTCAGGCCCAGTCCTGCCATCGCGCCGCCCATGATCTGGCGACGGTTGAGATAGACCGCCTCATCCGTGACGTGGTGATCCTTGAGTGTGTTTTTCCAGCGCATTGCCATGGGGTAGCCTCCTCGTGCTTCAGCAAAAGACGTAGGCGCGAACCGCCGCATGACCAAATTCTTTTGGCGCGGATTACAGTTGCCACACCAAATTGTCATCGCGTGTGGGTCCGGCCGGATCACACGCCACGAGGGTATTTGCCAAACCGGAATCCAAAATGCGGCACCATGGACTGCGCGCAAATGAAACGGACGAAATGCCGCAACCAGCAGCCCGCGAGTGGCGATAAATTGCCTTATTTACAAAACCTTGGCGTAATTCCGCGCAGTTTTCGCGCCGTTGCGACCAGTCACGGAAATTGCACCGAAATGGAGTGAACCAAGCCCAACCACCACGCGTATTGTTTGCGATGCTCAAGACTGCATCTGTCAACCAACCAAGGAGTACCACTATGTTTCGCACTACAGCACTCGGAATGACAGCAGCCGCCGCACTTGCCACCGCCGCTTTCGCCGCTGGCCACAGCAAAGACATCGTTGCAACCGCATCGGATGCCGGTGACTTCACAACACTTCTGGCCGCAGCAGAAGCTGCCGGTCTTGTCGAAACCCTTCAGGGTGAAGGGCCCTTCACCGTCTTCGCACCGACAGACGCCGCATTTGCCGCGCTGCCCGACGGTACAGTGGACGAACTGCTGAAGCCCGAAAACAAGGACCAGCTGACATCCGTTCTGACCTACCACGTCGTACCGGGCAAAGTGATGTCGACCGATCTGTCGGACGGCTTGGAAGCCGAAACCGTGCAGGGTGACGTTGTTACCTTCAGCGTGGGCGACGGCGTGATGGTCGGCGACGCGAATGTCGTGACAGCCGATATCGAAGCCAGCAATGGCGTGATCCACGTGATCGACAAGGTTATCATGCCCGACTCTTAAGTCCGGCCTGATTGCAGAGAAGCCCGCCGGTTGCATCCGGCGGGCTTTTTCGTGCGCCCTCCCCACACCGACCACGGGCGCCCTGCCCCGCGCGGGCTTGCCCCCGGCAAGACAGAAAAAGGCCGGAGCGATGCTCCGGCCTTTCTGTCATTTGCATCAAGGTGCATTCCGGTCAGTGGACCGTCGCCTCCTCCGGCTTGGGCCGGTTGCTCGGCGACACGCGGTCCCCGATGATCAGCCCGTCCGGCCCCGCCGTCACCGACACCGTGCTGCCGTCGGCGATATCACCGGCCAGCAACATCTCGGCCAGCGGGTTTTGCAGCGACGACTGGATCACACGCTTCAGAGGCCGCGCGCCGAATACCGGATCGTACCCTTCATCGGCGAGCCACTTGCGCGCATCGTCGTCGAGGTCCAGCGTGATCTTGCGCGCCGCGAGCCGCTTGAGCAGGCGCGCCATCTGGATCGTGACGATTCCGTCCATGTTCTCGCGGCTCAGCCGGTCGAAGATGACGGTTTCATCGAGACGGTTCAGGAATTCGGGGCGGAAATGGGCCCGCACCGCATCCATCACGTCGCGCTTGGCCTGCGCCATGTCACTGCCTTCGGGCGCCATGCTGAGCGCCTGCGCGCCGAGGTTGCTGGTCAGCACGATGAGCGTCTGCTTGAAGTCGACCGTCCGGCCCTGGCCATCGGTCAGCACGCCGTCGTCCAGCACCTGCAGGAGCACGTTGAACACGTCCGGATGCGCCTTCTCGACCTCGTCGAACAGCACGACCTGATAGGGACGACGCCGGACCGCTTCGGTCAGGACACCGCCCTCGTCATAGCCGACGTAGCCCGGAGGGGCGCCGATCAGACGGGCAACCGCGTGCTTCTCCATGAATTCCGACATGTCGATGCGCACCATGGCATTGTCATCGTCAAACAGGAACTCCGCGACAGCCTTGGTCAGCTCCGTTTTCCCGACGCCGGTTGGCCCGAGGAACAGGAAACTGCCCAGCGGGCGGTTCTCGTCGTTCAGGCCGGCGCGGGCACGGCGCACCGCGTTCGCGACAGCCTTCACAGCCTTGTCCTGCCCGATGACGCGGCCGTGCAGCTGCTCTTCCATGCGCAACAGCTTGTCGCGCTCGCCTTCCAGCATCTTGCCTGCCGGAATGCCGGTCCAGCGTTCGACCACACCGGCGATCTGGTCGGGGCGCACGGCCTCTTCCACCATGACGTCGTCGTCACCGCGGCTCTCGGCCTCCTGAAGCTGACGCTCCAGCCCCGGGATCACGCCGTAGGACAGCTCGCCCGCGCGGGCGAGGTTGCCCTCGCGCTTGGCGATGTCCAGTTCTGCACGCGCACGGTCCAGCTGTTCCTTCACGTCGCGGGCCGACGCAAGCTTGTCACGCTCGGCCTGCCATGCGGCGGTCATCTCGGCGCTGCGTTCCTGAAGGTCGGACAGATCCTTCTGCAATGTCTGCAAACGGTCCTTCGACGCCTGATCGTCCTCGACTTTCAGCGCTTCTTCCTCGATCTGCAATTGCAGGATCTGACGGTCGAGCGCATCCAGCTCTTCGGGCTTGCTGTCGACTTCCATGCGCAGCCTGCTGGCCGCCTCGTCCACAAGGTCGATGGCCTTGTCCGGCAGGAAGCGGTCGGTGATATAACGATGGCTCAGCGTTGCCGCCGCGACCAGCGCGCTGTCACTGATCCGCACGCCGTGGTGCAGCTCGTACTTCTCCTTGATGCCGCGCAGGATCGACACGGTATCTTCCACGGTCGGCTCCTGCACCATCACGGGCTGGAAGCGCCGCGCAAGGGCCGCGTCCTTCTCGACGTATTTGCGATACTCATTCAGGGTCGTTGCGCCGATACAGTGCAACTCACCCCGCGCAAGCGCCGGTTTGATGAGGTTGGCCGCGTCCATTGCGCCGTCGGTCTTGCCCGCGCCCACGAGCGTGTGCATCTCGTCGATGAACAGCACGATCTGGCCCGCGGCTTCGGTGACTTCGGTCAGCACCGCCTTCAGCCGCTCCTCGAATTCGCCACGGTACTTCGCGCCGGCGATCAGCGCGCCCATGTCGAGCGCGAGCAGACGCTTGTTGCGCAGGCTTTCGGGCACGTCGCCGTTGATGATCCGCAGGGCAAGCCCCTCGGCAATCGCGGTCTTACCGACGCCCGGCTCACCAATCAGGACCGGGTTGTTCTTGGTCCGGCGGCTGAGCACCTGCATGGTGCGGCGAATTTCCTCGTCCCGGCCGATGATCGGGTCGATCTTGCCCGCCTCGGCACGTGCCGTCAGGTCCTGCGCGTATTTCTTGAGCGCGTCATAGCCGTCTTCGGCACTGGCCGAATCCGCAGTACGCCCCTTGCGCAGATCGTTGATGGCACCGTTCAGCCCCTGCGCGGACACCTTGCCCGCATCCAGCGCTGTTTTCGCTTCGGACTTCACCATCGCCAGCGCCATCAGCAGACGTTCTACAGGGACGAAACTGTCGCCGGCCTTCTTGGCCAGCGCTTCGGCTTCGGCCAGGACACGACCGGTCGCGCCATCAAGATAGGGCTGCGCGGCGTTGCCAGACACTTTGGCGATCTTGGACACAGCCAGATCCGTGGCCTGCTTGACCGCCTGCGGGTTGCCACCCGACGCAGCGATCAGGTTGCTTGCCAACCCTTCCTCGTCGTCCATCAATGCCTTGAGCAGGTGTTCAGGTGCGAGCCTCTGATGGCTCTCTCTGGTAGCAATGGTCTGGGCCGCCTGCACGAAACCCCGTGACCGCTCCGTGAACTTGTTCAAGTCCATGGTCTTCTCCTTTTGAAAAGCGTCCACCTTCGCAACACCCGCCCGGCGGCATGTCATCCTGTCGTGGACCTCTGCAGAGGATTTGGGAACTGGGCCACATCCAATCAAGAGGCTGCTCTGACCATTCTACCGTCCGATGCGACGATTTTTTGCGGCGCGTGCCTGTCCGGATGAAGCGCGCGGAAGTCGCAGAAGTGGCGAAAATACCCGCAATGCGGGAGGCTTCAATTCGGTAGGCAAAAATCCACCTATATTAAGTTATTGATTTGTATCATTTTTTACCGGAGGCACATGATTCAGCGTTTTCGACGAAACATTTTTCCCCTTTGGGCGTTTTATTTCTGAAGTTAGTGATCAAATAAACACAACAAGCAGTCGCCCCATAGAAAAACCAGCGGGGCCATGAGGTTAGAACATGACACAGGTACAACTGGACAACGTGATCTACAACGCAGCAACGCAATCCTTCGAAGCGCTGGTATCCGTCCGCTCGAACGGCGGCACACGCCGCTACGCTTGCGCCATTGACGCCCCGATCACCATGAGTTTCGAGCAGGCCGCCGAAGGCCTGCGAACGCAAGCACTGCGTCGCCACAGCAGCGGGCGCGGGCTCTACAGCCAAATGAAGCGCCACGCACCAAGCCTGCGCGCCGGACGCGAGAAGTTCGATCCGCGCCGCTGGCTTTCCGAACTCTTCATGCCGCGCAGCGACGCGGCCTGATACCGACATTTAGATTTGCGCCGGGCAACACGCCTGATCCGTGCACTCTGTCCCCGCACGGACGGCGGCCCCGCAAAACCAGAGACGTTTGCCTGCCTGCACTGTCTCTGTCACTCTGACCCGGTCCGCTTCATGCGCGACCGGGCTTTTTTTCGCGCGTAGACACCGGGCCCTGCGTGGCATAAGGCATCGACCGTTTGCTTTGACCACCGGAGAGATGACATGACCGCACCAAAAGACGACCGCCTGATCGTGGCGCTGGATGTTCCCAACGCCGTGACCGGACTTCACATGGCTGAGCGCATCGGACCCGCGGTCAATTTCTACAAAATCGGATTGGGGATGCTGACCGGTGGCGGGCTGGCGCTGGCGAACGAGCTCAAGCAAGAGCATGGCAAACGCATCTTTCTGGATATGAAGCTGTTCGATATCGGGGCGACTGTCGAAGCGGCTGTGCGCGGCCTTGCCCAGTTCGATCTCGATTTCCTGACGGTCCACGGCGATCCGCATGTGGTACGCGCCGCAAAGGAGGGCGCGGCAGGCAGCGATCTGAAAATTCTCGCGGTGACCATCCTCACATCCCTCGACCGTGCTGATCTGGACGCGGGGCTGATCCAGCCCGGCAATATAGCCGATATCGTCGAAACCCGTGCCCTGCGCGCGTTCGAGGCGGGGGCCGACGGTGTAATCGCCTCCCCGCAAGAGGCCAAAATGATCCGCGCGCACAGCGCAGCGACCGGCAAGCTGATCGTCACGCCCGGTGTACGCCCATCGGGCGCCGCACTCGGCGACCAAAAGCGCGTCACCACCCCCGCCCAAGCCATTGAAAACGGGGCAGACCACATCGTTGTCGGGCGCCCGATCCATCAGGCGGACAACCCTGCAAGCGCTGCGCAAGCGATTCTCGATGAGCTGGACCGCAGAAAATGAACCGTGCTTAATTCGTCACATATCAATAATTCGCAGCCGCGGTCCGGAATACCATACTATCAGCGGCACTGTGTTCTATGCTATACAACCTATGGTGATACTCCCCGACGAACTGGTTCTTCCTGATGTTCGTCACCTTCCCCCCGCTAGACGCAGCGGGGGGTTTTTCATAAAAATTCAGATGGTTAGAACCGCGCAGCGATCGTTTCGATCCCTGCGCACTCAGGTCACTTTCGTGAAAAACGCCTTTCTGGGCTGAAAATGACGCGCCGGGATACGTCTTAGTATTCACCAATTTCCCTGTTTCAGGGGCTGGCCCGGGGCAGCTTTGCAGCCTTTTGCGCCCAGCGCCCTCCGCAGCTTTGCCGTGGCCCTTGCCCCGCCGGAGGCGTATCATCAGGCATCCCGAAAGAGACGACAGCGCGTGCCATGCCAGCCCTTTGCCGCAATTGCCTGAACCAGTTCGACGACGCCCCACGGTGCCCGTCCTGTGCCAGCCCGCGCATCACGCGGCACCCCGAACTGTGGAACCTCGGCATCGCCCATATGGACTGCGACGCCTTCTATGCGTCCGTCGAAAAGCGCGACAACCCGGAACTCGAGGGCAAGCCGGTGATCATCGGCGGCGGGCGGCGCGGCGTTGTGTCGACCGCGTGCTATGTTGCGCGCATTCGCGGTGTGCGGTCAGCGATGCCGATGTTTCAGGCGTTGAAACTATGCCCTGAGGCGGTGGTGATCAAACCGCGCATGGACGTCTATGTCGAAGCCTCCCGCGCGATCCGCGCCATGATGGAAGAGCTGACACCCGCCATCGAACCCCTGTCTCTGGACGAGGCATTTCTGGACATGACCGGCACCGCGCGCCTTCACGGCGCGCCGCCTGCGGTGATGCTTGCGGGGCTGGTGCGGCGGATGAAAACCGAACTGGGGCTCACCGGCTCGATCGGCCTGAGCCATAACAAGTTCCTCGCCAAGGTCGCGTCCGACCTGGACAAACCGCACGGGTTTTCCGTGATCGGCCAGGCCGAAACAGCCGCCTTTCTGCGCGACAAGCCCGTGCGCATGATCTGGGGCGTGGGCGCGGCGGCGCAGGCGTCGCTCGACAAGGCGGGGATCCGCACCTTCGCGGATCTGCTGCGCTGGGAGAAAACCGATCTCGTTGCGCGATTCGGGGGCATGGGCGACCGCCTGTGGCACCTCGCCCGCGGGCAGGACAATCGGCGCGTGTCTGCCCACAGCCCGATGAAATCGATCTCGAACGAAACCACCTTTGGCGAGGACACGGCAGATGCCGACATCCTCGATGGCCATATCTGGCGGATGGCCGAAAAAGTCGCGGACCGCGCCAAGGCAAAGGGGCTCGCGGGCCGTGTCGTCACGCTCAAGCTCAAGCGCGCCGATCACTCGCTGATCAGCCGCCGCGTCGCGCTCACCGATCCGACGCAGCTCGCCGACCGGATCTACCGTACCGCGCGCGGCCTGTTCGATCAGGTCGGCGACCGTGGACCCTACCGTCTGCTGGGATGTGGCCTGTCGGATCTGAGCGAGGCGGCGGATGCCGACAAACTTGGCGATCTGCTCGATCCGGGCGCCGGGCAGCGCAGCCGCGCGGAACGCGCCACCGATGCGATTCGGGGAAAATTCGGCGCACGCGCCATCGTGAAGGGCCGCGCACTGCGCTGACGCGCCCGCAAAGGCCCCTGCGCACACAGGCCCAGCGCGGGGTCTATTCCGCCGCGAGCGGCACGCGGCCCTGCCCGATTCGCGCGACATCGCGGATGACATTGCGCAAAGCGGCGCGCACGGCCTCGAAATCGCCGTTCGGGCGGATCAGCTGTTCGTTCATATAAAGCGAGCGGTCGATCTCGACCTGAACCGCGTGCTGGCCCTTCGCAGGTTTCCCGTAGGCCTGCGTGATATAGGCCCCCGCGAACGGCGCGTTCCGCGTGACGACGAAACCCGCGTCCGAAAAGGCAGCCTCGATCCGGTCCACGACCTCGCCGCTGGCCGCGGCCCCGAACCGGTCGCCCAGCACCACGTCGGGCCGCCGGATGCCCGCGCGCGCGACGCCATCCATCGCCTCGTGGGGCATCGAATGGCAGTCGACCAGCACGGTCTGCCCGTGCAGATCATGCGCGCGGCTCAGAAGATGCTGAAGCCGCTCGTGGTAGGGTTTCCAGATCCGGTCGATTCGCTCCTGCGCCTCGGCCTCCGTCATCTTGCCGCGATAAATCGCACGGCCGTTCGCCACGACCCGCGGAATCACCCCCAGACCGGATGCGACCCGCTGGTTGTGGCCCACGCGCCGCACCCCTTCGATTAGCGCGGGATCCAGTTCGTCGCAGGCCCGATTCAGATCAACATAGGCGCGCGGCGTGCCCGCACGGATAAACGCGGCACCGTATTCCGGGGCGCAATCGAACAGCTGATCCACAAAAGCGTCCTCGGACGAGCGGATTTCATGCTCGTTCAGGACGGTTTTGCGCAAAAAGGACCAGCCATAGTCGCGTCCCGAATGCGGTGAGGCAAAAACAACGCACGACAGGGCGCGTTCAGGCAAAAGGATATCGTAGGCCGCTGATGTCATCCCGGGCTCCCGTGGTTCCTCAAACACATAGCGCGGAATACAACGAAGCCAAAACCCCTTGATCCCCCTCTCGCAACCTTTTATAGGAGCGCAACGGCGCGTGGTTTCGCGCCCCATTTTTGTTTGGGGCAGGAGATTTCGCATCTAATGTGGGTGATTAGCTCAGCGGTAGAGCACTTCGTTGACATCGAAGGGGTCACTGGTTCGATCCCAGTATCGCCCACCACTTTTCATCGATCTGGCGCGCAATCGCCGGATCCGCCCGAAACCCGGCGCTGGTTCGCGCCATGACATTGAAGGAGAGAACTTATGAAAGTTCGCAACTCGCTCCGCTCGCTCAAGAACCGGCACCGTGACTGCCGCGTTGTGCGCCGCAAGGGCCGCGTCTATGTGATCAACAAGACGCAAAAGCGTTTCAAGGCCCGCCAGGGTTGATTGTTCGGATCATCTGATCCCTGAAAGGCCGCTCATCCCAGAGCGGCCTTTTTGTTGCCTCAGCACGGGCGCGATTCGACGTCCCAACGCGCCCTGTCTTGCGCGACGTGCCTGTACCGCCACAAATCGCCGTACTTTGGCGCGTCGCCCGCCGACTGCTCGGTGTCGGGGCCGGTTGGCACCAGCGTCAGGGCGGGTGGTGCTTCCGGCGCCAGCCTCAGCGTCTGGCACAGCGCGATGCGCCGCGTTTGCAGTCCCGCGCGCTCTCCCGGGGCCCAGTCGCGCAAATCTATGCGGTGGCCGGCCTTGGTCCTGAAATCCTCCACCCGAAAGACCAGCGGTTTCTCAAGGCGCATGGTTTGCGTGGCCGGGCCGAACAGCATCTCTTCTCCGGCCCAACCGCTGCCCGCATGGAACGTGACATCGAACCGGCCCGGCGGCACGAGCAGACGGAAAAAGCGGCCTCCGTGGATATACCCCGCCATCGCGGGTGTCGCTGTCTCCGCGTCGGTCAGCTCCACCACGTAGTCGCGTCCGGGCGCGGTCACCACCAGCAACGGAAAGACCGCCGGCAACCCGGTCCGGTTCCACAACAGCCCCGCCGCAGGACGCTCGGCCAGCGCTGCGCAAGGCCATATGACCGCCACCATGCAGAGGGCGACACAGGCGCGCGCAAGGCCGGAGATCCGAGGTATTTTCACGGCGCAAAGCCTAACATCCCGCCACGTGCCGTCAAACGGTCCCGTCTATTGACGCAGGCCTCCTTGCCACTGCCCGCCCAGACAATAGGTTGGGGGCAGAACAGGAAACAGAAAGGTGCCCGAAATGGCCGAATACACGCCCCCGAAAGTCTGGACATGGGACGCCGAAAGCGGCGGCAAGTTCGCGTCGATCAATCGCCCCATCGCGGGACCCACCCACGACAAGGAGCTTTCCGTCGGAAAACACCCGCTCCAGCTCTACTCCCTCGCGACCCCCAACGGGGTCAAGGTCACGATCCTGCTGGAAGAACTCCTCGCACTCGGCCACGAGGGCGCCGAATACGACGCGTGGCTGATCAACATCGGCGAAGGTGAACAGTTCGGCTCGGGCTTCGTCGCGGTCAACCCGAACTCCAAGATCCCGGCCCTGATGGACCACTCCGGTGACGAACCGCAGCGGGTTTTCGAAAGCGGATCGATCATGCTCTACCTCGCGGAAAAATTCGGCGCCTTCCTGCCCGCCGATCCCGGCCAGCGCGCCGAAGCGATGAGCTGGCTGTTCTGGCAGATGGGCTCGGCCCCCTATCTCGGCGGCGGTTTCGGACATTTCTACGCCTACGCACCCGAGAAATTCGAATACCCCATCAACCGCTTCGCAATGGAGACGAAGCGCCAGCTTGACGTGCTCGACCGCCATCTGGCCGAAAACGACTATTTCGCGGGCGAATATTCGATTGCCGACATGGCGATCTGGGCGTGGTACGGTCAACTGGTATTGGGCCGCCTCTACAGCGCCGCAGAGTTTCTGGATGTGGCAAGCTACAAGAACGTGCTGCGCTGGGCCGAAGCGATCGATGCGCGTCCGGCCGTCAGCCGGGGTCGCATGGTCAACAAGGCCTTCGGTGACGATCCGTCCAAACAGCTCCTCGAACGCCACGACGCGAGCGATTTCGAAACCAGGACCCAGGACAAGATTGCCAAGGACTGACAGGATCCGCGCGCTGCCCTCCCGGTGGCGCGCGGCCCCTGCCTCCACTTTGCCCTTAAACTCGAATCCGCCGCCAGCCGCCGGACGGTCCACCGGCGTGCAATATCGGGATCAGCCGCGCCGCCCGACCTGACGGCAGATCAGGATCACCGGCAGCAACCCCATGGCCACGATCACAAGGCTCGGGACAGCCGCACCTTCCAGACGCTCGTCATTGGCCAGCCGGTAGGCCTGAACCGCCAGCGTGTCATAGTTGAAGGGCCGCATAATCAGCGTCGCGGGAAGCTCTTTCATCACGTCTACAAACACGATCAGAAGCGCGGTCAGAAGGCTCGGCGCGAGGATCGGCAGATGCACGCGGCGCAGCGTGCCCAGCGGGCCCTGCCCCAGCGAACGCGATGCCGCATCCATGTTCCCGTGCACCATCGCCTGCCCGCCCTCGTAGGCGCCCAGCGCTGCCGCGAGGAAACGCACCATATAGGCCACCACGAGAAGCCAGATCGATCCGGTCACCAGCAGACCGGTCGAAATATCGAATGTCGCCCGCATCCATGCATCCAGCGCATTGTCGAAGGCCGCGAAAGGCACCAGCAGGCCAACCGCGATCACCCCGCCCGGCACGGCATAGCCCAGCCGCGCCACATAGGCCGCCGCACGTGCCCGCCTGCCGCGGTGCAGGCGCTGGAAAAACCCAACGGAAATCGCCGCGCCGACCGTGACCAGCGCCGCGACCCCCGCAAGGGTCAGCGAATTGCGTACGAAACCGATGTAGCGCGGGCTCAGCAGGTCCTGTTCAGATCCGATCCCCATCGACACCAGCACCACGATCGGCAATCCCGCGCCCAGCACCACCGGCAGCGCGCAGGCGATCATCGCAAGCATCGCCCGCCAGCCCTTCAGATGGGCAGGGGCCATGGCCTGCGTGCGGCGCGCGCCCTCGTGGTACTGCGCCCCCCCGCGTTGCAGCCGTTCCAGCATGGCCAGAAGCAACGCAAAGCTCAGCAGGCAAAGCGCCAGCTGCGCGGCCCCCGCGCGGTCGGCCAGCGCGAACCAGCTGGTGTAGATACCGGTCGCGAAGGTCTGCACGCTGAAATAGGACACCGTGCCGAAATCCGCGATCGTCTCCATCACCGCCAGCAACACGCCCCCGGCAATCGCCGGACGCGCCAGCGGCAGGCTGACCCGGAAAAACGCGGCGGTCGCGCCGGAGCCCAGCGCGCGCGCCGCCAGAAAGGTCGACCCGCTCTGCTGCAGGAAGGCCGCCCGCGCCAGCAGGTAGACGTAAGGATAAAGCACCAGCACCAGCATCAGTGCCGCACCACCCAGCGACCGGATTTCGGGGAACCAGTAGTCGCGCGGCCCCCAGCCGGTCACATCCCGCAGAAAGCTTTGCACAATGCCCGGGTGGTCCAGGATATGGGTATAGGCATAGGCCAGAACGTAGGCCGGAAACGCCAGCGGGATGACCAGCGCGATCTCCAGAAACCGCTTGCCCGGAAAGCGCGTCATTGTCACCAGCCACGCCGTTCCCACACCGATGACGAAAGTGCCCGCCGCCACCAGCAGCACCAGCGCCAGCGTCGCGCGGGTGTAGGACCACAGCACCGTCTCTGCCAGATGCGCGACCGTATCGGTCCCGCCGGTCAATGCCGCGATCACCACGGCCACCATCGGCAGCGCGCAGAGCGCCGCAACCAGCAGCGCCACTCCCGCAAGGGGGCGCAGCCCGTCGCGACTTGCGCGCGCAGAACGTATGGAGACCAGACTCATGACCGCTTTGTCGATCATTTTTGTCGGAAAGGCCAGATGGTGTAGTGCACCGCACCGTCCCTGCCCGGATCCCTGTCAGTCGTAGCTGCGCTGGTCCTCGATCACCAACCCGTCGCGCGGCAGGCTGCCGGGGGCCACGACGCGCACATCCCCTTTCATCTTCAGATGAGACTGGATCGACGCGGCAAAGCCATCCGGTTCCGCGCCGGCGGTTTCGATCACCACGGTCATCACATCGCGCTCTCCCTCGCGCGAGGCGATGATGCGCGCGCGGTCGATACCGGCGTGGGCGGACACGAGGGACGCAACCTGCTCGGGGCGCACGAACATGCCCTTGATCTTCGTGGTCTGGTCCGCACGGCCCATCCACCCCTTGATGCGCAGGTTCGTGCGCCCGCAGGGGCTTTGGCCCTCCATGACGGCGCTCAGATCGCCTGTGGCGAAGCGGATCAGCGGATAGTCCGGGTTCAGCGTGGTGACGACAACTTCACCCACCTCGCCCGCAGGCACCGGATCGCCGGTGCCGGGTGTCACGATCTCCACGATCACATGCTCATCCACGATCATCCCCTCGGCGGCGGGGGATTCGTAGGCGATGTTGCCCAGATCGGCGGTCGCATAGCATTGCAGACAGGTGATACCGCGCTGGGTGTACCAGTCGCGCAGCGACGGAAACAGCGCCCCGCCCCCCACGGCGGCGCGGGTAATCCCGAGCGTGACGCCCATTTCATCGGCTTTCTCGAGGATAACCTTCAGGTAGTCCGGCGTTCCCGCATAGGCCGTCGACCCCACGTCCCGTGCCGCCGTGACCTGAAGCTCGGTCTGCCCCGTGCCGGCGGGCAGCACGGCAGCGCCCACCGCCCGCGCGCCGCTTTCGAAAATCATCCCCGCCGGTGTCAGGTGATAGCCAAAGCAGTTGTGAACGATATCGCCCGCGCCAATGCCCAGCCCGTGCAGGAACCGGCCCATCCGCCACCAGTCCGGATCGTTGCTCGACGGCTCGTAGATCGGGCCGGGCGACTGGAAGACATGGGTGAATTCATGGGCCTGCTTCGTGGTGAAGCCACCGAAGGGGGCCGCGCGCTTTTGCGCCTCTCCCAGATCGGATTTGCGAAGCACGGGCAGCGCGGCCAGATCCTCTGCGCTGGTGATCCGGGCCGGGCTGACATCCGCAAGCGATGTCGCATAGCCCGCAAGCGCCTGCGCCCGCGCGATCTGTCGGGGCAGCCGTTCGGCGATATCCGCTGCACGCTCTGCGGCGGAGCGGGTTTCCAGATCGTCGTAATGTGTTGTCGTCGTCACCTTGCTACCTCATCGTTTCTCGCCGGATGCGCGCCCCTGTCAGACCGCCACCCCGAATATCCGCCCGACCGCTGCGGTTACGGCCATGGCCAACCCGCCCCAGATCACCACCCTTGCCGATGCCGGAACCACCGGCGCACCGCCCGCGACTGCGCCCAGCGCACCCAGACCGGCCAGCGCGATCAGCGTCACCACCACCACCACCGGGATCAGGATCGCCAGAGGTGACAGCACCGCCGCGATCAGGGGGATCGCCGCAAAGGCACTGAACGTCACCGCCGAGGAGACCGCCGCCAGCAAGGGCTGCGCAGCCTGTGTTTCGGACAGGCCCAGCTCGTCGCGCACATGGGCCCCGAGCGCATCCTGCGCCGACAGCTCCCGCGCGACCTGTCGGGCCGTGTCCTGCGACAATCCGCGTGCGACGTAGATCTCGACCAGTTCTTCCTCCTCGCCCGCCGGATCGTCCAGCAACGCCTGACGCTCGCGGGCGATGTCCGCGCTTTCCAGATCGGCCTGCGACGATACGCTGACGTATTCGCCCGCCGCCATCGACATCGCCCCCGCGGCGAGCCCCGCCATGCCCGCGATCAGGATCGTGCGCGCCGAAGGCTCCGCCGCCGCAACGCCGACAATGAGCGACGCGACCGAAACGATGCCGTCGTTTGCCCCCATCACCGCCGCGCGAAGCCAGCCCACACGGTCGACAAGGTGCGGATCGTCGCTATGCGCAGACGGTTTCATGTCAGCTCAGCCATCTTTTGCGGCGCCGGTAGCTGCGCACATCGCGGAAGGATTTGCGCCCTTCGTCGGACATGCCAAGATAGAATTCCTTCACATCCTGGTTCTCTCGCAGATCCTTCGCGGGGCCATCCATCACCACGCGCCCGGATTCGAGGATATAGCCGTAGTGCGCATATCGCAGCGCCACGTTGGTGTTCTGCTCGGCCAGAAGGAAAGTCACGCCTTCCTTTTCGTTGATCGTCTTCACGATCTCGAAAATCTGTTCGACCAGCTGCGGGGCCAATCCCATCGACGGCTCGTCCAGCAGGATCGTCTCGGGGCGGCTCATCAGCGCGCGGCCCACGGCGCACATCTGCTGTTCCCCGCCAGAGGTATATCCCGCCTGGCTTTTGCGCCGCTCGCGCAGGCGCGGAAAATAGTCATAGACCATCTCGAGGTCCGCCGCGATCGCGGCGGCACCGTCGCTGCGGGTATAGGCACCGGTCAGCAGGTTTTCCTCGACGGTCAGGTGCTCGAAACAGTGGCGACCTTCCATGACCTGCACGACACCGGCCTTGACCGTCTCTGCCGGATCGGCGTGCTGAATGGGGATGTTGCGGTACTTGATCGACCCTTTGGTCACTTCGCCCCGCTCCGAGGCCAGCAAACCGGAAATCGCCTTGAGTGTGGTGGTCTTGCCCGCCCCGTTGCCCCCCAGAAGCGCGGTGATACCGCCTTTGGGCACGTTCAGGCTGACCCCTTTGAGCACAAGGATCACGTGGTTGTAGATCACTTCGATGTTGTTGACTTCCAGAAGGTTCTCAACCTGCACATCGGCGGTCTTGGCGTCGTCCAGCATGGTCCCAGCACCCTTTTTACATTTGGTCTCAGTGCTCCGGCCGCGGCTGGCGCCGCGACCGGAAAGATCAGGCTTACTTACAGCCGGGCTCGATGTTGTTTTCCGCCGCATAGGCTGCGGAATCCTCTTCGATGAGCGGCTGGATCACTTCCATATCCGTCGGCGCGAAGTCCGAGATCAGCGTCCACTCCTTCGCGGTCGCATCCCACTGGGTCATCCCGACAAGGCCGGTCCCGCCGTGGTTTTCACACGACACGTTGAACTCCGGCCCGAAGTTCGGCAGGCCCAGTTCGGCCATCTTCGCCTCGGTGATCTCAAGCGCTTCCATGCCGTCGCGCATCATCGCGGGGGTGATGTCGGCGGTGCCATGGATTTCCTGCGCCGTCTTGGCAGCCTCGGCAGCCAGCATCGCGGCGTAGAGACCACGGTTGTAAAGCACCGTGCCGATCTGGTCGCCCGCACCGGCGGCAAGACCCTTGTCGACCACATGCGCCTGGATGTCATCGAATACGGGGAAATCGCTGCCCACACCGTGGAACGTCAGCGCCTTGTAGCCATTGGCCGCGTCACCCGCCGCCAGCACGTCGTTTTCCGAACCGGACCACCAGATGCCGATGAAATTCTCCATCGGGAAGCGCACGTTGGCCGCCTCCTGAACCGCAACCTGGTTCATCACGCCCCAGCCGTACATGATCACGTTGTCAGGACGGTCGCGGCGGATTTGCAACCACTGCGATTTCTGTTCCTGACCGGGGTGATCGACGGGAAGCAGGCTCAGCTCGAAACCGTGCTTCTCGGCCAGTTCCTCCAGCGTGCGGATCGGCTCCTTGCCGTAGGCGGAGTTGTGGTAGACCAGTGCGATCTTCTTGCCGCTCAGGTCGCCGCCGTTTTCAGCCAGAAGATAGTTGATCGCACCCGACGCGCCGTTCCAGTAGTTCGCAGGATAGTTGAAGGTGTGGCTGAACACCTCACCGTTTGCCGCCGATGTCCGGCCATACCCCATGGTGTGCATCGGAATGCCATCGGCGGTGGTTTTCGGGATCAGCTGGTAGGTGATGCCGGTGGACAAGGGCTGGTACACGAGGCTGCCTTCGCCCTTGGTGCTTTCGTAGCACTCGACCCCTTTTTCGGTGTTATAGCCGGTCTCGCATTCGATAACCTTTGCCATCACGCCGCCGATGCCGCCGTCACGTTCGTTCAGCATGGTGAAGTAATCGGCATAGCCATCGGCGAAGGGGATGCCGCCTGCCGCGTATGGGCCGGTGCGATAGCTCAGCGACGGAAAGACAAGATCCGCCATGACGGGGCTTGCGGCCATCAGGCCGGCGACGGCCATGGTTCCCAGTTTATATTTCATCGGTATTTCCTCCCTTGGATTTTACCCGAATGTGGACGGGTGGGGTTTGCCCCACCTTCTTTTCGTGGCGTCCCGCGTCAGTGCGGGAATGGCCACAATCTCAGTTTCTCCTTGGCCACGCGCCACAGCTGCGCGATGCCATGCGGCTCGGCGATCAGGAAAACGATGATCAGCAGACCCACGATCACAAGTTGAAGATGCGCCACGATGTCGGTGGGCCAGCCCAGCCAATCCACGCCGACCACCTTCAGCAGAACTGGCAACAGCACAAGGAACGCCGCCCCCGCGAAAGAGCCGAAAATACTGCCGAGCCCGCCGATGATGATCATGAAGAGCACAAGGAACGATTTCTGGATGCCAAAGGCCTCGCCGACCTCGACCGCGCCCAGATAGACCGAAAAGAACAGCGCGCCTGAGATACCGATGAAGAACGAACTCACCGCGAATGCCGTCAGCTTGGCGCGCAGCGGGTTCACCCCGATGATCTCGGCAGCGATGTCCATATCGCGGATCGCCATCCATTTGCGCCCCGTGGACCCCCGCGTCAGGTTGCGCGCGACGACGGCACAGACGATCGTGAAGAACAGGCAGAACAGATAGGTCGCCCAGGGCTGCGTCGAGGGGCCGGTGATCAGCACGCCGAAGATATCCCGCTCGGGCGCGTTGATCTGGCCCGAGGCCGAGTAATTGTAGAACCACGAGACACGGTTGAAGAGCCAGACCAGAAAGAACTGCGCCGCCAGCGTCGCCACGGCAAGGTAGAACCCCTTGATGCGAAGGCTCGGCAGTCCGAACAGCACCCCCACCAGCGCGGTCATCACGCCGCCCATGATGACCGAAAAGACGATATTGAACTCCGGCAACTGGAACAGCAGTTCGCCGCCCCACCAGATGTCGACACCGGTCATGAACTTGTAACAGGCGTAAGCCCCCACAGCCATGAACCCCCCGGTCCCGAGGCTCACCTGACCGCAATACCCCACGAGGATGTTCAATCCGATGGCCGCGATGGCGTAGATCAGAAAGGGCAGCAGCAGGGAGTTGACCCAATAGTCGTTGATGACGAAAGGCACCACGAAGATCGCGATGAACAGCACCACGTAATACCGGTAGCGGTCGAACTTGATCGGAAAGGTCTGCTGGTCCTCGGCGTAGGTCGTCGAGAAATCGCCTGCTTCACGGTAGAACATTTATCTCTCCCCCCGGTGCGCAATCCATGCGCACCCTTCTGTGTCCATGCCGGACATGCGCCCGGCACGCGTCATCGGTGCCAACCCCACGCTAAACTCTCTCAATGATCCGCTCCCCGAACAGGCCCTGCGGGCGGAACACCAGAAACAAAAGCGCCAGCATGTAGGCGAACCAGTTCTCTGTCGCGCCGCCGAGGTAGGGCGCGCCGATCAGGAACTCGAACAGCTTCTCACCCACCCCGATGATCAACCCGCCGACGATGGCCCCGGGAATGGACGTAAATCCGCCCAGCATCAGCACCGGAAGTGCCTTCAGCGCAATCAGGGACAGCGAAAACTGGACCCCCGATTTCGCGCCCCACATGATCCCGGCAACCAGTGCGACAAACCCCGCCAGCGACCAGACAAGGATCCAGATGAAATTGAGGGATACGCCGACCGACAGAGCGGCCTGATGGTCGTCCGCCACGGCCCGCATGGCGCGCCCCTGCTTGGTGTATTGCGCGAACATCACCAGCCCGATCACCAGCACGGCCGCAACGATGGAGGCGACGATGTCCAGATTGTCGATGAAGAACCCGTAGCCAAAGGTATTGAACGTGGTCTCGTCGATCCACAGGTTCAGCCCCTGCGGCAGGCAGACACCATCGGCCGCGCAGACGTTCAGCGCCTTCAGCTCGGACCCCCACATCAGATCCGCAACCCCTTCGAGGAAATAGGCCAGACCGATGGTCGCCATGAACAGGATAATCGGCTCCTGCCCCACCAGATGACGGAAAACGAACCGCTGCACGGCCCAGGCCAGAAGGATCATCACGAAAACAGTCAGGATGATGGCGAGGAAGGAATGCACCGACCAGCCGAACTTGTGGACATCGGTGCCGAAGATCGCGTTGATCAGGTGGGAAAACGGCACCTGCCCGTTCTGGATGCCGACCAGCGTCATCGCCGCGAACAGCGCCATGACCCCCTGCGCGTAATTGAAGATGCCGGACGCCTTGTAGATCAGCACGAACCCCAGCGCGACCAGCGCATAAAGCACCCCGGCCATCAGCCCGTTCAGAAAGACTTCGATTGTAAAGGCAAGTTGTTCGGGCATCAGCTTTGCTCCCTTTCGCATGTGTTCCCGCGACCCGAGGCAAGCAGGTCCATGAACACCGGCCCGGGCTCCTGATCCAGCGCAAGGGCTGGATTGTACGGCGTACCGTTCCATCCGCATCCCGGCGAGGTACCCTGGGTATCCGTGGTCATGATTTCCTGCCCCGGCCGCCGGTCATTAACCTGACCATCGATCCGGTCGCGCATTTTGCCGAATGCCGCATCGCTGAACCGTCCGGGGGACGCGTTGCCCCAGGCCACGACCTCCGGATTGTCAGCCGCATCGCCCATGGGGGAGGAGCTCCGCAAAAGCACAGGTGCGGCCGCGTCCGGTTCTGCAAACCTGAGGAATACATCTCGATTCCCGCACAGACCATGATCGCAGGCCGACAGGGAGCCATCAGCCTCAACCTTGACCGGTCCCAGACCGTCGAGGATCGGAACGTCCGTCTCCGCCCGCGCCCCGGCAGCGCCGGACAGCCACAGACCGGCGATCAGGGCGGTCATCAGACCTCTCGGATTAGTCATGCGCCACCCCCAGATAGGCGTCGATCACCTCTTGGTTGTTGCGCACCTCGTCGGGGGATCCGTCACCGATCTTGCGGCCGTAATCCATCACCACGACGCGGTCGCTCAGGTCCATGACGACGCCCATGTCATGCTCGATCAACGCGATCGTCGTGCCGAATTCGTCATTCACATCGAGGATGAAGCGCGACATGTCCTCTTTCTCCTCCACGTTCATCCCCGCCATCGGCTCGTCCAGCAACAGCAGCGTCGGTTCCGCCGCCAGCGCCCGCGCCAGCTCGACCCGCTTTTTCAAACCGTAGGGCAGCCTTGAGACCGGTGTTTTCCGGATCGCCTGGATCTCGAGGAAGTCGATGATCTTCTCCGCGACCTCGCGGTTCTCGATCTCCTCGCGCTCCGCCGCCCCCTTCCACAGGGTCTGCGCCAGCATGCCGGTCTTCATATGCGTCAGCCGTCCGGTCATCACGTTGTCCAGAACGCTCATCCCCTCGAAAAGCGCGATGTTCTGGAAGGTCCGCGCAATCCCCTGCTGGGCAACCTGGAACGGCTTCATCGCCGGGCGGCGCGCCCCCTTGTACCAGACCTCGCCCTCCTGCGGCGAATAGAACCCCGAAATCACATTAAGCATCGAAGACTTGCCGGCCCCGTTCGGCCCGATGATCGCGCGGATCTCGCCCTCGCGAATATCGAAGGAGATATCCTTGATCGCCTCGACCCCGCCAAACCGCAGGGTGATGTTCTTCATTTCCATGACCACGGGGCCGATCGTGCGGCCGTCCTCGGTGACGTAGCTCTCAGCGGTTTCCTTCACGCGGCGTCCCCAGTCTCCATTTTGCAAACTAAACTCGATCCCGCGCTGTCACCGGCCACGCGGCCAGCGCGGGCACGCAGGCGGGGCGTCGGCGCAGCCGCGCGGCGTCCGCCGTCAGACCCAGCACGCCTCATTCGGCAGCCATCTTCTTGGGCGTGACCGGCACTGTCTTGGCGGTGCGGATTTCCAGCGTCGCCTTGATCGACCCCTTGCGCCCGTCCTCGTAGGTCACTTCGGTCTCGGTCGACACGCGGTCGGAACCGTCATAGAGCGCCGCGATGATGTCATCGAACTTCTCGCCGATGATCTTGCGGCGCACCTTGCGCGTGCGTGTCAGCTCGCCGTCGTCGGCGTCCAGCTCCTTGTGCAGCACCACAAAGCGGTGCACCTGACAGCCCGACAGCATCTCGTCCTGCGCAACGCTCTCGTTGACCGCCTCGACGTGGGCCTGGATCGTGTCCATCACCTGCGGATGGCGCGCCAGCTCCTGATAGGAGGCATAGCCGATGTTGTTGCGCTCGGCCCAGTTGCCCACCGCCGTCAGATCGATGTTGATGAAGGCCGTGCATTCCTCGCGCCCGTTGCCGAACACGACCGCCTCAAGGATATTGGGAAAGAATTTCAGCTTGTTCTCGACGTATTTGGGCGCGAAGAGGCTGCCGTCCGCCATCTGGCCCACGTCCTTGGCACGGTCGATGATGCGCAGGTGGCCGGTATCCGGCTCGATGAAGCCCGCATCGCCCGTGGCCACCCATCCCTCGGCATCCTTCGTCTCGGCCGTGCTTTCGGGGTTCTTGTAATACTCCACGAACACCCCCGGCGAGCGGTAGAAAACCTCGCCGCTCTCCTCGATCCTGAGCTCCACGCCGGGGCAGGTCACGCCCACCGTGTCGCTGCGCACTTCGCCGTCGGGCTGCGCGGTGATGAACACCGTCGCCTCGGTCTGGCCGTAGAGCTGTTTGAGGTTGATCCCGAGGCTGCGGTAGAAATCGAAGATTTCGGGTCCGATCGCCTCCCCGGCGGTATAGCCCACGCGCACGCGGCTGAACCCGAGGGTGTTTTTCAGCGGCCCGTAGATGAAATATTCACCCAGCTTGTATTTCAGCCGGTCGCCAAAGCTGACCTTCTTGCCGTCGAGGATCGCGGGGCCGACCTTGCGCGCATGCGCCATGAAGGTGTCGAACAGCCATTTCTTGAAACGGCTCGCATCCTCCATGCGGATCATCACATTGGTCAGCTGCGTCTCGAACACGCGCGGCGGGGCAAAGTAATAGGTCGGCCCGATCTCGCGCAGGTCGGTCTGCATCGTGTCCTCGCTCTCGGGGCAGTTCGTGCAGAACCCCGTCCAGAGCGCCTGTCCGACGGAAAAGATGAAATCGCCCACCCAAGCCATCGGCAGATAGGCCAGAATATCGTCGCTCTGGCGCAGGCTGTCGAACTCGGACGACGATTTCGCCGTCTCGATCACATTGCGGTTGGACAGCACCACGCCCTTGGGCTTGCCGGTCGTGCCGGAGGTATACAGCATCACGCCCGTGCTGTCGTAATCCAGCTTGGCCTGCCGCGCTTCAAGCTCCTTGATATGCGTATCGCGCGCCTTGCGCCCGCGGTCCTGAAGGGTTTCGTACTGGTCGAGCGCCGCGTGGTCGTATTTGCGCAGGCCCCGCGGATCCAGATAGATCATCCGCTCGAAGTCCGGCAGCTGCTCTTGCACCTCGATGATCTTGTCGACCTGCTCCTGATCGCCGACCACCGCGAACCGCGCGCCGCAGTGGTTCATCACATAGGCCATCTCTTCGGCGTTCGCGTCCTGATACAGCGGCACGGGCACCGCGCCACACATCTGCGCGGCCATCATCGCCCAGTAGAGGTAGGGACGGTTGCGACCGATCACGGCCACGAAATCCCCCTCGTTGATGCCAAGATCCATCAGACCCAACGCCAGCGCCTCGACCTCGTCACGGGTCTGCGACCAGGTCCAGCTCTGCCAGATACCGTATTCCTTTTCACGGTAGGCGGGCGCATTCGCGTATAGCTTCGCGTTGCGGTGCAATAACCCTGGTATCGACTGAGGATGCCCCGAAGAGCTTTCACGTGTGGTCAAAGATTTCGTCCTCCCAAGCCCCGCCTTTTTTCGGCGAGAGATCGCTTTGCGCGATTTACTGTCCATCAGAATGGCCAGAACACCCTGTCCGTCAACGTTTTCCTGAACATTGCTCAATCCTTGCGAATTGTAACGGCGACCAATGGGGCTTTGACAGCCTCCGCGCGGGGTGCAAACTGCGCCCATGCAGCTCAGCGACGAAGATACCAAACATATGACGGTCGCCGGTCTGAACCTGATCGGTCAGGCCCTGTCGATCTACGATTCCAAACTGCGGCTGGTGGTATCGAACGCGCCTTTCCAGCAAATGTTCGCGCTGCCCGACAGGCTGGTCACACCGGGTGCCAGCTTCGCCGACACGATCCGGCATCTGGCCGAAAGCGGCGAATACGGTGACGTCGGCGATATCGGGGCCTTCGTCACGGAAAAGATCGAACAGGCCCGCGCCTTCCGTCCGCACTATATGGAACGGACACGCGCCAACGGGCGGACCATCTCGGTCGAGGGATCGCCGCTCCCCTCGGGGGGTTGGGTGACCGTCTATACCGATATCTCGGCCTACAAGGCGCAGGAGGCGCTTTTGCGCACCCGTGCGGGTGTGCTCAGCGACCAGTTGCTGACCCATGCCGAGCAACTGGCTCAGACCAACCGCGAACTCGCCGCCATGGTCGCAATGCTTGAAGAAACCCGCCGGCAGCTGACCGCGTCCGAGGCGCGCGCGCGGCTGACCACGGAAATGATGCCCGCCCATATCGCCCACGTCGATGCAGCCGGGACCTACACCTATTCGAACCAGCGCCTGTCCAAGATCATCCCCGGCACACCGCCCGATATTCTGGGCCTGCACATCCGCGATGTGCTCGGTCCGCAGACCTATGGCCGGATCGAACCGATCCTCGAAGCGGCCTACGGCGGCGACGCCTCGGTCAAGGAATTCACCGACCCTGATGTGGGCCGCAGGATCCGCACGGCCTTCACGCCCGACAACGCCGGTGGCGTCTATATCCTGTCGATGGATGTTACCGAAGAAACCCAGACCCGCATGGCGCTTCAGCAGACCCGCAGGCGCGCGTTGGCGGGGCAGATGATCTCGGGTGTGGCGCATGATTTTTCGAACCTGCTGACGATCATTCTTGGTCTGCAATCGCGGCTCGCCGGTCTGCCCGACATGCCGGCAGAGGCCACCGGCCTGATCGACGGCACGCTTGCCGCCGCCCACCGCGGCGGTGCGCTCCTGAGCAGCATTTCGCAAATCACCGACCGGCGCACCCTCAGACCCGCCACGATCGACGTATGCACGCTGATGCAGGATCTCGCGACACTGGCCGCGCCGACCTTGCCGCCGGGCATATCGCTTGCGCTCGATGTCGCGCCCGACATCGGCTCGGTTTTCCTCGATCCCGGCATGGCGCAGGACAGCCTGCTGAACCTGATCCTGAACGCGCGCGATGCGATCGGCACTTCAGGCCGCATCACGCTTGCCGTCCGGCGCGTCCACGACACCTGGATCGAATGGCAGGTCCACGATACGGGCCCCGGTTTTTCCCCTTCAGCGCTGGAGCACGGTCTCGACCCGTTCTTCACCACCAAGGGCGCCGAAGGCACCGGTCTGGGCCTGCCCATGGTCTATGACATGACGAAACTGGCCGGCGGCGATCTGCGGCTTGCCAATACCGCCGAGGGGGCCTGTGTCACCCTGCGCCTGCCCTATCGCGCGGCGGTAGCAGTCTCCGGCGGGCTGGTGCTTCTGGTCGAGGATCGCGACGACCTGCGCGCATTGGTGCGCGACATGCTGATGGAACTCGGCCATTCCGTGATCGAGGCCGCCAGCGCCGACGAGGCAGCAGCCCTGCTCGCCAGTCTTCCCGATATCGCGCTCGTCCTCTCCGACATCCAACTCGAAGGCAGCACGACCGGCATCGACCTCGCCGCGCGTCTGGGGCCGCAGGGGCCGGCGCTGGTGCTGATGACCTCGCTGCCACCGGACCATCCGCTTTTCCTGCGCGCGCAGCGGCACGCGCCTGTGTTGCGCAAACCGTTCACACGCGGCGATCTCGGCGCGCTGCTGCACGCCCGCGACCTGGCCGCCCAATGACCGAGGCCGATCGCCCCCTCATCAGCATCCTCGACGATGAACCGGCAATTCGCACGCTCCTGTCCGATGTGCTCGAAGAGGCGGGCTTCGAAACCCAGTGCTTCGGCCGTGCCCGCGCGTTCGAGGCCGCACTGGCGCAGCGCACACCGGATGTCTGCCTTGTGGATCTGTCGCTGCCCGATACGGACGGGCTGACGCTAGTGCACCGGCTCGCGCTCGAAAAGGGCGCGATCGTGATCATCATCTCGGGGCGCGCACAGGTGCAGGACCGGGTGACCGGCCTCGAACTCGGCGCCGATGACTATATCTCGAAACCCTTCGAACCGGCCGAGGTCGTGGCCCGCATCCGCGCCCGCCTGCGCGGCAACCGGCCCGCGCAGCGTAACGGCAGCACCGCGCGCTTCAACGGGTGGATCGCCCATTTCGACCGCTACACGCTCGAAGACGAAACCGGCGCGGAAACCCCGTTCAGCCATGCCGAAGGCGAAGTGTTGCGGCTCTTCCTCGAAGCGCCCAAACGCCTGATCAGCCGCGCCCAGATGCAGGAAAGCCTCGGCGGTGCAGCCTCCGAAAGCTTCGACCGCGCGATGGATGTGCGCATCAGCCGTCTGCGCACCAAACTGCGCGAGAACCCCAAGAACCCGCAGCTGATCAAGACGATCTACGGCGCGGGATATATCTTTCTGGGCGACGTGGCGTGGATCTGACGCGCTGACATCCCCGGGCTCAGCTGTCGTGCAGACCGGCAACCGCCCGGGCCAGAACATCCACACCGGCGACCAGATCGTGCTCGGCAGTATCTTCCTCGAAAGCGTGGCTGATCCCGCCGATGGAGGGCACGAACAGCATCGCGACAGGCATCAGGCGCGATACATTCGTCGCGTCGTGCAAGGCACCCGACGGCATGATCCGCCAGCGGTCCGGTGCGACCTGCGCCGCCGCAGCCTCCAGCGCTGCGCGCAAACGGGCATCCATCGCCACGGGCTCAAGCCCCAGCATGCCACCGAACGAAACCTCAAGCCCGCGCGCAGCCGCGATTTCCGCCGCAAGATCGCGAATGATCGCCTCCATCCGCCCCAGCCTGTCGGCATCCCCGTCGCGCCACTGCATGGAAAATACGGCCCGGCCGGGCACGATGGAAGACGCATTGGGGTGCAGTGTGACGTGGCCCATGGTCCACACCGTGGCGGGGGTGACCACATTGGCAAACCGGTTCTGCAATTCGGTGGTAAAGGCCGCAACGGCCTGAAACGCGTCCTTGCGCAGGTGCATGGGCGTGGTGCCCGCATGGTTCTGCTGCCCCGCGAAGGTGATGTTCATGTCGCGGATGCCGACGATATCCGACACCACCCCGATCGTTTCCCCGGCGGTATCGAGGGTCGGGCCCTGTTCGATGTGCAACTCCATGAAGCCGGTGAACTGCGCGGCATCCACCGGACCGGTCACATCCTCCGCCAGCACCTTGCGGGCCTCGCCCAGCGCCACGCCCCTGTGATCGGTCAGCGCGTCGGCATCGCTTTGCGACAGATGCCCAGACCAGACCGCAGATCCCGTCGTTACGCCGAAACGTCCCTCTTCATCCTGAAAGGACACGACCGATACCGCAGGCCCGCCTGCCTCTGCCGCCGCCCGCGCCACTTCCAGTGCCGCGACAACCCCCAGCGCCCCGTCCAGCCATCCGCCCTCGGGCTGGCTGTCCGAATGCGACCCGATCAGGATCGACTTCCCCTCCGCCAGACCGAACAGATTGCCCATCGGGTCCATTTCGACGCGCAGACCGGCCTCGCGCATCCGCCCGGCCAGCCAGCGCCGCGCGGCCACGTCGGCCTCCGAATACGCCGGGCGCACGACGCCCTTGCCGACGCCGGCGGCGCCGATCTGCCGCAGGTCGTGAAGATCTTTCAGAAAGCGTTCGCCGTTGATCTGCATGGAGGGTCCTTCTCTATTTTGCCCCTAAACTCCGGGGAGCTCGAGGGGCAGCGCCCCTCGTCAGCAAGAGAAGTATCCTGTGCGGCAACGCCGCTCAACCGGATCATTCGGCGGCAACGGCATCCTGCGCGGCCTCGACCCTGACCGCCGAGAATTTGAATTCGGGGATCTTGCCGTAGGGATCAATCGCCGGATTGGTCAGGATATTCGCCGCCGCCTCGACATAGGCGAAGGGCAGGAACACCATGTCGGGGGCGACCGCCCGGTCCATCCGCGCCATGATCTCGATGCTGCCGCGCTTGGTGGTCAGACGCACGAATCCCCCCGGCTCCACGCCCAGTTTGCGCAGCGTCGAAGGATGCAGCGAACAGTTCGCCTCCGGCTCCACCGCGTCCAGAACCTTCGACCGCCGCGTCATCGAACCGGTGTGCCAATGCTCCAGCTGCCGCCCCGTGGTCAGGATCATCGGATATTCCGAATCCGGTGTATCGTCGGGCGCGATGATGCTGGCGGGGGTAAAGCGGGCCCGCCCGTCCGCACGCGGAAACCCGTCGGCAAACACGATCGACTGACCGGGGTCTTCGGGGCTCAGCGACGGGTAGGTCACCGCATTCTGCCGCTCCAGCCTGTCCCAAGTGATATTGTCCAGCGATTTCATGCTCCGCTTCATCTCGGCAAAGATCTCCGCGGGGCCGTCGTAATGCCAGCCAAGACCCAGCCGTTTGGCCAGTTCCATCTCGATCCACCAATCGGGCCTTGCATCGCCCGGGGGCGACACGGCAGGCCGGCCCATCTGGACCTGGCGGTTGGTGTTGGTCACGGTTCCCGCCTTCTCGGCAAAAGCACTTGCGGGCAGGATCACGTCGGCGAAATTCGCCGTCTCGGTCAGGAAGATGTCCTGCACCACCAGATGGTCGAGCTTGGCCAGCGCATCGCGGGCGTGCTCCACATCGGGATCGGACATCGCGGGGTTTTCCCCGAGGATATACATCCCCCTGATATCCCCCTGATGCACCGCATCGAGGATTTCCGTCACCGTCAGCCCACGTTCCGCGCTGAAATCGCCGCTCTCCCAAACCTCGGTAAAGGCCGCGCGCACGCCTTCGTCCGTTACCGACTGGTAGTCGGGCAAGAACATCGGGATCAGCCCCGCGTCCGACGCGCCCTGCACGTTGTTCTGCCCCCGAAGCGGGTGCAACCCGGCACCGGGGCGCCCGATCTGGCCCGTCATCAGCGCAAGGCTGATCAGACAGCGTGAATTGTCGGTGCCGTGAATATGCTGGCTGACGCCCATGCCCCAGAAGATCATCGCCGCCTTCGCCCCCGCGAAGGTCCGTGCGACGTCGCGCAGGGTTTCGGGGTCGATCCCGCAGACTTCGGACATCCTCTCGGGCGTGAAATCCTTCAGGTGTGCCCGCTCGGCCTCCCAATTCTCGGTATAGCCCTCGATGTACTGCCGGTCGTACAGCTCTTCCTCCACGATCACGTTCATGATCGCGTTGAGCATCGCCACATCCGTGCCCGGACGGAATTGCAGCATCTGGTAGGCGAAGCGTTTCAACGCCTGCCCGCGCGGATCCATCACGATCAGCTTGCCACCGCGCTTGGTGAACTGCTTGAAAAAAGTGGCGGCGACGGGGTGGTTCTCGATCGGGTTGGCCCCGATCACGATGGCGACATCGGCATTCTCGATTTCGTTGAAGGTCGCGGTGACAGCGCCAGACCCCACGTTCTCCAGAAGCGCCGAAACCGACGAGGCGTGACACAGGCGCGTGCAGTGATCGACGTTGTTATGCCCAAAGCCCTGCCGGATCAGCTTCTGGAACAGATAGGCTTCCTCGTTGGTACATTTCGCCGATCCGAACCCCGCAACACCGGTGCCGCCGATCTCCTGCAACCCGGTCGCGGCACGGTCCAGCGCCTCGTCCCACTCCGCCTCGCGAAAAACCTCGAGGTAGTTGCCGGGATCGACGTTCAGCCCCTTGGCGGGGGCATCGTCGCGCCGGATCAGCGGTTTGGTCAGCCTGTGGTCGTGGTGGATGTAGTCATAGCCGAACCGCCCTTTGACACAGAGCCGCCCCTCGTTCGCGGGGCCGTTGATCCCCTCGACGTATTTGACCCGCCCGTCCTTGATCTTCATCGACACCTGACAGCCGACACCGCAGAAAGGGCAGATGCTTTCGACTTCGCTGTCGAAATCGGCGCTGTCGCCGCGCTGCTCCGCGTCCACGACAGTCGCGGGCATCAGCGCACCGGTGGGACAGGCCTGAACGCATTCGCCGCAGGCCACGCAGGTCGACGCGCCCATCGGGTCCGACATATCGAACACCGGAAAGGCATCGTGGCCGCGTCCGGCCATGCCGATCACATCGTTCACCTGAACTTCGCGGCAGGCGCGCACGCAAAGCCCGCACTGGATGCAGGCATCGAGGTTCACGCTCATCGCCACATGGCTGTCGTCCAGCAGCGGAATGCGCCCGTCTTCCAGCTTGGGAAAGCGGCTCTCGTGGACACCGTTCAGCTCGGCCATGTCCCACATGTGGCTGGAGCGGTCATGCGCCTGCGCGCGCTCCGGGTGGTCCGCCAGAAGCAGTTCGACCACCATCTTGCGCGCATTCTCGGCGCGCGCGTTGTTGGTGGTGACGACCATGCCCTCGGCGGGCTCGCGGATGCAGGACGCCGCCAGCGTCCGCTCGCCCTCGATCTCCACCATACAGGCGCGGCAGTTGCCGTCGGGGCGGTATCCCGGTGCGGGTTTGTGGCACAGATGCGGGATCTTCAGGCCGCGCCCGTTGGCGACCTCCCAGATCGTCATACCGGCCTCTGCCTCGACAGTCTCTCCGTCGAGCGTGAAGGTGACCTTTTCCGACATCGCGCATCTCCCAAATCTCACGACAGTATCTAACCGTGACCCGTGGCGGCGAAAGGCCAAATCACGACGCTCGTCCGCGCGAATGCGTCCCCGATGCAGACCCGTGTTTCCGATAAGCCTCTTTCGCACCTGATCCGGCGCGTCTATCAACGGGGCATCACCGCAAAAGAGCACCGATCATGTCCGCAATCACCCTCATCCGCCACGGCCAGGCGAATTCGACCGCAACGGATGAACACAGCTACGACCGCCTCAGCGATCTGGGGCACCGGCAGGCGGCATGGCTGGGCGAGCATCTGCGCAGCACGGGCCAGCACCACGAACGGCTCTATACCGGCACCCTGCGCCGCCATATCGAAACCGCCGAGGGCATGGCGATGGATATCGAACCGATCCGCGATCCGCGCCTCAACGAGCTTGAGTATTTCACGCTTGCGGGTCTTCTGCGCGAACAGCACGGCATCCCGTTTCCCACCGAACAGCAGCAGTTCATCACCCATCTGCCGCTCGTCTTCGACCACTGGAGGGCGGACCGCATCGAAGGCGCCCCGGAAACCTACACCGCGTTCCAGGACCGGATCCGCGACGCCATGGACGAGATCGCCGGCACGGGCGGCACCGCCCTCGTGGTGACATCCGGCGGGCTGATCGCGAATGTGATGGGCCAGCGGATGTCGCTGGACGTGCCGCAGACCGCAAGGCTCGCCATCGCGATCTTCCACACGTCGCTGCACCAGCTTTTCCCGATCGGCGACCATCTCAGCCCGACATTGTTCAACGCCACACCGCATCTCGACCGCGCCGACCGCCAGCTCAGCCGGACAAACATCTGAGGGTTCACATGAAGTTATATTACGCCAACGGCACCATCTCCATCGCGGTCGCAATCGCGCTTCTCGAGGCCGATCTGCCGCACGAGCGCGTGGGCGTCGATTTCGCGACGGCCGAACAGACCAGACAGCCCTATCTCGATCTCAACCCGAAGGGACGGGTGCCCGCGCTGGTGCTCGACGACGGGACGTTTTTGACCGAAACCGGTGCGATCCTCGACTACGTCGCGGCCATCGCCCCCGGCGCCGGTCTGGTGCCCGAGACCCCGGTCGAGGCGGCGCATATGCGCGCGGTGATGTACTATCTCGCCTCCACGATGCACGTGGCCCACGCGCATAAGATGCGCGGCGCCCGCTGGGCCGACCGCGCCGAAAGCCACGCGGACATGACCGCGAAAGTCCCGCAGACCATGGCCACCTGCGCCGCCTACATCGAAACGCAGGCATTCCGCGGCGATTTCGTCTGCGGCGACACCCTCACCGTAGCGGACGCATATCTTTTCGTTGTCTGCAACTGGCTGGGCGGCGACGGCGTCGATGTCTCGCAGTTTCCGCGCATCGCGGCCTTCATGGACCGCATGGCGGCCCGGCCAAGCGTCGCCAGCCTCAAGGCCGACGGCCTGATCTGACAAACCACCCGTTTCTCCATTTTGCCCCTAAACTCACTGCGAAACAGCCGCACCAAACGCAGCGCAAGAGATCGGACAAACGGTACCGGACAGCACCCCAGTCCAGCAAGCCGGCCCCTCCGGGGGCCGCGCCATAGGATCAGCCTAGCTGAAAATCCGGTAATAGAGCGAATCGGGCAGGAACTGGCTCAGCCGGAACACCAAGGAGAATGCCCAGGGAAAGCTTTTCTTGAACCTGTCAGTGTTCATATGCTCGAACACCTCGCGGGCGGCCTCGTCGGGCTGCATCAGGAAAGGCATCCTGAAATCGTTCTTGTCGGTCAATTGCGTCTTGATGAAGCCGGGGTTGATCACCTGCACCTTCACACCGGTCTTGCGCAGATCGGCGTACATGCATTCGGCAAGCGACATCGTCGCGGCCTTGGACGCGGTATAGCCGATTGAGTTCGGCAACCCACGGAACCCCGTCAGGCTCGACGTGATCACGATATGACCCGCGTCGCGCTCGACCATGGCGGGCACGACCTGCCCCATGACCCGCATCAACCCGGTAAAATTCACATCCGCCATGGCGTTGGCCTGATCGGCGTCCCAGTCCTTGGCGCCGAAGGGCCAGTACACCCCGGCCAGAAACACGACCCCGTCCACTTCACCGACCCGCTTGGCGGCTGCCTTGACGCTGTCGTTGTCGGCCACATCCATGGCCACGACGTCACTCTTGCCCGGCAGCTTCTGGGCGACCGCGCGCAATTTGTCTTCCGATCTCGACGAAAGCACGACCTGAGCGCCCGCGCGGCTGAGCACGCCGGCCAAAGCCTCGCCCAGACCGTCGCTTGCCCCGACCAGCCAATACCTCTTTCCGTTCCAATCGGTCATGTCTTCTCCTTCTTGCGGATTGTCGCGACAAGTTCGGCAACCTTGAACCCGAACTTCCGGAACTGGCTTCGGTTCACGATGGTGCCTGTCGGGGTCAGATACATGCAGTCAAAGGCGCGCAACGTGTGGCCACCGCTGTTTTCGGGCAGGGTGATGGGATACCGGAACAAGACCGCAGGGCCGGAAATCTCTCCGCGCCCGACGCCGGGCACGTCGTCGGCCAGCGCGTCGAATGTCCCGTCGGCACGCACGTCGAGGGTCCACTCGCGTTCCTGGGTCGAGCTGTCCTGATAGGTGAACCGCTCGCGGATGGTGCCCTTGTTGTCGTCCCAACTGACGTCGAAATCTGCCGTGAACGTGCTGGTCACGCGCCCCAGCGGTCCGAAGATCACGCCGTCGCAGGTCATCTTTCCGTTCAGGTGCTCCTTGATCTTAAACAGCGGATACTCTCCGCTATAGTCGTCACCGCTCTGCGAGATGAAGCTGGCAAGGCGCACACGGGCGATTGTCGCAAGGACGATCAGCACGCCTCCCAACAGAAAGAAAAATATTTCGTCACTCATTTCCAACCTCATCGTCTCTCAGTCGCAACAGCATGAAAATCGCTGCCAATTTAAGTACGCAAGGCACCCCGGCGTAGAGAACCCGCAGCAAATCGATCGCGTCTGCTGGCGCAGCACCTGCTGCTGCACTTCTGAACCCGGCCCCTTCCAACATAGGAAGCAGAACCGCCGCTGCCAGTGCGAGAGTGAACTTCGACACAAATGACCAAAGCCCGAAGCCTTCGGCCGCCGAAGGGGAAATCTGTGCCATTCTGGTCGCGAAAAGGGCGGGCAGCAAAGTGAGATCGGCGCCCATGGCAGCCCCCGATGCCACGCAGATCACCGCAAACCACCGAACGTCGCCAGGCCCCAGGAACAGCGCCCCGCCGAAGGCGAATATCGCCAGAACCATCGCAACCAGCAGGGTATGCCGCGCGCCGAAACGTTCGGCCATCAATCCCCACAGCGGCGCGGCCCCCGCCGCCGACAGGAAGAACAGAAGCAACAGAGGCCCCTCGTATCCCGGCGCCTCAAGCGCGCTTTCGACGTAGAACAGAAACAGGGTCGAGCTGACCGCGACGGGAGCGGCATTGAAAAGGGCGATCACCAGCAGCCATCGCGCCAATCTGTCGCGCAGCACCACGCCGAAGCCAGTGCCGTCGGGGACGTCCGCGCGCACCCACTCGCGGCGCATGGCAAATACGGACGCGGCGCTGAGTATCGCGAACCCCACGGCGAACCCCGCAAAGGGCGCATCCATCACCACCCCGAGCGCAACCGGCGCCACCGACGCCACGCATACCCCCAGGAGGGCACCGGTCTCGCGCCAGCGGGCAAGGCGCAGGTGCCCCTGCCCGGCCATGCGGTCGGCCTTGGCCACACCCTGCGCATAAAAGCAGATCGTCAGAAAGCTGAAGGCCGAGAACACCAGCGTCAGCATCACCGCGAACCAGATCATCGGTGAAAACAGCGGATCGACGGCGAAGAGGCCGATCATCGCCGCCGCAATCACGAAACATCCCACAGCCACAGCCGTCGCGCGCCTGTCACGCAGGTGTTCCGACAGACGCCCCAGCAGGGGATCCTGCACAACGTCCAGCAGTCTCAGCCCGAAGAGAACCACGCCCAGCGCCGTCAGCGAAACGCCGAATTCGTCAACGTAGAATTTCGGCGCGTGGATATAGATCGGAAGCCCCGCACAGGCCAGCAACGCCGCGAAGAGGGCGTAGGCAGGCAACCGTTCGGGAACCGATGCTGTCATCCCTTGCTGATTTCGTTGCCGGGGGGCGTCGGGCGGGCGCGGAAGGTCGCACGCTTGATCCACAATTTCAGCGCCTGCCAGTGGATCAGCGCCAGCACCCGGCGCGCACCGAAGGGCCTGCGCAGCAGCGCCTTCAGGATCGACCCGTTGGTCAGCCGCTGCCGTTTGCCCGTCAGTGTCGCGACAAGGCCACCGCCATCGCGGCCGTAATCGATCCAGATGCCGATCCGGCGGTCGTTGATATCGAAGCGAAAGGTATACGACCCCTCGACCGGCTGAAACGGCGAGACATGCAGGATCTTCGTGGCGGTCAACTCGTCCGTCGGCGCAATCGGGCGCTGATCGGAGTGGCAGCACAGGTAACTGTGCCTGTCCCCGTAGGTATTTGTCACTTCGGCGATCACCGCGATCAGGTCGCCTGTCTCGTTGCGGCACAGCCAGAAACTGACCGGATTGAACACATGGCCAAACACGCGCGGTTGCGCCAGCAGCGCCACCTCGGCCACGCCGGAGATCTGGTGATCGCGCAACACGTCACGCACCCATGCCGCACCGCGCCCCTGGCCCGGTTGCCCGCCGTGGTCGCTGTCGTGCAGCGATGTCACCCCCGCGCGGTTGCGCGCGAAAAGGCCCGGCGTGGCAAGTTCGGCCTCGGCGTCCAGAAGCAGGTAGTCCACGGAATAGCGAAAGGCGTTTTCCACCCTCCCCTTGCGACCGTGGTAGGTCTGTCCGGCGATATGATCGACCGTTGCCGTCATTCCGCAGCAAGCGCCTGTGTGCCGACCCCCTGAAGCGCGTCGACAACCGAAATCGCGCTGGCCAGCCCGTCCTCGTGGAAGCCGTGGCGCATCCATGCCCCGCAGAACCACGTGTGGTCGGTGCCGTTCATGGCGCGCAACCGCGCCTGCGCATCCAGCGCCGCCAGATCATAGACCGGGTGCCGCAGAACCGTCTGGTCATAGATCAGCTCCTCGCGGATCGTCCGCTTGGTGTTCAGGGTGACGAAATGCGGATCGTCCATCGGGATCGGCTGGAGCGAGTTCATCCAGTAGGTCAGATCGATCCGGTCGGACCGCGCATCGCGATCTTCCGAATAGATCCACGAGGCCCATGTGGCGCGCCGCTTGGGCATGATGCCGGTGTCCGCGTGCAGGGTGATCTCGTTCGGCTGGTAGGCGATGGCGCCCAGCGCGGCGCGCTCGGCGGGTGTCGCATCGCTCAGCATGTTCAGCGTGTCGTCGGAATGGGTGGCAAAGATCACCTCGTCGAAGCGTTCCCACTCCCCGCCCCATGTCTTGACCTCGGCCCCCAGCGCGTTGCGGCGCACGCCCTCGACGGCGGCACCCAACCGGATATCGACCCCGTTGCGCCGCATCGCGGCTTCGATCCGCGTCACGTAAGAGATGGATCCGCCTTCGACCGTGTACCACTGGTGCTGGCCGGAATAGTTCAGCAGCGCATGGTTTTCGAAAAACTGGATCATGGCATGGGCCGGAAAATCCATGATCTGCTCTGTCGGTGTCGACCAGATCGCCCCCGAGAGCGGCAGCAGGTAGTAATCGCGGAAATACGCACCGGTGCCGAGCACCGACAGGAAATCGCGTATCGTCAGGGACCGGTCGGCATTGGCGATTTGCAATGCCCGCGCGTTGAACCGCATGATGTCGCGCAGCATCGCGATGAAGCGCGGGTTCGCCAGATTGCGTTTCTGCGCGAACATCGCGTTCAGGCTGGTCAGCGCATATTCCAGACGCCCGCCGTCGATGGACGCACCAAAACTCATGTTGGACTTCACCACCGGAACCTCAAGCTCCGAAAACAAGTCCGCCAGATGGGGGTAGTTTGCGTAGTTGAAAACGATAAACCCGGTATCGACCGGTTGGTCACCGTTCTTGCCCGCGATTTTGGTGCGGGCGTGACCGCCAAGGCGGCTTTCGCTCTCGAACAGGGTGACACGGTTGTCGGGTGCCAGCTTGTGCGCCGCACCGAGCCCCGAGATGCCGGCCCCGATCACTGCGATACTACGGGTTTTCGGGGCGGAAGGAGTGTAGGCTTCGGTCGGCGCTTCAAACGGCATAAACTGGTTCGGTCCTGTATCGGTACAATCTTCAGAGGGCTATACGGGTCAGATACGGCTCTGGATGTAAATGAGTTTCAGATTTCTTTATTGATCCAAGGTGCCACTTGTCGCGTACCCCTGACATGTTAACTTGCACGGAACATTCACCTTCGCGTCCTGCTGTCTCGGGAAGTAGCCGACAGGCTGCTCCGATCAAGGTGGCGCGCACAACCGCTCCGGGGCGAGAACACGTGCAAGACCGCAAGACGGAGCCTTCCGACACCGCCCCCTGGGTGGATGAAATGATACGGATCCGCGATCAGCGCGACACCGATGCTTTCGCGCGCCTGTTCGATTATTTTGCCCCCCGGATCAAAGGCTTCCTGATGAAATCCGGCGCCGATGCCACCACCGCGGAGGAATGTGCGCAGGACGTGCTGACGACGCTTTGGCGCAAGTCCCACCAGTTCGACCCGACCCGCGCCTCTGTCGCCACCTGGATCTTCACGATTGCGCGGAATCGACGCATCGACCTCTTGCGCCGTGACCGCCGGCCCGAACCCGAGGATCTGCCGTGGGGGCCAGAGCCGGAACCGGATCAGTCCGACGTTATCGAATTACAACAAGAGACCGCCCGCCTTGCCGACGCCCTGTCGGCCCTGCCCGAAGCGCAGCGGGATCTGATCAACAAGGCCTATTTCTCCGAAATGAGCCAATCCGAAATCGCCAAAATCACCGGTCTGCCATTGGGCACGATCAAATCCCGTATTCGTCTCGCGCTCGACCGCCTGCGCCACGCTATGAAGTAACCGACCATGACACACCACAAGATCAAACATCACCTCGATGATGCCACGCTGATGGCCTACGCCGCAGGATCGCTGCCCGAAGCGTTCAACCTGATTGCCGCCACACACCTGTCGCTGTGCGATACCTGCCGCGCGGCGGCAGAGGCGCTCGATGCCGTCGGCGGCACATTGCTCGACAACAAGGCGGACGCCGTTGAGGTGGCCGAAGACAGCCTTGCGCGCACATTGGCGCGGCTCGACGATGCCGCACCCGTCGCCCCCACCCGCAGCGCCCCGGTATCGGACGGCCTACCCGCGCCGCTGCGGTCCTACGTGGGCGGGGATCTCGACAGTATTCGCTGGCGGCCCGTTGGCATGGGAGTGAAACAGGCGATCCTGAAAACCTCGCGCAGCGCGACGGCACGGCTTTTGTTCATTCCCGCCGGAGCGGCAATGCCGGATCACGGCCACAACGGCACCGAAATGACGATGGTCCTGAAAGGCGCTTTTCAGGACGATGACGATTATTTCGCGCGCGGGGATGTGGAAATCGCCGACGCCGATGTGCACCACGTTCCCGTGGCGGATATCCACGAGGATTGTATCTGCCTTGCCGTCACGGACGCGCCCCTGCGTTTCGAGGGGCTGTTGCCGCGCATCTGGCAGAAGTTCGCCCGGATCTAGACGGGTTCAGCCCTCTGAATAGGCCGCGAAGGGCGCCATCCCGCGGCTCAGAAGCTTCAGATACCCTTCGGCGTCGATGTTCGCGCCGCAGACCACAACGCCCACCCTGCGCCCCGCAAGCCGTTCGCGCAGCGGCCCCATGACTGCCGCAAGGGCTGCACCGGCGGCGGGCTCCACGGCCAGCTTCGCCTCTTGGGCGAAGGCCACCATGCCGGCGCAGATCGCGTCATCATCCAGTTGCACGATGTCGTCGACATAGGCCGAACAGAGCGCGTGGCCGAACGGCAGCGCCATCGGCGCGCCAAGGCTGTCGGCAACTGTATCGACCCTATCGAGATGCACGGGTTTGCCCGCATGCAAGGATTGCGACATGCTGTTGGCGCCCTGCGGTTCCACCCCGTAGACGGCACAGCCGGGGTTGATCTGCTTGACCGCTGCGGCGATCCCGCTGATCAGGCCACCGCCGCCGATGGACACGACAACCGCGTCGAGGGGCCCGGCATCCTCCATCATCTCAAGACCGACACCCGCCGTTCCGAGCGATGTGTTCAGCCCCTCGAATGGATGGATGAAAAATCGGCCTTCCTCGGCGACAAGCCGGTCCGCCTCTGCGAAGGTTTCCGCCCCCGGCGCCTTCATCACCACTTCGGCGTTCTCTTCGCGTGCCTTTGCCACCCGAAACGGGTTGGCGTTCGACTGGATCACGACCTTCGCGGAGGCACCGACCCGGCGCGCGGCCCAGGCAGCCGCGATCGCGTGGTTCCCGGCGCTCGCCGCTGTCACACCGCGGGCCCGCTGGTCGTCATCCAGGCTGCGCGCCACGGCCAGCGCACCGCGCGCCTTGAACGTGCCGGTGTGCTGGAAACACTCCATCTTCAGCGTCACCGTCCCGCCGTCGAGCATCCGCGACACCAGCGCGCTGCGCAGCGGCAGGCTGGGTGTGCGAATGATGTCCCCGCCAAGTTCCGCGTGGGTGGCGCGAATGGCATCCAGGGTCATTCCGCTGATGTCTACGCTGTCTGTCATGAAACCGGTCCTTTCGCGGGCTGAAGGGGAATCGGGGAGGATCCTTCGTCTTCGGACAGCTCCTCGAAATCGAAATTATCCAGACGCGCGGCCCGTTTTCCGGCGCGTTCGGCGGCTGTTCCGATCCCGTCCAGATCGGCGCGGGCCTGACGGAAATGGGTGTCGAGCTTGCCAACCCGCTCGACCACCTGCTCTACGTCGCGGTGCAACAGCGCCAGCGTCTTGCGGATCTCGCCCGCCTGCTGGCGCATCCGCGCGTCTTTCAGGATCGCGCGCATGGTGTTGAGCGTGGCCATGCAGGTTGTCGGGGAAACGATCCAGACACGGGCGTCGAACCCTTCGCGCACCAGTTCGGGAAAATTCGCGTGCAGCTCGGCATAGACGGCCTCGGAGGGGAGGAACATCAGCGCCCCGTCGGCTGTCTCGCCCTCCAGAATGTATTTCTCCGCGATGTCGCGAATGTGTTTGCGCACGTGGCTGCGCATGTTGGCGACGGCTTGCTTCAGTTCCCAATCGGTGCTGGCGCGGTGCAGCGCCTCATAGGCTTCGAGCGGAAATTTCGCATCGATCACGATCGGGCCCGGCGGGTTGGGAAGGTCGATCAGACAATCCGCGCGGCGCCCGTTCGACAGGGTGACCTGCAAGGCGTAGCTGTCGGACGGCAGGGCCTTGGAGACGATATCGCGCAGCTGGATCTCGCCGAAGGCGCCGCGCGTCTGCTTGTTGCTCAGGATATCCTGAAGCGACAGGACATCGCCCGACAGCTTGGTGATGTTGTCCTGTGCGCGGTCGATGGCCTTCAGACGTTCCTGAAGCTGGGTCAGGCTGGTGGTGGTGCGCTCGGCGCTGCCGTGGAGGGTCTTGCTGGTCCGCTCCTGCATCTGGGCCAGCTGCTGCTGCATTTGCAGCTGGACGGTTGCCAGCCGCGCCTCGAGGCTCTGGACAAGCTGGGTCTGGGCGTTGGCCTGCGTTTCGGACACGGTCTGCAGGTTCCCCCGCAGCCGTTCCTGTCCTGCCCCGAGGTGGTGCAGCTGGTTGACCACCTCTGCGGGCAGCCGCGCCGGGCGGAGGAGCATCAGCACGAGCAAAGCGAGAATGATCGCGAGGACGCCCCCGCCGAGGAGCACGATCTGGTCCGCCGCGAGGTCTGGCATCGCGCTCATGTTCGCCCGAACAGCCGTTCGATATCGCTGAGCTTCAGTTCCACATAGGTCGGGCGGCCGTGGTTGCACTGGCCCGAATGGGGTGTCGCTTCCATCTCGCGCAAGAGCGCGTTCATCTCGTCGGCGCGCATCCGGCGGCCCGACCGGATCGATCCGTGACAGGCGACGCGGCTCAGGATCGCCTCGATCCGGGCCTGTACCAGCAGGCTTTCGCCCTCGCCTTCGAGCTCGTCCAGGATATCGCGGATCATCGCTTCCGCATTGACTTCGCCAAGGATCGCAGGGGTTTCGCGCACCGCGATGGCATCCCCCCCGAAGGGTTCGATGCCGAGGCCAAACCGCGCGAGATCTTCTGCAACCCCGAGGATCGTCGCCCTGTCATGACCCGACAGTTCGATGATTTCGGGGATCAGCAGCGCCTGAGCGGCCACGCCGGTATCGGCCATCTGCTTTTTGAGCTTCTCGTAGACCAGACGTTCGTGGGCCGCGTGCTGGTCCACGATGACCATCCCGGTCGCCGTCTGGGCGACGATGTAGTTTTCGTGGACCTGCGCGCGCGCTGCGCCGAGCGGGCTATCGGTGGGCTCCTCGCTGGCCTGCGGCCGCTCCTCGCGCGGGCTCTCCACCCGCGCCCACGCGCCCTGCATCTCGGCAAACCCGGGGGAGGCAGGTGCCTGAAAGGTCTGGTCTGCAGCACGCGCGCCGCCACCGGGCCGGTCCATCTGGTAGATGCGGGCCTGTCCCACCGGTTCGGGCCGCATCGCGCCCAGCGTCGCATCCGCCACCGTCGTCGACGCCCTGTGTCCCGCATTTGCCAACCCGTGACGCAGGGCCGAGACGATCAGCCCGCGCACCACACCCGGCTCGCGAAACCGCACTTCGGACTTCGCGGGATGCACGTTCACATCGACCAGCGTCGGATCGCAATCGACAAAAAGCGCAGCCGCGGGATGCCGGTCGCGGCTCAGAAAGTCGAAATAGGCCCCGCGCAACGCGCCGATCAGCATCTTGTCCTTCACCGGTCGCCCGTTGACGAAAAGATACTGCTGCACCGCAGATCCGCGCGAATAGGTCGGCAGCGCCGCGAAACCGGTCAGGTGGAACCCGTCCCGCTCGGCGTCGATCGGCAGGGCGTTCTCGGCGAAATCACGCCCCAGCACCTGACGCAGCCGCCCGTGCAGCGCGTCGAAAAGATCCCCCTGCTCTGCCTCGGCGCGAAACACTTCGCGGCTGCCCCCGCCGGACACATCGGTCAGCACGAAGCGCACGAACGGCTCGGCCATGGCCAGCCGCTTGATCACGTCACCGATGGCCTGCGCTTCGGCGCGATCGGTGCGCAGGAATTTCAGCCGCGCGGGCGTGGCGTAGAACAGATCCCGCAGGGTCACGACCGTCCCGCCCGACAGCGCGGCCGGTCTGACACCGCCCGGCTGGCCGCCGCTGACCGCGATTTCGGCGCCGTCACAGCCCGCCGCACGGCTGGTGATCGTCAACCGCCCCACGGCGCCCAAGGACGGCAGCGCCTCTCCCCGGAAGCCGAAGGAGTGGATGTTCAGAAGGTCCGATCCGTCGATCTTCGACGTGGCATGACGCGACAGCGCGAGCGGCAGATCCGCGCCCGCGATGCCGCAGCCGTCATCGGTGACCCGGATCAGCGTCTTGCCGCCGTCGGCGTATTCCACGGTGATGCGCCGCGCACCCGCGTCGATCGCGTTCTCGACCAGTTCCTTGACCGCAGAGGCCGGACGCTCGACCACCTCGCCGGCGGCGATACGGTTTATCGCCGCCTCATCGAGTTGCCGGATCACGGGCTGTGGAGCGCTTATATTGGGGTCTACATGTGCCATAACGCTAAACCTAGCATGGCTTTGGGCGATTCCGCTAGGCGGCGCCGCGCCTTATCCCCAGCTAATTCGCGGTTGCGGCGCGATACCATGCGACGATCTGCGCGCGCTCTTCGGCGCGCATATAGCTGAGGTTTGCCGGTGGCATGGCGTGGGTCAGACCGGCCTGCAGATAGATCTGCCTTGCCGCCATCGCGATCTGGTGCTCGGTTTCCAGCCGGACACCTTTCGGCGGCCACAGAAGGCCGTCCCAGGCGGGCTCTGCCGCGTGGCACATCGAACAGCGGCCCAGCACGATATCGTGCACCTGGTCAAAGCCCTCCGCCTGCGCGAACCGCAGCGCGGCGCCCTGCGCCTCCTGCGGCTCCGCGGCGCGGAACATCGGCGCCGTGGACAGCCAGATGATCGCGATGAAGATCAGCGTCGTCGCCAGCCACGTCCAGTGCTTGCTGCCCTGCCGGGCGTGCATCGCGTTGAAATAGTGGCGGATGGTGACGCCCATGAGGAAAACGAGGCTTGCGATGATCCAGTTCGCCTCGGACGCGAAGGCCAGAGGGTAGTGATTGCTGAGCATCAGGAAGATGACCGGGAGGGTCAGGTAGTTGTTATGGGTGCTGCGCTGTTTGGCGATACGCCCGTATTTCGCGTCCGGCACCCGGCCCGCCTTGAGATCGGCCACCACGATCCGCTGGTTCGGCATGATGATGAAGAAGACGTTCGCGGACATGATCGTGGCCGTGAACGCGCCGAGATGCAGCAGCGCCGCGCGCCCCGAAAAGACCGAGGTGTAAAAATAGGCCATCCCGACGAGGATCACGTAGAGCAGCAGCATCAGCCGGGTGCTGTCATTTCCGAAGCGGCTTTTGCAGATACGGTCATAGGCGATCCAGCCGAAGCCCAGCGAGCCCAGGGAGATCGCTACCGCCTGCCACACCGCCAGATCGGCGACCGCCGGATCGACCAGATAGAACTCCGCGCCGAGGTAGTAGACCAGCACCAGAAGTGCGAATCCCGAAAGCCATGTGGAATAGCTTTCCCATTTGAACCAGACGAGATCGTCGGGCATCTGCGCGGGGGCCACGAGGTATTTCTGGACGTGATAGAAGCCCCCGCCGTGGACCTGCCACTCCTCGCCACCGGCGCCGCTGGCCAGGTTGCGGTCCCGGTGAAGGCCAAGATCCAGCGCGATGAAGTAGAATGAACTGCCGATCCATGCGATGGCCGTAATGACATGCAGCCAGCGGACCGCGAATTCGATCCATGCGGAGAAGGCGGCGAGATCGTACATGAAGGCTCCTGCGCGGATGGTGCGCCCGTGGCACCTGCGGGATTGAGTTTATGGGCAAAATGGAGGCCCGACCAGTGCAAGACCGACAGGTGGACGTTGCGGCAGGCGGAAGGGAGATGGCGGCGCGGAGCCGAAGCCATGGGGCAGCGGCGTAATTGCCGTGAACCGCGCGGGATACGCGGATCGCGTTGAAGGTGACCAGTTCGAAGGGTGGCTAAGCCAGATAGGGCGCGACCAGCCGCAGAAAGATCGTGTCACGACCGGTCGCGCCGCACGCGAGAAACAGGACCACATGCATACTGCTGGCACGGTCAGGGCCACCGCCATGATGGTCGAAGATGTTGCGGGAAGGAAAATATTGCCGCCACATGTGGTCGGTGCGCCTGCGCCAGTGATGGCGTCTTGCCGGGGGCTGGTATTCGCTATGAGGTCACCACCCAGGGCCGATCGAGACAGGATTCTTCCAGATTGGCCGAAGCGCCGATGCGGTCCACGACGGCGAACAAGCCGCAGCCAAACAGCGGTGTCAGCACCCCGTGCCACGTGCCGCGGTGCAGGTTGACACCCTGATGCGGCGCCGTGCGGAATGCCAGCGGGCTGCCGGGCGCCCCGTCCACGTCGGGGGCTACGATCACGAGAAAGGGGTCGGCGTGTAGCGGCAGAAACGCCTGACTGCCTTCGGGGTGCCGCTCGAGCAGGTCGAAACGGTAGGGCAGGCTGCGCGGTTCGGCCCGAAAGAGGCTGATACCGGCGCGGCCCTCCGGCCCGAAATCGAGCGTCGCGCGGTCGTGCCAGCGTCCGCAGAGGCCCGCGTTGATGATCCGGTCCGGCGCGCCGGAACAGTCGAGCACGTCCCCGAAAGGCGCGAAGGCTTCGGCGGTCAGTGTCCGGCTGCGGATCTCGCGGCTCATAGCGGCATGTGACGGTTCACGTCCTTGTAGAGAAGATAGCGGAACGGCGTATCGCCGGTGGCGATACAGGCCTGCGGGCAGAAGGCGCGCAGCCACATGAAATCCCCCGGGCCGACCGCGACCCAGTCGCGGTTGAGCAGATAGTCCGCCGTGCCCTGAAGCACGTAGAGCCCGTGTTCCATCACATGGGTCTCCGCAAAGGGGATGCGCCCCCCCGGCTGGAAGGTGACGATGTTGACGTGCATGTCGTGGCTCAGGTCCAGCGGGTCGACAAAGCGCTGCGTCGCCCAGACGCCATTGGTTTCGGGCATCGGGATCGGGCGCACATCGCGGTCGTGGGTGACCATGGGCAGCGGGGGCAAGACGCCTTCGGCCCCCACCCACCGCTTGCGGACCCAGTGGAAGCCGGCGATTGCATCGTCCTCGTTGAAGAGGGTCCAGATCGCACCGGCGGGCAGGTAGCAATAGCTGCCCGGCTCCAGGCTGTGCCGCTCGGCGCCGATGGTCAGCCGCAGCTGCCCGTGGGTGACGAAGATCACCGATTGGGCGTCGCGGTCCGCCTCGGGGGTCAGGCTGCCACCGCCGGGCTGGAGCTCGACGGCGTATTGGCTGAAGGTCTCGGCAAAGCCCGACAGGGGGCGGGCCAGAACCCACATCCGCATCCCCTGCCATCCCGGCAGGAAGCTGGTGACGATGTCGCGCTGCGTCGATGCGGGCAGAACCGCGTAGGCTTCGGTGAAAATCGCCGTGCTTTCGGGTGACACGCTTTGATCCGGCAGGCCACCGGGGGGGAAGGCATAGGTCACAGCATCGCCTCCAGCCGCAGGCGGGCAATCCGTTCGACCTGCTTGCAGGCCGTGGCGAATTCCGTCGCCGTATCGTTGGCGAGACGGGCCTCGAAGGCGCGCAGGATGCCCGCCTTGTCGTGATCCTTGACCGCGATGATGAAGGGGAAGCCGTGTTTGGCGGTATAGGCGTCGTTGAGTTCGGTGAAACGCGCGCGCTCGGCGTCGGTCAGCGCGTCGAGGCCCGCACTCGCCTGTTCGGCGGTGCTGTCGGCGGTCAGGCGCTGTGCGGCGGCAAGCTTGCCCGCAAGATCGGGATGCGCTTTCAGCACGCCCAGACGCTCTGCTTCGCTGGCTGAGCGGAACGCCCGCGCCAGCGCGCTGTGCACCCCGGCGGCACTATCGTGGGCGGGGCCAAGTTCAAGCGCAAAGGCACGCTCGGCGATCCAGGGCGAGTGTTCGTAGACGCCGCCGAAGCGGGCGACGAAATCGCCTGCGGCCAGACGGCTGGGCCGCTCGCTTGGCTGCGGCGGATGGGTCGCACGCCAGTGGTTGGCGATGTCGATCCGGCGCGGGGTCCAGACGCCTTCGAAGGTACCGATATACTCGACGAAGCGCCTCAGCGCCTGTATCCGGCCCGGACGGCCCACCAGACGGCAATGCAGCCCGACCGACATCATCTTGGCCGCGCCCTCGCGACCCTCGGCATAGAGCGAGTCGAAGGTATCCTTGAGATAGGTGAAAAACTGGTCGCCCGAGTTGAACCCCTGCGCGGTAGCGAACCGCATGTCGTTGCAATCAAGCGTATAGGGGATGATCAGCTGATCGGTTCCGGCGATGTCCGTCCAGTAGGGCAGATCGTCGTCGTAGGTATCCGAAATATAGTCGAACACGCCCGTCGCAGCGGCCAGACGGACCGTGTTGGCGCTGGTACGTCCACAGTACCATCCGCGCGGCGCCTCTCCGGTCACTTCGGCATGCAGGCGGATCGCCTCGGCCATGTCGGCGCGTTCGTCGGCCTCTTCGTGGTCGCGGTAGTCGATCCATTTCAGACCGTGACTGGCGATTTCCCACCCCGCGCCCTGCATCGCCTCGACCTGTTCGGGCGCGCGCGCCAGTGCCGTGGCAACGCCGTAGACAGTAACGGGGATACCGGCGCCGGTGAACAGGCGGTGCAGCCGCCAGAACCCGGCCCGCGCGCCGTAGTCATAGATAGATTCCATGTTCCAGTGGCGCTGGCCGGGCCACGGCTGCGCACCGACGATCTCGCTCAGGAACGCTTCGGATGCCGCGTCTCCGTGGAGAATGGAATTCTCGCCGCCCTCTTCGTAATTCACGACGAATTGCACCGCGATCCGCGCACCGCCCGGCCACTTGGCATCGGGTGGATTGGCACCGTAGCCGGTGAAATCTCTGGGATAGCGGTTCATGGATCTGGGCCTTGGTCTGTTTGCGCTGGCAATCTGCCCTGAAACAGGCCTCGCCGCAATTTGCAAAGCGCGGCCCCTGAAATGACGTGCGGGCCGGATTTGGGTATCCGGCCCGCCGCTCGCCCGAGTGTCACTGAAGCGTTTCTTGTTATATTTTCAGCTGGGTATTGTTAACCGCTGGCCTGTCTGGAGCATGTCGGGCGATTGGAGCGTGTCACGGATGGCATAAAGAACGCGCAGGGGCGCGCCGGGCCTTCCGTGGAATTGGAGTGCGGTGTCGCCCGGGCCGTCGCCGGGCCGGACGGTATCGATGTATTCGGGGTCGCATCGGGAAGCCACGGCGACAAACCGCGCCACCTCGGCAGCGGCTACCGCAGGATCCTGCACCTTTTCAATCGGTGTACCGCTGGGCCGGACCGGTGCCAGATCCTGCGCTGCGCCCGTCACGGGCGCAGTCAGCGCGGCGCAAATCAAGGCTGTCGTTGCTGCACATCGGATCATCATTCCCCCGGACATCGACCACCAGATATAGCCGCTGATGTCACAGCGGCCCTGTTTCGATAAGTCTGGCACCAGATATAGGCAAAGAGTGATTCGCGGGTCAAAGCAAAAACGAATCACATGGACAGAAATCGACGAATCGCTTGTCAAAAGGCCGAATCAGCGCAATCTGACAGGCCAGACGGGCCACCGACCGGACCCGAGTGCGAAAGGATGCGCGACAATGGCGACCGGATATCTGACCACCCACGTTCTCGATACGGCACGGGGCATGCCTGCGGCGGGGATCGGGATCACGCTGTTTCGCATCGACGGTGACACCCGTCACGAGGTCGCACGGACCCGGACCAACGCGGACGGGCGGACAGATGCGCCGATCCTGCCGGCGGAAGCATTCTCGCCGGGGGTGTACGAGCTGGTCTTCGATGCGGGCGCCTATCTGGACCGCGAAGGCGACGGAGCGGCGCAGCCGCGCTTTCTGGATGTAATTCCGATCCGGTTCGGGATGTCCGACCCGACCGCGCATTACCATGTGCCCCTGCTGCTGTCGCCCTACGGATATTCCACCTACCGCGGCAGTTGATGACGCTACGGCCATGCCCTTGTCAGGCCGGCCCGCACTGTGCGAGTTTGCGGATCTGAAATTCTGAACCCGGAAGGTGCCGACATGGCCGACACACCCTCACAAACGCAGGATACTGCCACCACGACCTCGGGCTCACAGCTGCCACAGGTGACAGAGCCGCGTAACGCCGGGCTACCGCTCGACCTCAACTGGGTGCTTGCCGCGCAGGCCAATACCTCGGCGATCGAGCGGCGCGCGGCCTCTCTGCCTGCGCGCAGGTCGGTGAAGAAAGAGTATCAGGCCGCGTGGCTGCTGAAAGCCGTCAGCTGTATCGACCTGACGACCCTGTCCGGGGACGATACCGCGCGGCGTGTCGGGCGGCTCTGCGCAAAGGCGCGCCAGCCGGTCGCGCAGGCCACGCTGGAAAAGCTCGGGATGCCCGGGCTGACCGTGGGCGCGGTCTGTGTCTATCACGACATGATCGGCCCCGCGGTCACGGCGCTGCGCGGCACAGGCATCCCGGTGGCCGCAGTCTCCACCGGTTTTCCCGCCGGGCTGTCGCCGTTCAAACTGCGTCTGGCCGAAATCGAACAGAGCGTCGCGGCGGGCGCGGATGAGATCGACATCGTGATCTCGCGCCGCCACGTGCTCAGCGGCGACTGGCAGGCGCTCTACGACGAGATGAAGGCCTTTCGCGCGGCCTGCGGCCCTGCGCACGTCAAGGCGATCCTCGCCACGGGCGAGCTTGGCTCCCTGCGCAACGTGGCGCGGGCGTCGCTGGTCTGCATGATGGCGGGAGCGGATTTCATCAAGACCTCCACCGGCAAGGAAAGCGTGAACGCCACGCTGCCGGTCACGCTGGTGATGATCCGCGCGATCCGCGACTATTACCAGCGCACGGGCTTCCGCGTCGGCTACAAACCCGCCGGCGGGATTTCCAAGGCCAAGGACGCGATCACCTATCTGGCGCTCATCAAGGAAGAGCTCGGCGACCGCTGGCTCATGCCAGACCTCTTCCGCTTCGGGGCGTCGTCCCTGCTGGGTGATATCGAACGGCAGCTCGAACACCATGTCTCGGGCGCCTATTCCGCCGGATACCGCCACGCCGCAAGCTGACGCAGGGTTCCCCGCAGGGAACCAACGCATTGAATAATATGGTTTATTTTTGGTTAACACCCCAGATAAGCCCCTCCGACCAAAGGGTTTTCCCATGACCGTAAGCGATATCTTCACCACCATGGACTATGGCACCGCCCCCGAATCCGCCGCCGAGGCGCTGGCCTGGATCAAGGATCAGGGCGGACGCTTCGGGCATTTCATCGACGGGGCGATGACCGACCCGGGCGAAACCTTCGAAAGCCGCAATCCGGCCACCGGCGGGGTTCTCGCGCATCTGACACAAGCCACGCAGGCGGATGTGGACGCCGCCGTGAAATCCGCGCGCCGTGCCCAGCCGAAATGGGAAAGCGCGGGCGGTGCCGCGCGGGCGCGCGTGCTCTACGCCGTCGCGCGGCTCTTGCAGAAGCACAGCCGCCTCTTCGCGGTGCTCGAAAGCCTCGACAACGGCAAACCCATCCGCGAAGCGCGCGACATCGACATCCCCCTGGCACAACGGCATTTCTATTTCCACGCGGGCATGGCCCAGCTGATGGACAGCGAACTGCCCGATGCCCGCGCCCTGGGCGTCTGCGGTCAGGTGATCCCGTGGAACTTCCCTCTCCTGATGCTGGCGTGGAAGGTCGCGCCCGCGCTGGCCATGGGCAACACCGTGGTGCTGAAGCCCGCTGAATACACCTCCCTGACCGCCCTGCTCTTTGCAGATATCTGCCGTCAGGCCGGGCTGCCGAAGGGCGTGGTCAATATCGTGACCGGCGACGGGGCCGTGGGCGAGATGGTGGTCGCGGCCGAGGTCGACAAGGTCGCCTTCACCGGCTCGACCGCCGTGGGCCGTCGTATCCGCGAAGCGACAGCAGGCTCCGGCAAGGCGCTGACGCTGGAGCTGGGCGGCAAATCGCCCTACATCGTCTTCGACGACGCGGATATCGATTCAGCGGTCGAAGGGCTGGTGGACGCGATCTGGTTCAACCAGGGACAGGTCTGCTGCGCCGGCTCGCGCCTTCTGGTGCATGAACCCGTCGCCGACCTTTTCCACGCCAAGCTGCGCGCGCGCATGGACAAGCTGCGCGTCGGCTCGCCCCTCGACAAATCCATCGACGTCGGCGCGATCGTGGACCCCAAACAGCTTGAGACCATCCGAAGCCTCGTGGATGCCAACACGGCAGGCGACACCCATGTCGCCGCCTGTGAACTCCCGCAGGAGGGCAGCTTCTACCCGCCGACGCTGATCAGCGGTCTCTACCCCGCCGATACGCTGATGCAGGAAGAAATCTTTGGCCCGGTCCTCGTCTCCACGACGTTCCGCACCCCCGCCGAGGCGGTCGAGATCGCCAACAACACCCGCTACGGGCTGGCCGCGACCCTGTGGAGCGAGAACATCAATCTCGCCCTCGATATCGCGCCGAAACTTGCCGCGGGCATTGTCTGGGTGAACGGAACGAACCTGATGGACGCGGCCGCCGGTTTCGGAGGCGTGCGCGAAAGCGGCTTCGGTCGCGAGGGGGGATGGGAAGGGCTCGCGGCCTACACCACGCAGAAGGCTCCCGCGAAAAAACTGAAGGCTCCGGCTCCGATGCAGGGGGAGGGGGCGCCGTCCGACGCGGTCGACCGGACCGCAAAGCTCTACATCGGCGGCAAACAGGCGCGCCCCGACGGCGGCTATTCCTCCCCTGTCTGGGGCAAGGGCGGTGCGCTTCTCGGGCACGCCAGCCTTGCCAACCGCAAGGATGTGCGCAACGCGGTCGAAGCGGCCCATGCCGCAAAGGCGTGGTCCAGAACCACGGGCCACCTGCGCGCCCAGATCCTCTATTACATCGCGGAAAACCTCGCCGCCCGCGCGGAGGCTTTCACCGACCGGCTCGATACCATGCAGGGCGGCAAGACCGGCAAGCGCGAAGTCGAGGCCGCGGTGGACACGCTGTTCAGCGCCGCCGCCTGGGCCGATAAATACGACGGTCAGGTCCACGGCGTGCCGATCCGCGGCGTTGCGCTGGCAATGAAGGAACCGGTGGGCGTCATCGGCGCGCTCTGCCCGGCTGATGCACCGCTTCTGGGCCTCGTCACCTGCATGGCCACGGCCATCGCCATGGGCAACCGGGTGATCCTGCACGCGTCCGAACCGTTTCCCCTCGCCGCGACGGATTTCGTTCAGGTGCTGGAAACCTCCGATGTCCCGGCGGGCGTCGTCAACATCCTGACCGGCGCACACAAGGACACCGCAGACACGCTCGCGCGCCACATGGACGTCGACGCGGTCTGGAGCTTCGGCGACCCGGCCCTCGACCGCGTGATCGAGGCAGGCTCTGCCACCAATCTCAAACGCACATGGGTCCAGAACGGCAGCGGCATCGACTGGCACAAACCGGATCTCAAGCGCTTCCTGCAAGCCGCCACAGAGATCAAGAACATCTGGATCCCCTACGGCGAATAGGCGCGCGACACCGCGTCTCCATTTTGCCAATAAACTCACGATCGGACCCTCAAGGGTCCGATCACTCGGCATCCGCCGCACATAGCTTGGCCAGCGGTGTGCGGTGTCAGTCGGTGGTGGTCGTCGTTTCCAGCCCCTCGGGCTTGCCCACGACGACGAAATGCAGGTTCTCGGGCTCCAGCAGCTCTGCGGCGACGCGCTGGACATCGGCGAGGGTCACACGCTCCACCCGCTCGTTGCGGGTCTTCACGTAGTCAGGGTCGAGCCCGATCATCTGCATCCCCACGAGGATGCCCGCGATCGTGCTGTTGCCGTCAAAGCGCAGCGGATAGGCCCCGGTCAGATAGGTCTTCGCATCGCGCAACTCCTCTTCCGTCACGCCCTCCTCCGCAGCACGGGCCCATTCGTCGCGGATCACCGACACCGCCTCGGCGATGCGGTCATTGGCCGAACTCACCGACCCCATGTAGGCATTGGCCAGATCGCGGGGATAGAGATAGGAATAGACCCCGTAGGTCAGGCCGCGCTTCTCGCGCACCTCTTCCATCAGGCGGCTTTCGAAAGACCCTCCGCCAAGGATCTGGTTGAGGATGACGGCGGCAAAGTAGTCATCGTCGTCGATACCGATGCCGCGCTGGCCGAACAGCGCCACCGATTGCGGCGTGTCGAAATCGACGACGGTCGTCCCGCCCTCGATCAGCGGCACGACTTCGGGCGGCAGCGTCGGGCCGCTCTGCGGCAGCTCGCCCAGCAGCGCGTCCATCATCAGGCCAAGCTCCTCGGGGGTGATGTCCCCGACGGCCCCGACCAGCACACGGTCACGCACCAGCGTGTTGCGATGGGCCTGCACCAGATCATCGCGGGTCAGCGCCGCGACGGACTCGGCCGTGCCCTCTTCGGGGGTTCCGTAGGGATGTGCGCCATAGGCCATCTCGGCGAAGGTGCGCTGCGCGATCTCATTGGGATCCTGCGCCGAAGACGCGATGCCCGACAGCACCTGCGCGCGCACCCGTTCGATGTCGGCTTCGTCAAAACGCGGGTTCTGGATCGCATCGCGCAAGAGCGCCACGGAGGCGTCGAAATTCTCGGTCAGTAAGCGGGCGGAAATCGTCACCTCCTCGGGGCTCGACGAGAACCCGAAAGAGGTCGCCAGCGCCTCGGTCGCGCGGGCAAAGGCACGGGCATCCATGTCGCCGGCCCCTTCTTCCAGCAGGCCGGTCATCATGTTGACCGCCCCGCGCTTGCCCTCCTCGTCAAGCGACGTGCCGCCGACAAAGGCAATTTCCAGGGCCACGAAGGGAAGCGAATGTTCCTCGACCAGCCAGGCGTTGATCCCGCCCGGAGAGGTCACTTCCTGTATCTCCACCTCGGCCCACGCGGGCACGGCGGCAGCTGTGAGAAGGCCGAAGGCGGCGGCGGCGAAACGGATCATTGGGTCACTCCTTCTGGGGTGGTCAGCCAGCCTGTCACCGACGCCTCGCGGCGCAGCAGGCGGGCGGCCTCCATGATGTCTTCTGCGGTCACGGCATCCAGCACATCGGGCCAGTTCTGCACGTCCTCGATCGTCAGACCGGAGGTCAGCGCACGCCCGTAGCGGTTGGCAATGCCGTCGACATTGTCCTGCGCGTAGATTTCGGAGGCACGGATCTGCAGCTTGATGCGCTCCAGCTGGTCGGCGTCCACACCGTCCTGCATGAATTGCGCAAGTGCTGCATCCAGCGCCGCCTCGCCGTCCGCAAGGCTCACGCCGTCGCTGGGAACGATCACCATGCCGAAGGTCGTGTCATCCAGCGACACGCCCGAATACCACGCGCTGGTGTAGGTCGCAGTGGGTTCGCTGAACTGCAGCTTGTCGGCGAAATAGCTTGTCGTGCCCCCGCCGAGGATTTCGGCAAGGATCGTCAGGGCGGCGGCGGTTTCCTGTGCCCCGCTGTCGCGCTCGGGCACCAGATAGCTGCGCATCACATAGGGCTGCGCCACCCGCGCATCGCGAAAGATCACGCGGCGCTCGGCGTTCTGGCGCGGCTCTTCGGTGCGCAGCCGGTCGGGCAGCGCGGGGTTCGCGGGGATCTTGCCGTAATGTTCCTCGGCGAGGGTGCGCACCTCTTCGGGGTCCACGTCACCCGACACCACCAGCACCGCGTTGTTCGGCGAATAATAGAGATCGTAGAACGACAGCGCATCATCGAGGTCGAGCTCTTCCATCTCGTGCATCCAGCCGATGATCGGGGTGCCGTAGCGGTGATTGAGGTACTGCGCCGCGCGCATCTGTTCGCCGAAGAGCGCCTGCGGGCTGTTCTCGGTGCGCTGGTTGCGTTCCTCGATGATGACATTGCGTTCGGTGGCGATGTTTTCGGGCGTCAGGCGGATGTTTTTCATCCGGTCGCTTTCCATCTCCATCATCAGATCCAGCCGGTCAGCGGCAATGCGCTGGAAATAGGCCGTGTAATCGTAGCTGGTAAAGGCGTTGTCGCGCCCGCCGTTCGCCGCGACAGTCGCCGAAAGCTCGCCGGCCTCCAGCTTGTCGGTGGCCTTGAACAGCAGGTGCTCAAGAAAATGCGCCACGCCCGACGAGCCCTTTGGCTCATCCGCCGATCCGGCGCGGTACCACACCATATGCTGCACCACCGGCGCGCGGTGGTCTTCGACCACCACCACCTGCATCCCGTTGTCGAGTGTAAAGTCGGTCACCCCCTTGGTCGCATCGGCCAGGGCCGCGCCGCCGACAGGCAGCAAAAGGGCGGTTGCAAGGGCGGTAGAGCGGAGAAATCGCAGCATGGGCGGGTCCTTCAGTAACCGGAATGACGGATCGTGTTTGCCATAGGTACGTGCCCCGCGCCGCTGTTCAAGCGAAGAAGGTCAAGATGACACAGATGTAATCGGATGGCTCAGTTCAGGGGCGGTGCAGAGGGGGTGCGCGCGCCCGCGCGGCGCCAGCGGTTCAGTTCTGCTTCTGCGTCCAGCGCCTCGCGTTTGTAGGCCTGGTTGTAGCGGTCCACGGGCACGATCCGGTACTGGGTGAACCGCGCCTTGCGGCGGCGGAATTCCGCATCGGTTTCGGCAAGCCGCTGACGGATATCGGGGGCGACGCCCAGACGGCTCGCGTGCTGCACAAGCGCGCCATCGCTGGCCGGAACCGGCGCATTGGCACTGTCGAGGGTGCCGCCAAAGGCCTGCGCCCCTTCGGCGAGCGCCGACCGGTCCGCACGGTTCGTGCCCTGAGGCGTGGGGGCTGGCAGCGCGCTGAAGCTTTCGGGTTCTTCGAGCGGCGCGACAGGCTGGATGCCGAATTCGTCCGGTCCTTTGGAGTTCGACCGAAGATCGCGCAGGCCGACGTTTGCGCATCCCGCGACGAGCACGGGCAGCACGATCAGCAGGGCAAGTTTACGCATGAAGGGCCTCCAGCTTCGCCATTGCCCACCAGTATCGCAGGCGGGGGCGCAATGTCACCCGGCTTTTTTACCTTTGGCGCCGCCGCGGGGTTTATCGCCGTCGGCAAAGAAAACCAGTCCGATGGCCCCGACGAATATGAAGATATCGGCGACATTGAAGACGAAGGGATTGTTGATCCCGCAGCACGATACATTGAGGAAATCCAGAACATATCCGTAGACCAGACGGTCCAGCACATTGCCCAGCGCCCCGCCGATCAGCAACCCCGCGCTGAGCTGCGTGATTTCGCGGGTCGCGGACCGGTAGGCCCAGATCACGACCGCAGCGCAGATCACCAGCGCCAGCACGATGAGAAACCAGCGGCTGGCGTCGCTGCTGCCGTCGAAGAGCCCGAAATTGATCCCCCGGTTTTCGCCGTAGCGGAAATTCAGCACCGGTGGCAGCACGTCGATGCTGCCCACCCGCGCGAGACCCATGGAGTGGATCACCGCGTATTTGGAGAACTGATCAATCAGGAAGGCCAGAAGCGTGCTGGAAAAGACTAAGCGCATCTGCCGGCCTCAGTGACGGAAATGGCGCATGCCGGTGAACACCATGGCAAGCCCCGCCGCATCCGCAGCGGCGATGACTTCTTCGTCGCGCATGGATCCACCGGGCTGGATCAGCGCGGTGGCCCCGGCCTCGGCTGCGGTGACAAGGCCGTCCGCGAAGGGGAAGAACGCGTCCGACGCCACCACGGACCCTTGGGTCAGGGGCGCGGGCAGGCCCATCGCTTCGGCCATGTCGACGGCCTTGCGGGCGGCGATGCGCGTGCTGTCCACGCGGCTCATCTGGCCCGCGCCAACGCCCACGGTCGCGCCATCCTTGACGTAGATGATCGCGTTGGATTTGACGTGTTTCGCAACCGTCCAGGCAAACAGCATGTCGCTGAGTTCCTGATCCGATGGCTGGCGTTTGGTGACGACTTTCAGATCATCGGGGCTGATCCGGCCGGTATCGCGGTCCTGCACAAGCCATCCGCCCGACACCTGGCGCGGGGCCAGACGTGCAGCCGTGGGGTCGGCCAGCCCGCCGGTGGTCAGCAGGCGCAGGTTCTTCTTTTTCTCGAACAACGCGATGGCCTCGGCCGTGGCGTCGGGGGCGATCACGACTTCGGTAAAGATGCCGGTGATGGCCTCGGCGGTTTCGGCATCCAGCGTCTGGTTCAGCGCGATGATCCCCCCGAAAGCCGAGGTGCGGTCGCAATCGAACGCGCGCGTATAGGCTTCGGCCAGTGTCTTTCCGCGCGCCACACCGCAGGGGTTGGCGTGTTTGATGATCGCCACCGCCGGTCCGTCCTCCGGCGCGAATTCCGAGACCAGTTCGAAGGCGGCGTCGGTGTCGTTGATGTTGTTGTAGGACAGCTCCTTGCCCTGATGCTGGCGGGCCGTGGCCACACCCGCGCGCGACGTGCCGTCGGTATAGAATGCCGCCTGCTGGTGCGGGTTCTCGCCGTAGCGCAGGGTCTGCGCCAGCGTGCCGCCAAAGGTTCTGCGGCGCGGCGTGCCGCCGACCGCATCCGCCATCCACGAACTGACGGCGGTGTCATAGGCTGCGGTGCGGGCATAGGCCGTCTGCGCGAGCCGCTGGCGCATCGCATAGGTCGTCTGCCCGTCATTGGCCGCAAGCTCGTCGAGGAACGGTGCGTAATCCTCCACGTCCACGATCACACTGACAAAGCCGTGGTTCTTGGCCGCCGAGCGGATCATCGCGGGTCCGCCGATATCGATGTTCTCGATCACTTCGGCGTATTCGGCCCCCTTGGCCACGGTTTCCTCGAACGGGTAGAGGTTGACCACCACCAGATCGATCGCGCCGATGCCGTGTTCGTCCATCGAAGCGACATGGGTGTCGTTGTCGCGCAGGGCCAGAAGGCCGCCGTGGACCACAGGGTGCAGGGTCTTGACCCGCCCGTCCATCATCTCGGGAAAGCCCGTCACCTCGGACACATCGCGGACCGTCAGGCCCGCATCGCGCAATGCCTTGGCGGTCCCGCCGGTCGACAGCAGTTCGACACCTCTGTCGGCGAGGGCACGGCCGAAATCGACCAAACCGGTTTTGTCGGAAACGGAAAGAAGGGCGCGCTTGAGCGGGGCGAGGTCGGCCATGGAAGGGGCTCCTGTTTGTCAGACATCGTCAAGGAACGGGTCGTCGCGTTCCAGATCACGCACGCCAATCGCAGTTTCCTGCGCTTTTGACAACGACCAGCGGACCCGCGTGGCCGGTTTTATCGCCCTTCCGGTCAAAACGATCTGCTGGCTTGCCCGCGGTTTAAGCCGTGTCGCCTCCAGATAGGCACCGGGTTCGAGCCGCAGTTGCAGCGTGCCATCGTGGCGGAAGACCCAGATTTCACCGGATTTCAACGCCATGGAAATCGCCGCGCCACCCAGATCGACGGTGGCGTCGACCTCTGGATGCAGATGGAACCGGATCTCGAAGCCGATCCCCTTGAGCTTGGTGCGATCGAGCGCGCGGTCGAAGCGGCGCTTGTCGATATCCTCCAGCGCCAGCAGCATATCCTCTCCGGCCAGCGCACGGCCATCGTTCGTCAGCTCCAGCGTGCGCGCATGGGTCAGACCGTGCGTCAGGACGTAACCATTGTGCCCGCCCTCGAACTTCATCCCGTCGCTGACCGGGGAGATTTCCACCGGCACATGCGTGGGCCCGTCGATCAGCGCTTCGCGCCCGCTGTAGCTGTCGGGCTCATCAAGCCGCGCGGAGGAATAGCCACCAAGGCTGAGCGCGGAATGGGACGGTGTCGCACGCCCCGCGCGTCGCCACGCCAGCCCGAAGGACGCGCCCGAGCCGCAGTTCACGATCAGCGGGCGCCGCCCCGATGTCAGTTCGAACGCGAGGGTAGACGCATGGGCATTGGCCGACGCGGCGCCCGTGGGCGGCGGGCTGGCGTCGATGATGATGCTGGTGCGGCCGGCCGACAGGCGCGCGTATCCCATCGACAGGCCCGACGGTTGCTTGCCACGGATGCCCGAGGCCGCCAGCGCGTGATCGAGCCACCCTTCCATCCCGCGACCGCCGCCGTGGAACCGTGCCAGCCCGCCATCGGCGTGACGCAGCGTGCGCAGGGTGGGCGCGATCCGCTCGATCGCTTCGAGATGCGGACGCGGCGTGCCGCGCCCCGCGTCGGCCAGTGCGGCAGCGGCCCATGTCAGCAGGGTAAAGACATCCAGCAATTCTTCGGGATTGCGCGTGGGCAGCCCCCCCTGCGCGTCGATCTGCGTCTGGCATTCACGCGCCAGCGCCTTGATCGCCGGATCGGCGAGTGTTTCCATCCCCTCCAGCGACAGGCCCGCGTAGATCAGGCCGGTCAGCGCCTCGAACCGGGCAAGGCCGGGGGCAGCGGCGTGCCAGCGCTTTGACAGGAATCGCGTCTGCTGGCCCAGAGAGCGGTAGAACGCGTCGCTGTCGGGTGCGTTCGGCCCGCCCCCGTGCAGGACGAATATGGCGTGGTTGATCCAGCGGATCAGGCGCCGGCCTGTCAGGTCGGGCGTCCAGCCGGGGCCGCGCCCCTGCCCGTAGCGGTCGATCCAGTCCCACAGCCACGTCTGTGCCGCGCGCCGCGACGGGGCGTCGCCCACGGCAGCCAGATCGTCGAGCCACGAAAACCCGTGCAGCGCGGCGGCAAAGGCGCCGTCGGGCGGCTCGATCTCCCACGGGCTTTGCGACGGAGCGGTGACCAGACTGCCCGCAAACAGGAAATTCCCCGCCACCAGCTGCCGGCCCTTGGCGAAGGCCCCGATGGTGCGCGGTTCGGGCGAAGAGACAAAGCCGCGGGCCTCGGCACGTCCCCGGGTGGCGGCGCGTGCGTGCCACTGGTTCAGCAAATGCGTCAGACGCGCATTCAAGCGGGGAAATTGGGTCATATACTCTGCCTCAGTCGCTCTGCGGCGCTCGGCCAAATCCTAACCGTTGGGATGCAGGGTGTCACCGCTTTTCGGCGGAAGACGACCGGCAACCGCGCCGCACCCGGCAAACCGCCTGCTCTTGCGATGCAGAACCGGGCGCGCGAGGATGCCCGGGGAGGAAAGACGCGATGATCGCCAGCCTGATGATGTATACGCACCCGGCGATAGACGGCGCGCTGCAACGCTACTGGCGCGCGATCCGCGCGGGGTTGCGGCGGCGCGGGATCGACGCACCGGCGGCGCTTGCGCAAGAGGGCGATCCCTTCGCGGTCTGGCGCGCGCCCGATCTGGTGCTGGGCCAGACCTGCGGGATGCCCTACCGCACGCGCCTGCACGACATGGTGCATCTGGTCGGCACACCGGACTACGGGCTGCCGGGCTGCCCACCGGGATACTACCAATCGGTGATCGTGGTCCGCGCGGACGATCCGAGGGCCCAGATCGCGGATTTCGCGACCGGCACGCTGGCCTATAACGATGCGCTCTCGCAATCGGGTTTCGCGGCGCTTCATGCGCATCTGGGCGAAAGTGGATTCCGCTTTGCCCGCCACCTGCGCAGCGGCGCGCACGCGCTGTCAGCGCATCTGGTCGCCGAGGGCCAAGCCGATCTTGCCGCGCTGGACGCTCAGACATGGCGTCTGCTGGCGCGTCATTCGCCGGTGGCCACGCAACTGAGAGTTCTTGAGCGCACAGCGCCCACCCCCGGCCTGCCCTATATCTGCGCCGATGTGGTGGACCCCCGCAAGGTCGCGGATGCGGTGGAAGAGGCGATCGACGCCCTAGACCCTGCGGACCGCGTGGCGCTGGATCTGCGGGGCCTCGTGCAAATTCCGGCCAGCGCCTATCTGGCCGTGCCGACGCCGCCCGACGGCGTGCTTCAGCCCTTGCGCAGGCAGGCGATGTAGAAGCCGTCCATGCCACCGGCCTCCGCCCAGAAATCCGGGCGCAGGCGCAATCCGCCTTCCTGCGTGATCCACGCCGGGTCGATACCGGGCAGATCCAGCGCCGCGCGGTCGACAGTCATGTCACCGTGGCGCTCCAGCGCCTCGTCGATCTGCACCTCGCCTTCGTCCGGCAGCAGGCTGCAGGTGCAGAACACCATCCGCCCTCCGGGTTTGAGCAGCGACCACGCGTGATCCAGAAGCTCTTCCTGAAGCGCGATGAGATCGCCGAACTCCGATCCGTCCTTGGCAAAGGGCAGGTCGGGGTGGCGGCGGATCGTGCCCGTCGCCGAACAGGGCGCGTCCAGCAGGATCGCGTCGAATTCGCCCTTGAACTGGCGCACGTCCTTGATGAAGGTCCGCGCCTTCAGATCGGTCCGGGCAAGGTTTTCCTTCAGGCGCTGCATGCGCGCGTGGCTGTCATCCACGGCCAGAACCTCGGCACCGGTCGCGGCCAGCTGCATCGTCTTGCCGCCGGGGGCGGCGCAGAGATCGAGAACCTGTTCGCCCGGCACGGCGGCCAGAATGCGCGCGGGCAGGGCCGCCGCGGCGTCCTGCACCCACCATGCGCCCTCGTCGAAGCCCGGCAGGGCCGACACCTGTCCGCCCGCAGCGACCCGCACCGTTCCGGTTGGCAAGACCGTCCCACCCAGACGTTCGGCCCAGCCCTCCGGATCGGCCTTCACGGTCAGGTCCAGCGGCGCGGCGCGGAAATGGGCCTGTTCCATCGCGATCATCGCATCGCTGCCCCATGCCTCGACCAGCGGGTTGCGCAGCCATTTCGGCAGGCGCGGCGCACGGCGGGCGGACCATGCCGCTTCGCCGTCGTCCGCCACCTTGCGCAGCACGGCGTTGGTCAGCCCCTTGAGGTGGCCATAGTGTTTGTGACCGGCAACCAGCGACACCATCGTGTTGACGACGCCGTGGGCGGCCCCGCCGGTACACAGCTCGAAGGTGCCCACGCGCAGGACATTGCGCACGGTCAGCGGCGGGGTCTTGTTCAGGTGGCGTTGCAGGATGCGGTCAGCGCGCTCAAGCCCGCGCAGGGTATCCTGCGCCAGACGCTGCGCACGGGCGCGGTCCTCGGGCGCGAGACGGTCCAGCACCCCTGCCCCGAGAAGTTCGGACATGAGCTTGCCTTCGCCGAGCACCTGATCGAGCAGGAAAACGGCCGATCTGCGGGCATCGACGCCGGGCTGGTCGGGTGTCTGGGACATGGATGCGCCTTTCCTGAGCGGGGTCTGGCGGTTGTCTGGGCGATTGTGCGCGATATATCAAGTGTAGCCGTAACAGGAGGACACCATGGCCCGTAAGCCATCGCCCAACGAGAAACCGATCCCCGATAACCCGATCCCGCCCCAGCCGGAGCCCGGTCCGGACCTGCCGCCGCCCGCACAGCGGGCGCTGGCCGAAGCCGCCGAGCGGCGCGCGCAGGCCGAAGCCCTTGATCTTCCGCCCGAACTGGGCGGCCGTCAGGGGCCCGAACCCGTGCGCTACGGCGATTGGGAGAAGAAGGGAATCGCGATCGATTTCTGACGCGCTGCCGGGGACGCGACGCGCCCCCGCCCGGACGCCTCAGCGCAGCGTGAACTCCGCGCTGTCACCGGTCCCTTGATCCGAGGTGAACCGGATCCGGTCGCCCGAGACCCTGACCTCCTGGCAATTGTAGCCCAGATCGTCGCCGCCCCATTCAAGGCTGCGGCAGAAATATCCGTTTTCCCACGTCCATTGGCCCGAAACGGCCCAGGCCGCGCCCTGACCCGAAATTGCGCCGTCGGGGCTGACTTCCAGCTTTACCAAAGGCCGGGTGAGTGTTTTGCCGGTCACGATGTTCTTGAAATCGGCGGCGCTGTCGATCTTGGACAGTTCGGCGGCAGCGGGGGCCGCGCAAAGCGCCAGAGCGGCGGCGGCCAGATGCATCTTGTTCATCATGGTATGACTCCTGTGTCGAAATCCTTACCCTGATATACGTAGCGTCAGCCGGATTGGTTTCATCCCGGGCTGTTTTTCCTGCCCTGCTGCGCCCGCCCGGGACTACTTCAGCCCCAGAACATCCAGCATGTCGTATTCGCCCGGCGCCTTGCCCTGCCCCCAGAGTGCGGCCTTCAGCGCGCCGCGCGCGAAGAGGCTGCGGTCCGAGGCGACGTGGCGCAGGATGATCCGCTCGCCCGCGCCCGCGAACATCACATCATGCTCGCCCACGATATCGCCGCCGCGAATCGCGCTGAACCCGATGTCGCCGGCCCGGCGGGCCCCTGTCATGCCGTCGCGGCCCGCATCGCGCACGTCCGACAGGCTGACACCGCGCCCCTCGGCGGCGGCTTCACCCAGCATCAGCGCCGTGCCCGAAGGCGCGTCGACCTTGCGGTTGTGGTGGGCCTCGATGATCTCGATGTCGAAATCCGTATCCAGTGCGGCGGCGACCTGTTTGGTCAGCTGCACCAGCAGGTTCACCCCGAGGCTCATGTTCCCGGCCCGCACGATGGTTGCACGCTGCGCGGGCGTGGCAAGCTCTGCGATTTCCGCGTCGCTCATCCCGGTGGTCCCGATCACGTGAACGCAACCCGCGTCAGCGGCGTGACGGGCGAATTCGAGCGTCGCGGCGGGGGCGGTAAAATCGATCACGGCATCGCAGGCGGCAATCGCTGCGGCAGCATCGTCGGTGACCTTTATATCCAGCGCGGCACCGCCCAGCGCCAGCCCCAGATCCTGACCGATCCAGTCATGACCCGCACGCTCCACGGCCCCGCAGAGCGTCAGGCTGTCGTGGGCGAGCACTTCGCTGACCAGCATCCGGCCCATGCGGCCCGAAACGCCGGTGATCGTTATCGCTGTCGTGTCTGCCATGGTCTGCCCCCGCTGCTGTGCCAGCGCGGTTTACCGCACGGCGAACCGCTTGGCAAAGAGGATCGGACCGCTTAGATGGGGCGCATGGCAAAGAACAAGTTTCATGACGGCGCGGGCCCGTCCCAAAGACAGCTTCGGGTTGGCGAAACCATCCGCCGCGCGCTGAGCGAAGTGCTCCAGCGCGGGGATATTCACGATTCCGACCTGAACGCGATGTCGATCACGGTCGGCGAGGTGCGCGTATCGCCCGACCTGAAGATCGCGACCGCCTATGTGCTGCCGCTCGGCGGCAAGGGGCAGGAGGATCTTCTGAAGCTTCTGGCCCGCAACAAGGCCGAACTGCGCCGGCAAGTGGCCCGGAAACTGACGCTGAAATTCTCGCCCGACCTGCGGTTCCAGCTGGACCGGACCTTCGACCAGATGGACGAAACCCGCCGGATGCTGTCGCAGGACGTGGTGCGCCGCGATGCCGAAGCGGGCGACGACGACCCGGAAACGCCGTGAAGCAGCTGTGCGCCCTGCTGATGCTCTGGGCCTTTGGCGCGGGCGCGGCCGGTGCCGCCGATTGCCGCGAAGAAACCTTTGATCGTGTGGAATACGTGATCTGCACCGTCGATCTGCGGCGCGAACAGCTGTCGCTCTTTCTCTATGACGAGGCGGACACCCCCTACGGATATTTCGGATCGCTGGACAAGTCGCTCGAGGCGACGGGTCGCGGCCTTGGCTTTGCGATGAACGCGGGCATGTACCACGAAGATCGCGCGCCGGTCGGGCTTTATATCGAGAACGGCAAGATGCTGCGCGATCTCGTCACCAGCGAGGGGCCGGGCAATTTCGGTCTGTTGCCCAACGGGGTCTTCTGCATCGAGAAAGGCAGCGCGCGCGTGATAGAGACACTGCGCTTTGCCGCCGAAAATCCGCAGTGCCTGCACGCCACCCAATCGGGGCCGATGCTGGTGATTGACGGGGATCTGCATCCGCGCTTCCTGCGCAATTCCACATCGCGGTATATCCGCAATGGTGTCGGCACCGATGCGGACGGGCAGACGGCGACCTTCGCCATCTCGAATGCGCCGGTGACGTTTCACGAATTCGGGCGGCTTTTCCGCGACCATCTGGGGCTGGATCAGGCGCTGTACTTCGACGGCAACATTTCGCGGGTCCGCGCCCCCGGCCTGATGCGCAACGACATCGGTTTCGGCGCGCTTGGCCCCATTGTCGGCGTGATCGAAGCCGCGCGCTGACCCCTTGCAGCCCGCGCAGCAGTCGCTAAGAGGGCGCACACCAGCATCAGGAGCCATTCTTCATGGGACGTAAACGCAAGGGCCGCGATATCAGCGGCTGGGTCGTGATCGACAAACCTGCCGGTCTTACCTCTACCGCCGTGGTCAATAAATTGCGCTGGGCTTTCGACGCGAACAAGGCAGGCCACGCCGGAACGCTGGACCCCGACGCGACCGGCGTGCTGGCCATCGCGTTCGGAGAGGCCACGAAAACCGTGCCCTACATCACCGACGCGCTGAAGGCCTATACGTTCACCGTGCGACTGGGGCAGGCAACCAACACCGACGATGCCGAGGGCGAGTTGATCGCCTCCTCCGACGACCGTCCCGACGACGGCGCGATCAAGGAGGCGCTCCAGCAGTTCGTCGGGGATATCGAACAGGTGCCGCCACAATTCTCGGCGGTAAAGATCGACGGCCAGCGTGCCTACAAGCGCGCCCGCGACGGCGAGGAGATGGAAATCGCCGCCCGCCCTCTTTTCGTCGAGAGCCTGCTGCTGGTGGACCGGCCCGACGCCGATCACGTCACGCTGGAAATGGTCTGTGGCAAGGGCGGCTATGTGCGGTCCATCGCGCGCGATCTGGGTCAGGCGCTGGGCTGCTACGGTCACGTGCGCGAATTGCGCCGCGTCTGGTCGGGGCCTTTTTCGGTCGAGGATGCGCTGACGCTGGATCAGGTCGAGGCCGCGGCCCGCACGCCCGATCTGGATGCACATCTTCTGCCGCTGGAAACCGGGCTGGAGGATCTGCCAGAGGTCACCGCCTCGAGCGAGGGCGCCACGCGCCTGCGCAACGGCAACCCCGGCATGGTTTTTGCGGACGGCGTGGAATACGGCGACGAATGCTGGGCCTCCTACGAGGGCCGTGCGGTCGCCGTCGGACGGCTCAAAGGGGCCGAACTGCACCCCTCAAGAGTGTTCAACACCGCCTGATCCCCGCCGCCGGTTTGCAACGCTACGGCTTTCTGGCAGGACAGTCCCATGATCACCCGCACCCATACCAAGGGCGACGCGCCTTCGACGGCGGTCTATTCGCCCTGCGAGGCCTACCGATACAGCCTGACGCGCGTCTGGGATCCCGCCCGCGACCGCGTGCTTTTCGTCATGCTCAATCCGTCCACAGCGACCGAGGTCGCCAACGATCCAACCATCGAACGCTGCGAGCAACGCGCGCGGCGGCTGGGCTTCGGCGGTTTCTGCGCGGCCAATATCTTTGCCTTGCGCGCCACGGACCCGCGCGAGATGAAGGCCCACCCCGAACCGGAAGGCACCGGCAACACCGCCGCCCTGCTGGAGGCGGCATCCTGGGCGGACACCATCATCGCCGCCTGGGGTGTGCACGGCGCGCACCGCGATCAGGGCGCCCGTGTCGCCGACAGGTTGCGTGCGGCAGGGCACCTCCTGCACCATCTGGGGCTGACAAAGCACGGCCATCCGCGCCATCCGCTCTACCTGCCCTACAGCGCCGCGCCGCAACCATGGCCCGCGGCGCCCACCGGCACCTGACGTTAACCCTTTTACCCTTAGTCTTTTGACGATTCGGCACAAATCTGTGTTTATGAAACTGGCGCGCGGGTGCGCCGAAAGGGGATAAAGGGATGCTCTGGCTTGCCGGATTGATGGGATTGATGGCGGTCGGCACCTTCGCCTTCATCGACCCGCAAAATACAGCAGACGACGGAACGGCAGACGCCGGCCCCGCACCCGAGGCGGGCGATATGCTGGCGCAGGCCGGTGACGTCACGGCCACCTCCGCGCCGCTGGATTTTACCGCGTTCCGGGCCGGTGCCGCGCCCGACACCGTGATGGACGGGGAAACCTTCTATGATCCGCGCGGCGGCGACGATGCCGCAGACCTTGGTCCGCTGATCCTCAGCCCCGAGGATATGATCCTGCTGACCGAAGGCAGCGATGGTGATGACGTGATCGAGGGCGCCGACGGCAACGACCGCATCGCCGCAGGGGCGGGCGCGGATGTTGTGACAGGCGGCAACGGCAACGACGAATTGCGCGGGCAGGATGGCAACGACACCCTCAGCGGAAACGCGGGCGAGGACACGCTTCACGGCGAAGACGGAACAGACACCCTCTCCGGCGGCGAAGCCAATGACGACCTGATCGGGCATAACGCCAATGATGTGCTGTTCGGGGACGACGGGAACGACCTGCTGACAGGATCGGCGGGCGATGACCTGCTCGATGGTGGCAGTGGCGACGACGTGCTGCACGGCGGGCTGGACGATGACACGCTGCAGGGGGGCACCGGGGCAGACACGCTCTTCGGGGGCTGGGGCAACGATCTGCTCAACGGCGCGATGCGGGGCGCGGACGGGGCCGATACGGATGCGGCGGATTTCCTCAACGGCGGCGGTGGTGACGATACCCTTCTGGCCGGGCGCTGCGATATCGTTACAGCAGGGACCGGCGCGGACCGGATCGTGCTGGGCGACTGGATATCCGGCGGGGACGCGACCGACCTGATCGATTTCGCACCCGAAGAAGACAGCCTCTTGCTGGTCTGGGACGACAGTGACCCGGAGGCAGAGGAGCCGCTGATCGAGATTTACGGCGATCCCGACGACGCCGGGCGCGATCTGGTGCTGATGGACGGCGAGGTGGTGGCGCGCATCGCGGGCACCGGCCTCGCCCCCGAGGACCTGTCGCTCATCCCGCTCAGCAGCGCCGTCACCCTCGGGCTTGCACCGGAAAGCTGACCGGCACGGCAATAAGGTTTTGCCATCCCCACAGAATCCTCCTATACGCCCCCATCGTCTGCGGATTCGCGCGGGCGTACTCCATGGGCCTGCGCTGGACGACATCCCGGCCTGCGCCATCACACCAACCTTTCAAAGGAGACCCCGATGTCGATTACTGCTGAAGAAAAGACACGTCTTATCAAGGAATTCGGCGCCAAAGAAGGCGATACCGGTTCCCCAGAAGTGCAGGTCGCCGTGCTGACATCGCGCATCACGACGCTGACCGAACACTTCAAGACCCACAAGAAGGACAACCACGGTCGCCGTGGCCTTCTGAAGATGGTCGCGACACGCCGCAAGCTTCTCGACTATGTGAAGTCCAAGGATGAAGCGCGCTATCAGGACCTGATCAAGCGTCTGGGCATCCGCCGCTAAACGCGCGCGCCTTTCGCACGGATTTGAACCGCGCGTCCCTTCCGGGGCGCGCGGTTTTTCGTTGCGCCGGGGCATGGTCCCACGCGCCGGCGGCAGCCACGTCAGGGCGTGACGACAGAAATCGCGGGGCTGCGCGCCTCGATCGCCGCGGCGGCATCGAGAAGGATATCCTCACGGAAGCGCCCGCCGATCAGCTGCGCGCCGAGCGGAACATGCCCTGCCTCTCCGGTCCCGAAACCGGTAAAGACGGACATCCCCGGCAATCCCATCAGCGGCAGGCCCACCTGCGTCAGCTGCGCCTCCATGACGCGCGGGAAGTTTTCCAGATCCAGCAGATCCCGGAACGGCGGCTCGGCGGACACGGGGCAGATCAGCACCGGATAGCGCCCGAGGAACTCTTCCCATGTGCGCAGAAAACCGACCCGCGCCTGCAACGCATCCAGCACATCGTTCAGGTCCGGTTCCGGGGTGAGTTTCTGCATCTCGGCCAGAACATGCATGGCGTCGGCGTTCGCTTCCTTATCGAAGGCCGCACGGGATCCGCGCGCCATTTCCGCCAGCCACAGCTGCGCCTGACGGCGGGCGGGTTCACGGAAGGGCGGGCTTTCCACTTCCGTCACCTCCCAACCGGCATCTTTCAGGCGGTCGGCGGCATCCCGCAGCGCCTGTTCGACAGCCGGCTGCGTGGCCAGCCCCTCGGGCGAGACGCACAATCCGGCGCGTTTGGGATAGGCACCACGGTCCAGCGGCACCGGCATATGCCACGGATCGCGCGGGTCGGAGACGCTCATCGTTTCCAGTGTCAGCCGCACATCCGCCACCGACCGCGCGTGCGGGCCAGAAACCGCCATCAGCTGCGCGCCGATATGGCGGTCCGGCGACGACGGGTTCCAGGCCGCGACACGCCCCATGGTCGGGCGAATGCCCTGAAGCCCGCAGGCGTAGGCGGGATAGCGGATCGACCCGCCGATATCCGTACCGTGGCCCATCGCGCCAATGCCCGCCGCCGTGGCCGATGCGGCCCCGCCCGAAGATCCGCCCGGCGTGATCGCGGGGTTGTGCGGGTTCTTGGTGTGCCCGCGCAAATCGTTGCGGGTAAACCAACGCAGCGAAAACGCGGGCGTGTTGGTGCGTCCGATGATCACCGCGCCCGCACGGCGCAGGTTCGACACAACCGGGTTGTCCGCCTCGGCCATCAGATCCTTCTGGACGCGCAGGCCGTTGGTCGTGGGAAACCCGCGCTGGTCTACGTTTTCCTTCGTCGTGACCGGCACACCCGCCATCGGGCCCAGCGCATCCCCGCGCGCACGCGCCGCATCGATGGCATCGGCGGCTTCCAGCGCCTCGTCGTCGTTGCGCGCCACCACGGCGTTGATCGCCGGGTTGACCGCGTCCATGCGCGCCAGCGCCGCTTCGGTCATGGCCCGTGCGGTGACATCGCCTGCCGCCACCCGCTGCGCCACATCCGTGGCTGTCATTTCCCACAATTCCATAATCATCTCCCGGTATTTTGCGCCAGCGTTGCACGTCTTTGACGCAACGGCAATCGCGGCGCTTGCGCGGGCCCGTGAACCACCCTAAAGGCGAAACCAGATGCATCTTTGGGGGACCGCGCCATGCAGAAAACGATCGTCAACAGCTGGAACGAATGGGATCCGCTGAAACACGTCATCGTGGGCCGTGCCGACGATTGCCACATTCCCCCGGCAGAACCCGCGCTGGACGCGAAAGTGCCCGAAGACAGCGACATGCGCGGCCAGTGGGGCCGCCGCCCGCAAGAGAGCATCGACCGCGCGAACGAGTTGCTGGACAGCTTCGCGGCCCAGCTTGAGCGGCGCGGCATCCGCGTGGACCGCCCCACGCCGATCGACCATGCGATGCCGGTCACCACACCGGATTTTCACACCGAAAGCCAGTTCGGCTGCATGCCGCCGCGCGACGTGCTGCTGACGGTCGGCTCGGAAATACTCGAAGCGACCATGAGCTACCGCTGCCGCTGGTTCGAATACCTCAACTACCGCCCGCTGTTGCAGCAATACTGGAACGAGGACCCGAATTTCCGGCACGAGGCCGCCCCCAAGCCGCGGCTGACCGATGCCGATTACCATCCCGACTACCTGTCCGAGAAGATCGGCGAAGCGAAGCGGCTGGAATGGGCCGCCGAAAAGTTCTTTGTCACAACCGAGGAAGAGCCGCTCTTCGACGCCGCCGACGTCTTGCGTTTCGGCCGCGATCTGGTGGTGCAGCACGGGTTCACCACCAACCTCAAGGGGATCGAGTGGCTGCGCAGGCACTTCCCCGACCACCGCGTTCACGCCGTGAACTTTCCCGGCGATCCCTATCCCATCCATATCGACGCGACCTTCACGCCGCTGCGGCCGGGCCTGATCCTCAACAATCCGCAGCGCCGCCTGCCGAAGGAACAGCGCGCCCTGTTCGAACGCAACGGCTGGGAAATAGTGGATGCAGCGCAGCCCACACACAACCAGCCGCCGCCGCTGTGCTATTCATCGGTCTGGCTCAGCATGAATGTTCTGGTGCTGGACCCCAAAACCGTCTGTGTGGAGAAATCCGAGGTCTATCAGGCCGAGCAGATGGACAAGCTGGGCATGGAAGTCGTGGAAGTCGAGCTGCGCGATGCCTACGCCTTTGGCGGGGGGCTTCATTGCTCCACGGCGGACGTCCACCGCGAGGGCGTGTGCGAGAACTACTTTCCCACGATGGGAGACTAGGCAGGGACCGCTGGCGCATCATGGGCGGCGCCGTGGAGACGCCTCAGATAGAGCCAAAGCGCCTGGAAGATGTTGAAAAGGCCCAGCAGCGCCAGCAGCCAGAAGGCAAACCTGAAGATTTGTTTTGTCATCCGGCGCCCATACCCTGAATTCCCCACGAGGGTGATGGATAGCGCAGGTTTGCCGAACGATCAAAACCCTCGGTATGTCGGCGCGCGGCCTGCGGTCAGACCGGCATATTCTCAAAGATGTCCTCGAAAGCCTCATCCTCGAGCGTGCGGTTCATGTCGCGCAGGCGGCGCGGAACCGTGTCGCCGTTGCCGATCAGCTTGCAGATCATTTCCTGCACGTCGGCGCGCAGATGGTCGCGCTTGTACGGCTCCGCGCGTTTCATCCGCGCTTCAAGGTCGGCGATTTCCTCGGCAAAGATATCGCGGTTGCAGTCCTGTCGCATGATGTCCCTCCCATGGCGATTCTACCCGATAATACCATTCCCGCAGCGGTTGAGGGTTAATCTTTGCCAACCAATCAGCGGGCGGCGATCCGCCGCTCTTTCCAAGAGACTGCAAGTCCTGTATGCGCGAGGGATCTGAAAGCCGGCGCCCGGACCGCAGCGCCGTCAAAAGAAGATACCGCGGTCAGGGGCAATACGGCCCCTATGAAATGGCCAATGGGCCGACAAGGAAACGATGATGTTTAACGAAACGAAGAAAAGCATGCAGTGGGGCGAAGAGACGCTCACACTCGAAACAGGAAAAGTGGCCCGCCAGGCAGACGGCTCGGTGATCGCTACTTACGGCGAGACGAGCGTGATGGCCAACGTCACCTTTGCCCGCCAGCAAAAGCCCGGTCAGGACTTCTTTCCGCTGACCGTTCACTACAACGAGAAATACTACGCTGCGGGCAAGATCCCCGGCGGTTTCTTCAAGCGTGAGGCCCGCCCCACCGAGAAGGAAACACTGACAAGCCGCCTGATCGACCGGCCGATCCGCCCGCTGTTCGCACCCGGCTTCAAGAACGAAGTTCTGGTGATGTGCACCGTGCTGAGCCACGATCTGGTCAACGACCCCGATATGGTCGCGATGATCGCAGCCTCCGCAGCGCTGACCCTTTCGGGCGCGCCGTTCATGGGCCCGATCGCCGCCTGCCGCGTGGGATACGAGGATGGCGATTACATCCTGAACCCCACCGTCGACGACATGCAGGATCTGCGTCTGAACCCCGACCAGCGCCTTGACCTTGTGGTCGCAGGCACCAAGGACGCGGTGATGATGGTGGAATCCGAAGCCTACGAGCTCACGGAAGCCGAAATGCTGGGCGCCGTGAAATTCGCGCACGAGCAGATCCAGCCGGTGATCGACCTGATCATCGATCTGGCCGAAGACGCCGCGAAAGAGCCGTTCGATTTCCAGGCGCCCGACTATTCCGACCTCTTCGAGGCCGTGAAAGCCGCAGGCGAGGACGAAATGCGCAAGGCCTTCGCGATCTCCGACAAGCAGGAGCGCACCACGGCCGTTGCCGCCGCCCGCGAGACCATCAAGGGCAAGCTGACCGAAGAGCAGCTGGAAGACGGCAACCTCGGCTCCGCGATGAAGAAGCTCGAAGCGTCGATCCTGCGCGGTGACGTGGTCAAGACCGGCAAGCGTATCGACGGACGTCGCACCGACGAGATCCGCGACATCGTCAGCCAGACCGGCATCCTGCCGCGGACCCACGGCTCTGCCCTGTTTACCCGTGGTGAAACGCAGGGTCTGGTTGTGACCACGCTGGGCACCGGCGATGACGAACAGTTCATCGACGCGCTGCACGGCAAATTCAAATCCAACTTCCTGCTGCACTACAACTTCCCTCCCTATTCGGTTGGCGAAGTGGGTCGCGTGGGCCCTCCGGGACGTCGCGAGATCGGTCACGGGAAACTGGCATGGCGTGCGCTTCAGGCGGTTCTGCCTGCGGCAACGGATTTCCCCTACACCATCCGTGTCGTGTCCGAGATCACCGAATCCAACGGCTCGTCCTCCATGGCGTCCGTCTGCGGTGGCTCCCTGTCGATGATGGACGCGGGCGTGCCGCTGAAATCCGCCGTGGCCGGTGTGGCCATGGGTCTGATCCTGGAAGAAGACGGATCCTACGCGATCCTGTCGGACATTCTGGGTGACGAAGACCACCTTGGCGACATGGACTTCAAAGTGGCGGGGACCGAAAACGGGATCACGTCGCTGCAGATGGACATCAAGGTTGCGGGCATCACACCCGAGATCATGGAAAAGGCCCTCGCGCAGGCGAAAGATGGCCGGATGCATATCCTCGGCGAGATGAGCAAGGCGATCACCGGTGCGGCGGAATTCTCCGTCCACGCGCCGCGCATCGAAACCATGCAGGTGCCCACCGACAAGATCCGTGAAGTCATCGGATCCGGCGGCAAGGTCATCCGCGAGATCGTCGAGGTTTCGGGTGCAAAGGTCGACATCAACGACGACGGCATCATCAAGATCGCCAGCCCCAACGGCGACGCGATCAAGAAAGCCTACGACATGATCTATTCCATCGTGGCCGAACCCGAAGAGGGCAAGGTCTACACCGGAACCGTGGTCAAGATCGTGGACTTCGGCGCCTTCGTGAACTTCTTCGGAAAGCGCGACGGGCTGGTCCATGTGTCCCAGATCGAAAACCGCCGCCTGAACCACCCTTCGGACGTTCTGAAGGAAGGTCAGGAAGTCAAAGTCAAGCTTCTGGGCTTCGATGACCGTGGCAAGGTGCGCCTGTCGATGAAAGTCGTCGATCAGGAAACCGGCGAAGAGATCAAGAAAGAAGAAACCGCGGATTGATCCCGCGTCCTGCTTTCTGAGCAAATCGAAGGCCCCGACCGAAAGGTTCGGGGCCTTTTTTCGTTCGACCGCACGCGACTCGTCGCCTCCTGTCCTTCTCCACGACAGTCCGCGCAGGCGCACTTTCAGACACTCCGGTGAACGCGTTCGCAACTTTTTGCCCAGTTGGTGCGTTACGCTTGCGAACCTATTCATCAGGGAGACACTGCCATGTCACTCATGGACCGTCGCACATTACTCTTTACCGGTGCCGCCGCTTTCGCTGCCGGCCCTGCCCTTTCCGCCACCGGCACCTATCAGGTGCCGGCCCATCTGCAACCGCGCATCGTGCCGGTCAAGGACGGCTTTCAGGCGGGCGAGATCCACGTCGATCCCGGCCAATTCGCGCTCTACTGGATCCTTCCGGGCGGAGAGGCGATCCGCTATCCCGTCGGCATCGGCCAAGAAGGCCGCTACACCGCCGGGACCTTCACCATCCGCCGCAAGGCCGAATGGCCAAGCTGGACACCGACCAAGGCCATGATCCGCCGCGAGCCCGAGATATACGCACAACACGCAAGCGGCATGCCCGGCGGGGGTATGAACCCGCTGGGGGCGCGTGCGCTCTATCTCTACAGCGGTGGGCGCGACACCTACCTGCGCATCCACGGTACGCCAAAACCGCACACGGTCGAGGCCCGCGTTTCAAACGGGTGTGTGCGAATGATCAACGCGCATGTGATCGACCTTTACAACCGTGTGCCCAACGGGACGCGCGTGGTCTTGCACTGAACCGGCCCGCACAGATTTCCGGAAATGGCCCGCAACCGTGCGGGCCTTTCTTTTGCGCCGTGCGCGCAGAACAGTCGGTGCAACCACGGGCCGAGGAAACACCGTCACGAAACTGTAATAGTCCGCTAATTTCAGATGAGCCGGACAGCCTTCGTGAAAACCAGATTTGATTATCCTGCGGCCCTGTCGGAAAGGCCGTTCGACACCGGCCCCGACAACACACGGATCTACTGGCGCAATGACAAAGGCCGCGATCCCGCGCTGCTGGTGGTGCAGTCCGATTTCGCCAGACCAGAGGCACGCGGGGATCAAACGCTCCTCAAACGGGGCCGGCAGCGCTTCATCTTCCGCCAGCGTCTGGGGCGACGCAGCTATGTCGTCAAACTCTTCCCGCTCAGCTTTATCTGATCGAAACTGCGGCACCCGAAATATGCCTACCGCGAATTCCTCTCAGCATTCTTTCTCTGCGCGGGCTTATCTCGCACGATCGCAACCTGATGGCGCCACTGGTCGATGCCTCGCGCGGGATCTACGTGTTCGTTCTGCGACGCGGTCAGAGCGATCCGGCCACGCAGACATCTGTCCACGCGACCGACAATGCGTCGGAAACTGCCGAGACGCTGCAAGCGGTGTTCGGCGCGGGCACTCTGGCCTATCTCGAAACCTTGCGCGGAAACTGAAAACGGCCACCCCGCAAGGGGCAGCCGCATTTCGTGTCACTGCCTGTCCGACGCGCTCAGGACGGGGCCTTGGTCGTGCGCAGATAGGGCAGCACGGTCTTGAACTCACCGAACTTCGCCTTCGCGTCCTCGTCCGACAGGGTTGCGGGGATGATCACATCGTCGCCCACGTTCCAGTTGGCAGGTGTTGCTACGCCCTTGCCGGTCGATGTCTGCAACCCGTCGAGGGCGCGCAGCACCTCGGCAAAGTTGCGTCCGACGGTCATCGGATAGGTCATGCTGAGCTTGAGCTGCTTGTCCGGCCCGATGATGAAAACCGACCGCACGGTCGCGCTGTCGGCGGGCGTGCGCCCGTCGGGCAGGTAGGCCTCGGCAGGCAGCATGTCGAAGGCCTTGGACACTTCAAGGTCGCCATCCGCGATGATCGGGAAACCCGCCTTGGTGCCGGCAACGGTTTCGATATCGCCTTTCCACTTCTTGTGATCCTCGACGCCGTCGACGGAAACGCCGATCACTTTGGTGCCGCGCTTTTCCCACTCGTCGGCCAGTTGGGCGACCGCTCCGAATTCCGTGGTGCAGACCGGCGTGAAATCCTTGGGGTGTGAAAACAGGATCGCCCAGCTGTCGCCGATCCAGTCATGCAGCTTGATCATGCCCTGATCGGTCGCGACCTCAAGATCCGGGACGGTGTCGTTGATGCGCAAAGCCATGGTTCAAGTCTCCTCTTTTTGTATCCGTTGCCCCCTACCTAGTCATTCCTGCGACGGTTGCCATCCCCCCGCTTGCGAACCGCGGATGCCGATGACAGAGTGGCGCCAAATTCTCATCAAAGGAGCATTCCCATGCTGGAGAAAAAGCAATTCTACATCAACGGCGCGTGGGTCGACCCCGCCCAGGCCAACGACTATCCGGTCATCGACCCCTCGACAGAGGAACAATGTGCCACGATCTCGCTCGGCAGTCAGGCGGATACGGACGCCGCTGTCGCCGCCGCGCGCGCGGCCTTTCCCGGCTGGTCGCAGACCCCGCGCGAGGAACGCGTCGCGCTGATCCAGAAACTGGCCGACATCTACAAGGCCCGCAGCGAGGAAATGGCTCAGGCCATGAGCATGGAGATGGGCGCGCCCATCGAAATGAGCCGCAGCAGCCAGGTCGGCGCAGGCAGCTGGCACATCGGCGGCTTTCTGAAAGCCTTCGAGGAATTCGACTTCGAGCGCGATTTCACCGCGACCGAAAAAACCCTGCTCGAGCCCATCGGCGTCTGCGCATTGATCACGCCCTGGAACTGGCCGATGAACCAGATCATGCTCAAGGCGATCCCGGCCATGGCGACAGGCTGCACGATGGTGTTGAAACCGTCCGAAGTGGCCCCGCTCTCGGGTCTGCTCTTTGCTGAGTTCGTGCATGAGGCTGGGTTCCCCGCAGGCGTGTTCAACATGGTCAATGGCGATGGCGCAGGTGTCGGCAGCCAGCTTTCGGCGCATCCCGATGTGGACATGGTCAGCTTCACCGGCTCGACCCGCGCGGGCATCGCGATCTCGAAAGCAGCGGCGGACACGCTCAAACGCGTCTCGCTCGAGCTTGGCGGCAAAGGTGCCAATATCATCTTCGCGGATGCCGACGAAAAAGCCGTCGTGCGCGGCGCACGTCACTGCTTTGCCAACTCGGGCCAGTCGTGCAACGCGCCAACCCGGATGCTGGTGCACAGCTCGAAATACGAAACCGCAGTGGCACAGGCCGCCGATGTCGCAGAAAAGACCAAGGTCGGACCGGCCTCCGAAGAAGGCCGCCACATCGGGCCCGTGGTCTCCGAAGTGCAGTTCGACAAGATCCAGGGACTGATCGAGAAAGGCATGAAGGAAGCCCGCCTCGTCGCGGGTGGTCTTGGTCGTCCGGACGGGCTGAACCGCGGCTACTACGTGAAGCCGACCGTTTTCGCGGATGTCACGAACGACATGACGATCGCGCGCGAGGAAATCTTTGGCCCTGTCCTGTCGATCATCCCCTTCGAGACCGAGGAAGAGGCGATCGCCATTGCCAACGACACGCCCTACGGTCTGACCAACTACGTCCAGACCACCGACGACGAGAAGCGCCGGCGCGTCGCGCGGCAGCTTCGCTCGGGTATGGTGGAAACGAACGGCAAGGGCTTTGCCGCGGGCTCTCCCTTTGGCGGGTACAAGCAATCCGGCAACGGGCGCGAGGGAGGCACATACGGGCTTGAGGAATTCCTCGAAGTCAAAGCCGTCTCGGGCTGGGCCGCCGAATAGTCCAGAGCCGATTCCGGAGAAAAGAAGGGGGCGGTCCGGTTTCGGGCCGCCCTTTTTTTGCATCGGCCACCTGCGCTCGCTGAAACGGCAGGATTGAGTTTATTGGCAAAATGGAGAAGCGAAGGTGTGCGCGTTAAGCGACTGTTAACCAAGCTATGGGAGAGTGGAGATGCGCAGACAGCTGGAGAGCGACCCTGCGTGCAAAGTGGAGAAGCTCCGCCCGCAGCGTAACTACGCGAGGGCGGAGTGGACCACGCCCCGGGCCGCTTCTCTATTTTGCCCTTAAACTCAATCCCGCACTCTCAAAATGGCGCCTTCGCCCGGATTTTGGTCGACCGGCCGCCGTCGGGATGCTTGAACCGCAATTCCTCGGAGTGCAGCATAAGGCGCGGATAGTCTGCGGCGGCCCCGGTGGCGTAGAACGGATCGCCAAGGATCGGATGACCGAGGGCCAGCATGTGGACACGAAGCTGGTGGCTGCGTCCGGTGTGCGGCATCAGACGCAGCCGCGCGGTCTTGCCCTCATCCTTGAGGAGCCGCCAGTCGGTCTGTGCGGGCTTGCCGGTCTCGCGGCATATCTTCTGCAAAGGCCGGTTGGGCCAGTCGACGATCAGGGGCAGATCGACGGTGCCTTTCTTCTCTGCCGGCACCCCCCAGACCCGCGCAACGTAGGTCTTCCTGGTCATGCGTTTCTCGAACTGCAAACCGAGGTGGCGCTGCGCGTGGGGCGTTCGGGCGAAGATCATCACACCGGACGTATCGCGGTCCAGACGGTGCACAAGAAGCGCCTCCGGAAAGACATCCTGCACCCGCGCCAGAAGGCAATCCTCCAGATCGGGCCCTTTCCCCGGCACCGACAAGAGGCCACTGGGCTTGTCGACAAGAAGCACTTCGTGGTCTTCGTGGAGAACCACCAGCGGGTCGTCGGGGGGAGAATACGTTGCGTCCATGCCCCACCCTATCGCGTTGCATGACTAGGTTTTCAACCCGCCCCGTGCCACTCTGCGAAAAAAGGGAGAGACCCATGCATCCGACAATCCAGAGTTTCCACGACAAGGTCCTCGCGCATACTCACGATGGCATCGCAGAGCTGATGGCCGAGGACGTGCGCTTCCAGCCGCCGACCTATTGGGCCACCTGGAACGGGCGCGCGGCCGTGGCGGCTGTGCTTGGCCATGTGAACGAGGTCTTCACCGACTTCAGCTATCGCCGCGTGATGGGCTCCGGCAACGACTGGGCGCTCGAGTTCCAGTGCAAGGTCGATGGTCTGGATTGCGTCGGGGTCGATCTGATCACACTCGGCGACGACGGGCTGATCCAGCACTTCGAGGTGGTGATGCGACCCTACAAGACGATCGGCGCCTTGCGGGCCGCTATGAACGAACGCGTCTCGCAGGATCCGTCGTTCCTGCAGCACAAGTCGGCGCTGTCCTGATCCTATCGCGGTGCCGCCGTGCGGGCGCGCATTTGGCGCACCATGGAAGTCGTATAGATCACCAGCGCCAGCCAGATGAGCGGGAAGGCGACCATGCGCGCGCGCCCGACCGGTTCGTCGAAGACGAATATCGCGACGAGGAAGATCATCGTCGGTGCGATATATTGCAGGATACCGATGGTCGACAGGCGCAACAGCTTTGCGCCGTTGGCATAAAACATCAGCGGCACCGCCGTCACCAGTCCACAGCCGACCAGCATCCACGTGTCGAAAGCGTCGCCGGTGGCGAAATGCCCTTCGCCGGTTGTCCCCAGCCACACAACGTAGCCCAGCGAAGGCGCAAGCAGGATCAGCACCTCCAGCAGGAACCCCTGATTGGGGCCGATGGGCAGGCTTTTCTTCGCCAGCGCGTAAAACCCCCAGCTCAGCATCAGGCCGAAGGCCGCCCAGGGTGTGCGTTCGGCGTCCACGATCAGCACCAGCACCGCGACCCCCGCCACGGCGATGGCCGCCAGCTGCGCACGGCTCAGCCGTTCGCCCAGAACCAGCGCCGCCAGAAAGATGCTGAACAGCGGGTTGATGTAATATCCGATGGCAGCATCGACGGTCTGGCCGACGGAAATCGCCCAGACATAGATCCCCCAGTTGATCGAGATCAGCGCCGCCGTCACGCATCCCATGCCCAGCATACGCGGGTTGCGCAGCGCCTCGCGCAAGGCACCGGTGCGGCGGGTCGCGATCAGCACCACAAGCGCGATCGGCACCGACCAGATGATCCGGTGCGCGACCACCTCGGCCGCGCCCATGTGGCTGAGCGCCTTCATGTAGAGCGGCAGAAACCCCCACAGAATGTAGGCGCCCAGTGCAAAGGCAAGGCCCTGCGGCGTGTCCTGGTCCTGTGTCGGCGGCTGGGTGTCGGGATTGCGCATCTGTCCTCCGGTCTGACCAAATAGGTAGAACAGACAGGCGCCCGGTAAAAGCACTGCATTGTAACGGTTACATTTTTACCCGTTCCGATTTCGGGTCATACATGGGCTTCAGCGCCGCCTCGGCGCGCACGCGGGTGCCCATCACATCAATCTCGTAGCGCGAGGCCAGAAGCTCTGCCGCCCCCTCACCCGCACAGGGCACATAGCCCATGGCGATGGCGCCACCCAGACTGTGACCATACGCCCCCGAACTGACATATCCCACGATTTCGCCATCCCGCAGGATGGGTTCGTTGTGATAAAGCAGCGGTTCGGGATCGGTCAGGCGGAACTGCAGCAGACGGCGCGCCAATCCCGCGTCGCGTTTCGCCAGCACCGCGTCACGGCCGATGAAATCGGGCTTGTCGGTCTTCACGGCAAAACCGAGCCCCGCCTCAAGGACGTGATCCTCCGACGTGATGTCGTGGCCGAAGTGGCGGAAGGCTTTCTCGATGCGGCAACTGTCCATCATGTGCATCCCGCAGAGGGTCAGTCCCACCTCCTGCCCCGCCTCCATCAGCGTCTCGAAGGCGTGGACCGCCTGATCGGCGCTGACATAGATTTCCCACCCCAGCTCGCCTACATAGGAGACGCGGTGCGCCCGTGCGAGGCCGAGGCCCAGCTCGATCTCCTGCGCGGTGCCGAAAGGGTTTGCGGCATTCGAGAAATCGTTGGGCGATACGGCCTGCATCAGGTCGCGCGCACGCGGCCCCATGACGGCCAGCACGCCCTCGCCAGCGGTCACATCCGTCAGCACCACGTTGAAGTCACCGATATGGCGGCGCATCCATGTCTCGTCCGCCAGCCGCGTCGCCGCAGGTGTCACCACCAGATAGGCGGTCGGCGACAGGCGCGTCACCGTTACGTCCGCCTCGATCCCGCCGCGCGGGTTGAGGAACTGGGTATAGACGATCTTGCCCACCGGCACCGAGAAATCGCCGCCGCCGACGTGGTTCAGATAGGCTTCGGCATCGCGGCCCTCCACGCGGATCTTGCCAAAGGACGACATGTCGTACATGCCGACACCGCTGCGCACGGCGCGGTGTTCCGCCGCCACGTTTTCAAAGAAGTTCTGCCGACGCCAGCTGTAGCGATACGCGCGCTCCTGATCCGGACGGGCAAACCAGTTGGCGCGCTCCCATCCGGCAAGCTCGCCCATCACCGCGCCGTGTTTCAAAAGCTCGGCGTGAAACGGCGTGCGGCGGACACCGCGCGCGGTCGCCTTTTGCCGAAACGGGAAGTGGTCGGCATAGAGCAGCCCCAGCGTTTCCGAAGACCGTTCGCGCAGGTAGCGGCGGTTGCCCTGAAAGGGCTGCATCCGCGCGATGTTCACATCGCCAAGGTCAAAGGGTTTCTGCCCCTCGTCCATCCACTGCGCCAGCGCCATGCCCGCACCGCCCGCCGACTGGATCCCGATGGAGTTGAACCCCGCCGCGACCCAGACGTTGTCCATCTCGGGCGCAAGGCCAAGGTGGTAAGCATCGTCGGGGGTAAAGCTTTCGGGACCGTTGAAGAAGGTATGGATGCCCGCTTCGCCCAGCATCGGCATCCGCGCGACGGCCTGTTCGAGGATCGGCTCGAAGTGGTCGAAATCCTCGGGCAACTGATCGAATTCGAAATCGCGCGGTATATCCAGCGTCCAGGGCTTTGCCACAGGCTCGAAGGCGCCCAGCATCATCTTGCCCGCGTCTTCCTTGTAGTAGGCGCATTCGTCCGGCACCCGCAGCACCGGCATCTGAGTGAGACCCTCGATGGGCTCGGACACGATGTAGAAGTGTTCGCAGGCGTGCAGGGGCACGTTGATGCCGGCCATCCGTCCCACAGCATGGCCCCACATGCCCGCGCAGTTGACGATCGCGTCGGCGGCGATATGGCCTGTCTCTGCGCCCTGCTGCCAGTCCACGCCGGTCACGCGGCGGCCTGACCGCGTGATGCCCGTGACTGCCGTGCGCTCCAGCACCTGCGCGCCGCGCTGGCGCGCGCCCTTGGCCAGTGCCAGCGCGATATTGGCCGGATCCCCCTGCCCGTCTTTCGGCAGGTAGACCCCGCCGGTCACACCCTGCGTGTTGAGGTGGCTATAGCGCGCCTTGACCTCGGCAGGGGAAATCTCCTCGACCTCCACGCCGAAGGCGCGTGCCATGGCCGCCTGCCTGAAGATCTCCTCGCGGCGTTCGCCGGTGAGTGCCACGGTGATCGACCCCACCCGCCTGAAGCCCGTTGCCACGCCTGTCTCGGCCTCGAGGCTGCCGTAGAGTTCCTGACTGTACTTAGCGAGCTTCGTCATATTCGCCGTCGCGCGCAACTGCGCGATCAGACCGGCAGCGTGCCAGGTGGTGCCCGAGGTCAGCTGCTTGCGTTCCAGAAGCACGACATCGCGCCATCCCAGCTTGGTCAGGTGATAGGCGACGGAACAGCCGATGACCCCCCCTCCGATAATGACGACACGGGCATGGGTGGGAACATCGGCCATTCAGGGGCTCCTCAGACGATGGTGTGACCCGCCGCGCGCAGGCGTCGGGCGATTTCGGCGATATGGCCGGGGCTGACTTCGCAACAGCCGCCGACGATTGTGGCCCCCGCATCGACCCACGCCATGACGTGATCGGCGTAGTTCTCGGGCGTGAAGTCCTTGCGCACCCGCAACGCGTCCACCGTTGGCTTGTCTTGCAGGAACCCTTCGGTGATGGTCTCGAACCCGTTGGCATAGGCGCCGTAGGGCAGGCCAGTGTCCGCCAGCACCGCCAGACCGGCAGGGATCGCTTCGGGTGTCGAGCAATTGATCAGGACGGCGTCGGGATGCCCGGATTTCAGCGCCTCGGCGAGCGGTTCGCCAGAGCGCAGCACGCTGCCATCGGCATCGCCGACGGTGAAGGCCAGCCAGACGGGTTTGTCCGTGCGCTTGGCCGCGCGCATCGCATCGCGCGCCTGCGCAACCGACGCGATGCTTTCGAACAGCACCAGATCACAGTGCGGCGCCAGCAGATCGACGATTTCGCCGAACAGCGCCTCGGCGGTGTCGCTGTCGGGGTGCAGATCGGCCCGATAGGTCGCACCCAGCGGCCCGATAGAGGCAGCCATCCGGGCGGCACCGGAGGTCCGCGCTTCCTCCAGCGCCATGGCGTGCAGGTCGGAAAAGCTGTCCTCCATCCCCGTCCCTTCGAGACGGTCGTGGTGGATCGCGTAGGAATTGACCGTGGCGACAGTGGCCCCGGCCTGCGTGAAATCACGGTGCACCTCGGCCACGAGGCCGGGCCGGTCTATCATGATCTGGGTCGACCAGAGCGGCGTCGGCTTGTCGCCCGCGCGATGGACCAGTTCCTGCCCCATGCCGCCGTCGAGCAATGTGATTTCAGCCATTGGCGCGCCTCCGTGCCGGGGAACGCTGGAAGAGTATTTTCGTCATGCACGTAGTCTTTCATTTTCGGGGTCCCAGAGCGGTTGGTCCGCCTGGACGGTTGCCCGGCACATCTGCCCGAAAATGTTGATCTCTACCACCGTTCCCGGCTGCGCCAGATCGGCACGGATGCAGCCCAGCGCGATCGACTTGCCGACGCGGTATCCCCAGTCGCCGCTGGTGGTTTCCCCCACCACCTGTCCGTCGTGGAACACCGTGGACATATAGGGCGCGTCCTGATCGCCCGCCTCGACGGTCATGGTGACGAACCGCTTTTCCACCCCGCGCTGTTTCTGCGCCAGAAGTGCCGCCTTGCCGGGGAAATCCTGCGGTTTGTCGAATTTCACGAAGCGCTCCAGCCCGGCCTCCAGCAGCGAATAATCCGTGGACAGATCGCCCTTCCAGGTGCGGTATCCCTTCTCCATCCGCATGGAGTTCAGCGCGTACATCCCGAACGGCCGCGCGCCCGCGTCGATCACCGCGTCGTAGATCGCGGGGATATCCGCGTTCTCGGCGTGGATTTCCCAGCCCAGCTCGCCCGCGAAGGACAGGCGTACCAGCGCCGCCCAGCGGCCGGCGACCTCGGCCTCTTGCAGGCTCAGCCACGGCAGCGACAGATCGCCGGTGGTCAGCCCCGCCAGCAGGTCGCGCGATTTCGGCCCGGTCACCAGCAGGGTCGACATGCGGTCGGTCCAGTCCTCGAAGGTCAGGCTGCCGTCCTGCGGCAGACGGGATTGCAACAGCTCCGCGTCGTGCCACTGCGCCACGGCGGCGGTGACAAGGATCAGACGGTCCTCGGCCTCGCGCGAGACGGACATTTCGGTCAGGATCCTTCCGCGATCGTCCGCGAAATACACAAGCCCCGTGCGCCCGACCTTCGGCAGCGCACCGGTGACCTGCCCACGCAGCCATTCATCCGCGCCGGGGCCGGAAACCTTGAACCGCGAAAACCCGGACAGCTCCAGCACGCCGGCGCTGTCGCGCACCGCCTCGATTTCCTCCTGCACACGCTGCGCCCAGGGGCCGTTGCGATCCCATGTCTGTGTTGCTTCTTCGGAGGTGTCGTCGCCCGCCATCGCGAACCAGTTGGCGCGTTCCCAGCCGTTGTACGCGCCCATCTGCCCGCCCTGCGCGCGCAGCTTGGCGTCGATGGGCGACAGTTTCCTGTCGCGGCCCGCGGGCCATGCGTGATGCGGGAAATGCATCGCATATTCGTGGCCGTAGGTCTCCATCGCCTTGGCGAGGCAATAGTCGGGGTCGGTGTAATCGGTATAGCGGCGCGGATCGACGGCCCACATGTCCATCTCGGTCTGGCCGTAAATGATCCATTCGCTCAGCACCTTGCCCGCGCCGCCGCCCTGCGCGATGCCGAAGGTGAACGAATGCCCGTCAAAGGCATTGCGCACACCGGGCATCGGCCCGATCATCGGAAGCCCGTCGGGCGCGTAGGGGATCGGCCCGTTGATGTTGCGCCCGACACCGGCCTGACCCAGCAGGGGCACCCGCGCCATCGCATCCTCGATGTAGAACTCCAGCCGCTCCAGATCGTCGGGGTACAGCTGGAAACTGAAATCCTCGGGCATCGGATCGTCCGGCGTGACCCAATGCGCCTTGCAGTTCCGCTCGTAGGGGCCAAGGTTCAGCCCGTATTTATCCTGCCGCAGGTAGTAGGAGATATCGACATCGCGCACGATGGGCAGCTTGTGACCGACCTCGCGGGTCCATGCCTCAAGCTCGGCAATCGGTTCGGTCAGGAAATACTGGTGGCTCATCGTGACCATCGGCACGGTGCGCCCGCCGAAGGGTCTGAACATCTCGCCCACGCGCTGCGCGTAGTATCCCGCGCAGTTCACGACGATCTCGGCGCGGATCTCTCCTTTCGGGGTCTTGACGATCCACTCGTCGCCGCGCCGGTCAAGACCGGTCATCGGGCAGAACCGCTCGATGCGCGCACCGTGGTCGCGCGCGCCCTTGGCCAGTGCCTGCGTCAGCTGCGCGGGATCGATATCGCCATCCATCGGGTCCCACAGCCCGCCGGCCAGCGCGTGGGTTTCCATGAAGGGATGGTATTCGCGCATCTCGGACGGGGTCATCACCTTCATGTCGAGCCCCTGATAGGCGCCCATCGACGCCACGCGCTCGAATTCCATCATCCGCTCGCGGCTGTGGGCCAGCCGCAGCGATCCGGTCACGTGGTAGTTCATCGGATAGTCCACGTCGTCGGCCAGCGTGCGGTACATTTCCAGCCCGTAGCGCTGCATGTTCATCACCGCCCAGGAGCTCGAGAAATTGGGACAGTTGCCCGCCGCGTGCCACGTGGACCCTGCGGTCAGCTCGTTCTTTTCGATCAGAACGCAGTCGGACCATCCCGCCTTGGCAAGGTGGTAGAGGGTCGAGGCGCCGACCACACCGCCACCGATGACGACAACGCGGGCCGTTGTTGGAAAATCGCTCATGTTTCCTGCTCCTGCTTGGGGGTGTCGTCGGTGATGTCGTAATAGTCGCCCTTGTCGGCGGTGAAGATATGCCGCTTCAGCCGCAGGCCCGTCGGGCCGTCCAAAGCGCCCAGCGCGATCCCGGTGTCGGGATCCGCTGCCCCCTTCCAGAATAGGAACGACCCGCAGCGCGGGCAAAAGCCGCGCCGCGCGCTGTCGCTGGCGGCGTACCATTGCGGCGTGCCGGTTACGGAAAGCGCATCATCCATCACCTGCACCGAGGCCCAGTGATGGCCCGATTGCTTGCGGCACTGGCTGCAGTGACAGGCCGCGGGATCCCGCGCGGGGCCCGTGGCGGTAAACCGGATGTCTCCGCAAAGGCAGCTGCCCCTCAGCATGTCATCCCCTCCCCGGTGTGGTGGCACTGCCCAGCAGGACACCGTAGACAACGAAGCAGGCCCCCATCACGCGCCTGACCCAGACGTTGAACACAGCCCCCAGGGCCGCGCGCCCGATCCCCGCGCCCAGAGCGGTGAAGCCGGTATAGCTCAGCGCGGTCAGGGTCAGCGCCGTGGGAACGATCACGCCCATCTGGGTCCAGATCGGGACATCGGGCTGCACGAATTGCGAAAATGCGGCGAGATACCCCGCGACGCTTTTGGGGTTAATCGTGGCAATGGCAAAGGCGCGCAGGTAGATGCTGCGCGCGGGCCGGTCGTCGATGCGCACGGGCTTGCGCGCGTTCAGGATGCCGCGCACGCCGAGATAGATCAGAAACCCCGCCCCGATGTATTTCGCCACCGTAAAGGCAGCCGGAGAGGCGGCGATCAGCGCGGTGACACCCGCCGCCGACAGCAGCAGAAACAGCGTTGCCTGCGTGAGAATGCCCAGCACCCCCACCATCGCGCGCCGGAATCCCAGCGCCATGCCGTTCGAGATGCAGTTGACCGCATTCGGCCCCGGCGTGGTCACGAAGACCACCCAGAACAGCGCGAAGACGATCCATCCCTCCCAACTCATGTCAGTAGACCGGCGGCGCGATGACCCATATCGCCACCACCGGCGTATCGGTCCGGTTGGCCCAGCGAAACGGCTCGCCGCGGATACGGAAACTGTCGCCGGGATCGAGACGGTGGGTCACTCCCGCGATCTCGATCTCAAGCGTGCCGGAGAGGATATAGCCAACCTCCTGCGTCGGGCGGGTCACCCTGTCGGCGATGCGCGAATGGGGCTGGAACGTGCAGTGCACCATCTCGAAATCATCTGTGAGGTCCGGCGACAGCAATTCCTCGACCAGCCCCGCGACCGAACTGCCGATGGGGCGGCGGGTGCCGGCGCGCACGACATAGCCTGCCTCGTTTGCCGGGGCTGCCTCGTGACGGAAGAGGATCGAGACCGGGACGTCCAGATGGGCCGCGATGTGGCGCAGATCGGTGATCGAAGGGTCGGATTTGTCCCGCTCCACCTGGCTGAGCCATCCGACGGAGCGGCCCAGCGCCACGGCCATATCCGCAAGCTTGATCCCGCGTGCGCGCCGCAGGGCCCGAAGATCGGCCCCCAATGTGTGCGGTATGCCCGGACGGTGATGCTGCATGGTCCCCAACGCGCTGCCTGTCGGACCAGCGTTGCAGCAGGATCGTGAAAAAATCCAGACTTATTTCACAGCACTGAAAATATCCGCCATGATCGCGGTCAGCGCCTCTGCGTCCTCGGCGGTGAAGGCATCCGCACGGTCACTGTCGATGTCGAGCACGCCCAGAAGCCTGCCGTTCCCCGCCCAGACCGGCAGGACCAGTTCCGACCGGGTCGAGTTTGCGCAGGCGATATGCCCGGGAAACGCATCGACATCGGGCACCAGCTGCACCTCGCCCGTGCGCGCCGCAGCGCCGCAGACGCCGCGCGCAAACGGGATCTGGAGGCACCCGTGGCCGCCCTGATAGGGGCCGATCTTGAGCATTTCCGGACCTGTCACGCGGTAAAATCCGGTCCAGTCGAAGCGGTCGTCACTGTGGTGGACCTCGCAGACGACGGTGGCCATCAGCGCGACCTCGTCGGTTTCGCCTTCGGTCAGCGCGGCAAGGGTTTTGGCGAGGGTGGGGTAGTCCACATGCATGGGATCGTGTCCTGACAGGTTGGAGGCGGCCAGGGCCGCCATGAGTTTATAGGCAAAATGGAGACGGGCGTCGCGCGCTGTCAGGGCCGTTCGATGGCAATGGCCGTGCCTTCGCCGCCGCCGATGCAGATCGCCGCAACGCCGCGTTTCAGCCCGCGTTTTTCGAGCGCGTTCAGCAAGGTGACGATGATCCGCGCGCCGGAGGCCCCGATGGGGTGGCCCAGCGCGCAGGCGCCGCCGTTGACGTTCACGATGTCATGGCCGAGCCCCATCTCGTGCATGAAGGCCATCGGCACCACGGCGAACGCCTCGTTCACTTCCCACAGATCCACGTCGTCCTTGGTCCAGCCCAGCCGGTCGAGAAGTTTTTGCGCGGCGGGTACCGGCGCGGTGGTGAACAGCCCCGGGGCCTGTGCATGGCTGGCGTGTCCCAGAATACGTGCCCGTACGGTCAGGCCGCGGGCATTGGCGCTATCCTCCGCCGCGAGGACCAGCGCCGCGGCGCCATCCGAGATGGAGGAGGAATTCGCCGCCGTTACCGTTCCGCCTTCGCGGAAGGCGGGTTTCAGCTGGGGAATCTTGTCCGGCCGTGCCGTGCCCGGCTGTTCATCCGTGTCTACATTCACGGTGCCTTTGCGCGAGGTTACCGCAACGGAGGCGATTTCATCCGCGAAGGCACCGTCCTTTTGCGCCGCAAGCGCACGGTTCAGCGAGGACAGCGCATAATCGTCCTGTGCTGCGCGTGTAAACTGGAACGTCTCGGCGCAATCCTCCGCGAAAGTTCCCATCAGGCGTCCCTTGTCGTAGGCATCCTCGAGCCCGTCGAGAAACATGTGGTCCACGACCTGCGCGTGGCCCAGCCGCGCGCCACCGCGCATCTTCGGCAGCACGTAGGGCGCGTTGGTCATCGATTCCATACCGCCCGCGACCAGCGTATCGGTCTGGCCCAGCGCGATCTGGTCATAGCCGATCATCGCCGCCTTCATGCCCGATCCGCACATCTTGTTCAGCGTGGTCGCAGGCACCTCTTCGCCGAGGCCCGCATGGAACCCCGCCTGCCGTGCCGGTGCCTGCCCCTGTCCTGCCGGCAGCACGCAGCCCATCAGCACTTCGTCGACAGTCTCCGTCCCGGCACCGGCAAGGGCGGCCCGTATGGCAGCGCCGCCCAGTTCGGCCGCTGTCATGTCGGCGAGCGCCCCCTGAAAGCCGCCCATCGCGGTCCGCGCCGCTCCGGCAATCACAACTTTACGCATTTCGGTTTCCTTCCGGTGGGTGGTTATCTGATGTTAGCGATTGCCCGCTAGCAAGGCCGCAAAGCCATTCTGAGCAGGAGCGTATCATGGACCTTACAAGCTCGAAAGAAGCCCGACTGCAAATCATTACCGTTCAGGAGCAGCGTATCGACGCCTTTGTCGCGCTGGCGTTCAAGGACCGCATGCGCGAGATCACGAGCGATACGCAGGAGACTGTTCTGCTCGATCTCAACCACGTCGATTTCATCGATTCCAGCGGCCTCGGCGCGATCGTCGCCGCGATGAAACAGCTGGCACCGGACCGCCGGCTGCTGCTTGCCGGAATGACGGCGACTGTCGACAAGGTGTTCCGCCTGACGCGGATGGACAGCGTCTTTGGCATCTACCCGACAGTGGAGGCGGCGCTGGCGGAGCACGGGGGATGACACCGCCGCCGTCCTCGCCCCCCTGCCCCACACCGGCGTTCGACCTCCGGCTTCAGGGCTCGGCGCAGGTCGTGCGCCCGACCCTGTCCGAAGTCGTTGCCCGGCTTGCCGCACGGGGGGTGGACACCGCCAGCATTGCGACCGTGCAGCTGGTGCTCGCAGAGGCGCTGAACAATATCATCGAACACGCCCTGCCCGGCCAGCCGGACGCCTGCCGGATCACGGTCCGCGGCACACTCGGGCCCGACGCCGTCGAGCTGGTTTTGACCGACGCAGGGCTGGCGATGCCGGGGCACAGGCTTCCTGCCGGCACCATGCCAAAGGTCGACGTGCCGACCGCGCAATTGCCGGAGGGCGGATTTGGCTGGTCGATGATCCGTGAGCTGGCCGAGCAGGTAAGCTATGAACGGATCGCAGGCCAAAACCGGTTGTACCTGCGCATCCCACTGGCGGTCTAGGCCTGCCCCCCGCGCGGCAATACCGCGAAGATGCCCCGCTGAGACCGCATTTACGCCATCGTTGAACGTCATACCCTTCGCTGTAGCTGCATATGGCTTCCCTCGGCGCTGCGTTTCATTGCCCCCACCCAGTACGTGGCGCCGAGGCACTCTTCCCCTCTCTATAGCATTGGCAGCACTGCCGCTTCCGACTAGGTTGCCCGCAACCGCAGTTGAAAGAGAGGCCTTGCCATGCGCGATTTCCACCTTCCAGGACGTTCCCCCGTATTTGCCAGCAACGGGATGTGCGCCACGTCGCACCCGCTGGGCGCACGCGCTGCCATCGATACGCTGGCGCGTGGCGGCAATGCGATGGATGCAGCCATTGCGGGGGCCGTCCTGCTGGGCATCTGCGAGCCGCAGATGACCGGCATCGGGGGCGACTGCTTCGTGCTCTGGTCCGAACCCGGCAAACCGGTACAGGCGCTGAACGGATCGGGACGCGCACCCGCCTCGCTCGACGCAGCCATGCTCCGCGACGCGGGAGAGACCAAAGTGCCCCTGACCAGCGCGCATGCCGCGACAGTGCCCGGTGCGATCGACGCGTTCTGCCATCTGTCCGACACCGTCGGCAAGATCGGGCTGGATGCGGTTCTCGCACCCGCCATCCACTATGCCGAAACCGGCGTTCCCGTCTCCCCGCGCGTGGCCTTCGACTGGGCAAACGATGCGGCGGTGCTGCAGGGGTCTGCACGCAAACACTACCTGCTGGACGGCAAGGCGCCCGAAACCGGCCAGGTCTTCCGCGCACCGGGTCAGGCCGAGGTTCTGCGCCGCATCGCCAAGGACGGTCGCAACGCCTTTTACGAAGGCGAGATTGCCCAGGACATGATCGACGCTCTGACCGCGCTTGGCGGGCAGCATACGGCCGATGATTTCGCCGCCGTGCGCTGCACCTCCGAAGAACCGATTGCGGGCCCCTACAAGAACATCGAAGTGGTCGAGCATCCGCCGAACGGTCAGGGTGCGACGGCGATTCTGATGCTCAACATGCTGTCGCAGTTCGACATCGCGGGCATGGATCCCTTCGGCGCCGAACGCGTGCACATCGAGGCGGAAGTGGCCAAGCTCGCCTACGACGCCCGCAACCGCTTCATCGCTGACGCCGATTACATGACCCGCACCGACCATATGCTGTCGATGGACACCGCCAAGGCACTCGCGGCGCTGATCGATCCCGCCAAGGCGATGGAAAGCCCCACCGCCCTGTCGGAAGCAGTGCACAAGGATACGATCTATATCACCGTGGTGGATGGTGACGGGATGTCGGTCTCGCTGATCTATTCCATCTTCCACGGCTTCGGATCGGGCATCGCGTCGGACAAGTTCGGCATTCTGCTGCAAAACCGCGGCGCGGGCTTCACCTTGGAAGAAGGCCACCCGAACGAGCTGAAGGGTGGCAAGCGCCCCATGCACACGATCATTCCCGGCATGATCCGCGAAAACGGGCGCATCACCATGCCCTTCGGCGTGATGGGCGGCGCCTACCAGCCAAACGGCCACGCGCGCTTTGCCAGCAACCTGACCGATTTCGGCATGGATCCGCAAACGGCGATCGACGCTCCCCGTGCCTTCTCGGACAACGGCACGCTCAAGGTCGAACGCGGCTACAGCGACGCTGTGCGCGACAAACTCGCGTCGATGGGCCACCGGGTCGAAATCCCCGACACCGCCATCGGCGGTGCGCAGGCGATTCGCATCCACGACAGCGGTGTACTGGAAGGCGCCTCCGATGCGCGCAAGGACGGCTGCGCCCTCGGCTACTGACCCCGATCCGGACCGCCGCGCTCACCAATGACGCGCGGCGGTCCGCTTCTCCATTTTGCCAATAAACTCAATCCCGCACTCTCTGCGTGCACAGGCGCGTCTCGGGCACGGGACGGTGCGGTCAGTTCAACTGGAAATGCAGCGGATAGGTCCCGTTTTCGAACGGGCCGAACAGATCGGGGATATCCGGATGATCGACAGGCTCTCCCGAATAATCGGCGACCAGATTCTGCTCGGACACATAGGCCACGTAGTAGCTTTGATCGTTTTCGGCCAGCAGATGATAGAAGGGCTGATCCTTGACCGGCCGGTTTTCCTCGGGGATCGCCTCGTACCACTCGTCGGTATTGGCGAATTCCGGGTCGACATCGAAAATCACACCGCGGAAGGGATGCTTCCGGTGCCGGACCACTTGGCCGAGGTGATATTTCGCGCGGGTTCTTATCATGGCATTGCGCTCCCTACCTAGGGTTTCTATCCGAAACAAGGGCAATTTGTCCACGAAACCCGCCTTCCGAAAGGGAAACAGTCTGTGAACCTTGCCCTTACGGTACTCGAGATCGTCGCCCCCGTCTTCCTGCTTGCCGGCCTCGGCTTTACCTGGGTCAAGCTGGGGTTCGAATACCGCATCAACTTCGTCACGCAGCTGGCGACCACCCTCGCCGTGCCCTGCCTGATCTTCACCTCGCTGATGCGCACCGAAATCGCGCCTGCGGCCCTGACGGCGCTGTTGCTGGCGACCCTCGCGGCCTATGCCGGCGTCACCCTTGCGGCGGGTGTCCTCGTGCGCCTTTTGCGGCTCGACAGGCGGACTTTCGAAGCACCGCTGATTTTCGGCAATACCGGCAATCTCGGCCTGCCGCTGGCGCTTTTCGCCTTCGGGCAGGAGGGGTTGGGATATGCCGTGGTGGTCTTCGCCGTGATGGCGGTCTGGACCTTCACCTATGGAATCTGGCTGGTGGCGGGGACCGGCAGTCTCGGCAAGGTTCTGCGCGAGCCTCTGGTCTGGGCCACGCTCGCGGGGGGGCTGTTTCTCTGGCAGGACTGGCAAACACCGGTCTTCCTGACCAACACGCTCGAGCTGGTCGGGCAGATGGCCATTCCGCTGATGCTGATCACGCTGGGGGTTGCCGTGGCGCGGCTGACGCCCGGCGGCGTGGGGCGCGCGCTGGCGCTGTCGGTCGTCAAACTGGTGCTCTGCGTCGCGGTGGCCTGGGCCGCCGGTGTCTGGTTCGGGCTTGATCGTACCGCCTTCGGGGTTCTGGTGCTTCAAATCGCCACACCCGTCGCCGTCACCTCCTATCTTCTGGCGGAAAAATACGGCGCCGATGCGCAGGCGGTCGCGGGGCTGGTGGTGGTATCGACCCTGCTGTCGGTGGGCGCATTACCGCTGCTGCTGGCGGCGCTTCTGTAGAATTTTTCCTGTATGCCGCGCCCGGATTGCGCTAGAGTAGGGCAAAATAAAAAACGACAGTTGAGGCGAGAGGCAGATGAAAACACCCCTTCGCGCATTGATCATCGTGCTGCTGCTGGCATCCTGCGGCGGCAATTCCAGTTCGCCCCCGCGCGATCTGGATAACGCCTGCACGATTCTCAGAGAGCGCCCGACCTACCACCGCGCATTCAAGAGCGTCGAACGCAAATGGGGTGTCCCCATCCATGTACAGATGGCGACCATCCATCAGGAAAGCAAATTCGTCTCCGACGCACGCACGCCATTCCGCTATGTGATGGGTGTGATCCCGATGGGGCGCCAGTCCAGCGCCTTCGGCTACAGTCAGGCACTGGATGCCACATGGGACGAATACCGCAATTCCGCGGGCCGCCGGAACGCCAAGCGGGACCGCATCACCGATGCCACGGATTTCATGGGCTGGTACATGAACATCACGCGCGAGCGTAACGGCATCCCGCTGACCGACGCGCGCAACCAGTATCTGGCCTACCACGAGGGCCATACCGGCTACGCGCGCGCCAGCTACAATTCGAAACCGTGGCTCGTGGGCGTTGCCGCCAAGGTGCAGGCGCGGTCCTTCATGTACCGCGACCAGATCGCCGCCTGCCGCCTGCGCTAGACCCGCACGGACCACCGGGACCGGCCCTGCGGCCGCTCCCGCACGCATCGCGCGGCAGCGGTACCGTCAGAACGGGCCGAATTCCCCGATCGGACCACCGTCTGTGGCGACGAAAACCTCGACCGACAACGTGCCTGTCGCGCCGTCCGACGTGGTATAGGTGAACTCCGTCGTGTCGGTCTGATCGCCGGTCAAATGATCGAAATCGCCGTTGGCCGAGAAATCGACAGTTCCGTCGGAGTTGAACTGCATCTGACCGCCGTTCGATCCGCTGACGATCACGAAATCCTCGAAGACCTGCCCGTTGGCCGCGACCACCGTACCCGTTGTGGGCGTTCCGTCGACGGTATCGTTCTCAAGCACCGAGAAAACGAAATCGTCGAGCGGATCGCTCAACCCGAATTCGCTGAAAGTCTCATTGGTGGTCACCGTCATCGAATCGGGACCGGCGACCGCAACGGGGCCTTCTGGCTCCTCCACGACCTCCGGTGCCGTTCCGCCGATCTTGAGCGAATCGTCCCGGCTGCCGTCTTCCTCACCGACCGAGGTCAGGCGCACGGCGAAATCCATCTGCGACAGCATATCGAGCGACAGATCCACGCTTTCGTGCGACAGCACGAAGCTGGTTTCGCGAATGTCGTCCCCTGCGATCCCGGCGGTTCCGAACTGAACGCCCGCGTCGAACTTTCCGTATTCGTTCACGACGTCGCCGTTGATGTTCATGTAGCCGTCGACCTTGGTGACCCCGTCCTCTTTCACGGCGGTGCCCGTCACGTCCGTACCGGAGAACACCAGCCCGTCGAGAAGGCTTGCATCGGTCAGATCAAAAAACAGACCGTTCAGATCGCCGATCGATCCGGTCTCGTCCAGCACCGCAAGATCGAACTGCAGCGCGCCGCCCTCAAGCTCGGTGATCGTGACCGCGACGTTGACGCCGCCTTCAAGCGTGAAAGTCAGTGTTGCCATTAAATAAACCCTTCTCTGCGAATGTCCGGCGCGGATCATCGCGCCGGCTCAAGGCAGTTGATAGGTCAAATAATGTCAATTCGGTGGCTAATGCCGAAAGGTCTCGGGGCCGGTCAGCGACTGCGCTGACCGGGGCTGCCCACGTCGAACAGGCTGTTTGCCAGATTTCCGCCCTTGCGCAGATCGCCCAGCACAACGGTCGTCTGACCGCCGTTGCCATCGTTGATGATCCACTGGCGCAGCTCGGGCTCCGGTCCGGTGAACTTCATCTGGATGTTGCCGTACTGCGGATTCTCCGGGTCCTGCGCCGTAACAGTGGTCGCGGTGCCGTCAAAGCTGTGGCCGGTAACCATCTTGGCACGGGTCAGGTCGACGTTGCGGGCCAGAATGATCGACAGCGGCGTGCGCGCCAGCGGATAGGTCTCGGGCGGCTGGTTCGACTTGCGGTCGTAGATCACCACGGTATTCGATCCCGCCACGACCAGCCCGCCATCGGGCGGATTGTATTCGAAGCGGACGCGCCCGGGGCGCTTGATATAGATCGTCCCGGTCGAGATCGTGCCATCCCCGTTGATCTGGGTGAATTCACCCTGCGCGGTGGTCATCCCGTTCAGATACTGGCTGATGGCGTTCAGCGGCAGCTTGTCCGCGAAACTGGCGGTCGCTGTGGCGATGATCACCACCGCGCCCAGTGCAAAGGTCTTCAAAACATTCATGGTCGCATCCTGTATTCTTGCGAGGTTGATGAACAGATAGGGCGCGGCGCATTGTTATGCGATAGCGACCGGCGGGGAAACGCTCAGGCAAGCAGCCAGAGCCCGTAGAAAGCCGCCGCCGAAGCGGCCAGCGCCACCACCATCGCCAGCCCGTCGCGCACGGTCAGCGCCATGCCGATCAGCGCGATGGCCCCCATGGGCAAAAGCGCCGCGAAGGGAATCACTTCCGAAGGCGGCACCGCAAGGCACAGCACGATCACCACGCCCGCCGCGATCCGCGGCATCGGCGGGGCGACCAGTGCAGCGGCCCGCGCGCCCATCCGGCGGTCCAGCCAGCCTGCGGGCCTGCGCAGCTTCTCGGCGGCCTTTTCGACCCGCCTGTCATCCACGCCCCGATCCGACAGCACGCGGGGCAGCCACAAAGCGTCCCGCCCGATCACCAGCTGCACCGCGATAAGCGCGATCACGATGGCAACCAGCGTGGGCAGCACAGGGATACCGCCGAGCGGTGAGATCACCACCAGCGCCAGCAACGTGATGATCGGGCCGAAGCCGCGCCCGCCAAAGCTGTCGACCACGTCACCGATGGTCACGTCATCCTCGCTCTGCGCGAGATCGTCGAGCGCATCCACAACATCGCCCGCCGATGAGATATCGTTTTCCATGCCGGAGCCCCCTTCGTTCACAGGGCGAACCCGCAACAGCAGCGCTGCGTTCCCGCACCGGCGGGAGGAACGAAAAATGGCCCCCCGCTGTGCCGGAGGGCCATCCTTACGAGGTTGCCGTCAGGGGGGCTGAGATCACCCCTGTTCCGGCACCAGAATTTCACGCTTGCCGACGTGGTTGGCGGGCGAGACGAGGCCCTCGTCCTCCATCTGTTCGACCAGCCGCGCGGCCTTGTTATAGCCGATGGCCAGCTTGCGCTGGATGTAGGATGTCGAACACTTGCGGTCCTTGATGACCACCTGAACGGCGGTGTCATAGAGCGCGTCCTCGCCATCGGTATTGCCGCCGGTATTCAGACCCAGCACTGCGTCGAGGTCGGCTTCCTTCTCCTCGGGCGGGCCTTCGACAACGCCGCTGACGTAATCGGGTTCGCCGAACTGCTTGAGGTGGTTGACGATCTCCTCGACCTCCTCATCGCTGACAAAGGGGCCGTGGCAGCGCACGATCTTCGATCCGCCCGCCATGTAGAGCATGTCGCCCATGCCCAGCAGCTGCTCGGCACCCATTTCACCCAGGATCGTGCGGCTGTCGATTTTCGAGGTCACCTGGAAGGAAATCCGCGTCGGGAAGTTCGCCTTGATCGTGCCGGTGATGACGTCGACCGACGGACGCTGGGTGGCCATGATCAGGTGGATGCCCGAGGCCCGCGCCATCTGCGCCAGACGCTGGATGCAGGCCTCGATCTCCTTGCCCGCGACCATCATCAGATCGGCCATCTCGTCCACGATGACGACGATATAGGGCAGTTTGACCGGTGTGTTTTCCTCGGTCTCGAAGATCGGCTCGCCGGTGTCCTCGTCAAAACCGGTCTGGACGGTGCGTTCGAAATTCTCACCCTTGGCGAGCGCTTCGGCCACGCGCCCGTTGTATCCCTCGATGTTGCGCACGCCCATCTTGGACATCTTGCGGTAACGGTCCTCCATCTCGCCCACGGTCCATTTCAGCGCCACGAGCGCCTTCTTGGGGTCCGTCACGACAGGCGACAGAAGGTGCGGGATGCCGTCGTAGACGCTGAGTTCCAGCATCTTCGGGTCGATCATGATCATCCGGCATTCTTCGGGGCTGAGCTTGTAGAGAAGGCTCAGGATCATGGTGTTGATCGCCACGGATTTACCCGACCCGGTGGTCCCCGCGATCAGCAGGTGGGGCATCTTGGCGAGGTTGGCCACCACGGGCTCGCCGCCGATGTCCTTGCCCAGCGCCAGCGGAAGGCGCTGGTTGCCATCGCCGAAATCACGGCTGGAAAGGATCTCGCGCAGCACGACTTTCTCGCGGTTCTCGTTGGGCAGTTCGATCCCGATGACCGACCGGCCCGGAACCGTCGACACACGCGCGGACAGCGCCGCCATGGACCGTGCGATATCGTCAGCCAGACCGATCACGCGCGATGCCTTGAGGCCCGGCGCGGGTTCGAGTTCGTACATGGTGACGACGGGACCGGGGCGCACGGCGACGATCTCGCCCTTGACGCCGTAGTCGTCCAGCACCGTTTCGAGCATCCGTGCGTTTTCTTCCAGAGCCTCGTCGCTCAGGTGCAGGCGCGGCACGCTCTCGGGGCTTTCCAGCAGGTTCAGCGGCGGCAGTTCGAAACCCGGGTGCGTGTCCTCGAAACTCAGCGTCGGCTGGGCTTCGGCGCGCGCCTGTTTGCTGGGCTGGACGGTGCGGCGCATGGGCTGCTGAACGAGCGGCTTGCGGGTATCCGCAACGACCGGCTTGCGTGGGGCAGGCGCCTGCGGCGCGGCAGGGGCCGCATCGGCAAGTCCCTCGGACGGGGCGTCATCCTGCACGCTGTCATAGGGCGCAGGCTGTGCCTCGACCGGGCCTGCATCGAGGAACATGTTCCTCTCTTCGGCAGGCGCGTCCATCGGATAGCCTTCGTCCGGGGTTGCGTCGTGATAGGCCACAGCCGCAGGGGCCGCACGGGCGGGCGCCGTGACCGGCGGCTCGGCGCGCAGGGGCTTTGCGGGCGCGGCAGTGGCAGCGGCGGTGACGGGCGGTTCGCGCCGCGCCGTGTTCAGCACCAGTGGATCGGGACCGCGCCCGCGCCCCTTGGTCAGCGGCGCAGTCACCGGCGTGTGCACGGCGGTGGTGGAGCGCACGCGATTGCGGATGACATCCGAAATCTTGGACTTGATCCGGTCCGCATCCGGCACGTCCTCATCGGCGAAAGAGGGCTCCTGATGCACCAGCTCGGGCTGCGGCATCGGGTCGGCGGGGCGTTTGATCAGGCCGGGCATCCGCGCCAGAAGGCCGGGCTTCGGCTCCGCCTCCGCGCGGTGGTCCTCCTCGAAGGGATCAAAGCTGTCGTCACTCGCGTCAATGAAGGGTTCGGGTGCCGGCACGTTGCGCGTGGCGATGATCGCCGGACGGCGTGGCGCGGATGCGGGCTGCACCTGCGCCGAGGCGCGGGCCTCGGAGGCGGCAAGCGCGGCCTGCGCCTCGGCAGAGGCGCGCCGTTCCGCACGGCGTTCGGCCTGTTTGGCCTGCAATTCTTGCGCCGCGCTCACGGCCCCGGTCGCGCCGCGCCCCAGAAGGTTCATGATCGTGGCATAGGCCATGATCGTCCCGACCAGAAGGAAACGGCCGAAGCGGGCCAGCTCGGCACGGGTAAAGCCCAGAACGAAAGCGCCCAGCGCCAGAATGCCGATCCCCATCAGCACGGACATCAGCTTGATCGTGAAAGTCGACCCGATCGGCAGTACGGTCAGGATCACCCCCATCACCGTGTCACCGAACAGCCCGCCCAGACCGAAGCTGTGGGTTTGCAGCCATTCCGCCCCCGGCGTAAGGGTCGCCGCATAGATCGATCCCAGTGCGACGGCGATCGGGGCAAAGATCACCCGGCTCATCGCGCGATCCTGCCCGCGGTGCAGGGCAAAGCGCAGCCCCCAGACCAGCAGCACGGCGGCCACGCCCCACGCGCCCCAGCCGACGATCATGAACAACGGCGCCGCCAGCGACGCGCCCAGCTGGCCCATCCAGTTCTGCGCGGGCGCATCGCTGGCCAGCATCCAGTTCGGGTCATCGGGTGTGTAGCTGCCGATCATCATCGCCGCAGCCATGCCCAGCACCACCAGCACAACGCCCAGCAGTTCCTTGCCGCGTTTCTCGATGGCCTCGCTCATCGTGCTGTCCAAAAGCGGATCGCGTCCGCGCGTCTGATATGCCATACCGCTGTCCCTCTATACCGCATAAAGACAGTCGCGGATGGCTTGCAGCCCCCGCTCCGTCTCTTCTTTCGGGGCCACAAGGGCCGCTCTTATATATGTCTTGCCGGGGTTCTTCTGCCCCGGAACCTCCTGCGCCAGATACCCGCCCGGCAGAACCTTCACGCCCGTCTCGCGCCACAGCCTGACGGCGGCCTCTTCGTCGTCCTCGACCGGCAACCACAGGAAAAACCCCGCCTCGGGGCTGGCGTATCCCGGCACGTTGCCAAGGATGCGGTCCGCCATGTCGAACTTCTCGGCGTAGAGGGCGCGGTTTTCCTGCACATGCGCCTCGTCGCGCCAGACGGCGGCGGCAGCGGCCTGCAAGGGCAGCGGCAGCGGCGCACCGGCGTAATTGCGCAATTGCTTGATCTCGCGCATCGTGTCCGGCCCCGAGGCCACGAACCCCGAGCGCAGCCCCGGCAGGTTCGACCGCTTGCTGAGGCTGTGGAAGATGACCACACGGTTCAGATCGGCCCCCATGTCATGCGCGGCCTGCAGGGCGCCCACGGGCGGATCGTGGCGGTAAATCTCGGAATAGCATTCGTCCGCGAAGATCAGGAAATCGTGTTTCTCGGCCAGCCGGATCAGGTCTTCCCAATAGCTGCGACTGGCAACAGCGCCCTGCGGGTTGGCGGGCGAGCAGATATAGACGGCGGCGGTGCGGTCCAGCGTTTCCACGTCGACACTGTGGAAATCCGGCAGGTGGCCTGTCTCGGCGGTGGCGTTGACCATGACCGGATCGCAGGCGCCGGAAATCGCGGCGATCATGTAGACCTGATAGAACGGGTTCGGCATCAGCACGGCGGGCTTCTGGCCGTTCTTCATCTCTGGCACCAGCGCGATGACAGCATTGTAGAGCCCCTCGCGGGTGCCGTTCAGCGCCATCACCTGACTGTCAGCATCCACCGGCACGCCGTAGCGCCGCTGCACCCAACCGGCAATCGCCGTGCGCAGCTCGGCAGAGCCGTCGTTGGGCGGATAGCTGTTAAAACCGGCGGCATTCTGCGCGATCACATCGCTGACCCAAGCCGGAAACGCGTGCTTCGGCTCACCGATGGTCATGGCAATCAGCGGGCCACCCCCTTCGTGCACGTCCAGAAGGGCGCGCAAACGGGGCCACGCATGAGCCGGAAGGTTCGAAAACCGCTCAGGGTACTTCATCAAAAACTGCCTCGGATCGGGATCGTTATCGCCCCGTTTTGTCCAAGGTAACGTAAGCCCCCCCGCGGCGTCTAGGCGTATTCCCTATTGCAGACAGGGTTTGTGGCTTTTTCGCCCTGCCCTGCCTGCCCTCCGGTCTCAGCCCAGCGCGCCTTCCGCCGCCGTCCCCAGCCGCAACAGCGCCAGATCCTGATTGGGGGCCGCCAGCATCATCAATCCGCAACTGGGCGTGCCGGTGGGCAGGGTCAGGCCGCACAGCCCCATCAGGTTGCCGATCCGCGTGTTGCGCAGGGTCAGCAGGTTTTCGGTCACGTAGTATTCGCCGTCCGAATTCAGCCGCTCCAGATCGGGCGGCACATTCGGCGCAGTCGGCAGGATCACAGCGTCAAAGCCTGCGGTCGCGCGGTCGTATTCCACCCGCAACGCGCGCAGCTTGGCCCAGGCGGCCACGTAATCGGGGCCGGAATGTTCCTTGCCCAGCCGGAACCGGTTGAGGATTTCGCCGTACATCTTCTCCGGCGCGGCCTCGATCACATCGCGCCACAGACCGTAGGCTTCGGCGGTGAACAGACACCCCGACAGGCCCATCGCCTCGGCCACGGCGGGCACCTCGATCCGGCTGATCTCGGCTCCTGCGGCGGCCAGCTTTTCGACCGCCCCCTCGAACGCCTCGCGCGGCCCATCGCGCAGGCCCTCCATTCCCACCGTCTCGAGGATCGCCAGACGGCGTCCCTTCAGATCCGCATCCGCCAGATCGGCGGGCTTTGCGGGCTCCATCACCGACAGCAGCAATGCCGCATCCTCGACCGACCGGCAGAGCGGGCCGAGCGTGTCAAAGCTCAGCACCAGCGGCACCACGCCTTCCAGCGACAGCCGACCATGGGTCGTCTTGAGGCCGACCAGATCGTTCCACGCGGCAGGAATACGCACTGATCCGCCGGTGTCCGACCCGATGCTGGCCGCCGCCAGCCCGAATGCCACCGATGCCGCCGAGCCCGAGGACGACCCGCCCGGCACCGCCGCGTCGTTATTCACGCAGGGCGGCGTATTGGTGGACGGGTTATAACCCAACCCCGAAAAGGCAAGCTCGCTCATGTGGACCTTGCCAAGACAGACCAGACCGGCGGCGGTCGCGTTCTCCAGCACAAGTGCGTCGCGCTCGGGCACGCGGCCCTCCAGCAGCTTCGATCCCGCCTCGGTGGTGATGCCCGCCGTGTCGAAAAGGTCTTTCCAGCTGATCGGCACACCGTCGAGCGCCGACAGGCGGTGCCCCGATTTCGCCCGCGCCGAGGCGGCAGCGGCTTCGGCCAGTGCGCGGTCCGCCGTGACCCGCGCGTAGATGCGGTCGCGCAGCGGATGCGCCTCGATCGCGTCCAGATAGGTCTGGCACAGCGCCACCGGATCAATCTCTCCGGCGCCGATCGCGCGCCCCAGATCCGCCGCCGTCATCGTCAGCCAGTCTTGCATGTCTCAAGTCCCCCGATTTTCCTGATCCAGACGGTAGCGGCGACTGCGCGCATGGACAATCCCCACCGCAGACGCATATCTGAGGTCATGGAATTTGATACGGATATCGCCATCGTCGGCGGCGGCCTGAACGGGCCCGCTCTGGCGCTTGGACTGGCACAGGCCGGACTGCACGTCACGGTCATCGACGCGCGCGCGGTGGACACACGGACCAGCGACGGGTTTGACGGGCGGTCCTACGCCCTGGCCCTGACCTCGGTGCGCCTGCTTCAGGGGCTTGGCCTGTGGGATGCGGTCGCAGGTGACGCGCAGCCGATGCGCGAGATCAAGGTCACGGACGGTCGCGCGGGCGAAGGCCCGTCGCCGTTCTTCATGCATTTCGACCACGCCGAGATCGAGGAAGGCCCGATGGGCCATATGGTCGAGGACCGCCATCTGCGTCGCGCGCTGATGCAGATGGTGGCCGCAGATGACCGCATCACGACGATGAACGCCGAAACGGTGACAGCGCAATCCGCGGACGCCAGCGGCGTGACCCTGTCGCTGGCATCCGGAAAGGCCCTGCGCGCGCGGCTCTGCGTGGGCGCGGACGGCCGCGGCTCCGGCGTGGCGGCGCGCGCGGGGATCAAGCGGACCGGCTGGCGCTATGGGCAGACGGCGCTGGTCTGCGCAATCTCGCACGCCGAACCGCACAACGGCATCGCGCACCAGTTCTTCATGCCGCCCGGCCCGCTGGCGATCCTGCCCCTGACCAACAACCGCAGCAGCATCGTGTGGTCCGAAACCGACGCCAACGCGGCGGCGATCCACGCATTGCCCGATGCCGATTACCTCGACGTGCTGCGCCCGCGCTTCGGTGATTTCCTCGGAGAGATCGCGCTGGCGGGCGAGCGATATACCTATCCGCTCAGCCTGTCGCTCGCGCATGACATGATCGCGCCGCGCGTGGCGCTGGTGGGCGATGCGGCCCACGGGGTGCATCCCATCGCGGGGCAGGGCCTGAACGCGGGGTTTCGGGATATCGCCGCCCTCTGCGAGGTGATCGTGGACGCCCGCCGCCGCGGAGAGGACTTTGCCAGCCCCCTCGCGCTGGAGCGCTACCAGCAGTGGCGCCGCTTCGACAACGCCGCGCTGGCCCTTGCGACCGACAGCTTCAACAGGCTGTTCTCGAACGATAATCCACTGGTACGAATGGCACGCGACATCGGCATGGGTGTGATCGGATCGCTGCCGGGGCTGCGCCGCGGCTTCATCCGCGAAGCGGCGGGCCTCACCGGTGATCTGCCCCGCCTGATGCGTGGCCACCCCTTGTGAGGTGACGCAGCCCGGGCGAGGAGCGCGCGCAGCGTAGCGAGGAGCCATGCCCCGCCGCAAGACCGCGCGCTCAGTCGAGGACGCGCGCCTCGTCCACCAGCATCACGGGGATCCCGTTGCGGATCGGATAGGCAAGGCCCGCCGACTTCGAAATCAGCTCCTGCGCCTCGGCGTCGTATGTCAGCGTGGTCTGGCTGCGCGGGCAGATCAGTGCCTCCAGCATCCGGCGGTCGAATTCCACGGTGGTTTCGGTCATTGCATCATCTCCCCGCCTTCGCCGCCGCCCCCGCGCATTCCGTATTCGATCAGCGTCAGCAATGTCTCGCGCCGCGTGCTGAGCGACGGCGCTTCCAGCAGGGCCTGTTTGTCCTCGTGGTCGAAATCCAGCATCATCGACAGCGAGTTGATCAGCAATTCGTCGTCGGCGTCCTTCAGGGTGTCCCAGTCGGCCGACAGGCCCTTGCTGTCGAAAAACTGGCCGAGGATCCGCAGGAACCGGTCACGGTCGAAATCGCCGTCTTTCTCTTCCGGCCCCAGATCGCGGTCGAACCCGTCCCACGCCACTTCGCAGCGGCGGTAGGGGGTAAACCCTTCCACTTCGCGCAACACGCGAAAGCGCGATATGCCGCCGAGGGTAATCATGTACCGGCCATCTTCGGTTTCGGAAAACTGCGTGATCCGCCCCGCGCAGCCGATGGTTTGCAATCCCGGCCCGTCGCGGCCCGGAATAACGTTTGGTTGCACCATGCCGATCAGGCGCGTGGGCGTTTTCAGCGCGTCATCTATCATCTGCAGATAGCGCGGCTCGAAGATGTGCAACGGCAACCGCGAACGCGGAAGAAGCAGCGCACCACCCAGCGGAAAGATCGGAATCGTGTCGGGCAAGTCTGCTTGTTTGATCATGGAAATCAGGTAGCGCCGGAAGCCGCTCAGGCAAATATCATCGAGCTAAGTTTCCGCCGACCGTTCAATACGACAGGATCGTTCGGCTTGAGCGCGTCGAAAATCGTGAAAAGCTGCTTCTTCGCGGCCTCGTCGTTCCATGTGCGGTCACGCCGGAAAATTTCCAGAAGATGCCCGACGGCCCCTTCCGCATCCCCCTTGGCATAGAGCGCCTGCGCCAGATCGAACCGCGCCTGATGGTCATCCTCATCTGCCTCGACCGCTGCCTGAAGCTCGGCCACCGGGCCCGCACCTTCGGCCTGCCGCGCGAGTTCCAGCTGCGCGTGTGCGGCTTCCAGCTCGGGCGCCTTGGAAATCTCGATCGGGGCGCCGTTCAGAAGGCCCTCGGCCTGGTCAAGCTCGCCCATCGCGATATGCGCGCGCACCATGCCACCGTAGGCGCCCGCGTGCATCGGATCCTCGCCCAGAATGGCGGCAAAGGTCTGCGCGGCATCGGCTGCGGACCCTTCTGCCAGCATTTCCTCGGCGGCTTCGACCGCATCGTTCAGCGTGTCGGTCGGCGATTCGCCCCCTGCGGCCTTGATCACACGGTCCACGAACGCCTGGACTTCAGACTGCGGCAGCGCGCCCTGGAAACCGTCGATCGGCTGTCCCTTGTGGAAGGCATAGACCGTCGGGATCGACTGGATCTGCAGCTGGCCTGCGATCCTCTGCGCCTCGTCCACGTTGATCTTGACCATCTTGACCGCGCCCTTTGCGGCAACAACAGCCGCTTCGAGCTGGGGTCCGAGGGTTTTGCACGGGCCGCACCACGGTGCCCAGAAATCCACGATGATCGGGATGTTCTGGCTGGCTTCGACCACGTCGGCCATGAAGGTCGCCTCGGACGTGTCCTTGATCAGGTCGGCATCGGGTGCTGCGGCGGAAAGGTTCAGGTCCATATTCGAAATCCTCGGGTTGCGGCTTTGGTCTTATATGTGATGGGCGTGTCTAACTTCAAAGATCGAAAGTTGCAAAAACCGGCGCGTGGTCGCTGGGTTTCTCCCAACCGCGGGCGGCACGCAGGATCTTGCTGGAATGCGCGGCGTTCGAGATGTCGGGCGTGGCCCAGACGTGATCCAGCCTGCGCCCCTTGTCGGCGGCGTCCCAATCCTTGGCGCGGTAGCTCCACCAGCTATAGAGATTGCCGTCGGGAATGTCCGCACGGGTCACATCGACCCAGTTGCCCGCATCTTGCGTATCGCCCAGCGCCGCGACTTCCTGCGGAGTGTGGCTGACGATCTTCAGCAGTTTCTTGTGGTCCCAGACATCATCCTCGCGCGGCGCGATATTGAGGTCACCCACAAGGATGGATTTGCGCGGCGCATCGGCGCGGAAGGCATCGCGCATCTCCGAAAGGTAGTCGAGCTTCTGGCCGAATTTCTCGTTCACCTCGCGGTCGGGCACGTCGCCGCCGGCGGGAACATAGAAATTGTGGATCGTTACACCGTTTTCCAGCCGCGCCGCGACATGGCGCGCGTGGCCCAGCGCGGCATAGTCTTCGGCACCCGCTTCCTCGAGCGGAAGCCGCGACAGGATCGCGACACCGTTATAGCCCTTCTGCCCGCGTGCGACCATGTGGGTATAGCCAAGCTCGGCGAAGACTTCGGTGGGAATTTTGTCGACCGGGCTTTTGCATTCCTGCAGGCACAGGACATCGGGCCCCTCTTCTTCCAGCAGCTTGCAGACGATGGGCGCGCGCAGACGAACCGAGTTGATGTTCCAGGTGGCAAGGGTGAAAGGCAAGGTCGACACTCCGGTGGTTAGGGTCCGGCGCACCCTATTGATCGACAGCCGCGAAGGGAAGGCTCCTCAAGGCTTTGTTCCCTTACGGTCAGAACAGCCTTTCCTCGCACCCGAAACCGAACGCCCCCCGGCAAAAAAAGACCGGGCACACCGGCCCGGCCATAGTCCAACAGGGAGGTAGAGTGGCAGTTGCCCCGGCCACTCTTCTTCGGGGTTCAAACAGGCGGAAAACTCATGAAAAAACTCCGCCGCTCGGGGATGAAACGGGTGATGCGGTGATTGGTTCCCGACCGCATCACATTTTTCACGGCATCAACCGGTATCCGCCCGATTCCGTCACCAGAAGCTGCGCGTTCGAAGGATCCGGTTCGATCTTCTGGCGCAGGCGGTAGATATGCGTCTCCAGCGTGTGGGTCGTCACGCCCGCGTTATATCCCCAGACCTCGTGCAGCAGCGTGTCGCGCGGCACGACACCATCCGTGGCGCGATAGAGAAACTTCAGGATGTTCGTCTCTTTCTCGGTCAGCCGGATTTTCTTGTCGTCGCCTGTGACCAGCATCTTCATCGAGGGCCGGAAGGTATAGGGCCCCAGCTGGAACACCGCATCCTCGGACTGCTCGTGGGTGCGCAACTGGCTGCGGATCCGCGCCAGCAGCACCGGGAACTTGAAGGGTTTCGCGACGTAGTCGTTCGCGCCCGCATCCAGCCCGAGGATCGTATCGGCATCCCCGTTGTGGCCGGTCAGCATCATGATCGGGCTTTTCACACCCTGTTTGCGCATCAGGCGGCACAGCTCGCGGCCATCGGTATCCGGCAGGCCGACGTCGAGGATCACAAGATCATAGATCGCTTCCTTGGTGCGCTTCATCGCATCGGCGCCATTGGCAGCTTCGAAAACGTCGAAATCCTCGGTCAGGACCAGCTGTTCGCTCAGCGCCTCTCGCAGGTCATCGTCGTCATCGACAAGTAGGATCTTTTTCATCTGGGCCATATCATCGTCTCCGCTGCCGTTACGTCACTAGATATATGCCATTGCCGGATCAACAAGGGACGCCGGCGCGTTCTCACGCTCCTGTGTCAGGCCAACCGTGGAATGTTTCAATTCCTGTGGCTTCGGGCTAGATACCTGTCATGAAACCGGCCGAGTTGTAATAAACCAATGTCCCTGAGCCCCGATGTGAACGAAACGATGGCCCGTGCGCGGGCGGATCTGCGCATGGGCGTTCCCGTTGTGCTGGGCGATGCGCTTGTGCTTGCCGCCGAAACGCTGGACGCCGCGCGGCTCGCCGATGTGCTGGCGCTCGAAGACAGCGCGCCGGTGCTGGCCCTGACCGCGCGGCGGGCGCAGACGCTGAAGGCGCGGATCTACGACGGTGATCTGGCGCGGGTGGCCCTGCCCGCCGCTGCGCGGCTGTCGTGGGTGCGCGCGCTGGCCGATCCGGCGGACGATCTGCGCGTCCCGATGAAAGGCCCGCTCACAACCCTGCGCGGCGGCGATACCGCCGCCCATCGCGCGGCGCTGGCGCTGGCGAAATCCGCGCGCCTACTGCCTGCCGCCGTGATCGCGCAGCTCGCCGACGGCGCTGCCTTTGCCGCCACCCACGGTCTGATCCACCTGTCCGTAGAGGCGGCCAGCGAACACCTCGCACGGCGCAGCCCGCTGCGGCCCGTCGTGAACGCGCGCCTGCCGATGGAGGTATCCGAAGCGGGCCGGCTGCACATCTTCCGCCCCGAGGACGGCGGCGAGGAACATTACGCCATCGAGATCGGCCGCCCCGACCGCGCGGCGCCGGTGCTGTGCCGCCTGCACTCCGCCTGCTTTACGGGCGATCTGATGGGCAGCCTGAAATGCGACTGCGGACCGCAGTTGCGCGCCGCCCTCGCGCAGATGGGCGGCGAAGGCCATGGCGTCCTGCTCTATCTCAACCAAGAAGGCCGCGGCATCGGCCTTGCCAACAAGATGCGCGCCTATTCCTTGCAGGATCAGGGCTTCGATACGGTCGAAGCAAACCACCGGCTGGGGTTCGAGGATGACGAACGCGATTTCCGCCTCGGCGCGGATATCCTCAAGACCATGGGCTTCGGCGCCGTGCGCCTGCTGACCAACAATCCCCGCAAGGTGGACATGATGACCGCCAGCGGGATCGACGTGACCGAACGCGTCCCCCTCGCGGTGGGCGAGAACCGGCACAACGCGGCGTATCTCGCGACGAAAGCCGCGAAATCGGGTCACCTGCTGTGACCCCCGACGATCTGGTGCTGACACCGCGCGGCGTCCGGTTTCACGGGCGCCTCTGGCCCTGCACGATCGGCAAGGGCGGGATCAAGACCCGCAAGCAAGAAGGCGACGGCGCCACCCCGCGCGGCACCCACCGCATTGTCGGGATGCTCTACCGCCCCGACCGTATCGCCCGCCCGGCCCCCTGGGCCCGCCCCATCGGACCGCTGGATCTGTGGTCCGACGATGTGGCCGACCCCGAGTACAACATGATGGTGCGCGCGCCGCACGGGTTTGGCCACGAAAGGCTCCGCCGTGCCGATCCGCTTTACGATCTCGTCATCCTCACGGACTGGAACTGGCCCTATGCGGTCAAGGGGCGCGGGTCGGCAATATTCCTGCACCAGTGGCGCAGGCCGGGCTTCCCGACCGAAGGCTGCATCGCCTTCAGCCGCCAGAACCTGCACCGCATCGCGCCGCTGATTTCCTACCGGACCCGCCTGATCGTGGCCTGACCCGCGCGGCGGCCCTTCTCTGCTTGCCCCTAAACTCCGGGGGGATCCTGCGCCGCGCGCAGGAGGGGGGCTGGCCCCCCTGCACCACCTGCCTCACACGATTCAGCCCGCGGTCCGCTCCCCGAAAATCGCAGATCCGACACGCACATGGGTCGCACCCAGCGCGATCGCACGTTCGAAATCGCCACTCATCCCCATGGAAAGCCCCTTCAGGCCGTTGCGCTCGGCGATCTTCGCAAGCAAGGCGAAATGCAGGCTGGGTTCCTCTTCGACGGGGGGAATGCACATCAACCCCTCCAGCGTCAGGTCCATGTCACGGCAGCTGGCGATGAAGTCATCCGCCTCGGCGGGCAGCACGCCTGCCTTCTGCTCTTCCTCACCCGTATTCACCTGAACGAACAGCTTGGGGCACTGGCCCATCTCCTGCGCCAGCCGGGCAATGGTTTTCGCCAGTTTCGGGCGGTCCAGCGTGTGGATGGCCTGCGCCAGCTCCATCGCCTGCCGGGCCTTGTTGGTCTGCAAGGGGCCGATCAGATGCAGCTCGATCCCGTCGAACCGCTCCCTGAAATCGGGCCATTTGCCCGCCGCCTCCTGCACGCGGTTCTCCCCGAACACCCGGTGTCCGGCCTCCAGAACCGCCGCCACACGCTCGTTGGGCTGCACCTTGCTCACCGCGATCAGCGTGGTGTCTCCAGCGGCACGGCCCGCGGCCTCTTCGGCCTTCGCGATACGGTCTGATATATCCTGCAACGTCATCGGTCACCTCCAGGGGTCTAGAGATAACAGTCGGACGCAAAAGAAAAGGGGCGAACCCGAAGGTCCGCCCCAAACTTCTTAACTACGATGGCTCAACTTAGAAGTTGAAGCGCACACCGAAGTCAACCAGCGTCACGTCGGCACCGTTGGAGGATACACCGCCGCGCAGCGATGTACCGCCGCCCAGGTCGTGGTTGAAGTCGATACCGTAGGATGTTTCAGCGAAGTAATCCGCGTCAGCAACGTAGACTTCGACGTTTGTGGCTGCGCCAACGTCAAAGCGGCCTGCCAGAACCCAGTGGTCGCCGGATGTGCCGTTGTCGGCATATGCCAGTGTCACGTCGGCGATGCCGAAGGAACCACCAACCGAAGCTGCGAACTCGGTGTCTGTCGCGCTGTCGGAGTCCTGAGCAGCCAGAGCGAATGTCCAGCCGTTCCATGTGTACGCTGCGTGTGCGGCGATACGGTCGTTGATGTCGGAAGCCGACACGTGAACCGAGAAGTCGCCTGCGGAGTACAGAACTTCAACACCGTTTGCACCGGCTGCGCCGTTGCCGTCGGAGTCGTATGCGTCGCCGCGGAAGTTGTACGCGGTGTAGTCATAGGAGTGACCGGTCAGACCCAGATCGATGGGGTACATGCCAGGCATGAATTCCAGCGCGCCGAAGATGTTGCCAACGCCGACTTCCAGGCCACCGGAACGTGCGAAGAAGCGAACGCCGTTGATGCCTGTTTCTTCGCGGTCACCGCGGAAGTCTGGTGTGCCGTCGCCGTCGATGTCACGACCGACGTTTGCGGAAGAGGCCGCACCGTCGTTGTCCTGCTGGATACGAGCGCGTGCACCGAATGTCACACCTGCGTCGGATTCTGCTGTCGCGTCGATCTGCAGACGGAAGCGGCTTGTGATGTCTGTGGAGTCGCCAGCGGCGTTGTCCACGTAGAGGATACCAAAACGGCCGTAGCCGCCAAAGGTAACGTCTGCTGCTGCAACGCCAGCTGTGGCAACCAGAGCTGTTGTTGCGAAGAGAACTTTTTTCATGAGTTTTCCCTCGGTTTGAATTCATAAGACCCGACCGGGGAATTCCGATCTAGGTATGAGGGTCTTTTGCTCTTCACCCCGCGTTTTGGCAAGCAAACGCGAACATTGCCCAAAACTGCGCTCAATGTTGGTGCAGCTTTGCCACAGTTTTGCGTCACACCCCCGCCGCAGCCCGCTGCGCGCACGTCCGGCAGGCCAGAAAACAGCGGTTTTCACTATAATACATATAGCTTGCCCCGCATGGCCCGCTTGGGTATTCCATAGCCAATCAGGATAAAGGTGGCGGTCATGGGGCGCAGACAGGTACTCAATTTCGCGGTGATGGCGGTAGCGCTCGGCGCTGTCGCGGCCTGCGGCGGCAGATTCGGCTCTCCGGCAACGGAGCGGCCCGGCTACTATAACAACCCCAACAATCCCGGCACGATCGAAACCAACCCCGACAACACGATCTGGTCGCTTCTCAACAAGAAGAACACCGAAACCACGGTCAAGGTGAACAAGTATCTATGGTCCGCCTCGCTCGAAGTGCTGAACTTCCTGCCGGTGCAGTCTGTCGATCCCTTCACCGGTGTCATCGTGACAGGCTACGGCACACCGCCCGGCGGCGGGCGTGCCTACCGCGCCACGGTCCTGATCGACGACCCCGCGCTCGATGCCCGGTCCCTGAACCTGGCGCTGCAATCGCGGGGCGGCCCTGTCAGCCGCGCCACCGCCCGCGCTGTCGAAGACGCCATTCTGTCGCGGGCCCGTGAAATGCGGATCGCCGACAACCGCCTCTAGCCTACCGTTCGCCCACATATTCCATTCTCTCCATCGCAACGCCGGGCAGTCGTGACACGCACGCGCTCGGCGGATTGCGTAAAAAGGCCCGACAATGACCCGCTACACCCCGTCCGAGATCGAATCCCGCTGGCAGGCCGCTTGGGAAAAGCACGAGATTTTCCGCGCCACCCGCAGTGCCGACAAGCCCAAGTATTACGTGCTCGAGATGTTCCCCTACCCCTCTGGGCGCATCCACATGGGCCATGTGCGCAACTACACGATGGGCGACGTGATCGCGCGCTACAAACTGGCGCGCGGCTTCAATGTGCTGCACCCGATGGGCTGGGATGCCTTCGGTCTCGCCGCCGAAAACGCGGCCATGCAAAAGGGCATCCACCCCGGCACATGGACCTACCAGAACATCGAGGACATGAAGAGCCAGCTGAAGCCGCTGGGCTTCTCGCTCGACTGGTCGCGCGAGATCGCGACATGCCATCCCGAATACTACCGCCACCAGCAGGCGATGTTCATCGACATGATCGAGGCCGGCCTGATCTACCGCAAGAACGCGGTGGTCAACTGGGATCCGGTCGACATGACGGTTCTGGCCAACGAACAGGTCGAGAACGGGCGCGGCTGGCGCTCGGGCGCGCTGGTGGAGCGGCGCGAGCTCACGCAGTGGTTCTTCCGCATCTCCGACTACTCCGAGGAACTTCTCTCCGCCCTCGACAGGCTCGAAAACTGGCCCGCCAAGGTACGCCTGATGCAAGAGAACTGGATCGGCAAGTCGCGTGGCCTGCAATTTGCCTTTTCCACCATTGATGCGCCTGACGGCCACGACCGGATCGAGGTCTACACCACACGTCCCGACACCCTGCTGGGCGCAAGCTTTGTCGGCATCTCGCCCGATCACCCGCTTGCCAAGACGCTGGAGCGTGACAACCCCGCAGTCGCGGATTTCGTCGCCGAATGCCGCAAGGGCGGCACCACCGAGGAAGCGATCGAAACCGGCGAGAAGCTGGGCTTCGATACCGGCATCCGCGTGCGCCATCCCTTCGACACCTCCCATGAGCTGCCCGTCTACATCGCCAACTTCATCCTGATGGACTACGGCACCGGTGCGATCTTCGGCTGTCCGGCGCACGACCAGCGCGATTTCGAATTCGCCACCAAATACGGCCTGCCGATCATCTCGACCTTCCTGCCGTCGGAGGATGCCGACGAAGAGCTCTTTGTCGCCTATGTCCCGCCGAAGACCGAAAAGGTCTTCTACAACCGCGGCTTCGCGGGCGAGCAGTGGCAGACGGGGGCAGAGGCCGTCCTGGCCGCCATCGCGTTCTGCGAATCCAAGGGTGTCGGCCAAGGCGTGACCAAATACCGCCTGCGCGACTGGGGCCTGTCGCGCCAGCGCTACTGGGGCTGCCCGATCCCGGTGGTGCATTGCGACGCCTGCGGCGTGGTGCCCGAGCGAAAGGAAAACCTGCCCGTCAAACTGCCCGAGGATGTCACCTTCGACATTCCCGGCAACCCGCTGGACCGTCATGACGCGTGGCGCAACGTGCCCTGCCCCGCCTGCGGCAAGGACGCCAAGCGCGAGACGGACACGATGGACACCTTTGTCGATTCGTCTTGGTACTACGCGCGTTTCACCGCGCCGCGCGCCGAAACGCCGACGGTCATGGAAGACGCGCAGTACTGGATGAACGTCGACCAGTACATCGGCGGCGTGGAGCACGCGATCCTGCACCTGCTCTATGCCCGCTTCTTCGCCCGCGCGATGCAGATCACGGGGCACCTGCCCGAGTCGGCGATCGAACCCTTCGATGCGCTCTTTACCCAAGGAATGGTGACCCACGCGATCTATCGCAGCAAGGGGCCCGAGGGGCGCCCGGTGTTCCACTTCCCCGAAGAGGTCGAGCTGCAGGGCGACCGCGCGGTGCTCAGGGAAACCGGCATGGAGGTCGAGGTCATCCCCTCCGCCAAGATGTCGAAATCCAAGAACAACGTGGTCGACCCGCTCAACATCATCTCGTCCTTCGGGGCCGATACCGCCCGCTGGTTCGTGCTCAGCGATTCGCCCCCCGAACGCGACGTGGAATGGACCGCGTCGGGTGCGGAAGCCGCCTATAAACACCTCGGACGGGTCTGGAGCCTTTCGGACCGGATCGCCGCGATGAGCGACGGAGCCGCAGGCGAGGGGGACGAAGAGCTTTTGCGCGCGATGCACAAGACGATCCACGATGTGACCATGGGGGTCGAATCCTTCGGCTTCAACGCTGCCATCGCCAAGCTCTACGGTTTCACCGCGACCCTGCAGAAATCCAAAGCCTCCAAGGCCGCGCAACGTGAGGCCGTCATGACGCTGGCGCAACTGATGTCGCCGATGACACCGCATCTGTCCGAAGAGATCTGGTCCGCACAGGGTGGCGAGGGCCTGATTGCCACCGCCCCGTGGCCCACGGCGGACGAGGCGATGCTGGTCGACGATACCGTCACCCTGCCGATTCAGGTCAACGGCAAGCGGCGCGCGGAAATACAGGTGCCCGCCGACATGGACAAGGCCGAGATCGAAAAGCTCGCCCTTGCCCACGAGGCGGTTGTCCGTACACTCGACGGGGCAACCCCGAAGAAGGTGATCGTTGTGCCCGGCCGGATCGTGAATGTCGTTGCTTGACCGCCGCAGCCTGCTGCGCCTTGCCCTGCCGCTTGCGGCTCTGGGGTTGGGTGCCTGCGGCTTTACGCCCGTCTACGCGCCCGGCGGCGCCGGTGCGGCCCTGCGCGGACAGGTTCTGGTGCAGGAACCGACAACACAGCCCGGCTATCTTCTGGCGCGCCAGCTCGAAACGCGTCTGGGGCGCAGCAATCCGGCCGCGCGCTACGCGCTCGACATGACGCTCGACGTGGCCGAAGAAGGGCTCGCCATCAACAGCGCGGGCGACATCACGCGCTACAACCTGATCGGCGAGGCGGGCTTTGCCCTGCGCGATACCACCACCGGCAGCATCGTGACCTCGGGCGACGTGCGCAACTTCACCGCCTATTCCGCCACCGGCACCACCGTGGCGACGCTTGCTGCCGAACGCGACGCGGTTGAGCGGCTGATGACCATCCTCGCCGACCAGATCGTCGCGCGGCTGTTCACCACGGCCCTGCCCGCATGAAACTGAACCGCCGCGACGCGACCGCCCTGATCGCCAAGCCCCCCGCCGACAGGCTGGGACTGCTTGTCTTCGGATCGGACGCGATGCGCGTGGCGATCAAGCGGCAGGAATACCTGCGCGCCCTTCTCGGTCCCGCCGCCGACGAGGAAATGCGCCTCACACGCATCCCCGCCGCCGATCTGCGCCGCGAACCGGCGCTGCTGAACGACGCGATCAAGGCGGTCGGATTTTTCCCCGGCCCCCGCGCCGCCTTTGTCGAGGACGCCACCGAACAGGTGGCCGGTGCGGTCCTCGATGCGCTGTCGGACTGGCAGCCGGGCGATGCCCAGATCGTCGTCAGCGCGGGCGATCTGAAAAAGACGTCGAAACTGCGCAAGGCCTTCGAAAGCCACCCCAATGCCTACGCGTTGGCGATCTACGACGATCCCCCCGACCGCGCCGAGATCGCGCGCCTGCTGGCCGACACCGGACTGCAGGCCGAAGGCAGCGTCATGGCGGCACTCGAGGATCTCGCGCGCACGCTCGATCCCGGTGACTTTCGCCAGACCCTCGAGAAACTGTCGCTCTACAAGCTCAGCACCCCGAATGATCCGGTCACGCTGGACGATATCGCCGCCTGTGCCCCCGCGTCCGTCGAGGCGGGCGTGGACGACATTCTCAACGTCGTGGCCGAGGCGCAGTCGGCCAAGATCGGCCCGCTGATGCGCCGCCTGCAAAGCCAGGGTGTGAACGCGGTGACACTCAGCATCATGGCGATGCGCCACTTTCGCACCCTGCACCGCGTGGCCTGTTCACCCGGCGCGCCGATCTACGGCGTGCGCGACCGCGACCGCGTGGCGCGGCAGGCGCGCGCGTGGGGCACGGCCAAGCTGGAGAATGCGCTGACAATGCTGACCGATACCGATCTGCAACTGCGCTCCGCCGGGCAAACCGCCCCTGCGCTGGCCATCATCGAGCGGCTTTTCATCCGCCTCGCGATGTATGGCGCGACCTGAAACCAACGGGAGGAAAGACATGTACAAACTGATCGGCGCAGCCCAGACACGGGCGTTCCGCGTGATGTGGATGCTCGAGGAACTGGGCCAGCCCTTCGATCTGGTTCCGGCCAAGCCGCGCTCGCCCGAAGCGATGGAGTACAATCCCTCCGGCAAGGTGCCGGCGCTTCTGGACGGTGATGAATTGCTGACCGATTCTGTCGCGATCATGCAATATCTCGCGGACAAGCACGGCGCGCTGACGGCACCGGCGGGCACAATCGCGCGGGCCCGTCAGGACGCGATGCTGTTCTGGCTGATCGATGAATTCGACGCGATCCTGTGGGCCGCGGCCAAGCACAGCTTTGTCTTCCCCGAAGACCAGCGCGTGCCCGCGATCAAGGACAGCCTCAAGGCGGAGTTTGCCCGCACCTCCGGCCAGCTGTCCGAACGGCTGCAGGGGCCGTTCCTGATGGGCGAAGAGATCACCGTGCCGGACCTGCTGGCCGTGCATTGCATCAACTGGTCCATCGGCGCGGGATTCCCTGCGGTGGACGACAAGCTTGGCACATGGGCCGCCGGCCTGCGCAAGCGCGACGCGTTCAAGGCCGCAAAGGCACGCGGCGCCTGAGAGGGGCGTTCAGCCCATCGCCGCGGCTGCGTGGCGACCGGCCCATAACCCGGTCGCCATACAGGCGGTGATCAGATAGCCGCCGGTCGGCGCTTCCCAGTCCAGCATCTCTCCGGCGGCGAAAACACCCGGCAATGCGCGAATGCCCAGCCCCTCGTCCAGCCCCGCCCACGCGATGCCACCGGCGGTGGAGATCGCCTCGTCCAGCGGGCGCAGCCCCGCGTGGTGCAACGGCAGCGCCTTGACCAACCCCGCCAGTGCCGCCGCGTCGTCGGGCAGCGGATGCGCCATTTCCTGCAACAGCGCGATTTTCACCGGATCGAGACGCAGGGTTTTGCGCAGATGGTTCGACAGCGTGGCTTTGCCGCGGGGGCGTGACAGCCTTTGGGCGATCTGCGCGGCCGGCAGGTCGGGGGCGAGATCAACCACCAGCGGATGCCCTTCGCGCAGGCCGCGGCTGACGCTGTAGATACCGCCCCCTTCGAGCCCGCGCCGGGAGATCACCGCCTCCCCGCGCGAGGTATAGGGGCCGCAGGCCAGCGAGATGGATTTCAGCGCGGCCCCGAAGTGGCGCGTCATATGATCCGACCAGGCCATCGCCACCGCCGCGTTCGCGGGCGCGAAGGGTGTCAGAGGCACGCCCCGTCCGGCCAGCAAGCCTGTCCATTCCCCGTCCGACCCCAGCCGCCGCCAGCTTGCGCCCCCGAGCGCCAGAACCGTTGCATCCGCATGAAGGTGCTGCACGCCGGCGGGCGTTTCGAAAGCCAGCGCAGCGCCGTCCCATCCGGTCCAGCGCCAGCGCGTGTTGATCGTGACGCCGCTTGCACCGAGTTGCGCAAGCCAGCGGCGCAGCAGCGGCGAGGCCTTCATCGCCTTCGGGAAGACCCGCGCGGAGCTGCCCGCGAACACCGGCTCTCCCAGATCCTCGGCCCAGCGCATCACCTGCAACGGGCCGAAGGCGTCCAGCATCGGGCGCAGGGGCGGCTGCGCCTCGGCGTAGGCGCGCAGGAAGGCATCGGCGGGTTCGTCTTTCGTCAGGTTCAGACCGGATTTCCCCGCCATCAGGAACTTGCGCCCGACGGAGGGCTTGGCCTCGCAGATCGTGACGGGGTGGCCCGCCTGCGCCAGCGCAGCCGCCGCCATCAGACCGGCGGGGCCGCTGCCGATGACGACCGCGTGGCTCATTCCGGCGCGGCGGGGACAGGGCCGCCCTTGATTTCGACGACGCGGTGCGGATAGGGGATCTCGATCCCCTCGTCGCGCAGCGCGTTCCAGATCAGGAACAGCACGTCGGAGGTGTATTTGTTCGGGCCATCGTCGATGCCGTTGACCCAGAATTCCACCGCGAAATCTATGCCGCTGTCGCCAAAGCCGCGCAATTCGCAATCGGGGGGATAGGGCTCCGACAGCACTTCGGGATGGGTCGCCACGGCCCGTTCGATGATACCCGGAACGCGGTTGATGTCGGTGTCGTAGCTCACGCTGAACGGCGCCTCGTAGCGGTTGGCAGAACCGGAGTCGGAATAGTTCACCACGCGGGTGACGATGAAATCCTCGTTCGGGACCACGATCCAGCGGCCATCGTAGGTTTCCAGAATGATCGCGCGGGCGGTCATCTTGACGATGGTGCCCGCCTCGCCCCCGTCGAGTTCGACGAAATCGCCAACGGTCGCCTGACCCTCGACCAGCAGAATCACCCCGGAGATGAAATTCGACGCGATCTTTTGCAGGCCGAAACCCAGACCGACACCGATGGCACCGCCCAGCACCGCAAGAGTGCTGAGGTTGATGCCCATGATGTTCATCAGCAGGATGAAGGCGATCGCGAAGATCGCGAATTCGACGGTCTTGATCAGCAACTGCCGGATCGACGGGCGCATTTCCCGCTGCTTTTCGATCACCGCGACGGTCTGCTGGTTCGACCATTGCCCGAGCCAGAACAGCAGCGACCCCGCGATCAGGCCGCGCACGATCGAGATCAGCGAAAAGCGGATGTTGCCGACACCGACGACGGTTTCGGACAGTTGCAGCACCACCGTGTCGAGCAGCCCCACAGCGTAGAGCGCGGCGATGGGCAGCAGGATGAAACGGCCCAGCAGCTTGAGAAACGGATCGTTGAGAATGTCGCGCACGAAGATGCGCGCGGCCAGCAGAAGGAACAGCCGCTTGCCGAAGGCAATGACCGCCCCGCTTTCAAAGATCGAGCGGATCACCTGTTCGCCGATCCCGGTCAGCGCATAGGCCAGCAACGGCAGGATCAGGGGCAGAAAGCGCAGGATGAACCGGCGCGGGGCCGAAAAGATGCCACGCCGTTCGCCGGGGTCGATCAGGGAGCTGAGCGCGGGGCGCATCCGGCGCGCGATGACCACCGCCAGCAGGTAGGCCACCACGAGAACCGCGAATTGCGACCATGCCGCGGGGCTGAGCAGCCAGCCAAGTGCCAGCTCGTACCCCTGAATGGCGTAGCCCGCGATCTGCTGGACGATCGGCGGAAACGCGGTGAGATCGAAATCCATGGGCATCCCTTGCCTTGCTGCGCGACCGTACCACTCTATTGGCGCAGCCCCGTTTCAGGATCAAGCCCTTGGCCCGCACGCTGGACACACCGACCGATGATCCGATCTGCCCGCTGTGTCTGCGGCCGATCCCGCCGGGTGTGCCGCAAAGCCTGCACCACCTGATTCCTAAGCTGAAAGGGGGAAAGGGCGGACCGACGGTTCTGATGCACCACATCTGCCACCGCGAGGTCCACGCCAGCCTGACCGAGGCCGAGCTGGCGCGCGACTATCACACGCCCGAAGCGCTGCGTTCGCATCCGAGGCTGGAGAAATTCGCCAAATGGGTGAGCAAACGTCCGCCATCGTTCAAATCAAAGGTTCCGGGTGGCATGCGCAAGCGCTGAAGCCGTGCTAGTCTGCCCGCAAAACGGGGCATGACCCCCAACAAACCGGAGCAGCAGCCATGCGTATTCTTGTCCTTCTGGGTGTCCTTCTGACCCTCGCAGCCTGCGATGTGCCTTTCGTGCCGCTGATCTGACGCGGCCGGGGCACGGTTACCCGTGGGTAACTTTGCCATTTATTATCAATAGGTTAACGCGCCTCCCGGCTGTCACGCCCGGCCGGTGCACATCCGTTTGATGGCCCGTGCGATCTCGGGGTCGGCGGCGACGGTATCGGCGCAGAGCGCGCGGGCCGTTTCGATCAGCGATTCGGGATCGACGATACGGTCGATCAGCCCGATCGAGAGCGCCTCGTCGGAGAGGATCTTCTGCCCGCCCATCAGGATCAGCTTGGCGCGGGCCGGGCCGGTGAGCGCCGCCATGCGCGCCGGATCGCTGGGTTGTGGCAGGAAGCCCAGTTTCATCACCGGATAGAAGAATTTCGCTCCCGGTACGGCGATGCGCATGTCGCAGGCAAGCGCCATGCCCATCGCGCCGCCCGCCAGCGTCCCGTTCAGCGCCGCGATGGTCAGCCCCGGCAGTTGAGCGATGGCGCCCGACAGACGCTCCCAGAGATCGGAGGTGGCGAGGCCCGCGCGGGCGGCATCGAGGTCCGCACCGGCGCTGAAGATCTTGCCACGGCCCGTCAGGATAACGGCGCGCGCGTCGCCCGCGCGCTCCATGATCTCGCACAGCTCGACCAGCATATCCTCGGTCAGCGCGTTCGCCTTGTCGGGCCGGTTCAGCGTGACGGTCCAGATGCCGCCGTCCTGCGCCAGTTCGATCATGTCAGGCCCACCTTGCTGCGGATATCTTCGTCGCGCAGCGAGATTTCGTCGCCGCACCAGTCATCCGCCTCGGGCGAGCACATCCAGAGCAGGCATTTCGCGGGCCAGTCGGCGGGGATGTGGGTCTCCCAGTCCAGCTGGCTGACCGGATTGATCCCCGACGCCTTGATCTTGCGCTGCATTTCGGTGGCCACGGTGCCCGGTGACAGGCCGATGGCGCGGATGCCGTTGGCGTGTTCTTCGAGGTGCAGCGCGCGGTTGAACATGTTGACCGCCGCCTTGGAGGCGCAATAGGCGCTCCAGGCTTCGATGGCGTTATGGGCAGCACCCGAGCTGATCGTCAGGACCGAACCACCGCCGTTTGCCCGCAGCGCAGGCAGCGCCGCGCGCACCCCGTAAAAGACACCTTTGACGTTGATGTCGATCAGCTGTCCCCATGCGTCGGGGTCGGCATCGGCGATGTGGCTGATCGGCTCGACAACACCCGCGTTGTTGATCAGCACATCCAGCCCGCCGAAGGCGCTGACGGTGGTTTCCACCGCCGAGGAGAGTTCGGAAAAGCGCGCGACATTGCAGGGGATGGCGATGGCCTGCTGGCCGATTTCACCCGCCAGCGTGGCGATATCGTCCTGGCTGCGCGCCAGAAGGGCCACGTTCGCGCCCGCCTTGGCGAAAACCCGCGCGGCTTCGGCCCCGATGCCACGGCTTGCGCCGGTAATCATTACGGTCTTTCCGGTCATATCCATCGTGTGTCTCCCTGTGTTCTGCGCCCGCGCCGGGGGCGCGTTTTGCCCTTGGTATCCAATGCGACGCGCCGGGGCCAGCCCATGGCGCGCGAAGCCGCCCCTTGACCCCACCGCCGCTTTGGCAGAGCCTTTGCCCGTTGATTTGATGCAAAGGATATTTCACCGATGACACGCGCGCGTACTCTTACCGGCAGCACGGCTCTCGGGCTGGTGTTTCTTGCAACCTCCGCCGCCGCAGACCTGACGGCCGCCGACGTCTGGGGCGATTGGCGCAGCTACATGCAGGGCATGGGATACGTCGTGACCGCGACCGAAACCGCGCGGGGCGATACCCTCGCGGTGACGGGCATCGCTGTCGCTCTGGCCCCGGATGCGGCCGATGGGCAGGACATGACGATGACGCTGGGCAGTCTGGAATTCGTCGAGGCCAGCGATGGCACTGTCGAGGTCGTGATGCCCGACACGATTCCGGTCACGATCCGCATGACCAACGAGGAACTGGGCCAGCCCGCGACGATCAACATGACCTACACGCAATCGGGTCAGCGCATGATCGCCAGCGGCACCCCCGAGGCGATGCAATACGACTATTCCGCCGACAGCTTTGCCGTCGCCCTGAGCAATCTGTCACTGGAGACGGATGATGAAGAGGCCGCCGCCGCCGCCGAAAGCGCGCGGTTCACCCTCTCGGGGCAGAACCTGCTGTCGACCACCGGCGTCACGGTCGCGCAGGTGCGGCAGTACGTGCAGAACATGACCTTTGACAATTTCGTCTACGATGCGTTTTTCCAGTCGCCCGACGGCCCGGACCAGATGGCGCTGAACCTGACCGCAAACAAGATCGAGCTTGGCGGAACCAGCGCTCTGCCCGCCGATCCGATCGCCTCCGCTGGCGACATCACCGCCATGCTCGACGCGGGTTTTGCCTTTGACGGGACGATCCGCAGCGAAGGCGCGCAGACCAACATCGACCTGACCGGCAGCGACGGGCAGAGCAAGATTACCACCGGATCGGCCAACGCCACCTTCGGCGTCGCGATGACCCCCGACGGCATCCGCTACGACATCGCATCGCAAGAGGTGGCGATGGCCGCACAGTTTGCCGGGTTCCCGCTGCCGCTGTCGGCGTCGATGGCGCAAAGCGGTTTCACCCTGCGGGCACCGGTTCTGAAGGGTGAGGACGCGCAGGATTTCGCACTGGGCTTCAACCTGACGGAGCTGGACCTGCCGGACATGATCTGGGGCATGGTCGATCCGCAGGGGCAATTGCCGCACGACCCCGCCACGGTTGCACTGGATCTGACCGGCAAGGTGAAGCTGCTGTACGATTTCCTCGACCCGCAGGTCGCGGCGAACATGGCGCCCGGTACCGTGCCGGGCGAGATCGAGCGTGTGACGATCAACGACCTGACCGTCGACGCCGTGGGCGCCGAGGTGAATGCCACCGGCGATGTCGCCTTTGACAACACCGACAAGACCACCTTGCCGGGCTTTCCCAAGCCAGTCGGCGAGATCAACATAGATCTTGCAGGCGCCAATGCGCTGCTGGAAAAACTGGCGGCGATGGGGCTCATCCCTGCGGATCAGGCGATGGGTGCGCGGATGATGATGGGGCTTTTCGCGGTGCCGGGCGACGCGCCCGACACGCTGAAATCCACCATCACCTTCAGCGAAGACGGCCGCATTCTCGCCAACGGGCAGCAGATCAGGTAGCCGCCCGCAGGCCCCGCCTCCGCCGCGCAAACCTGCGCCGGGGGTGCCGCCCGCGCCTTTTTGTCGGGCGCGGAGCGATCTTAGCGACGCGGGGCGCGTCAATATCACCCCCTGCCCTTGCGGCAGGGGCGGGGCGCCGCTACCTCTTTGCCGACCCCGGGGACAGGAGATCATCACATGACGCAGGCGCTAGACACGCTGACCGCGCAATTGCTGGACGCGGCGAAAGCCGCCGGAGCGGACAGTGCCGACGCCATGGCCGTGCGCGGGACATCCATGTCCGTGGATGTCCGTGGCGGCACGCTGGAAGAAGCGCAGCGCGAGGAAAGCACCGATATCGGCCTGCGGGTCTTCGTGGGCCAGCGCAGTGCCATCGTCTCGGCCTCGGATACGTCCTCGCGCACGGTCGATGAAATGGCCACCCGCGCGGTCGCCATGGCGCGCGAGGCTCCTGAGAACCCCTTTGCCGGTCTGGCCGAGCCTGCGCAGCTTGCCCGCGACACGGATGCCGCGGCGCTAGAGCTGCACGATCCGGCGGAGGAGCCTTCGCCCGAGGCATTGCAGGAGGATGCCGCAACGGCGGAAGCGGCGGCGCTGGAGGTTGCGGGCGTCAGCCAGGTGCAGGGGTCGAGCGCGGGCTACGGCGCGCGGGAGGTCCATCTGGCGGCGAGCAACGGCTTCGCGGGCGGTTACCGCCGCACCGATCGCGGCATCAGCTGTGTTGCGATTTCGGGCACCGGCACCGGGATGGAGCGCGATTACGACGGCGACAGCCGCATCTTCCAGTCCGATCTGCGCCGCCCGGAGGAAATCGGCCGCCGCGCCGCCGAACGCGCGGTCGAACGCAGCGGCGCGCGCCGCCCCAAGACGGGCCGCTATCCGGTGCTGTTCGACGAACGGGTCGCCAGCACGCTGATCGGCCATCTGCTGGGCGCGATCAACGGCAGCGCCATCGCGCGCGGCGCGTCCTACCTGCGCGGCGCCATGGGAGAAGCCGTGCTGCCCGAGGGCCTGTCGCTGATCGAGGATCCGCACCGTCCGCGCGCCACCGGATCGCGCCCCTTCGATGCCGAAGGGCTGCCCACCGCGCGCCGTGCCATCGTCGAGAACGGCATCCTGCAAGGCTGGACGCTGGATCTGGCGACCGCACGCCAGCTGGGCCTGCCGTCGACCGCGAACGCGGGGCGCGGCACCGGATCACAGCCCTCGCCCAGCACATGGAACGTCAGCCTGACGCAAGGCAGCGCCAGCCGTGCCGAGCTGCTGCGCGACATGGGAACCGGTCTGCTGGTCACGTCGATGATCGGATCGACCATCAACCCCAACACCGGCGATTATTCACGGGGTGCTGCGGGGTTCTGGGTGGAAAACGGCGAGATTACCTATCCCGTCAATGAATGCACCATCGCCGGCAACCTGCGCGACATGCTGCTGTCGATCGTACCGGCGAATGACGCGCGCACGCACCTCAGCCGCGTGGTGCCATCGCTTCTGGTGCCGGGGATGACCCTTGCCGGCGACTGACCTGCCCCTCCTGATCGACGCGGCGCGGCTGGCGGCGAAAGTCTCGACCAGTTTCAGCGGGACGCGCGCGGAGCGCTGGGAGAAACCCGGCGACGCAGGGCCGGTGACCGAGGCCGATCTGGCGGTGGACCGGCTGCTGCGCGACGTGCTGACGACCGCGCGGCCCGGCTATGGCTGGCTGTCGGAAGAATCGGGCGACGCCACCCACCGCAGCGGCCACGAGCGGATCTTCATCATCGATCCCATCGACGGCACCCGCAGCTTTGTCGAAGGCGCGGATACCTGGGCGCATGCGCTGGCGGTGGCCGAACGCGGCGTCGTCACGGCGGCGGTGATCTACCTGCCCTTGCGCGAGCTTTTGTATTCCGCCGCACTGGGGCAGGGCGCGTGGCTGAACGGCGTGCCGATCCGGGCGTCGGGCATCGATGCCTTCGACCGCGCGACCGTGCTGGCGGCGAAACCCGCGCTCGACGGGACACTCTGGCGGGGCGGGGCGGCGCCATCGTTCAAACGCGCCTACCGCCCGTCGCTGGCCTACCGGCTGGGGCTGGTGGCCGAGGCGCGGTTCGACGCGATGCTCACGCTCCGGCGCAGCTGGGAATGGGACATCGCCGCCGGTGCGCTGATCGTCGAGGAAGCGGGCGGGCGATGCAGCAACCGCCACGGCGCGCCGCTGCTGTTCAACAACACCGATCCGCGCCTAGACGGGGTGGTGGCGGGCGGCGCGGCGCTGCACGGCGCGATGATCGACGCCCTCGAACCGGTGCCTGCCGCTTGACGCGCGCCCCCGCGCCCGTGCACACACGCAACTGATCCAACCCAAGGGATATGTACGATGACACAAAGACTTCATCTGGTTTTCGGTGGCGAACTGGTCAAACCCAGCGAGAATGTTTTCAAGAACGTCGACGACATTCACATCGTCGGGATCTTTCCCGACTACGCCAGCGCCTATAACGCGTGGAAGACCGAAGCGCAGCGCACGGTGGACAATGCCCACATGCGCTATTTCATCGCCCATCTTCACCGTCTGCGCGACGAGGAAAAGCCGGCGTCGCCCACCGAAGAGCTGGGCTGAGATACATCCATGGCCGGCACGCTCGGACTGACGGCCTACCGCGCGCTGATGCGGCGCGGGGAGGCCACGCTGCCAAAGCGAGACGTGCCGCGCCCGTCGGGCGAGCTGTTGTGGGTGCACTGCGGGACGCCGGACGATTTCATCGCGGTGCAGGATCTGGCCCTGCGCCAGATGAGCAGCCGCGAGGGGCTTTGCGTGCTCATCACCTTTGCCGAGGAGCCGCGCAGCAGCCTGCGCGACCTCGCGGCGGAATATCGGGGCGTGATCCTCGATGTGCTGCCGTCCGAACATCCCGACAGCGTCACGGCGTTTCTGGACCACTGGCAGCCCGATTGCTGCCTTTGGACGTGGGGCGGTCTGCGGCCGAACCTCGTGATCGCCACCTCCGACCGCGATGTCCCGCTGCTGCTGGTGAATGCCGATGCGCACGGGTTCGACCGCCAGCGCGACCGCTGGCTGCCCGATGTCACACGCGCGTTGCTGCCGCGCTTTGCCGCCGTGATGGCCCGCACGCCCGAAGCCGCCCGCAGGCTGACGCAGCTGGGCCTGAACCGGGACGATATCGCGCTGACCGCACCGCTGAGCGCGGGCAGCCAGGCGCTGCCGTGCAACGAGACCGACATCACAGAGCTGGCAGCCGCCTGCGTGGGGCGGCCCATCTGGTTCGCCAACGGGGTCCAGCAGGACGAGCTGCAGACCGTGCTTGCTGCCCACCGGCAGGCGTTGCGCCTGTCGCACCGGTTGCTGCTGATCCTGCGCCCCGCCGGTCGCACGGCCATCGCACTGGCGCATGAACAGGCGCGCGCGCGCGAGTTCCGCACGCTCAGCTGGGACGACGGCCAGTTTCCCGACGAGACGACACAGGTGCTGATCACCGAGGATCTCGCCGATGTCGGGCTTTTCTACCGCATGGCGCCGGTATCGTTTCTGGGTGGATCGCTGGTCGCCGGTGAGTTGGGCTGTGACCCGCTGGAGGCGGCCGCGCTGGGGTCGGCGGTTCTCTACGGCCCGCGGGTGGGGCAATACCTGCAAAGCTATTCGCGGCTTGCCAATGCGGGGGCGGCACGGATCATCAACGACAGTTCCGCCCTCGGCACCGCCGTAACCCGGCTGGTTGCGCCCGATCAGGCGGCGCTGATGGCGCATGCGGGTTGGGAGGTTATCAGCGAAGGCGCGGCGCTGTCGGACCGGATCACCGATCTGGTGCAGGACACGCTGGACACGCAAGCGGGGATGGGCTGATGCGCCCGCCCCGGTTCTGGGACAGCAGGCGGCCCGGTCTGGCCGCGCGGGCGCTGCAACCGCTTGGCGCGCTCTATGCCCGTGCCACGGCGCGGCGGCTGGCCGGGGGCGACCGCGCCCGCGTCGGCGTGCCGGTGATCTGCGTGGGCAACATCAACGCGGGCGGCACCGGCAAGACGCCCACGGTGATCGCGGTGGTCGATCGGCTCCGCGCGCTGCATCTCGAGCCGCATGTGGTCAGCCGGGGATACGGCGGCAGCCTGAAGGGGCCGGTGCGTGTCGATCCGCGCCGCCACCGTGCCTCAGCGGTGGGCGACGAGCCGCTGCTGCTGTCGGCCTTTGCCGAAGTCTGGGTTGCCGAGGACCGCGCGGCGGGCGCCCGCGCGGCTGTCGGCGGCGGCGCAGAAGTGATCGTGCTCGACGACGGCTTCCAGAACCCCGCGCTGGCCCACGACCTGAGCCTTGTCGTGGTCGATGCGGCCCGCGGGTTCGGCAACGGGCTGTGTCTGCCCGCAGGGCCCCTGCGCGAGCCGGTGGAGACCGCGCTGGCGCGGGCCGATCTGCTGGTCTCGATCGGGGAGGCGGCGGCGCAGGAGCGCTTTGCGCAGCTCTGGCCCCTGCCGCCCGCGCTGCCACGGGTCGCGGCAGAGCTGGTGCCGCTGCAAACGGGAATGAACTGGACCGATACACCGATGCTGGCCTTTGCCGGCATTGGCCACCCGGAGAAGTTTTTCGACACGCTGCGCGGTCTGGGCGCGACATTGATCCACGCCGAGCCGCTGGACGATCACCAGCCGCTGACCGGCGCGTTGCTGTCGCGGCTGGACGCGGATGCCCGCGCCGCAGGGGCGCAGCTGGTGACAACGGAAAAGGACGCGGTGCGCCTGCCGCCCGAGTGGCGGATGAAGGTCATCACCCTGCCCGTCCGGTTGCAGATGGATGACGACGCGGCACTGGTAGACGCGCTGAAGCGGGTGACCTCGGAGATCCGCTGACCCGCGAGGTTTTCAGATCCCTTCGACAAGCATCAGATCGGTATCGGACGCTTTTTCGCGCAGTTGCCGCGCCTGGGTATAGGCATCGGAGTGATAGAAGGTGCGTGCCGCCTCGATGTTGTCGAATTCGACGACGATCGTCAGCTTCCGGACCTCGCCTTCCAGCACTTCGGGGTCGGGATTGCGGATCAGGACGCGCCCGTTGTGCGCCTTGATCGCGGCCCCCGACATGGTCTTGAACTCTTCAAAGGCCGCGCTGTCGTGCACGTCGATGTGCCCTATGAGATACCCTTTTGGCATATTCCGATCCTTTCTTTCGCGGGTCGCCGGTTGCCGGCGGCCCGTGAAAGCCTAGCAGATCTGGCCGAAAAATGCAGTACGGTGGGCGGGATCAGTCGTCCTCGCCCAGTTTCGGGGCGGGACGGACCAGCGACAGCTCCGCATCCGAAAAACCGAAGGGCGACCGCACGCCCGGTATCCCGTCGAGTTCGATCTGCATCCCGCGCGCGACGACCTGCGGGTCGGCGAAGACATCGTTCATCTCGTTGATCGGCCCTGCGGGCACGTTGTTGTCCTCGCAGGCCTGCAGGAGGCTGTCGCGGGTGAAGTTCAGCGTGGCGGCGCCCAGACGGCGGATCATCTCGGGCCGGTTGGCGACGCGGTCTGCGTTGGTCAGGTAATCGGGGTCGCGGGCCATATCGTCGAGCCCCAGAAGCGCGCAGAGCCGCTGGTACTGGCCGTCGTTCCCGGTCGCGATGATCAGGTGGCCATCGGAGGTCTCGAATACCTCGTAGGGGGTGAGGTTCGGATGTGCGTTGCCCAGCCGCGTGGGCGCGGTGCCGGTGGTCAGATAGTTCATCGCCTGATTGCCGGTGATGGCCACCGCGCAGTCCAGCAGGGCCATGTCGATATGCTGCCCGGTTCCGGTCGTGCCGCGCTGGTGCAGGGCCGCGAGGATCGCGGTGGTGGCGTAGATGCCGGTGAAGATATCGGTGATCGCCATGCCGTGCTTTTGCGGCTGGCGGTCGGGTTCGCCGGTGATCGACATCAGGCCGGACATGCCCTGAATGATGAAATCATATCCCGCGCGGTGCGCGTAGGGTCCGGTTTGCCCGAAGCCGGTGATCGAGCAATAGATCAGCCCCGGATACCGCTCCTTGAGGCTGCCGTAGTCCATGCCGTATTTGGCAAGGCCGCCGGTCTTGAAATTCTCGATCAGGATGTCGGCCCCGTCCAGAAGCTCGTGCATCCGCTGCTGGCCCGCGTCGGTCTTGAGATCGACGACCACGGACGCCTTGCCGCGGTTCGCCGAGTGGAAATAGGACGACGACCGGTCCCCCTCGCGTTCGACAAAGGGCGGACCCCACTGGCGCGTGTCGTCGCCCGCCGGGCTTTCGACCTTGATCACATCCGCGCCCAGATCCGACAGCGTCTGGCCGGCCCATGGGCCAGCCAGAACGCGCGCCAGTTCGATGACTTTCAGTCCGGCGAGAGGCGCAGCCATCAGCCTGCCAACGCCTCTTCGATGATCTCTTTCATGTCCGCGTAGGCCATGTTCGAGTATTTCTTGCCGTTGATCAGGAAGGTCGGCGTGCTGTCGATGTCATCGGCTTCGGCGTTCTGCTGGTACCAGGTGACCAGCGCCTTGGCCTTTTCACCGTCCTGAAGGCAGGCTTCGATGGCATCGTTCTCCATCCCCGCAAGGCGACCGATCTTGCGCAACTCCTCGACGATGGCGGCGGGTTCGCCCGCGCGGGTCCATTCGAACTGGCCGGCATAGAGCAGGTCCGCGATGCCGAAGAACTTCTCTTCGCCGCCACAGCGCGCGATCAGCGACGCCCAGAGGCCGAAGCGGTCGAAATAGACCTCGCGGTAGACGAATTTGATCTTGCCGGTGTCGATGTAGTCGGCCTTGAGCTGCTTGTAGGGGCCTGCGTGGAAGCTGGCGCAATGGGGGCAGGTGAAAGACGCGTATTCGATGACCTCGACTTCGGCGTCGGGATTGCCTGCGACCATCTCGACGATACCGGAGGTATCGACCGTCTCGTCGGTGGTCTGGGCATTGGCCGCGCCGGGCAACAGCCCTTCCGACAGCGCACCTGTGGGGCGCGGTGTGAAAGCGTACCAGCCGCCAAGGCCCAGAAGGGCGGCGCTGCCGAGAAGGAGAGTTCTGCGGTTCATGGTGTTTTCCTTTGTCTTATTGGTCCGACCGGGTCTTGTTCGCCGGTGCGGATGTCTTGGTCAGGATATTCTCGCCCAGCCGCGCGAGCGCGTCGCGCAGGCCGGCGTCGCCGATGGGGGCCGCGGTTTCCGAGGCGCGGGCGCGCAGGGCGGGATCGGGCGCGGGGGCGGCCTTCTTCGGGGCGTGGTCGAAGGCGACGCGCCCCTCGGCAAAGCCTGTCGCGGCGGTCTGCGTGACGCGGATCCGGGCGATGGCGTTGTAGCCGTAGACCGCGTTCACCCGCGCGCGCAGCTGTTCCTTCTGCATCTCGAGGATCGGCGCATTGGCGCCGGTGGTCAGCAGGGTCAACGTCGCCCCCATCCCGCCGCGCCCGTAGGACACCTCGACCGGACGCGAGATCGCAGCGGCGTCTTCGCCCGCGACTTCGGCCCAGTTGGTCAGCAGACGCGACTGCGCGAAACCACGGCTTTCCGACGCCTCGCGAATCCGCTTGGCCAGCAGATTGGAGGTTCGGGCAAAGCCCTTGGTGGTGGGAAAACGCTTTGTCATCTCGCTGGCGCGGTCTTTCCTTCGGCGACGGTGGAGCCTATCACGGTTTCGCCCTATGTGGGACAGTGATCAGTCTAACGCAAGGTACGCGCCCTGCCACCCCGTCAGAACCCCACCGGAGCATAAAGATTGCGTGACAAAGATAACATGTCTGTAACCTTGCTCGGCTGGTACGACCGGCACGCGCGCGAAATGCCGTGGCGCGTGGGCCCGCAGGCGCGCAAGGCAGGCGAGCGCCCCGACGCCTATGCCGTCTGGATGAGCGAGATCATGCTGCAACAGACAACCGTGGCAACGGTGCGCGACTATTTCCGCCGGTTCATCGCGCGCTGGCCCACGGTGCGCGATCTGGCGGCGGCCGAGGACGCCGAGGTGATGGCCGAATGGGCGGGCCTTGGCTATTACGCTCGGGCGCGAAACCTTCTGAAATGTGCCCGCGTGGTCGTGGCCGAGCACGGCGGCGCGTTTCCCGCCGATCATGCGCAGCTGCTCAAGCTGCCGGGCATAGGGCCCTACACGGCGGCTGCGGTATCTTCGATCGCGTTCGACCTGCCGCACGCGGTTCTGGACGGCAATGTCGAGCGGGTGATGGCGCGGCTCTACGATATCCACACGCCGCTGCCCGAGGCAAAGCCGCTGCTGATGGCGAGAGCCGAGGCGCTGACCCCCGAGACACGCCCCGGCGATTACGCGCAGGCGGTGATGGATCTGGGGGCCACGATCTGCACGCCGAAATCGCCGGCCTGCGGGATCTGCCCGTGGCGCGAGCCCTGCGCCGCGCGGATCGCGGGCACCATGGGCGAACTGCCGAAGAAGACCCCGAAGAAACCGAAACCGGTCCGCCACGGCACTGTCTATCTGGGCCGCCGCGCGGATGGTGCCTGGCTGCTGGAAACCCGACCCGAACGCGGATTGCTGGGCGGGATGCTGGGTTGGCCGGGGTCGGAGTGGATCGGCACGGACCAGCCGCATCCCGAAAGCCCCCCTCCCGCGCCGGGCGACTGGGAAGAAGTCGCCGGTGACGTGCGCCATACCTTTACGCATTTCCACCTGATCCTGCGGGTCATGCTGGCCGAGCTGCCGCACGACTGCACCCCCGCACGCGGCCGTTTCTATACCCGCGCCGAGTTCGGACCCGCCGATCTGCCCACGGTGATGCGCAAAGCCTACGATCTGGTGCAGTGACAGCGGGCCACATATTCCCTTCCCGAATTTTCTGGTACTGTGTAGGTCCGTAGCCAAACACGGAACACGAAGATGACAGAGACCACGATCGCCCCACCGGAGCTGGCCAAGCTCAGCCGCGCCCTGCCGTTCTGGCTGTCGCTGGCGCTGGTGCCACTGGCGTGGACCGCCGCCTTCTATGGCGGATGGGCGATCGTGCTGGTGCCGGTGGCGACGTGGTACCTGTTTACCGCGCTGGATGCCGCCCTGGGGCTGAATACCGAGAACGCGGATCCCTCCGCGACCGATGCGCATCTATTCTGGTACCGCGCGATCACCACGATCTGGGTGCCGGTCCAACTGGCAATGCTGATGGGCCTTTTGTGGTACGTCCCGCAGGCGGAGCATCTGCGCACCGCCGAACGGATCGGGGTTTTCTTCGGCGTCGGGGTGATTACCGGCACGGTGGGCATCAACTACGCCCACGAGCTGATGCACCAGCGCAACCGGCTGGAGCGATGGATGGCCGACATCCTGCTGGCGATGGTGCTCTATTCGCATTTCCGGTCCGAACACCTGCTCGTCCATCACCGCTATGTCGGCACCCCGCGCGATCCGGTGTCGGCGCGCTATAACGAAGGTTTCCACCGCTATTATCCGCGCGTGTTGTGGCAATGCTGGCGGTCGGCGTTCCGCGCCGAGGCCGCGATGCTGTCGCGCAAGGGTCTGCGCTGGAGCCATCGGTCCAATCCGTTCTGGCGGTACTGGGCCCTGCAGGCGGGATTCGTGGCGCTGGCTTTCGCGCTGGGGGGCTGGTCGGGCGTGGGCCTCTTCGTGCTGCAGGCGGGCGTGGCGATCTGGCAGCTTGAGCTGGTCAACTACATCGAACACTACGGGCTGACGCGCAAACATCTGGGCGACGGAAAATACGAACATGTCCAGCCGCGTCATTCGTGGAACGCGGCGCAAAAGGCATCGAACTGGCTGCTGATCAACCTCCAGCGCCATTCGGACCATCATTTCAAGCCCGACCGCCGGTTTGCCGTGCTGCAGACCTATGGCCCGGACGAGGCGCCGCAGCTGCCCTACGGCTATCCCATGATGACGATGATCGCGATGGTGCCCCCGCTCTGGCGGCGGGTGATGAACCCGCGCGTGCGCGGCTGGCGCAAGACCTACTATCCCGAGATCAAGGACTGGGCGGACTATAACAAGGCGCGCACGCCGATGCCCCGGTAAGGGCATCTTAAGACCCCGTGATGGATAGTGGTGCATGCGCCATTTTCCGTTGAGGGGATCCCATGCACAGCCATGCCGCCACGATGCCACAGTCGAAACCAACGACCTGTCTGATCGTCGAGGACAGCACGTTCGACCAGCTGATGATGACGCGGGTGATCGGCAAGACCGCCGGTAAGATGCGGGTCGAAATCGCCGCGACCCTGCACTCGGCCCGTGCCGCGCTGGCGCGCGGCGGGATCGGCCTGATCCTTCTCGACAACAACCTGCCCGACGGGATCGGGGCGAATTTCGCGCTGGAACTCGCATCGGACCCGAAGCTGTCGCGAATCCCCGTGATCATGGTCAGCGACTGGCCGACGCCCTTCATGTGGGAAAAGGCGGCGAGTGCGGGGGTTCTCTATGTGGTGAACAAATCGGAGTTCGGCGCGCGCTACGTCGAGCAGGCGTTGCGCTGCCGCCCGCTCCGGAACACGCGTGTAAGCTGAGGGCGGAAGCGAAAGGATACCGGTGCGGCCCGCGCGCCAAAGGGGGGGCGGAACAGAAAAAAGCCCCGCCAATGAAGGCGGGGCCAAGGTGAGTGTCAGCAATGCGGTCCCTCATGTGGAGGGCGCAGTGACACTGGCGGTGTTCGAATGTCTGGGGGTATTCAGTTCTGCATTTCGGCCCTGATTTGCTGGCGCAGAACGTCGATGGGCACACGCTTGCCTTCTTTCTTGTAGCACCAGTAGGTCCAGCCGTTGCAGCTGGGTGCTTTCTCGTAGGCAGCACCGACCTGGTGGATCGACCCTTTGTTGTCGCCTCCGATCAATGTGCCGTCCGCGCGCACCTTTGCCTTGTAGCGACCGTTCATGGAGTAGAGCTCCTCGCCCGGGCGCAGCATGCCACGTTCGACCAGTTGGCCGAACGGCACACGCGGTTCGGCGCGTTTGGACGTCGTGGTCTGGAGCGCTTCGGAATCGAACTTGCGCACGCTCGCGATGCGCTTTTCGGCAACCTTGCGATAGGCTTCCTCGCGTTCGATGCCGATCCAGTCACGGCCGAGCATCTTGGCCACCGCGCCGGTGGTGCCGGTGCCGAAGAACGGGTCGAGGATCACGTCGCCAGGATTGGACGAACCGACCAGCACGCGGTGCAGCAGGCTGTGGGGTTTCTGTGTCGGATGCGCCTTGTCGCCGTTTTCATCCTTGAGCCGTTCGTGACCGTTGCAGATCGGCAGAACCCAGTCGCTGCGCATCTGCACGCCTTCATTCAGCGCCTTCAGCGCCTCGTAGTTGAAGGTGTATTTGCTGGCTTCGGATTTACCGGCCCAGATCATGGTTTCGTGGGCGTTGGTAAAGCGTTTGCCGCGGAAGTTGGGCATCGGGTTCGACTTGCGCCAGACCACATCGTTGAGGATCCAGAAGCCCTGATCCTGAAGCGCGGCACCGACGCGGAAGATATTGTGGTAGCTGCCGATCACCCAGATCGCGCCATCGGGTTTCAGAAGCCGCCGCGCGGCCTTGAGCCAGGCGCGGGTGAATTCATCATACACCTTGAAGCTGTCGAATTGGTCCCACGCATCGTCCACCGCATCGACCTTGGAATTGTCGGGCCTGTGAAGATCGCCGCGCAGCTGGAGATTATAGGGAGGGTCCGCAAAGATGAGATCGACGCTGGCCTCGGGCAACGCGTTCATCGCCTCGATGCAATCGCCACTGAGAATCGTGTTCAGGGGGAGCGCTTGCGCCCCTTTTGTCTTGGTCGTCATGTACTGCCTCTGCCCCGGTGCTTTTGTGCACTCGTTGGTTGAGGACAAAGATGACCGCGGGCTGATTCCCGGTCAATTTCTTTTTTGAATCAAAAGTTTAAGAATTAACCTTGCCACAACATCTTGTGTACGGGTGCGAAGGTTCGTCTATGGTGTGGGGTCGGGCCAAGTTTTTGCAGCGCGGACATGTGGCTTTTTGATCCATATCCCATGTTGGTTTCCCATCCGTAGCCGGGGTGCTGTTGCGCGAGGGACAACATGACACAATCTCGACAGATTTTTGCCATAATTGAGGCCGCCGCAATCGACAGCGAACGGGTGTCTCCCTTCACGACCGGAAGACCGGGCAGGTTCAGACCTTCGGGCAGGCGATTGCCGTCGATCAGGCAATAATCGGCGGGCACCCGCAGCCCCGCGAGCGCGCGGCGCATCGCGATGTGGCTGGCGCGCAGGATGTTGTGCTCCTCGATTTCCGCGACCGTGGCATGGGCGACGGAGACATCGGCCACCTCCATCAGCACCTCGTGCAGCGCTTCGCGGCGTTTGCGGCTGAGCTGTTTGCTGTCGTTGATGCCGTCGGGAATGCGCGCCGGATCCAGCACGACAGCCGCGGCGGTGACCGGACCGGCAAGCGGGCCGCGCCCGACCTCGTCCACACCGGCGATACGTGTATAGCCGCGGGCGCGCGCGGCGTCTTCGAATGAGAAATCAGGCAACATGACACCGGAAAAGCGGATGCAGCCCTTTCGCGCAAGTGAAAAGGAGGGGATGCCCGAACATCCCCTCCTTCCCTTTGGCGGCACACACACACCGCCAACCCGACGCAAAAGCGGTGACACCCCCGCGCCGGTACCCTTTCAGACGTCAGCTGCGTGCAAGGCTGTAGCCGTTGCGCCGCAGGCAGCGCGCGTCATAGCCGCTGAGCGTGCCATCGCGGGTGCGGATCCGCTGTGCGCAGCTTTGCGGCATGTTGTCGACGAAGCTGTAGGAGCGTTCGAGGCAGCGGCGCTCGAAGAGCTGTGCGGAGCCGTCGCGCGTCTGGATATTCTGGAAGCACTGCTTGGGTAGCAGCTTGCGGTCTATGGCCTGCGGCAGCGGACGAGGCTGGTGGCGGGTATAGCCGTGGTTGTGGACGTATTCCCCGTCGCGGTGCGCATGCGTCAGGTTTCCGTGCCGATGGACCAGCGGGGCGGGCCGGCGCGCGGGCTGCGGATCGTAGTGGCGGCGCTGCACGTCCTTGTATGACCTTTCTTTGGCCTCTTTCTTTGCCTTCTTGGCTTTCTTCTCGTCCTTGCGCTTGTCGTGGATGATCTTGCCCACGACCGCGAGGCCGAGAATCGTCGCGATGGTCCGCGCGGCGCGCCGGTCGTCGGCGTAGGCGGGCACAGAGGTAAAGGCCGCCAGGGCAACCGCCGTTGCCAACAACAGCGGAATGAAGCGGTTCGGAAAAAGCAGGCGCATGGGTCTGGTCCTTTCGGTCGAAGGTGCCTGAGGGCGGCAGAGGCCACGTTCGGCGGTGTGAGGCCAACATCGGTCGGGGGCCGCCGGACAGGCAATAACGCGGGCCTGTTATCGGATAACGCCAGCGGCGGACGCCAAGGGATATTGAATATCCGCGCGCCGGGGCGCATCGTGAGCCTATGAAACAGATGCTTCCCCTTCTGGGCCTTGTCGCCCTGTTGACCACCGCAGGCGCACAGGCGCAGGCGGCGGATTGCTACGCCGACTACAAGGCGAAGCAGGACAATCCCCTCAGACTGCATTACGGTGTGGCAGAGGTGCGCGGCGACTGCACCAAGGGCGCCGCCCGCAGCGAACTCGCCGAGCGGCTGGCCGCGAAGGGGTGGACCCTTCTGAATATCGTGTCGGTCTTCGGACCCGAGGGACTGGACCAAAGGAGAAGCAGTGCCGGATCAAACTTTCTCCGCTTCTGAGATCCGCCGTTTCGGCGGGCGGTTCGTGGGTTTCGGCGTGGCCGCCGTGGTGGCCATGCTGCTGATCGGCGCTGTCGTGATGTTCTGGGCCCTGCCCGACGCCAACGCGTTCAACGCGCGGGTCGAACGTATCTTTATCGAAAATGACGATCTGACCAGCGCCGCCGAGATCAAGCTGCTGGAGATTCTGGCGCAGTCGGGCACCGCCTTTTCCGACACGCTGACCAACTACCGCGTGCTGATCGGGGTGCTGCTGATCTTCGCCGCCGCGATGCTGGTGGCGGCGGTGACCTTTCTGGTGATGCTGATCGGCTTCAACCGCAGGATGGCCCAGATCGAGCGGACGGGCATTCAGGTCTCGTCGCTGCTGATCAGCCGCGAGGAAAACAAGGTCTACCTCAACAATCTGGGGTTCAAGCTGACCGATGCGGCGATGGAGACGTTATCGGTACTGGCAGAGGCGCGGATGGACGACGACGTTCTATCGGGATCCGAGATCGAGGGCATGATCTCGGGCCGGTCCGCCGCAGATTGCGACGAGGCGGCGGGGGCGACGCGCATCAAGCGGCTGCGCGACACGCTGGGCAACCAGATCGTCAGCGAGCTTCTGGTCAAGAATATCGCGCGGCGCGGATATATGCTGGCCATCGACAAGGACGTGATCAAGGTTCTCTGAACCGGCGCGCGATTGATTGGTACGATTCAGTCTCTGGTCATCGGCGGGGGCGCGGGGCTAGGCTCCGGCGGAAATGCCCGAAAGGAATCCCGCTATGCAAGTGCCCCGCAATCCGTTCAAACACGCCCTCGCCGCGGGCGAGATGCAATTCGGCTGCTGGGTGGGCCTTGCCGATACGGTATCTGCGGAAATGATGGGCCACGCCGGTTTCGACTGGCTGGTGATCGACGGCGAACACGGTCCGAACCACATCCGGTCGATCCTTGGCATGTTGCAGGTCCTCGAAAGCACGCCCGCCCATCCCGTCGTGCGGGTGCCCATCGGCGAGACGTGGATCCTGAAACAGGTGCTGGATGCGGGCGCGCAGACGGTACTGGTGCCGATGGTCGAAAGCGCCGAGGAGGCGCGTGCGCTGGTGCGCGCGGTGACATATCCGCCCGAAGGGGTGCGCGGTGTGGGATACGCCCTGACCCGCGCCTCGCGGTTCAGCATGATCGCCGACTACGGCACCGCGGCGGATGCCGAAATCTGTCTGCTGGTGCAGGTCGAAAACCGCGCCGGCCTGGCGGCGCTGGATGAGATTCTGGCAGTGGACGGCGTGCACGGCGTGTTCATCGGCCCCGCCGATCTGGCCGCCGACATGGGCCACATGGGCCGCGCCGATCATCCCGAGGTACAGGCGGCGATCATGGACGCACTGGCGCGCATCCGCGCCGCCGGAAAGGCCCCCGGCATTCTGTCCACCCGCGACGAGATGACCAATGACGCCATCGCGGCGGGCGCGCAATTCGTGGCCGTGGGCGCGGATATCCTGTTGCTGGGCAACGCCGCGCGCGCGCTGGCGCAGAAATGGCAAGGCACGCGCAGGTGAATTCCGGCCTCGCTGTCCTCGCCTTCGCCTATGTGCTCAGCCAGTTCTTCCGCGCGTTCCTCGCGGTGCTCAGCCCGTTTCTGAGCACCGATCTGGGCGCAACGCCGCAAGATCTCGCCTTTGCATCGGGGATGTGGTTCATCGCCTTCGCGGCGCTGCAACCGCCGATCGGCTGGGCGCTGGACACCCACGGACCGCGCCGCACGGCGGCGGGGCTGATGCTGCTGGGTGCGGGCGGCGGATCGGCGGTCTTTGCGCTGGCCACCACGCCGCTGCATATCTCGGTGGCCATGACGCTGATCGGCGTGGGCTGCGCACCGGTGCTGATGGCATCCTACTATATCTTCGCGCTCGACCATCCGGCGGCGCGCTTCGCATTCCTTGCCGCGCTGATGGTGGGCATCGGCACGCTGGGCAATATCGTGGCGTCCTACCCAGTCACGCTGGCCGCCGAAACCGTGGGCTGGCGCGCGGCGATGTGGGCCTTGTGCGCCGCATCGAGCGTCACGGCCATCGCGATCTTCTTTCTCGTGCGCGACCCGCTGAAAGAGCCGCAGACAGAGCGCGGCAGTTTCGCCGCCGTCCTGCGGATCAAGCCGCTGTGGTTCATCTTTCCGCTGATGCTGGTCAGCTACGCCGAGGTGGGCGCGCTGCGGGGCCTGTGGATCGGGCCCTACCTGTTCGAGGTCTTCGCCGCCCCGCCGCGCCTCATCGGGCAGGCGACGCTGGCCATGGGCATCGCGATGATCGTCGGGCCGATTGCCTACGGGGCGATGGACCGTGTGGTGGCGACGCGCAAATGGATCATCTTTACCGGAAGCGCGCTGGTGCTGGGCTCGACCGGCGTGATGATGGCGGTGGTCGATACCTCTGCGCTGCTGATCGTCGTGCTGATGTGCGCGATCGGCTTCTTCGGCTCGACCTACCCCGCGATCATGGCACACGGGCGCGGCTTCCTGCCGCCGCATCTGGTGGGGCGGGGGGTGACCATGCTGAACCTGTGTTCGATCGGCGGTGTGGGCGTCGCGCAGTTCGTCACCGGCCGTATCCATTCGGCCACCAGCGGCGGGGCCGATCCCGCCGCGCCCTACACCGCGATCCTCGGTTTCTTCGCGCTGCTGCTGGGCGCCGGGCTGCTGGTGTATCTCTTCGCGCGCGACAAACCCACGCCTGCGCCCCTTTCCAACACCGCCAAAGCCGTATAACAGGCCCGCACCACCCAACCGCACATATCTGGAGTGAAACGAAATGGGTTATCGCGTCGTCGTCGCGGGTGCCACCGGAAACGTGGGCCGCGAAATGCTGAACATTCTGGCCGAGCGCCAGTTCCCCGTGGATGAAATCACGGTACTTGCCAGCCGCAAGTCACTGGGCACGGAGGTCAGCTTTGGCGACAGGACGTTGAAGACCAAGGATCTGGATGCCTTCGACTTCACCGGATGGGACATTGCGCTTTTCGCTGTCGGCTCGGACGCGACGAAGAAATACGCGCCCAAGGCCGCCGCCGCGGGCTGTGTGGTGATCGACAACTCGTCGCTCTACCGCTACGATGCCGACGTGCCGCTGATCGTGCCCGAGGTAAACCCCGAAGCGATCCACGGCTACTCCAAGAAAAACATCATCGCCAACCCCAACTGTTCGACCGCGCAGATGGTCGTGGCGCTGAAGCCGCTGCACGACCGCGCGACGATCAAACGCGTCGTGGTCAGCACCTACCAGTCCGTATCGGGCGCGGGCAAGGAAGGCGCGGACGAGCTCTGGGACCAGACCAAGAGCATCTACAACCCGACTTCCGAAGTGCCGCCCAGCAAGTTCACCAAGCAGATCGCCTTTAACGTGATCCCGCATATCGACGTGTTCATGGACAGCGGCGAGACCAAGGAAGAATGGAAAATGGTCGCCGAGACGAAAAAGATCGTCGACCCCAAGATCAAGGTCACCGCGACCTGCGTGCGGGTGCCGGTCTTTGTCGGCCACTCCGAAGCGATCAACATCGAGTTCGAGGACCATCTCGACGAGAACGAGGCACGCGACATCCTGCGCGAGGCGCCCGGCATCATGGTGATCGACAAGCGCGAGGACGGCGGCTACGTCACGCCTGTCGAATGTGTCGGCGATTTCGCCACTTTCATCAGCCGGATCCGTCAGGACAGCACCATCGACAACGGTCTGAACCTGTGGTGCGTCAGCGACAACCTGCGCAAGGGTGCGGCCCTGAACGCCGTGCAGATCGCCGAGCTTCTGGGCCGCGAAGTGCTCAAGAAGGGCTGATATCCGCCTGTCGGACGCGGATATGGAGGGGGGCCGGAAGGCTCCCCTTTTTCTTTCGGGCAAGGCGGGGCATCCTTCGCGGCAAAGCCACGAAGGAATATTGCCATGCGCTTCACCGCTCTTGCCCTCGCTCTGATGCCGCTGCCGCTGGTGGCGGAAACCTACACCCTGCCGTCGGCGCCCAGCGCGGTGACGGTCTACTCGGATTTCGCAATGGTAACCCGCACGGTCAGCGTGGATGTGAGCGCCGGGCGCCACGAGATCGTGCTGCCCGACATGCCGGTCTGGGTTGACGCGGATGCCCTGCGCGTGGCGGTCAGCGGTGCGGTTCTGGGCACCACGCGCCTGCGTTTCGATGCCCTGCCCCCGCAGCCCGACCGTGACAGCCCCGCCGTGGCCGCGGCCCGCGACCGTGTCGAAGAGGCCGAGCGCGCGCTGGTTGTGCTGGAGGACCGCGTGGCGGATGCCCGCCTTGCCGCGACCGCTGCCGAGGCGCGGGTGACCTTCCTCACCAGCCTCGGGTCGAGCCAGACCCTGCCGTCGGATCCCGATGCCCTTGCCGCCGTTTCGCGGATGATCGAGGCGCAGACGCTGGACGCCGTGCGCAACAGGAACGAGGCCGAGCGCGAGGCGCGGCGCATCGCCGAAGAACGCCCCGCGCTTGAAGAGGCGCTGGAGGACGCGCGGGCCGCCCTTGCCGCCCTGATGCCGCGCACGGGTGAGGGCGCGCTTCTGACCCTGAGCGTGAGCGCCGATACCGCTGGCCCTGTCGCTGCCACCGTCAGCTACCCCGCCGCCGCCTATTGGCAACCGACCTACGATCTGCGGCTGACACGGGGCGATCGGGACCGGCTGACGCTGGGCCGCGCGGCGATCGTCACCCAGACCAGCGGCGAGGCATGGGACAATGTGACCCTGACACTCTCGACCCTGTCCCCCGGCGGGCAAATCATGCCGAGCGAGCTTTATCCGCCACTGCTGAGCTATGGCGATCCGCTGCCGCCGCGCCCGCTGGAGAGGTCGATGGCAGGTGCACCCGCCCCCGAATCGATGATGATCGCCGACGAAGCCGCCGCCGTGGCGCGGTTCGACGGCCCCGGTGTGAGCTATGCGCCGCAGGATCCGGTCAGCATCGCCTCGGGTGCCGAGGGCGCGCGGGTGCCGCTGGATACGCTCGAGTTCGACGCGCGGGTCTTTGCCCGCGCCGTGCCCGAACGCGACGAGACCGCGTTCCTGATGGCCGAAGCGGTCAATACAACCGAAGAGCCGCTTTTGCGCGCCGATACGGCGCAGGTGTTTGTGGATGGCACGCTCGTCGGGCGGACGCATTTCCCGCCCGTGCCCGCGGGGGAGAGTTTCGCGCAGGCCTTCGGACCGGTCGAGGCGTTGCGCCTGACACGCACGGTGCTGGACCGCAGCGAGGGCGACACCGGCATCATCAACCGCAATTCCGCAAGGGTGGAAGCGGTGCGCACGAAGATCGAGAACCTCGGCGACGAAGCATGGGAGATCGAACTGCGCGCGGCGGTGCCCTACAGCGAACAGGACGACCTGCGCATCGACTGGTCCGCGACCCCCGCGCCCGACGTGACCCGCGCGGAGGACCGCCGCGGGCTGCTGCAATGGAACCTGAGCCTCGACGCCGGTGCCACCCGCGAGATCACGCTGGAGCAGACCGTCCGCTGGCCGGAGGGCAAGGTGTTGCGCTAGGCATCCGCGGACAGGGGCCGCAGAGCGATCTGCGCAAACGGCCAGCCGCCGCGCTGACGGTTGACCTAAACTGAATGCAGACACCAGATAGCGGCGGATCCTGTGCCCGCGCCCGCCGGTGCGGGCAACCACCGCCAGCGAACAGGTCCGCGCGCGAGGGTCTTGGCCCGGTTCAGTCCCGCACCACGGTATGGAAATCGCCCGCCTGCGGGTGCGCGTCCGGCAGTTGGCGCGGGATCTCATGTGTGTGGCCCGGCACCGGTCCACCGAACCGTTCGATGAGCGCGTCGTAACTCGCGCCCACGGCGGTGGTATTGCACAGATGCCGTCCCGTGGCGCGGATGTGGATCCCCAGCCCGGCCCCCATGGGGCGCAGTTCCATCCCTTCCCCCGCCAGCCGGTTTGCCAGATCGGACCAGTCCGCCGCCGCGTCCAGATGGGCCGATACCAGGCGGTGCCGGCACGGGTCGATCTGCCCCGCGGGCATCACACCGCGATGGGTCATGCTGTGCGGGTGGCCGGGCATGGCCACTCCGAACCGCGCAACCAGATCGCCGTAGGCGAAACCGATGTCCGACGCCTTGCAGACCTGCGTGCCGCAACTGGATTTGACCAGAACCAGCCCCCCGCCCTTCGCGCGCATCTCGTATCCGTGCGGGCGCAGGCGCGCGGCCAGATCCGCCCAGTCCACCGCAGCCGCGATGTCACGGGCGAGGAGCGCCTGAAGGGCCGCGAGGAGCCCCTGGTCGGGGCGGGGCTTGGGCACGCGCAGCTGACGCTCCACCTCGCGTTTCAACAGCACCCGCACCAGATGGCCGATGGTGACATCGCGCGCCGTGGCGACACGCTGTGCGCCCGACAACAGGTCGCGCGGCAGTTTGAGGGTGACCGATTCCAGTTCCATGGATCCAGTCTGGCCCCGACATGGTTAACGGCCTGTTAATCCGGCCCGCAACAGCGGCTCAGACCGGTTGGAACCCGTTATCGGCCGGGCTGAAGTATTCCAGGCCGCCGGCACCGATATCGGTCCACATGCCATGCAAGGTCAGATCCCCACTCTGCACCTTCTCTTCGAGCCACGGGAAGGTCATCAAATTCTCCAGCGAGATCATCACCGCATGTTTCTCCAGCGCCCTGACCTGCGCGGCCTCGTCCTCGATCTCCGCGACCAGCTCGTATTTGGGACGCAGGATATCCATCCAGCGCCCGACAAAGCTGGTCTTCTCCTCCAGCTCCGGCGCGTGCCCCTTGCACATGGACAGGCACCCCTGCACGCCGCCACAGTTGGAATGGCCCAGCACGATCAGATGCGCGACCTTCAGCACGTTCACCGCGTATTCCACCGCCGCCGAGGTGCCGTGCTGAAGCCCGTCAGGCTGATAGGGCGGCACGAGGTTGGCGATATTGCGGTGAATGAAGAACTCCCCCTGGTCCGCCCCGAAAATCGAGGTGACGTGGACCCGGCTGTCACAGCACGAAATCACCATGGCGCGCGGATGCTGGCCGTCGGTGGCAAGCTTCTGATACCACGCCCGATTTGCGGAAAAGGTCGTCGCCCGCCAGCCCTGATAGCGCTGGACAAGGTATCCTGGCAGCGGCTTTGCCTCTTTCATGGTGGCGGACCTCCTGATTTCTTGTTTCGATGAATTAGACGGAAAACGCCGAAGATTCGAGCCTTAATCCCGTTTCCCCGAAAGGATTTCTAAAGCAACGCCCCGCATAACGTCTCCAGCCGTGGGGGCGAAACGAAGGGGTGAAAGATGGGTGAGATACTCGAAATGCGCTTGATCGAAAGGGTCGAACTGGATCAGGGCAGGATCGGTGCGCTCTACAGACAGCTGGGCGCGGACGGCGCCGACAACGTGATGTGCCGTGCGATGGAGGAACTGGCCGTCCGCATGTCCCTGTGCCGGTCGCTCTGGCAGGAGGGCAAGACCGCCCAGCTGCGCAAGAACGCGCGATCGCTGATCGCGATTTCCGAACAGCTCGGCATGAAGCGCCTTGCACAGGTGGCCGGTGACGTGACCGCCTGTATCGACGATCGCGACAGCGTCGCGGTGTCAGCCACCCTGTCGCGGATGCTGCGCACCGGGGAAAGGTCGCTTTCGGCGATCTGGTCGATGCAGGAACGCAGCCTCTAGCGCTGCCGGCCAAGGGCCCTCGGGCCTGCGCCGACGCGGCGCTTGCCGCTGCGACAGGATTGCGTAGTCTGGCGGCGAACCCGAATATGCCAAGGAAACGCAATGTCCCTCACCTTCGCCGCCGACGGCCCCGATGCCCTGCCCCTCCACATTCTCGAAGAGGACGCAGTCGACGCATGGCTGGACACGCAAGAGGCGCGCGATGCCGCATGGGTGCGCGCCATGGGATTTACCGGCGGGATCGGGCAGGCGCTGGTCCTGCCCGGCCCCGATGGTGCGCCCGCGCGGGCTCTGATCGGGTTCGGCACAGCGGCCAAGCGCCTGCGCGGGCGCTTCACACTCGCGGCCGCAGCGTCGAAACTGCCCGAAGGCGCGTGGCGCATCGCCGACGGCCTGCCCGAAGACCTCCTCGAGGTCGAAGCCTTGGGCTGGCTTTTGGGCGGCTACCGCTTTGACCGCTACAAGTCGGCCAAACCGGCAGGGGCCAGGCTCGTGGCGCCCGAAGGTGTCGACGCCGCTCGTCTCGAGGCGATCGCGGCGGGCGAGGCGCTGACACGCGACCTGATCAACACCCCCGCCAGCGACATGGGTCCGCCCGAACTGGAAACAGCGGCGCGCAAGCTGGCCGAACGCCATGGCGCCAGCATTGACGTGACCCGCGGCGAGGCGCTGCTGGAAAACAATCTTCCGATGATCCACGCCGTGGGCCGTGCGGCGTCACGACCCCCGCGCCTCATCGACATGCGCTGGGGCGACGAAGGCCCCGCCCTCACGCTGGTCGGCAAGGGCGTATGTTTCGACACCGGCGGTCTCAACCTGAAACCCGGCGCCTCTATGGGTCTGATGAAAAAGGACATGGGCGGCGCTGCCGCGGTTCTGGGTCTGGCGCATATGCTGATGGCCACCGGCGCGCGGATGCGCTTGCGGATTCTGATCCCGGCCGTGGAAAACTCCGTGTCCGGCGATGCCTTCCGCCCGCAGGATGTCCTGACCTCCCGCAAGGGCCTGACGGTCGAGATCAACAATACCGATGCCGAGGGCCGGCTGGTTCTGGCCGACGCGCTGGCGCTGGCGGACGAGGAAAAGCCCGACCAGATCATCTCGATGGCGACACTGACAGGGGCGGCACGGGTCGCCGTGGGTCCCGACCTCGCGCCCTATTTCAGCGACGATCCCCTTTTCGTCACAGCGCTCGAGGCCTCCGCCGTCGCCGTCGCCGATCCGGTCTGGCGGATGCCCTTCCACGACCCCTACGAGACAATGATCGAACCGGATATCGCGGATCTCGACAATGCGCCGAAAGGCGGGTTCGCGGGCTGTATCACGGCGGCCCTGTTCCTGCGCCGCTTCGTCACCCGAAGCCGCTACGCCCATTTCGACATCTACGGCTGGCAGCCCAGCGCCGCACCGGCACGCCCCAAGGGCGGCGTCGGGCAGGGCACCCGCGCGCTGTACGGCGCGCTCGCGGGTATCCTGAAACGATGAGCGATCCGCGCACCACACCGGATCCCACCCGCGTGAGCGGCAGCGAGGCCGCGCAGATCGCCCGCCCCGTGGTCGATCTGATGCGCCGCCCCGGCGGCCCGCGCGACCGCCAGCTGCTGCTGGGCGCCGACGTGACAGTGATGGACCGAACCGACGGCTGGGCCTATGTGCAGGCGGCGGCGGATGGCTACTGCGGCTTCGTGCGGACGACAGAGGTCACAGCCCCCCTGCCCCTGACGCACAGGGTCATCGCCCCCGCGACACATGCCTATCTCGACCCTGACATCAAATCACCCGACCGCATCTCGCTCAGCCACGGCAGCCGCGTCGCGGCAACGGACCGGTCCGGACAGTTCATCGAAACGGTGCACGGGCACATCCCCGCGCAGCATGTCGCACCGATCGATACTCTCGTCGCGGACCCTGCGGAACTGGCGGCGCTCTTCATCGGCACGCCCTATCTCTGGGGCGGCAACAGCCGCTTCGGCATCGATTGCTCCGGTCTGGTCCAGGCCGCCTGCACCGCCTGCGGCATCCCCTGCCCCGGTGACAGCGACATGCAGGAGCGGGACCTGGGCGATCCGCTCGATCCCCACACGCCGCTTCGACGCAACGATCTGGTCTTCTGGAAAGGGCATGTCGCACTCGTCTGGGATCCCCAGACCCTGATCCACGCCAATGCCCATGCCATGGCAGTCGTCTTCGAACCGCTCGACAGCGCCATCGCACGCATCGCCCGCACCGATGGCCGGATTACCGCCCGCAGACGCCTGCCCGCCTGAGCCCCCGCGCCAAGGCGCCACCGCCCGTGCCGGAACGCGACGGTCTGTCTCCATTTTGCCCCTAAACTCGAGTCCGGTGTCGCCTAATCCACCACACGGATCAGCTTACGCTCCAGCACCCGCAACACGGATTTCAGATCGTGCCCGCGTTTGAGCACCTGCCCATCCGTCCCCACGACCGAATATTGCCCCTGCTTCAACCTCAGCTTCGGACGTTTCTCGATCCGGTAGAGCGGCATCTCGGCGGTGCGCCGGAAAACCGAAAAGACGGCGACCTCGCGCAGACTGGAAATGCCGTAGTCGCGCCACTCTCCGGCAGCGACCATGCGCCCGTAGAGCGACAGGATCTGTGAAAGCTCGGTGCGGTGAAAGGCCACCTGCTCGGGCAGGCGCTGTCCGCCACCGGACACGCCGCGTAGGGGGATCGTGGGTATGTTCATGATCCAAGAGTTGCCCCCTTCGCCGGGCAAATCAAGCCCCGTGCGCAAAACTCTTGAAAGCGTTACAGCATTCTGTACGCTCGCCAAAAATTGAAACGCATGAAGGACGCCCATGGACCCGCAGGATCGCGCCACCCGCAGCGCCGCCGTGATGATGGCAAACGACAACGCCTCGCGCGCGCTCGGCATGGAACTCGTCGAGATCGCGCCGGGCGCGGCGACGCTGACGATGCGCGTCACCGATGCGATGATCAACGGGCACGGAATCTGCCACGGCGGATATATCTTCACGCTGGCCGACAGCGCCTTTGCCTTCGCCTGCAACAGCTACAACGCGGTTACTGTCGCGCAGCAAAACCAGATCACCTATGTTGATCCCGGTCGCGCGGGCGAATTGCTGACCGCGACGGCCACGCAAACCGCTGTCGCCGGACGGTCCGGCGTCTACGATGTGACTGTAACGGGCGAGAACGGGCGCTGCGTGGCCACCTTCCGCGGCCTGTCGCGACGGATCAGGGGACAGCATTTCCCCGAAGACGGAGAAACGGAATGAAAGACCTCACACCAGACCGCAGCAGCCTCGATCCGATCGAGATCGCGAGCCGCGACGAAATCGCGGCCCTGCAACTTGACCGGCTCAAATGGTCCCTGCGCCATGCCTACGACAACGTGCCTTTCTATCGGACGTCCTTCGATGCGGCGGGCGTGCATCCTGACGATCTGGAGGATCTGTCGGATCTGGCAAAGTTTCCCTTCACCGTCAAAACCGACCTGCGCGACAATTACCCCTTCGGCATGTTCGCCGTCCCGCAGGATCAGCTGCGCCGCGTCCATGCCTCGTCGGGGACGACCGGCCAGCCCACGGTGGTCGGCTATACCGAGCGCGATCTCCAGAACTGGGGCGCGGTCGTCGCGCGGTCCCTGCGCGCCGCCGGCCTGCGGCCCGGCGACATGCTGCACAACGCCTACGGCTACGGGCTGTTTACCGGCGGGCTGGGCATCCATCTGGGTGCCGATGCGCTGGGGCTGGTGACGGTCCCGATCTCGGGGGGCATGACGCCCCGGCAGGTGCGCCTGATCACCGATTTTCGCCCCAAGGGGATCACCGTCACCCCCTCCTACGCGCTGTCGATCCTCGACGAATTCGCGGCACAGGGCATTGATCCGCGCGACAGCGCGCTCGAAGTCGGCATTTTCGGTGCCGAACCCTGGACCAACGCGATGCGCGGCGAAATCGAAACCGCCTTCGACATGCACGCCGTCGACATCTACGGGCTGAGCGAGGTCATGGGCCCCGGCGTCTCGATGGAATGTGTCGAAACGAAAGACGGCCTGCACATATGGGAGGATCATTTCTTTCCCGAGATCATCAATCCCGAAACCGGACAGCCCGTGGCGGAGGGGGAACGCGGCGAGCTGGTGTTTACCTCGCTCACCAAGGAAGCGTTTCCGATCATCCGCTATCGCACCCGCGATCTGACGCGGCTGCTGCCCGGCACGGCGCGGTCCATGCGCCGGATGGAAAAGGTGACGGGGCGCTCGGACGACATGATCATCCTGCGCGGCGTCAACGTCTTCCCGACCCAGATCGAGGAAATCCTGATGCAGATGCCCAGTCTCGCGCCGCATTTCCAGCTCGAACTCACCCGGCCCGACCGGATGGACCAGATGCGCATCCTCTGCGAGGCGACCGACGCCGCGGTCACCGAAGCGCTGCGCAGCCAGGCGGGCCAGAACCTCGCCGCAGCGATCAAGCAGAGCATCGGGATCAGCGTCGCCGTGACGGTGGGAGAGGTCGGCGCAGTGCCCCGCTCCGAGGGAAAGGCCGTGCGCATCCTCGACAAACGCTAGCGCGTTACGCCAGAACGCCCGCGCACACAGCCGGAATGTCGTCGCGCCCCCGCGGGGGCGCGTCAATCGGATCACGCCGGTTCGGCCAAAAACCCGGGGTCAGCCGCAGCGCACCGCGATGATCGTATCGGTTTCGTCCAGCACCACATTCAGCCGTCCGGGCACGAAATCCTGTGTGATCGCCTCGTCCGTGCGGTAAAGCCGCTTTGGCTCGGGCACCACAAGCGCCGCAGCGGCCCCCCGTCCGACCAGATCCTGAAACCCGGACGCGCCGCAGGTGTCGGGGCCCGCGCCGGCAGTTCCGCCTGCCGGGGCCTGCACGACAGCGCCACCGCATCCTGCCAGCAGTGCCAGCATCATCACCGAATATTTCATGTCCCGTACCTCGCCAGAAATGTGTCCACCGCGCTGTCGACCACGCGGTCGATCTCTTCGCATGTGACGTCCTTGATGACACCGAATATCAGCCGTGGCCAGAGATCGGCCTTGCACAGCTCGCCGAACTGGTCGGCGGCCAGACCCATGTCGTCGATGCGCAACTGGCCGCGCGCGCAGGCTTCGGCGAAATAGGCGACCATCTCGCCGCGCATCACCTTCGGCCCGCTTTCCCAGAAACTGCGTCCCAGTTCGGGAAACCGGTCCGATTCCGCCACGCAGATGCGAAAGATCTGTTGCCCGAACTTGCTGGTGATGAAGCGCAGGAAATGCCTGCCCGTCTGTCCCATCACCTCGCGTGGCGGCGCCGCCTTGTCGATGCTGTCGATGGCGCGGCCCGCCTGCCGCTGGCACTCGCTGTTGGCGACCTCCATGAACAGGACCCGCTTGTCGGGGAAATACTTGTACAGTGTCGCTTTCGAGACCTCGGCCACGCGCGCGATTTCGTCGACGCTGGCCCCTTCGAACCCGTCCGCCATGAAGACCTGCCGCGCACCGGCGAGCACCTGCGCGTATTTCCGGCCCCGGTGCACACTGTCGTGTAGGGGTTCTGCGGTCTCGGTCATCCGGTCTCCGATCTGGGCTGAACCCAGAGGATATAAACAGAACGGTTCACTTCCAAGAGACAATTTGCAACGCACCGCAGCCTTTGCCCTGCCGGGTGCCGTTTTCTCTGGCAGGCACCCTGCGGCCAAGTTATCCCTTCGCTCATGCTTGCGATCTTCCTCAAAACACTTCCGTTTTTCGCGCTCATCGGTCTGGGGTACTGGGCCGGGCGCACGAAATTCTTTTCCGAGGAAGCGACCGCCTACCTCACCAAGTTCGTGTTCTACTTCGCGCTTTCCGCGATGCTGTTCCGGTTTTCCGCCAATCTGTCGCTGGCCGATGTGTGGAACGGCAGGCTGGTGGCGGCCTATCTGTGGGGCACCGCCTTTGTCTACGGCATTGCGACCATCGTGGCCTATCTGCGCGGTCTCAAGGTCGAGGTGACGGCGATCGAGGCGCAATGCGCGGTGATCGGCAACGTGGGCTTTCTGGGCGTGCCGATGCTGACGCTGCTTCTGGGCGCCGAAGCCATCGGTCCGGTGATGCTGGCGCTGGCCATCGACCTCATCGTCTTCTCCTCGCTGATCGTGATCCTGATCACCGGCTCGCGCGATGGCCGGATGAGCATCGCGATCCTGCGCACCGTAGGCCTGGGGCTGTTGAAGAATCCGATGATCGTGGCGATCACGCTCGGCCTTCTGTGGTCGGGCCTGCAAATCCCCATTCCGGACCCGATGAACGAATTCCTGTCCCTTCTGGGGGCCGCGGCCACACCCGGCGCGCTCTTTGCCATCGGCGCGTCGCTGGCGTCGAAATCCGCGGAACGGCTGAGCGTCGCGGGCTGGCTGACCTTCTGCAAGCTGGTACTGCACCCGCTCTTCGTGGCCTTCGCCTGTTTTGCGCTGTTCCACGTCGATCCCTATCAGGCGACGGTCGTGATCTCGGCGGCGGCGCTGCCCGTGGCCGGTAACGTCTATATTCTGGCCCAGCACTACGGCGTCGCACCCCAGCGGGTTTCGGCCGCGATCCTCGTCTCGACGGCAGTCAGCATCGTGACGGTCAGCCTCTGGATCGGGTGGCTGACGGGCGCATGACGCCATGCCCCTTGCGGCCTGCCCCTCCGGCACGGTAGCCAAGGCCAAACCGCAACAGGAGACATTCCATGGAAACGCTTTCGTCCAACGCCTGCTTCGGCGGTGTGCAACATGTCATCAAACACGCATCCCCCGCCTGCGACTGCGACATGACCTTCGGGCTGTTTCTGCCCGCAGAGGCGCAGGAAGGTCCGGTGCCGGTGCTGTGGTTCCTGTCGGGCCTGACCTGCACCCACGAGAACGCGATGGTCAAGGCGGGTGCGCAGGCATGGGCCGCCGAGCAGGGCATCGCGCTGGTCTTTCCCGACACCTCGCCGCGCGGCGACGGCGTGGCCGACGACGAGGCTTTCGATCTCGGCAAGGGCGCGGGTTTCTACGTCGACGCCACGCAGGATCCCTGGGCCGCGCATTTCGCGATGTGGACATATGTCTCGGACGAATTGCCCGCCCTTCTGGCCGAACACTTCCCGCTCGACATGGACCGCCAGAGCATCACCGGGCACTCCATGGGCGGACACGGCGCGCTGACGCTTGCGATGTCGCTGCCGGGGCGCTTCCGCTCGGTGTCGGCCTTTGCACCCATCGCCAACCCCACCGAAAGCGACTGGGGCGAAAAGCAGTTCACTGCCTATCTGGGCGAGGACCGCAGCACATGGCAGGCCCATGACGCGACCCTTCTGATGGCCGAGAAAGGCTTTGACGGTCCCGTTCTGATCGATCAGGGCACCGACGACCAGTTTCTGCATCTGCTGATGCCCGAAGCGCTGAGCGCGGCCATGGCGAAACGGCGGCAGCAGGGCATCTTCCGGATGCAGCCCGGCTATGACCACAGCTATTTCTTCATCTCGACCTTCATGGAAGACCACGTCACCTTCCACGCCGAAGCGCTCTGGTCCGCATGACGGCGCTCTACATCGACGCCGATGCCTGTCCCGTGAAGGCCGAGGCCGAGCGCGTCGCCACGCGCCACCGGCTGCGCATGTTCGTGGTCTCCAACGGCGGCCTGCGCCCATCGCAGAACCCGCTGGTGGAAACCGTGATCGTCCCCGACGGGCCGGACGTGGCCGATATGTGGATCGCCGAACGCGCGGGCCCGGGCGACGTGGTCGTGACCGGTGACATCCCGCTGGCCGCCAAATGCGTCGCCGCCGGCGCGCGTGTGATCAAGCACAACGGCGAGGCGCTGACGCAGGCGAACATCGGCAACGTGCTTGCCACCCGCGACCTGATGACCGACCTGCGCGCCGCCGACCCGTTCCGGCAGGGCGGCGGCAAAGGCTTTACAAAGGCCGACCGTTCCCGCTTTCTGGAGGCGCTGGAGCGTGAGATCCGTGCCGCCGCCAGGGCGGGCTAGCCACGCGACCGACAACCCGAAACCGGCAGGGTGCACAGCAATCCGTCCTGCCAAAGGAGGCTTGATGACCCCGCAAGCGGTGATTTTCGACATCGGCAACGTCCTGATAGAATGGCAGCCCGAACGGTTCTTCGATGCGCAGATCGGGCAGGAGCGCCGCCGCGCGCTGTTCGCGGCCATCGACCTGCACGCGATGAACGACCGCGTCGATCGCGGCGAGAATTTCACCAGCGTTCTGGAAGAGACCGCCGCGAACCATCCCGATTTCCACGACGCCGTGATGCTTTGGCACGACCGATGGCTCGACATGGCGTCGCCCGCCATCGACCATTCCGTGCGCCTGATGCGCGCCCTTCAGGGCCGTGGCGTGCCGGTGTTTTCCCTGACCAATTTCGGAATTGAAACCTACGCGCTGGCCGAAACGAAATACCCGTTCCTGCGCGAATTCGACCGCGATTTCATCTCGGGGCATATGGGGACGATCAAACCCGACCCGACGATCTACCGGATGCTGGAAGAGGCGACGGGGCTCTCCGGTGACGCGCTGCTGTTCACCGATGACCGCGCCGACAACATCGCGCAGGCCAGTTCGCGCGGCTGGCAGACACACCATTTCACCGGGTCCGCAGGCTGGGCCGACCGGCTGGTCGCCGAAGGGCTGCTGACACAGGAGGACGCACAATGAGCGATATTCCCTTTATCTCCTTCGAGGCCGGAGAGCGGGCGATGGACTGGATCGGCCTGACCGATGCGCTGGCGGCGGGCCATGCCCTGCCGAAGGCCGAGATCGGCGATACCTTTCTCTACCGCGATCCCGACACGCTGCTCAGCCGCGCGGCATGGATCGACGGCATGGGCATCGCCGTGAAATCCGCGACGATCTTTCCCGGCAACGCGGCCCGTGGCACACCGAATATCAACGGCGGTGTCAGCCTCTATTCCGACGCGGACGGCACGCTGGAGGCGATCATCGACTTCCATCTGGTGACCAAGTGGAAAACCGCAGGTGACAGCCTTCTGGCCGCGCGCAGGCTGGCACGGCCCGACAGCCGCCGCATCCTTCTGGTCGGGGCGGGCACCGTCGCGCGGTCACTGGTCGAGGCCTATAGCGCCGCCTTTCCGGAGGCCGAATTCACCGTCTGGAACCGCACCACCGCCAACGCCCGCGAGATGGCCCGCGATATCCCCGGGCTGAAAGTCGCGACCGACCTTGCCGAAGCCGTCGGCGCGGCGGACATCATCGCGACTGCAACCATGGCCACCGAGCCGGTGATCGCGGGCGACTGGCTGCGCCCCGGCCAGCATCTGGACCTGATCGGCGCCTATCGCCCCGACATGCGCGAGGTCGACGACACCGCACTCGGCCGCGCGCGGCTCTTCGTTGACAGTTTCGACACGACTTTGGGCCATATCGGAGAGCTCAAGATCCCGTTGGAGGCCGGTACGATCCAGAAATCAGACATCATCGCGGATTACTACACGCTCGACCGTGTGACCCGCACCAGCCCTGACGAGATCACCATCGCCAAGAACGGCGGCGGTGCGCATCTCGATCTGATGACCAGCCGCTATATCCTTGAGCAGTGGCGCGGCGCCAGATGATCTGGCTGGCGCTTCTGCTGCTCGCGGTCTTCGCCGCCCCTTTCGTCTACGAACGCTACAAGCCGCAAATGTCGGATGGGCGGCGCGGCTCGGCACCGGGGAAGTTTGCCGAGCTTGAGGGCGGGGTGACGCACTATCACCTCAGCGGCCCCGAAACCGGACCGCTGGTGGTTCTGATCCACGGGCTGACCACCCCCAGCTTTGTCTGGACGGCCATCGCGCGGGGTCTGGCCGTGCGCGGGTTTCGGGTGCTGGCCTACGATCTGTACGGACGGGGGTTTTCCGACCGGCCCGGAGGGGTCGAGGACAAGGGGTTCTTTCTCGCGCAGCTCGACGCGCTGCTGGCACATCTCGATATCACGACACCTTTCCACCTTGTCGGCTATTCCATGGGCGGCGCCATTGCGGCGGGGTTCACAGCGGCACAGCCCGAACGGGTCGACCGGCTGGTTCTGATCGCCCCCGCCGGAATGTCCGTGCCCGACACGCCGACCCTGCGCTTTATCCGCGACCGTGGGCTTCTGGGCACATGGGCGATGCTGGCGCTCTATCCGCGCGCGCTGCGGCAGGGCATCCGCGCCGAACGCGATCTGGCCAGCGCGGTCCCCGGCATCGCGGATCTGCAACGCGCGCAGCTCGATTTCCGGGGGTTCGTTCCGGCGGTGCTTGCCAGCCTGCGCGGCATCCTCGCCCGCCCGATGGAGGGCGAACATCTGGCGATCCATCGCAACGGCCTGCCGGTTCTGGCGATCTGGGGCGAGGATGACACGGTGATCCCCACAAGTTCGATGGGGCAGCTTGCCGCGTGGAACCGCCACGTCCGCCACGACGTCATCGCCGATGCGGGCCACGGCCTGCCCTATACCCACGCGTCCGAGGTGACAGAGCGGATCACCGCCTTTCTGCCCGCGCCCGCAGCACCCCTCGCCGACTAGGGGCAGCGGCCTCTTTGCCTTCTGGCCATAGCTTCTGCCCAGCCCGCCAAGCATGGTACGGATGCGCTATGCCGGTTCGGGCAATCCGGCGGGGCGTTCGCGCACGGGCAGGTGGACGATCGCGCTGAAGGCGCCGACGCCCACGCCGATCCACCACACCATCGTGTAGGTGCCATAGACGTCATACATCCGCCCGCCGAGCCAGACACCGACGAAGCTGCCCAACTGGTGGCTGAAGAAGATGATCCCGTAAAGCGTCCCCATGTAGCGCAGCCCGTAGATATGCGCGATCAACCCCGAGGTCAGCGGCACGGTGGCAAGCCACAGCGCCCCCATGGCGATGGAGAAGACGATCACGCTGGCGGGGGTGATCGGCATCAGGATGAACACCGACGCAACCACCGTGCGCCCCGCGTAGATCCCCGCCAGCAGGTACTTCTTGGAATATCGCTTGCCGGCCCAGCCCGCCGCAAGCGATCCCGCGATATTGGCCGCCCCGATCAGCGAAATCGCCACCGCACCCAGCGCCGATGTCGTGGTGATCCCCATGTTGTGCAGCACCCCGCCGGCCAGAATCGGGCCGCAGAGTTCGGTGACGAAGGCGGGGAAATGCGCGGTGATGAACCCCAGTTGATATCCGCAGGAGAAAAATCCGAGGAAGATCAGCGCGTAACTGGGATCGCGGAATGCCCGCATGAGGATCGTGCCCATGCTTTCTTCCAGCTCGGTCCGGTCCGCCTGTACCGGCGCGCGCATGAACGGCAGGGTCAGGATTATCGCGAGGATGGCAGCGGCGAAGATCAGGAAAACGCTTTGCCAGCCCATGAAGCCCAGCAACCATTCGGCCACCGGCGCGCCAAAGATCTGGCCCGCGCTGCCCGCCGCCGTGACGACAGCCAGCGCCATCGACCGGTTGTCGTCGGATGCGGCGCGCCCGACCACCGCAAGGATCACGCCAAACCCGGTCCCTGCGATCCCGAAGCCCACCAGCCACGCATAGGTCTGGTGCGCCAGCGGCGTCTCGGCGCCCGCCGACAGGATCAGCCCCAGCGCATAGATCACCGACCCCGCGACGATCGCCTTGCGGTCGCCCATCCGCTCCGCCAGCGCGCCAAAGATCGGCTGCCCGATCCCCCACGCAAGGTTCTGGATCGCGATGGCGAGCGAGAATTCCGCCCGCAGCCAGCCGAATTCCTCGGCGATCGGGATCTGGAAAACGCCAAAGGACGCGCGGACGGCGAAGCTGACGATGATGATCGCGCAACCGACGATCAGCACCGGCGTGAACAGCGGGGATTTTTCCAATGTGACGACTCCGGCAGTTGTCCGGCCAACCTGCGCGGGGTCCGCGGTTTCGTCAATTGCGAGATTGTATCCTTACACTTTCCAACGCCGCGCCGCCGCGCTAGGCATCCCTGCATGAGCATGCGCCAGAGATACGACCAGATGATCGCCGAAGGCACCCTTGCGCCCGATCCCGCGCAGGAGGCCGTTCTTCCCGAATTCGACCGCATCCGCGCCGCACTGGAAAAGCCCGTGAAGAAGGGGCTTTTCCGGCGTGCGCCCGAACCGCCAAAGGGTCTCTATCTCTGGGGTGGGGTCGGGCGCGGCAAATCCATGCTGATGGATCTCTTCGTGCGCGAGCTGGGCAATATTCCGGCACGCCGCGTGCATTTCCACGCCTTCATGCAGGAAATCCACGAAAAGCTGCACGCCGCGCGCAAGACAGGCGTCGATGACGCCATCGCACCGGTGGCGAAAGAGGTGACAGACAGCATCCGCCTGCTGGCCTTCGACGAGATGCAGATCACCGACATCACCGATGCGATGATCGTCGGGCGCCTGTTCGAGGCGCTGTTCGCGGGCGGGGTGACCGTGATCACGACGTCGAACCGCATTCCCGACGACCTCTACAAGGACGGGTTGAACCGGCAGATTTTCCTGCCGTTCATCGAGCTGATCAAGGACCGGATGGTTGTCCACGAACTTGCCAGCCCGACCGATTACCGTCAGGACCGGCTGTCGGGCAGCCCGGTCTATTTCACCCCCGTGAACGACGAAAGCCGCGCCGCGATGGACGCGGTCTGGGAGGACCTGACCGGGGGCGACGCCGAACCGCTGACCCTGCGGGTCAAGGGGCGCGACGTGGTGCTGCCACGCTTTCGCAGCGGGATCGGGCGCGCGCGGTTTCACGCGCTGTGCGGGCAACCGCTGGGCGCGGCGGACTACCTCGCCATCGCCGAAGCGGTCCGTGTGCTGATGCTCGACGACATTCCGACGCTGGGGCGCAGCAACTTCAACGAGGCCAAGCGCTTCGTCACCCTGATAGACGCGCTTTACGAGGCGCGCGTGCGCCTGATCTGTTCGGCGGCGGCCTCGCCCGAAATGCTCTACCTCGAAGGCGAGGGCACGTTCGAGTTCGAGCGCACCGCCTCGCGCCTGCGCGAGATGCAGAGCGCCGACTGGGGCCGTGACGGGGCCTGAACGGCGGGCGGCGCTAGTCGGAGATTGCGGTCAGCGAACCGCCGTCGCGGCTGACTTCTTCTGCGTCAAATCCGGGGCCCGCGCTGTAGCTGTCGGGATGGTAGGGCGCCATCTCGTTCCACAGGCTCCAGACGCCGAGGGACATGATGGCAATCGCCACGCCGCAGACGATCAGTTGCCTTTTCACGGGAGTTTCAGGCGCGGATGCGGCCCGCGTTGTGGCGGAAGTCTGGGTCATGCTCGATCCTCGGTTGATGCCGGACAGGCGCATCGCCGCATCCGGTCTGTTATAGCTCCGAGGGTATTTCGGCGCTTTCCACGGGTCAAGTTGACCCCTGAAAGCTTGCAATTCCGTTAACTGTTACGCCGCAAAATGTTGCCCGCAAGATACAGGGATCCGCAGATGACGACCCGCGCCTGGGGGTCCTGCGCCACGATGGCGCGCAGCGCATCCTCGACGCTGTCGGCGGCGGTGGCGGTGATGCCCGCCGCGCGGGCTGCCTCGGCCGTGGTTTCGGCGGCCAGTGTCGCGGATTCGCCGGGGATCGACACCGCCTGAAGGGACGCCACATGCGGCGCAAGCGGCCGCAGATAGCCGCCGATGTCCTTGGTGTTGAGCATTCCGCAGATCAGGTGGGTCGGCACGTTCGGCAGATCAGCCAGCAGCGCGGCAATCGCCTCTCCGGCGGCAGGGTTGTGGCCGCCATCGAGCCACAGCTCCGCCGTTCCCGCGATGTCGAAAAGCGGCCCCTTGCGCAGCCGCTGCATGCGCGCGGGCCATTCGGCCTGGGTGACGGCAGCGGTGCAGGCAGCCTCGTCAGCACCCAGATGGCGCAGGGTGGCAAGCGCGGCACCGGCGTTTTGCACCTGATGGGCGCCCAGCAGGTTGGGGCGCGGCAGGTCCAGCAGCCCGCTTTCGTCCTGATAGATCAGCCGCCCGCCTTCCGTGCCGACATGCCAGTGCTGGCCGTAGGCACGCAGGGGCGCGCCGACACGGGCGGCCCGCGCCTCGATCACCTCCAGCCCCTCCTCGGCCTGCGGGCCGACGATGCAGGGCACTCCGCGCTTGATGATGCCCGCCTTCTCGCCCGCGATCTGCGCCAGCGTATCGCCCAGAAATTGCTGGTGGTCGATCGAGACGGGCGTGATCACCGTGGCGGCGGGGCTCGATATGACATTGGTCGCATCCAGCCGACCGCCAAGACCGACCTCCAGCAGGGTATAGTCGGCGGGCGTGCGGGCAAAGGCCAGCAGCGCTGCGGCGGTGGTGATCTCGAAATAGGTGATGCTCTCGCCGCCATTGGCAGCATAGCATTCGTCCAGCACAGCGCTCAGCGCGTCCTCGTCGATCAGCGTCCCGGCCAGCCGGATCCGTTCATGAAAGCGCGCCAGATGCGGCGAGGTATAGGCATGGACGCGGTGGCCCGCGGCCTCCAGCCCGGCGCGGATCATCGCCTGCGTCGATCCCTTGCCGTTGGTGCCCGCGATATGGACAACCGCCGGCAGATCGTTCTGCGGGTTGCCCAGCGCGTCCAGCAGCCGCCACATCCGGTCCAGCGTCAGGTCGATGACCTTGGGATGCAGCGCCATCATCCGGTCCAGAATGACATCCGAGGAAGCAGTGTCAGCGTCGGCCATCGCGGCGGGTCCAGTCTGTCGAAACGGTGGTGTCAGGGGCGAGGAGCGCAGCGAGGAGCCCCCGTGGCCGGCCGAAGGGCCGGCTATCCTTTCTTGGCTGCGGGTGGGGGGGCGGGGGCGGCTTCCGCTTCGGGCTCGGGCGACAGCTCGTGCGGCAGGTCCGCCGGTGGCGGCAGATCGCCCCGCACCGCAGGCGGCAGCCCCATCAGCATCCGCACGATCGTGATCAGCTCCTCGCGCAACTCGGTGCGCGGTGTCACGCGGTCCAGCATCCCGTGATCCAGCAGGTATTCGGCGCGCTGGAACCCTTCGGGCAGCTTCTCGCGGATCGTCTGTTCGATCACGCGCGGTCCCGCGAAACAGATCAGCGCGTTCGGCTCGGCGATATGGACATCGCCCAGCATCGCGTAGCTTGCCGTAACCCCGCCCGTGGTCGGATGCGTCAGCACGACGATATAGGGCAGGCCCGCTTCCTTCAGCATCTGCACCGCCACGGTGGTGCGCGGCATCTGCATCAGGCTCAGGATCCCTTCCTGCATCCGCGCGCCACCGGCGGCCGAAAACAGCACCAGCGGGCGCTTCAGCTTCACCGCTTCTTCCGCAGCGGCGATGATGGCGTTGCCGACATACATCCCCATCGATCCGGCCATAAAGCTGAAATCCTGCGCGCAGGCCACGATTGGCGTGCGCCCGATATCACCGGAGGCGACCAGCATCGCCTCTGTCTCGCCGGTCTGCTTTTGCGCGGCGCGCAGGCGGTCGGGGTATTTCTTCTGGTCGCGGAAATGCAGCGGGTCCGGCGTCGGCGCGGGGACTTTCACCTCGGAATAGACACCGCCGTCGAACAGCGCCTTGAAACGGTCGCGCGGCGTGATGTGCATGTGATGGCCGCAGTTCGTACACACGTTGAGGTTCTCGCTGACCTCGCGGTGGAACAGCATCGTTCCGCATTCCTCGCATTTCGTCCACAGGTTCTCGGGCGTCTCGCGGCGCGAGAAGATCGAATTGATCCGGGGGCGGACGTAATTGCTGATCCAGTTCATGGGGTCACGGTCCTGACGTTAGGTTTGGCCTTGAGATAAAGGTGCGGCGCCGGAATTGCAATCAGCGCCGCAACGCCAGCCGCGCGGCCAGCCACATGCAGAGCATCATCGCGAAATCCACCGGCATCCACGCCATCAGCGCCGCTTCGTCGTCCATGCCGAAAGGCGTGTGGAACAACGCCAGACCGCTGAGCGTATCGGGCAGCGATGTGATCAGCAGCGCGCCGACGTTGTTGACGAAATGGACCGCCAGCGCCGGGCCGATATTGCCCGCCCGCGCGGTCAGATCGGCCATCAGCATCCCGAAGACAAACGCCCACACCACGATGATCCACGCATTTCCGCCCGCTTCGGCGGGCTGGTAATGTCCGATGGCGAACAGCGCCGAAGGCAGGACCATCCACACCAGCGCCGACCGGAACCGCGCGCCCAGTTGCTGTTGCAGGTAGCCGCGAAACAGCACTTCCTCGGCGCTGATCTGGATGAACACCGCGATCAGGGACACCGGCAGCAAAAGCGCCCATTTGCCCGGCGCCATATGGGGCACCAGCGCGCCGCCGATCTCGTAGGGGGGCAGCACCATGACGACGAGGCCCAGCACCACCAGTATCCCCATAACCCGTGCGAAATGCGGCACCAGCAGCGCCAGTGGCCCCAGAACGCTGATCGCCGGACGCCTATGCACCACCCGCACGGCGATGGCCACGCTCGCCGTGATGACTGCGAAGTTGAGCAATATCAGGTACATGGCGCGCGCGGAACTGCCCGTGCCCAGCTCTTCCTGCAGCGACGGGGTGAGTGTGATCAGCGCGAAAAGTCCCTCGCGGTAGACAAGGCTGAGGCTGATATAGGCCGCGACCATCAGCACGATGGCCAGCAGGACGCGCCATATCTGGGCGGTCCCTTGCGCGGCGCGCGTATGCAACGCGTGCATCGCGTAATCCGGCAGAAGCGCCCTCATCGTCCCTCCTCCGGCAGCAGCGGCGGGGCGGAGGGCCCGAAATCGCGCGGCACGGAAATATTGGCCGCGCGCATCACCTCGCTCGCGCCGGTCAGATGGCCTGAGACGGTTTTCAGAAGGCTCATCATCACGGCGGTATCGTTTTCGATGACCGACCGGAACTGCGCGGCACCAAGGCGCAGGAACCGGGTATCCTCCAGCGTGGTCAGGCTGACCGAGCGCGGTTCGTTCACGATCACCGCCAGATCGCCGATCACGCGCCCCGGCTCGACCGTCGAGATATGCTGTTCGCGCCCGTCATCGTTGGTGAACGAGATTTCCGCCTTGCCCGACAGACACAGATAGGCCGCATCGGGCGGCTCTCCGATGCTGAAAATCCGGGTCCCCGCCGGGGCTTCGTACCACTGCGCTGCAAAGGCCAGCAGCCGCTGGGCCCGCGGTTCGAGATTGCTGAACAGGTCGTTGCGCTGGATCACCGACAGCTTGCGGCGCAGGTCGTCCGACACGCCGCCGTTGATCGCGGGGTCCGCTCCGGCCTCCACACCGTCGATGCGGCCGTGGCTGATCTCGACCAGCATGTCGTAGGTGTCGGGCGCATCAATCGTGTCGTTGACGAAAATCTGCGTGGTCTCGGGCATCAGGTCCCGCAGACGCTTGCGCACCGCCGCGTGATCGCCACCCATCAGCGCCTTGTCGAAGATCAGCACATCGGGCTTCTTGATCCCCGCGCGGGTGAACGAGGCGCGCTCGTGAATCGATTGCGGCAGGTTCGCCCCGCCAATCGTTGTCGGCACGTCGAACACATTCGACGCGACCATCTGGCGCAAACCGTTCTCGCGCAGGATGTCCGACACCGCGTCCAGGATCAGATCCTCCTGCAGGCCCGCCATGTTGGAGACCCGCCCGTAGAGCAGGTTTTCCAGCAGCGTCAGCCGCGGCAGATAGTTCTCGGGCGCGATGGGCACGAACAGGTCCGACGCGCGTTCGCGCAGCGTCGGGGCGCTGGTACGCCGGATCGCCAGAATCTCGTCCTTGAAGCTTTCGGGGAAGGCCGGACCGATCTGTTCGGCGGTAAAGGCGAAAGGCACGGTCAGCAGCAGCGCGAATTCTTCCTCGCTCAACGCGCCGTCGCCCTCGTCGCGGCGCCGCGCGGCGATATCCACCAGCTGCTCGTAAAGCTGCGCCTCGATGCCCAGCGCGGTAAACAGCGGATGGTCGGTGCCGTCGCGGCCAAAGGTCTGGTGCAGGGTCTCGACCAGTGTCTGCGAGATCGCGATGGCCTGTTCGGCCAGCCCCTGTTCGACGATCATCCCGAGCAGCCGCTTTTCGGCGGCCAGCCCCTGCTGGGAAATGTCGCGGCGCGGTGCCGCGAACAGAAGGTTCCCCGCCAACGGCACCGCCGGGTTGAAGCTGTCGGGATCGAAGCGGTACACGGCACCGTCCAATCCGCGCTCCTTCAGCGTGGCCTCGACATCGTCGCGCAGGGCCACCAGCCGGCTGGCAAGCACGGGATGCCTTTCGGGGTCCATCCGCGAATTCAGGACGCTACGGATGATCCCCTCGTCGGTGTTCAGCACGCGGCTCAGTTCGAACCACCACGCGTAGACGTCCTGTTCCTTCTGCAGATCGGCCAGCGCGGGGTCCAGCCAGTCGGCCTTGAGGCTGTCGAGGCTGTTGCCCGCGCGCCGTGCTTCGATCGCATCGCGATCCCGCTTGTCAGGGTCCCACAACACCGTCTTCGGCGAGGTGCGCAGCGACATCAACAGGTTGTCGCCGATGGTGCCGTTGAACAGGTAGGGCTGCGCCTGCACATAGCCGATCCGCGCCGCGATCACCGCCTGATGCAGGGTCGCGATATCGTGGCCGCCCATCGTGACCGTCCCGCGCGACGGCATCACCTCGCGGGTCAGAAGCTCGGCAAAGGCGCGGCGTTCGGCCTGTGTCGACGCCTTGACCGCCACCTGCGCGCCCTTGGGGATTTCAAGCGTGATGTTTTCCAGCACGTTGCCGCCCTCGCCGTTGGACACCACGACATTGTGGATATGGATATCCCCCTTGAGGTGCGGGATCTCGTCCGGTGTGCCTTCGAACAGGGCTTCGTCGATCATCCCGCGCGGGGCGAAACGTTCGGTGACGATCTCCCAGCGCAGCCCCATGTCCTGCGTCTGGTTGTAATAGGCCAGCAATTCCTTCCACGGGCTCGAAAGATCCTTGTAGGCCGCGAGTGCGGCCACCAGCGCGCCCACGGTGATCTGGCCCTTGATCGCCAGATAGCCGCCGACCAGATAGAAGAAGAACGGCGTAAGCTGGGTGATGAAGTTGTTGAGGAACTTCATGAAGAATTTCTTCTGGTAGATCTGGAAACGGATGCGGAAAAGCATCCCCAGCCGGTCCGTGAAGGCCGCCAGACGGAAGCGCCAGCCGCCGTTGGTGCGCAAGTCGGCGATGCCCGCCGCCGTTTCGCCGATCTCGGCGGACAGCAGCCGCACCTGCGCGATCCGGTCCTTGTTCAGAAGGTTGATCTGGCGCTGCAGCATCGGGATCACATAGGCCTGCAACGGGATCAGCGCGACACCGGCCAGACCGAACCAGAACGACTGGATGAACAGGAAGATCACGATAATCAGCATCTGGCCGGCCTGAAACACCGGCTGGGCGATGAAATCGCCCATCAGCCCACCCATGGGCTCGGCCTCGGAGGTGATCATGCTGACCAATTCGCCCTGGCTGGTGTTCTGGTAATAGCGTTTGGGGAACCGCATCATCCGCGAAATCAGGCGATAGCGGAACCTGCGCAGCATCCGCTCGGCCAGCACGCCTTTCATGGTGTTCAGCCGCATCTTCAGCAGGCCGTGCGCGATCACCGCCCCCAGATACGCCAGACACAGCGCTACCAGAAACTCGATCTGCCCGATCTGGTTGCCGAACACCTCGACGGTAGAAGACTCGGCGCCGATGGCATCGTTGATGATCCGCTTCGGCAGCTCGAGCGTGGCGTAGAGAAAGGGAAAGGTGAAAACCGTGAACGCCAGCAGGAAAATCTGGTCGCGCTTGGAATACTTCCAGATGAAGGCGAACAGGCTGCGTTCCATGGGCTGGCTTTCCGTGAAGGGGCGTAGGGACAATCTAGGGCCGCAGACCACGGGTTACAACGCGCAGGCACTGTGCGCGTCCCGCCTGCGCGGCCTTCCAGCGCCAAACCTGCGGGCGAAACGCGCGCTCGGATCAGGTCCTGCCCCTTGCAGCAGACTTGCCAGCACGGCCCCGCTCGCCTATCGAGTTTGCAAGACACGACAAGGGAGCGTACCGATGTCCAGCAACAGCCGTTTCGACAAATCCAGACTGCCCAGCCGCCATGTGACCGAAGGCCCGGCGCGCGCGCCACACCGGTCGTATTACTATGCCATGGGCATGACGGAGGAAGAGATCCACCAGCCGCTCGTCGGCGTGGCGACCTGCTGGAACGAGGCCGCGCCGTGCAACATCGCGCTGAACCGTCAGGCGCAGTCGGTCAAGGTGGGCGTTGCAGCCGAACAGGGCACGCCGCGCGAATTCACCACCATCACCGTCACCGACGGCATCGCCATGGGCCACGAAGGCATGCGGTCGTCGCTGGCCAGCCGCGAGGCGATTGCCGACACGGTCGAGCTGACCATGCGGGGCCACTGCTACGATGCGCTCGTCGGGCTCGCGGGTTGTGACAAATCCCTGCCCGGCATGATGATGGCCATGATCCGGCTGAACGTGCCATCGGTGTTCATGTACGGCGGGTCGATCCTGCCGGGCAAGGCGCCCAAGGGCGCGGATGTGCCGGAAGGCTTCGCCGACCGTGACCTGACGGTGCAGGACATGTTCGAGGCCGTCGGCAATTTCCAGAACGGCACCATGTCGCAAGCCGCGCTCGATGTGCTGGAACGCGTGGCCTGCCCGTCTGCGGGGGCCTGCGGCGGTCAGTTCACCGCCAACACCATGGCCTGCGTTTCCGAAGCGATCGGCCTTGCGCTGCCCAACTCCTCTGGCGCGCCCGCGCCCTACGAGAGCCGCGATGAATACGCCATCGCGTCGGGCAAGGCGGTGATGAACCTGATCGAAAAGAACATCCGCGCCCGCGACATCTGCACCCGCGAAGCCTTCGAGAACGCCGCGCGCATCGTGGCCTGCACGGGCGGCTCTACCAACGCGGGTCTGCACCTGCCCGCCATGGCGCATGAGGCCGGCATCGACTTCTTCCTCGAAGACGTCTGCGAGATCTTCCGCGACACGCCCTATTTCGTCGATATGAAACCGGGCGGTCAGTACGTCGCCAAGGATCTCTACGACGTGGGCGGTGTTCCCGTCGTGATGCGCGAACTGCGCAAGGCGGGCCTGTTGCACACCGACTGCCTGACCGTCACCGGCTATTCCATGGGCGAAGAGCTCGACAAGATCGAGCGCGAGGCGGATGGCAAGGTCATCCACTCGGTCGCCAATCCGATCTCCAAGACCGGCGGCGTTGTCGGCCTGAAGGGCAATCTCGCCCCGGAAGGCGCCATCGTGAAGATCGCGGGCATGGACGAGGACAGCATCGTCTTCACCGGTCCCGCGCTGGTGTTCGAATGCGAACAGGACGCCTTCGAGGCGGTGCAGAACCGCACCTATTCCGAAGGCGATGTCTTCGTCATCCGCAACGAGGGTCCGCGCGGCGGTCCCGGTATGCGCGAGATGCTGGCGACCACGGCGGCGCTGTCCGGGCAGGGCATGGGCAAGAAAGTCGCGCTGATCACCGACGGGCGGTTCTCGGGTGCGACGCGCGGTTTCTGCGTGGGCCACGTCGGGCCGGAGGCTGCGATGGGCGGCCCCATCGCGCTGCTGAAGAACGGCGACATGATCACCATCAACGCGATCACCGGCGCCATCGACGTGGACCTGTCGGACGACGAGCTCGCCAAGCGCCGCGAAGCGTGGACAGGCCCGCGCGAGACCAACTATGCCTCGGGCGCGCTGTGGAAATACGCGCAGCTTGTCGGGCCTACCTATCTCGGTGCCGTGACCCATCCCGGCGCCAAGCACGAGACCCATGACTACATGGATCTCTAGGGTCGGCGCAGCCCTGCTGTGTTGCGCGGGCCTTGCGGCCTGCGAGGGGGTGGACGGATCGGGTGGATTTCTGGACGCGCTGGCCACGTCCGGCGCCACCAAACCCGCCCGCCCCCCACTGACACAGGCGGTGATGATGCGCGGCGGGGTCACGCTGGTGCCGCCGGCGGGGTTTTGCATAGATCCCTACAGCCTGCGGCAGGATTTCGCGCTGATGGCGCGCTGCGACACGCTGGGGGCGAATACCGGCGGCCGTGGCGCTCCGCTGGGCCTGATGACGGCCAGCTTCACCCGCAGCGCGGCGGGCGCAGCGCTGCCCAGCGCCAGCGACTATGCCAAAGCCGCGGGACTGGCCGCGCCCGAACGCCAGCGCGACGCGGCCGATCACACGGTTTTCGCGACCCGCGGCACCCCGCCCACGCCGGAACTGTCGGATCTGCACTGGCGCGCGGTCGCAAGGCTCGGCACCTATACGATGGGTGTCGCGCTATTCGGGGCCGAGGGCAAACGCGCCCTGTCCATCGAGGGCGCGGGCCTTGTGGAAGACCTGATCGCACGGACACGGTCGAAGACCTGAGGCACAGGATCAGGGCGCTTGCGTCACGGGGGACTTCGGTGGCATTCTGCGCCAAAGCACACCCGTTCAGCGGAACGCAAGGAATGTGCGCATAGGGTCCGGCGGCACGCAGCAAGGCATAGGCAGTATGGCGAAACTCGGTGAAAATCTGCTCGACGCGGCATTCTATACCCGCGCGATCGCCAAATGGGCGCGCAACGCGCGTATGGCACGCACCGCGGACCTGTCGTCGCTGCGCCGCCAGCGTCTGCGCGCACGCCAGCTGAAGGCGCATCTGGACCATCTGATCCATATCGCGGACGAACGTCTGGCGCTGCCGCTGACAGGCTCCACCAGCTTTCCCAAGCCACATAACGCCGACTGGGCGTGGCGCCCCGAACTCTGGCGCGGGCCGCTGCCGGTACCGGGGATGAGCTCGGTCCAGACGCGGTCGATGCTGGGCAACGAGGTGACGCTGTTCCACGATTGCGACTTTTCGGAACTGACCCTGCGCCAGCTGCGCAACCTGCGCGAGGAGGATCTTGCGCCCTACGGGCTGCGCATGGACGTGTTCCAGTTCGACGGATCGTTCCTGTCGCTGGTGATCGACCTGCCCGATGAAGGGTTTACCGGTCTCAAACGCACGCATCTGCTGCGCATGGACATGATCATCGAGCTGGAAAAGCCGATCGAGATTTTCGCGCGGCTGAACATCAAGAACGGGCCGAACACCGAACAGATCGTGCGCGAACTCGACCTCGGGGAAGATCAGATCGTGGTTGAATTCGACCTCGCCTATTCCAACCTCAACGAGCGCCGGGTCGAAGGCGCGTGGATCGACCTGATCTTTGAAGGGCCGGAAATGAACGAGGTCACGCTGCGCGACCTTACCTTCTCACGCCGGCCACGGGCCCAGATTTGAGCGAGCGAGCGACACCATGACCGAGATCACGCTGACCAAGACCAAGATGCAGCAGGGCGTCTGGGAGGGGCTGTTGACCGGCACCGGCGGGGCCGTGCCGAAGCTGGCCGTGACGCATCAGGGAAAGGACGTCCCCGACGTGACCCTGAGCGCGACAGGCGCGGGCGACGGTTTCGCCGTGCAGATCCCGATCCCGCGGGAGGCGATTGCCGACGGCATGCACACGGTGCTGATCGCGGATGCCGCCACATCCAGACAGATCGGGTCCATCACCCTGATGGCGGGCGAAGCGCTGGCCGACGACATGCGGGTCGAGATGGACCTGCTGCGCGCGGAACTCGACATGCTCAAGCGCGCATTCCGCAGGCATTGCCTCGAAACCGGCTGAGGGGGCTCCTCGCTACGCTGCGCGCGCTCCTCGCCCGTGTCCGGCTTGGGGCGCTGGTCCGCGCGCTCGAACCGGTGCTGTCATTCCATTCCGCCTGAAACCCCGTGCCTGCCGCCTGACAGGAGGCCATGAAAAAGGGCCGCCCGATACCGGACGGCCCCTGAGTGTATCACCGCTGACGCGCCCTGCTCAGTCCTTCGGACCCAGCGCGGAGAGGCCCTTGAGGATGTCGATGGCGTAGGCCAGCTGGTAATCCTCTTCGCGCAACTGGGCGGTCTTCTCGGCCTTTTCGCGGTCTTCCTCGATCTGTTCGATCTGGTCCTCGCTCAGGCTGTCGTTGTTCAGACTGCCGCGCAGGTCCGCTTCGGAGCGGATCAGGCGGTTGGCGCCTTCTTCCTCGTCCTCGGTCTCGGGGCGGCGGGGCGGCTGCGCCACCACGATGTCAGGCGACACGCCGAGCGCCTGGATCGACCGGCCCGACGGCGTGTAATACCGCGCGGTGGTCAGTCGCATCGCGCCCTGGCTGCGCAGCGGCATCACCGTCTGCACGGACCCCTTGCCAAAGCTCTTGGTGCCGATGACGATGGCGCGGCGGTGGTCCTGCAACGCGCCCGCGACGATTTCGGAGGCCGAGGCAGAGCCGCCGTTGATCAGCACGACGATGGGCTTGCCCTGTGCCAGATCGCCCTCGCGGGCGTTGTAGCGGTCCCCGTCCGCGGCTTCGCGGCCACGGGTGCTCACGATCTCGCCCGCGTCGAGGAACGCGTCGGACACCTTGATCGCCTGCGTCAGCAGACCGCCGGGGTTGTTGCGCAGATCCAGCACGAAGCCGTTGACGTTTTCCATACCGCCCAGCGCCTCGACCCGTTCGGCAAGCTGTTCTTCGAGCTTGGGATAGGTCTGTTCATTGAATGTCGTCAGGCGCAGCACGACCGTTTCGCCTTCGGTGCGCGACCGCACGACCGTCAGCTCGATCGTGTCGCGGATGATCGACACGTCGAACGGCTCCTGCTCGCCCTCGCGCACCACCGTAATCACGATCTCCGACCCCACCGGCCCGCGCATCAGATCCACCGCTTCGTCCAGAACGAGACCCAGCAGGCTTTCGCCGTTCACATGGGTGATGAAATCGCCGGCTTCGATGCCTGCCTCGTCGGCGGGGGTGCCGTCGATGGGCGACACAACCTTGACGAAGCCGTCCTCCTGAGTGACCTCGATGCCCAGACCGCCGAATTCGCCGCGCGTCTGTTCGCGCATCTTTTCGGCATCCTTGGGCGACAGGTAGCTTGAGTGCGGATCGAGCGATGTCAGCATCCCGTCAATCGCGGCCTCGATCAGTTCGGAACTGTCGACCTCCGTAACATACTGGTTGCGGATCCGCTCGAAGATATCGCCGAACAGGTCAAGCTGTTCGTAAACGCTTTCGGTCTTGGCCGCTTCCTGCGCCAGCAGGGGGGCGGCGATCTGGGTCGTGGCGATCACGCCCGCGACAGTGCCGCCCAGTGCGGCCATCAGAAATTTCTTCATCTACTCACCATCCTTGTCGGTTCTGAACCAGGATCCGGGATCCCGTGGAACGTTATCCTGTCTTATTTCCATATAGAGCGTTTCCGAGCGCCGAGCGCCAGTACCCTCACCATCTGTTGACAATTCCCCGCCGACACCGCCATCCGGCCCGCCCATCAACCCGACGGGCGTGCCCGCGGGAATGACCTGCCCCGTCTCGCCATAGACGGTTTCGAGCCCCGCGAAGACAAACAACGTGTCTGCCCGCGGCTCCAGGATGATGACATTGCCAAAGTCCAGCAATGGCCCCTTGTAGCGTATCGTGGCCGCCGTTGGAGATGTGACAATCGCGCGCGGACGCGTGGCGATCAGCAGGCCGGGCCGCGCGACACCCGCGGCGTCGGGCTCGTCCATGCCGCGCAGCACGATTCCCTGAACCGGCAGGGGCAGGCTGCCTGCCTCTGCCTCAATGGCGTTGGGGGTCTCGACGTTGATGTTCTCGGTGCCGACGATCTGCGACAGGCCCGATGCGAACCCCTCCAGCGTTTCGGTCGACGCGATCAGAATCGCCGTGGATACGGGATCCTCGACAAAACGTCTGGGCAGGTCGGTCCGTTCGGCCATCGCCTGGTTCAGCGCGGTGCGCGCCGCCTGCACGGCTGTCAGGCTTTCGCGCAGGCGTTCTTCGGCATCGACCTGAAGCGCGCGCAGGGTCTGCACGTCTTCCAGATCGCGGCGCAGCCGGTCGGCGCGCTGGTTCAGCGCCGGCGTCAGCTCTGCCAGAAGCAGCCCCGCCCGCGCCGTCCCCGTCGGCCCGTCGGGATGCAGAAACGCCGTCGGCGTTCCGCCCTTGCCGATGCTCTGCAGCGCGGAGAGAAGCTGGCCCACCTCGGTATCGCGCGCCGACAGGCGGCGGCTCAGCTGCGCCTCGCGGATCGCCGCCTGCCGCAAGCCGGTGCGCATCGCGGCAAGGCCGGTCTCGAAAGCCTGTATCGTTTCGGTCAACGCCAGCACCCTGTCGCGCGCCCCGTCGGCCGCGTCGAGCCGCGCGATCGCCGCATCCAGAAGCACCCCGGCCGCGCGGGCCTCGGCAGCGGCGTCGCCCTCCTGCGCCAGCCCGGCGCAGGGCACCATGAGCGCGAGGCCGAGGATCGCCGCCCGCAGTTTCATACGATCAGGCTTTCGCCGGTCATCTCCGGCGGTGGTGTGATGCCCATCAGCGCCAGCACCGTCGGCGCCAGATCAGCGAGCCTGCCGCTGCGCAGGCGCGCGCCCTCGGGCCCGCCGACCAGCACGACCGGCACAGGGTTCAGCGTATGCGCCGTATGCGGCCCGCCGGTGTCGGGGTCGATCATCGTTTCGCAGTTGCCGTGATCGGCGGTCACGATCATCGACCCGCCCGCCGCCTCCAGCGCCGCGACGACACGGCCCAGACCGGCATCCACAGCGTGACAGGCAGCCATTGCCGCCTCCAGATCGCCGGTGTGGCCCACCATGTCGGGGTTTGCGTAGTTGACCACGATCAGGTCGTAGCCCGAACCGATGGCTGCAACCAGCTTCGCCGTCACCTCCTCCGCCGACATCTCCGGCTGCAGGTCATAGGTCGCCACATTGGGCGAACGCGGCATATCGCGGTCCTCGCCGGGGGCTGGCTCTTCCTCTCCGCCGTTCAGGAAGAAGGTCACGTGAGGGTATTTTTCGGTCTCGGCCACGCGGAACTGGCGCAGGCCCTGCGCCGCGACCCACGCGCCCAGGGTGTTCGGAATATCGGGCTTGGGATACATCGTCGTCATATAGGCGTCATGGGCGCTCGAATACTGCGCCATGCCCATGACGGCGGCCCAGTCGATGCGCCCGCCCCGGTCGAACCCGTCGAAGGACGGCGCGGCAAGGGCGGCCATGATCTCCCGCGCGCGGTCGGCGCGGAAATTGAGGCAGAAGAAACCGTCGCCGTCACGCGCGCCCGCGTATCCATCAATCACATGGGGCGAAATGAACTCATCCGTGGTGCCCGCCGCATAGGCCGCCCGAACCGCGTCACCCGCGCTGGGGGCCGCTTCGCCGTCGCCGCGCACGATCGCACCATGGGCGCGGGCCACGCGGTCCCAGCGGTTGTCGCGGTCCATGGCAAAATAGCGGCCCGTCACCGTCACGATGCGCGCGCCATCGGGCAGCGCTTGCGCGAGCGCCGCGATATCGTCACCCGCCGCCTGCGGGGCCACGTCGCGTCCGTCGGTCAGCGCGTGGATCACCACCGGCACGCCCGCCGCATCCAGCGCCCGCGCCGCCGCGATCATATGCGAGATATGCCCGTGCACACCGCCCTCGGAGGCCAGCCCCAAAAGATGCGCGGTGCCGCCGGACACCTTCAGCGCGTCGATGAACGCCACCAGCGGCGGGTTGGTCGCGAAACGGTCTTCTTCGATGGCAAGGTCGATCTGTCCGAGGTCCATCGCCACGACGCGACCCGCACCGATATTGGTATGGCCCACCTCCGAATTTCCCATCTGCCCCCGTGGCAGACCCACATCGGGGCCAAATGTCGTCAGCGTGGCGTTCGGGCAGGCCTGCATCAGGCGGTCCATCGTCGGAGTTTCGGCCAGCAGGGGGGCGTTTCCTTTGCGCAGGGAACTCAGTCCCCAGCCATCTAGGATGCACAGGACAACAGGCTTGCGGGGGGCCATGAACGCTCCTTGGGAGGGTGTGACAGGATACCGGCCTTCTAACGCCGTTGGCCGCCGGATTGAACCCATATTTCGGAAGGGCGCAGTCCGCGCGGGCGAAGGTCAAGAAATGAGCCCCAAGAGCGTCCGGTCGCACCGGGAGGGATGCCACGGACCCGACCCGGGACCGCGGGGCGAAATATGCCACACAGCCTGCTCCCGACGAATCGTCGGCAGCGTTACGGTTCGCTTCCGTTTCAGCCCCGCCCTTGGGTACAAAGAAGAGGGAAAAGAAAGGAATCTTTCTATAGATGCTTGGTATGGCGACATGTTGACTCTCCGCCGGCTCCCGATCAACGAAATTTTGAGATTGCCGTGTATTTTCCCCCGGCGGACTCCAGATAATCCGCCAGCGGAGGCCGGTCATACACGATGTGGCGTAGGCGTCAGGCGCGCGATTCGACCTCTGGGGCCGACGGGCGCGAATCACCCCCTGATGCGGATGGCGCAAGCGCGGCTTGCGCTTGCCCTTGCCCGCCCGCCGCACATTGTCCATAACGGCGGGCGATGGCGTGACGCCGGTCCTTTCGTTCAGCCCCGAGGCCCCAGATGACACAAGATGTCCCAGAAACCCGCATCGTTGACAGCTACCGCATCGCCTGCGACGGCAGCGAAGGGGCGCTTGGCCACCCGCGCGTCTGGTACCAGATCCCCGCCGACAAGGGCTGGGTCGAATGCGGCTATTGCGATTGCAAGTTCATTCACCGCGATTTCGAAGGCAAGGTCTGACACCCGCAGGCCTCCGCCCTGTCCCGGACGGCCCCCTGCCCTATATTCCCGCCGGTAGGCGCAGGACGCGTGTCGTCCACCGCTCCTCCGGGACAACCTTCAGGAAGGAACGCACCACATGGCATTCGGCAAAGGGCACCATCTGCACCTGATCGACGGATCGGCCTTCATCTTCCGCGCCTTCCACGCCCTGCCGCCGCTGACCCGCAAATCCGACGGCGCGCCCATCGGCGCGGTCCACGGCTTTTGCAACATGCTCCAGCGCTACGTCGAGGGGAACACCGGTTCGGATGCGCCCACCCATGTCGCGGTGATCTTCGACAAGGGCAGCCATACCTTCCGCAACGAGATGTACGACCAGTACAAGGCCAACCGCGAAGAGATGCCCGAAGACCTGCGCCCGCAGATCCCCCTGACCCGCGAAGCGACAGAGGCGTTCAATATCGCCTGCGAAGAGCTTGAGGGGTATGAGGCCGACGACATCATCGCCACGCTCGCCGTGCAGGCCCGCGAGGCCGGTGGCCGCTGCACCATCATCAGCTCCGACAAGGACCTGATGCAACTCGTGGGCGGCGGCGTCGAGATGCTGGACGCGATGAAGAACACCCGTATCGACCGCGAAGGCGTCCACGAAAAATTCGGCGTCTATCCCGAAAACGTGGTGGACGTGCAGGCGCTCGCCGGGGATTCGGTCGATAACGTGCCCGGTGCGCCGGGTATCGGGATCAAGACGGCGGCGCTGCTCATCAACGAATACGGCGATCTGGAATCGCTGCTCGAGCGGGCCGAAGAGATCAAGCAGCCCAAGCGCCGCCAGACCCTGATCGACCACGCCGAACAGATCCGCCTGTCGCGCAAGCTGGTGCTGCTCGACGACAAGACGCCGATCCAGTTCACCCTCGACGATCTCGAAGTCCGCGACCCCGATCCGGAAAAGCTGCTCGACTTCCTAACCCGGATGGAATTCCGCACCCTGACCAAGCGCATCGCCGACGCGCTGCATGTCGAGGCCCCCGCAATTCCCGAACCCAAGGCCGAAGAGAACGCGCCGGAGATCGAAACCGTCCCCTTCGACAAGGCGACCTATACACAGGTCGGTGACGCCGAGGCGCTGCAAGGCTGGCTCGACCGGATATACGAGCGTGGCTATGTCGCCGTGGACACCGAAACCACCGGCCTCGACGAGATGACCGCCGAGCTTGTGGGCATTTCCCTCTGCGTCGACGCGGGCGAGGCCTGTTACATTCCGCTGACGCACAAGGCGAACCGGGGCGACGATCTCTTCGGGTCAGACGATCTGGCCGAGGGCCAGATGGGGTTTGAGGAAGCGCTGAAGATGCTCACCCCGATGCTGGAGGATCCCGGTATCCTCAAGATCGGGCAGAACATGAAATACGATGCCAAGATCTTCGCGCAGCTCGGCATCACGCTCGCCCCTTTCGACGATACCATGCTGATGTCCTACGCGATGAACGCAGGTCTGCACGGTCACGGGATGGACACGCTGGCGGAGCGTTACCTCGGGCACACCCCGATCCCGATCAAGCCGCTTCTGGGGTCTGGCAAATCCGCGATCACCTTCGACAAGGTGCCGCTGGCCGATGCCGTGCCCTACGCCGCCGAAGACGCCGACATCACCCTGCGCCTGTGGCAGCAGTTCAAACCGCAGCTGCACCGCGAACAGGTCACCCGCGTCTACGAGACGATGGAGCGCCCGCTGGTGCCGGTTCTGGCGCAGATGGAACGCTACGGCGTCAAGGTCGACCGGGACACGCTCAGCCGGATGTCCAACGCCTTCGCCCAGAAAATGGGCGCGCTCGAGGCCGAGATCCACGAACTCGCGGGCCACAGTTTCAACGTCGGCTCGCCCAAGCAGCTGGGCGAGATCCTGTTCGACGAGATGGGGCTCGAAGGCGGCAAGAAGGGCAAGACCGGCGCCTATGCCACCGGTGCGGATGTGCTCGAAGACCTCGCGACAGAGCATGAACTGCCGGCGCGCGTGCTCGACTGGCGGCAGCTCAGCAAGCTCAAGTCCACCTACACGGACGCGCTTCAGGATCACATCAACAAGGACACGGGCCGCGTCCACACGTCCTATTCGATCACCGGTGCGGCGACCGGGCGGCTCGCCTCGACCGATCCGAACCTGCAAAACATCCCGATCCGCACCGAGGAAGGCCGCCGCATCCGCGAAGCCTTCGTCGCCGAAGAGGGCAAGACGCTGGTGGCGCTGGACTACAGCCAGATCGAATTGCGCCTGCTCGCGCATATTGCCGACATCCCCGAGCTGAAACAGGCCTTCGCGGACGGGCTCGACATTCATGCCATGACCGCGTCCGAGATGTTCGGCGTCCCGATGGACGAGATGACACCGGACGTGCGACGCCAGGCCAAGGCGATCAACTTCGGGGTGATCTACGGGATTTCGGGCTTCGGCCTCGCCCGCAACCTGCGCATCCCGCGGGCCGAGGCGCAGGGCTTCATCGACCGCTATTTCGAGCGTTTCCCCGGCATCCGCAAATACATGGACGACACCAAGGAATTCGCCAAGGAACACAAATTCGTCCAGACGCTCTTTGGCCGCAAGATCCACACGCCCGAGATCGCCAGCAAAGGCCCCCGTGCCGGTTTCGCCGCCCGCGCCGCGATCAACGCCCCGATTCAGGGCACCGCCGCCGACGTGATCCGCCGCGCCATGATCCGGATGCCGGATGCCATCGCGGGCATCCCCGCGAAGATGCTGCTTCAGGTCCACGACGAATTGCTGTTCGAAGTCGACAAGGGGGCGGAGGACGATCTGATCGGTGCCGCCCGCACGGTCATGGAAGGCGCCTGCGATCCGGTGGTGAAGCTCGACGTGAAGCTTTCCGTCGACGCGGGCCAGGGCGCGAACTGGGCCGAGGCGCACTGAACCACCCCCTCGTCCGTCCCGCCCGCGCCGCGGCGGACCTTTTGACGCCCCCGCCGCGTTGGTCCCCGTCAACCGCAGGGGTCCCCGATGGAATGGATCAGCCAGAACAGCGACGTCTTGCAGGTGGTGTTGACCGCCCTGTCGGCGGTGGTGTGGCTTGCCTATCTGCAACTGCTCTATCTGGGATATGTGCGCCAGCGGCAGGCCGTCATCATGATCCACCACGGCGCGGCCGAGGATGACCGCGCGCGCCTCATCGTCTCCAACATGGGCGCCGAGCCGATCTATATCATCGCGATACTTGCCCGCCTCACGGTCGACGGCGAGATCTTCAATGCCTCGGTCATCGACCGCGAGGAGCTGTCTTTCGAACATCTCGACACCCCCCTCAAACGCACCAACCAGGGGCCGCTCAAGAGTGGCGAATATCTCGATGCAGGCAGCTTCGGCGATCTGATCTGGCGCGCGCGGCAGCGGCTCGGCCTGTCCGATGACACCACTGCCGACGATATCGAAATCACCGTGGGTGCCGCGTCGGGCCATGCCTCGAAGCTGGTGGTGGCCAAGCGCAAGTTCTCCCGCCAGCGCGGGCAGGACGGCACGATCACCTACGTCCCGACAACGATCCTGACGCGTCAGGTGCGCAGCAACTGGAACCGGCGCAAGGCGCTGCGCGAACTCAACTATGTGTCAGAGGACTGACGACCGGCCACGCCGCGCATCCGGTCAGCGGCCAGACACCCCAATCGCGCCGCCCCGATGCGAGACGTCAGCCGCGAAATGCCGACCGTCCCCGCGACAGGACAGATCGCGCGGGGGGTCAGAAGGCCGCCAGCCACCCCAATGTTTTGTCCGTCGGGCCGCCCGGCGTATATTCCGCCGAAACCCAGCGATCATATCCGCTGTCGCGCAGGGCCGCGAATACGGCGTCGAAATCGACGCCACCGGTGCCGGGGGCGCTGCGGTCGGGGCTGTCGCCGATCTGCACATGCGCCACGATGTCGCGATACTCGGCCAGCACCGCCACCGCATCACCGTGGATCATCTGCGCGTGGAAGGTATCGTATTGCAGCGCCACGTTGGGCGCGTCCACGGCGGCGATGATCTCTGCCGCCAGGGCGTAGTCGTTCATGAAGTATCCGGGCTGCGCCTGCGGGCACAGCGGCTCCAGCGTCAGCGTCACACCGCGCGGGGCGGCCCGCGCCGCGCGGCGCAGGTTTTCGGTCATCGTCTCGCGCGCCCCGGCCCCGGTGCCCGGCCCCGACATGACGTGGATCATCCCCGCCCCCAGCGCCTGCGCGTAGCGGAAGGCGCGGCGCATGTCATGATCGAACCGCGCCTCCAGACCGGCCACAGCCGCAAACCCGCGTTCGCCGCCGGTATAGTTCGGCGGTGGCGCGTTGATCAGGATCATCTCCAGCCCGCCACGGCCCAGCGCCTGCTGGATATCCTTCGCGGGCACATCGTAGGGAAACAGGACCTCGACCGCTGCGAAACCTGCATCGGCGGCGGCCTCGAACCGGTCGAGAAATGGAAGCTCGGGCCAGAGATGGCTCAGATTCGCCGCTGGTTTCATTCGCCCCGCTTTGCCAAAAATTAACGCAATATTAATGGGTTACCCACGGGTAACCGTCACCCTTCGGGCAGGTCCTTGGACGGGATGATGGCAAAGAAAACGCCGCCCGACCAGACGCCAAACCATCCGTCGTGATGAACGCCAAGTTCGACCAGCCGGTAAAAGCTTTTGCGGTCGATCCGCGCCTCCAGATTGCGCCGCACCAGAACATAGGGCGACGGCTCGTCGCTGTCGGGGTCACGCTCCACCCGGATCGGTGCATCGGCTCCCGCTTCGGTCACGTCGTCGAGGTTGGTCACGAAGGTCAGAAGCTGGTCGGACCCGCTGCCCGTCGCCTCGAAATCGACGGCGATGAAGGGCACGTCCTCCACCCTGATCCCGACTTTCTCCACCGGGGTGACGAGAAAGTACTTCTCCCCTTCGCGGATCAGAATCGTCGAGAACAGCTTGACCAGTTTCTTGCGGTTGATCTGCGATCCCTCGTGCCACCATGTGCCATCGGCACGGATCTCCATGTCAATGTCGCCCGAAAACGGCGGATCCCATTTCTCGACCGGCGGCAATCCGCGTGTGTTTGCCGCTTTAATAGACGCGACAAGGCTGTCGGGCGAAGGTGTCACGGGATTTTGTCCACTCATTGCTTTTGCCATTCCCTCATTCAGCGATACATTGCTTTACAGATATAACCCCCGAGCCGGAGAAGTCATGACCCAGCAAGACACCACAGCAACGGACGACATGGTCGCACAGATCGAATCTCTGGGCGAAAAGCTGGGCGAGGCACGCAAATCCATCAACTCCCGCTTCATCGGGCAGGAACGCGTTGTCGAACTGACGCTGACGGCACTTTTGTGCGGCGGTCACGGTCTGCTGATCGGTCTGCCCGGTCTGGGCAAGACGCGTCTGGTGGAAACGCTTTCGACGGTCATGGGCCTCGATGGCAAGCGGGTGCAGTTCACGCCCGACCTGATGCCCGCCGACATTCTGGGGTCCGAAGTGCTGGACACGGCCGCCGACGGCACCCGGGCCTTCCGCTTCATCGAGGGGCCGATCTTCTGCCAGCTTCTGATGGCGGACGAGATCAACCGCGCCTCGCCGCGCACCCAGTCCGCGCTGCTGCAGGCGATGCAGGAAAAGACCGTCACGGTCGCGGGCGAGAACCGCGCGCTCGGCATGCCGTTCCACGTTCTGGCCACGCAAAACCCGATCGAACAAGAAGGGACCTATCCCCTGCCAGAGGCGCAGCTGGACCGCTTCCTCGTACAGATCGACGTGGCCTATCCCGACCGCGACACCGAACGCGACATCCTGATCGCCACCACCGGCGAGGCCGAGGCGCAGTCGGTGCAGGTCTTTACCGCCGGAGAGCTGATCGACGCCCAGCGCCTGCTGCGCCGGATGCCGGTCGGCGAAAGCGTCGTGGAAATGATCCTCGATCTGGTGCGGGCCTTCCGCCCGGAAGAAGAGGGTGCGAGCGCCCGTGTCCGCGAAACCGTCGCATGGGGCCCCGGCCCGCGTGCCGCACAGGCGCTGATGCTGGCCGTGCGTGCGCGTGCGCTTCTGCAGGGGCGTCTGGCCCCCTCGGCCGAGGACGTGATCGATATGGCCCGTCCGGTTCTGACGCATCGTATGGCGCTGAACTTTGCCGCCCGCGCCCGCGGCGACAGCCTGCTCGACCTGATCGAGGAAACCGCGCAAACCCTTGCCTCGCCGAAAGCCGCCGTCGCGTGAACGATCCTGTCACCCTGCGCGCCACCTCCGAGGACGAGGCCGCCCGCCTGCCCGCGCTTCTGGCCCGGGCAGAGCATCTGGCGGGCACCGTTCTGCTGGGCGCGCACGGCCGCCGCAGGGCGGGCACGGGTGACGATTTCTGGCAGTACCGCCCGGCCCAGATCGGCGACAGCCGGCGCGCCATCGACCACCGCAGGTCCGCCATGGGCGATGTGGAATACGTGCGCCAGCGCGAATGGCAGATTGCCCAGTCGGTGATGATGTGGGTCGATCAGGGCGCGTCGATGCGCTTTGCCTCCGGCGACGGGCTGCCGCAAAAGATCGACCGCGCGCGGGTGCTGGGCCTTGCCCTCGCCATCCTGCTGGAACGCGGCGGCGAGCGGGTGGGCCTGACCGGCACCTCCCTTCCGCCGCGCGCGGGGCGGGCGCAGATTCTGTCGCTGGCCGAAATGTTCTGCCGCGACAGCGAGGCCGATTACGCCCCGCCCGAACACCGCGCCATGATCCCGCAGGCGCGCGCGGTCTTCATCTCCGATTTCATGGGCGATCTGACCGGCGTGCGCACGGCGCTGACCAAGGCTGCCGATCGCGGTGTGCGCGGCGTTTTGTGCCACGTTCTGGATCCCTCGGAAGAGGCATTTCCCTTCACCGGACGCACCATCTTCGAAAGCGTTGGCGGCACGCTCAGCCATGAAACCCTCAAGGCCAATGACCTCAAGGACCGCTATCTTGAGCGTCTTGCCGAACGCAAGGCCGAGCTTGCCGCGCTCTGCCAGCTGACCGGCTGGCACTACGGCGTGCACCACACGGACACTACGGCGCAGGCCGGTCTGCTGTGGCTTTACGCTGCCCTCGATGCGCGGGCCGGGGTGGCGGCGTGACCGTTCTGGGGGGCATAGGCTTTACCGCGCCGTGGCTGTTGCTGGCGCTTGCCGCCCTGCCGATCCTGTGGCTGGTGCTGCGCGCCGTGCCGCCCGCACCGATACGCCGCCGCTTTCCCGGCGTGGCGCTGCTGCTGGGCCTGCGCGACGACGAATCCGTATCGGACCGCACGCCGTGGTGGCTGTTGTTGCTGCGCATGCTTGCGGTTGCCGCGATCATTCTGGGCCTCGCCGGTCCCGTCCTCAACCCCGAGACCGAACAGGCCGAAGGGGACGGCCCGCTTCTGTTCGTGCTCGACGGTTCCTGGGCCGGCGCCACCCGCTGGCCCCAGCAACAGGAGGCCATCGACGCCCAGCTGACCCGTGCCAGCCGTCAGGGCCGCACGGTCGGGTTCCTGACCCTCACCCGCCCCGAAGCGCCGGTGTTCCAGTCCGCGGATGCATGGCGCAACCGCCTTGCCGGTCTGTCGCCCGCGCCGTGGCAACCGAGCGAAGCGATGATTGCACGGGCGCAGGACGCGCTGGCAGAGGTCGGCGATTTCGACACGCTGTGGTTCAGCGACTCGCTGGCCTACGAGGGGCGCGATACGCTGCTTGCCACGCTCGAGGATCGCGGCACGGTCGAGGCCTACCAGACCGCGTTCAACGTGCTGGGCATGGCGCCTGCGACCTACGCCGATGGCGCGGTACAACTGCGCGCGCTGCGGGCCGCACCCGGCCCCGCGCGTGATATCACGATACAGGCCGTGGGCCGCGATCCGGCGGGCAACGGTCGTATCCTTGCCACAGCGACCGCTCCCTTCGCGGAGGGCGCGACCGAGGCCGAGGCCGCACTTGTCCTGCCGTCCGAACTGCGCGCGCGGATCACCCGTTTCGACATCGCCGGACAGCGTTCCGCCGGGGCCAGCACGCTGACCGATGACGGGCTCAGACGCCGCGAGGTCGCGCTGATCTCGGCCCGCGAGAACCGCGAGGGGCTGGAGCTGCTGTCGCCGCTGCATTACATCGAACAGGCTCTTGCGCCGACTGCCGATCTGATCGACGGATCGCTCAGCGATGTGCTGCCCGCGAACCCCGATGTGATCGTGCTGGCCGATGTCGCCACATTGGCCGAAGCCGAGGCCGCCCCCCTGACCGAATGGATCGAAGGCGGCGGGATGCTGGTGCGCTTCGCCGGGCCGCGCATCGCTGCGAGTGACGTCAGCCGCATCGACGAGGATCCGCTGATGCCCGTCCGCCTGCGCGCCGGAGGCCGCAGCGTCGGGGGCGCGATGAGCTGGGGTGAGCCAAAGGCCCTGTCCGCGTTTTCCAACGGCTCGCCCTTCTTCGGCCTGTCGGTGCCGGAGGACGTAACCGTCACCGCGCAGGTGGTCGCGCAACCCGATCCGACCCTTGCCGAACGGGTCATCGCCTCGCTCAGCGACGGCACGCCGCTGGTCACCCGCAAATATGTCGGTCAGGGGCAGATCGTGCTGTTCCACGTGACGGCAACGGCGGAATGGTCGACCCTGCCGCTGTCGGGTCTGTTCGTGGAAATGATGGAGCGTCTGGCGGTTTCGTCCTCTGCCGCGACGGCGGATGTCGAGACTCTGGCAGGCAGCACATGGATCCCGCAGCGCACGCTCGACGGGTTCGGCACGCTGTCCGACGCCGGCACCCTGCCCGGTGTCGACGGGGCGGCGCTGCTCACCGATCCGACGGGCCCCGACCTGCCTCCGGGTCTTTACGCGTCGGGCGACCAGCGGCTGGCGCGCAACGTGCTGACCGCCGATGCGACGCTTGAGCCGGTGGCCTGGCCGTCACGGATACCGGTGCGCGGCCTTGCGGTCGCACCGGAACAGCCCGTCGCGGGGTGGCTGCTGAGCCTCGCGCTGCTGGTGCTGCTGGCCGATGTCGTGGCGTCACTGTCGCTGTCGGGCCGGCTTCTGCGGCGCAGCAACCGCGCTGCCGCGGCCCTTGTGGCGCTCGCGCTGGTGCAGGGCGTTCCCGCCGAGGCACAAGCGCAGGCGCAAGCCGGCGCGCAGGACGAGGCCTTTGCGCTGGCGGCGACCACCGAACTGGTGCTGGCCCATGTGCTGACCGGCGACGCGCAGGTCGACGAGATCGCCCGCGCCGGTCTGACCGGTCTCAGCGACACGCTTTTCTTCAGGACGTCGGTCGAACCTACCAACCCGATGGGTGTCGATCTCGAAACCGACGAACTGTCCTTCTTCCCGATCCTCTATTGGCCGATCACCCCCAGCCAGCCGACCCCCTCCGCCGAAGCCTATGCGCGGCTCAACGACTATCTGCGGTCCGGCGGGCTGATCCTCTTCGACACCCGCGATGCGGATATCGCCAGCTTCGGCGCCTCCAGCCCGAACGGTCGCAAGCTGCAAGAGCTGGCAGCGCCGCTCGATATTCCCGCTCTGGAACCTGTCCCTGAGGACCATGTCCTGACGCGCACCTTCTATCTGCTTCAGGATTTTCCGGGCCGCCACATCAGCCGCGATGTCTGGGTCGAAGCCTCCGATCCGAATGCCGAACAGATCGAGGGCATGCCCTTCCGCGATCTCAATGACGGGGTGACCCCCGTGGTGATCGGCGGCAACGACTGGGCGGCGGCATGGGCGGTCAACAGCGGCGGCGGGCCCCTGCTGCCCGTGGGCCGCGGCTTCTCCGGCGAACGCCAGCGCGAGATCGCCTACCGCTTCGGCGTCAACCTCGTCATGCACGTGCTGACGGGTAACTACAAATCCGATCAGGTTCACGTGCCTGCGCTACTCGACAGGCTGGGACAATGACCTCGACCATCGTTTTCGACCCGCTCGTGCCCTGGCCGCTTCTGGTGGCGGTGGCCATCGTCGCGCTCTTGGGTGTGCTGCTGGCGGTCATGCGGGGCCTCAAGGGCTGGGGCCTGCGCGGACTGGCGGCACTGGTGGTGCTGGCCGCGATCGCGGGCCCGTCGTTCCAGCGCGAAGACCGCGCGCCGCTGTCCGATATCGTGCTCATGCTCGAAGACGAAAGCGCGAGCCAGCGGCTCGGCCAGCGGGAAGCCCAGACCCTGACCGCCGCCGACACGCTGGCCGCCGAAATCGCCGCCCGGCCCAATACCGAATTGCGCCGCATCACCGTGCCCGACGGTCAGGGCGATGCCGGTACCGAACTGATGACCGCGCTCTCGACCGCCCTTGCCGAAGAGCCGCGCGCGCGGGTGGCGGGGGTTCTCGCGCTCACCGACGGGCGCGTCCATGACGCCGATCTGCCCGTCGACCTGCCCGCACCTTTCCACGTTCTTCTCAGCGGCGAGCAGACCGATTGGGACCGCCGCCTCAGCGTTCTGGGCGCCCCGGCCTTTGCCATCATCGGAGAGCCCGTGGTGCTGACCCTGCGCATCGACGATCTGGGCGCGGCCCCGGCCGGGGCCGAACTGGCCGCACTCGATATCTCGATCGACGGGGACGAACCACAGCGGTTCCAGGTGCCCATCGGCGAGGATCTGGAACTGCCGGTCACCCTGCCCCACGGGGGCCGCAACGTGATCCGCTTTTCCCTGCCCGAGGCCGAGGGCGAGCTGACCGACCGCAACAACAGCGCGATCATCCAGATGAACGGCGTGCGCGACCGCCTGCGCGTGCTGCTGGTCAGCGGAGAGCCGCATGCGGGCGGGCGCACGTGGCGCAACCTTCTGAAATCCGACAGCTCGGTCGATCTGGTGCATTTCACCATCCTGCGCCCGCCGGAAAAGCAGGACGGCGTTCCGGTGTCCGAACTGTCGCTGATCGCCTTTCCGACCCGCGAACTCTTCATGGAGAAGATCGACGATTTCGACCTGATCATCTTTGACCGCTACAAAAGGCGCGGCATCCTTCCGTCGCTCTATCTGGAAAACATCGCGCAATACGTCCGCGCGGGGGGCGCGGTATTGGTATCGGCGGGCCCGGATTTCGCCAGCGCCGACAGCCTGTTCCGCACGCCCTTGGGCACGGTTCTGCCCGCCAGCCCCACGGCCCGCGTTCTGGAGGAAGCGTACCTGCCGGTCGTGTCCGACCTTGGCGCGCGCCACCCCGTCACCTCCGGCCTGCCCGGTAACGGCGACTGGGGCCGCTGGCTGCGCCAGATCGACGTGAACCAGACCTCGGGCGACGCAGTGATGACGGGCATCGACGATCGCCCGCTGCTGGTCCTTGACCGGGTCGAGGAAGGGCGCGTGGCGCTTTTGGCCTCGGACCATGCGTGGCTGTGGAACCGCGGCTACGAGGGCGGCGGCCCGCAACTGGAACTGCTGCGCCGTCTGGCCCACTGGATGATGGGGGAGCCGGAGCTCGAAGAAGAAGCCCTGACCGCCACCGCCGAAGGCCAGACCATGCGCATCCAGCGCCGCACGCTGGACGAAGAAGTCCCGCCGCTGACCATCACCGGCCCCGATGGCGAGACGGTCGAGCTTGACCTTGCGCCAACGGCCCCCGGCCGGTTCGAGACGGTGTTTACCGGTCCTGAAATCGGGCTCTACCGGCTGGAAAACGGCGATCAGGTCAGCGTGATCGGCCTTGGCCCCGCAGCGCCGCGCGAATTCGTTGAGACCATCGCAAGCGCCGAGGTTCTGGAGCCGCAGGTCGCGGCGCTGCGCGGCGGGGTCCACCGGATCGAGGACGGTTTGCCGCGCCTGCGCGACGTGCGCGCGGGCCGCCCCGCATCGGGGCGCGGCTGGATCGGCCTGACCCCGCGCAACGCCTACGAGACGCTGGATGTGCGCCAGACACCGATCCTGCCGGGCTGGCTGGTTCTGCTGCTGAGCGCGGGCCTGATCACCGCTGCGTGGTTGCGCGAAGGCCGCCGGTGAGCGCCCCGGACATCCGGAGACTGACCAATGCGGATTTCGACGATGCCCTCGCGCTCTACCGGGCGCTGACCCGTGATCCGGTTCCCGTCAGTGCCGCACCCCGGGATTTCGCCGCTGTGCTGGCCCATCCCGGCACGGCCATTTTCGGAGCCGAGGTCGACGGCCGCATCCGCTCGATGCTGACCGCGCATCTTTTGCCCAACATGACCTCGGGCGGGAGGGCCTACGGATTGATTGAAAACGTCGTGACCGACCCCGGGTTTCAGCGGCGCGGGCTGGGCCGGATGACGCTGCGCGCGGCCATCGATCACGCGCGCGGCGCGGGTGCCTACAAGCTCATGCTGTTGACCGGGACCGCGAGGGGCGCGCGCGGGTTTTACGAAAAGCTCGGATTTTCGGACGCGGAAAAGCACGGCATGGTCCTGCGCTTCTAAAGCAGTGCAGCGGCCCAGACCGGCAACAACATGAGCGACAGCCCCACCTGCCACGTCAGCACATCCGCGTAGAGGTCCGCATCCCCGCCCATCTGTTTTGCGACGATATACCCGTTCGACGCGGCAGGGGCAGAGAACACCAGCACCCCCGCGAACAGCTGAACAGCGGGCAGGCCGACAGCCGATCCGACCACCACGAACAATGCGGGTGTGATCAGCGGGCGCAGTATCGCACCGGCGATGACGCGGGCATCAGCCCGCGCAAGGCGGCGCAGGCTGATGCCCCCGCCTACGGCGAGCAGCCCCACCGCCAGCGCCCCGCGACCGATCATTTCAAGCGTGTCCTCTACCGGTGCGGGCAAGGATACATCCAAGAGGTTCAGCGCGAGGCCAATGGCACAGGCCTGCACCAGCGGATTGCGCGCCACGGCCCCGAAAATCCGCCTGACACTGGCGCGCGCCGGGCCGAAACTGGCCAGAACGACAATGCAGATGATGTTGATCAGCGGGATCAGCACTGCGATGGCGACCGCCAGCAAGGCGATGCCGCCGGTCAGGAACTGCTCTGACGCGGCAAGCGCCACGAAAACGTTCCAGCGCATGGTTGTCTGGAAGAGCGTCGTGAAGGACGGGTTCGACAAACGGTGATGGGGCAACAGCCGCAGTGCCAGCGTGCCCACGGCAACCAGCGCCAGTGTAATCAACAGCGTCGCGCCGAAGCCCCCGAACCGCGCGACCGACAGATCCGATGTCGCGATGGCGAGGATCAGCGTGGCCGGAATGAGAACACGGAAAGACAGCGTCTCGATCGCGGCCCAACTGCCGCGGGGGATCGTGCCGGTCTTGGCCAGCGCATAGCCCGCGACGACCACGAGCACGAGGGGCAGGACAGAGAGGAGGAATTCCATGGCGCAGGGATTGCAGGTGCGACCGCGTCAGTCCAGCCTGATTTCCACCGAGGCGCTGCGCCCGTCCGCGTCGATCACCGCGATCCGCGCAAAGCCCGGCGCGTCGAGCGGCAGCAGCGCGTCGCGGCTGTGCAGCCCCGTCAGCACGGGGGCGCCGTCCACGAGAACCGTCAGCGGCAGACGTCCGGCGCGCAGTTTCAGCGGCACGCCGAAGCCGCTGCGGCGCAGGGTGGCGCCCTCGGGCGGGAAGGTGACCTCTGGCCCGTCGGGTGCGGGTTCGAAGGCGGCGCTGCGGCTGCGAAAGACGCGCAGCGGTTCGGGCAGATGGGCGGTGCCGAGGATCAGGGCGTTCTGCGGGGGGCGTGGCAGGGGCACCAAGGAGCCGAGACGCCCGAAAGCCTCGAACAGGACCGGCGCGGCGAGGTCGCCCCCGAAGGCGCCCGGCACCGGTGATCCATCGGGCCGGCCCAGCCAGATGCCGATCACATGCTGCCCGTCAAACCCGATCGCCCAGGCATCGCGGTGCCCGTAGGAGGTGCCGGTCTTGTAGGCGATCTGCCCCGCGCGGGCGGCTGACCCTGCGGGCGGCGCGATATCGGCCAGTATATGCGCGACCTGCCACGCCGCGACCGGCGACAGGATGTGCGGCGGATCTTTCGGGTGGGTATCCTGCAGTATGCGAAGCGGCGGTCCGTCCCCGCCCTGCGCAATCGCGGCGTAAAGCTGGACCAGATCGCGCAGGCTGAGCCCCACACCGCCCAGCGCCACGGCCAGTCCGGGCTGGCCGGAGGGCAGCTGCGGCGCGGCGCCCGCGCGTTCCAGTGTCGACATCAGCCGCGCGGGGCCGATTTCGTCCAGCAGCAGAACCGGCGGTATGTTCAGCGACAGCGACAGCGCATCCCTGACCGTCAGCCTGCCCCGGAAAACGCCGTCGAAATTTTGCGGAGCGTAGCGGCCGAAATAAACCGGTGCGTCGTCGATCAGCGTGTCGGGATGGGCAAGACCTTCGTCGAAGGCCATGGCGTAGATGAGCGGTTTCAGCGTTGACCCCGGCGAGCGGGACGCCGCGACCATATCGACATATCCCTGCCGCTGTCCGTCGGTGTAATCGGGCGATCCGACATAGGCGAGCACGTCGCCCGTGGCATGGTCCGCGACCAGTATCGCCGCCGAAACCGCATCGCCCTGCCCCGCGACGGCGCGGCGGGCGAGCGATTGCATCTGCCGTTGCAGGGCTGGGTCCAAAGTGGTGCGGTGCTGGATCCGCTGCGGCATACGCTGGCGTATACTTTCCGCCAGGTGCGGTGCATCCTGCCGCGGGGTGCCGAGAGTGCGGGGCACATCGCCGCGCGTGGCACCGGCGTCCATACCGGTGCGGGCCAGCACCCTGTCGCGCGCGGCGCGGGCGGCGTCCGGGTGGCGGTCCGGGCGGCGCGCCTCCGGCGACTGGGGAAGGGCGACCAGCAAGGCCGCCTCGGCCAGCGTGAGGCGGCGTGGTTCCTTGCCGAACCACGACAGGGACGCGGCGCGAATACCTTCGACCGGCCCGCCGTAGGGCGCGTGCAGCAGATAGAGCGACAGGATCTGCTCCTTGGTCAGCTGCCGTTCCAGTGCCAGCGCAAGGCGGATCTGGCGCAGCTTGCCGCCTACACTCCCGGTACCGGAGTTTTCCAGAAGCCGCGCCACCTGCATCGTCAGTGTCGATCCGCCCGACACGACGCGTCCGTAGCGCGCCGCCTGCGCGGCAGCGCGCAGAAGAGCGAGAGGATCGACGCCCGCGTGGTCGTAAAAGCGGCGGTCCTCGTAGGCGATCAGCAACCGCAGGAAAACCGGATCAACCTCGTGCAGGCCGACCGCCAGACGCAGGCGCCCGTCTTCCACCGGGAAGGCGCGCAGGAGGGTGCCATCGCCGGCGCGCACCTCGGCACCGGTTTCGGACAGGACCGGCGGCAGGACCGTTGCCGCAACCCAGCTGTCGAACCGGTCGCGGCTGTGCGCGGCCAGCCCCAGCGCAAGAGCGGCACCGGCAAGAAGGGCGGCGGCGCGTTTCATCGGGTGACGGTCAGACGGGTTGTCGCGGTGACCGCGCGGTATTCGGGCCGGTACATATCGCTGACCTGTGCCGCGGGGTGGTGATAGCTGCCCGGGCTGACCGCACGGACGATGTACGCCAGCTGTACCGGCTCTGCCGAGCGGTGGTCGAGTGCGGCCAGAAACCGGTCGCTGCGGAACTGGGTCATCTCGGGGGTAGCGACATCCAGCCAGTCGAGCGCTGCAACATCGCCCGACCGCAGCAGGTTCGGGTTGTCGATCTCGAGCCCGCCGGGAAGAGGATCGTCGATCATCAGGCGCGCGCCGATATCCTCGAACGGCTGCACCTCCAGCACCACGACCAATCGTGTGCCGCTGGCGACGGGTCCGGTAACCTCCGACCCCTCGAGGGTGAAGAGCCGCCGGGTCAGCGCATAGCCGTAGCCCTGCGCCTCAGGCGGCTGGACAGGCACACCGAAGGTCGTCAGCGTCACGTCGATGGCCGCGCCTGACGTATTGCGCACCGTGTGGCTTCGGGGATCCCGGTCAGACAGGCGCTGCACATGGGTGGCCGGGACGGGCGCGCCGTCAATCTCGACCCCGGAGGCTGATCTGGGGCTACCGAGCGCCTGCGCGGCAAGCACGACCTGTGCTGCTTCTTGCGTGGACAGCGTGAGGTTTGCCAAAGGCAGGGTTTGCGCCAGACTGGCGGCGTCGACGGCAGTGCTGCCTGCTTCTGCCGCGAGGTGGACCAATGACGCGGTATCGCGCAGGCGGCTGCCGAAATCGTCGCGCCAGCGGGTGGTGTCCGGCGGTGTGGCAAGCAGGCTTGCCGCGCGGCGGAACATCCGGTCGGCGCGCGCCGGATCGCCGTAGGCCGCCAGCGCCGCACCCAGCTGCGCCGCAGCCATGGGCGTTGCGAAGGCATCGGATTTGGTGTCGGCGTAGTACCGCAGATCGCCCATCTGCGCAGCACCCGCACGGGCCAGAACCAGAAGCGCGTAGGCGATGTCCTCTCCGCCGCTGTCGAAATCCGGTGCAAAATTCACGCGGTTGCGCAGATGATCCAGCGCCAATGACAGCGCCCGTTGCGGCACATCGTGCCCAGCGCCCCGCGCGCGCCAGAGGAAATCGGTGACATAGGCGTCGAGCCAAGTGTTCCCGCCATCCGCCCGCCAAAGGCCGAAGGCCCCGTTCGAGGCCTGACGCGCGAGCACCTGATCGACGCCGGACTGGATCTTGGCCTTGATGTCCTGTGGCGCGCCCAGACCCGCCTCAGACGCAAGCGCGCCGAGGCCGAGAAGGGGCAGCGCGCCCGATGTCACCTGTTCGGTGCAGCCGTAGGGGTAACGGTCGAGCTGGCGCAGAAGGCCCGGCACGTCGAATCGCGCCAGCGGCCCTGCGGTCAGCGTGGCACTGGCCGTGCCCGCCCGAAGACCGGCAAAGGGGGCGGTGTCGTAGGTGAAGGTCTCGCCCGCGCCGAGTGAGAAGCGGCGGGTGACGGCGATTTCGGGATCGTTGATGCGCACCGGCAGGGACAGCACCCGTTGCAGCGGCGCGCCGCCCGGTGGCCTTAGCGTCACGGTGATTTGGTGATCGCCGATTTCCCGCGCGCTCAGCGGTACGGCCAACCGGACCGTGCCGCCCGGATCGATGGCAACGGTGGCAGGGAAAGCGCCGACTGCTATTCCCGCGTCGGCCAGCACGCTGACAGGCATCTCTCCCGCGCCGCCGCTAGCGTGGACAAATTCCAGCAGCATCGTGGTGTCGTCACCCGGTGCGAGCACGCGCGGCACGCTGCCGGTGATGACCACCGGATCGCGGGCGATCACATCCTGCACGGCGCGGCCCACGGCGCTATCGCTCCAGGCGACGGCCATGAGGCGGATCGTCCCGTTGAAGGCCGGGCGCGCGATGCGGACAGTGGCGGTGCCGTCCGGCCCCACGGTGACCGGACCGCTGAACGCCGCCATCAGCGCCTCGGTCGGGGGCGGCGCTTGCAGGCCCGCCGACCGCGCGGCATCGCCACCGGAGCGTACCTGCCCCATGGCTCCGTTCAGCCCGTCGATCAGGCGTCCGTAGATATCGCGGATCTCGACCCCCAGCCGCCGTTGACCGAAATAGTGATCGGTCGGATCGGGTGCGGCAAATCCGGTGAGGTTCAGGATGCCCACGTCAACGGCGGCAAGCGTCAGATGCGCCTGCGCGCCCTCAGCGATACCGTCGATCCGCACCGGCACGTCGAGCGGACCCGCCTGCCCGTCCACCTCTGCCGGTGCGTCGAGCGTGACTGTCAGCTCTTTGCCCTCGGGCCGGATGCGGGCATGGGCAAGCCCGAGGCTGCGCTGCGGGGATTGGTCCGCCGCGGCATCCATGGGCCGCAAAAGCTGTACCGTGACATAGGCGCTGTGGCCCCAGTCTTCGGTCACGGTCAGGGGAAGCGCGAAATCCCCCTGCGGCACCGCGACAGCGCGCTGTTCGATCACACGGTTGGACAGCACAGAGACCAGAGCGACACCCTCCTGTGGCGCGGAAAAGCGCAACGTGGCCGTGTCGCCCCTGCCGTAATCGGGGCGGTCCAGCGACACCTGCAACAGGTCCGGTGTGTCCGCCGCGTCACCGCCGCCGTACCACCCCGCGCTGAAGCTGACGGAACTGACCGCGTAGGGTGCGCCAAGGCGTTCGACCACAAGCTCGTACTGGCCCCAGTCCGTGGGCAGCTCAAGCGCTGTCGGGGTCTGGCCGAGGGTAACCTCCCCGCTATCCATACGGATGCGTCTGGTGACGGGTTCCCAATCCCAGTCACCGTAGCGGCTGAACCACTGATAGCGCGTCTCGACCCGGTTGAGTGTCCAGCGGACGGGCATGTCGCCTGCGGTGGCGATCAGGCGGAACGCGGCGTCCGCGCCTTCGCTCAGGGGGCCTTCGAAATCGGGCTTGATCCCGATCAGGGGTGCGCCCGTCGCGACGGGGCGCGTCAGGCTGCGTTCCACCGGACGACCGGAGCCTTCGGCGACGCGCAGGGTGATCTCTGCTTCAAGCGGGGCGGCAGGCACTTCGTCCAGATCGGGGAGGGTCAGCGCAAGGGTTGCAGCGCCGCGCGCATCCGTCGTGACGGGATCGAGGTAGGCAGTGCGCGTGTCGAAGCGCGTGTCGTGGCGACCGAAAAGATAGCCCGGATGCGCGTCCAGACTGCGGGTCAGGCGCAGGCGCGCCTCCCCTTCGACCGCGAGCCCCGCCCCGGGCGAGCCAAAAAGATAGCTGGCCGCAACGGCAAGCGGCGGGCGGTCGCCAAGGCGCAGGGGCGCGTCCGGCAAGGTCATGTCGAAGGTGATGCGGTCGGGCAGAAAATCCTCGACCAGCACGGTTTGCGAGGCGAGCGGCCCCATCGCGGGATCGGCGACCACGTCCAGCCGCCACGCGCCGCGCGGCGCAAGCGGGCCCGTGGGCAGCGCAAAGACGTGGCCCCCGTCGCGCGCGCCTTGGCTGAGCGTGCGGCTGTGCTCGACCCCGTCGGGGCGGGTCAGCACGGCGACCAGCGGCAGGCCGTTCACCGCCTTGCCCGCCGGATCGCGTGTCAGGACCGTCGCATGGATCACCTCGCCCGCGCGGTAGGCGCCGCGGTCGGTCGTCAGGAAGGTGTCGATCGGCGGGCTGGGCGGATGCCCTTCGACACCACGGTCGGACAGATCGAAACCGGGATCCCGCAGGCTGAGGAATGCCGCGTCGGTCTCCCCCTCCTCGGCCATGAGAAGGGCGGGCGCGGCGGCCCCGGTGCCACGGGTCAGACCGGCGGGAAATCTGGCGAAGCCTTCGGCATCGGTCACGGCGGTGCCCAGCACGGCATTGGCCCGCGACAGCAGCGTCAGCGTGACGCCCGCGCGCGCACCTGTATCCCCCAGACCGCGCACCGCCGCGTAGAGGCCATCCGTGCCCGACCACGCCGAGAGGCCAAGATCGGTCAGGATGAACCACTGGGTCGCTGCCGGATTATCGTAGGGATCCTGCCCCGCGATCGACGCGCTGAGCGCATAGATGCCCGCGCGCTGGCCGGCCAGCATATCGCCCAGCGGCAGGCGCGTGGTGACCTGCGCGTTCAGCGTGTTCTGCACCGTGCCGGTGCCGGTCCAGATATGCTCTGCGATGTCGGTGGCAAAGGCGTCCTCCTGATACTTGCTGAGGGGGCGGCCGAAATAGCTGTCCTGCATGGCGCGCAGCAGGTTCCTGTCGCTGATCCGGCGCAGGACCAGTTCGACCGCATCGGTATTCACCGTCTCCACCGGCAGCGCGGCATCGGCGCTGCGCGGCAACACATAGGCGCGGCCCGAGAACCGCACCGTCGCGGGGCGGTCGCGCACATAAAGCGTAACGGGCGTGTCGCGGTGCAGAACCTCGCCGCTGGCGGCGGGCAGGCCGCTGCGGAACGTCACGCGGTAGCGCGCGCCGTGGCTGACCCCCTCGATACAGATTTCGCGGTCGTCGGGGGCCACCGACAGTGTCGGATCTTCGGTGCGCACGAAGGGCGCGTAATCCACCCCCGCCTGCACGAGATCCTCCGAAAAGACCGCACAGATGCGCGGGCGTGCGCTGTCTTTGTCGACGCGGGTATCGGTCAGGCGGAAGCCGTATTTGCCGATGGCCGTCTCCAGCGCCGCGGCGATCTCGGCGCGCGGCTCAAGCGTGGCGGCGAGCCGCAGCGGGGCGATCATGGACCGGCCCCTGCCGTTGGCCTCGAACGCGCGGGCCATCAGGTCGAGCGCGGTGACCCGCGCCGCTGTTGTATCGGCGCGCAGATAGGCGTTGATCGCGGCTGGCACCGACTGGGCACGCAGCCGGTTAACCAATGCGCGCGGTGTGCTGTCGGGCGCAGGCCGCAGACCCAGCCACGCAAGGCGCTGCCAGCTGTCCGCGCTGTCGTCGATCACGGCGGCCTGCGCTGCCCGCCGTGCGGCTGCCGGGCGGTTGCCCGTGCTCAGCGCCGCGTTGAACGCGGCCACCACATCCGGGATCCGCAGATCGCCGACCGGCGTGTCATTCGCAAGCGTCGTCACCAGCGCACTGGCAGCGGCGATGTCATCGGGGGCCAGAAACGAAAGTTCGGCGGCGCGCGCCGTGCCCAGAGCGCGGGCCGCTGCCGGTGTCGGCACCTTGCGGGCGGAGATCGCCCCCTCGAACGGCTGGCTGTCGGTCAGGGCGGATTTCGGAAAGCAGGCGTTCGAGCGGCTGTTGAACGTATAGGCAACGCAGGCCGATTGCGAATCGCAGGCCCGGACGCAGGCCGCGCGGGACGTGTCGAAGAGCGGCCCGAGGTCCGCGCCGTAGAAATCCGTATTCTCGCTGACAAGGTAGCGGTGGTCGGGCAGCGCGTCCTGCGCCCGCGCGGGAAGAGACACCAGAACCGACAGCGCAAGAAACCACAAAAGACGGCAAAGACCGGACATGGCAAATTCCTTCGTTGAAATGCGCCCAGCGTGGCACGCCCGCCGAGATTCGGGCAAGTCCGCTGGTCCTTAATCCGCTGTTTACCGCGTTCGGGCGATAGAGAGGGACGGCGCGCGCGTGAGGGAACTGGATGAGCCTACAGCAGAAACTGACCGAGGAACGGCGCGGCCGTTTGGCGGCGGAGCGTATGCTGGAGCTCAAGAAAGCCGAGCTTTTTGCCGCGAACCGCAAGCTGGGCCGCCACGCGCGGGAGCTGACGGACGAGATCACCGATACCCGCGCATTGGTCGAATCGATCCGTGGCGAGAACCAGAGGGTGAAATCCGATCTGAGTGCGGCGCAGGAGAAGATCGCGCTGGTGGAGCGGCGGCTGTGGCACTCTATCGAGACGATCAAGGACGGTTTCGCGTTCTTCGACAGCGACAACCAGCTGATCATGGCCAATCAGGCGTATCTGGCCATCTTCGACGGGCTGGAGATCATCAAGCCGGGGGTGAACTATGTCACCATCCTGCAGGCCATGACCGACGAGGGGATCGTTGATCTGGACGGCATGAACCCGACGGTCTGGCGGCAGCGGATGCTGTCGCGGTTCCAGAAACGGGTGCCCGAAGAGACGGTGATCCGGCTGTGGAACAAAAGCTATATCCGTCTGGTGGACCAGCGCGGGCCGGGCGGCGATATGGTTTCGCTCGGGCTCGATATCACCGCCACGGTCAAATACGAAAGTGAACTGCGCGATGCCCGCGAACAGGCAGAGGCGGCGAACCGTGCGAAATCCGCATTCCTCGCGAATATGAGCCACGAGATCAGGACACCGATGAACGGCGTCGTCGGGATGGCCGATATTCTGGCCGACTCGCAGCTGGACGAAGAACAGCGGCTTTACGTGCAGACGATCCGCAGTTCGGGCGAGGCGCTGCTGGTTATCATCAACGACGTGCTGGATTATTCCAAGATCGAGGCCGGGCGGCTGGAGCTCTACGACGAACCCTTCGATCTGGAACACTCCTGTGAGGAGGTGATCACGCTGTTGCAGCCGATGGCGCGCGAGAAGGGGCTGGAGATCCTTTTCGACTTCGATCTTTTCATGCCCACGCGCCTGCGCGGCGATGCGGGGCGTATCCGGCAGGTGCTGACGAACCTCATCGGCAATGCGATCAAGTTTACCACACGGGGGCATGTGCTGATCCGTGTCACCGGCACGGCCGACGCCCAGAGCGCAACAGCCACACCGCATATCACGGTCGAAGATACGGGCATCGGGATCCCCGCGCATATGACCAAACATATCTTCGGTGAGTTCTATCAGGTCGAGACCCAGCGCAACCGCCAGTTCGACGGCACCGGTCTGGGCCTTGCGATCACAAGGCGGCTGGTCGAGATGATGGGCGGCGAGATCTGGGTAACCTCCGAGGAGGGCGCGGGATCGTGCTTTGGCTTCAGCCTCACGCTTTCCACGGAGGGGGAGGCTGAACCCGGTTTCGAGGGGCTGGGCGACAGGTTTCGCCGGGTGCTGGTGGTGGACGACAGCCCCGGCAACCGCGCCATACTGGAGCGTCAGCTGGCACAGCTCGGCTTGGCGGTTGCGGGTGTCGGCAGCACTGCGGAGGCGATCGCACAGGTCGATACCGATCCCGAAGGCTTTGACGTGATCGTGACCGAACACAAGCCGCCCTGCGTCGATGCCGCATCCCTGGCCGAGGCGGTGGCGGGGCGCGCGCAGGTGCTGGTGATCAGCTCGAACCTGATCGGCCTGAAGGACGACAGCCGCGCCACGCTTTTCGCGCAGGTGCTGCAAAAGCCGCTGCCACGGCGCGCCCTTGTGGATGCGCTGCGCGCCTTGCCTGCCCCGGCGCGCGACAGCGACGCCCCGCCGGCTGTCGGCAGGCGCATGCGGGTGCTGGCGGCGGAGGACAACAGAACCAACCGTCTGGTGTTCAGCAAGATGGTAAAGACGCTCAACATCGACCTGCAATTCGCCGAGAACGGGGAAGAGGCTGTCGCGCTCTACCGGTCCTTCGGGCCGGACGTGGTTTTCATGGATATCTCGATGCCGAAAATGGACGGCCGGAAGGCCACGGCCGAGATCCGCGGCATCGAGCAAACGAGCGGCCGGCACGTTCCCATCGTGGCAATGACGGCGCACGCCCTGCGCGATGACGACAAGTCGTTTCTGGACGCGGGGCTCGACCACTACCTGTCGAAACCGTTGAAGCGCGCGGCGATAGAGCAGCAGATCCTGAAAGCCCAGCCGGAAGGAACCGCGCCGGTTCTACCGGTTCAGGACGTGGGATAATCGCGCAGAAAGACCGGCGTGTCGGGGGTGGAGCGGTCGGCGTCGAAGGCGTATCCGCCCAGATCGAAGTCGCGCAGCGCGTTCGCGTCGGTGATCCGGTTCTGGACGATGAAGCGCGCCATCGCGCCGCGCGCTTTCTTGGCGTAGAAGCTGACGATCTTGGGGCCCTTGCCGTCCCCTTTGTCTTCCATGAATTGCGGCGTCACAACGCGCAGGTCCAGCGCCTTGCGGTCCACCGCACCGAAATATTCCTGGCTTGCGCAATTGATCAGCGTGTCGCTGCCTGTGGCGCTTGCCTGGGCGTTCAACGCCTTGGACAGATCCGCGCCCCAATAGTCATAAAGGTTCTTGCCGCGCCGGGTTTTCAGCTTGCTCCCCATTTCCAGCCGGTAGGGCTGTATCGCGTCGAGCGGACGCAGAAGCCCGTAAAGACCGGACAGGATGCGCAGATGATCCTGCGCATAGGCCATCTCGTCCGGGTCGAGGGTGGCGGCCTCGAGCCCCTGATAGGTATCTCCCGCGAAGGCGAGTGCCGCGGGCCGTGTCTGGTCCGCGTCAGGGGTTTCGGCAAAGCTCTGGAAGCGGTCGCGGTTCAGCCGCGCCAGATCATCGCTGAGGCCCATCAGCGATTTCAGATCGCCGAGGCTGAGGTTGCGTGCGGTTTTCACCAGACGATTTGCATCTTCGGTGAAATCCGGCGCGGTGGTGCCGGTGTCACGCGCGGCCCAGTCCAGTTTCTTGGCGGGTGAGATCACGACGAGCATGGCAATTCCTTGGTCACTGTTGTTCGGGTCTGGGCGCTACCTAGTCCGGGTCACGCAGGACGTCCAGAAAGGCCGCGCCAAATCTCTCGGCCCGGCGGTCGCCCAGGAGACGTTCCAGCGTCTCTTCGGTCGGATCGCGCATTTGCGCGACCTTCGCCAGAAGGGAGGCCGAACAGCTGAGCGGGCGGTCGGTGCCCATCGGGCCACGGGCAAGATCGACCTGCACCGACATCAGACGGTCGTAGAGCGATCCGGCATCGCGCCCTGCCAGCTTGCGGCGCTGGGGATGCATCGCCTCGGCCGCGCCGTTGATCACTTCGAGGAACGCCGCGCCGTAGCTGTCGAGCTTCTTGGCGCCGACGCCGCTGATCCGGGCCATATCGTCGAGCGTGGCGGGCCGGCGTTCGGCCATTTCGATCAGGCTCCGGTCGGTGAAGATGATATAGGCAGGGACCTTCGCCGCCTCGGCCAGCGCACGGCGCTTGGCCTTGAGAGCGGACAGAAGCGGCGCGTCCTCTTCGCCGACCATCGCCTTGACGGCGGGGCGGCGGGTGGCGGCAGAGGCCACCGTGTCGCTGCGCAGGGTGATCGACGCCTCGTCGCGCAGAATAGGCAGCGCCGCATCGGTCATGCGCAGGGCGCCGTGGCGTTCGGGGTCCGGCCGGACCAGATCATGGCCCATCATCTGCCGAAAGATCGCCTGCCACTGGCCCTTGGAATATTCGGTGCCGACGCCGTATGTCGGCAGGCTGTCGTGACCGCGCTGGCGGATCTTGTCGGTGTCGGCGCCCAGCAGGATGTCGATCAGATGGCCCGCGCCGAACCATTCATCGGTGCGCAGCATCGCCGACAGCGCCTTGCGCACGGCAGTGGTGCCATCGAAGGTTTCTGCGGGGCTGTCGCACAGATCGCAGTTTCCGCAGGTCACTTCGGCCTCGCCGAAATAGCCGAGTAGGGTACTGCGGCGGCATTCGAGCGCCTCGGCCAGACCCAGTAGCGCGTTGAGCCGCCCGTGATCCGCAGTACGGCGTTCGGGCGGGGCCAGCCCTTCGTCGATCTGGGTGCGGCGCAGGCGGATGTCGTCGGGGCCGTAGAGTGTCAGCGTCTCGGCGGGGGCACCGTCGCGGCCCGCACGGCCGATTTCCTGATAATAGGCTTCGATGGATTTGGGCAGGTCGGCGTGGGCGACCCAGCGGATGTCGGGCTTGTCGACGCCCATCCCGAACGCCACCGTGGCGCAGACGATCAGCCCGTCCTCCTGCTGGAAGCGCCGCTCGGCGATGCGGCGGTCCTCTGCCTCCATCCCGCCGTGGTAATGGATCGCGGTCTGCCCTGCGTCGTTCAACGCGCGGGCGAGGCCCTCGGTCTTGGCGCGGGTGCCGCAATAGACGATGCCCGACTGGCCCCGGCGCGCGGCGGCAAAGTTCAGGATCTGCGCGCGCGGCGAATTCTTGGCGGCAAAGGCAAGATGGATATTCGGACGGTCGAACCCGTGCAGGAAGGCGCGGGGCGGGTGCCCGTCAAAGAGTTTCTGCACGATCTCTTCGCGGGTTTCGGCGTCCGCGGTGGCGGTAAAGGCCGCAAGCGGCACATCGAGGGTGCGGCGCAGCTCTCCGATGCGCAGGTAGTCAGGCCGGAAATCGTGGCCCCACTGGCTGACGCAATGCGCCTCGTCCACGGCGATTTGTCGCACACCCACGCGGCGCAACATGCCCATTGCCGCCCCCGAGGCCAGCCGTTCCGGCGCCATGTAAAGAAGCTTGAGCGTTCCCGCCTCGAGCCCCTCCCAAACCGCGTCGGTTTCTTCGGGGGTGTTGCCGGAGGTCAACGCACCAGCGCCAACGCCCGCCTCTTGCAGGGCGCGAACCTGATCGCGCATCAGGGCGATCAGCGGCGAGATGACCACCGTGACCCCTTCGTTCATCATGGCGGGCAGTTGGAAACACAGGGATTTTCCGCCGCCCGTGGGCATGATGGCAAGCACGTTTTCGCCCGCGCTGACCGCATCGACGATCTCTTCCTGTCCGGGGCGGAAGCCTTCGAAACCGAAAATGTCTTTCAGCAGCTCTTGCGCGGCGGGCATGCGGGGGAACCTGTCAGGAAATCAGTTGCGACAGGACTCCCACATTGGTCCGCCGGGGGCAACAGCCCGCAGCGCGGTCGCGGTCAGTAAAAGGCCGCCGCGTTGTTGACCAGAACGATGCGCAGTACCGCCACGGCGATCAGCACCACCAGCGGCGCCAGATCGAGACCGCCCATGTTGGGCAGGATCCGCCGGATCGGGGCATAGAGCGGCTCCATCAGGCGGTTGATGCCGTACCAGATCTGGCTGACCAGCGGTTGCCGCAGGTTGAGGACCTGGAAATTTATCAGCCAGGACATGATGACATGCGCGATGATGAAGAACCACACGATGTCGAGCAGCAGCATCAGGATCTGGAAAAGCGAAGTCATGTAAACGGTCCTATCCGGGGTCTGGTCAGACAGTGAAGTAAGCAAGACCGCGTAAAAGGACAAGTGCGCCCCGCGTTCCGGATGTGCAGGCCCGCCCGAGCCGGGGTGGATCAGCCGCCCGCGACCACGGGCGGCGGGCAGCAGCGCCGTTCAGGCATCCATCGCGCCGAACGCCTCGGAAAAGTCGAGGGAGTCGACCCGCCTGAGGGACCAGCCGTCGAAATAGCGCTCGGAGATCGGCTTGCGCGCGAGCACCTTGAAGCCCGCGTGACGGCTGTCGGCGCGAATGACCTCGATCAGGTCATCGACATCGTTTTCCTCGCCCTCGATGATCTGGCAGAAATTACGGCCATTGAACGCGAGCATACCGGTCAGCGACCGCGACGCATTCTTGCTGGCCGAACTGTCGCACAGGGCGTCAAGTTCTGCCTTGGAAACATAGGATGCCGCCGTGCTGAAATACATAAGTCTGATCATCTTTCCCCCCGAGCCATTGAAGCGCAAAGACCGCTTAGGTTGTGTTATTGGTTCCAGCTAACCAAAAAGATGCACAGTAATATATGACAGGTCAACAATAACCTGTCTTGATTGTGCTCAGTCCGCCTGCTCTACCTTTTCAAAACGGGAGGCAGGCAGTTGGCACAACCATCGGGGCGCGCGCGGATCTGGGGCTGGTACTTCTTCGACTGGGCAAGCCAGCCTTACAATACCTTGTTGCTGACCTTCATTTTCGGCCCCTATTTCGCCGCGACCGTGTCGGCCAACCTGATCGCCTCGGGCATGCCGGAGGCCGCAGCCAAGGCGCAGGCGCAGGCCTACTGGGGGTGGGGTCTGGCCATTGCGGGCGTCTCTATCGCGGTGCTGGCCCCGGTGCTGGGTGCCATCGCGGATAATTCGGGCCGCAAGCTGCCGTGGATCTGGTTCTTCTCCTTTCTCTATTTCACGGGCTCACTGGCCCTGTGGTGGACGGCGCCACAGGATTTTTCCGTTCTGTGGGCCTTGTTCTTCTTCGGGATCGGCCTGATCGGGATGGAGTTCGCGACGATCTTTACCAATTCCTACCTGCCCGAACTGGACGACAATCCGGCAGAGCTGGGCCGGATTTCGGGGTCGGGCTGGGCTTTCGGCTACGTTGGCGGGGTGCTGGCGCTGGCATTGATGCTGGCGCTGTTTCAGGCCACCGGCAGCGGCAAGACCATGGCGGGGCTTTCGCCGCTCTTCGGGCTGGATCCGGCGACGAAGGCCGACACACGGATTGTCGGGCCGCTGACGGCGGTGTGGTTCGCCGTCTTCATGATCCCCTTCTTTCTGACCGCGCGCGACCGGCCCACCGCGATGGCCGACCGTATCGTGATTCGCCAGAGCCTGCGGGATCTTGGCCGGACCCTGCGGGGATTGCCGCGCCATCCTTCGCTGCTGGCCTATCTGGGGTCGTCGATGTTCTACCGCGACGCGCTGAACGGGATGTATACCTTCGGCGGTGTCTACGCGACCGGGGTGCTGAACTGGTCGATCACGCAGGTGGGTATCTTTGGCATTTTGGCCGCCGTTTCGGGGGCGGTTTTCTGCTGGATCGCGGGCCGTGTGGACCGCCGCGTAGGACCGATGCCCGTCATCGTCTTCTGCAATGTCGCACTGGCGCTGGTGGCGGTGCTGATCGTGTCCGTCAGCCCCGGTCAGGTGCTGTGGATCCCGGTCGCCGAAGGATCGGCGCTGCCTGACGTCAGCTTCTTCATCGCCGGTGCGGTGATCGGCGCCGCGGGCGGTGCCCTGCAGGCGTCTTCGCGCAACATGATGACGCGGCAGGCAAACCCCGAGCGCATGACAGAGGCTTTCGGCCTTTACGCCTTGTCCGGCAAGGCGACGTCCTTTCTGGCGCCCGCGCTGATCGCGTTTACCAGCCAGATGACGGGCAGCCAGCAATTGGGTGTCACGCCGATTGTGGGGCTATTCATCCTAGGGTTGATACTGTTAGCATGGGTCAAACCGAACGGGGATTTCAGCAGATGATCATCAAAAAGATACTCAGTGTTACGGCCCTCACCGTGTTGATTGCCAGCTGTGGCAACAGCCGCGACATCAGCGGCGCGCCCGAGCAGCAGCCGGAATTGCCCACCATCGGCGAGCTGGCGGGACCGCTGGCCAATGTCGAGGCGAAAAAGCTGTTCGGCATCAAGAATGCGGCCAGCCCGCAAAGCCCCGCGCCCTTCGGCAGCTACGCCAAGGGGTGCCTTGCCGGCGCGCAGCAGCTGCCCGAAACGGGCCCCACATGGCAGGCGATGCGGCTGTCCCGCAACCGCAACTGGGCCCACCCCGAGATGATCGATATGGTCACAAGGCTGAGCCGCGTTGCCGCGCAGCAACCGGGGTGGAACGGTCTCTATATCGGGGACATGAGCCAGCCGCGCGGCGGGCCGATGCTGACCGGTCACCGCAGCCACCAGATCGGGCTGGACGCAGACATCTGGATGCTGCCGCCCACCTCCCTGAGCCTGACGCGCAAACAGCGCGAGGATATCTCGTCCATCTCGATGCGGCGGGCGAACGGCGCCTATGTCAACAGCTCGTGGACGCGGTCGCACCACGAGATCCTGAAGGCGGCTGCCAAGGATCCGCGCGTGTCGCGCATCTTTGTCTTCCCCGGCGCGAAGGTGCAGATGTGCAACGATGAAACCGGCGACCGCAGCTATCTGCGCAAGATCCGCCCGTGGTACGGGCACCATTACCACTTCCACATCCGGCTGAATTGCCCGCAGGGTGCCACCGGATGCCGCAACCAGACCCCGCCGCCGCCCGGTGACGGCTGTGACGACGCGCGGCAGTGGCAGGCGAATATCCTGAACCCGCCCAAGCCGAAACCCGGTGCAAAGCCCGCGCCGAGCACGCCACGCCGCGAACTGGTGTTGGCCGATCTTCCGGCCCAGTGCAAAGCGGTGCTCGACGGCCTGTGATCTGGCGCGCGGTGGCGTGGCTGGCGCTGCTGGCGCAGCCCGCCCTTGCCGAACCCGCGCTGGTGGGCGAACGGGTGTTCGACTGGCACGACCGCGCCGCGTGGTTTGGCGGCTGGTCGGGGATCGAGGTCGGCGATCACGGGACAACCGGCGTTGTGGTCAGCGACCGCGGCACCCTTGCCCACATCAAGATGCAGCGCAGCGACGGTGATCTGACTGGCGTCGAGATCGATCGCGCGATCCCCGTCACGGGCGCCCAAGGCCGCGCTCTGCCCAAGCTGCAGCGCGATCTGGAAGGCATCGCAATCGGAGCAGATGGCCGGATCGAACTGTCGTTCGAACACCATCACAGGGTCATGCGCGTCGATCCGCAGACCGGTCACCTGAGCGACCGGCGGCCGTTTTTCCTCGACCTTGCGCGAAATGTCGGGATGGAGGCCTTGGCGATCGGGCCGGATGACGCGCTTTATGCCGTTGCCGAAACCCGCCCCAAGGGCGACGCACCCCTCGTCGTTCACGCCTTGCGCGGGGATATCTGGACACCGGCGTTTGAAATACCGCACCGCAGACCGTTCGTGCCCGTCGGCGCGGATTTCGACGATCGGGGGCGTTTGTGGCTGCTGGAACGCGCCGCGACCCCGCTGGGATTTCGCAGCCGCATCCGCATGTTCACGCTGGAGGGCCAAGCGGCCCGCGAACATATCCTGCTGACCACGGGACCGGGGCGGTTCGACAACCTAGAAGGTCTGAGCGTCTGGCGGGATACGAAGGGGGCGATACGCCTGACGATGGTCTCGGACGACAACTTCCTCTGGATCCAGCGCAGCCAGATCGTCGAATTCGAGATCACGCAATAGGTTGCACCGCGCGGGAAACGGGCCTAAAGCGCCCCTGTCCGCGATCCCCTGGACCAAGTCGCCGCACCCTTGCATAAAACGGTTTATCTGATGACACGCACCTACCTTCCCGGCATTCTTGCGATGGCTGCCATTGTTGTGGCCTCCAATATCCTCGTTCAGTTTCTTTATGGCGACTGGCTGACGTGGGGCGCCTTTACCTATCCGCTTGCCTTCCTTGTCACCGACATCATGAACCGCGTCTATGGCACGGCCGCCGCGCGCCGCGTCGTTCTGGTGGGGTTCGTGGTCGGCATCCTGTGTTCGCTGATCGGCACGCAGATCATGGGCGACTTCGGGCCGCTCGTGACCATGCGCATCGCCATCGGCTCCGGTCTGGCGTTCCTTGTGGCGCAGATGCTTGACGTCGGCATCTTCGCGGCCCTGCGCAGCGGCGCGTGGTGGAAGGCGCCGCTGGTCTCGACCCTTGTGGGCAGCACGGTCGATACGATCATTTTCTTTTCGGTGGCCTTCTCGGGTGCGCTGAGCTTTGTGCATCCGGGCACCGATGTGTCCTGGGCAGGCGAGGCCGTGCCGCTGCTGGGCACCGGCCCGATGGCGCCGCTCTGGGTGTCGCTGGCGGTGGCCGACTGGGCGGTAAAACTGTCGCTGGCGCTGATCGCGCTGATCCCTTTCCGCGTCATCACGAAGCGCCTGCGCGCCTCCTGACGGCGGCATCTGTCCGCGCTTTTACGCAAACACCCTGCCGCCCGTTTGGGCAGCAGGGTGTTTTTTCACATTATCTGGTGCAAAAAATGCTTTGCGCACCCCAGATTATGTGCAACGATTCCTTAGGTTCAACAAATGAAAAGGAGGTGATCTAGTGTCAAGAAGTGTACTGGAGCGAGGTGTCGGGACAGCTTTGGAGGGCGCGTACTAGGGCAGCCCCTGGTACGATGAAATCCAAGGTGGATACGGTCTAACCGACCCGCCTCCTATTCAATTCGATTGGGCCGCTCCCGAACCGGGGCGGCCCTTTTCGTTGCCTCAGTGCAGCTTTCCGCGATCAGGAGGCTTTCGGGGCTGCGGCCTCCGCGCCGAGGCTGCGCCATGCCGGGGCTTCCTCGTCGAATGTCTCGGCCTCGACCGGGATGAGATGATCCATCATGCTGATGACGTCCTCGGCGGCCTCCGGCGCGCCGACGACAACGTAGCGCCCGACGTTCGTGACCGACCGGAACCGCGATTTGAGAGACTCCCACGACAGGCTCGCGCCCGCTTCGGCGCCATCGTAGCGGTCGAAGATCATCAGCATATCGACCTTATCTTCATGGGCGTCGAAGACGGAATTCATGTAGTCGGCCATGCCGGACATGTCCTCGCGGCTGACCTCCCCGGTGATGCGAAAGGCGAAAAGATCCGCGCGGGTGGTCGGGATCTGGATAATGGATGGGCAACTGAACATCGGAAAGGCTCCTCACAGGGGTGTAGCGGGATAACGCCCTTCCCGCCCTCGCGTTCCGCGCTATGATGGGGATCATGCTGCGTATCTCAGATCAGATCGCCCTGCAGGATTGGGAAATGACCGAAAGCTTTATCCGCGCTTCGGGTCCCGGCGGGCAGAACGTGAACAAGACCTCGTCGGCGGTCGAACTTCGGTTCGAGGCCGCGACATCGCCGTCGCTGCCGCCACCGGTGAAATCGCGCCTCAAGCGGATTGCCGGCAGACGCTGGACGAAGGAAGGCGCGGTGGTTCTGCAATGCGACGAGACCCGCAGCCAGGCGCGCAACCGCGAGATCGTGCGCGAGCGCCTGAAAGAAATGGTGCAGGAGGCCCTGAAGCCGCCGAAGCGGCGCATCGCGACGCGCCCCACACTGGGATCGAAAAAACGCCGCCTGAAGGCCAAGAAAGTGCGCGGCGAGGTCAAGGCATTGCGCGGACGCGTCGATCCGGACTGAACCCGCGCGAGGAGCGCCCGAAGGGCAGCGAGGAGCCCCCGGTCACACCCGCTTGAGCATGTAGATATCCATGATCCACCCGTGCCGCGCCCGTGCCTGTGTGCGCTCTTGCATGATCCGCTCCGCCACCTCCGCAAGCGGCCCCTCGACGATGATCTGTTCTTTCATCCCCACATAGGCCCCCCACCAGATATGCAGGCCGTCACTGTCGATCTCGCGAAAAGCCCCGCCCGCGTCCAGCATCACCACGACCGTGTCAGCGCCCTGCGGCCAGCCTTCGTCGCGCAGGCGTCTGCCGGTGGTCACCGTGAAGGGAGCGCCGATTTCGTTCAGTACCGTGGCATGTGCGGCGGTCAGCGCATGTATCGATGTAATGCCGGGTATCACCTCGATCTCCGGCGCGGGATCGAGCCGGGCCGCAATTCTCAGCGTGCTGTCATAAAGCGACGGATCCCCCCAGACGAGCAGCGCCACGCGGTTTCCGCCCCCGTGGGCCAGCACCGTCGCCTGCCACACGGCGGCGATCGCATCGTGCCAGTCGTCGACCTGCTTGCGATAGTCCAGCGTGGTCTCGTCACGGACCGGCAGGTCGAATTCGGCAATCCGGGTCCGGTCGTTGGTCAGCAACTCGTTGCAGATGTCGCGGCGCAGGCCCGCCAGATCGTCCTTGCCCGCGCCCTTGCGCGGGATCAGGATCAGGTCCTGCCGGTTCATCGCGCGGATGGCTTGCAGCGTCAGGTGCTCGGGGTTGCCGGTGCCGATGCCGATCAGGGTCAGATGCAGGCTCATCCCGGAATCCGTGCCAGCGCCTTCAGCCGCAAACCGCCCAACACGCGCGCATCCGCAAAGGTGCCGTCGGGCGACGCGGCATAGCGGCTGGCAAATCCGCGCAGGTCCGGCACATCGTCCTCGGTGATCTCACCGAACAGGTAGGCGACCTTGCCCGCCGCACGGAAGGCCACGGTCTGGGCACGGGCGCATCCCGACATACAGTCGATCCCCTCGACAGTGATCCCGGGCAGGGCGGCGCGCATATGTGCCAGCAACGCGGGGCTCTGCGCGGTGCAACTGGTGCAGACGTACATCTTCACGGCTCACCCTCTGCCAGCGGGCCGTAGAAAATCAGCGCGGGCGTGCTGGTGGTCGTCGCTTCCAGATGTGCCGCAAGGGCCGCGATGGTGAACCGCTCCACACGCTCGGCGGGGGTCGAAACAGCCTCGGCCAGCATCGCGGGCGTCTCGGGTGGAAGGCCGTGCTCGATCAGCCGGGCCACCAGCCCCGGAAAGGTCCGTTTGCCCATGTAGACGACCGTCGTCGCCAGCGGATCGGCCAGTGCGGCCATATTGACATCGGGTGGCAGATCGCCGGTGACATCGGCACCGGTAATGAACTGCACCCGCCGCGCGGTCAGACGGCGGGTCAGCGGGATACCGGCGGTTGCAGCGGCAGCCGAGGCACTTGTCACACCCGGCACGATTTCAAAGGGGATCCCGGCGGCGCGCAGGGCTGTGATCTCTTCCTCGAGCCGTCCGAACATCCCGCTGTCGCCGGATTTCAGGCGCACCACCCGCAAATCCGCCTGTGCGTGCTCGACCAATGTGCGGCTGACGTGGTCTTGCTTCGGCGACGGCCGTCCGGCGCGTTTTCCGACCCCGATCAGGTCCGCGTCCGCCCGTGCGTGGCTGAGGATCGGACCAGAGGACAGATCATCGAACAACACCACGTCCGCTTCCTCCAGCCGTCTGACGGCCTTGACGGTCAGCAGCTCCGGATCGCCCGGTCCGGACGAGACGAAAGAGACGAAACCGGTCATGCCGTGCCTCCGGCAATCAGGTGAAAGAACGTGCCTGACACGCGCCCGCCACCGGGCATCGCGCGCCAAGTGCCGGTTTCGGGGACGGCCAGACCGTTGCTGTCGGTGATGACCGCCAGCGGCGTGTCTGGTTCTTCGACGATGGTCGCATAGTGGAATTCATGCCCGCGCAGCAGCGCCCCGGCAGGCGCGCCGGGGATTGGCGCCGCCAGCGTTGCGCGGCGGTATCCGAGGTGAAATTTCCGTTTCGCAAACGATGTCTCCAGCCCCAGCAGACCGGCCATTTCGTGGCGCGTGCCGTCCTTGTCCACCAATCCCGCACCAAGGGCCATGTACCCGCCGCATTCACCGTGCACGGGCCGTGTTTCGGCAAAGGCGCGCAGCCCCTCGCGGTAGGTCGTCGCCGCTGACAGTCTGCCCGCGTGCAGTTCGGGATAGCCACCGGGAATCCAGCAGACGTCGGCGTGTGGATCGGGGGCCTCGTCCGCGAGCGGCGAAAAGGGCAAAACCTCGGCCCCGGCAGCGCGCCATCCGGCCAGCAGATGCGGGTAGACGAAGGCGAAGGCATTGTCCTGCGCCAGCGCGATCCGCTGGCCGGGTGGTGTAACGGCGGAGGGCACCTCAGCCCCCTGCCCGCCACCGCGCGCCGCGGCCCGCAGCGCGTCGAGATCGACGTGTTCGGCCACGAATTCCGCCGCCTGTGCCAGAAGCTCGGGGAGGTTTTCCTGTTCGCCCGCCTGAACCAGTCCGAGGTGCCGCTCGGGCAGCTCCAGATCGGTGCGCCGTGGCAGGACGCCCAGCACATCGATGCCCACGGATGCCATGCCCGCGCGGATCAGCGCCTCGTGCCTTGGGGAGGCGACGCGGTTCAGCACAACACCCGCAAGCGTGACGTCATCGCGCATCCGCGCGAAGCCAAGCGCCGTCGCCGCCACCGACTGCGCCGCGCCGGAAGCATCCAGCACCAGAACGACGGGCCACCCCATCATCGCGGCGATGTCCGCACTGGCGCCATTGCCGCATTCGCCGGGGATCGCCACGCCGTCGAACAGACCCATCGAGCCTTCGGCAAGGATCAGATCGGCGCCTTCGGCGTTTCCGTGCAGCCCGTCGATCCGCGCCCGCTCCATCGACCAGCTGTCGAGGTTGAACGACGCACGACCCGATGCGGCGGTATGGAACGCGGGGTCGATGTAATCCGGGCCACCCTTGAACGGCTGCACCTCGACACCCCGCGCCCGAAACGCGGCCAGAAGCCCCAGCATCAGCGTGGTCTTGCCGGTCCCCGAGGCGGGGGCGGATATCATCAGGCCGGGCGGGATCATTCGGCCTCCGGAAAACGCGGCTCCGCCCCGACGGGGCGGAAGCGGCGATCGTAATCGCCTGCGTAGAGCCTGCTTTCGTCGAAATCCTCGGCCCCAATCGCGTGACCCACGAAGATCAGCGCCGTGCGCGCCATCTCTTCGCCGACGGCGGTCTGCAAGGTGCCGAGCGTTGCGCGCACCACCCGTTCATCCGGCCAGCTTGCCCGCCAGACGACGGCGACAGGGCAGTCCGCGCCGTAGTGGGGCGTCAGTTCCTCGACCACGCGGTCGAGAACATGCACCGACAGGTGGATGGCAAGCGTCGCGCCGGTGGCCGCGAAATTGGCAAGGGTTTCTCCCTCTGGCATCGCGGTGGCGCGGCCGGAAGTGCGGGTCAACACCACCGATTGTACGATACCGGGCAGTGTCAGTTCCGACGCCAGCGTCGCCGCGGCCGCGGCAAAACTGGGGACACCCGGCGTCACGTCATAGGGGATCTGAAGGGCCCGCAACCGGCGCAGCTGTTCGCCCATGGCCGACCAGATCGACAGGTCGCCCGAATGGATCCGCGCCACATCCTGCCCGCGCGCGTGGGCCGCTTCGATCTCGGCCATGATTTCGTCCAGCGACAGGGGTGCTGTGTTGACCACATGGGCGCCTTCGGGACAGTGGGCAAGGATGCCTTCCGGCACCAGAGAGCCCGCGTAGAGACACACCGGACAGGCCGCGATCAGGTCGCGTCCGCGCAGTGTGATCAGGTCGGCGGCGCCGGGGCCTGCGCCGATAAAGTGAACCGTCATGTCGTGCCTTTCAGATCGGCAATCGCTGCCGTTGCCATACCATCGCCCGAGACGACGCGCACCGCAACCAGCGTGGCCCCCGGACCGGCAGCGGCAAGGGCCGCGGCTTCGCACAGGCTGCCGGTGCCGAACCGGTCCAGCACCTGCCTTGATTGCGTGGGCGTGATGAGTTGTTGCAGGTCCTCAAGCTGGATGCCCAAGCCGGGCAGCGCCATGACCTGCGCCAGTTCGCGAAACACGGGCGCGCGGGATTTGGCGCTTTCGGTGACAAGTGCCTCGAGCGGATCGTCGCCCGCCAGCGCCAGCGCCCGTTGCAGCGCATCCTGAAGCGACGCGAGTGCCGCCCCGCCCCGGAAACCGAAACCCGCGACCCTCACAGCGTGACGCTCCACTGGACGATGGGGCGCGCCGCGTTCCAGCCGCGCAGCGGGCCGAGGGGGGCCGCCTCGGACAGTTCGGCCCGCAAAAGGTGACCGCCACGCCGCCCGTGCATCTGTGTCAGCAGCGCCTCGGTCTCCAGCGTGACAGCGTTTGCCACAAGACGCGTGCCGGGCCGCAGGGTTGTGAAAAGCGTCTCTAACAAGGGTTCTTTCGCGCCACCGCCGATGAAGACGGCATCAGGGGGCGGGGCATCGGCGATCAGATCTTCGGCGCGGCCCTGCCGCACCTCCATCCGGTGATCGATGCCGAAATCGGTGATGTTCCTGCGGATATTCTCAACCCGGGCAGCGTGCTGTTCAAAGGCGATGGCACGGCCACCGGCAAGGCAGTATTCCACCGAAACAGAGCCTGATCCGGCCCCGATGTCCCACAAGAGATCCCCCGGGCGGGGGCCAAGCGCACTGAGTGTCAGCGCACGGACCGGGCGTTTGGTAATCTGTCCGTCACTGGCGAACAGATCGTCCTGCAGACCGCTGCTGCGCGGCAGGCCGACGCCGTCCGGCAAGGCAACGGCAACCGCGACCGGTGCCGCGATATCGGCCAGATCGAAGCGGTCCGCGCGGGTGGCGCGGATGCGTTCGCGCGCGCCACCCAGCCGTTCGAGCACTGTCAGCTCCGCCGCGCCCGCGCCCTGAGCGGTGAGCCACGCGGCCAGTTCCGCAGGCGCGTCGCCGTCGCGCAGAAGGCAGACAAACCGCGCACGGGGTGCGAGCACCGCGCGCAACCGCGCAAGCGGCGCGGCGTGCAGACCGTGGCAGGTAATCTCCTCCATCCGCCAGCCCATTGCGCTGGCCGCGCGGGTGAAGGTGGACGGGGCCGGAAAGCTGCGCCATTCCCCCGGCGCCAGATCGCGCACGAGGCTGCCGCCCGCGCCGTGCCAGAACGGATCGCCCGAGGCCAGAACCGCCACCCGTTGACCACGGCACGCCAGCACCGGTGCCGTCGAAAACGGGACCGGCCATGGCCTGCCCCTGTCGCCGACCGCCGCAAGGTCCAGATGGCGCGGGCCGCCGAACACCACCTCTGCCGCGTCAAGCGCGGCACGGCTTGCGGGGGGCAACCCGTCGAGGGTATCTTCACCGAAACCGATGATGCTGAGCCAAGGATCACCCATGATGCGCGTCCTTCTTCTGGGCGGGACGACCGAGGCGCGCCAGATGGCCCATGCCCTGAAATCCGCCGGAATAGAGACTGTTTTTTCCTATGCGGGCCGCACGAATGCACCCGTGGCGCAGCCCGTTCCCGTGCGGGTCGGGGGCTTTGGCGGGGTGGACGGGCTGGTGCGATACCTGCGTGCCGAAGGCATCAGCCATATCATCGACGCCACCCATCCCTTTGCCGCGCAGATGTCGTGGAACGCACATCATGCCAGCGCAGCCTGCGGCCTGCCGCTCGTGCGGCTGGAGCGCCCTGCATGGCGCGCGCAGGAGGGCGACGACTGGGTGCATGTTCCCACGCTCGACGCCGCGCGGGAGGCTTTGCCGCAGGCGCGGTCGCGGGTGTTTCTTGCCATCGGCCGGATGCATCTGGCGTCCTTTGCGGGGGCACCGCAGCACCGGTATCTGCTGCGTCTGGTCGATCCGCCCAAAGAGGGCCTGCCGCTGCCCGACACCACGGTGATCGTCGCGCGCGGTCCTTTCGATGTGGCGGGCGATACCGCGCTGTTGCGCGACCATCGCATCACCCATGTCGTGGCCAAGAACGCGGGAGGCAGCGGCGCGCTGGCCAAGATCGAGGCGGCTCGTGCGCTGGGTATGCGGGTGATCCTTGTGGACCGGCCCACCCTGCCCGACACGACCGTTTGCCCCGATACAGAGACTGTTCTGCGCCATCTGAATCACTCCGCCGAGCGTGGCGTATAGACATGGCCGCCGACCCGCCGGGTCGCCGAGTTGCCGACGATGACCACCGTGCGCATATCCGCCATATCCTCGGTCGCCTCGCCCAGCGTGACGGTACGCAGGCGCTGGTCTTCGTGGGTGACGTTGCGGGCGAATGAAATCAGACGGTCCGGCCCGCATTCCTCGCGCAGGATATCCAGCGCCTGACCGAATTGCACGGGGCGCGATCTGGAACGCGGGTTGTAGAAAGCCATGGCGAAATCGCCACGCGCCGCCATGCGCAGGCGGTTTTCAATGACCGACCATGGTTTGAGATTGTCGCTGAGGTTGATCGCACAGAAATCATGCCCCAGCGGCGCACCGAGTGCGGCAGCGGCGGCCAGCATCGCGGTGATACCGGGGTGCACGGTAATCGCGACATCGGCGAACCGCGGCTGCGCCTCCAGCGCCTCGAAAAGCGCGGAAGCCATGGCAAAGACACCCGGATCGCCCGATGACACCACCACGACGCGCCCGCCCTGCTGCGCGAGGGTCAGCGCGTGGGTGGCGCGGTCGATCTCGACCCGATTATCCGTGGCGTGAAGGGTCAGCCCATCGCGCGGGGCAATGCGTTTGACGTAGGGAATATAGCCGATGATGTCTGTCGCTTCGTCGATCACAGCGCGGACTTCGGGTGTGACAAGCGTTTCGCGCCCGGGGCCGAGGCCCACAATGGCGACCCAGCCGGTCATTCCCCGGCCTCTGGCCGCCGTCCCTGACCGTGCACCAGAACAATCGCGAAATAGGGGCAATCGTCGTCGGCCACATCCGCCAGCCGCGCGATACGCTGGTCGGGCATCGTGCCCTTTTCGACCAGCCATGCATCGTCGAGCCGCCCGGTCGCTTCGAGCGCGCGGCGCACCCGTGGCAGGTTGCGACCGGTTTTCATGATGACCAGCGCATCGGCGCGGCGCATGTGCGTGATCAGGTCTTCCTCGGGCAGGGTGCCCATCAGAACGCTCATCACGTCGTCACCCCATGTGAAGGGGGTATCGAGCGCGTTCCAGCAGCCGACCATACCGGGAATGGCCGGCAGGACCTCGACTTCGGTGCGGCCCTGCAGGCGCGTGTGCAGATGCATGAACGAGCCGTAGAAGAACGGATCCCCCTCGCAGAGTACAACCACATCGTGATCGCGGGCCAGCGCCTCCAGCTTGTCGGCCCATTCCGCGTAGAAATCCACCATCAGCTGGCGATACTCATCGGAGCCGAAGTGCAGTTCGGTCGTGACGGGGTATTCCATCGGATATTCCACGACATCGTCGCGCAGCATGTCGCGCACGATGGTGCGGGCCTGCCCCTTGCGGCCTTTCTTGCGGAAATAGGCGAGGTGTCTGGCGCCGCGAATGGCGCGGTCGGATTTGACGCTCATCAATTCCGGATCACCGGGTCCGAGCCCGGCGCAAATGACCTTTCCCATGTCTCTACTCCACCCGGCTGGCCAGAGCGTTGACCGCCGCGACCGTGATCGCGGAACCGCCCAGGCGCCCGCGCACGATCATCGACGGCACCGGCGGGGCCGCCATGAGCGCGTCCTTGCTTTCGGCGGCACCGATGAAGCCGACGGGACAGCCGATGATGGCGGCAGGGCGCGGGCAATCGGGATCTTCGAGCATGTTCAGAAGATGGAAAAGCGCGGTGGGTGCATTGCCGATGGCGACAACAGCGCCTTGCAGATCGGGGCGCCAGAGCTCGAGAGCGGCGGCGGAACGGGTGTTCGACATCTCGCGCGCCATATCCGGCACGCGCGGATCGCGCAGGGTGCAGATCACGGCATTCTCGCGGGGCAGGCGTTTGCGGGTGATGCCTTCGCTGACCATATAGGCGTCGCAGAGGATCGGCGCGCCGTCTTCCAGCGCGGCGCGTGCGGCTATCGCCATGCCTTCGGTGAAGGCGATGTGATCTTCGAGTCCGACCATGCCAGCCGCATGGATCATGCGAACAGCGACGATCTCTTCCTCGGGGGTGAAACGGGCCAGGGCAGCCTCAGCGCGGATGGTGGCAAAGGACTGGCGGTAAATTTCCGCCCCGTCGGTGATGTAGTGATGCGGCATCAGATGTGGTCTTTCAACTCGTCGGGGGAAAGGCCGGTCAGCGCGGGCGCATCGCTGGCCTTTCCGTCGCGGATCAGGGCGTAGCCGTCCTGCTGCGCTGTGATTGTCAGGGGCGCGGAGCGCGGATGGGCGCAGCCCTTGGGGCATCCCGAGATATGCAGCGTCACGCCCGCGCGCAGCGAAGCTGACAGATGCCGCCCCAGTTCGCGGGTGTCGCCCAGCGCCTGCGCGCAGCGCGGTGCACCGGTACAGGCGGTGATGCGCAGCATCGGATCGTCGGGATCGGTGATCACACCCGCGATCTCGGGCAGGTTGCGCGCGCTTTCCACGAGGACCAGACGCCATGGCGTCATCCGCAGCCCGCCGTGTTTTGCCAGCGAGGACAGGGTTTCGACACGCATCTGCCCGAAGGCGGGGCCGACCATCGCGCCCATTGGCGAAAAGCCCGGTTTGGCACGGTAGGCACCGGTCTGGCGCGGCACGAAATGCCCCTCTGGGCGGGTGCCGCTAGCGACAAGCTCGGCCATGCGTTTCGGCGCGCCGGGGGCCCCCGCAAACCAGCGGGCAAGCGCGATCGCCTCGGCGACGGCGGTTTTCAGCGAAACGGGTTTGCCCGATTGCATCCCCTCGGCCACAAGGATCAGCCCCCCGCCCGCGTCCTGTTCAAGGCGGACATCGGCTGAGGCGTCCTGCAACACCGGCTTGGCGCCGGTATCGACGGCAAATCCGAATTTGCCGGGCAGAACCGGAAGCTCGGCGCTGACCAACGCCTCGGTCAGTTCGGCGGCCAGAAGCTCGGTATCGTCACCCGAGATCCAGAACGGCTGTACCATCACGTTGCGGCGGCTTTCGATTTCCGGCGTGGGGTCGATCAGGCCCATTGCCCGCAGCCCGTCGATCAGCGGCTTGTGCCGGTCCTCGCGGACGCCGCGGATCTGGATGTTGCCGCGGCTCGACAGGTCGATGAAGCCGTTCCCGTGCGCCGCGGCAAGCGAGGCGATCCCGTCCGCTTGCGCGCGGCGCAGGCGGCCACCGAAAGGGCGCACACGCACCACCAGCCCGTCGCCGGACATCATCGGGCGCAACGCACCGGGGCACCAGCCCTTGACCCTCTGGGCATCGCTCATTCAGCCGCCTCCATCGCTGCCGAAATCGAATTCCGGCGTGTGACCCACAGGCCCGCATCGCGCAGGGCTGCGAACCGGTTGCGCATCGCTTCCAATGCGCGGGGATTTTCGGCCTCCATGAAGGCCACCAGATCGTCACGCCCCAGCGTTGCGTCAAAATAGAGATCGAAGAGATGCGCCGGGACCGAGCGTGTCAGATGCGCAAAAGCGGCGAGGTTGTCGAGGGTTGCGGCAACTTCGGCGGCACCGCGGAAACCGTGGCGCATCATGCCGTTGGCCCAATCGGGATTCGCCGCACGTGCCCGCACCACCCGCGCGATTTCTTCGGGCAAGGCGCGGGCGCGGGGGTCGCCCATGCGGGTGCTGTCGACGTGATACATCGCGGGCTCCGCCGCGCCGAGCTGCGCCATCGCAGCGGCAAAGCCGCCTTCGTGGCTGGCATAATCGGACGAAAGAAGCAGATCGGTCTCGGTGAGGTCCTGCACATGGGCAAACCCGTCGGCGGCGCGCAGACGCGCCTCCAGCCCCGCGCGGTCCTGGTGCGCCTCGCCTTTTGCGTCCAGCGCCCATTCGGAGGCTTTCAGCCATGCCTCCCCGGCCGCGCCGCGACCGGCCTCTGAATAGTCCAGCATCGCGGCCTCCATGTTCATCCCGTAAAGCCCCGGCTTGGGGCCGAACACACGGGCGGCGCGCTGCTTGTAGGGGTTCATGTCGTCCGCTTCCTCGCGCGCAGCGAGTGCTGCGGCACCGGCATCGAACAGGCCCGCCAAGCCCGGGAATATATCGCGGAAGAGGCCCGAGACCCGCAGGGTTACGTCGATGCGCGGACGATCCAGCAGCGTGAGCGGCAGCACCTCGAACCCCGAGACGCGTTCGGACCCGTCGTCCCAAGTGGGCGCGAGCCCCGCGAGGTGCATCGCCATTGCAACTTCCTCGCCCGCGGTGCGCATGGTGGCCGACCCCCAGAGATCGACCACCAGCCCCTTCGGCCAGTCGCCCTGATCCTGAAGATGCCGGCGCAGCAGTTCTTCGGCCAGTTTCACCCCCTGCGCATAAGCCGCGCGGGACGGCACGGCGCGCGGATCAACGGAATAGAGGTTCCGCCCCGTCGGCAGCACGTCGGACCGGCCACGGTAGGGCGACCCGGAGGGACCGGACGCCACGCGCCGCCCGTCGAGCGCGGCCAGCAGGCCGTCGGTTTCTCCCTCGGCGCGGCCAAAGATGTGCAGGCCGTCGCCGTACTGGCTTTCCTTGATGTCGCAGACGAACCGGTCGATGCGGGTGATCGCCTCGGCCTCGCAGGCGTCGGGCGCAAGGCCCAGATCATCCTCGACACCGGCGGCGCGGGCCTCGTCGCGGATGTTGCCAACCAGACGGTCGCGGCGCGCGGGGTCCAGACCATCGGCGGTAGAGTATTCGTCGAGCAACCTCTCAAGCCGCAGCAGGGCATCGGGGGTTTCGCTGTCGACCATCGGGGGCGGGACGTGGCCCAGCGTGACCGCGCCGATACGCCGCTTGGCCTGCGCGGCCTCGCCGGGGTCGTTGACGATGAAAGGATAGATCACGGGCAGCGCGCCGGTCAGCGCCTCGGGCCAGCACTCGTCGGACAGGGCGACGGATTTGCCCGGCAGCCATTCCAGCGTGCCATGGGCCCCGATGTGGACAAGCGCGTGATGCCCCTGCGCCCGCAGCCAGAGATAGAAGGCGACGTAGGAGTGGCGCGGCACACGGGCCAGATCGTGGTAATCGGTGTCGCGCTGCGCAATCGCCCCGCGTTCGGGCTGGAGCGCCACCAGCGCCTTGCCGCACTCGCGGGCGGCGAAATGGAACGCGCCGTCGCTAAACAGCGGATCGTCCTGCGGCGCGCCCCACGCAGTCAGCAGATCGGTGCGCAGCGTCTCGGGCAGGCTGGCAAGCGCTGCCTCGTACTCGGCCAGCGGCCAGTCGATACGGGCGTGGGCCAGTGTTTTACCAAATCCGATCTCGGGGGTGACCGAATAGCCCGCACTGCCCAAGGTCAGGAGCATATCTTCGGCAGAGGCCAGCGCATCGAGCCCGACGGCATGGGCGATCTGGTCATCCCGGCCCGGATAGGTCGACAGAACCAGCGCAATCCTGCGCGCGGCAGCGGGGGTTTTCGCCAGGCGGTGCCAGCCGTCGATCCGGTCGACCACGGCGTCGATCCGCGCGGCATGGGCGCGGTGCGAGAAGCGTGAATATTGCAGATCGGGGTCTTTCTTCTCCGGTGCCTTGAAGCTGATGACACCGGTAAAGATGCGCCCGTCGACTTCGGGCAGCACAACATGCATGGCCAGATCCGCAGGCGACAGCCCGCGTTCGCTGTCGGCCCACTCCTTCTTGCGGGCGGTAGACAGCGCCACCTGGAACACCGGGCAACCGGCTGTGTCGAGCGGCGAGGTGGAATCGCTGCCGCGCCCGGAGAAGGCCGTGGCGTTGACGATGGCGACCGGCGACAACTGTGCCAGCGCGGAGGGGATGAAATCGCGCGCAGTCGGGTTTTTCAGCGAAGGTGCGAAAACGCCCACCGCGTTGTAGCCCCGGTCGCGCAGGATCCGGATCAGCGCATCCACCGGGGCGGTATCGGCGGCGGTCAGATAGCTGCGGTAGAAGGTCACCGCGACCGTATCGCCCTCGGTGTCCACAAAGGGAATGACACCGCGATCGGGGTCATAAAAGCCGCAGTCGGGCACGGTTTTCGCCCCCGGCACCGGACCGGCATAGAGCCCCGCGGCCAGCGCCATCTGCGCCAGCGCGGCCTGCGCCGCGACCGCACCGCCGGCATCGCACAGATGCTGGAGCCGCCGCAGCGTCGAGGTCGGCAGTGTCGAATGCGCGTCGAGTGTCGGATCCTCGCGCCCGTCCGCGGGCAGCACCGCCAGTGCTATCCCGTGACGGCGGGCGAAATCCTGCACCTGCATGATGCCGTAGGGCCAGTAGTTCTCGCCGCCGATCAGGCGGATCAGAATACCCTTGGCGCCGGTCAGCGTCGCATCGACGTAGTTGTCGATGGACGCCGGGTGGCGCAGGGCCGTGAGGTTGCACAGACGCAGCGAAGGCAGGCTGCCGCCCGCCCCGCCCGCACGATGCCATCCCGCCGCGAAAGCGCCGAGGTCACTGTCGGAGAACGACAGCACCACCAGATCCGCAGGGCTTTGCCCGGGATCATACGGGGTTTCGGAATCCTCCAACCCGTGGCTTTCGCGGAAAACGACGTGCATGGTTTACGCGCCCAGCGCCTCCCGGATCTTGTTGTGGTCGATGTGGTCGTGTTCGGCGATGACAACCAGCGCGCCGGAGCGGACCTCGGACCCCCAGAGACGGTCGAACTGGTGGCGCACACGGGTGCCCACGGCCTGCACCAGCAGGCGCATCGGCTTGCCTTTGACGGCGACATAGCCCTTCACGCGCAGGATCTGCTGTTCCTTCGCCAGCGATTCGATCGCCTGAACCAGCGCATCCACATCCTCGATCTCGGGCATGGGAACGACGATCGTGTCGAAATCGTCATGCTCGTGGTCGTCGGCGCCGTCGTGGTGCGAGGGACGCGCGGCAAGGTCGTCTTCGGCGCGGGCGTCGAGGCCCAGAACCACATTCGGGTCGATGACGCCCTCGGTCATCTCGAGGATCGGGATCTTGCGCTCGCTTTCCGCCTCGATCACCTCACGGGCCTTGGACAGACCTTCGGGACCGGCCAGATCGGCCTTCGACATCAGGATGATGTCCGCGCAATTGATCTGATCTTCGAAGACCTCGGAGAGCGGCGTTTCGTGGTCGAGACTGTCGTCGGCCAGACGCTGCGCGTCCACGGCGGCCACGTCGGAGGCGAAGGTGCCTGCGGCAACGGCTTCGGCGTCGGCCAGCGCGATCACGCCATCGACGGTGATCTTGGAGCGGATCGCGGGCCAGTCGAACGCCTTGAGCAGCGGCTTCGGCAGCGCGAGGCCGGAGGTTTCGATCAGGATGTGGTCGGGACGGGTCGGCAGCGCCATCAACGCCTCGATCGTGGGGATGAAATCATCCGCCACGGTGCAGCAGATACATCCGTTGGCCAGTTCGACGATATTTTCCTCAGGGCAGTCCGGGATCGCACAGGAGCGCAGGATGTCGCCATCCACCCCCACGGTCCCGAATTCATTGACGAGCACCGCAAGACGGCGACCGCCCGCATTGGTCATCAGATGACGGATCAGGGTCGTCTTGCCCGATCCAAGGAAGCCGGTGATCACGGTGACGGGGATTTTTGACAGGTCGCTCACTCGGCAGCCTCCGTTGGTAGTGTGAACGCGGGCACGCGGGCCACGCTTTGTTTGCGGAAGATCACCGGGCGCTCGCGCCAGGGCACCAACCCGTCGGGCGTGGCCGCGTAGGCGGCAGCACCTGCAAGGATCTCTGCGGCGTCGTCAGGAGTCATGTGACCGTAGACATAGGTCCACTTGCCGGGCGCGGACAGCGCGATCGCGGCGCCGGTCTTGCAGGCCGACAGGCACTCGACCCCGACAATACGCACCCCCGCGGGCGCGCCACCCGCTTGCAGTGCGCGGTGCAGCACCGCGCCCGGGCGCATGGTGTCGTCTTCGACAGCTTCACCCGCGCGGCAGGTGGTGCAGACATAGAGTGTTGCGGTCATGGCATGCTCCTTCCCGGCTGGGTTTAGCCTATATCGACGGGCGCAGAAAGCGCCGCTTGGAGGGGTGGCGTTACTCCACCGTTACGGTCGTGCTGGCAGAGATCGGGGTGCCGCCTGCGGCCAGCGGCCTGTGGTCGTTGGCTGTCAGGGTCACCTCGATCTCGACGGGCCCCTGCGGCAACCCGTCCAGATGCACCCAGGGCGCGTAAAGGCGCCCCAGTTTGACCCCGTTTGCGTAGACATGCGCGTGGCCTTCGCCGGGGACATGCGCGCCCCCGGCGTTCCGGGGCGAGAATGTGAACCCTTCGGTTATCACGTGGAGGTTATAGCCCGCCAACGGGTCTTTGATCACCTCCACCTCAAGCGAGGGCGCATCGGCGGGAGCCAGATCGACAGGTTCCTCGTGCATCCGCGCGTGGTCGGTCTCCGCGTGCTGGGCGGGATCGGCGTGGTCATGCCCGTCCAGCGTCAGGCCATTCGCCGCAGCGTAGACAAACCCGCCCGCGGCGCCGAATGTCAGCCCGATGAGAAACAGAAAGAAACAGCGCATTGTCGGCTCCCGGTCGATGAAACGCCGCGGTCAGGCGCGGCGCTGCTCCTTATCCAGAAAATAGGCACCAAAAGCGCCCAGCAAAACCCAAGACGCGAGGCCAACGCCCAGAGCGCGTGCGGCGAAAAGGGCACCGAGTTCGGTGGGAACCGGGCCGATAAAGCTGTCGGGCTGCGGCGCGCCGATGATATGGGGCGCGGCCAGCAGGATCACCGCCACCCCCCAGAGCGCCCAGTTGCGCCCGAAGGCGATCAACCACAGCGCAACGGCAGCCGCGATCACGGTGGCGAACCACCAGATCTGGCGGGCGCCAACATCGGCAGCGGCGACACCGGGCACTTCGGGCGCGAGGCTGAACCCCGGTGCAAGATGCGCCGCGACAAAGCCCGCCACGCCCCACAGAAGGCCGGTCCGTGCGTTCAGTTCGGCGCCGCGTTCGTCGGCGACCAGCATCAGCGCGACGAGGATGAAGGCGTAGCCGGTATAGGTGAGCATCGTGAAAACGACGCTGAGGAGGTCGCGCACCGGATCAAATCCGGGCAGGTCGGGCGTGGCAGAAACCTGCGCCGCACCGAAATGCACAAGTGCGCCGCTTTCATACAGCTCGGCGTGCAACAACACCGGCTGAACGAACAAAAGCTGCAACAGGCCGGCAATCAGACCTGCGGCAGCACCAGCGAACAACGCGCTGGTCAGCAATTTGGGAAGCATGGGTTAGTGGCAGGGGAAGCCGGTTGCGTGGCGCATATCATGCGCCGCGGTGTGCAGCGTATCCGCCTGCAGGTGGCCCGTCATCGTCACCACGGCAACACCGAGGATGACCGCGAAAAGCGCGGGAAGGGCGGCGCTGCGTTCTGCTGCGACTGTCTTGATTTCGGTCTTCATATCTACACACTCCTGGCCGTCACCCCGACGGCGTTTCTGACACGTTCTTGCCTGGCAGGTCTCCTGGCTCGCGGGTCGGTGCCTTTGCCCGCCTTCCCCACCCATCGAGGTAAGTGGCATACGGGGCAACGGCTCGCCGCTAACAGTCGCGGGGGCGGCTTCAGATCAGAGGCGATGCTCCTCCTGAATTCCCTTTTCGGCCCGTGGATGGGCACCAAGCCTCTCCAGTTACGCGGATTCACCGGAGCCACGCAAGACAATTCCCCGAAAATGCAGAAAATGCGCGTGCGGGTTCTGGCCTTCGTTCCAAATCCGACACATCATGCGCCGATGAAGACAGACCGTACACTTGCCGCCATTGCCCTCATGCTTTTGGCCATCTGTCTTTTCGACGCGATGGGCCTGATCATCAAATATCTCTCGCCACGTTTTCAGGCCGCCGAGCTTTCGGCATACCGCAATGTCTTCGGGCTGATTCCGGCGATGGTGGTGCTGTATATGTCGCGCGACTGGCACGCGCGGGGCCGGATCGTGAAGGTGCGCCAGTGGAAACTGGCCGCGCTGCGCGGCGTGATTCTGACCTTCTCGCAGTTCTCTTTCTACCTTTCGCTGGGGCTGATCAGCTTTGCCACAGCCGCGACGATCACCTATTCGAACGCGATCTTTGCCGTGGCATTCGCCGTCCCGATCCTGGGCGAGCGGGTCGGCGCGCTGCGCTGGTCTGCCGTGATGGTCGGGTTTGCCGGTGTCATCTGGATCGTGCGCCCCGGCGCCGACGCCTTTACGCCCGCGTCCTTGCTGCCGCTGGGCGCTGCGGCGGGTTATGCGCTGATCGGTGTGATGGCGCGGCTGGTGGACGATGACGTGCCGACACCGCTGATCAATCTCTACTCGACCGGCGTTGCGATGATCGGCGGGCTGGTTCTGGCCCTGATGACCGGTGGCTTCACCCCTGTTACACAGACCAGCGATCTGTGGTGGATCGTCGCCATGGGGGCGTTCGGCGGCTCTGCCGTGCTGCTTCTGACGATGGCCTTCCGCATGACCGAACAGAGCAACCTTGCCCCGTTCAACTATTTCGGGATCCCGCTGGCCTTTGTGCTGGGGTGGGTGTTCTTCGACGAACAGCCGTGGGACGAGCTGTTTCCGGGTGCGTTGCTGATCATTGCCAGCGGCATGATCATCATCTGGCGCGAACGCAGCGTGCGCCGCGCCGCGAGAGCCTGATCAGCCCTTGATCTTGCGGCAATAGAGCTCCAGCCGGTGATGAACCACCTCGTACCCCAGTTCGCGCGCGATCTCGTCCTGAAGCTTTTCGATCTTGTCTGACTGGAATTCCGTCACCTCGCCGGTGTCGACATCCAGAATGTGATCGTGGTGGTCGTCGTGGGTCGTTTCGAATCGCGCCCCGCCCCCGTCAAAGCTGTGGCGGTGGACGACGCCCCCCTCTTCGAGCACCGACAGGGTGCGATAGACCGTGGCGAGCGAGACCGACGGTTCGATTGCGCGGGCGCGGTCGTGGAGCTCGATGGCGTCGGGATGATCGTCGGCACTGGCCAGAACGCTCATCAGCGCGACACGCTGCTTGGTCACGCGGATGCCTGATTTTCGCAGGGAAGCGGCCAGTTTTTCTGTCTCGTCGCTCTTGTCGCTCATCGAACTGGCTCCATTTTCTCAATCAGGTCCTATCTTTGAGAATCGTTATCATTCTTGTTTACACTTGTGAATAGTTCTCATAAGCAAAAACCTGAACATTCCCCGAGGGAAACAAAACCATGATGAAAAATCTTACATCCATCGCCGCCGCGCTCGCGTTTGCTGTCAGCACCGCGGCCCCCGCGCAGGCGGAAGACAAATTCAAGGCTGTGACCACCTTTACCGTGATTGCCGACATGGCGCGCAACGTCGCCGGTGACGCCGCCATCGTCGAAAGCATCACCCGCCCCGGCGCTGAAATTCACGGGTACCAGCCGACCCCGCGCGATATCATCCGTGCGCAAGACGCCGACCTGATCCTGTGGAACGGCCTCAATCTGGAGCTCTGGTTCGAGCAGTTTCTGTCCAACCTGAGCGATATCCCCTCCGCAACGATCACCGACGGCATTGACCCGATCTCGATCGTCGAAGGCGAATACGAGGGCAAACCGAACCCGCACGCGTGGATGGGCCTGACATCGGCGCTGATCTATATCGACAACATCCGCGATGCCTTTGCCGAGCATGACCCGGACAATGCCGAGATCTACGCCGCCAATGCGGAGGCCTACAAGCAGAGCATCCGCGAGGTGATCGAGCCCCTGCGCGACCGGATCATGGCGGTTCCCGAAGAGCAGCGGTGGCTGGCGACCTGCGAAGGTGCGTTCAGCTATCTGATCCGCGATTTCGGGATGAAGGAGCTCTATCTCTGGCCGATGAACGCCGACAGCCAGGGCACCCCGCAGCAGGTACGCAAGGTGATCGACACCGTGCGCGCGAACGATATCCCGGCTGTCTTTTGCGAATCCACCGTCAGCCAAGCCCCTGCCGAACAGGTTGCGCGTGAAACCGGCGCGGCCTACGGCGGCATGCTTTACGTCGACAGCCTGACCGAGGCCGACGGCCCGGTTCCCACTTACCTGGATCTGCTGCGCGTCACTTCCGAAACCATCGCCGAAGGGTTGACCCGATGACCGAAACCTCCGGCATCTCGGCGCGGGATGTGACGGTCACCTACCGCAACGGCCACACGGCTCTGCGGAAGGCGACATTCGAGGTCCCGAAAGGAAGCATCACCGGCCTTGTCGGTGTGAACGGCGCGGGTAAATCGACCCTGTTCAAGGCGATCATGGGCTTTGTTCCGGCCGCGCGCGGTACGATCACCGTGATGGGCATGCCCGTAAAGGAAGCACTGGCCAAGAACATCGTCGCCTATGTCCCGCAATCCGAAGAGGTCGACTGGTCCTTTCCGGTTCTGGTCGAGGACGTGGTGATGATGGGCCGTTACGGGCATATGGGCTTCTTCCGTCGCCCGCGCGCCGAAGACCATGCAGCCGTGTCAGACGCCCTTGCCCGCGTGAACATGAGCGATTTCCGCCACCGCCAGATTGGCGAGCTGTCGGGCGGCCAGCGCAAGCGCGTCTTCCTCGCCCGCGCACTGGCGCAGGCGGGGCAGGTGATCCTGCTGGACGAACCTTTCACCGGCGTCGATGTCAAAACCGAAGACGCGATCGTATCGCTTCTGCGCGAGATGCGCGACGAGGGCCGGGTGATGCTGGTATCGACCCATAACCTCGGGTCGGTGCCGGAGTTCTGCGACCACACCGTTCTGGTCAAGGAAACGGTGCTGGCCTTCGGGCCGACAGCAACCACTTTCACCCACGAAAATCTGGAGCGCGCCTTTGGCGGCGTGCTGCGCCATTTCGTTTTGGGCGGGTCCGACCTGCACGATGACGACGACGGGCGGTCGGTCCGTGTGATCACCGATGACGAACGCCCCTTCGTGGTCTACGGCGACGAGACACAGAAGGAAGATGCGGAGTGATAGAGACGCTGCTCCTGCCCTTTTCCTACGGCTACATGTTCAACGCCATGTGGGTCAGTGCTCTGGTCGGCGCGATCTGCGCGTTTCTTTCGGCCTACCTGATGCTGAAAGGCTGGTCGCTGATCGGCGACGCGCTGAGCCATTCCATCGTGCCCGGCGTGGCGGGGGCCTACATGCTGGGCCTGCCCTTCGCGCTGGGGGCCTTTGTCGCAGGCGGACTGGCGGCGGGGGCGATGCTGTTTCTCAACCAGCGCACGGGGCTGAAAGAAGACACGATCATCGGCCTCATCTTCACATCGTTTTTCGGGCTGGGCCTGTTCATGGTGTCGCTGTCGCCGACCTCTGTCAGCGTGCAGACGATCACGATGGGCAATATCCTTGCCATCACGCCGGGCGATACGCTGCAACTGGCCATCATCGGCTTTACCACCCTCGCGATCCTTCTGGCAAAATGGAAAGACCTGATGGTTACGTTCTTCGACGAGGACCACGCGCGCTCTGTCGGGTTGCGGCCCAATGTCCTGCGCGTGGTTTTCTTCACGCTTCTGGCGGCCTCCTGCGTGGCCGCGCTACAAACCGTTGGCGCGTTTCTGGTCATCGCACTGGTGGTTACGCCCGGGGCCACGGCGTATCTTCTGTGCGACCGCTTCCCGCGTCTGCTGATCGTCAGTGTCACCATCGGCACGCTGAGCTGCTTTTTCGGGGCCTACCTCAGCTTCTTTCTGGACGGGGCAACCGGCGGGATCATTGTGACCCTTCAGACGGCGATCTTCCTTCTGGCCTTCGTTCTGGCACCGAAACACGGGTATCTGGCGGCACGCAGACGCGCCGCTGCCGCACTGGAGGGGCCGCACTGATGGAGATACTGCTGCAACCGTTCCAGTTCGCCTTCATGCAGAATGCGTTCTTCATCATGGCAATCATTGCCGTCCCGACGAGCCTGCTGTCGTGCTATCTGGTGCTCAAGGGTTGGTCGCTGATGGGCGACGCGATCAGCCACGCGGTGCTGCCGGGGGTGGTTCTGGCCTATATTCTGGGCCTGCCGCTGATCGTGGGCGCATTTTGCGCGGGCATGATCTGCGCGCTGTCGACAGGTTTTCTGTCGGAAAACAGCCGCGTGAAACAGGATACCGTGATGGGCATCGTCTTTTCCGGCATGTTCGGCCTCGGCATCGTGCTCTACACGAAAATCTCGACCGATGTGCATCTTGACCACATCCTGTTCGGCAACATGCTGGGGATCGGAACGTCGGATCTGTGGACAGCCGGTCTGATCGCGCTTTTCGTCTCGGCCACGCTGATCGCGAAGCGGCGGGACCTGATGCTGCACGCCTTCGATCCGGTGCAGGCACAGGCCGTGGGCCTGCGGGTGGGCTTGCTGCACTACGGACTGCTGGCGCTGATCTCGCTTACCATCGTGGCCACACTGTCGGCGGTGGGGATCATCCTGTCGATTGGCCTGCTGATCGCACCCGGCGCGATTGCGTTCCTCTTCACGCGGCAGTTTTCACATATGCTGCCGGTTGCGGTCGCCGTGACGATGTTTTCGGGACTATCCGGTGTCTACGTCAGCTTCTATCTGGACAGCGCGCCCGCCCCGACGATCATCCTGATCCTGACCGCGATCTTCATCGCGGGCTTTATCCGACAGAGCATTCGCGCCCGCAGCGCCGTCAAGACCTGACGCCCCGCCCGCCTCGCCAAGAGAACGGGGTTGAGGCTAGACCAGCACGTCCAGCGCGTCCTGCGCGCCTACGTCGAAGACCCGTTTGTAGCGCGCGATCTCGTCCTCGGGGCCCATCGCCTTGTTGGGATTGTCAGACAGTTTCACCGTGGGTTTGCCATTGGCGCTCACGGCCTTGCAAACGAGGCTGAAGGGTGCCAGCGCGTCATCGGGAACCAGCCCGCGGAAATCGTTGGTCAGCAGTGTACCCCAGCCGAAGGAGACATTCGCCTTGTCGGCGAAAATCCCGTGAAGCTCGCGAATCTTGGCCACGTCCAGACCGTCGCTGAAGATGATCCGCTTGGTCTTTGGGTCTTCGCCCCGCGCCTTCCACCAGTCGAGAGCGATATTCGCCGCTGTCTCGGGATCGCCGCTGTCGATGCGGATACCGGTCCAGCCTGCCAGCCAGTCCGGCGCATTGTCGAGAAATCCGCGACTGCCATAGGTATCGGGCAGGATGATCCGCAGGTTGCCCTCGTGCTCTTCGTGCCAGTCTTCGAGAACCTTGTAGGGGGCCTGAAACAGCGCCGCGTCATCCTCGGCTAGGGCCGCGTAGACCATCGGCAGCTCGTGGGCGTTGGTGCCGATCGCCTCAAGCTCGCGCTTCATCGCGATCTTGCAGTTGCTGGTGCCGGTGAAGGCCTTGCCCAGACCTTCGTTCATCGCCTGTACGCACCAGTCCTGCCACAGGAACGAATGCCGCCGCCGCGTGCCGAAATCCGCGATCGACAGATCGGGGATGTCGCGCAGCGCCTCGACCTTTTCCCAGACCCGCGTCATGGCGCGCGCGTAGAGCACCTGAAGCTCGAATTTCTCCATACCATCGAGAACCGCACGTCCGCGCAGTTCCATCAGCACGGCAAGCGCCGGGATTTCCCACAGCATGACCTCGTGCCACTTCCCCTCGAATGTCAGCTCGTATTGGTCGCCCTTGCGTTCAAGATGGTAGGGCGGCAGGCGCAGCCCCTCGAACCACTCCATGAAATCCGAGCGGAACATCTGTCGCTTGCCGTAGAAGGTATTGCCCCGCAGCCACGTGCTTTCGCCGCGCGACAGAGACAGGGACCGGATATGATCGAGCTGTTCGCGCAGCTCGCCCTCGTCGATCAGATCGGCAAGCGGGATATGGGTGGAGCGGTTGATGAGGCTGAACGTCACCTGCGCGTCCGGACGATTGCGGAAAATCGACTGGCACATCAGAAGTTTGTAGAAATCGGTATCGATGAGCGACCGAACAATCGGATCGATCTTCCACTTGTGATTCCAGACGCGCGTGGCGATATCGACCATGTAGTTTCCCTTTCGCGTTCAGGCGGTTGTGCCAAAGATGCGCGGTGACTGACAAGGCAAATCGCCCGTGCAGATCCCTATTTGCGCCCGCTGCCTGCCGTATACAGGCCGTTTTCGGACGTAAAAGTTGCAAAAACGGTATGAATGACCGATCCGGCGGATCGAAGGCCCGTGAGGCGCGCAGAAAGGGCAGGACCAGATGCAACCCACAGATTGGATCGCGATAGCCGCTCTTGGCGCGGTCATTGTCGGTGCTCTTCTATTGCTGCAGCGGCGTCCGAAACAGGGAACGGCGAGGTCCGCGCGCTCCATCGCCGTGGACGGCACGAATGTGATGTTCTGGCGCGACAACATCGCCCTTGTGTCGACGTTGAAGTCGGTCGTCCGGCATCTGGAACGATCCGGTTTCGAGCCGGTCGTGTTTCTGGACGCGTCGTCGCGCCACCACGTCGGCGACCGGTCTCTGGACGAAGGCGGCTTCGCGCGCGCGCTGCGTCTGCCGGTGCGCAACGTCATGGTCTGCCCCGCGAGGACCGAGGCCGATGCCTTTATCCTGCGGTTCGCGAAGGACCAGAAGGTTGCAGTCGTCAGCAATGACCAGTTCCGCGACCGCCCGCGCGAATCGCGCAATATCCGCCTCGTAAAGGGCCGGATGGAGGGGCAGCGCGTGATCCTGAAAGGGCTCTAGCGCAGGTCCACACCCGCGCCGGTCATCGCCTTTTTCGCCTGATCAAGCGATCCATCCATGTCGATGCCGCGACACAGGTCCATGCGCACGTGCACCTTCAGGCCCAGCTGCGCGGCATCGACCGCGGAGAAGTTGACGCAGAAATCGGTTGCGAGCCCCACGAGGGTCACTTCCTTGATGCCGCGCGTGCTCAGGTAGCCTTCAAGCCCCGTGGGCGTCTTGTGATCGTTTTCGAAAAAGGCGGAGTAGCTGTCGATGGCGGGGTTATACCCCTTGCGGATGACCAGATCGGCGCGGTCCGTGTCGAGAAGAGGGTGGAACTCCGCCCCCTCGCTGCCCTGAATACAGTGATCGGGCCAGAGCACCTGCGGGCCGTAGTGCATGTCGATCATCTCCATCGGGGACTTGCCCTCGTGTACGGAGGCGAAAGACGAATGCCCCGCCGGATGCCAGTCCTGCGTCAGGATCACGGCATCGAACTCGCCAATCAGCGCGTTGATGCCCGCCACGATCTCGTCACCGCCGCTGACCTCGAGCGCGCCACCGGGGCAGAAATCATTCTGGACGTCGATCACAAGAAGTGCGTGCATGGCGGGCCTCATCAATAGCTGCGTTCGGTCTGAGAGGTTGTTTTAGCCCAGCACCCTCTTGCGCAACAGCCCCCCGCGGGCCTATTTGGCGACCCATGTATACCATCGCCGCCCTTTATCACTTTGCGCGCTTCGAGGATCCGGAGACGCTGAAGCCGCCGCTTCTGAAACTGTGTCTGGATCACGAGATCACCGGCACGCTTCTGCTGGCCCATGAAGGTGTGAACGGCACGATTGCCGGGCCGTCGCAGGGCGCTGTCGATGCGGTGCTTGCGCATCTGCGCGGCCTGCCCGGCTGTGCCGATCTGGAGCACAAGATATCGCACAGCGATGTGCCGCCCTTCGGCAAGATGAAAGTCCGCCTGAAGCGCGAAATCGTGACCATGGGCCAGCCCGACGTGGACCCGCTGGCGGGCACGGGCCACTATGTGACAGCCGACGCGTGGAACGACCTGATCGGTCAGGACGACGTGGCCGTAATCGATACGCGCAACGACTACGAAGTGGCCATCGGCACCTTCAAGGGCGCGATCGACCCCAAGACCGAAAGCTTTGGCGAGTTTCCCGCGTGGTGGGAGGCCAATAAGGACCGCTTCCACAACAAGCGGATCGCGATGTTCTGCACCGGCGGCATCCGTTGCGAGAAATCGACCAACTACCTGCTGGGTCAGGGGGTTGAGGAGGTCTATCACCTCAAGGGCGGTATCCTGAAATACCTCGAGGAGGTCCCGCAGGAGCAAAGCACTTGGGAGGGGGCCTGTTTTGTCTTCGACAACCGCGTCAGCGTCGAACACGGGCTGAAACCCGGCCCGCATCTCCTGTGCCACGGCTGCCGCCGTCCGATCCTGCCGAAGGACACCGAGCGCCCTGAATACGAGGCGGGCGTGTCGTGCCACAACTGCATCGAAGAGACCACGGAAGACGACAAGAACCGTTTCCGCGAACGTCAGAAGCAGATGGCGCTGGCGAAAATGCGCAAGTGGTAATCAGGCCGCAACCGGCGCAACCCTGCGCGGGCGGCTTCGGGCGATCAGCCAGACGATGATCGCGATGTTCAGCATGTTCCAACCGATCCCGTTGATGAACGCCATCCTGTAGCTGCCGCTGAGATCATAGATCAGCCCGGACACCCAGCCGCCCAAGGCCATTCCCAGAACAGTGGCCATCATCACGAAACCCACCCGCGATCCCGCCTCACGCGCGGGCATGTACTGCCGCACAACCAGCGCATAGCTGGGTATGATCCCGCCCTGGCTCAGCCCGAAGATCAGGCTGACGATGTAGAGCGAGACCATGTCGCCCGCAGGCAGATAGAGAAACAGCGCGACGGTCTGCAAGACCGACCCGATCAGCAATGTGCGCACACCGCCCAGCCGGTCCGCCACCAGCCCCGAGAGGATTCGCGATACGACCCCGCCCAGCAGCATGATGGACAGCATCTGCGCGCCCACGGCGGGCCCGTATCCCAGACCGACACAAAGCGCCACGATATGCACCTGCGGCATCGCCATCGCCATGCAGCAGGCGATGCCCGCAAAGCCCAGAAGATACTGCAAGGCGCGCGGGCTCAGCCCCGCTGACGCCGCGTTCTGCGCCGATACCTGCTCTGCGCGGGCGGTGGTTTCCTCGGACACCCGCGCGCGCAGGGCCAGCGCAAGCGGCACAACGGCCATCGGCGTCAGCACGGCCATCACCAGATAGACGCTGCGCCAACCGCTGTCGGCCAGAACACCGGCAAGGATGATCGGCCAGATCGCCCCGGACAGGTAGTTGCCCGACGCCACAATGGCGACGGCAATCCCGCGCCTGCGTTCAAACCAGTGCGAGATATCCGCGATCAGCGGCCCGAACCCGACAGCCGAGGCAAAACCGATGATCAGTTGGGCCGCCGACAGAAACACGACAGAGCCCGCCAGTGTCGCCAGCGCATAGCCCAGCGCGGCCATCACGGCGGCTGCGATCAGCGACAGCGTCACGCCGAACCTGTCCACCGCGCGACCGATAAAATAGTTGCCCAGCGCGAAGCCGATCATCGTCAGCACATAGGGCATGGAGGACATCGCGCGGGTCGAGCCGAACTCGGCCTCCACCGCGGGCATGATGACGATGATCGCCCACATGCCCGCGTTGATGACAGTGCCGGTCAGCAGCGTCATGCCAAGGCGCATCCATGCGGCGCGGCTGTCGGTGGTATCGCGTTCCATTCCGCCACACTGGGGGCAGACCGGACCAAAGCGCAAGGGTCGTCATCACCCGTTAACCCTGACGGTAGGCGTTTAGCGATTTGCTAAGACCTGTCGGGCTACTTCTGGAGCCGGGTGAAGAAAAGGTAGTGGTTATGGACGCGCGCACAAACGCGGCGCCGGTCATCATCAAACGCAAGAAGGTCATCAAGGGCGGCGGGCACCATGGCGGTGCCTGGAAGGTCGCCTATGCGGATTTCGTCACCGCGATGATGGCTTTTTTCATGTTGATGTGGCTGCTGAACGCGACAACGGAACAGCAACGCAAAGGTATCGCGGATTATTTCTCTCCGACGATTCCGATCAACCGGGTTTCTGGCGGGGGCAACGGTGCCTTCGGCGGCGAGAGTATCTTTACCGAAGATACCCTGCCGAAGAACGGCACCGGCGCATCGGCCCTGCGCCCGGCGGCAGAGAACAAGGCGCGCGGCAGCGTGGGCAATGACCCCAAGGCCGAGGAAACCGCCGCCGAGAACGAGATTTTCAACAGTCTGGACGCTCAGTTGCAGGGGTTCGGGGGCGAATCGCTGGTGATGGAAAACGCGCTGGAACATATCAACACCCGCATCACCGACGAAGGTCTGGTGATCGAGGTCTTCTCGCGCAGCGGGGTGACGATCTTCGAGGGGGATACCGATACGCCGACACAGCTGCTGCGGGATCTGGCGACCCTGATCGCGGCGGTTGCGAAATCGGTGAGCAATCCTGTCGCCGTCGAAGGGCATGTCCGCTCGCAGCCGCTGGTGCTGGCCGACAATCCGGTCTGGGCGCTTTCGCAGCGGCGCGCGACGCAGATGCGTCTTCTGCTGGAGGAGCAGGGAATGGCGCAGGCCCGGATGCGGCGCGTGACCGGCCACGCAGACCGCGAACCCGTCACCTCGAACCGGATGGCGCCGCGAAACGACCGGCTGGAAATCATCCTGCTGCGCAAGGGCAGATGAAACGCCCGGCGCGGCAGAGCGGGAAGTAGAGCGCATTTTATCTGTTAGCACGACATTAAAGGCACGCGGATACCAAGAGGGCCGGATCACAGAGGCAGAGCAGAAAGGCCACTTCATGACCATTTCGTCTTCACTGAACGCGGGCGTCGCGGGATTGTCAGCAAACGCGACGCGGCTCGCGAGCATTTCGGACAATATCGCGAATTCGTCGACCTACGGATACAAACGCGTGCAGACCGATTTCCAGTCCATGGTGATCTCGTCCCGGGGGGCGCAGTATTCTGCGGGCGGTGTTCGGGCCAGCGCACACCGGCAGATCGATCTGCGCGGCCCGCTCGTGGCGACATCGAACGCGACGGATCTGGCGGTGCGGGGCCGCGGCATGCTCCCGGTGGCCAAGCGGACCGACCTGAATGTCGGTAACGGCGAAACCAACCTGCTGCTGACCACAACCGGATCGTTCAAGACCGACGCAGAGGGGTATCTGACGACAGGCTCGGGGCTGGTTCTGCTGGGCTGGCCCGCCAATGCGGACGGGTCGATCCCGACCTATTCGCGCGACACCGACGACGGGCTGGAGCCGGTACAGATCAACGTAAACCAGCTGACCGGAGAGCCCACCACGCGGATGACGCTGGGGGTCAACCTGCCCGCAACAGAAACTGTGGCCGGCGCAGCGGGCGCGCCGCAACAGCTGGCCGTCGAATACTACGGCAACCTCGGCACGTCCGAAAACATCAATGTCACGTTCACCCCGACCGTTCCGGCCACCGGATCATCGAACGAATGGACGATGACGATGACCGATTCAGTCGATCCGACGGTCACGATCGGCGAATATGTCCTGACCTTCGCGGACGACCGGACCGCGGGCGGCACACTGGCCTCCGTGACAACGGTCAGCGGCGGCGCATACGATGCCACCACCGGCAAGTTGATCGTCAACGTCGACGGTGGTCCGATCGAAATCGACATCGGCCTGCTCGGGCAGAAAGATGCGCTTACCCAGCTGTCGGACACCTTCGCGCCGGTGAACATCACCAAGGACGGATCGCCCGTCGGCAACATGACCAGCGTCGAGGTCGATGCGAACGGCTATGTCCACGCGAGTTTCGACACCGGCGTCACGCGGACGATCTATCAGGTGCCGCTTGTCGATCTGCCGAATCCGAACGGCATGGTCGCCCTAGACGATCAGACCTACCAGCCTTCGGTCGATAGTGGATCCTACTTCTTGTGGGATGCGTCGGACGGGCCGACCGGCGACATCGTGGCCTTCGCGCGCGAGGAATCCTCGACCGACGTGGCGACGGAACTGACGTCGATGATCCAGACCCAGCGCGCCTATTCGTCCAACGCGAAGGTCATCCAGACCGTGGAGTTGTCTTTCGCGGACGAAATGTCCTTGCCTGTCGCGATCGCGTTTTGCGTCTCCGACAGGTTCATGTTGATCTGCTTGAGGGTCTGCAGCGCAACCATTGCGCTGTTGTTGGTGATAATGCTCGACATGAAGCATGTTCCTTTCGCTTTGGCGCTTTGCGCCGGATGGGGTCACCGTGCGAGCACGGCCTGATACTGTCCTTCTGACCACTGCCGCGTTCCCCCGGATCCGTGCCGGGGGTTCGCGGCGCCATCCGCGATCGGATGCAGGTGCAATCTGTCCTCCAAACTCTTAACGGTGCCCTAATGCCGTCATCCGGTCTCTGCCCGATTTTAATAAAGCGCCGGATCAGGCGCGGCGTTCGACATTTCCGCCCGACAGGCGCTTCACGCTGCGCTTCTTGCCGTCCGCGTCGTAGGTATCGAGCGCTTCGCGCACCTGTTGCAGCGACTTCAGCCGCGCAGCCACGCTGCGGATGCCTTCCATGGCACCGTCAAGCAGCATCTGGTTGCGCTCCAGTCTCGATTGCAGCTCCTGCGCCGGTTTCGGGTCCTGCCACCCTCTCTCCATGACCGTGGCGACCAGCGCCTCCTTTCGGGGCAGAAGGTCGGCGATGCGCCTGAGATCTCCGGCCAGAAGGGCCTCGCGTTCGGCTTCGAGCAAGGTTTCGAGTTCGCCGAACTGGTTTGCAGCCGATGTCATTTCGCGCGCTCCTTCAATGTCTCGAAAAGGGTCTGGGCCAATCCGATACCGCCCCCGTCAACGATAAACCGTGCCTGATGCTGGATAAGCAGCGATCCGAACTGGTCCTCTCCCGCGCCGCCCCCGAATGTCTCGCTCGGCTCGCCCAGACCGGCGGATTCCAGCATTTCCGCAAGGAATGTCACCTCAAGCTCCTTGGCGGCATCCATCAATGCCTTGTCGCGATCAGGGCCAAGGCCCTGCGCCGGTTGTGTGTTCGATAGGGGGGGAATCATTTCAGTCTCCTCAAATTGATCGGATTTTCCGGAGGATGACAGGGAAGCCGTAAACAACCGGTAAGGATCAGATGTCATGTTGCACGCCAGAAAGACCGCAACCGGAAAGGCGCAGAATGCACTCTCTCTCCGAGACCTCGATATCCCTTACACACGCGCCCCCTGCCGGTGCGGACGCAACGACATCGGCAAACCCGGCGGCTGCCACAGACCGGCCAAAACACAATAGCTTCGCGGAATTTGTCGTCGCGGCGGCCCTGGAAAAGCGGGCAAAAGCGCAGGGGCAACCTCTATCCAGTGGCAAGTCCGCAGTCGAAAGGGACAAGGAGAGATCGGCGGATGGGCTAGACAAGGCCACGTCGGATACAGATGCCGAGAGCGCAGCACCGCGGCCCGCGCCGGAGCAAAAATCCACGGGCGACAATGCAAAGGATGCAGCAACAAGCGCCGAAGATGTGCGGGACGGGCAAGAGGCGCGCGTTCAGGAAGGTTCGGCCTCTGCTCCGCCTCTGGAAGCAGATCATCCGGCTGTATCAGCGGGCTTCCCGACCGGTTGGCAGACCGTGCCAACACGGACGGATCGGTCCCCTTCAGAGCAGTCGGGGCGTGCGGGGATGCTGCATGGATCGGTCAGCCCGCCTGGCCTTGATGCCCTCGAGAACTCAGAAATCAGTGGGCTTCCAAACGGTCGTGACTTTCCCGGCCGCGCAGAATCGCACGCCGCGGGCAAGACTGCCGCTTCAGAGGCACCGAGCGGGCAGCCACCCGTTACCATCGCCGGACGATCCGCGCAGGGGGCCGGATCGGAGTCCGAATCCGCAGCCACGAAAACCAGCGCGCGCAGTGGAGCGGGTCGTGATCCACAAGCCCGGCTGTCTCTTTCCAGCGTTGCCTCCCCGGCCAGCACGGACCCCTCCTTCAGCGATCCGATAGAGGCCGTTACAGCGGATAACGCCGCGCCAGCAGGTAACCCAAAGGCGCATCCATCCAGCACTGTCGCCGCAGCGTTGCAACAGCGGCTCCTCAGGAGCCACGCAGAAGTCAGCGCGATCGCTGGCAATCCGGGCGGGCATCCCGCCCCTGCAGGAATCGCCCACGCCAGCCACGGCTTTTCGCCCTTCGAGGCCGGGTATCCCCCGGTACCTGAAAGCGATACCGCGAAGATGATGGCGCAGCACCTCCCACCTCGGGAAGGGCTTCCTCGTCGTGCGGATCCACCCTTAGCGGAGGTTGGCGTGCAGCTGCCCGCTAAATCGGGCGCTATCGTCGCGACAGGCATCGTGCAGGCCGTGGCAGCACCAGCCCCCCCCGGAGGTCAGAGTGGCGAGGGATCATCGCTGATTGCGACCGAACCGATGACCGATCTGGTCTGGGAGCCACCGCGCCTGTCGCAGGGTCAGACATCCGCCGCACAGGGCGCCCCGCGTCCGGAACCTGCGCCGCAGGTCATGCGACAGCTTGTCGATATTCTGCCATCCGCCACGCAAAAGCCGGTCGAGATCGTGATGAGCCCCCGAGAGTTGGGGCGCGTTCGGCTTTCGGTCGCCCGCGACGAGCGTAACATCACCGTCCAGATCCTCGCGGAGCGTCCGGAAACGCTCGACCTGATGCGGCGGCACATCGACCAGCTGGGCCAAAGCTTCCGGCACATGGGGTTCGAGACGATCAGTTTTTCCTTCGGGAAAGGAGCGGATAGCGGACAGAATCTGCAAGGTGGCCAGGGCGACAGTGCAATGATCACGTCCGATGGCGGCGCGACGCCCTCCGCCGATACGCCCACCGCCGTCACCCTGCAAAACGAGCCCTCGACGGGTCTCGACCTTCGACTGTGAGGAGCAAACATGACTGACCCGATCGCCAGCCTCGGTGCCGCGCCCAGCGCTGCGCTCGCCGCAAACGCCCCGCAGGCAAAGGCCGTTCTGTCGTCCGATTTCGAGACGTTCATCAAGATGCTGACCACGCAGGCCGAGTATCAGGATCCGCTGGAGCCGCTGGACAGTTCCGAATACGCCGCCCAGCTGGCGCAGTTTTCCATGGTCGAACAGCAGGTTCTGTCCAACGATCTGCTCTCGGCGCTTGCCGGCTCTCTGAGGGGCGGCACAATGGGTCAGCTTGCCGGATGGATCGGGATGGAGGCGCGCACAACATCCGCGACCTATTTTGATGGACGCCCGGTCACGATCCTGCCCGATCCCCCTCCGAATGCCGCTGAGCTGTCTCTTGTTGTGCTGGATGAACAGAACCGCGTGGTGGATCGCCGGTCCCTGCCGCTGAATGCGCAAGAGGCGCTTTGGGCAGGGGTAAAGGATGACGGCACGCCATTTCCCCAAGGGCTCTACCGCTACGAGGTCGAGGCGTTTGACGCCGCCGGATCGCCCCTGCCAACGACCGGGGCGGCAACCTACGGGCGGATCACGGAAGTGCGCACCGAAGACGGAGGGGCAAAGGTGATCTTTGCGGGTGGCAGCGTGGCAGAGGCCGATAGCATAACAGCCCTGCGGGAGGCACTTTAGCGGTCGCCGAAAGCGAAAGCCGCATAGACGAACGGCATGATCGCACGGCGGAAACGGCCAAAGGGGTATCGCCGCAGCGGCTGCTGCATGGCGAGGGGATAGGCAAGATTGGGCTGCTTGTCCTGCACGAGATCAGCGAGGATCGCACCGCTGTAGCTGCCCATCGCGACGCCGTTGCCATGATAGCACAGGCCCGCGAACAGACCGGGATGATCCGGCAGAGCGCCGACAAACGGCAGCATATCGCGGGCGATGCTGACCATGCCGGACCAGCCGTGCGAGACCTCGACCGACTTCCATGCGGGAAACATCCTGTCGAAATCCTGCCGAATGCGCGCGCGGGCGCGGGCCTCGGCGCCGGTGCCGGTCATGATCCCGCCGCGCATGCCGAAGAGGAACCGGCGATCCGGCATCAGGCGAAAGTAATGCAGCAACCGGCGGCTGTCATAGGCCATCTGATCCGTTGTCCAGCCTTGCGCCGCAAGTTCGTCGTCGGTCAGGGCGCGGGTGACAATCACGTTCGACTGGCTTGGAAGGTACCGCGCCGACAACCAGTCGGGCAGATCCTCGGCGGAGTAGCCGTTCGTGGCGATGATCACGCGGTCCGCGGTCACGGTGTTTTCGCCAACCGTCAGTTTCCAGCGGGTGCCGGCCCTGACCAACTGCGTCACCGCGCTGCGTTCGTGAATCCGCGCACCTGCGTTTTCGGCAGCGGTGGCAAGACCCGCGATGTATTTGCGCGGGTTCAGCCCGAAACCCGCACGAATGTTCAACGCGCCGTGAAAGGGGCCGTTCATCCCCTGCGCCGGCAGATCGCTTTTGTCGATCAGGTCGCAATCGACGCCGTAATTCTCGGGGATGCGCAAGGCGTCCTCGCGCAGGTCGTCCATGTCCTTGGGACGATGCGCCAGACAGGTCTCTCCGTCGGAGTGGCGATCCACGTCCAGACCGTTCGCCTGCACCAGCCGGTCGACCAGCCGCGTCGCTTCTAGTTCGGTTCGGCGCCACGCGATCCTGCCGTTCTTGCCGAACCGGTGGTCCAGCGCGTCATCGGAGGCCATCGCGCCGCCAAGACAACAAAAGCCGCCGTTGCGCCCGGACGCGCCCCAGCCGATGCGCTTTTCGTCAAGCACCACCACGGATATGCCAGCCTGGGCCAGATGCAGCGCGGCGGAAAGGCCGGTAAAGCCCGCCCCGATGATGGCCACGTCGGTATCCACCGACCGCTCCAGCGAGGAGCGGTCCGCGATGTCGCAGGTCGCATCCCACCAGCATCCGGCGCGCGGCGCGTCGCTATAGGCGTAGTCGTCGAAAATCCGCCTCATGCCGTGGCACGTTCGGCGGCACGTATATCGGCGGCATCGCGGACCGCCTTGCGTTTGGAAATCAGAGACGCCGAAATCACGCCAACGGTGACGATCCCGATCATGATGGTCGACAGCGCGTTGATCTCGGGCGTGACGCCCAGACGGACCGCGCTCCAGATCTTGATCGGCAGGGTTGTCGAACTTGGCCCTGCCACAAAACTCGCGATGACCAGATCGTCGAGAGACAGTGTAAACGCCAGCAACCATCCCGAGATCACGGCAGGCGCGATAATCGGCAACGTGACGAGCCGGAACGCATCGAACCGGCTGCACCCCAGATCGAGGGCGGCTTCCTCGAGCGAGCGATCGAAACTGACCAGCCGCGACGAGACCACGACCGAAACGTAGCACATTGAAAACGTCGTATGCGCCAGAACGATGGTCAGAACGCCCCGGTCCAGCCCGATCCCGATGAACAGCAGCAAGAGCGACAGGCCGGTGATTACCTCTGGCATCACCAGCGGCGCGTAGATCATACCCGAAAACAGGGTGCGGCCCAGAAATCGCCCCGAGTTGACCAGAACGTAGGCGGCCATGGTGCCCAGAACGGTGGCGAAGGTCGACGAGATCACGGCGACTTTCAGCGTGACCCAGGCAGCGTCCAGAAACGCCTCGTCGCGCAAAAGCTCTCCGTACCACTTGGTGGAAAAGCCCGCCCAGACGGTGACCAGCTTCGATTCGTTGAAGCTGTAGATGATCAGCAGCACCATCGGCAGGTAGAGAAACGCAAATCCCAGCGTAAGCGAGGTGACGTTGAAGGCGGACATACGCTTCATGTTTCGGCCTCCGCCTGCTTTTGCTGGTTACGCTGGAACAGCACGATGGGCACGATCAGGATCAGCAGAAGGATGACCGCAACGGCAGAAGCCACCGGCCAATCGCGGTTGTTGAAGAATTCCTCGAACAGCACCTTGCCGATCATCAGCGTCCCCGATCCGCCCAGCAGCGAGGGGATCACGAATTCGCCCAGCGCCGGGATGAAGACCAGAAAACAGCCCGCGATGATGCCGCTGCGCGACAGGGGGACGGTAACCAGCCAGAACGCCGAGAGCCGCGAACAGCCGAGGTCCTCGGCGGCTTCGATCAGGCTGTCGTCCATCCGGTCAAGCTGTGCGTAGATGGGAAGGATCATGAACGGAAGATATGTGTAAACGATGCCGATATAGACCGCGACATTGGTATTCAGGATCGTCAGCGGCTCGTTGATGAGGCCAAGCCAGAGCAGGAACTGGTTCAGCAGACCTTCGTTGCTGAGAATGCCCATCCACGAATAGACGCGGATCAGGAACGACGTCCAGAACGGAAGGATCACCAGCATCATCAGCGTGGCCCGCCATTCTTCGGGCGCACGGGCCATGCCGTAGGCCATCGGATAACCCACCAGCAGCGTCAGCAACGTCGACAGAATCGCGATCTGGAGGCTGCTGAGATACGCCTTGTAATAGAGATCGTCGGTGGTCAGGAACCAGAAGTTTTCGAAATCGAGCCCTTCGATCAGCGCGCCCAGACCGTCCTCCATCGTGGGCGTGTAGGGCGGGATCGCAAGCGCGATGTCCGACAAGGATATCTTGAAGACGATCAGGAACGGGACGAGAAAGAGAGCGAGAAGCCACGCATAGGGCACCGCGATCAGGGCAAAACGGCGCATTACGACAGACCCTGTGCGGCGGCTGCCGGATGTGCGGATTGCTGGCCCCCGAGGGGGCGCAAGTCGCGCAGGCATGTCAGCGCCGGTGTTTTCATTTCTCCAACAGAACCCCTGCGGTCTTGTTCCAGCGGATCCAAACCGGGTCTTCCCATGTGATGTCGCGGCGCGCGATGCGGCGGGTGTTGGCGGTCTGCGCCTTAAGGATCTGACCGCCCGGAAGTTCGACGTGATAGGTCGACAGGTTTCCCAGATACGCGATATCGAGCACCTTTCCCTCGACCGCATTCTCAGCCTCGGCCGGCTTTTCCTTCGAGATCGCGATTTTCTCGGGGCGGATCGCAAGGTGGCATTCCTGCCCTTCGCTGAACGGCTTTTCGGAGGTCGCGAGCAGCGGCGGCTGGTTCACGGCCCAGTCAATGAAATACACACCGTCGTCTGCCGCTTTCGCCGTGCCGCTGATGATGTTCACGTCACCGATGAAATCGGCGACATAGACGCTGTTGGGCGTCTCGTAGATTTCGGCAGGCGTCGACACCTGCATCACGCGCCCTTCGTCCATGACAGCCACGCGCGAGGCGACAGTCATCGCTTCTTCCTGATCGTGGGTCACGATCACGAAGGTGGTGCCGGTCTTCTCCTGAATGTCCATCAATTCGAACTGCGTGTCCTGACGCAGCTTTGCGTCCAGCGCGCCCAGAGGCTCGTCCAGCAGCAGGAGTTTCGGCGCTTTCGCGAGGGACCGCGCGAGGGCAACGCGCTGTCGCTGGCCGCCGGAAATCTGGTGCGGCTTGCGCGCGGCGAATTTTTCCAGTCGCGTCAGCTTGAGCATTTCGGAGACGCGGTTTGCGATCTCGTCTTTCGGCTTCTTGTCGCGTTTGAGGCCGAAGGCGATATTGTCCCAGACCGACAGGTGCGGAAACAGCGCGTAGGACTGGAACATCATGTTCACGGCGCGCTTGTTCGGCGGCACGCCGGCGATATCCTGTCCGGCCAGTTCAATCTTGCCTTCTGTCACGGTCTCGAATCCCGCGAGCATACGCATCATCGTCGTCTTGCCGCAGCCCGACGGACCCAGCAGGGCGAAAAATTCCTTCGCGTAGATATCGAGGGTCAGGTCATCGATTGCGGTAAAACTACCAAACCGCTTGGTCACGTTCTTGAAACGGATCAAGGGCTTTTCGTTCGGATCGTCCCAAGGGGCGAAGACGGGAATGCTCACGCGGATATCTTCCTAGGCAGGAAAGGTGGCGAAGGGGCGGCGCCATGGCCGCCCCTTCGGATGCAGATCAGATCAGGTGCCGGATTTGATCTTGGTCCATGTACGCGTCACGACCCGCTGAACGTTCGGCGGATAGGGCGTGGTGGTGAACAGGTTTTCAAGCGTGTCCTCATCCGGGTAGATCGCCGGATCCTCAATCACGTCCTCGACGAGATATTCCTGCGACGCCTTGTTGCCGTTGGCGTAATACACATAGTTGGATGCAGCAGCCATGTTCTGCGCATCCATGATGAAGTTCAGGAAGGTGTGGGCCGCATCAGGGTTTGGCGCGTCGACCGGAATCGCCATCTGGTCGAACCACATCTGCGCACCTTCCTTGGGTGCGTGATACGCGATTTCGACACCGTTGTCGGCTTCGGCCGCACGGTCGCGCGCCTGAAGAATGTCACCGGACCAGCCGACCGCGACGCAGATGTCACCGTTTGCCAGCGCGTTGATATATTCCGAGCTGTGGAATTTCTGGATGTAGGGGCGGATCGCCAGCAGCGCTTCCTCGGCCTTGGCAATCACCTCGGGGTCATGGCTGTCGGGATCTTCGCCGATGTATTTCAGCGCCATCGGGATCATCTCGGCCGGAGCATCGAGGAAATGCACCCCACAATCGGCCAGCTTTTCCATGTTCGCGGGGTTCATGACCAGTTCAAGCGAATCGATCGGTGCGTCTTCGCCCAGGATCTCCTGAACCTTGCCGACGTTCGCGCCGATGCCTGTGGTGCCCCACATGTAGTTGATGGAATAGGCGTTGTCGGGATCGTACTGTTCTGTGCGGTCGGTTACCACGTCCCACATGTTGCTGAGATTCGGCAGCTTTTCCGTATCGAGCTTCTGGAACGCGCCGGCAGTGATCTGGCGCTGCAGGAAGGTTCCCGACGGCACGACCACATCGTAGCCCGAACCACCGGCAAGCATTTTCGTTTCCAGCACTTCGTTGCTGTCGAAGACGTCATAGATCAGGTCGATGCCGGTCTCTTCCTCGAACTTCGTCAGCAGTTCCTCGTCGATATAGTCGGACCAGTTGTAGACCCGTACTTCGTCCGCGGCGGCAGCACCGGCGAGAAGCGCCACAAGTGTGGCGCCGGTGATAACTTGATTGGTCATTACGTACTCCCTTAGACACAGCCGGTTCAGCCGGCATTGCGCGTAATGTGATCAAACTTTGGGCGAGGCGGCAAGGTGATTCAATCATCACGGCGCAGGATCGCTGCGGTCGCGCGCAAGATTTAATCGCCGCTCTGGCCAAGTATGCTTGCAAAAACCGCCCAGCCGCGGGTCTTTGATTGACCTCGAAAAAATTTGATCATATTTCTGGGGGCAAATCCTTACAGTTTAAAAAAGGGGGCTTTCATGTCCACTCCGACCAATCACATGCCGACCGCCGAACTACAGGCGCTGGACGCCGCCCATCACATGCACCCCTTCACCACCAACGACGAACTCCGCGACCGCGGCGTGCGCGTAATCAAGAGCGGCAAAGGCGTGTTCCTCAAAGACAGCGAGGGCAATCAGATCCTCGATGCGATGTCCGGTCTGTGGTGCGTCAACATCGGCTACGGCCGTCAGGAAATGGTCGACGTCGCGTCGCGCCAGATGCTTGAGCTGCCGTTCTACAACACGTTCTTCAACACGACACATACGCCCGCAATCGAACTGGCGGCCGAACTGGCAAAGCTTGCCCCCGATCATCTGAACCACGTTTTTTTCGCCGGGTCCGGATCGGAAGCGAACGACACCAACCTGCGCATGGTCCGCACCTATTGGGCGCAGAAGGGCCATCCGGAGAAATCCCACATCATCAGCCGCAAGAACGCCTATCACGGGTCCACCATGGGGTCGGGCAGCATGGGCGGCATGACATACATGCACGAACAGGGCGGAATGCCGATCCCGGGCATCCACCACATCAACCAGCCCGACTGGTGGGCCGAAGGCGGCGACATGACGCCCGAGGATTTCGGCCTCGCGCGTGCGCGTGAGCTTGAGGCCAAGATCGAGGAGCTGGGCGCGGATAAGGTCGCGGCCTTTATCGCGGAACCCGTTCAGGGCGCAGGCGGCGTTATCGTGCCGCCCAGCACCTACTGGCCCGAAATCCAGCGCATCTGCGAAAAGCATAATGTCCTGATCATCGCGGACGAGGTGATCTGTGGCTTCGGTCGGACCGGCAACTGGTTCGGCAGCACCACCATGGGGATCAAGCCGCATATCATGACCATCGCCAAGGGGCTGAGCAGCGGCTACGCCCCCATCGGCGGCTCGATCGTCTGCGACGAGGTCGCCGAAGTGATCAATGCCTGCGAATTCAACCACGGCTACACCTATTCGGGCCACCCTGTCTGTGCCGCCGTCGCGCTGGAGAACCTTCGCATCCTGCAGGAGGAAAACATCCTCGACCATGTGAATAATGTGGCTGGTCCCGCACTGCACGCCGCACTTGAGGTGCTGGCAGAGCATCCGCTGGTCGGTGGCATGAATGTATGCGGCATGATGGCATCACTGCCGCTGACGCCGCACAAGGAAACCCGCGCCAAATTCGCGATGGAGGCAGGGACCGTCGGCTTCATGTGTCGCGAGCGGTGTTTCGCAAACGATCTGGTCATGCGCCACGTCGGAGACCGGATGATCATCTCTCCACCGCTGGTCATCACGCCCGAAGAAATCGACATTTTCCAGACCCGCGCGGTCAAGGCGCTCGACGACACCTACAGCGCGCTTATGGAAAAAGACATGCTGAAAGCGGCGTCCTGACGCACCCGTTTTGGGCGCGAGCGCTCAAATATCAGTCATTGAGCAGGCGATTTTCCCGAAATTTGTCATTTCGAAGGAAAATCGCCTGTAATGCCCCCAGTTTTAGGAAAACCCGCGTTATCCAGTTGCAAAGCGCTGTCAGCATGGGAATAGTCCCACGCTAATTAGACGACAGACAAGAAACGTACACGGGGAGCCAAAAATTGGCGGATACAGAGAACAACGACGCTTTCGTCGAGTTTGATCGCGTACAGAAAAGCTACGATGGGGAGACCCTCGTCGTTAAGGATCTCAACCTCAGCATGCCGAAGGGCGAGTTTCTGACGATGCTTGGCCCCTCGGGCTCGGGCAAGACGACCTGTCTGATGATGCTCGCAGGGTTCGAGACTGCCACCCACGGCGATATCCGCCTTGGTGGCAAGTCCATCAACAATATCCCGCCCCACAAGCGTGGTATCGGCATGGTTTTCCAGAACTATGCGCTGTTCCCGCACATGACGGTGGCGGAAAACCTTTCCTTCCCGCTGGAAGTGCGCGGCATGTCGAAATCCGACCGCGAGGGCAAGATCCAGCGCGCGCTCGGAATGGTGCAGATGAACGATTTTGCCGGACGCCGCCCCGCGCAGCTTTCCGGCGGTCAGCAACAGCGTATCGCGCTGGCGCGCGCGCTGGTGTTCGAACCCGAACTGGTCCTCATGGACGAACCGCTCGGCGCTCTCGACAAGCAGCTGCGCGAATCGCTTCAGTTCGAAATCACGAATCTGGCGCATGAACTGGGCATCACCGTGGTCTACGTGACCCACGACCAGACCGAAGCGCTGACAATGTCCGACCGCGTCGCCGTGTTCGACGACGGCCGCATCCAGCAGCTTGCGCCGCCGGATGAGCTCTACGAGCGGCCCAAGAACAGCTTCGTCGCGCAGTTCATCGGCGAGAACAACACGCTGAAAGGCGAAGTCGTAAAGCTGAACGGCGACCAGTGCGTCGTGAAGCTGGACGGCACCGGCGAACAGATCGACGCCCTGCCCGTCAACGTCGGGTCCGTCGGCGACAAGACAACACTTTCCATCCGCCCCGAACGGGTTGAATTCAATCCCGAACTGGGCCCCGAAGCACATACCCTTGACGCAGAGGTCCTCGAGTTCATCTATATGGGTGACGTGTTCCGTACGCGCCTGAAAGTGGCTGGCCGCGATGACTTTATCGTCAAGACACGTAACCGGGCCGATCAGGTCCGCCTGAAACCGGGCGAGAAGGTCAAGATCGGCTGGTTGCCACAAGACTGCCGGGCGTTGGACGCCTGACGCCCGAGCAATAGTAACATGTCGCGTCGCCTACGGGCGGCGTGATGGTACAGGGGCTGCAGCCAAGCCCGTTGTTGCAGTCTCGGTTTTCCTACAACGGGTTATAACTGGGAGAACTACTAATGAAACTGACAAAAATGCTGATGGCATCAACCGCTCTGACAGTTGCGGCTGGCATGTCGCACGCTGACGGTCACATGGCCAACGAAATGACGATCGTGTCCTGGGGTGGTGCATACTCCAACAGCCAGCAGAAGGCTTATCACGAGCCCTACATGGAAAAGACCGGCGTCTCGATCATCAACGACGAATCCTCGGCCGAAGCCGTTGCGAAGCTCCGCGCGATGAACGAAGCGGGTAACGTGACATGGGATGTCGTCGACGTGGTTGCCGCTGACGCGATCCGCCTGTGCGACGAAGGTCTGGCGATGGAAATCGACCCGGAAGAAGACCTTGCAGCAGCACCTGACGGCACATCCGCCGAAGACGATTTTGGCGACCTGCTGGTCTCTGACTGCTTCATCCCGCAGATCGTGTACTCGACCACATTCGGCTACCGTACGGACATGGTGCCTGAAGGTGTCGACGCGCCAAGCGATGTCTGCTCGATCTTCGACCTCGAGACATATCCAGGCAAGCGTTCGCTCGAAAAGCGTCCGATCGCCAACATGGAATGGGCTCTGCTCTGCGACGGTGTCGCCAAGGACGAAATCTATGACGTTCTCGCAACCGAAGAAGGTCAGGACCGCGCCCTTGCCAAGCTCGACACGATCAAGGACGACGTGATCTGGTGGTCCGCAGGCGCCGACACGCCACAGCTGCTGGCCGATGGCGAAATCTTCATGGGCTCGACCTATAACGGCCGCCTCTTCTCGGCGATCGTAGAGCAGGACCAGCCTATCGGTATGCTCTGGGACGCGCAGATGTTCGACCTTGACGGCTGGATCATCCCAACCGGTCTGAGCGACGAGCGTGTGGCCCGTGCGAAAGACTTCATCAAGTTCGCGACAGACACACAGCGTCTGGCAGATCAGGCTGCTTACATCTCCTACGGTCCGGCGCGTAAGTCGTCCGCTCCGCTGGTGGGTCAGCACGCCGAGCTGGGTATCGATATGGCACCACACATGCCAACCGATCCAGCGAACTCCGAGAACACGTTCCTCTACAACTACGAGTTCTGGGCTGACTACCGCGACGATATCGACGCGAAATTCCAAGCGTGGCTGGTTCAATAAGCCCCGCATGAAACTTCAGGGAGAGGGCCAGTTTGGCCCTCTCTCGCTTTAGGTTCATTCGTTAGTCCATTTACCAATAACAAAAGCAACCGACGGGGATTCTATGAGCGACGTCAAAGACGCAACAACCGCTGATACCGCGCCAACGCCTGACGATGCGATGCGCGCCTCCGATGCCGCAAGCAAGAAGAAAGGCGTTCTGGCTGCGGACGGAACACCGCTCAAAAGGTCGCTGAACCGCGCCCTGCGCATGCAAAAACTACGCGCCCTGATGCTGGTCGCGCCGCTTTTGATCTTTGTGCTGGTCACGTTCATCGCACCGATTGCGGACATGCTCTGGCGATCCGTCGAAAACGACATCGTGTCCGACACGCTGCCGAAAACGACCGAGGCGCTGGAGGACTGGGACGCGAACGGAAACGAATTACCCGGTGAAACCGTATACCGCGCCCTCTACGACGATATTTTCTTTGCTCAGGAAGCAAAGCTTCACACCCGCCTCGGGTCCCGCCTGAACTACGAGTTGACCGGCATGTCGTCGCTCTTCCGCAAGTCCGGGCGCAGCGTCGAGGATATGGGAGAGGTCTATCAGGACCAGTTCGAGGACCTGAACGAGTTCTGGGAAGACGGCGAGAACTGGAACAGCTTCATGGGCAGCGACAGCTGGCTGTCGGCCATCCAGTCATGGGACGAAGACAGTGACACCGCCCAGCCCCGTTTCGAAATGCGTGACGGGATCGCGGATATGCTGCCCAATACCGCTGCCGCGTACCAGCGTTTCGCGGATTTCATCCAGCTCGAAGACGAGGATAACCTCTACGACGAAGATCCGTGGGCAATCGTATATTCCTCTTTCTACGAAGACCTGACCGGTGAAACGGCGAGCCAGATCGCAAGCTACAGCGGCCCTGCCGCCGCCGAGATCAAGGCCGCAGCCGAGGCCGCGCCTGATTTCGAAACCGTTGACTACGTCGCGGCCTTCCGCGAGATCGACGAGGACTGGCACAGTCTCGATGTCTGGCAGACCATCAAGATCTATTCCCCCGATCTGACGACCGGTTACTTCCTCAATTCCGTCGACATGCAGAAATCCGCAGACGGCGCCGAGCTTCGCCCCGAAGACGAACGTATCTACGGGATCCTGTTCTGGCGCACGATGGTGATGTCGGTCGCGATCACGGCGTCGTGCATCCTGCTCGGATATCCGGTGGCCTGGATCCTTGCCAACCTGCCGTCGCGCACCGCCAACCTGCTGATGATCCTCGTGCTGCTGCCGTTCTGGACATCGCTTCTGGTGCGAACCTCGGCGTGGAAGGTGATGCTGCAACAGCAGGGTGTCATCAACGATACGCTGGTCTGGCTGGGGCTTGTCGCGGATGCGGACAGGCTGGTGCTGATCAACAACCAGACCGGTACGATCATCGCGATGACCCACATCCTGCTGCCCTTCATGATCCTGCCGATGTACTCCGTCATGCAGACGATCCAGCCAAGCTATCTTCGGGCTGCCAAGAGCCTCGGGGCGACGAACTGGACCGCTTTCTGGCGTGTCTACTTCCCGCAGTCGGTGCCCGGAATCGGCGCGGGGTCGATCCTCGTGTTCATCCTCGCCATCGGCTACTACATCACGCCTGAAATCGTGGGCGGTACAAGCGGTACGTTCATCTCGAACCGCATTGCCTACCATATTTCAAGCTCGCTCAACTGGGGACTGGCGGCTGCGCTCGGGGCGATCCTGCTGGCTGCGGTTCTCATACTCTACTACGCCTACGACAAGATCGTCGGCATCGATAACGTGAAACTCGGATAAGGAGCAGTATCATGGTTGCACTTACACCCATCTCCCGTACCGAACCGAGTTTCTACGTCTCGGTTGTGGCAGCGTTCGGCGCATTCTTCGGCATCTTCATCGGTGCCGGGCAGGGTTCGATCCCGCTCGGGGTCATCGCCGGCGCGATCCTCATGGCGATTGCCGCCTTCGCATTGGTCAAGTTCGGCAATGAAAAGACCGGCCGCTGGGCGCTGTTCGTCGTGATGGCCATTGCAGGGTACTTCATCGCAGGTATCCCCGGCGTGGTCGTCGGCGGCTTTTTCGGCTGGTTCTTCGGATTTATGACCTTCTGGCTGTCTGAAGGACGCTACCGTGCGAAAATCCCGCCATATCTGACACCGATGCAGGTGCTCTGGCATTTCGCGTTCCGCGTGATCTGTGGTGCGATTTTCGTCTTCCTCATCACACCGATCCTCGTGGTGATGCCGCTCAGCTTCAATGCCGAGAACTTCTTTACCTTCACCCCCGAAATGCTGCGGTTCGATCCCGAGGGATATTCGCTCAAGCATTACCGCGACTTCTTTACCAACGATGACTGGCAGAACGCACTCTGGAACTCGGTCAAGATCGCGCCGGTGGCGACACTGCTGTCCGTCAGCTTCGGTACGCTGGCCGCAATCGGGCTGAGCCAGCCGCACGTCCCGTTCCGTCGTGCGATCATGGCGATCTTGATCTCGCCGATGATCGTTCCGCTGATCATCTCGGCGGCGGGCATGTACTTCTTCTACAGCCGCATCGGCCTGCAGGGGACATATGTCGGCGTGGTGCTGGCCCACGCGGCGCTGGGCATTCCGTTTGTCATCATCACGGTCACCGCGACGCTGGTCGGCTTTGACCGGTCACTGACGCGGGCTGCGGCGAACATGGGGGCCAATCCGGTCACCACCTTCTTCCGCGTGCAGATGCCGCTGATCCTGCCCGGCGTGATTTCCGGGGGCCTGTTCGCCTTCATCACGTCCTTCGACGAGGTGGTGGTCGTGCTGTTCGTCGGCTCCGCGGGTCAGAAGACACTGCCCTGGCAGATGTTCACCGGCCTTCGCGAGCAGATCAGCCCAACCATCCTTGCGGTGGCGACGATCCTTGTGGCGATCTCGATCTGCCTGCTGACGGTGGTCGAGATCCTGCGCCGACGCTCCGAGCGGCTTCGCGGGATGAGCCCCGGCTGATCGCTTCGGACACCGAAACAAAAAAAGCCCCCAACCGCGTGTCGGGGGCTTTTTTATTGGTCGCCTCAGGGATCCTTGCGCAACCGTTCCAGCAGTCGCGGAGAGGCATAGCCGTCCGGTAGCAAACCCTTTGATACCTGCCAGCCCCGCACCGCATTGATCGTCAGCGGCCCGATTTTCGCATCGATCATCTGCGTGTCGAACCCCGCCTGCGTGAGCCGTTCCTGCAGCTCGATCCTTTCATCAAAGCTGAGCGCGCGATCCTGCGTGGGCCAGCTGCCTTTCAGCGGGCCGGCACCAACGATACGATCCGCAAGGTGCCCCACGGCGATCACATAGGCATCTGCCGTGTTGTAGCTTTCCAGTACTTCGAAGTTATCGAAGATCATGAAAGCAGCGCCTTCAGCCCCTGCGGGCAGCAGGATCGAGGCCAGGCCGTGGTCGCGAACCGGTTCGCCGCCGGTATCGGTCACGCCGAGCGCGGCCCAATCGGCGGCGGGCTTGCGCACGTCGCGGCTGGCCAGCAGGTAATCGAACCCTTCGGGCAGCCGCACCTCAACGCCCCAGGGCTGGCCCGTCGTCCAGCCGTTTTTCTTCAGATAGGCCGCCGTGGATGCCAGCGCATCGCGCGGGTCATCGCCCCAGATGTCGCGTTTGCCGTCACCAGTCCAGTCGACGGCATGGTCGATGAAAGAGGTCGGCATGAACTGCGTATGCCCCATTGCGCCCGCCCAGCTGCCGGTCAGGGACGCGGCGGTGGTATCACCCGATTGCAGGATATCGAGAGCGGCAATCACCTGCGCTTCGAAGAACGCCGCACGGCGGGCATCGTAGGCAAGCGATGCCATGGACCGCAGGACAGGATCGCTGCCACGGAAGGTGCCATAGGCGCTTTCCAACCCCCAGATTGCAGCGACGATCTGCGCAGGCACGCCATATTCCGCTTCGATGTCCGTCAACGCCTCGCGCTGTTTGTCCAATGCGGCACGGCCGTTCGCGACCCTCAGGTCCGATACGGCGGTCGACAGATACTCCCAGATCGTCTTGGTGAATTCGGACTGGTTCCTGTCGCGTTCGACGACCAGAGGATCAAAGGAAAGGTCCTGCATGTGCCGGTCGTAAACCGCGCCGGTGATACCTGCTTCCAGCGCCCGGGGCCGGAAATCCGTGATCCATTGCTCCATGCTGGCCGGTCGCCCTGCCTGATCGGGGGCCGGTTGGGCTGTCGTTTCCGCCTGAGCGGGAGATGCCAGCAAGGCCATGATAATAAAGGGGTATTTCTTCATTGGCTCAATCACACTCTCGATACTGTTTCCAGTCTAGAGGCAATCCATTCGTCAGGATACGGGCAACATCTGCCGCCCGGATCTTTCGGCACAATCCCGCAACGCGGTCATTTGCGCGTGCGCGACACCTTGCGTTTCGCCTTTTTCGCGCGCGCGGCCTTCTTTGCCTTGGCGTGGGCGCCCTTGCGTCGGGGCGTGCGCCCTGCCGGGCTCTGGCGGCCCTGTTTGACCTGTTCGTCACCGATCTCCAGAAGCTCGAGTGCGATACCGCCTGTCACCGGGGTCACTTCGGCCAGTCGCACGGTTACCCGCTGGCCCAACCCGATGGTCATGCCTGTATCGGATCCCATCAGCGTTCCGGCATCGGCGTCGTGGTGGAAATACTCGCGCCCCAGATTGCGCATCGGGATCAGACCGTCCGCGCCCGTCTCGTCCAGTTTCACGAAGGCGCCGAAACGGGCGACACCGCTGACACGGCCGGTCATCTCGTCGCCGATACGTTCCGACAGGAAGGCGGCAAGGTAGCGGTCGGTGGTGTCCCGCTCTGCCACCATCGACCGTCTTTCGGTGTCCGAGATGTGGTTGCCCGTGGCCTCGATGTCCTCGATGTCTTCGGGGGACAGGCCGTCCTTGCCCCAACCGTGCGCGGTAATCAGGGCGCGGTGCACGATCAGGTCCGCATAGCGGCGGATCGGTGAGGTGAAATGTGCATAGGACCGCAGGGCGAGGCCGAAATGGCCGATGTGCTGCGGGCCGTAGTAGGCCTGCGTCATGGACCGCAGGGTTGACAGGTTGATCAACTCGGCGTCGTCGCTGCCTGCCGCCTGATCCAGCAGGCGGTTCAGATGCGATGTCTGCAACACCTGCCCCTTGGCCAGCGTGTAGCCCGATGCCTGCGCGGTCTCGCGCAGCGCTTCGAGCTTTTCCGGCGTAGGCTCTTCGTGGGTGCGGAACAGCAGCGGCACCTTCTTCGCGATCAGCGTCTCGGCGGCGGCGACATTCGCCAGAACCATGAATTCCTCGATCAGCTTGTGTGCGTCCAGCCGGTCGCGGAAACGGACCGAACGCACGGTGCCGTCCTCATCCAGTTCGATCCGGCGCTCGGGCAGATCGAGATCGAGGGGTTGGCGGCGGGTCCGCGCGGATTTCAGCGCGGCGTAGGCAGCGTAGAGCGGCTTGAGTACCGGCTCCAGCAGGTCTTCGGTGCGTTCATTTGGTGCGCCGTCAATCGCGGCCTGCACCTCTTCGTAATGCAGGCTGGCGGGCGAGCGCATCAGGCCACGGTGGAAGTCATGCGCGATCTTGTTGCCTTCGGCGTCCAGAACCATGCGCACCGCGATACAGGCGCGTTCGACGCCTTCGTGCAGCGAACACAGATCGCCCGACAGCCGGTCGGGCAGCATCGGCACCACGCGGTCGGGAAAATAGGTCGAATTGCCCCGCTTGCGTGCCTCGCGGTCCAGCGCGGACCCGGGGGTGACGTAGGCTGCGACATCTGCAATCGCGACCCACAGGATATGGCCGCCGGGGTTTTTCGGGTTCGGATCCGGTTCGGCAAAACACGCGTCGTCGTGATCGCGTGCATCGGACGGGTCGATAGTGATCAGCGGCAGATCGCGCAAATCCTCGCGGCCCTTCAGGCCCACAGGTTTCGCCGCATCCGCTTGAACGATCACGTCATCGGGAAAGCTGTCCGGGATACCGTGCTGGTGGATCGCGATCAGCGATACCGCCTTGGGCGCGGATGGATCGCCCAGCCGCTCGACGATGCGCGCGCGCGGCAGACCCATGCGGGCCTTCGGTCCGGCCAGTTCCGCCTCGACCAGCTCGCCGTCCTTTGCACCGTATGTCGCGTCGTCGGCAACGGTCCATTCCTTGTCCGACCCCTTGTCGATCGGCTGGATACGACCACCTTCGCTGCGGACGCGGAAAATGCCCACGATCCGGCGCGGGTTCGCGCCGATCCGGCGGATCAGCCGCGCCTCGTAGTGGTGGTCTTCCCCCTTGACCGCCGTCAGCCGCGCGAGGATGCGGTCGCCCGCGCCCAGCGCCGGGTCCGAGGCACGCGGTATGACCAGAACCACGGGCTCCTTGCCCTCGCCCTGCCACTCCATCGGCTTGGCGAACAGATCGCCGTCGCCGTCCGGCCCCGTGACCAGCAGCACCGAAACCGGCGGCAGGCGATCGGGGTCGCGATAGGTTTTCTTGCGCTTCTCAAGATGCCCTTCGGCCTCAAGCTCCTTCAGGGTCCGCTTGAGATCGATGCGCGCGGCACCTTTGATCCCGAAGGCCTTGGCGATGTCGCGTTTGGCGGTCAGGGTCGGGTTCTGTTCGATCCATTCGAGGATCTCGGTCTTGGTGGGAAGCTTGCTCATGCCTTGCAGGTAGCACGGCCATGGGGGGAGGTCACATTATTTCAGATCATCCGCGGTATCGACGTCGCGCAAACGGGCAACCCGCGCGGTGCGGTGGTCCGGCAGCGTGGCAAGCGTGTCGGCCAACGCGTGGCGCGTCGACCACCTGACGCCCCTGAACAGGCCTGGCGGGATCGCGCGGCTGCGTTTCAATCCGATAAGCCAGTAACCCCCATCGGCTGCCGGTCCAAAGACAGCGTCGTGGCTCCCCAAGGCGGCGAATGCTTCAGCGATGCGGGCGCGATCGATGTCAGGAATATCCGCACCGATCACACAGACCGGCCCGTGCGGCGGCGTGCGCAGCGCCCTGAGCATACGGTCCCCCAGATCACCCCGCCCCTGCGCGATGCGCGGCAGATGGGCGGGCCAGACACGGCTGACCAGTCCCTCGGCGTCCGGGCTGACCGCAAGAACGGTCTGCCAGCGCGGGTCCTCCACACGGCGCAGCAGGCGCGTGGTCTGGTGCCGGAACCACCACGCCGCGTCGGTCATGCCGATCTGGCGGCCAAGCCGTGTCTTTACCCTGCCGGGATGCGGTTCTTTGAGCATCACCACCAGCGTCCGGATCACAGGGCCCGTTCCATCATCTGGTGCGGCTCGCCCTCGTCATCGTAGGGCGCGCCAAATGCGCGAAACCCCAGCTTTTCGTAGAAACCCACGGCGTGGGCCTGCGCGCCCAGCACCGCCCGCCACGCGCCAAGCTGGCCTGCACGGCCCACCGCGGCGTCGATCAGATCCGCGCCAAGGCCGCGACCGCGCAGCGCACGCACCACGCAGACGCGGCCGATCTTGGCCGTATCACCGTCCATGTAGATGCGCGCGGTGGCCACCGGCGTTTCTTCGTCCCAGGCCAGCAAGTGGTGGCTGACAGGATCCAGCGCGTCGACCTCGCCTTCGGCGGAATAACCCTGTTCGACGACGAAAACCTCGTGGCGCAGCGCGTAGCAGGTGGCGGTATCGGTGGTCGGCGCGATCAGGATCATACGAAGTAATCCGCCAGGATCCGCGCGTAGATCGCCTTGAGCTGGTGGATGTGCTCCACGCGCACGTGTTCGTCGACCTGATGCATCGACTGACCGACAAGGCCGAATTCGACCACCGGACAATGGGATTTCACAAACCGCGCATCCGACGTCCCGCCGCTGGTCGAAAGGACGGGTGCGACCCCGGTTTCCGCTTCGACAGCCGTTGCCACCAGCGACGACAGATCGCCGGGCGGCGTGATAAAGCTTTCGCCCGAAATCTTCACCTGGGTGGTGACCTCGACGGAAAACTCTTCCCGAACTCTATGGACCTCGGTCTCGATCCATTCGGTCAGGCTTGCGCCGGTATGGGTGTCGTTGAAGCGGATGTTCACGGCGGCGGTGCAGTCGGCGGGGATCACGTTGGTGGCCGCGTTGCCAGTGTCCACGGTAACCACGGCCAGTGTCGAGGGGTCGAAATGCTCTGTCCCCTCGTCAAGGGTGCGGCGCGCGAGGCGGTCCATCAGCGATACCATCGCCGGCAGCGGGTTAAGGGCGCGATGGGGATATGCCGAATGGCCCTGTTTGCCGATCACGCGGAATTTCACGGTCATCGACCCGCGCCTGCCGATCTTGATCATGTCACCCATGTTTTCGGGGCAGGTTGGTTCGCCCACAAGGCAGACATCCATCCGTTCCCCGTGCTGCTCCATATAGTCCAGCAACGCGAGGGTGCCATCGACGCTCTCGCCTTCCTCGTCACCGGTAATCGCGATCACGATGGAGCCATCCGGCGGCGTATCGGTCACGAAATCGACCGCCGCCGCAGCGAAGGCGGCAACACCGGATTTCATGTCCGTCGTGCCGCGCCCGTACATCACACCATCATGGATCTCGGCGCCGAAGGGCGGCTTTGTCCACGCCCCTTCGTCACCCACGGGGACAACATCGGTATGGCCGTTGAACCCGAAGCTTTTCGTGTTTCCGGGCGTTCCCCAACGGGCGAACAGGTTGCGAATACCGCCGCGATCCGCCCAGCCGCAGGTAAACCCCGCATCGCTGAGAAGATCATGCAGAATATCCAGCGCGCCCGCATCCTCGGGCGTGACGGAGGGGCAGCGGACCAGTTGTGCGGTCAGATCCACGGGGTCGATTGGCGGCATGTCGGGGCTCCTTTCCAGAGGTCTGACGCCCTTATCCCTTCTGTAATCCAAAAGTGCCAGTGGGGCGCGGCGGCTTTCGAAAACCGCTTCATTTGAATAAAATCTGTGGTAAGCTTGGAGCATAATAAATGACCCGAGGCAGGGCAGAAGCAGCTTTCGTCACCTGAAAACAGGGGCGGAATCACTTTGCAAAAGACATCGAGGACCAAAGACGCACGCGTCAGGTCCGGCTGTGGCTTGTGCTGTCTCGACACCTGTTCGAGGCAAATACATGGTAGCGGCATCAGAGCTTCCCATCCAGACGGTCCGAGAGGGGACTTCCGCACTGGAGATGGCGCAGGAGATTTTCGGCACGGGCGTGACCGTCACCGGCGCGACGTACTACGGCGACATCGACAGTGCGGGTATCTATTCCAACGGCGATGCAGTCGCTCCCGGCGTGACGCCCGGCGACACCGGCGTGATCCTGTCGACGGGAGAAGTGCAGGATTTCACCAACTCCAGCGGCCAGTCCAACCAGTCAACCAACACCTCGACCAATACCTACGGCACAAGCGGGTACAGCCAGTACAACAATGCCGCCGGTACCGCGACCTATGACGCCGCCACTCTGGATATCGATTTCATTCCGGATTCGTCGGTCATGACGATGCAATTCGTCTTCTCTTCCGAAGAGTATCCCGAATTCGAAAACTCGATCTATCAGGATTTTTTCGGCGTCTGGATCAATGGCCAGCAGGTCGAACTTGATGTCGGTGACGGGGATACGGACCCTGGAAACATCAACACGATCAACAACATAAACATGTACGTCAACAACCAGACGGACGATTACAACACCGAGATGGACGGCTTTACCATCACGATGACGCTGACGATGTTCGTGAACCCCGACGTCGTGAACTCCATGCGGATCGCGATCGCCGACGTCGCCGACAGCAACTACGATTCCAACGTTCTCATCGCTGGCGGGTCGGTGCAGACCGCGCTGGTTGCGATCTCTGACGATGTGAACGTCTATCCGGACGGGACTACCATTCTTGATGTGCTGAGCAACGACATCAACAATGGTCCGGGTACGCTGACCATCACCCATATCAACGGCCAACCTGCCGTCGTCGGGGTGGCGGTGACCCTGCCCACCGGCCAGATCGTCACGTTGAACGAAAACGGCACCTTCAGCGTGCAGGGTGACGGGGATCAGGAAAACTTCAACTTCACCTACACCGTCAGCAATGGCAGCGTCTCGGACACGGGATTTGTCAACGCGACGTCGGTGCCGTGCTTTGTTGCCGGGACACTGATCGCAACCCCCTCCGGGGACCGCAGGGTCGAAACCCTGACCCCCGGCGATCTTGTGATGACCAAGGACGAGGGCCCGCAACCGCTGCGCTGGACCGGATCGCGGACAGTCGCGGCCCAAGGCAGCCATGCGCCTATCCATATCCACGCAGGCACGCTGGGCCAGCACCGCGATCTGCTGGTATCGCCGCTGCACCGGGTGCTGATCCGCGACAATCTGGCAGAGCTTCTGTTCGGTGAACCGGAGGTTCTGGTCGCGGCGCGCGATCTGGTCAACGACCGCTCGATCACCCGCCGCGAAGGCGGAGAGGTGACCTATGTCCACCTGCTGTTCGACCGTCATCAGGTGGTGTTTTCGGAAGGGCTGGAGACCGAAAGCTTCCTGCCCGGCCCCCAGACCGCCGGCAGCTTCGAAGAAAGCACCGTCAACGAGATCTACAGCCTCTTCCCCGAACTGGACCCCGAAACGGGGACCGGCTTTCCAACTGCGGCACGCCGCACTCTGAAACGTTACGAAGCAGAGCTGCTGCGCGCAGCAAAGGTGGCATGAAATGACTTGGCTCGCTCTTACAGACGCCTCCGAGCGTCGCTTTTCCCTGCACGGTCTTGGCAGCGGCAAACGCACCGATCCGGTCTGTCCCGACCGGCCCGATCAGGTGCTGAACCGTGGCTCGATCGTGTTTGAAACCGCCGTTGCGGAAGATGCCAAGCCGCAGGCCCTGTTTGGCTACACCAATCCGCATCCGCAACATCGCAGCCTGATCTTTCAGGCCATCCCCGGTGGCGGCGTGTCGATGGTTCACGTTCAGGGCGACCGGATCGCCCATGCCGCCATCGCCCACAAGAACGCGGGCCGCGCCGAAGTGCTTCGGCTGACCTATGCGTGGGACATCAAGTACAACTGGGGCCGGCTGACGCTGGAGCGCGCAGGCGAGACGGATGTGACATCGGTCGCCGTCGAAAATCCGCTGCCCCTGACACTCGCGGATCTGCGCGACCTGATGCTGGGCCGCGAGACGGTGGAATACGCGCCCGACATGATTTTCGCAGCCCTGTCGAACCAGATCGAACCGATCGGCCCGGGCCCGACCCTTGCGCCCGATACGCCGATCGCGACGCCTTGGGGGTATCGCAACGCGGGCACGCTGAAGCGCGGCGATACCGTCTATGCGGCGGACGGCACGGTCGTTCCGGTCCTGCATAACGTGTCGCGCACCGTGCCCGCGCGGGGCAGCTTTGCCCCGATCCGTTTTCGCGCGCCCTATTTCGGGCTGCAGCAGGACATCATCATTGCGCCCAACCAGCATGTCGTCGTCGACGGGCCGGAGGTGGATTATCTGTTTGCCTGCGAAAAGGTTCTTACGCCCGCGCGCCATCTGGTGAACGGCTTTGCCGCGCGGGAAGAAGCGTGGGGCCACACCATCAGCTATTGCCAGCTGATCCTGCCGCAGCACGAACCGATCCTTGCGGCGGGCGCCCCGTTGGAAAGCATGTACATCGGGCGGATGCGCCGCGACGCGCATCAGCTGGCGTCAAGCGTGCTGTTCGGCGTAGACCGTCAGGACCTGCCGGAACACGCCCAGCCGTCTTATAAGGTTCTCAAGTGGTTCGAAGCGATCCATCTGGCGAAACGCCGGGCGGCCTGATCAGTCGTCGTCGGCCATGTCGCTGATGGTTTCATCCCCGAAAAAGGGCGTCATCTGCGCCACGATAACCGAATTCTCGTCGAGCGCGCGCTGCATCAGGGCGCGCTCGTCCTCGTCGATCTCCTGACCGTCCGCCTCACGTTCGGCAAGCGTGCCGTAGCCGGTGACATCCAGCGGCGCCGTATCCGCCTGCTTCAGGATCGCAACGGTTTCGCGCACGGCTTCGGCCTCGTCCACACCGGAGGCGAAACAGACAAGGCCCGCCCCGGTTGCATCCTTGGGCAGGCCATCGCCATCTTTGCGACCGATCTGGACCAGCAGGGTATAGACCTGCTGGCGTTTTGGTTTCTTGTCGGATTTCTTGTCAGCCATGGATCATGCCGTAGCTGCGCGTTGCGGATTTGAAAAGGCCTAACCGCGTTTCTTGATCATCTGGCCGAGGGCGATCAACAGGCAGGCGCCCACGACACCGACGAAAAGCTGGCCGATCCAGCCACCCAGCGTGGATCCGAAAATCGTCATCAGGATGAAGTTGAAAACGACCGCACCCAATATACCCAGGATGATGTTCAGGATCAGGCTGTGATCCGTTTTCATGATCTTTTCGGCGATCCAGCCTGCAAGGGCCCCGATGATGATAGCTGCGAACCAACCGATGCCGGTCATGGTCATCTCCTTTTGATGTCTGGCGGCCCAACGCGGCCACCGACCCCGCAGTTCCGTCAGCGGCAACTGGAAAGAAGCGCAATCGGTCCTTTTCCACGAATCATCGCGATGCCGTCGGGGGTGTCGAGGATCATAACACGTTCCTCCCAATGTCCGACCTTGCCGTCGCAGACCATATCGAACAGCGTCGCGGTCATCCCCCGGACCGGTTTGGGGTCGCGCAGGCTGCACCTGCTCTCCACGGCAATCAGCGATCCGTTCGCGATGGCAATGGCACCGGAGGGCTGCCCGATGGATCGGCAATCCCAGTCGGGCGCGCCCTGCGGACGGTAAAGCCCGTCATATGGACCCGAGGCGAAAACCGCCCCGGGAATGGCTACAAGTATCGCGTATAGCGCCCGACGCATCCGATCAGGTGCGCAGCAGCTCGTTGATCGAGGTCTTCGAGCGGGTCCGCTCGTCCACCCGCTTGACGATGACGGCGCAGTAGAGGCTCACGTTGTTCTTGGACGGCATCGTGCCGGCAACCACGACCGAACCTGCGGGCACCTCGCCATACATGATCTCGCCGGTTTCGCGATCCACGATCTTGGTCGACTGGCCGATGAAAACACCCATGCCCAGAACGGACCCTTCACGGATGATGCAGCCTTCGACAACTTCCGAGCGCGCACCGATGAAACAGTTGTCCTCGATGATGGTCGGCCCTGCCTGCATCGGCTCAAGCACACCGCCGATGCCTACGCCGCCCGACAGGTGCACATTCTTGCCGATCTGCGCGCAGGAGCCCACGGTTGCCCATGTATCGACCATGGTGCCTTCGTCGACGTAGGCACCTAGGTTCACAAAAGACGGCATCAGCACCACACCGGGCGCGATATAGGCGGACTTGCGCACAACGCAGTTGGGAACGGCACGGAAACCGGCGTCTTTCCAATCCGTCTCGCCCCAGCCCAGGAACTTGCTGTCGACCTTGTCCCACCAGCTGCTGCCCTGCGGGCCACCGGACTGCGGTGCCATGTCCTTGATGCGGAAGCCCAGCAGAACCGCTTTCTTGGCCCACTGGTTGACGTGCCATGTGCTGTCCTCGCCCCGTTCGGCCACGCGCAGCTTGCCACTGTCGAGGGCGTTCAGCGTGGCCTCGATAGCCTCGCGGGTTTCGCCGCCGGTTGCGGATGTAATGCTATCGCGGTCATCCCACGCGGCTTCGATTGCGGTCTCAAGCTGTGCATTGGACATGGTCGGATCTTCCTCATCAAGATAATGGTTGGGTAGCGCTATACGCGCGCCAGCCCCCACGCGCAATCTGGAGCACGCCCGCCGGTGCATTCGCCCGTGGTCAGCATCGCAAAAGATGTGCAAGGTGCCAAAAAACGGCAGCCTTTCCCGGAGACCCTGATGAACCAGAAGCACCGCCACCCCCTGCGCGACGCGCACAGTGACCGCAACGCCGCAGACGGCGTGCCCGTTACGCCACAAACGCAATCGCCCGCCTACCGCCTGGCCTTTGCCGACAAGGATTTTCTTTGTCGCGAAGAATTGCGTCCCGTGCGCCTGCAACTCGAACTGCTGAAGCCGGAAATGATGCTGGACGAATACGGTGTGAGCTCGACCATCGTCCTGTTCGGCGGCGCGCGGATCCCGAAACCGGCGGACAAGGACAAGGCCCGGACCAAAACACTGGCCGACCTGTCCCATTTCTACGACGAGGCGCGTGAATTCGCGCGGCTGATGACGCTCAAATCAAATGAAAGCGCCGGACGCGAGGACGTTATCGTGACCGGCGGCGGGCCGGGCGTGATGGAGGCAGGCAACCGAGGCGCTGTGGACGCCGGCGGCGTCTCCATCGGTCTGAACATCGTGCTGCCGTTCGAACAGGCGCCGAATGAATACGTCACACCGGATCTGTGTTTCAACTTCCACTATTTCGCGATCCGCAAAATGCATTTCCTGATGCGCGCCAAGGCGATCTGCGTCTTCCCGGGCGGGTTCGGCACCATGGACGAACTGTTCGAGGCGCTGACCCTGATACAGACAGGCCGCATGCAGCGGGTGCCGTTCCTGTTGTTCGGCCGCGCCTTCTGGGAGCGGATCATCAACTGGGACGCGCTGGCCGAAGCCGGCACAATTTCCGACGAGGATCTGGATCTCTTCCGTTTCGTCGAAACCGCAACAGAAGCCGTCGAGGTCATCGAGACCTGGAACGAGCAGCCCGCGCGAACCTCCGTGCCCGGCCGCTAAGCGCTGGTCAGGCAAACATCTCGTCGGGCAGGACGCACAGGGGCACGTGATGCGGCAGTGTTTCCAGCACGTGCTGCCCGTCGTCCGTATCCCGGATGTTGTAGCCGTAACCGGCCAGCCGGTGTTTCCACTCGCGCGTGGACAGGGCAATCTCGCGTTCACGCGTGACGATATTCATGATGTCGCGGGTAACAAACGCATCGTTGTGAATAATAACAGACATCGTCTCTCTCCTTATTGAACCATCTTGAGAAACAGTCTGGACAGGCAGAATGGCAGGATTCGGCAACGATTGTGGCGGAACAGAGGTATTTGAATCCTCAACGGTTGAGCGATCATAGTTTCGGCGCGGGAAACGCCGGAAATTCGCGCCCCGGTTGTGATCCGCCTACCCGAGAAAGATTTTGCCCTTCGGATAGTTGATTCGCGATATGGACCGCGTTGCCAGAAAGAAGCCCAGCGTCAGGGGGCCAAGCCGCCCGGCGAACATCAGCAGAACGATAACCACGCGTCCCAGCGTATCCAGATCACCGGTGGCGCCACGCGAAAGGCCCACGGTTCCGAAGGCCGAACAGACCTCGAACAGCAGATCCAGAAAATCACCGCGCCAGGTCAACAGGATCAGGAAAAGCCCCATCGCGACCAGAAACAGGCTGAGCGCGGTCAGCGCCAGCACCTTTGAGATTTCCTCGATCCCCAGACTGCGTCCGAAAACGTGCAGCTTCTCGCTGCGCCGGAAGAAGGCAATCGTCGCGAGGATCAGAACGATCAGGGTGGTCACCTTGATCCCTCCGGCGGTCGAGGAAGGGCCACCCCCCACCAGCATCAGAAGGATCGTCACCAGCGTGGTACTGTCATGCATCTGCGCGTAGTCCAGCGTGTTGAAACCCGCCGTGCGCGGTGTGACCGCCTGAAACCACGACGCCCAAAGCCGCGCGCCGGTGCCGTGCAGTGCGCCAAGCGTGCCGGGGTTGTTCCACTCCATCGCCGCGAAAGTCACGAAGGCCCAGAGGATCAAACACAGGCTGCCCACCAGCATCAGCTTGCTGTGCAGGGTCAAATGCTTCCAGCCACGCCGTTCGTTGAGATCCGCCAGCACCACGAATCCCAAGCCGCCCAGAATGAACAGCGCGGTAATGGTGATGTTGACGACAGGATCGTCGACATACCGTGTCAGGCTATCGGAAAATAACGAGAATCCCGCGTTGTTGAACGCCGAGATCGTGTGGAACAACGCCTGCCAGAACCCCTGTGCCCAGCCGAATTCGGGCACGAAGACGAACATCAGCAGCGCGGTCCCCACCGCCTCGACCCCGAAAGCGACGAAGGCCACAATACGCACCAGCGCGAGAAGATCGCTGAGGGATGTCTGGCCCAACTCGTCGCTCAGAACCAGCCGCTGAGGCATCCCGATCCGCATCCCCAGCATCGACAGCAGCAGCGCGGCAAAGGTCATCAGCCCCAGACCGCCCAACTGAATGAGGACCGTGATGATGATCTGCCCGACCAAGGTGTACTGGCTGCCGGTATCGACGACGATCAGGCCGGTCACCGTCACGGCGGATGCCGATGTAAACAATGTGTCGCTGAAGGACAGACCGCCGGTATTGCTGAAAGGCATCAACAAAAGCAGCGCGCCGAAAAAGATGAAAAGCGCGTACAAGATGGCAAGAATCGCCGGAGGGCTGACCCTTTTGCGGGCCAGTGACAGCTGAAACGTCCTACGCACCATCAAAGGCTGCCGGTAAAGTCACGCAGATCGTCCCGCTCACCGAGCAGCAGCAAAAGGTCGTCCTCCTCGAGCGTGATCCCCGATCCTTCGTGGCCCAGAAACTTTGTCCCGCGCAGCACGCCGATACAGCGCAGGTCGTGCTTGCCGTAGCTCAGTTCCGAAAGCGTGCAATCCTGAAGCTTTTCGGGCACCCTGAAGTTCACGACATGCTGCCCGTTGCCGAGGCTGACATAGTCGCGCACCATCGGGTTGTGCAGCATCTGCGCGATGTGCTGGCCGACTTCCTTTTCGGGATAGACGACACGATCCACCCCCAGTCGCGACAGGATGCGGTGGTGGTTTTTCGATGCCGCTTTTGCCCAGATCTTGCCGATGCCCAATGTCTTGAGGGTAATGGTCGCAAGGATGCTCGCCTCGATATCGTCGGCGATTGCGACGACACCGACATCGCAGATGTCGATGCCTGCTTCGCGCAGGGCCTGATCGTCGCGCGCATCGAGGATCATGGTGCGGTCGATCTTGTCCGCGATGCCGGAAACGGCGCGTTCGGAAATATCTATTCCCGTGACGTGATGGCCAAAGCGCGACAGGTCATGCGCCACAGTACTGCCGAAAGCACCCAGACCGATCACAACAAACGAGGAGTGTTTAGACGCCATAGCGGGCCTCCTTTCGGAAGGAGATGACGCGAAACCGCCGTTTTGCAAGGGGGGCCGTTCAGCCGCGTGAAACGCCTGCCTCGGCCTCGATCTGCTTGCGTGATTTGCGAACCCGTTCCGTTTCGGATTTCAGCTGGCCGCAGGCGGCCATGATATCCTCGCCACGCGGCTTGCGCACCGGCGAAGCATACCCAGCGTTGTGCACAATGTCCGCAAACGCGCGAATCCGGTTGTTCGACGACCGCTTGTAAGGCGCACCCGGCCATTCGTTGAACGGGATCAGGTTGATCTTTGCGGGGATGCCTTCGATCAGCTTCATCAACCGGTGCGCATCCGCGTCACTGTCGTTGATCCCGTCGAGCATCACGTATTCGAAGGTGATCCGCTCGGAGTTCGACACCTTGGGATATTCACGCAGCGCATCCAGCAATGTTTCGATGTTCCAGCGCTTGTTGATCGGCACGAGCTGGTTGCGCACCTCATCGGTGGTGGCATGGAAAGACACCGCAAGCTGGCAGCCGATTTCCTGCGCGGTGCGGGCGATTTCGGGCACCACGCCAGAGGTCGACAGGGTGATCCGCCGGCGGCTCAACTGGATGCCTTCGGGGTCCATCGCGATCTTCATCGCATCGCGCACATTCTCGAAATTATAAAGCGGCTCGCCCATGCCCATCAGCACGATGTTCGACAGGCGCCGCGCCTCGTAGGTGCGCGTGCCGGTCTGGGGCCATTCGTCCAGATCGTCCCGCGCTACCATCACCTGGCCGATGATCTCTCCGGCAGTCAGGTTGCGCACCAGCTTCTGGGTGCCGGTATGGCAGAACGAACAGGTCAGGGTGCAGCCGACCTGACTGGACACGCAAAGCGTGCCGCGGTCTTCTTCGGGGATATAGACAACCTCGACCTCGTGACCGCCCGCGATGCGCACAAGGTACTTGCGGGTTCCGTCCTCGCTGATCAGCCGCGAAACGACCTCCGGCACCGCAACCACGAAATGCTCGGCAAGTTGCGCGCGGAATGCCTTGGACAGATTGGTCATCGCATCAAAATCGCGCACGCCCCACTGGTAGATCCACTGCCAGATCTGCCCCACACGCATCTTCGCCTGCTTCTCGGGCGTACCGATCGCGATCAGCGCATCACGCATGGCATCGCGGGTCAGACCGACAAGGTTCTGCGGACCATCGGGCAGTTTGCGTGGGATGGTGTGAACATCCTGTGTAATCGGGGCTTGCGGAGCGGACATAGGATCGATTCCTCTGATTGCTGCTGCGTATATAGGGGCTCGGTCCCCGAAATGAAAACAGCCCCGCCGTTAGAGGCAGGGCCGCTTGAAGAATGACGTGAGGGATCAGCCGCCGCAGCGCTTCTCCGCATCTTCGACCGCGGCGGTAAAGCCCAGCAGGGAAAACGTGTCTTCGGTCTGTGTGCCACGGCTCGAGACGCCGGTCAGCTTGGCATCCGCGCCGCGCTTCATCGCGGCGATCATCTTGGCATCATCGGATGTGGTCGCGGGCCACGCCCATTCGCCTTCGGTGAACATCTGGTAGGTTTCGCCGGAAATCTCTGCCGTAACGGTGGATCCGCTGGCAAAGGGATAGCCGCCGGTAAACGCAACCTGACCACTGGCCCCGGCGCTGGGACGGTAGAAGACCATCAACAGGGTTTGCCCCCGGTTCACCGCGACCACACGACCATCGCGCGAGTTCACGGACTCTTTCGGGGTCGAAACGCCCCAGCACTCTGTCGGGTTGTCCTCGACAAAGACGCTCCAATCGGTTTTCGCCGCAACGCGATTGGTGCTCTGATCCTGCGCCCAGACGCTGCCGGTTACCAGAACCGTCATCGCAGCAGCACTCAAACCCGTTTTAAAAAGTCCCATCTTTATACTTCTCCAGCCGTTCGTGATGCCTCAAACCTGATTTTCCCGGACCGCTGGCCAGTGTTATTGGCCCTTGTCACCGCCTCGGGTTGCCTTTCTGACGACAACAAGCACCATAGCGCGAAAGAAGCGAGTGACGAAACCCTGATTGGCGGGTTTTTGCCCATATATACCGACTCAAAGGACAGCTACCATGACAGCCCCACATCCCTTCGCCGAAATCTGGCGCGGACCATTCCTCGAGAGCGTTCATTCAGGCCACGCCGTGATCTGCGACGCCAAGGGAGAGATCGTGGAAGCCTGGGGTGATCCGACGGTCACCGTGTTGCCGCGCAGTTCGTCGAAGATGATCCAGGCGCTGCCCCTTCTGCGGTCGGGTGCGGCAAAATCCCACGGGCTCGGCACCGAACAGCTCGCCCTTGCCTGCGCCTCGCACGAGGGCGCACCGATCCATGTGGAGAAGGTCGGCGCGTGGATGAAAGACCTCGGGCTCAGCGATGACGCCTTTCGCTGCGGGGCGCAGGAAACCCGCGACCGCGGCCTGCTGGAGGCGCAGATCCGCGCCGGTGAGAGCCCGTGCCAGATCCACAACAACTGCTCGGGCAAACACGCGGGATTTCTGACTCTGGCACGGCATCTGGGGGCGGGGCCGGAATACGTCGATCCCGATCATCCGGTTCAGCGCGCCTGTCTCGATGCGTTCGAGGATGTGACCGGCGAGACCAGCCCCGGTTTCGGTATCGACGGCTGCTCCGCGCCAAATCCCGCGGCCAGCCTGCACGGTATCGCCCGCGCGATGGCGCGCTTTGCTGCCGCACCCGAAGACAGCGCCGAGGCGCAACTGCATCAGGCCATGCGCCTGCATCCCGAACTGGTCGCGGGTGAGGGACGCGCCTGCACCGAACTGATGCGCGCCACGGGTGGCAAGGTCGCATTGAAGACCGGTGCGGAGGGATTCTTCATCGCGATCTGGCCCGAACGTAAAATCGGCATCGCGCTGAAAGCCGCTTGCGGCACCACCCGCGCCGCCGAAGCCGCGATTGCGGCCCTTCTTGTCCGGCTTGGTGCGCTTGATGCAAACCACCCTGCCACGCTGAAACGGATCAATGCGCCCATCCGCAACTGGCGCGGCACAGAGACCGGTATCCTCAAACCCGCCGCCGGCCTTCTGTGATCTTCCCTTCTTGCCGGACGTGTTGCGGCGGCCCTGCGCTTGCGCGGGGCCCCTGACGCTCTGAATTCAGCGCTCAGCCGGCGATGAAATCAGTCTTCGCGTAGCCCTGAACATAGAGAAGCGATGTCAGATCGCCGTGATTGATCCTGACATTGCACTGTGCGGCGACCGCAGGCTTGGCGTGCAGGGCGACGCCCAGCCCCGCGCGGGTCAGCATCCCCAGATCGTTCGCGCCGTCGCCCACGGCGATGACATCGGCGTCGGTGATGCCCAGATCGCGGGTGAACTGCTCCAGCGCGTCGACCTTGGCTTCGCGACCGAGGATCGGTTCGGCCACCGTCCCGGTCAGGACGCCATCATGGGACAGAAGCCGGTTGGCGCGGTGGGTATCGAACCCCAGAGTGGTGGCAATGCGGTCGGTGAAGCTGGTGAAGCCGCCGGACACAAGCGCTGCGAAAGCGCCCGAGGCCTTCATCGTCCCCAGAAGCGCCTGCGCGCCGGGCATCAGGGTGATCCGTTCGTTCAGCACCTTGTCGATCACGGTGACCGGCAGGTCCTTCAGCAGACCGACCCGCTCGCGCAGCGCGCCTTCGAAACCGATTTCGCCGTTCATCGCGCGGGCCGTGATGTCTTTGACATGCGCGCCGACCCCGGCCTCATCCGCCAGCTCGTCGATGCATTCCTGTTCGATCATCGTGCTGTCCATATCCGCCAGCAGCATCCGCTTTCGCCGCCCCTGTGCAGGGACGATGACCACATCGACACCCATCGACTGGCAGCTTTGCCAGACTTCCTCGAAATTCGCGGGAATCCTGTCGAGCGGGAATTCGGCGGCTTCGTCGATAGCGAGCCAGTCCGCATCGCCTCCGCCCCACGCATTGCGCAGCGAATCAACAAGCGACCGCTCAAGAGAGGGCGCTTTGGGCGAGGTGAGAAGGACGGCAAAATACATGGGCAGGTTTCCGATCAGCGTCAGGGAGGTCGCAAAAAGGCGATCGAACGGCGTTCTAGCCCCGAATAGACGCTTGTGCCAGTGCCGGAAGCGTTCTAACTCCATCCGCGGGACACCCTTCCCCAACGAAGGGCGCTTATCTGAAAGGGTAGCAGAAATGACTATCGCACAACCGGCCGCGCGGCCGGCAAATCCGCGCTTCTCCTCCGGCCCCTGCGCCAAACCCCCCAAATTTGATCTTGCCCGGCTTGCCGACGCACCTCTGGGACGCAGCCACCGCGCCGCACCCGGCAAGGCAAAGCTGAAGGAAGCGATCGAAAAGACGCGCGCGATCCTCGGCATTCCAGAAGACTACCGCATCGGCATCGTGCCCGGCTCTGACACCGGTGCCTATGAAATGGCGATGTGGAACCTGCTAGGCGAACGCCATGTCGAGATGCTGGCCTGGGAAAGTTTCGGATCCGGCTGGGTCACCGATGCGATCAAGCAGCTGAAGCTGGATGCGACGGTAAAGACCGCGGATTACGGCGAGATTGTCGATCTGGCCTCGGTCAACTTCGACAATGATGTCTGCTTTACTTGGAACGGCACGACATCCGGTGTCCGCGTTCCGGCGGCCTTCGACATTCCCGCAGACCGCAAGGGCCTGACGCTCTGCGATGCGACATCCGCAGCCTTCGCCGTAGACTTGCCGTGGGACCGTTTGGACGTAACCACCTACAGCTGGCAGAAGGTTCTGGGCGGTGAAGCGGCGCACGGTATGCTGATCCTCAGCCCCCGCGCTGTAGAGAGGCTTGAAAGCTACACGCCCGCCTGGCCGTTGCCGAAGGTTTTCCGCCTGACCAAGGGCGGAAAGCTGATCGAGGGCATTTTCGTGGGCGAGACGATCAACACGCCCTCCATGATGTGCGTTGAGGATTACCTGCTGGCGCTCGATTGGGCGCAGGATGTCGGTGGTCTGAACGGCCTGATCGGCCGGGCAGATGCCAATACCGCCGCGATCACCCGCTTCGTTGAAGCGCATGACTGGGTGGATTTCCTCGCGGTCGATCCGGCGACGAGGTCGAACACCTCGGTCTGCCTGAAGTTCACGGACGATCGCATCGCTGACGGTCCGGCCTTCGCCAAGGCTGTCGCAAAGCGGCTTGGCGATGAAGATGTCGCATTGGACATCGGTGCCTATCGGGATGCCCCTCCGGGCCTGCGCATCTGGTGCGGTGCAACAGTCGAAACCTCGGATATCGAAGCGATGCTTCCCTGGCTTGCCTGGGCGTTCGAGACCGAAATCGCCAACCAGACCTGATCAGACGCTCCTCGCTGGCTTGCAGCCGCTCCTCGCGAGGAGCGCGCGCAGCGTAGCGAGGAGCCCCCTCACTGCACTTCCGCAAAAGGATCCATACAATGGCCCCCAAAGTACTCATCTCCGACAAACTCTCCGATGCCGCCGTCCAGATCTTCAAGGACCGCGGTATCGACGTCGATTTCCAGCCGGACCTCGGCAAGGACAAGGACAAGCTGGCCGAAGTCATCGGCAACTACGACGGTCTGGCGATCCGCTCCGCGACCAAGGTAACGGACAAGATTCTCGCCAATGCCCCGAACCTCAAAGTGATCGGCCGCGCCGGGATCGGAACCGACAACATCGACAAGGAAGCGGCTTCCAAACAGGGTGTGATCGTCATGAACACGCCCTTCGGCAACATGATCACCACAGCCGAGCACGCGATTGCGATGATGTTCGCCGTCGCCCGCCAGATCCCCGAAGCCAGCGCATCCACCCACGCCGGCAAATGGGAAAAATCGAAGTTCATGGGCGTCGAGCTCACCGGCAAGACCCTTGGCGTGATCGGCGCTGGCAACATTGGCGGTATCGTCTGCGATCGTGCGCGCGGCCTGAAGATGAAAGTCGTGGCCTACGACCCCTTCCTCGGCGAGGAAAAGGCCCGCAAGATGGGCGTTGAAAAAGTCGAACTGGACGAGCTGCTGAAGCGGGCCGATTTCATCACCCTGCACGTTCCCTTCACCGATCAGACAGCCAATATCCTGAGCCGCGAAAACCTCGGGAAGACCAAGAAAGGCGTGCGCATCATCAACTGTGCCCGTGGCGGTCTGGTGGACGAGGAAGCGCTGGCCGACCTGTTGAAGTCCGGGCATATCGCCGGTGCCGCCTTCGACGTGTTCAAGGAAGAGCCCGCCAAGGAAAACCCGCTGTTCAACCTGCCCAACGTCGTCTGCACCCCCCACCTCGGAGCGGCGACATCCGAAGCACAGGAAAACGTAGCCCTGCAAGTCGCCGAGCAGATGTCCGACTACCTGCTGACCGGCGCTGTCACCAACGCGTTGAACATGCCTTCGGTCACCGCCGAGGAGGCCAAGGTCATGGGCCCGTGGCTGAAGCTTGCGGGGCACCTGGGATCTTTCATCGGCCAGCTCACGGACGAGCCGATCAAGGCGATCAACATCCTCTATGACGGTGTGGTTTCCGACATGAACCTCGCCGCGCTGAACTGCGGCGTTGTCGCAGGCATCATGAAACGTGCGAATCCGGACGTGAACATGGTGTCCGCCCCCGTTGTGGCCAAGGAAAAAGGGATCAAGATCTCTACCACCAATCAGGATAAATCCGGCGCCTTCGAAGGCTATGTCAAAGTCACGGTCGTGACCGAGAAACGCGAACGGTCCATCGCCGGTACCGTCTTCTCCGACGGCAAGCCGCGTTTCATCCAGATCAAGGGCATCAATATCGACGCCGAGGTCGGCGCGCATATGGTCTATACCACCAACGAAGACGTGCCCGGCATCATCGGTGCGCTGGGCAACACCATGGGCGAAAACGGCGTGAACATCGCCAACTTCACCCTTGGACGGTCCGCAGCCCACGGCGAGGCCATCGCGCTTCTGTACGTCGACGAACCCGTACCGGCACCGGTTCTGGACAAGCTCAAGGAAACCGGGCTGTTCCGTCAGGTGAAGGTTCTGGAATTCGACGTCGCTTGACCCTTCGGGGCATATACCGTTCCCTGTCGCGGCCCTTTCTCCGGAAGGGCCGCGTTTTTTCTGCTCAAAGGGCTTTCCATGACCAGACCGATCTACGCAATTGGTGATATTCACGGACAGCTGGATGAACTGTTGCGCGTGCTGTCCCTGATCGAGGCGGACGGAGGGGCCGACGCGGACATCGTGTTCATCGGCGACTACACCGATCGCGGTCCGGACAGCGCCGGTGTGATCAACCACCTGATCGAAGGGCGCGCCGCGGGCAAGCCATGGACCTGTCTGAAGGGCAACCATGACCGGATGTTCGAATGGTTTCTCGAAGCCTATCCAAGACACGACGCGGTGCTCCCCATCGGCCTTTACTGGCTGCATCCGCGTCTGGGGGGCGATACGACGCTCGCCTCCTACGGGATCGACATGAAGCCGCAGGAGCGTCTGATCGCCGTCCACGCCCGCGCCCGCGAGGCGGTGCCCAAGGCGCATGTGGACTTCCTGCGCACGCTGCCTTTCTGCCACCAGACCGACAGCCTGTTCTTTGCCCATGCGGGGATCAGGCCGGGCATAATGCTCGACCATCAGGCCGAGCAGGACCTGCTGTGGATCCGCAAGGAATTCCACCAAGACGACAGTGACCACGGAAAGCTGGTCGTGCACGGGCACACGCCTGTCGATACCGCCACACATTACGGCAACCGGATCAATATCGACGCAGGCGCCGGATACGGCAATCCGCTGGCCGCCGTGGCGATCGAGGGCACGGACTGCTGGCAACTGACCGACAAAGGGCGGGTTCGACTGTCGCCTCAGCCCTGACCGGACCGGTTGCCCGCCATAGTCGCAGGCAGCAGCGCGAAGATTTGATCGGAAAAGCCTTCAAAACCGGGGGCGTGGAAAACGGGAACGCCCGATCCCTCGATCTGACGGATCGCTGCCTTTCCCTCTTCGTCCGGTCCGGGGCCCGGTTCACGCAGAACAACCGCCAGAACACGTCCCGGGTGGCGGGCGATTGCATCACGGTAAACGGACGCATCATGCTGCCCGGTGTCCCCGACCAGCACATAGGCCAGTTCCGGATTGGCCTTCATCAACAGATCGACGGCACTCCCCTTGTGTGATCCGTGGGTCCCGCTGATGAACTTGTCCTCGCTTACCCCGAGATCACGCAGGAACATCGGGGCGCGGACCAGACTTGCCAGATCGAAAATACGCAGAAGAAAATGATGCAGGTTCCACGGGCTGGAGCTGACGAAATAGACCGGATTGCGTCCATCCGCGTGCAGATCGTCCAGAAACGCCACCGCGTCGGGGAAAATACGGCGCGTCATCGCGTTGCCCGTCAGCGACGTCCAGAGATTGCGGAGCAGGGAATACGCGCCAGTTTCCAGCACCGTATCGTCAATGTCGGAGATAACACCGAAATCCGCAGCACGGTCGGGTACCATGACCGGACAAACAGCCGATACCGACTGATCGGGGATCGTGACCGTGTATTCCGACCAGCCCGGTTTTGCCAAGATCGGCAGGTGCAGTGTGAAATACCCCTCTTCGTCGGTGCGGGTGCTGAAGCCTTCCGCCTCGACGGCGACGTCGGCAACCTCGTCGGTCATGAACAGCGACACCATCTGCCGGAAATTGGTCCAACGCGACTGGGTGGGTTTCGGCTTGTTCCGCCGCAGGGCGGTCAGGACGCGCCCGCGCAATACGATATGGCCGGGTTCGGCATAGCCCAGATAGGGCTCGATGATGCGGCGGCTGTCGCGGTTCTGGGCGAACCTGTCGATGACGCGTTCGGCCCGATACGCGACGCGGTGAAGAATATTCCTGATCATTGCGGTGCAACGCATCGCAGCGCAAAACGTTCGCGCCTGCGGGCAAAAGCAGTCACGACAGGATGCCGCAGGCGCGGCCCGCGCGCTCAAAGGCCGCAAGCGCGCGGTCGAGATCGTCGCGGGTCATCGCCGCGCTCATCTGGGTTCGTATCCTAGCCTGGCCCATCGGCACGACCGGATAGAAAAATCCGGTCGCATAGACACCTTCCGCCATCAGAAGCGCCGACATCTGCTGCGCCGCGCGCGCCTCGCCGAGCAGAACAGGAACGATCGGATGCGTCCCCGGCATCACCTCAAAGCCCAGTTTTCCAAGGCCCGCGCGCCAATAGGCGGTATTCTCCCAAAGCTGCGCGCGCAGGTCGTCCCCGGCCTCGACCATATCAAGCGCGGTCAGACCTGCGGCGACGATCCCCGGCGGCAGGGAGTTCGAGAACAGATAGGGCCGCGCGCGCTGTCTGAGGATGTCGATCACCTGCTGCGGTCCTGCGATATAGCCGCCGATGCCGCCGCCCAGCGCCTTGCCCAGCGTTCCGGTCAGGATATCGACCGCCACACCGGCATGGGCCGCAGTCCCACGGCCCTGCGGCCCCATGACGCCGGTGGCGTGACAGTCATCCACCATCACCTGCGCGTCATAGAGCGCGGCAAGGCGTGTAATCTCGGGCAGATCGGCAAGGGTGCCGTCCATGCTGAACACCCCGTCCGTCGCAATCATCACAAACCGCGCACCGTCCGCGCGGGCCTGCGACAGCTGCGCCTCCAGATCCGCCATATCGTTATTGGCGTAGCGATAGCGCCTCGCCTTGCACAGGCGAATGCCGTCGATGATGCTGGCATGGTTCAGGGCATCCGACACGATTGCGTCTTCCGGCCCCAAAAGCGGCTCGAACAGGCCGCCGTTGGCGTCAAAGCAGGCGGCGAAAAGGATCGCGTCCTCCATGCCCAGATACCGCGCCAGCCGCCTTTCCAGCTCAAGATGAATGTCCTGCGTCCCGCAAATGAACCGCACGGATGCCATTCCGAAACCGTGGCTTGCCATGGCATCCTGCGCAGCGGCGATCAGATCGGGATGGTTGGCCAGACCCAGATAGTTGTTCGCACACAGGTTGATGATGTCGCGGTCCCCGATCCGCAATCGCGGCTTCTGCGGCGAGGTGAAGGCGCGTTCGCTTTTCAAGAGACCCTCCGCCTCGATGTGGTCGCGGGTGCGGGACAGATGATCGAGAAAGCTGCTGGACATGGCGCGCCTCTTTGAATGCTGCGGTGACGTGTACCGGTCTATACGAACGCGGCACGGTCTGGAAATCGGGCGCGGGCGCGCGGCGGGCCATGGCCGAATATATGGGCTGACATTCTGCGGGACGCTCGGCATATTCCCTCCGAAATAGACAGGAGAAAGACATGTCAGACGAAATCGTCATTCTGGGCGGCGCCCGGACTGCAATCGGCACCTTCGGCGGAAGCCTTGCCGGGACGCCACCGACGGCGCTGGGTGCGACGGTCGCCAAGGAAGCTTTGAAGCGTGCGGGTGTGGAGGCGGGCCAGATCGGCCATGTCGTGTTCGGCAACGTCATCAACACCGAACCGCGTGACATGTATCTCAGCCGCGTGGCCGCCATCGAGGCGGGTGTGCCCGACGCCGTGCCCGCCATGAACGTGAACCGCCTGTGCGGGTCGGGCGTGCAGGCCATCGTCTCTGCCGCGCAATCCCTGATGCTGGGCGACGCGGATTTCGCGCTCGCCGGCGGGGCCGAGAACATGAGCCGGTCGCCCTTTATCCTGCCTGCCGCGCGGTGGGGCCAGAAAATGGGCGACGTGAAGGCGCTCGATATGATGCTCGGAACGCTGAACTGCCCCTTCGGCACCGGCCACATGGGCGTGACCGCCGAGAACGTATCGGACGAACATGATGTCAGCCGTGAGCAGCAGGATGCCTTCGCCCTTCTGAGCCAGGAACGCGCCGCCGCCGCCATCGCCGATGGCCGCTTTGCCGAACAGATCGTTCCCGTCGAGGTCAAGAAGGGCCGCGAGACTGTTGCCTTCGACACCGACGAGCACCCCAAGGCCACGTCGATGGAAAAGCTCGCAGGTCTGCGCCCTGTCTTTCGCAAGGACGGGTCGGTCACGGCGGGCAACGCATCGGGGATCAACGACGGCGCGGCCGCACTGGTGCTGGCGCGCGCCTCAGCCGCAGAGGCCGCCGGGCTGACGCCACGCGCGCGGGTCATCGGATATGCGCACGCGGGTGTGCGTCCCGAGGTGATGGGCATCGGCCCCATCCCTGCCGTGACGAAGCTGTTGGAGAAAACCGGTCTCAAGGCAGATGATTTCGACGTGATCGAATCGAATGAAGCCTTCGCAGCGCAGGCGCTCGCCGTCAGCAAGGCGCTGGATTTCGACCCCGCGAAGGTTAACCCGAACGGCGGTGCCATCGCCTTGGGGCATCCCGTCGGTGCGACCGGCGCGATCATCACCGTGAAGGCGCTTTACGAACTGGAGCGGATCGGCGGCAAGCGCGCGCTGATCACGATGTGCATCGGCGGCGGTCAGGGCATCGCACTGGCCATCGAGCGCATGTAATGGAGCGGGAGCGGGGGGGCCTGCCCCTCGCACCCACCCCCGGAAAGAAAGATCAGGTCAGCGCCTCGACCAGCATGATCAGCGCTGTCGCGGAGGCCGCACCGCCCACAGCCGACAGCGCGAGCCAGCGCCGGAACGGCCTGCGCGCGGGTTCATGTGTTTCGGCCTGACGGATCAACGCGGCCTCGACCAGCGCGGGCAGACGCGGGCCGAACCGTGACAGGACGCGCGCGGTGCGGGCCAGATCGCTGACCACTGCCTTTGGGCCAATGGATTTGCTGATGTAATCGGTCACAACCGGCGCTGCGACCTGCCAGATGTTCATCTGCGGATTAAGGGACCGTGCGACCCCTTCGACCACGACCATGGTCCGCTGGAGCAGGATAAGCTCGGTCCGGGTTTCCATGCCGAAGCGCTCGGTCACCTCGAAGAGATAGGACAGAAGCCGCGCCATCGAGATGCGGCTGGCGTCCATGCCGAAAATCGGCTCGCCCACCGCGCGCAGGGCGCGGGCAAACTCGTCGATGTCCTTGTCTGCGGGCACGTAGCCTGCCTCGAAATGGACTTCGGCCACCCGTTTGTAATCCTTGCGGATGAAGCCATAGAGGATCTCGGCGTATACGCGGCGGGTGTATTCGTCGATGTGGCCCATGATGCCGAAATCAAGTGCGATGATATCCCCGTTCGGCGCAACCTTGAGGTTACCCTGATGCATGTCGCCGTGAAAATATCCGTCCCGCAGGGCATGCTGCAAAAACAGCGCAAGGATACGTTCGCTCAGTTCGACCCTGTCGTGGCCCGCGGCGTCGATGGCCGCGTTGTCGCCCATGGGCACCCCTTCGGCCCAGGTCAGGGTCATCACGCGGCGGCCCGAATAATCCCATTTGATCTGCGGCAGGTCGAAGCCGCTGTCATCTTTGGTATTATGGGCAAATTCCGATGCGGCGGAGGATTCGAGCCGCAGATCCAGCTCCCCCCGAACCACGCCATCGAAGTGTTCGATCACATCCATGGGCCGCAAGCGGCGCGAGCCCGGCGAGAAAAGCTCGACCATACGTGCGGCCAGATAGAAGGCATCGACATCCTTGCGGAAGGCACGCTCCACCCCGGGGCGCAGCACCTTTACAGCGACGTCCTCGCCGGTGTGCGCGAGCCGCGCGCGGTGCACCTGTGCAATCGACGCCGCGGCCACCGGCTCGGAGAATTCGGAAAAGATCGTGTCGATCGGCGCACCGAGTTCCTTTTCCACCGACGCCTTGGCGGTTTCGATATCGAAGGGCGGCAGTTTGTCCTGAAGGATGCGCAGTTGCAGCGCCATGTCCTCGCCCACCACGTCGGGGCGGGTCGACAAGACCTGACCGAACTTGATGTAGGCAGGCCCCAGCGCTGTCAGCGCGCGGGTCGCGGCGGGCAAGTTCGGATCACCCTTGTAGCCCAGAAACTTGAACGGCAACGCCAGTGTCCGCGCAAGAAACCGCACGGGGGCAGGCGCTTCGAACGCATCGAGCACGACGTTCATCGCACCCGTGCGTTCCAGCGTCGCGCCGGTCCGCACCAGCCGCCAGATGTTGTGCGGTCCGCGCATCTATATCCCCCCGCGGGACAAGCAGAGGGGCCCGGACCACGGGTGTGACAGGCACAGAATTCCGCGCATCAGATTTTCCAACCCGAATGGAGACAGGCAATCCCCATGGACAGGTTGCGGTATTTCGCATTCTCGAAACCGGCCTCGCGCACCATGCCGAGGAATGTTTCCTGATCGGGGAAATTCCGGATCGATTCGACGAGATACTGATAGCTGTCGCGGTCATTCGCGATCAGCTGGCCCATGCGGGGGATCACGTTGAAGCTGTAAAGGTCATAGGCCTTTTGCATCATCGGATTTGGCAGCTGGCTAAACTCCAGCACCATCAGACGCCCACCGGGTCTGAGAACGCGAAACGCCTCGTTCAACGCCTCTTGCGGGCGGGTCACGTTCCGGATGCCGAAAGAGATCGTGTAGACGTCAAAGGTGTTATCCTCGAAAGGCAGGTGCATCGCGTCACCCACAACCCAATCGAGGCTGTGCTGCATCTCCTCGGCTTCGGCGCGCTTGCGGCCTTCGACCAGCATCCCTTCGGTCAGGTCGCAAACGGTCGCGTGGCCCGATCCCGCGCGTTTCAGGAACTTGAAAGAAACATCGCCGGTGCCACCCGCCACATCCAGAAGCTTCTGGCCCGCACGCGGCGCAAGCCAGTCCATCATCGCCTCTTTCCAGATGCGGTGGATGCCCACGCTCATCACGTCGTTCATGATGTCGTATTTGTTCGCCACATCCGTGAACAGGGTACGGACGCGGCCCGCCTTTTCATCCTCGGGGATGGTCTGCGCACCGAAATGCGTGGTCTTGTCGGTCATGGCATTGGTCCTGCGCTTGTCAGACCCCAGATATAGCCTCAGAAAGCCAGATACAAACCGCCATTTGCCGCAGACCCGAAGGAGCCGCGATGCCAGAATTGCCAGAGGTTGAAACCGTGCGCCGCGGCCTTGCTCCTGTCATGGAAGGCCAGACCATCGAACGGGCGGACGTAAACCGGCCCGATCTGCGCTGGCCTTTCCCGATGCATATGGCCGAACGGCTGACCGGACAGCAGGTGGAGCGCCTGCGCAGGCGGTCGAAATACATCCTTGCCGATCTCGGTTCGGGCGAGACGCTGTTGATCCATCTGGGCATGTCGGGGCGCATGCTGGTGTCGGGCGATCCGCTGGGCCGGTTCGTGCACGACCATCCCGCGCCCGAAAAACACGACCACGTCGTTCTGCATATGGGCAATGGCGCGCGGATCACCTTCAATGACCCGCGCCGTTTCGGGGCCATGGACCTGATGGCGACAGACGGCGCCGAGACGCACAAGTTGCTGGCGGACATCGGGCCCGAACCTCTGGGCAACGGATTCGACGAGATGATTCTTCTGGAGGCCTTCCGAGGGCGCAAGGCACCGGTCAAATCCGCCCTGCTGGACCAGAGAATTGTCGCCGGATTGGGCAATATCTATGTCTGCGAAGCGCTTTTCCGTGGCGGTATCCACCCTGCACGCAAAGCCGGACGCATCGGTGCAGAGCTTGTAAAGTCGCTGGTTCCGATCATCCGGACCGTGCTGGAAGAAGCGATCGAAGCGGGCGGATCAAGCCTGCGCGACTTCAAGCAAGCCGATGGAGAGCTTGGGTATTTCCAGCATTCGTTCGATGTCTACGGCCGCGAGGGACAGCCGTGCAAACGCACCGGATGTGACGGCGTTGTCACACGCATAGTGCAATCGGGGCGGTCATCGTTCTACTGTCCGGTGTGTCAAAGATAGCTTGATCCGTCTTCGCGCCGTGATAAGCACATGTTTCTGAGCAACAACGAAAGGCCGTCTGACATGGCTTATGAAACGATCGTTCTGGATGTCGACAATCACGTGGCCACGATCACGCTGAACCGGCCCGATGCGCTGAATGCCCTGAATGATCAATTGATGAGCGAACTGGCCGACTGCCTGAAAGGCTGTCAGGGCAACGACAAGGTTCGCTGCATCATCATCACCGGCTCGGAAAAGGCCTTCGCCGCCGGTGCCGACATCGCGATGATGAAAGACAAGAGCTTTGTCGATGTGTTCAGCGGGGATCTGTTCACACCCGAAACGGACCAGATCATGCGCATCCGCAAACCGATCATCGCAGCCGTCAGCGGCTACGCGCTGGGCGGTGGTTGCGAACTGGCAATGATGTGCGATTTCATCATCGCCTCCGAAAGCGCCAAGTTCGGCCAGCCCGAAATCAATCTGGGCGTGGTGGCCGGCATCGGCGGCACCCAGCGTCTGACCCGCCTTGTCGGTAAATCCAAGGCGATGGACATGAACCTGACAGGCCGCTTCATGGACGCCGAAGAAGCGGAACGTTCGGGGCTGGTGTCCCGCGTTGTACCGGTGAAGAAACTGATGGACGAAGCACAGGGGGCGGCCCAGAAGATCGCGGAGAAATCCATGATCTCCGTCATGGTCGTCAAGGAAGCGGTAAACCGGTCCTACGAAGTGCCCCTGCGCGAAGGTCTTCTGTTCGAACGGCGCATGTTCCATGCCCTGTTCAACACCGAAGACCAGAAAGAAGGCATGGGCGCGTTTCTGGAAAAACGCGAAGCGCAATTCCGCGACAGGTAGACCGCGGCCGATACCGCCGGATCGTTCCGGAAGGTCGCGGATACGCAAGACCACCAAGACGCCGCTTTACATCTCGTCACTCCAGCGGTTATACGCCGCCTCATACATGCGCGTGCAGCCCGCTCAGGCTAGAATCACCTATCGGTTTCATCCGGTCCGGGTTTGGCGTCGCGCCACATATACTCGATACTCACGAAAGGTGATCGCACATGGCAAACTCCCCACAGGCGAAGAAACGCGCCCGTCAGAACGAAAAGCGTTTTGCAGTCAACAAAGCGCGTCGTTCGCGCATCCGTACCTACCTGCGTACCGTCGAAGAGGCGATCGCATCCGGTGACAAGGAAGCCGCAACAAACGCCCTGCGCGCCGCTCAGCCCGAGCTGATGCGTGGCGTCACAAAAGGCGTTTTCCACAAGAACACAGCCGCGCGGAAAATGTCGCGCCTGGCCGCGCGGGTCAAATCCCTCGGCTGATCTGGCTACCGCTCTGATTGCAAAGGCGTCCCGCTTCGGGGCGCCTTTTTTCGTCATGGGGCAGAAAAAATGCGCTCCGAGATTCTTTTCATGGATTATCAGAGTCAACATATAAGATATGTTGAAAGGCGCTCTCGCAACTTGGTACTTAAACGGTGCGACTCGTGTCGCGGGGGGACAGGCCTCAGGACATCGCACCATTTTGCTAGAGGTGGCGCACCGTCCGTGAAGCGCTTTGATTGTTCTGTTGGGGACCGATCAAGGCATGCGAATGCTGCTGCCAGCACGTTTGCTCTGTCACATGATGAGAACGATGACGTTCGACATTATCCAATGCGCCCGTGCGCAGGATGGTCGGCTGAATCATATGCAATGTCCGCAGGGCAGAGCCGATCCCGCCGGGACCGGGCGGCTCCCTTTTGTCTTGTGGTCGGGTCGGGATAGCCGCGGGGGCGGCACATTTGATAGGTGGTAGAGTGACTATGACGCGTGAGGATTGGGGCAATGTTAAGCAAAGACTTCTCAAAACCGTTGGGCAGAACAACTACACGACGTGGATCGACCCGCTGAAGCTGAAACAGTCCGAAGACGGAATCGCGACGATCAGCGTGCCGACAACCTTCTTCGGAAATTACGTCAGCCAGAATTTCTCGGACCTGATCCTGCACGAAATGAAAGCCTACGACAAAACGCTGTCGCGGCTGAATTTCTCTGTCGCCAACCGTGATCGCAGCGTAGCCCCCGGCACCACCCACAAAGCTGCACAGGACACCTCCGGCCAGGCATCCTCCGGTTCCGTCGCCGACACGGCAACCTCCAAGATCCAAAGCCGCCGTCCCGGTGTCGCCCCCTATGCCGCGCCGCTCGAAGCGCGTTTTACCTTTGACACTTTCGTTGTCGGCAAACCGAACGAGCTGGCCCACGCGGCGGCCCGCCGTGTCGCCGAAGGTGGCCCCGTCACGTTCAATCCGCTTTTCCTTTACGGTGGCGTCGGACTGGGCAAGACCCACCTGATGCACGCCATCGCGCAGGAACTGATGGTGCGCCAGCCGGACCTGAATGTTCTCTACCTTTCGGCGGAACAGTTCATGTACCGTTTCGTGCAGGCCCTGCGCGACCGCAAGATGATGGATTTCAAGGAAATCTTCCGATCTGTCGACGTGCTGATGGTGGATGACGTTCAGTTCATCGCCGGCAAGGACAGCACGCAGGAAGAATTCTTCCACACCTTCAATGCGCTGGTCGATCAGGGCAAGCAGATCATCATTTCCGCCGACCGCGCGCCCGACCAGATCAAGGATCTGGAAGAGCGCGTGAAATCGCGGCTCCAGTGCGGCCTTGTCGTGGACCTGCACCCGACAGACTACGAACTGCGCTTGGGAATTCTGCAGAACAAGGTGGAAAACCACCGCCGCACCTATCCGGAACTTGATATGGACGGCGGCATTCTCGAATTCCTCGCCCACCGCATTTCCACGAACGTCCGCGTTCTGGAAGGTGCTCTGACGCGCCTCTTCGCCTTCGCGTCGCTGGTGGGGCGCAAGATCGATATGGAACTGACGCAGGATTGCCTCGCCGATGTGTTGCGGGCCTCGGAACGCAAGATCACGGTCGAGGAAATCCAGAGGAAAGTCAGCGAGCATTACAACATCCGCCTGAGCGACATGATCGGCCCCAAGCGGCTGCGCAGCTACGCCCGCCCGCGTCAGGTCGCGATGTATCTGTGCAAACAGATGACCAGCCGGTCGCTGCCGGAAATCGGGCGTCGCTTCGGCGGGCGCGACCACACCACAGTCATGCACGGCGTCAAACGGATTGAAGAACTGCGCATCTCGGACGGTCAGATCGCCGAGGATCTCGAGCTTTTGCGCCGCGCGCTGGAGGCCTGAGCCACCGCCGACAGGCGCCACGCAGATATTGAAGATCAAACAGTCGGATTTCGCGCTTTGGCGCGGTGCAGCGATGCCACAACGCGGCCCCAAGAGGGCCGCGTTTTTACGTATTGCGGCCTTATGTCTTGTGATTGCATGCGAAGCGGGTAACGTGCCGTTCCCGGACTGTCGCTATGGAGTAGGCACATGAAGATCAGCATCGAACGCGCCGCCTTGCTCAAGGCCGTATCGCAGGCGCAGTCTGTTGTGGAGCGGCGCAACACAATTCCGATCCTCGCGAACGTTCTGATCGAAGCCGAAGGCAGCGATGTGTCGTTCCGCGCGACCGACCTCGATATCGAGGTGGTCGACAGCGCGCCCGCACAGGTCGAACGCGCAGGGGCGACAACCGTATCGGCAACGACCCTGCACGAGATCGTCCGCAAGCTGCCCGATGGATCGCTTGTGTCGCTGACCGCCGACAGCGCGGCAGGCCGTCTGACGGTCGAGGCCGGTCGCTCGAACTTCTCGCTTGCCACCTTGCCGAAAGAGGACTTTCCGGTGATGGCATCGTCGGAATACGCCTCCAACTTCTCGGCCAATGCGGCTGTCTTGCGGCGGCTGTTCGATAAATCCAAATTCGCGATCTCGACAGAAGAGACGCGCTATTACCTGAACGGTGTCTACATGCACATCGCCGATGGCGATGGTGGCAAGATGCTGCGCTGCGTGGCGACAGACGGTCACCGCCTTGCCCGGATCGACGCGGATATGCCCGAAGGGGCTGCCGACATGCCCGGCGTGATCGTACCGCGCAAGACCGTCGGTGAATTGCGCAAGCTGCTGGAGGACGACGACATGCAGATCGCGGTCTCCGTCTCCGAGACGAAGGTCCGCTTTGCCACACCACAGATCACGCTGACATCGAAAGTGATCGACGGTACCTTCCCCGATTACACACGCGTGATCCCGCAGGGAAACACCCGCAAGCTGGAAGTGGACGCAGCCGATTTCGCCCGCGCGGTGGACCGTGTGGCCACTGTTTCATCGGAACGCTCGCGGGCGGTGAAGCTGCAGCTCGACGAGGACCGTCTGATTCTGTCGGTCAACGCGCCCGACAGCGGTGCGGCGGAAGAAGAGCTTGCCGTTGCCTATTCCGATGAACGGCTCGAGATCGGGTTCAACGCCAAATACCTGCTCGAGATCGCCAGCCAGGTCGATCGCGAGAACGCCGTGTTCCTGTTCAATTCCTCGGGCGATCCGACGCTGATGCGCGAAGGCACCGATACATCGGCAGTATACGTCGTCATGCCGATGCGGGTGTGACGGCGATTCCGTCATTTCCACCGCGACTGCCGCGCTCCCTGCCCCATTACGAGACCTGAGCGATGCCGGGTCTCTATCTTTCCGATCTGACGCTCAGTCACTACCGCAGCCACAAACGCGCGGTGATCGCTGTGGATTCGCGCCCGGTCGCAATCCACGGCAACAACGGCGCGGGCAAGACCAATATCCTCGAGGCCCTGTCGCTGCTGTCGCCGGGGCGCGGCCTGCGCCGTGCCAGCGCAGAAGACATGACCAGACGGCCCGAGGCACTGGGCTGGAAGATCACCTGCGTGCTGCACGGCCCCACGGGCCTGCACGAGATCGAGATCGTGTCAGAACGCGGGGCCGCAAGGCAGACCCGCATCGACGGGAAACCCACGCCGCAGACGGCATTGGGCCGGATCGCGCGGGTCCTGTGGCTGATCCCGTCGATGGATCGCCTGTGGATCGAAGGGGCCGAAGGACGCCGCCGCTTTCTTGATCGCATGACCCTGAGCTTTCTGCCCGACCACGCGGAACTGTCGCTGACGTACGAAAAGGCGATGCGCGAACGCAACCGGCTGCTGAAAGACATGGTCCGCGAACCGTCGTGGTACGCCGCGCTGGAGGCCAGCATGGCCGAGGCCGGCGCCGCGATCCATCACAATCGGCTTCAGGCGCTTGCGGCCCTTGCGGCGGCGCAGGACGCGGCGGAAACATCCTTTCCCACGGCCACCCTTTCGCTGGAATGCGACATGCCCGCCGACACCGCCGCGTTGCGCGATGCCTATTCAGCGACACGGTCGCGGGACCTGGCGGCCGGTCGCACCCTGATCGGCCCCCACCGCGCGGATCTGAACGCGATCTACACCGCGAAGGGGATCGCGGCCCGCGATTGCTCCACCGGAGAACAAAAAGCGCTGCTCGTGTCCCTCATCCTTGCCAATGCCCGTGCTTTGGCCGCAGATTTCGGTGCCGCGCCGCTTCTGCTGCTCGACGAAGTCGCGGCGCACCTTGATGCTGGGCGTCGTGCGGCGCTCTACGACGAAATCTCGGCGCTGGGTGCGCAGGCGTGGATGACCGGGACCGAGGACGGGTTATTCGAGGCGATGGGCGGGCGGGCGCAGACCCTTCTGGTGACCGAAAACGAGGGTCTTTCCGCGATCCGTGTTTCGGGATGACAGACGCTGCGCGGTGACACAAAATCTTGTGGTCGTCGCGTGACAATCCTGCTGAAAAACCGTATATTTAGGCGGTAAAACAACAGGATTTCCCGAATGTCCGAAGCAGAGCAGATCCCCGAAGAGTACGGCGCCAATTCCATCAAGGTTCTCAAGGGCTTGGAAGCGGTCCGCAAGCGTCCCGGTATGTATATCGGGGATACGGACGACGGGTCGGGGCTGCACCACATGGTCTACGAGGTCGTGGACAACGGCATCGACGAGGCACTGGCAGGTCACGCCGATCGCGTGACCGTGACAATCCACGACGATTCATCCGTCTCCGTGTCGGATAACGGGCGCGGCATCCCCGTGGGCATTCACGAGGAAGAAGGCGTTTCCGCCGCAGAGGTCATCATGACCCAACTGCACGCGGGCGGGAAATTCGACAGCAACTCCTACAAGGTGTCCGGGGGTCTGCACGGGGTTGGCGTGTCCGTGGTGAACGCACTTTCCGACTGGCTGGAACTGCGCATCTGGCGCGAGGGCAAGGAACACGTGGCCCGGTTCGAGGGCGGTTTCACGACCAAACATCTCGAAGTGCTCGGCGACACCGACCGCACCGGTACCGAAGTCCGGTTTCTGGCGTCTACTTCGACCTTCTCGAACCTCGAATACAGCTTCGAGACGCTCGAGAAACGTCTGCGCGAACTGGCGTTCCTGAACTCCGGCGTTCGGATCGTCCTGCGCGACGAACGGCCCGAAGAGCCATTGGAAACCGAACTGTTCTACGAGGGCGGCGTCAAGGAATTCGTCAAATACCTCGACCGGCACAAGAGCTCGGTCATGACCGACCCGATTTTCATCACCGGCGAAAAAGACGATATCGGTGTCGAGGTCGCGATGTGGTGGAACGACAGCTACCACGAAAATGTCCTGCCCTTCACCAACAACATCCCGCAGCGCGATGGCGGCACCCACATGGCAGGCTTTCGCGGTGCGCTGACGCGGACGATCAACAACTACGCGCAGGCCAGCGGTATCGCCAAGCGCGAGAAGGTCACCTTTACCGGTGACGACGCCCGCGAGGGCCTGACCTGCGTTCTGAGTGTCAAAGTGCCTGATCCAAAGTTCAGCAGCCAGACCAAGGACAAGCTGGTCAGCTCCGAAGTGCGCCCCGCTGTTGAAGGTCTGGTCAACGAAAAGCTGGCCGAGTGGTTCGAGGAAAACCCCAACGAGGCCAAGATCATCGTCGGCAAGATCATCGAGGCCGCACTGGCCCGCGAGGCGGCGCGCAAGGCCCGCGATCTGACGCGCCGGAAGAACCCGATGGATGTGAACTTTCTTGCGGGCAAGCTGAAGGATTGCTCCGAGAAAGACCCGACCAAGACCGAAGTCTTCCTCGTCGAGGGCGACAGCGCGGGCGGTTCCGCACAGACGGGCCGAGACCGCGGCACGCAGGCGATCCTGCCACTCAAGGGCAAGATCCTGAACGTCGAACGCGCGCGTTTCGACCGGATGCTCGGATCTCAGGAGATCGGCAACCTCGTCATGGCGCTGGGTACCGGCATCGGCCGCGACGAATTCGACATCAGCAAGCTGCGCTACCACAAGATCGTCATCATGACGGATGCGGACGTGGACGGTGCGCACATCCGCACATTGTTGCTGACGTTCTTCTATCGCCAGATGCCCGAACTGATCGAGAACGGGCATCTCTACATCGCGCAGCCGCCGCTTTATAAAGTTTCGCGCGGTAAATCCGAAGTCTATCTGAAAGATCAGGCAGCGATGGAGGAGTACCTGATCCAGCAGGGTATCGACGGCGCCATGCTGCGGCAGGGCAACGGCGAGGAAATCAGCGGACAGGATCTGGCCCGCGTGGTCGAGATGGCGCGCCAGTTGCGCCGCGTTCTCGAAGCCTTCCCGACCCATTATCCGCGCCACATTCTGGAGCAGGCCGCCATCGCAGGCGCCTTTGTGCCCGGTGTCGTGGACCAGAACCTGCAACAGGTTGCGGACCGCGTGGCGGAACGTCTGAACCTGATCGCGCTGGAATACGAGCGCGGCTGGCAGGGCCGCATCACGCAGGATCACGGTATCCGCCTTGCACGCATCCTGCGCGGCGTCGAAGAAGTGCGCACGCTGGACGGCAAGGTGCTGCGCGGTGGCGAGGCCCGCAAATCCGGCACGTTCACCGAACATCTGCAGGAAGTCTACGACCTGCCCGCCACGCTCGTCCGCAAGGACCGCTCGCAATTGATCCACGGTCCGATGGACCTTCTGGATGCGATCCTCGCCGAGGGCGAAAAGGGTCTGACCCTGCAGCGCTACAAGGGACTGGGCGAAATGAACCCCGACCAATTGTGGGAAACCACACTGGACCCGGATGCGCGTACCCTGCTGCGGGTAAAGGTCGAAGATATGGCCGAGGCGGACGATCTGTTCACCAAGCTGATGGGCGATGTGGTGGAACCCCGCCGCGAATTCATTCAGCAGAACGCGCTGAACGTCGAGAACCTCGACTTCTAAAAGGCAGAACGCGCGGACGAAGCGCGATCTTTCCACCGCTGGGCTTATCTGATGCGCGCCGATGAGGGGCGCATCACGACCAGCGGCTGATTGGCGGTACCGGTTCGCCGGTTGCCAGCCAGCGAGCCGGACGCGCCAGCTTGGCGGTCAATCAGACGGATCGGTATTAGAGCGCGCGGACGACCAGCATCAGAGCCGGAGGCGCGATTGCCGAATTGGCGGCTTCCAGCGTCACAGGTATGCTCAGGCAGCGAGAAGGCAGGCGGCTTAGTCCACCTGCTCGCGCGGCTCACATTGCCGGCAAGGAATCACCCACCGGGACGTGTCCGGATCAGACTATGAACCGCTGGTTTTCTCGGTTTCTTTCTTGTCCGCCTCGTCAGGGATCTCGGCGTCATCCTCGATGATCTCTGCCTCTTCGATCGTATTTGTCTCTGTCGGGACGGGGCTGACGTCGTTCGCGCCGGACTTGTCATCGAGCGCGCCAACGATCAGCGGAAGCATCTGCGCTCCTGCCGGCATGGCGACATCGGAATGCGGCGGGCGCTTCCATTCCAGCGTATCGAAGCTCGAGCAGTTCTCGCAGATCGGCTTCCACTCGACATGGATATGCTGGCAGTTCTCGCAGATCCACTGCGGGCCACGCGGCACCGACAGCGCCCGTGCAAGCCATCCGCGCACGACCTGATCGGAGGCCCCTTCGCCCCGCTCGATCGCGGCCATCAGGGTCACGGAACGCGCATCCGGGTCCTTCTCGACAAGGTCGCCCAGCGCACGGCGGGCGGCCGGGAAATCCTCGGCGGCGATGTGAAGTTCGGCGGAAAGCATCCTTGTCTCCGGATGATCGGGATTGATCCGCGTCAGGGTCGCAAAGCGCTTGATCCGCTGGTTCGGCGTCTCGTCCGGAGCAATGGCAGCGAAGGCGGCGGCAAGATCGGGATGCGGGCGCGCTTCCCACGCTTTCTTGAGAACGCGCGTGGCGTAGCGGGGCTTCCCCTGCTTGATATAGCTTTTCGCCGCCATCACGGCAGCGGGGATCAGATCAGGCGAAAGACGGTTGGCTTCGATCGCGGTCTCGCGCGCCTCGATGCTGCTATCCTCGTCCACGATGTCCTTGGCTTCGGACAGGGCAAGCACAGCGTCGCGCCGCTTGTGAACATCGCGGGGCATCTGGCCATTGCGCAGCTTCGTGCTCAGCGTCTTGCGCGCGCCGGTCCAGTCCTCTTTCTCGGCCTGAAGGCGCAGCAGGACATCGCCGGTTTCCTCGTGCTTGGGCTTGAGGGCGAATGCCTTCTTCGCAAGCTCCAGCGCGGTGTCGGTATCCCCTTCGGCAAGCTTTTGTTTCATGATGCCGCGAACCCCGACGAAACGGGTTTTTTCGTTCTCGACAAGCTTGCGATAGGTTTCTTCCGCCTTCTTGCGGTCGCCGGCCATTTCCGCCGCCTGCGCGATCAGAAGGTTCGTCAGCTCCGGGCGATCGAGATACTTGTCCGCTTTCGCTGCCTTGGCAAGCGCCACGCGGCCCTCGCCGCTGGCCAGCGCCATCAGACCTTCGGACAGGGCGGCATAGCCCTTACGCTCGCGGTTGCGGTCGAAATACCGCGACAGCGCCGTTTCATCGCCGTTGATGAATTTCAGAACCGCCACCAGAAGGCCCACGATCTTGAGCAGCAGCCAGAGTGCGACCAGCAAGGCGATGACCATCAGAACGGTCTGGAGCGGACCCAGATTCAGCTCAAGCCCCATAGCGCGGATCTGCATCCCGCCCTGTGATTCCAGCAAGAAGCCGGCACCCCATGCAAGGGCACCCACGATACCGACAAACAGAATGATTTTGATCAGGGACCAGAGCATATTCTTCTTTCCTTAGTCTGCCGTCAGGCGTTGTGCCATCGCGTCGGCGGCCTCGCGGGCATCGACCCGCGCCTGTGCCGCTGCGATCCATTCGCTCATCGCGGACTTGCCCGCGTCTGGCAAAGCATCTAGTTCGGCAAGCGCGGTATCGAGATCGCCTTGCTGAACCGCCGCTTCGGCCCGCGACAGGATTGCATCGGGGTTGTCACCTTCACGCGGTGTGACAGACCGGACACCAAGCTGGCGTTTCAGAAATCCGCCAACGCCCTGGCCTTCCTCGCCCGCTGCGCGGGAGGCAGACAGCGCAGCACGGGCCTGATCGGGATACTCTGTCTGCAATTCCGCAAGAGTTGCAACGCCGTCCAATGCGGCGTCCTGTAGCGCGGGTTCGACGGTCTCTCCCTCCGCGTCGCTCAGCGTTTCAAGGTCTTCGTTGAAAGGCTGGCCCGCGTCGATGGCGGATACGATCTTGGTCAGGGCTGCACGGGCATTCGCCGCGCGCGCAGCTTCGGCGGTTGCAGCTTCGACACTGCGGGCGTTCGCGATCAGATCCTCGATCTCAGACCGCTGCTGCTGGACAGCCCGTTGCAGATCGGAAAGCTCGGTGATGTAGGCTTCGGCCTCTTCGGCGTCCATGCCTTCGGGCGGCGTGACGACCGGACGGTTTTCAAGCTCGGTCAGGCGGGTTTCAAGATCGGCAAGCTGTGTCTCGATCTGTGACAGGTCGACCGTTGGGGCCTCCACCGGCGCAGGTTCGGCCTGTTCAAGCGCTGCGATCCTGTCGTTCTGTGTGTTGATCTCTTCCTGAAGGGCGATGGCCGGATCGTCTCCGGCGGTGCCGGTCAGCAGGTCGTATTCCGCCGCGGCGAAACCGATCACACCCGCAATGATCCCGCCCAGAACCAGCGGAAGGAAAGTGTTGTTGCGCGGCGATGTTTCCGCTGCCACCGGTGCGGGCACAGGGTGCGTCGTATCGGCGAGCGGTGTCGATGTCGCTTCGCCCTTGGTTTCTTCTGTCTTGTCCGCGTCGGGCTTGGCTGCGGGCACCACGCCTTCAATGGGTTTCGCATCGGACGCATCATCGGTGGCAGACGCCTTGGCGGATCCCGATACGACTGCCGCAGTCGTCACTTCGATCTTTTCCACCTTTGCAGGCGCGGCTTCGGTCGTCTTATTCGCGGATTCCACCTCTGCCGCCTTCGGGGCTTCGTCCCCGCCGTCGGGCGTGTTTTCGAGGCTGGTCATGTCCTCCGGTTTCGGCTCGGCCGGTTTCTTCGTCGACGATTTGGCCTTGGAGGGCCCTGTTTTCTTCGCTGAAGCCACCGCACTTACCTTCTTCGATTCTTTCATAACCAACACATTGGTCCTCAGACCTTAGCTGTGCAAGTCAAGCCTCTCAAGCAGAGGTGAGGCTTGTGCAAAGCATTTCAACTGTTTTCAGCATACTCGCACCTGTCGGTGCCTGCGTTACCAACAGTTCTGCAGCCCGAAGGTTTCCCAAATTCTCTGCAACGGCGTCGCTCAGGGCCACAATATGCACATTCGCCAGATTTTCGGGAGCCTGCTGCGCGAATTGTAGCGCCGTCCGAGGTGAAAACAGGGGCACGATGGCGGGACCGCCCAGCGCGGCACGGGCAGCATCGCCAAGCCTGAGCAGGGTTTGCCGGTAGGCCACCGTCCGGCGGATATTCAAGCCGGCGGTGGCCAGATTTTCGGCGATATCGCCGCGCTGGTGTTCGCCGCAGATATGCTGAAGCGGCCTGTCCGGAGGGCTGGCAAGCAGCGTTGCGATCAATTGCTCTGCCGTCTCGCCCGCCTGCACCGCCCGCCAGCCGGCGGCAACCGCCACCCGCGTGGTCGCCTGCCCCACGCACCACGCCGGTCGGCCCGCGCCCTGCGGGGCATGGTAAACGCCCTGAACGGAGGTGAAGACCGCACCTTGGCCTTCGGCAACGGCTGGTGGCGGTCCCACCGGATCGATGCGCATAAGAGGAGCGATCAGCAGTTGCACACCCTTCAGCGCAGCGGGATCAAGCGATTCCGCGAACCGTTCCGCGCTGGCCTGCGGACGGGTAAGGATGAGCGTGGGCTGTCGCATGGCGGGACGCTCTCTGGATTGTTTGCCGGGCCCCGGAGTGATACCTCCACGTCAAACGTCATACAACTCAATCCGGTAGAACCTGATGACAGAGCGCACAGTGTTGGGCATCGAAAGCAGCTGCGACGATACGGCGGCGGCGGTCGTGCGCGGGTCCGCCGGTGCGGCTGCGGTGATGTCCTCCGTGGTGCAAAACCAGACCGCGCTGCACGCGGATTTCGGCGGTGTGGTGCCCGAAATCGCGGCGCGCGCCCACGCCGAGCGTCTGGACGATTGCGTTGCACGCGCATTGGAGGAGGCACAGCTGACCCTCGCCGAAATCGACGCCATCGCCGTGACCGCCGGCCCGGGCCTGATCGGCGGCGTGGTGTCGGGCGTCATGTGCGCCAAGGGGATTGCCATGGCGCGGGGCCTGCCGCTCTACGGGGTGAACCATCTGGCGGGGCACGCGCTGACACCACGGCTGACGGATGCGGTGCCGTTTCCCTACCTGATGCTGCTGGTGTCAGGTGGGCATTGCCAGTTCCTGATCGTCTCGGGCCCGCAGGAGTTCCGTCGGATCGGCGGGACAATCGACGACGCCCCCGGAGAGGCCTTCGACAAGGTTGCGCGGTTGCTGAGCCTGCCCCAGCCCGGTGGCCCTGCGATCGAAAGCCGCGCGCGCGACGGGGATGCGGAGCGGTTCGCCCTGCCCCGCCCGCTTCTTGACCGTGCCGGTTGCGATATGTCCTTCTCGGGTCTGAAAACCGCAGTGCTGCGCCAGCGCGACAAGCTGATGCAGGCCAATGCGCTGAAGGCCGTCGATCAGGCGGATCTTTCTGCTGGATTTCAGGCCGCCGTGGTCGATGTGCTGGTGGAAAAGGCGCGTCGCGCCATGGCCGAATATGCACCTCTTACCGAAATACGCAGCATCTGCATCGCCGGCGGTGTTGCCGCGAACAAGGCCATTCGCAGCGGGTTAGAGACTGTTGCCGCTGAATTCGGTGCCACGCTTGTCGCACCGCCCCTGGCCCTGTGTACCGATAACGCCGCGATGATCGCCTATGCGGCATTGGAACAGATGCCGCACCGCGCACCGGATGGGCTGACGCTGGCCGCGCGCCCGCGATGGCCATTGGACGCCACCGCACCGGCGATGCTGGGCAGCGGCAAGAAGGGAGCGAAGGCATGAATGTTGCGATCCTCGGGGCCGGGGCCTTCGGCACGGCGCTTGCCATCGCGTTGGGCCGGAACAGCGCCGTCACCCTATGGGCACGCGATGTGGGCGATATGCAGGACAGCCGCGAGAACACGCGCCGCCTGCCCTGTCACAAGCTGCCCGCGAATGTAATAGTAACCGACGATCTGGCGCGCGCCTGCACTGCCGAAATACTGCTGTTGTGTCTGCCGATGCAAAAACTGCGGGGCTTCCTGGAGGAGGCGCAGGATCAGTTGACCGGCAAAACCTTGGTCGCCTGCTGCAAGGGGATCGAGATCTCGACCGGGGCCGGACCGGTCGAGGTTATCCGGAGCGTCCTGCCACAGGCCAGCGCGGCAATCCTGACCGGACCCAGCTTTGCCGCCGATATCGCCAAGGGGCTGCCCACGGCCCTGACTCTCGCCGTCGCCAAGGATGGCGCGGAATTGCAAAAGCGCCTGACCACGACGACACTCAGGCTTTACCGGACAACGGACACGGCCGGTGCCGAACTGGGTGGCGCGCTGAAGAATGTCGTCGCGATTGCCTGCGGCGCGGCGATGGGCGCGGGTCTGGGTGAAAGCGCGCGCGCGGCCCTGATGACCCGTGGCTTTGCGGAAATGCAGCGTCTGGCCGCCCAGCGCGGAGCGGACCCCGATACGCTGGCCGGCCTGTCGGGCTTCGGTGACCTGACGCTTACCTGCACATCCGAACAGTCGCGCAACTATCGCCTCGGCCTCAGTCTGGGGCGCGGCGAAAGCTTTGACGCTTCGACCACGGTCGAGGGCGCCGCGACCGCCCGCGCCGTGCACAGGCTGGCCCGCGAGGCGGGTCTGGACCTGCCGATCACCAGCGCCGTTGCCGGACTGCTCGATAACGTCTTAGATGTACGCGAAGCGATGGATGCGCTTCTGAACCGACCGCTCAAGGAGGAATGAGATGCTGGTATGCCTGATGGCCCGTGACAAGCAGGGTGCGCTGGACGTTCGCAAGGAAAACCGCGCTGCCCATGTGGAATATCTGAAAAGCACCGACCACGTGCATCTGGCCGGTCCCCTGATCGACGCGGATGGCGAAATGTGCGGTTCGATGATCGTTCTGGATGTGCCGGATATGAAGGCCGCAGAAAGCTGGGCAGCGCAGGATCCCTACGCAAAGGCCGGCCTTTTCGAGAGCGTCAGCCTGACGGAATGGAAAAAGGTGATCGGCTGATGGCCTACTGGCTTTTCAAATCAGAACCCTCCGTCTGGGGCTGGGACGATCAGGTCGCACGCGGTGAACAAGGCGAGGAATGGGATGGCGTGCGAAACTATCAGGCACGCAATTTCATGCGCGAGATGAAGACGGGCGATCGCGGTTTTTTCTACCATTCGCAGAAAGAACGGGCGGTTGTCGGCATTGTAGAGGTCTGCGCCGAGGCACATCCCGACAGCACCACCGAAGACGAACGTTGGGAATGCGTGGACATCAAGGCGGTGCGCCCGTTCAAGCAGGCCGTCACGCTGGACGACATCAAGGCGGACGGGCGGCTGGACGAAATGGTTCTGGTCAAGAACAGCCGCCTGTCGGTCCAGCCGGTGACAGAAGAGGAATGGCGCATCGTCTGTGAGTTGGGGCAGACAGATCCCTAGATACAGATCGGCGGTTTTCCGAAGACCAACGAAAAAAGGGTTCCGGCACCCCAGCCAGAACCCTTTCTCACCCCGTGCGCTCCCATAACCCCGCACACGTATGACAAAATTCGCTCTGGCCATCCTGACCGTTTGGATTGGATAGTCCAAGGGCAGGATTTTTTCAAGAAATCAGTATGTTGTCTTTTCTTCAAAATGAATGCACCCGCCCCTGCGGGCGGGCGCATCCGGTCGTCGCGGCAGATCAGTTGTAAACCGATTCCTTGCCGAAATGTTTTGTCAGCATGTAGTAGACGACGGCGCGATATTTGTTGCGCTCGGAGCGGCCATAGGTTTCGATCACCTTCTGGATGCCGCCCATCAGGCTTTCGTCGTCGGGCAGGCCGAGCTTCTTCATCAGGAAGTTTTCCTTGACGGTATTCAGCTCTGCGGTGTCGCTGCCCGCAACGGTCTGGGCGTCGGCGTTATAAATGGATGGACCACATCCGATGGTGACCTTTGTCAGCAGGTCCATGTCCGGCTCCATGCCGCATTTGTTACGCAGATCGTCGGCGTATTTCTGAATCCACTCGTCGCGTTTGCCCATATTTCCAATCTCCCGGCTGTGGCAACCGGCGTTTTGCCGGTCTTCGACGGGAAGACTAAGCATAAAATTTCGACGGAAAAAGGAATTTTTCCTGCGGTTTTCCCCGCATTGGCTGGCCCCCAAACGCAACCGCCGCCCGAGAAGCCCGGGCGGCGCTGCGCATTCACGGTTTTCGGATGTACTGAAGACCGGTCAGTAGCGGTAGTGTTCCGGCTTGAACGGCCCTTCGGGGGAAACCCCGATATAGGCGGCCTGCTCGGGGTCGAGCTTGGACAGCTTCACACCGATCCGGTCGAGATGCAGGCGCGCAACCTTCTCGTCGAGATGCTTGGGCAGGATATAGACGTCGTTCTCGTACTGGCCGCCGTTCTTCCACAGCTCGATCTGCGCCAGCACCTGGTTGGTGAAGGACGCGGACATCACGAAGGACGGGTGGCCCGTGGCGTTGCCGAGGTTCAGCAGACGGCCCTCGGACAGCAGGATGATACGGTTGCCCGAAGGCATCTCGATCATGTCCACCTGTTCCTTGATGTTTGTCCACTTGTGGTTTCTCAGGCTGGCCACCTGAATTTCGTTATCGAAGTGACCGATGTTGCCGACGATGGCCATATCCTTCATCTCGCGCATGTGCTCGATGCGGATCACGTCCTTGTTGCCGGTGGTGGTGATGAAGATATCCGCCGAGGAGACGACATCTTCCAGCAGCACCACCTCAAAGCCGTCCATGGCGGCCTGAAGGGCGCAGATCGGGTCGACCTCGGTCACCTTCACGCGGGCACCGGCGCCGCGCAGGGACGCGGCAGAGCCCTTGCCCACATCGCCATAGCCCATGACCACGGCAACCTTGCCCGCCATCATCGTGTCGGTCGCGCGGCGGATGCCGTCCACCAGCGATTCCTTGCAGCCGTACTTGTTGTCAAACTTCGACTTGGTGACGCTGTCGTTCACGTTGATCGCAGGGAAAGGCAGGCCGCCATTCTTTTTCAGATCGTAGAGACGGTGAACACCGGTTGTCGTTTCTTCCGACACGCCCTTGATCTGGTCTTTCATCTTGGTGAACCAGCCGGGGGAGGCTTCCATCCGCTTCTTGATCTGCTTCTGGATGACTTCCTCTTCCTCGGATGTCGCAACGCCGAATTCCTCACCGCCCTCGATCCGCGCACCGAGCAGGATGTAGAGCGTCGCGTCACCACCATCGTCGAGGATCAGGTTGGGGCCGTCTTCGAACATGAAGGATTTGTCGAGGTAATCCCAATGCTCTTCCAGTGTCTGGCCCTTGATCGCGAACACAGGCGTTCCGCCAGCGGCAATGGCCGCAGCGGCGTGGTCTTGTGTCGAGAAGATGTTGCACGATGCCCAGCGCACGTCCGCGCCCAGCGCGACAAGCGTTTCGATCAGCACGGCTGTCTGGATGGTCATATGCAGCGATCCGACGATGCGCGCACCTGCGAGCGGCTTGCTTTCGCCGTACTCTTCGCGCAGCGCCATCAGCCCGGGCATTTCCGTTTCCGCGATATCAAGCTCTTTGCGACCATATTCGGCGAGATTGATATCTTTCACGATGTAGTCGTTGGCCATCGGTGGCACTCCTTCATGAACTGTTGAAGGGCGCATACCACCGAGACTTGTCCTGCGCAATAAATGGCGCAGAGGCTGATTGTCTCAGCCTTTGTCGCGGGCTTCCAGAGCGGCAAGCATTTCGCTGGCGTCACGGCCGGGCGACCAGTTTTCACCCGTCGCTTCAACGCAGGCGGCACCATCGGCCATCGTGCGGACAAGCGTCCATGTACCTGAGGCGTCAGATACCCAAAGACGGGTGTTGTCGGGCGACGGACCAGCGACGGGTTCTTCACCGTACCAGTCGATCAAAGAGGATTGCATTTCCGCAGCGCTCATGCAGACCTCTTGGGCGGCGGCAGCGGAACCGATAGCGGAAGCTGTAGCGATCATGGCGAAAAGGGTTTTCATCTCTATCTCCTTGTTGCAGGAAAAACCCGATTAATAACAAAATGTTCCGATAATAATTTTTGGAACCAATCGCGTTTTCGCGAAACGGGAGCCGACGATGGCACAACAACCCCGCGCCTGGCAGCGCATGTTATCCGGTCGCAGGCTGGACCTTCTGGACCCGACACCGGTGGATATCGAAATAGACGATATCGCCCACGGTCTCGCCTTCGTGGCGCGGTGGAACGGTCAGACGCGCGGCGATTTCGCCTACACGGTGGCCGAACACTCATTGCTTGTTGAGACGATTTTCGGCCGGATCGCACCGTCAGCGCCGGTCAAATGGCGCCTTGCGGCACTCTTGCATGACGCGCCCGAATACGTGATCGGCGACATGATCTCGCCCGTGAAGGCGGCAATTGGGCCGGATTACGGGAAACTCGACGAACGGCTGGAAGCCGCGATCCACATCCGCTTCGGCCTGCCCGCGAAAGTGCCCGCATCCGTCAAGAAGCAGATCAAGCGCGCGGACCGGATCAGCGCGTGGATGGAAGCGGTCGAGATTGCCGGATTTTCAGAAGCCGAAGCGACAAGGTTCTTCGGAAAACCCGATGAGGCGCTGAAGGAAGGCCTGCGCATCATGCTGCGCCCGCCTGTCGAGGTGCGGCGCGATTTCACCGCCAGGCACGCGCAACTGCTGGAACAGATGCCGTGATCAACGTGCGCCGTGCAATGGGTCTGGATACCGGATCCATGGCCCTGCTGCTGAACCAGATCATCGAAGCCGGCGGCACGACGGCTCTTGTGCGGCCCGTCACCGGCGAAGATCTGGCAGAATGGATGGCTGTGGATCCCGACAGGTCCGCGTGGCATGTGGCGCTCGACGCGCAGGAACGTGTGGTCGGCTTCCAATGGATCGAACCCAGCGATCAACTGCCCCCCGACGCCGCCGAAATCGCCACTTTCGTACAACAGGGGCAGACCGGCCTCGGGATCGGGTCGGCCCTGTTTGCCGCCACGGCCAAAGCGGCAAAGTCACTGGGATACAGCTGGATCAGGGCCAATATCCGCGCCGACAATGACGGTGGACTGACCTATTACCAAAGTCGCGGTTTTCGCGACTACGGAACGATCGAGGGTTACACGCTGGCCGACGGCACAGCCGTCGACAAACGTCTCAAGCGCTACGACGTCTAGCGCGGGCTGCGTTTTGCGAGGATCCGCTGCAGCGTCCGGCGGTGCATGTTCAGCCTGCGGGCAGTCTCAGACACGTTCCGGTCGCACAGCTCAAACACCCGCTGGATATGTTCCCAGCGTACGCGGTCCGCGCTCATCGGGTTTTCGGGCGGCGGCGGAAGGTCGTCGCCATTGGCCAGAAGCGCGTTCGTGATATCCGTCGCATCCGCCGGCTTGGACAGATAGTCCGTCGCGCCGATTTTCACCGCGGCAACCGCCGTGGCGATTGCGCCGTAGCCGGTCAGCACCACAACACGGGCATCGGGCCGCTTCTCGCGCAGGATTTCCACGATATCGAGGCCGTTTCCGTCCTCAAGCCGCAGATCGCAAACCGCGTAGGCGGGTGGGCGCGCTGTGGCGATCGCACTGCCTGCCGCCACTGAATCGGCTGTTTCAACTTCGAATCCGCGCTTTTCCATCGCCTTGGCGAGGCGGCGCAGAAAGGGTTCATCATCGTCGACCAGCAAAAGCGACTTGTCTGGCCCGATCTCACTCACTTGGTCCGGTTGCATAATCTGTTACGCCTCGTGGCAAAGAAGTCTGTTTCATTGACCTGCAATATGGATCGGCCTCGCGCCCGGTCAAATCCGGTCAACGTAGCACGACAGCTTTTCGGCAAGTTGCGCAGGCGTCAGGTCGCGGCGGAAGAAATCGACGAACCCGTGTTCCGGCGTCACAAGATAGCTGAATGTCGAATGATCGACGAGGTACTCACCATCCACCGGCGGATGCGCCTTGTAATAGGTGCGGTACGCCTTGGACGCAGCCGCGACCTGCGCGTCGCTACCTGTCAGCCCGATCATACGCGGATGCATCGCATCGGCAAAATCGCCGACTACCTCGGTCGTATCGCGCGCCGGGTCCACTGTGATGAAAACCGGCGTGACGGTCTGTCCGTTCTCTTCCAGTATCTCGATCGCCTCGGCATTCCGGCTGACGTCCAGCGGGCAGACATCCGGGCAGAAGGTATAGCCGAAATAGATCAGTGACGGACCGGTGATCACATCTTCGTCAGTGACGGTCTGCCCGTCGCCATTGACCAGCTCGAACGGGCCGCCCAGCGCGCCACCGGCAACCTGACCGGCGCGGCATTGGGCAAAGTCGTCGTCCCCTGAACTGCGGCTGATGAATGTCAGAACCGCGAGACCGGCGACAAGAAGGGCGGCGGCGGAAATGGCGATAATTCGGAGCATGATGTCCTCCTTGCGAATGGGTGCGGCCATCGGGTGTAGTGATTTGCGCCAGACCTACGCTAGGTCGGGAAATATACAAGTCACTTTCACTCAAGGCGCCGACATGACGCAGCCCACCATCAGACCCATGAGCACGCGCACCCGTGCCAACTGGATTCGCTTGCGCACGATGATCTACCTGCGCTGGATTGCCATCGCGGGACAATTGATTGCGGTGACGGTCACGCCGGTGCTCTTCGGCATCGAACTTGAACTCGGGTGGTGCTTGTTCGCCATCGGCGCGTCCGTGATCGGCAATCTCTTTGCCGGTTTCGTATTTCCCGAAAACAAGCGGCTGAGCGAGAGAGAGAACATGGCGATGGTCATCTTCGATCTCGCCCAGCTGAGTTTTCTTCTGCTGCTGACAGGCGGGCTGAACAACCCGTTCGCCCTTTTGTTGCTTGGGCCGGTCACCATATCCGCGACCGCGCTGAGCCTTCGGACGACCATCGTGATCTGCCTGATGGCGATTTTCAGTGTGACGCTGATGGCCGTGGTGCATCTGCCTTTGCGGACGCAGACAGGAGACATCCTTGCGATCCCGCAGCTTTTTATCTTCGGTCATTGGATTGCACTCGTGATCGCGGTGATCTTCACCTCGGCCTACGCGCGGCGGGTCACGTCGGAAATCCACCTGATGTCGGATGCGCTTGCCGCGACGCAGATGGCGCTCGCACGCGAGCAGAAGCTGACGGACCTTGGGGGCGTCATCGCGGCGGCGGCGCATGAGCTGGGGACACCTCTGGCCACGATCAAGCTGGTCAGCGCCGAACTGGTGGACGAGTTGCGCGATATGCCCGAGCTGCGCGAGGATGCCGAATTGATCCGCGAACAGTCCGACAGATGCCGCGACATCCTTCATAACATGGGGCGCGCGGGGAAAGACGACCTGCACATGCGGCAGGCCCCTTTGGTGACCGTCGTCGAGAGCGCTGCGGAACCGCATATGGACCGTGGGAAAACGGTCCTGATCCAGCTGAACCCCGAAGATGGTCCACCGACCGCGCAACCTGCGATCCTGCGCATGCCCGAAATCATTCACGGGCTGCGCAATCTTGTCCAGAACGCTGTCGATTTTGCCACCAGCACTGTCTGGATCGAAGTGCGCTGGACCGACGAAAACATCACCGTTCGCATCCTCGACGATGGCGAAGGTTTCCCGCAGCAGGTTCTGGGGCGCATCGGGGATCCGTTCATGTCCAGACGCAAGCGCGGCAGTGACGCGCGATCGCGCCCCGGCTACGAAGGTATGGGGCTGGGCCTTTTCATCGCCAAGACGCTGCTGGAACGTTCCGGGGCGCAGCTGCGGTTCGCCAACGGCGCCGATGAGGCCGGATACAAGACCCGCCGCGTCGGTGCGGTGGTCGAGGTGCGCTGGCCCCGCGCGAAGATCGACGCCCGGGATGGCGAAAGCGCCATAGCGGTCGGCCAGAATGTCGCAATGAGTTGAACTTCTCGCGAAACCCACCGGTGGTTAAAGAAATATTAACGATCCGGCAGGCACTCTGATCCAAGGTCCATCCCGACCGAAGGGTCAGAGAAGTGTTTTATTATGTGATAGGGTTTCTCGCCGGGCTCCCGATCCTTTTGCTCGTCGCGATCTGGGCAACCGGCTCGGGCGAGCGCAGGGGGGTGGACCCTGCCGAACCCGCGCGGGTCTTCCTGTTTCGCAACGGCATACTGGAGCATGCGACTCCCTCGGCGCTGGCGGCTTATCCCCTGCTGATCGGATCAAACGGATGGGACGACCTGCGCACCCTGCTCGAAAAGGAATTCGAAGGCCTGCCCCATGACATCACGCGGCAGGTCCATGCCGCGACACTGGAATCGCGGAACGGCGGACCGGCCCTGCGGATCGAGATCATGGGCAAGGTTGCGCGCGTGACGGTGCCCGACGGCCCGCTGACGGATCAGCCTGACGACCACGGTCCGGCACAATCCACGGATGATGCCGGTAAACTCAGCGATGCGCTGCCTGTCCCCGCGTGGCGCACCGACAGGACGGGGCGCATTGTCTGGTCGAATGCCGCGTTCGATGCCTTGCGCGCGCGGATGCGCCTGCCGCCCGACCAGCACGATGGCGTCTTCGTCCGTCAAGATGCCGAAACGATGTCGCGTATCGCCATTGATGTGCACGGGGACGAGAGCCCCGAATGGTACAACATCGAAACCCGCGACGCGGGGGACGATGGCCAGTATCATTTCGCCATCAGCCAGACCGATCTGGTCAGCGCTGAAAATACCCGCCGCAGCTTTGTCCAGACGCTGGCCAAGACGTTTGCCAATCTGCAGATCGGGCTGGCGATATTCAATTCCGACCGGCGGCTGGTGCTGTTCAATCCCGCATTGTCAGAGCTTTCCGGCCTCGACATCGCGTTTCTGGGGCCGAAGCCCGACCTCGACTCGTTCTTCGATGCCATGCGGGAACGCCGCCGCATGCCGGAGCCCAAAAACTATCGCGACTGGCGCCGCCGCATCAACGATCTTGTCACCGCCGCAGAGGGCGACGCCTTTACCGAGACATGGTCGCTGGAGAACGGGCAGACGCTGAGAGTGAAAGGACAGCCCCACCCGGAAGGCGCCCTCGCCTTCCTGATCGAGGATATCAGCGCCGAGGTGTCGCTGACCCGCAACTTCCGCGCCGAACTGGAACTGGGTCAAAGCATGCTCGACACCTTCGAAGACGCCCTGGCGGTGTTTTCACAGCAGGGCGTTCTGACCTTTTCAAATCGGGCCTATGATACCCTGTGGGGCTTTTCCGCCGAAAGCAGCTTTGCGGATGTGACAATCACCGATGCGCTGCAGCTTTGGCGGGCGTGTTGCGATGCCGGTCCGGACTGGCGCAGCGTCGAGACTTCGGTGCTCACCTTCGGCGACCGTGAAGCGCTGTCCTTTCCCGTCAGGCCGAAAAACGGGGATACGATGGTCTGTGGCGTCGTTCCGATCACGGCGGGCGCCACGTTGATCCGCTTTCGCGCAACTGCGGAGGCCGACCGTTCGTTACAGCCGGCGCAATAGCAGCTTTTCCCTGCCCGAGTGCGGCGTTAGTTTGCCGCCATGAACACCCTGACCCGAAATCTTGCCTCTCCGGAAGAGACCGCCCGATGCGCCGCGGCGCTGGGCCAGAGGTTGCGCAGCGGCGATACAATCCTGCTTTCGGGCGATGTCGGCGCAGGCAAGACGCATTTTGCGCGCTCCCTCATCCAGAGCGTGCTGGGCGTCGCAGAAGACGTACCATCGCCCACCTTCACACTGGTCCAGACCTACGAGGCCGAAGATTGCGACATCTGGCACGCGGACCTCTACCGCCTGTCCGATCCGTCCGAGATCGAGGAGTTGGGCCTGATCGACGCCTTCGATACCGCGATCTGCCTTGTGGAATGGCCGGACAGGCTGGCCGGCCTGCGCCCCGCCGATGCACTGGACATCACCCTGTCTCCGTCCGATGGTGACGATGCCCGTATATTGACCGCCCGGTGGACCGATCCGCGGTGGGAGGCCCCTTTGACACGTTGGATTCCATGACGACCCATACAGAAGCGACCGCGCTTTTCATCCGAAACGCCGGATGGCAGGACGCCCACCGGACACTCGTTGCGGGGGACGCATCGAACAGGCGCTACGAGCGTCTGACAGCCGCGAACGGCGATACCGTGATCCTGATGGACGCACCTGCCGACAAGGGCGAGGATGTGCGCCCCTTCATCCGGATCGCGGAATTTCTGCTGTCGCTCGGCCTCAGCGCGCCACGCATTTACGCCCGCGATACCGGCGCTGGTTTCCTGTTGATCGAGGATCTCGGCGATGACCTGTTCAAGACCGTGATCGCCCGCACCCCCGAGATCGAGCCGACCCTCTACGCGGCGACGGTCGATGTGCTGGGCGTTTTGCATGCCGCGCCTGCGCCGCCCGTAAAAACATACGATAGCGTATTGATGACCGAATATGCGGCACTCAGCTACCACTGGTATCTTTACGCGCTGACGGGCGAGCGTGAGACCAAGGCGCAGTCGACGTTCGAGGATCTTTTTGCCGACCTGCTGCGCCCGCTCGACGCGGCACCACGGGTTCTGATCCAGCGGGACTACCACGCGGAAAACCTGCTGTGGCTGCCCGACCGCGACGGCGTTGCGCGTGTCGGTCTGCTTGATTTTCAGGACGCGATGCTGGGACATCGTGCCTACGATCTGATGTCGGTGCTTCAGGACGCGCGGCGCGATGTCCCCCGCGAGATCGAGGCGGCGATGATCGACCGCTATCTTGCGCAAAATCCGAGTGCTGCCGAAGGGTTTCGCGCGGCCTATGCGATCCTCGGGGTGCAGCGTAACCTGCGCATCGTCGGTGCGTTCGCACGGCTTTGCCTCGCGATGGGCAAACCGCGCTACATCGACCTTCTGCCGCGGGTGTGGGAGTTCGTAGAACGCAACCTCGCCCATCCCGCCCTGGCGCCGGTTGCCGACCACATCCGCACCACCCTGCCCGCCCCGACGCCCGAGCGGATGGATCACATCAGGGCACAGGCCCGCACATGACCCTGCCAGTCCTGCTTTTTGCCGCCGGTTTTGGGACGCGCATGAAACCGCTGACCAATGACCGCCCGAAGCCGCTGGTCGAGGTGGACGGCAAACCGCTGATCGACCATGCGCTTGCGCTGGCACAGGATGTATCGCCGCCGCTGATTGCCGCGAACCTTCACTACAAGGCGCGGATGCTTGACGCGCATCTGGCGCCGCTTGGCGTGCAGACGATAACCGAAACACCGGATATTCTGGATACCGGCGGCGGTCTGCGCAATGCGCTGCCGGTGCTGGGGCCCGGTCCGGTCATCACCATGAACACGGACGCGATCTGGTCCGGACCAAATCCGGTCAAGCTGCTGCTCGCAGCGTGGGATCCGACGCGGATGGATGCGCTGATGTCCTGCATTCCGGTATCGCGTGCGCTGGAGCACGACGGCAACGGTGATTTCAGCATCGACGACACGGGCAGGCTCAGCTGTGGGCCGGGGCTGGTCTATGGCGGCGTCCAGATCATCAAGACCGAAGGGTTGGCGCATTTCCGCGAACCCGCGTTTTCGCTCAACCTGCTCTGGCGGCGGATGGAGGCCGAAGGCCGGCTCTTCGGGCTGGATTATCCGGGACGCTGGTGCGACGTCGGTCACCCGGGCGGGATCAAAACAGCGGAAAGGCTGATCCATGGCGATGTTTGAGGCGCAGGACGGTCCACGCGTTTTCGGCCTCCCGCTGGGTGTGGATTTTCCGCGCGCGCTGATCGATGGGCTTCTGAAGCGTCAGGGCGACGACCCGCCGGAGGCGCTGGGCCGCATCGACCTGATCGTGAATACCGAACGCATGGCCCGCAGGCTGCGCGGCATTTTCGAGGAAGGCCCTGCGCGCATCCTGCCGCGGATCCGCACGATCACGGATCTGGGGACGCTTGCGCCACAAGTGGTCGTGCCGCCCGGCACCTCGCCACTGCGTCGGCGGCTGGAGCTGATCGGACTGATTTCCGGCCTTCTCGAACAGGCCCCCGATCTTGCCTCGCGAACATCGCTGTATGATCTGGCCGACAGTCTGGCCAAGCTGATCGACGAGATGCAAAGCGAAGGCGTGCCGCCCGACGCGATCACCGATCTGGACGTGTCGGACCAGTCCGGCCATTGGGACCGTGCAAAGCGGTTTCTCGGGATCGTCCAGAACTATCTGGCCTTGACCGAAGCGGCCCCCGATAGCGAAGCGCGCCAGCGCGCGCGGGTCGAGGGGATCATCGCGCTCTGGGCCGAAAACCCGCCCGCGCACCCGGTGATCGTCGCGGGATCGACCGGATCGCGCGGGACCACCATGCGGTTGATGCAGGCGGTGGCACGGCTGCCGCAAGGGGCGCTGGTTCTGCCCGGTTTCGACTTCGATCTGCCCGCTGCGGTCTGGGCCGCGCTCGACGATCCGATGATGTCCGAAGACCACCCGCAGTACCGTTTTCACAAGCTGATGCAAGAAGCGGGAAGCACGGCAAATGCTGTCGCGCGCTGGGACAACATCGCGCCGGCGTCGGCGGCGCGCAACCGGCTTGTGTCCCTGTCCCTGCGCCCTGCCCCCGTCACCGATGCATGGCGCATTGAAGGGCCAAGGCTGGAAAACCTTGCCGAAGCGACACAGGATATGACGCTGGTTCTTGCCGACAGCCCGAGGGCCGAGGCGCTGGCCATCGCGCTGCGGCTGAGGCAGGCGGCCGAGGACGGCATCACAGCCGCCTTGATCACGCCCGACCGGATGCTCAGCCGGCGGGTCACGGCGGCGCTGGGCCGCTGGGATCTGCTGCCTGACGACAGCGCGGGCACACCGCTGCACCTGTCACCGCCGGGCCGGTTCCTGCGTCATGTCGCGGCGCTGATGTCGCGCAGGCTGGATGCCGAAGGTCTACTGACGCTTCTGAAACATCCGCTGACCCACAGTGTCGAGGGGCGCAATCTGCACCAGCTTCGTACCCAGAAGCTGGAACTGCGCATCCGCCGCAAGGGGCTGCCCTATCCCGAACCCCATTCCCTGAGCGCGCTGGCCGCAGATGCGTCTGGCGAGGACACGGGCATGTCCGAATGGGCCACGTGGATCGGAAACGCGATGCTGGATCGCCTCGATCCGGCGGAAAGACCGCTTTCGGAATGGGTGGAGATGCATCTGGACATCGCAGAAGCGATCGCCGGAGGCCCGGACCACGAGGCAGACCACGGCCTGTGGCAGAAGAAAGCGGGCGTCGAGGCACGCCGCGTCATGGCAGAGCTTCAGTCCGAGGCGGCCCATGGCACCGCTTTCGCCGCAGCGGATTACGCGGATCTGGTTGGTGCGCTCTTGTCCGCGGGTGAAGTGCGCGACCGCGACGCACCGCACCCCGATATCATGATCTGGGGCACGCTGGAGGCGCGCGTGCAGGGCGCGGATCTGGTCATTCTCGGCGGCCTCAACGACGGGACGTGGCCCGAAGCCCCGCCACCCGATCCGTGGCTGAACCGCAAGATGCGCAATGATGCGGGCCTTTTGTTGCCGGAACGCCGCGTGGGCCTGTCGGCGCATGACTACCAGCAGGCAGTCAGCGCGCCGCAGGTCTGGATCACCCGGTCCATTCGGTCGGATGACGCGGAAACCGTTCCGTCGCGCTGGATCAACCGGCTGAGCAATCTGCTGAACGGCCTGCCGGATCAGGGTGGACGCGCCGCATGGCAGGCGATGGTCCAGCGCGGCGATTACTGGCTGGATCAGGCCCGCGCGCTTGAGGCCGTGGCGCGCGTGCCTTCGGCCCCGCGTCCGTCACCGCGCCCGCCGGTGGCGGCGCGCCCCCGCAAACTGTCGGTGACCGAAATCAAGACGCTGATCCGCGATCCCTACGCCATCTATGCCAAACACACGCTTGGGCTGCGTCCGCTGAACCCGCTGGTGCAATCGCCCGACGCTCTTTTGCGCGGCACGACGCTGCACCGCGTGCTCGAACGCTTTATCAAGACGGTGACGGACACCCCCGACGCCCTGACACGGGCGGAATTCCTGCGCACCGCCAGCGAAGTTCTTGCCGAAGACGTGCCATGGCCCACGGCGCGCGCGCTCTGGCTGGCCAAGATGGTGCGCGTGGCCGACTGGTTTCTTGAGCGCGAAGCCGAAAGGCTTTTGCGCGCCAGACCGGTCGCCTTCGAAGATGACGCCCGCGGAACGCTGTCGCTGCCGGAACTGGGCTACACCCTGACCGGTGTCGCAGACAGGATCGATCAGGCGGATGACCACAGCTTCCGGATCTACGATTACAAGACCGGAAAGCCGCCGACCAAGAAGCAGCAGAGCATGTTCGACAAGCAGCTTCTGATCGAGGCGGCGATGATCGAGGAAGGCGCGTTCAAGGGCATCGGTGCAGGTCCGGTATCGCAGGCGGTCTTTATCGGCATGGGTACGAAACCGGAGGAAGTCGCGGCACCGCTGGAGGAGGAACCCCCGGCGGCGGTTCTGGAGAGCCTGCGCAAGTTGCTGGCAACCTATCTCGACCCCGAGCAGGGATTCACCGCGCGCCGGATGACGGAAACGGACAGCTTTCCGGGCAACTACGACCAGCTGGCCCGCTTCGGAGAATGGGACGCGACCGATACCGCCACACCGGAGGATCTGACATGACCGGTGTGCCGGACTGGAACGAGGCCACGCGCGCGCAGGTCACCGCGGCGCGTCCCGATACCTCTACATGGCTCAGCGCGAATGCCGGATCGGGCAAGACCCGCGTGCTGACCGACCGTGTTGCGCGATTGCTTCTCGACGGGGTCGAGCCGCAGCGCATCCTGTGCCTGACCTATACCAAGGCCGCGGCAAGCGAGATGCAGAACCGTCTGTTCAAGCGCCTTGGCGAATGGGCCATGATGGATGATGCCGCCCTGCAAGCCGCCCTGAAAGACCTTGGCGTCCTCCAGACGATTACCGGCGATGACCTGCGCCGCGCCCGAACCCTTTTCGCCCAGGCCATCGAGACTCCCGGCGGCCTGAAGATCCAGACCATCCATTCGTTCTGTGCCGCTCTTTTGCGCCGCTTCCCGCTGGAGGCGGGTGTCAGCCCCCAGTTCAAGGAGATCGAGGACCGCGCGGCAGAGCTGTTGCGGGCGGACATCGTGGACACCCTGGCCGACGGCCCGCAGGCACCGCTGATCGCCGATCTGGCGCAGCACTACACCGGCGAGAATTTTGCCGACCTCACCAAAAGCATCGTTGGCAAACGGGACTGGTTTGCGGGCGATGCGGTCCCCGACCTTCACGCCCTGCTCGACCTTCCGGCGGATTTCGATCCCGCAACGCTCGTGCGCGAGGTCATGGACGAAGCGGTGGCGCGCTGGATGCCGGACGCGATCGCGATCCTGAAGGTGCAGGCCGGCAAAACGATGCCGCTGCTCGCCGCGCGTCTTGAAGAGATCGATTTCAGCGACCCGGACGAGGGCGAGCTGGCGAAACTGACGCGCGCCCTGCTCAACGCCGACGGGTCAATGCCCAAAAGCCTGGTGACCAAACCAGCATCCAAAGAACTCGGCCCGCTGCTGACCCCGCTCGAAGACCTGTGCCAGCGCACCTTCGATGCGCGCGAGCAGATGCTGAAATACCGCAACGTCCTGCGCTCGACCGCGCTGCACCGTTTTGCCCGGGTTTTCATTGCGGAATACGAGGCGCAGAAGCTCAGCCGCGGGTGGCTGGATTTCGACGATCTGATCCTGCGCGCCCGCGCCCTGCTGACCGATCCCAAAGTCGCGGCATGGGTGCTGTACCGCATCGACGGTGGCATCGACCATATCCTTGTGGACGAGGCACAGGACACATCGCCCGTACAGTGGGAAGTCATCGAAAGGCTGGCCGATGAATTCACCTCCGGCGAAGGTGCCCGCGACCAAGGCGACAGGACACTTTTCGTCGTGGGCGACAAAAAGCAGTCGATCTATTCATTCCAGGGCGCAGATCCCCGTGAATTCGACCTGAAAAGATCTGAATTCCAGACCAGTCTTACTGCGGCGAACCTGCCGTTCCAGAACCTCAGCCTCGACTATTCGTTCCGGTCATCCCCGGCGATCCTGCGGGCAGTCGACGGCACGTTCAACACCGAACCCGAGCCCCGGATGGACGAAAACATGGTCCACCTCGCGTTCAAGGACGCCCTGCCCGGCCGCGTGGATCTGTGGCCCAATATCGAGAACGAAAAGACCGAGGACCCCGAAGAGCATTGGTCAGACCCGGTTGACCGCAAAAGCAATACAGACCGGACCGTTATCCTCGCCAAGAAGATCGCCGATCAGATCAGGCATCTGATCGAGGAGGAAAACTATATCCCCGATGACGGGCCAGATCGTACCGTGATCCGGCGTCGCATCCGCGCGGGCGATTTCCTGATTCTCGTGCGGGGCCGCAAGACGGGGCTGTTTGAACAGATCATCCGCGCCTGCAAGGCCGCCGATCTGCCGATCGCGGGAGCGGACCGGTTGAAGGTCGGCGCTGAACTGGCCGTGCGCGACATCGGTGCGTTGCTGTCGTTTCTGGCCACCCCCGACGACAGCCTGTCCCTTGCGACCGCGCTGCGGTCGCCCCTGCTGGGCTGGAGCGAACAGGATCTTTTCACGCTGGCGCAGGGACGTGAAAAACCACAGCTCTGGCAGGTTCTGCGGGATCGCGAGGACCGGTATCCCGATACATTGGATATCCTGCGGGACATGCGCAGTCAGGTCGATTTCCTGCGGCCATACGATCTGATCGAGCGGCTGCTGGTGCGACACGACGGGCGCCGCCGCCTGCTGGCGCGGCTGGGGGCCGAAGCCGAAGACGGGATCGACGCACTGCTGTCCCAGGCACTTGCCTACGAGCAGTCCGAAGTGCCCAGCCTGACCGGATTTCTGGAATGGATGCAGGCCGATGACATCGAGATCAAGCGCCAGATCGATAGCGCCTCGAACCAGATCCGCGTGATGACGGTCCACGGGTCAAAGGGACTGGAAGCGCCGATCGTGATCCTGCCTGACACCGCTGGGTGGAAAAACGAATTGCGCGGCGACATCATAGACGCCGACGGCACCGCCATCTGGAAACCCGGCGCGAACGAGCTTCCCCAGGTACTGACGGCGCATATCGACAAGGCCAAGGCGTTGCAGGCAGAAGAACGGCTGCGTCTGCTCTATGTTGCGATGACCCGTGCCGAAAAATGGCTGATCGTGGCGGCGGCAGGCAATTTCATAAAAACGTCGCCCTCCTGGTACGAGATCATCGAGGACGCGCTGACGCATCTCGGTGCAGTCGACTTCAGCGATCCTGTGGTTTCGGGCAAGCGGCATCAGGAACCCGGCTGGGACGATCTGCCGATCCATGCCGCTCCGGTCGTCACCCGCGACACGCCCCCGCTGGATCCGGTGTTTTCCAGATCCCCGCCTGAGGCCGTCCAGCGCATCGAAAGCCTGTCACCCTCGGATATGGGCGGGGCAAAGGCCCTGCCGGGCGATGCGGGCCGCGACGAGGACGAGGCCAAGGCCTACGGTGGCTACGTGCATCTGCTGCTTGAGCATCTGCCGCTTCTGCCCGCCGCGCAACATGGCAGCACCGCCGACGCGCTTTTGCCCACAGTGCCCGCAGCCCTGCGCACCGAGGCTCTGGCGGAAGCGGGCAGAGTGCTTGCCAATCCGGACCTCGCAGCACTTTTCGCCCCCGACACGCTGGCAGAGGTCGCGATCACCGCGCCGCTGGGCGACAGGCCGATCTACGGGGTGATCGACCGGTTGATCGTCGCGCGCGATCATGTGCTTGCCGTCGACTTCAAAACCAACCGCACCGTGCCAAAAACCCCTGAAGACACCCCAGAAGCGTTGCTGAGGCAGATGGGGGCCTATGCCCATGCGCTGTCAGCGATCTATCCCGACCGCGGCATCCGGACCGCGATCCTCTGGACACAGGATGCTGCGTTGATGGAACTGCCCCGCGATCTTCTCACACTTGCGCTAGATCGCTGGGCCCGCCTTGACGATGGCACGCCCCGTTCATAGGTTCACTGCAACCCTGAACCCTTGGAGAGTATTATGGCCACCGTTGCAGTAACAGACGACACGTTCGACGCCGAAGTAAAGAACTCAGACATCCCCGTTGTGGTGGATTTCTGGGCGGAATGGTGCGGCCCGTGCAAGCAGATCGGCCCGTCGCTGGAAGAGCTTTCCGCCGAAATGGACGGTAAAGTGAAGATCGTCAAAGTGAACGTGGACGAGAACCCGAATTCGCCCGCCCAGATGGGCGTCCGCGGCATTCCCGCATTGTTCATCTTCAAGAACGGCGAAGTCGTATCGAACATGGCAGGCGCACGGCCCAAGGCAGCCCTGCAAAGCTGGATCGAAGACTCGATCTAAGCACTGTTGATTGTGTTCTGACGAAAAGGCGTCCCGTCGCGGGGCGCCTTTTCTAGTTCAGCCATCCGAAACGCCGCAACCGGGCGGCGATACGCTCCTCCGCCTCCGGGCGGCCTGCGTTGATGGATTGCAGCTGCCAGAACCAGTAGAGGTAGCGCGCAAAATCAGGCCGGTGGGCGGTTGTCTCGCAAAAACATTCCGGCAGGTTGTCCAGACGCGCCTTCACCGCGATATGGTGAAAATCGATCCGCGCGAACAAAAGCGCGGGTTTGCGAAAGAAATACCCGTTGAAGGCAACGGAAGAGTTCTGCGTCACGACAAAAGCGCAGCGCGGCAGCAGATCCTCCATCCCGCCCATGCGCACTTCAAGCTGTGGCGCACCGCGCTCAAGGCGTTCGAGCGCTGCCATCTCGACATCCGAATACTGCTCTTTCGGGTGCAGGCTGGCGATGATCTTGCGGTCCGGGGCGTGGATCAGACAGTTTTCGATCATTTCAACCGGAGAGCAATGCTGGAAACTGCGCCGGTCCAGCAGACGACCCTGCAGCGGGATATAGATGAAGCCGTCGTTTGACACCCTGTCGGCCAGATCGCCGAAGAGGCGCTTCTGCCAGAATTTCCGGAACTTCTTTGCCGCCTGCGGATCAATTGCACCGGGGTCGAATGTTGCGCGCGCAACGTCCCAGTGCCAGCGCTCTGCCGTGCTTTCGATCTGCCAGAACGGATAGTGATAGACCCTGCGGAACACGAGGCCGCCCGCGTCCGGCGGCTGCTTCATGTGGCTGAGCGTGGCACCGGACGGCTGCGCCCCGAAGGGGGCATAGGCCACCTGCCGCCCGGCATCTTGAAGAACCTTCGCAACTTTCGCGATGAAATTGTGCCGCCCCGCGACTGCGCTTTCGCACAGCTCAGGCTCCATCAGGAATGTAATCTTCTCGGGGGTGTTCATATGCTTACGCTACTGCGCACCCTATCGGGCAACAAGGCTCCCCTTGTTACGCGCGAAGCTGCGGGCCATATGTTCACTAACCAGATTGGAGGCTTTTATGGCGCGCGAAGAATTTCCCGGATGGCACGGAACAACGATCATCGGTGTCCGCAAGGGCGGCGAAGTGGTGGTTGCAGGCGATGGTCAGGTGAGCCTCGGACAGACCGTGATCAAGGGTACGGCGCGCAAGGTGCGGCGCCTGTCGCCCGGTGGCTATGACGTGGTTGCGGGTTTTGCCGGGTCTACCGCAGACGCCTTTGCGCTGCTTGAGCGGCTCGAAGCGAAGCTGGAGGCGACCCCCGGCCAGCTTCAGCGCGCGAGCGTGGAGTTGGCGAAGGACTGGCGCACGGACAAGTACCTTCAGAAGCTCGAAGCGATGCTGATCGTCACCGACGGTACCGAGCTTTTCGTGATTACCGGTGCGGGGGATGTTCTGGAACCCGAGCACGGCATCGCCGCCATCGGATCGGGCGGAAACTATGCGCTCGCCGCTGCGCGCGGCATGATCGACAGCGATCGCGACGCCGAAGCAGTCGCGCGCGAAGCAATGGCAATCGCATCCGATATCTGCGTCTATACGAACGGAAATTTGACGGTCGAGCGGATCTCGAAGGAACAATAGACAGCGCAAGCTCGTTTCCTTCGTGACATTTACAGATCGGAGGATTCATCCATGAAATTGCACGTAGAAGATACAGGTGGCACCGGCCGGCCGGTTTTTCTGATCCACGGCTGGCCCCTGTCGGGCGCGTCGTGGGAGCATCAGGTGCCCGCACTGAAGGACGCCGGTTTCCGGGTCATCACCTATGACCGGCGCGGATTTGGACAATCGGACAAGCCCGGCGAAGGGTTTGACTACGACACGCTCGCCCGCGATGTCAGCGAAGTTCTGGCCGCCAAAGACCTGAACGACGTAACGCTCGTCGGGTTTTCAATGGGTGGTGGAGAGGTCGCGCGCTATGTCGGAACCTACGGAGAGGACCGCCTGAAAAGCGTGGTCTTCGCGTCGGCAGTGCCACCCTACCTGCTGAAAACCGATGACAACCCCGACGGCCCCCTGACCCAGGACGCCGCCGACGATTTCAAGAAAAACCTCACCGACGACCGCGATGCGTTCTTTGAAGGGTTTACCAAGGATTTCTTCACGGCAAACGGTGACCTGAAGGTTTCGGAAGAGGAAAGGCAGAAGGCCCTGAGCCTGTGCAAACAGTCCTCGCCAGAGGCTGCACTGGGCTGCATGGAAGCCTGGGCAACCACGGATTTTCGCGAGGACTTGAAGAAAATCACGGTTCCCACGCTGGTATTGCATGGCACCGCGGACGGCATCGTGCCGATTGACGGATCCGGTCATCGTACCCACAAGGCGGTCGCGGGCAGCAAGCTGGTCGAACTCGACGGGGCGCCGCACGGCTGCAACGTCAGCCACGCGGAAGACTTCAACAAGGCGTTGATCGATTTTCTGGGATAATCACGAAAGGGGGCAGGTCCACGGGCCTGCCCCTTGTCATTTGCCAGCCCAGGGGCCACCTGTTGATGCGCGACCCAAGGAGACAGCATGACAGACCTGACCCCCCGTGAAATCGTGTCCGAACTGGACCGTTACATCATCGGCCAGAAAGACGCGAAGCGTGCCGTCGCCGTGGCCCTGCGCAACCGCTGGCGCCGCAAGCAGCTTGGTGACGACCTGCGCGAAGAGGTCTATCCGAAAAACATCCTGATGATCGGACCCACAGGCGTCGGCAAGACCGAGATCAGCCGCCGTCTCGCAAAACTTGCCCGCGCCCCGTTCCTCAAGGTCGAAGCGACGAAATTTACCGAGGTCGGCTATGTCGGGCGCGATGTCGAACAGATCGTGCGCGACTTGCTGGATGCCTCTATCGCGATGACCCGCGAACACATGCGCGAGGACGTGAAGGCGAACGCCCACAAGGCCGCCGAAGACCGGGTGATCGACGCCATCGCCGGCCCTGACGCACGCGAAGGCACGCGCGACATGTTCCGCAAGAAACTGAAGGACGGGCAGCTTGACGATACGATGATCGAGCTTGAAGTCGCCGACACGTCCAACCCGTTTTCGGCCATGGAAATTCCGGGCCAGCAGGGCGGTATGGGCATGATGAACCTTGGCGATCTGTTCGGAAAGGCGATGGGCGGGCGCACCACGAAAAAGCGCCTGACAGTCGCGGAAAGCTACGAGATCCTGATCGGTGAGGAAGCGGACAAGCTTCTGGACGACGAAACCGTCACCCGCAGCGCCATCGAGGCCGTGGAGCAGAACGGAATCGTGTTCCTGGACGAGATCGACAAGGTCTGCGCGCGCACGGACGCGCGGGGCGGCGATGTCAGCCGCGAGGGCGTGCAGCGCGATCTGTTGCCTCTGATCGAAGGCACGACCGTCAGCACCAAGCATGGCCCGGTCAAGACGGACCATATCCTGTTCATCGCCTCTGGCGCCTTCCACATTGCCAAGCCATCGGATCTTCTGCCCGAACTGCAGGGGCGTTTGCCGATCCGTGTCGAACTGCGCGCGCTGACCGAAGAGGATTTCGTGCGCATCCTGACCGAGACCGACAATGCGCTGACGCTGCAATACACCGCCCTGATGGGGACCGAGGACGTCACCGTCGAATTCACGCAAGACGGTATCGCCGCGCTCGCGCAGATTGCGGCCGAGGTGAATTCGTCGGTCGAGAATATCGGCGCGCGTAGGCTTTACACGGTGATGGAGCGCGTGTTCGAGGAACTCAGCTTTACCGCGCCGGATCGTGGTGGGGAAACCGTGACCGTCGATGCCGGGTTCGTCGATGCGCATCTTGGCGAGTTGACCAAATCCACCGATCTGAGCCGTTACGTTCTGTAATCCGGCGCTAATGGATCATTCCGGGCCGGGTCCGGGGTGATCCGCCTCTCAACGGGGCTTTTTCTTTTCCGCGCCGCATGGCACGAGTGGCCATGGGCTATTTTCGTTTCGTCATAGATAACCGGTTGTTCCTGCTGGCAGGTTTCCTGCTGACGTTCACATCGTCTTTCGGGCAGACCTATTTCATTTCCCTGTTCGCGGGCGAGATCAAGGAAAGCTTCGGGCTGACCGACGGTGGCTGGGGTCTGACCTATACCATCGGCACAACGCTGTCGGCGGTTACGATGATCTGGGTCGGCACCCTGACCGACCGGTTCCGCGTCCGCGCGCTGGCATTCTGGGTGATGGTGTTGCTGGCGCTGGCCGCCGTGGCGATGTCGATGGTCACAAGCGCGCTGTTGCTGATCGTCGTGATCTACGCCTTGCGCCTGATGGGGCAGGGGATGCTGTCGCAGCTTGGTGCGGTGGCGATGTCGCGGTGGTTCATTGCCACACGCGGTCAGGCGCTCTCGCTTGCGTCGATGGGGTTTGCCATGGGGCAGGCGGTGTTGCCCGTGGTTTTCGTCGGCCTGCTGCTGACCACGGACTGGCGCACACTCTGGCTGATCGCGGCGGGGTTGATCCTGCTGTTGGTGCCGGTGATGCAGCTTCTTCTGCGACAGGAAAGAACACCGCAATCCATGGCCGAAAGCTCGGCCAGCCTCGGGATGCAGGGGCGGCACTGGACACGGGCCGAGCTGCTGCGCCATCCGCTCTTTTATATGCTGATCCCGCTGGTTCTGGGGCCCTCCGCATGGGGCACTGCGCTGTTCTTCCAGCAGGTCCACCTGACAGAGGTGAAGGGCTGGTCGCTGACCTCCTATGTCGCGCTGATGCCGATCTATACGGTTGCATCGATCTCCTTTACCTTCATCACCGGCTGGGCGGTCGACAGGTTCGGCGTGAAATGGGTCGTGCCGTTCCAGATGGTGCCGTTCGGCATGTCGTTTCTGGTGCTGGCCTATGCCGATACCATTGCGATGGCGGGTGTCGGTCTGGTGATCTTCGGGGTCGGGCAGGGCATGCAGGGCACCGCCACGGCTGCCTTCTGGGCGGTATTCTACGGCACCCGCTACCTTGGCGCGATCAAGGCGGCGGCGGCGGCGCTCATGGTGTTCGGCTCAGCAATCGGGCCGGGTATCTCGGGCGCGCTGATCGACCTTGGCGTGGATTTCCCCGACCAGATGATCCCGATGGCGCTGTTCTATTTCGGTGGTGCGATCCTCGCCGGGGTGGGGATTTTGCGCTACCAGCGCGATTTGCCCGCTACCGCTGTCGCCTGAGATAGACATAGTAGGCCCCGCCACCCCCGTGGCTGATGTGGGCCGGCGTGATCTGCAACACCACGGACGAGAGCGGCGGCATTTGCAGCCACTGTGGCACTTGATGGCGCAGCACCCCGAGGCGGACGGGAATTGGCCCACCTTCGTCGCGCTGCTTGCCTTTGCCTGTCACCACGAGAATCAGCCGCTTTCCCTGCGCGTGGGCCTTCAGGACAAATCCGGTCAGGGCAGGGTGGGCGCGGTCGAGTGTCATGCCGTGCAGGTCGATCTTACCCTCCGGGCGCAGCTTTCCGCGGGTGAGCTTGCCGTGGGTCTTGCGGTCCATCTGCACGGGGGATTTGCGCAGCTGGTCCTGTATCGACGGCATCAGGTCGTGGCCCTTGCCCGGGCGTTGCCCCTTCGGTTTGCCCAGAAGCGTTTCGCGCGACTTGCGCAGCGTCTTCTGGTCCGGTCGCCGCGCGGGCGCGGGCATGCTCGCGTCGGGGTCGAAACGCGCAGGCTCAAGATCGGATTTAGCCATCCGCTCGGTCTTGGCCGTGACGCGCTCCCACAGCTCGCGGTCTTCCTTGCTGAGCCTGCGCCGCTTCATATCGCGGACTCCGGCAAAAGGGCATAGGCCCTCTGGATCGGCAGCAAGACAAGCATCCTGCCCGGATCGCGCAAACGTCCCGCCGCGCGGCCAGCGCCGTCGCCGGTCCCAAAGAAAACATCGGCACGTTGTGCACCCTTGATCGCCGATCCGGTATCCTGCGCGACCATAAGCCTGCGCATGGGCCTTTCACCGTCCTTTTCGATCCAGACAGGGGCCCCGAGGGGCACGAACGCCGGATCGACAGCGACCGTGCGCAGGGTGGTGACGGATCTGTTCATCGCGCCAAGCGGCCCGCGATCCGCAGGAACCCTGCTGACTTCGCGGAAAAACACATATGACGGATTGTGAAATAAAAGCTCCTGCCCATCGACCGGATTGCGCCGGACCCAGTTCTTGATGACTTGCGCGCTGACCTGATGGGGCTCATAAACGCCGCGCCGCACCAGTTCCTGCCCGATGGAGCGGTATTCGTGCCCGTTCGATCCGCGATAGCCGACGCGCAGCGCACTTCCGTCGGGAAGACGGATGCGCCCGGACCCCTGAATCTGGAGAAAGAACAACTCAACCGGATCATCGACATAGGCGATCACCAGATTCCGGTGTTCCATGACCCCGCTTTCCAGAATATCGCGTCGGGTCAGCCACGGGCGATTTTCAAGCGCCTCGGACGGCATTTTATAGACGGGATAGCGGTATCTTTCGGAGCGGTAGAGCGACCCATCCAGTTCAGGTTCGAAATAGCCAGTGAAGAGGGCCGGTTTGCCTTCGTCCATCAGCACCGGACGAAACAGCAGTTCGAAAAAGTGCCGTGGGTCGGGGCCGGTTCGGGCGTAGCGACACACGGCTTCCCAATCCGGCTCTTTCATATCGCCGCAGGTGTTCAGGAAGGTCTCGAACGCTGCGGCGTGGTCATCTTCGGCCCAGCCGTCAAGCTGGTCGAAGGACAGCACGTCATATCGCACCTCAGACGCCACTGGCCCCGCCGGAAACGAGGCCAGTGCAGCAACCGTCACGCATAGCGCGACCACTAACCGTCTGTGGAGACCAGGAACCAATTTGGATCATCCGAACCCATGATGCGGGCGAAAACCCATGTGTCTTTCTGTTTCTTGGCGTCTGTCAGGCTGCCTTCGATGATCTTTCCGTCGCTGTCACGCACGGCGGACGTCAGTTCGGCAACGAACCGCAATGTCATCTCGGCCTCTTTGGTCTCGGGGTCGAGCGATACATCCTCAAGCTGGAGTTCCCGAACGCCGATGAATTCGGCCTCGATGGAAAGCCCCTGATCCTCGCGCGCGGCCACGCCATCGACAAAGCTGTCGTAGACATCTTCGGCAAGGAAGGGCTTGATATCGTCAAGCTCGCCACGTTCGTAACCCATGACGATCATCTCGTAAGCGCCGCGTGCGCCAGCCATGAATTCGGTCACGTTGAACGACGGTTCGATCCGCTTCATCTCGGCCAGGGCCCTGGCCTGCGGTGTCCCTTCGTCGAAGTGATCTGTGATATCCAGATCGGGGCCGCCTTCGATCACTTCGAAGGCGGGGCCGGAACGCTGGGCAGGTTGCTGCGGCAGCGGTGGTTTCTCGAAACCCTCGCGCGTACCCAGCACGTTTTTCAACCTCAGGATCAGAAAGACCGCGATAGCGGCGAGAACCAGAAGCTGGATAAGCGGCGAATTCATAGGCACCTCATGGGGCAGGGCGTGGAAACAATTGACTGAGCACCTTATGTAGGGTGAGCACGGGCGCGAGTCCACTCTGACGCCCGAGGAAAGGATGTTAACACATGTGGCTTTTAATCGCATTCATTGCCGTACCGCTGATCGAGATCGCGCTGTTCATACAGGTTGGCGGCTTTATCGGCCTCTGGCCAACGCTTCTGATCGTCCTTCTGACGGCCATTGCGGGGACGTATCTGGTTAAAAGTCAGGGTCGGATGGAGCTGAGCAAGCTCCAGAGATCATTTTCCGAGGTGCAGGACCCCACCGAACCACTGGTCAGCGGTGCGATGATCCTGTTTTCGGGGGCCTTGCTGCTGACGCCGGGGTTTTTCACGGATGCGGTCGGATTCGCCCTTCTGATCCCCGCCGTGCGCAAAGCCGCCTACAAGGCGATCCGCGAGCGCATTCAGGTGCAAAGCTTCGATGCGCGCGCAGGCCACACAGGCCACGGCCGGCCGGATCCCCGCCGCCCGGCGGGAGGGGATGTGATCGAAGGCGAATTCACCGAACTTCCCGACGACGACGCGCCACGCGGAGATTCAGGCTGGACCAAGCGATAACCGCCCGACTAAGCCGTTGAGCGCTCTTGCGGGGTCTGCTAAGTCTCCCGAATTGATTTCAACCTCCCAAAAAGGAGATGCTCATGGCCGAGGCCGAAGCAGCGACACAACAGTCAAAAGCCCCTCAGATGCGTGTGATGGGTCAATTCATTCGTGACATGTCATTCGAAAACATCATGGCGCAAAAAGGCGCGCCATCCGACGTACAGCCCGACGTGCAGGTTCAGGTCAGCCTCGATGCGAAGAAACGCAGCGTTGAGAACCAGTACGAGACCGCGATCAAGCTGAACGTGACATCCAAGGCAAAGGAAAGCGACACGACACTCTTCCTTCTGGAAATCGACTATGTCGGTATTTTCCACATCGAGGACGTACCGGAAGATCAGCTGCATCCGTTCCTTCTGATCGAATGCCCACGCATGATCTTCCCGTTCCTGCGCCGGATCGTCAGCGATGTAACCCGCGATGGCGGCTTCCCACCGCTGAACCTTGAAAACATCGATTTCATCCAGCTGTACCGGAACGAAATCGCGCGCCGTAAGGCATCTACGACCGCAGCGGACGCCCAGCCGCCCGCCGACGCCTGATCAGGCCTTGAGCCACAAGGGATCGCCGCCCAGCTTGCCGACAAATTCGGCATGGGCGGCTTTTTCTTTTTCAGAGATCCGCGATGGCAGGGGCGTCGGGCGCGGGCGCGGTGCCCATTCGGTCGACGCCTCGCCCGCCTTCGGTGCAGCACGCTGTGACAGGCCGAAGTCTGGCTGCTTTCCCCCGATCAGCTCAAGATAGACTTCAGCGAGGATTTCGCTGTCGAGAAGCGCGCCGTGCAGCGTCCGCGAGGAGTTGTCGATCCCGAAGCGGCGGCACAGGGCATCGAGCGACGAGGGCGAGCCGGGGAATTTCTTGCGCGCGATGGCGAGTGTGTCGATCGCCTGCTCCCACGGGATCTGGCGCAGCTTCATCCAGCCGAGCTCGGCGTTCAGGAACTTGATATCGAATGCCGCGTTGTGGATCACCAGTTTCGCATCACCGATAAAGTCCAGAAACGCCTGCCCGATCTCCGCAAACTTTGGCTTGTCACGCAGGAACTCATCGCCCAGCCCATGAACCTCGAAAGCTTCTTGCGGCATCTCGCGTTCGGGGTTGATGTATTGGTGATAGGTGCGGCCCGTAGGCACATGGCCCATCAGTTCGACGGCGCCGATTTCCACGATGCGGTCGCCCGTGGACGGGTCGAATCCGGTGGTCTCTGTATCGAGGACGATCTCACGCATCGGTTAAACTGCTCCTGATCTTTCTGACGACATCCTGAACCTGCGCGCGCGCGTGTTCAAGCGTATCAGTTTCAATTACATAATCCGCGCGGTCGCATTTTTCCTTTGCGGGCAATTGCTTGGCACGGATCGCTTCAAACTGGGCTTGCGTCATGGTGCCGCGCTCCATGACCCGCTTTTCCTGCGTGTCGGCATCGACGTAGACGCAAACCGTTGCATCGACGCGCGCCTCGCCGCCTGTTTCGAAGAGCAGCGGAATATCCAGCACGACGATATCCGTCTGCGCCTGCGCGATGAATGCCGCGCGGTCCTGTCCGACAAGCGGATGAACGATCCGTTCGATCCGCCCCAGTGCTTCGGGGTCGGCGCTGATGATGTCTTTCAGCGCGGGCCGCGACACGGCGCCGTCGATGACGGCGTCAGGAAATGCCGCGCGAAAGGGTTCGACCGCTGCGCCCCCTTCGGCATAGAGGCGGTGGACAGCCGCATCCGCATCCCAAAGCGCACAGCCCTCTTCGACGAACATCTTTGCCGTTGTCGATTTGCCCATCCCGATGGAGCCGGTCAATCCAAGCAGAAACATCAGCGCAGCGCCGCAGCGCGGGTGGCGCGGTCGACGACGGGTCGTGTCCCGAACCACCGCTCGAATGCGGGAACGGCCTGATGAAGCAGCATGCCCAGACCATCGACCGTGGGGCATCCGATCTCTTCGGCGGTGGCCAGAAGCTGCGTCTTGAGCGGTGCATAGACCAGATCGGTCACCACGGTGCGCGGCGACAGCCCGTCCAGCGGGACGCGCAGTTCACCCTTGCCGATCATGCCCAGAGAGGTCGTGTTCACCAGAAGTGCCGCGTCATCGATCATGTTACCGGCCTGTACCCAGTCAAATACATGCAGGCGGCTGCCGAAATCCTGCTTGAGCTTGTCCGCACGGACACGCGTCCTGTTGGAAAGAAGGATTTCGGGTACCCCTGCATCCAGAAGCGATGCGATCACCGCGCGGGCGGCACCACCCGCACCCAGAACCGCCGCCGGACCCGATTTCGGATTCCAGTCAGGCGCGCCGTTGCGCAGGTTTTCGAGGAATCCGTACCCATCCGTATTGTCTGCGTGGATCTTGCCATCCTTGCGGAAAATCAACGTGTTGGCCGCTCCGATCAGAATGGCGCGGTCGGTGACAAGATCGGCAATCTGCATCACCGCCTCTTTGTGCGGGATTGTCACATTCACACCGACGAAGCCCATTGTCGGCAGCGTCCGCAAGACGCGCTCCAGATCATCCGGTGCCACATCCATTGGAATATAGTAGCCGGGAATGCCGTTCGTCTCGAGCCAGTGCCGGTGCAACTGGGGTGATTTCGAATGCGCGATGGGGGAACCGATCACACCGGCCAATGGGATACGGGGCAGGTTGGTCACGTCGGCAAATCTCCACGCAGGACAAGATAGTTCAGCAGTTCCAAAAGTGGCATACCGAGCACGTTAAAGTAATCCCCCTCGACGCGGGTGAAAAGGCGCACACCCTCTTCCTCCAGCTTGTAGGAACCGACAGAGTGACGGATGCTGTCCCAGTTGCGGGCAACGTAATCCTGCAGATAGTCGTCGCTGACTTTACGCATCCGCAGCCTGACCTGCCCGATGTGCCGCCAGACCGGCTTGCCATCTTCGTAAATGACGGCAGCGGACAACAGCATGTGGCGGTCCCCGCTCAGCGCGCGCAACTGCGCCAGTGCATCATCGGGGGTCTCGGGTTTGGCAAGCAGCGCCCCGCCGTGTTCAAGCACCTGATCGCAGCCGATCACCAGAGCGCCGGGATGTTTTTCGCTTACCTTGCGCGCCTTCATCTCGGCCAATGTATCGGCGATGCCCCGCGGCGCTGCACCTTCGGCCAGAAGCGATGCGGTGATCGTTTCCTCGTCGATACGCGCAACCTGTACCTCGTGGGGAACCATCGCCTGCGACAAGAGGCGGGTGCGGGTCGCGGATCCCGATGCAAGGATGATCTGTATAGACATGGGGATAACTCTTGCATGAAGTTAAGGAAATCTTAGGGACTTCTTGTCGAGAATTTGGTCCCACTGTTCAAGTGCCGATGTTTTGGCAAATCTCACCGGGTTTCGCCGATCTTTTCCCTCTGGGGAGAAGAACAAACCGCTGCGTGTATAGATGCCTGGACCAGGATCACATGCACAGGGATATCCACAGGTTTTCCGTTCGATAAAAATACCTATTATTTATATATTTCAGATGTTTGTCTGATCTGCGGCAGGTTACCCCCATACCGTGACTTACGGGATGTTCACACCCGCTCCGATCGGGGATAACTCAATAATCCACAGGTTTCGGCGCCCCCTACTTAAAACTACAATCTTTCTTTTCTTCTTTATTATTATAAGGAGGTCCAAAGAGCGGATGGAACTCATGAGTGAACTTCTCAGTCTGGCGTATCCCTGGATCAAAGGGTTTCACATCATCTCGGTGATCTCGTGGATGGCTGCGTTGTTCTATCTGCCGCGCCTGATGGTCCATCATACCGAACGTGTCGGGCTGAATGGGGAAACTCACGAGCTGTTTGCGATGATGGAATATAAACTTGCAAAAGTGATCATGAGCCCCGCGATGATGGCGACATGGCTGTTCGGGCTGCTTTTGGTGATGACCCCCGGGATTGTGTATTGGGGCGATGTCTGGCCGTGGCTCAAGGCTGCGGGCGTGATCGCCATGACGGTCTTTCACATCTGGCTCACACGCCGCATGAAGGGTTTTCAACGGGCAGAGAATACGCTCAGCGGCAAACAATACCGGATGATGAACGAAGTGCCGACGCTTCTGATGATCCTGATCGTCTTCTCCGTGACGGTGAAGTTTTGATACCCGTCGTTGACAGAATGCGCTCCAGCGCTTAGAGCATCAGCACCGCCCCGTCCGGGGACCGGCCTATACCGTACAATCAGAACCGAAGATCTCTGGCAGTCGCATGCCAGGCCAAGGATATTTCCATGACAGTCGAAACGCTGAACCTCGCCGATCTCAAGGCGAAATCCCCCAAGAGCCTGCTCGCCATGGCCGAAGAACTCGAGATCGAGAATGCTTCGACCATGCGCAAGGGCGAGATGATGTTCCAGATCCTCCGCGAACGCGCGGACGAGGGCTGGGAAATCTCCGGGGACGGCGTTCTTGAAGTGCTTCAGGACGGTTTCGGTTTCCTGCGCTCGCCCGAGGCGAACTATCTTGCCGGTCCGGATGATATCTATGTGTCGCCGGACATGATCCGCCAGTGGTCCCTGCGGACGGGTGATACCATCGAGGGGCTGATCAAGGCGCCGGACGATAACGAGCGGTACTTTGCGCTGACCGAAGTGACCTTGATCAATTTCGAGGAGCCCGAGAAGGCGCGCCACAAGGTTGCATTCGAAAACCTTACGCCGCTCTATCCGGACGAGCGTCTTCGGATGGAGTTGGAAGATCCGACAGCCAAGGACCGCTCTGCCCGGATCATCGATCTTGTCGCGCCGATCGGCAAAGGCCAGCGTTCGCTGATCGTGGCCCCGCCGCGCACAGGTAAAACGGTTCTGTTGCAAAACATCGCCAACTCGATCGAGAAGAACCACCCCGAATGCTATCTGATCGTCCTGCTGATCGACGAGCGCCCCGAAGAGGTGACGGATATGCAGCGCTCGGTGAAGGGGGAGGTCGTATCCTCGACATTTGATGAGCCTGCCACGCGTCACGTCGCTGTATCGGACATGGTGATCGAAAAAGCCAAGCGTCTGGTCGAACACAAGCGCGATGTCGTTATCCTGCTCGACTCCGTCACCCGCCTTGGACGCGCGTTCAACACTGTTGTGCCTTCGTCGGGCAAGGTTCTGACGGGTGGTGTGGATGCGAACGCGTTGCAACGCCCGAAACGCTTCTTTGGTGCGGCGCGGAACATCGAGGAAGGCGGATCGCTGACCATCATCGCGACTGCGCTGATCGATACCGGCAGCCGCATGGATGAGGTCATCTTCGAAGAATTCAAAGGGACCGGTAACTCGGAAATCGTGCTGGACCGCAAGATTGCGGACAAACGCGTGTTCCCGGCCATCGACATCCTGAAATCCGGCACGCGGAAAGAGGATCTGCTGGTCGACAAGGTCGATCTTCAGAAAACATTCGTTCTTCGCCGGATCCTCAATCCGATGGGAACCACGGACGCGATAGAGTTCTTGATTTCCAAGTTGAAGCAGACGAAAACAAACTCCGACTTCTTTGACTCGATGAACACCTAAAATAACGTAAATTCAAAGGCTTAGGTCTATGGATACGATTTTCGCCCAAGCCACTGCAGTGGGTCGGGCCGGGGTATCCGTCGTTCGGATCTCTGGCCCTTCTGCGCATGAAATTGCTGCAAATCTGGTTGGTGTTCTGCCCGAACACCGCCAGACAGCGCTGCGTATGCTACGCGATGGGGCTGGTGAATTCATCGACCAGGCCCTGGTCCTGCGATTCGACGGCCCCAATAGCTTTACCGGGGAAGATGTTGTCGAACTCCATCTCCACGGCAGCATAGCAATCATGCACCGCACCCTTGAAGTTCTGGGTGGTTTCGATGGCTGCCGTCTGGCGGAGCCCGGTGAATTTACCCGCCGCGCGCTCGAGAACGGGCGCCTTGATCTGACGCAGGTCGAAGGCTTGGGTGATCTGATCGAGGCTGAGACCGAAGCACAGCGGAAGCAGGCGCTTCGGGTACTGTCAGGCGACCTTGGCGATAAGGTCGAGGAATGGCGAAAATCGCTGATCCGGGCGGCAGCACTGCTCGAAGCGACAATCGATTTCGCAGACGAAGATGTCCCGGTCGATGTAAGCGATGAGGTCCGCGAGCTTCTGGTTCAAACGGACAAAGCCCTGGTGCACGAGATCAAGGGGATCAAGGCCGCCGAGAGAATCAGGACCGGTTTCGAAGTCGCCATCATTGGCGCGCCGAACGTCGGAAAATCGACGCTGCTGAATCGACTGGCGGGGCGGGACGCGGCGATCACCTCGAACGTTGCCGGCACAACCCGCGATGTGATCGAAGTCCGAATGGATCTGGGTGGACTTGCGGTGACTCTGCTTGATACGGCCGGCATCCGCCAAAGCGATGATCTGGTGGAAACACTGGGCGTCGAGCGCGCGCTCGCCCGTGCCGAGCTGGCTGACTTGCGCGTGTTCCTGTTGGAGGAAGGCGACGAACCCCCGATGACTCCGGTTGAAGGGGATGTTATGCTCTCGGCAAAGGCTGATTTGACCGGGGCGTCCTACCCCGCTGTTTCCGGCGAGACGGGGGCAGGGGTGGATCAACTTCTGGCGGAGATCCAGACAAGGTTGCAGGACTTCGTTTCCGGCGCCGGTCTGGCCACACACGCACGTCATGCTGCGGCGATGCAGCAAGCTTCGGCTGGTTTGAACAGGGCGCTTGAGCTTCTTGAGGATGGCCCCGATGTCTACGATATAGCGGCAGCGGAGCTGAGAATCGGAATCCACGCGCTTGAAGTGCTCGTAGGGCGGATTGATGCTGAAAACTTGCTGGACGAGATCTTTGCAAGTTTCTGCTTGGGTAAGTGAGGATTGTTTCACGTGAAACATTTTGATGTCATCGTTATCGGTGGGGGCCATGCGGGCGCCGAGGCCGCGCATGCCGCCGCGCGCATGGGGTCCGAAACAGCACTCCTGACCATGTCGCGTGATACGATTGGCGTGATGTCGTGTAACCCGGCCATTGGTGGTTTGGGCAAAGGGCATCTGGTCCGCGAGATTGACGCGCTGGATGGTGTCATGGGGCGAGTTGCCGACAAGGCCGGGATCCAGTTTCGGCTTCTGAACCGCCGGAAAGGCCCGGCGGTGCAGGGGCCCCGCGCGCAGGCTGATCGCAAAATCTATCGCGAAGCAATGCTGGCCGAAACGGAAGCCAATCCGCGCATCACCATAATCGAGGGCGAAGCGACCGACCTCGTCATGGAAGGCGGCCGCGTTTGTGGCGTGATTTTCAATGGCGAGGATCAGATCAGGGCAAGTTCCGTGATCCTGACGACGGGCACTTTCCTTCGTGGTGTCATCCATATTGGGGATGTGCAGAAATCCGGCGGGCGCATGGGAGACAAGCCGTCCATCCGGCTGGCCGAGCGTATCGACTCCTTCAACCTGCCGCTTGGCCGGTTGAAGACGGGAACGCCGCCACGGCTCGACGGAAAAACGATCCGTTGGGAAGGATTGGAAATGCAGCCGGCGGATGAGGATCCGACGCTGTTTTCTTTCATGTCAAACCGTCCGTCCGCGCGCCAGATCTCCTGCGGTATCACGCATACGAATGAGAAAACGCATGACATCATCCGTGAGAACCTCGGACGGTCCGCGATGTACGGCGGGCATATTGACGGCGTTGGCCCGCGATACTGCCCCTCAATCGAGGATAAAGTTGTCAGGTTTGCCGACAAGACCTCGCACCAGATCTTCCTCGAACCCGAAAGCCTCAGCGACTCGACGATTTATCCGAACGGTATTTCGACGTCGCTGCCGCTGGACGTGCAGGATGAATATGTGCGCTCCATAGCGGGGCTTGAAGAGGTTACGATCCTTCAGCCTGGCTACGCGATCGAATACGATTACGTCGATCCTCGCGCTCTCAAAAAGACGCTGGAGTTGCGTGACGTGCCCGGCCTGTATCTTGCCGGCCAGATCAACGGGACGACGGGCTACGAAGAAGCTGCCGCGCAAGGAATGGTTGCGGGATTGAACGCATCGATTTCCGCTCGGGGCGGGGAGCCGCTGCATTTCAGCCGGACGGATAGCTATATCGGTGTGATGATCGACGATTTGACGACCCGAGGTGTTACCGAGCCCTACAGAATGTTCACGTCGCGCGCAGAATTCCGGCTGTCTTTGCGGGCAGATAACGCGGATCAACGGCTTACGCCTGTCGGGATCGCAGCGGGTTGTGTATCTTTGAAGCGTCAAGAGATCTTCAAGGATAAGATGGAGCGGCTGGATGCGTGCCGTGCGCAGCTTGAAGCAACGACGTTTACGCCCAAGGAAATCGCCGCAGCCGGGATTGCGATTAACCAAGATGGTCAACGGCGGAGCGGCTTTCAGCTGCTCGCCTTTCCAAAGGTGACCTTTGATCAGGTGGCACAGCTTGATCCCGGTCTCGCTGGCTTTGATAGCGCGATCTCGGACCAAGTCGCGAAGGATGCGCTCTACGCGAATTATATCAAGCGTCAGGAGCAGGATGTTGCTGCGCTTCGCAAGGACGAAGGTGAGAAGATTCCCGCCGAGTTTTCTTTTCAGGAGATTGAAGGCTTGTCCAATGAACTGAAAAGCAAGCTTCAAAAGGTCAGGCCAACCTCATTGGCGCAAGCGGCGCGGATTGACGGTATGACTCCCGCCGCACTGACGCTGATCCTCGCGATGCTGCGCCGTGCCGGAAAGAAAAAATCAGCATGACCGAGCGTGACGCTCTTCCAAATGTTTCACGTGAAACAATGGAGAGGTTGAGGCATTTCGAGGCGCTGGTCGCGAAGTGGACGAAGAAGATCAATCTTGTCTCCAGGCAGGATGCAGAAAAAATCTGGTCGCGGCATATTCTTGATTCCGTGCAGATCTTCGACGTCGCGCCAGCTGCGGGCCACTGGCTGGATATCGGCAGCGGCGGCGGCTTCCCCGGAATTGTTGCGGCTGTTCTGGCGAAAGAGGAAGACGCTACGCGCGCGTTTACCTTGGTCGACAGTGATCAGCGGAAGTGTGCATTCCTGCGGACCGCCGCGCGAGAGCTGGACCTGAATGTCACCGTTCACGCCTCGCGGATTGACGAGATGGAACCGCAGAATGCCTCGGTGCTATCGGCGCGCGCCTTGGATGATCTGAGTGGATTGCTGTTACATGCCCACCAGCATCTTGCGCCAGACGGTGTCGCGCTGTTCCCGAAGGGCGCGCGCTGGCGCGAAGAGGATGCGGCGGCTCGCAAAGAGTGGTCATACGACCTCGAACCGATTAAGAGTAAAACCAATCCCGACGCCATTATCTTGAAAATCAAGGAGCTCGCGCGTGTCTGACCTTTCCCGCCCCCAGGGTCCGAAAATCATCGCAATCGCCAACCAGAAAGGCGGCGTCGGCAAGACCACGACAGCCATTAATCTTTCTGCCGCGCTTGCCGAGGAGGGGCGCCGCGTGCTGGTGATCGATCTTGATCCTCAGGGGAATGCCTCGACAGGCCTTGGTATCGAGCTGGATGATCGTGAATTCACGACCTATGAGTTGCTGCTGGAAGATGTCGACCTTCAGAAAGTTATCCTGAAGACGGCGACGGAAAACCTCTTTATCGTTCCGGCGACAGTTGATCTCAGCTCGGCTGACCTTGAATTGCTGACGAACGAAAAACGCAGCTTTTTGCTGCATGACGCGCTGCGGCAAACCCAGATGGACAGTTTCGCGTTCGATTATATCCTGATCGATTGCCCTCCGTCGCTGAACCTGCTGACAGTTAACGCGATGATAGCCGCGCATTCCATTCTCGTACCGCTTCAGAGTGAGTTTTTTGCCCTTGAAGGTCTTTCACAGCTGATGCTGACCATTCGTGAAGTCAGACAGTCCGGAAACAAGAACCTGCGGATCGAGGGCGTCGTCCTGACGATGTACGACCGGCGTAACAACCTCTCCCAACAGGTTGAGCAGGATGCGCGCGATAACCTTGGCGATCTGGTGTTTAAGACCCTGATCCCGCGGAACGTGCGCGTCAGTGAATCGCCTAGTTTCGCGATGCCGGTTCTGGCGTATGACAGCACGTCAAAAGGGGCATTGGCGTACCGCGAGCTGGCGAAAGAGCTGATGGAAAATAACGAGAATGAAGTGAAAGAGGTGCAGCATGTCGGATAATTCAGAACGGAAAAGGGGCCTTGGCCGCGGGCTTTCGGCCCTGATGGCCGATGTGAACGAGACTGAGACTGCAGCGGCGCAGGGCCCGTCAGCCGCCGATCAGATGGTTCCGATCGAGCAGATTGCCCCGAATCCGGATCAGCCCCGCAAGCAGTTCACGGCAGATGATCTTCAGGATCTCTCCGCGTCGATCAAGGAAAAGGGCGTTCTTCAGCCACTGATCGTGCGCAAGAGTGGCGAGGGGCGTTTTGAGATCGTCGCCGGCGAACGCCGCTGGCGTGCCGCGCAGATGGCGCAGCTGCACCAGCTTCCCGTGATCGTACGGGATTACAGCGATATCGAGGTTCTCGAAGTCGCGATCATCGAAAACATCCAGCGCGCCGATTTGAATGCCGCAGAGGAGGCGGCGGGCTACAAGCAGCTGATGGACCGTTTTGGCCACACACAGGAAAAGCTTGCAGAAGCGTTGGGGAAAAGCCGCAGCCACATCGCGAACCTCCTTCGTCTTCTCAACCTGCCCGACGCGGTTCTCGATATGCTGCGCAAGGGTGAACTGAGTGCCGGTCACGCACGGGCATTGATCCCGTCACAGGATCCGCTGAGGCTGGCGCAGCAAATCATTCGCGGCGGTTTGTCCGTGCGTGCCACGGAGGCCTTGGTGAAGAAGGAGCTCTCGGGTGACGCACCGCAGCCTGCCGCGCAGAAGCCGAAGGTCGAAAAAGATGCCGATACCAAGGCGTTGGAAGATGACCTTTCAGCGAACCTGCGCATGAAAGTAACCCTGAACCACAAACCGGGGCAGGAATCGGGGCAGATGGTTCTGAATTACACGTCTCTCGACCAGCTGGACGAACTGTGTCGGATCCTGGGCGGAAACTAGTCCCTGAGAAGTTCGGAAATCACGGCGTTTAGTACTCTAAACCCCTGATCTGAAACGATTAACCTGTCCTCCAGCGTCTCGATCATGCCCAGAGAGCGTAAATGATCGAGACGCTCTTCGGAAAGCGGTGCACCCGCGATTGCCTCGTAGCGGCCAAGGCTCACGCCCTCGCGCAACCTGAGGCCCATAAGCAGAAATTCCGTCGCGGCGTCGCTCGCATCAAGCGTTTCGCGCTCCTGCTCGGGCGCATTTGCGTCCACGGCATCAAGCCAGCGCTTGGGATTGCTGTAGCAGAAGGTCGCGTGGCGTTTCTGGTTCAGGCTCAGCCGGCCATGCGCACCGGGACCAATGCCAAGGTAATCGCCGTAGCGCCAATAGATCAGGTTGTGCCGCGATTGCGCACCGTCGCGCGCGTGGTTGGAAACTTCGTAAGCGGGCATTCCGGCGGCGGCACAGACATCCTGCGTCAGATCGAACATGTCCGCGCCCAGATCCTCACCGGGCAGGCCGCGCAGTTTTCCCAAGGCGTAGCGGTCACCGAACGCGGTCCCGTCCTCGATCGTAAGCTGGTACAGGGAAAGATGGTCTATCGCGAGGTTTAGGGCCTGTTTAAGCTCAGCTTCCCACTGGTCCAGCGTCTGGTTCTGACGCGCATAGATCAGATCAAAACTGACGCGCTCGAAGCAGTTGCGCGCGACATCGAAGGCGCGCAACGCTTCTTCAACGGTATGGATCCGCCCTAGGCGGCGGAGGTCCTCGTTGTTGAGGGCCTGAAGTCCCATCGACACACGTGAAACACCGCCATCACGGTAGGCCTGAAACCGGCCAGCCTCGACCGAGCCGGGGTTTGCCTCGAGCGTGATTTCCAGATCATTCGCGACGGGCCAGAGGCGGCGGATTTCCTCGATAACCGTGGCAACGGTTTCGGGATCCATCAAACTGGGCGTGCCACCACCGAAGAAAACGGATGTGACAACACGACCGGGGGTTTCTGATGCGTAGCGCTTCAGCTCGGACAGATAGGCGGCCTTCCACGCGGCCTGATCGATATGGCGGGCGACATGGCTGTTGAAATCGCAGTAGGGGCATTTTGCTTCGCAGAACGGCCAATGGATATAGATGCCGAAACCACCCTGACGCCAGTCTTCAGTCAAAACATTTGGCCAGCAGTTTTGCCACGGCGTCGGACCGGTGGCTGATCGCGTTCTTTTCGTCGTGGGACATTTCCGCGAAGGTTCGGGTTTCGCCGATGGGCTGGAAGATCGGATCATAGCCGTGACCCGTCTGTCCCCGCATCGGCCAGACGAAATGCCCGTCAATCTTTCCTTCGGCGACTTCATCGTGCCCGTCGGGCCAGGCCAGAACGAGGGTTGAGCAAAACCGCGCAAGGTGCGGTTCGGGTGCGCCGGTCTCTTCGAGGAGGCGATGGGTTTTTTCCATGGCCATCACGAAATCGCGGCCTTGGGGTGTCTCGGCCCAGTCGGCGGTGTAGACACCCGGCGCATTATCAAGGGCCGCGACCTGAATGCCGCTGTCGTCGGACAAGGCGGGCAGGCCGGTTGCCTTGGCCGCGGCATGGGCCTTGATCCGCGCGTTGCCGACGAATGTATCTTCAGTCTCTTCCGGTTCGGGCAGGTTGAACTCTTTCGCGCCGACCACGGTGATCCCGCGGGGGCCGAAAAGTTCGGTCATTTCTTGCAGCTTGCCGGCGTTGTGTGTGGCGATCAAAAGCCGGTCGCCGGTAAACTTTCGGCTCATGCGCAGGCCTCACGTTGGATCGCGGTCAGCTGCTTGATCCCTTTTTCGGCAAGGTCCAGAAGTTCGTTCATCTGCGCACGGCTATATGTGGCGCCCTCGGCGCTCATCTGGGTTTCGATCATCTGGCCGCTTTCGGTCATGATAAAATTACCGTCTACACCCGCTTCGGAATCCTCGGGGTAGTCGAGGTCGAGCACCGGCTGGCCCGCGTAGATCCCGCAGCTGATTGCGGCGACGGGATCGGTCATCGGGTCGGAAATGACATCGCCCGCTTTCATCAATTTGTTCACGGCAAGGCGCAGCGCGATCCAGCCGCCGGTGATCGAAGCGCAGCGCGTTCCGCCATCGGCCTGAAGGACGTCGCAATCAACGGTGATCTGGCGTTCGCCCAAGGCCGAGCGATCGACACCCGCGCGCAGGCTGCGGCCAATCAGCCGCTGGATTTCAACGGTGCGGCCGCCCTGCTTGCCCGATGCGGCCTCGCGGCGCATCCGCGTGTTCGTTGCGCGCGGCAACATGCCGTATTCCGCGGTGACCCATCCCAAACCGGAGCCCTTGATAAACGGTGGCACGCGGGCTTCGATCGACGCGGTGCACAACACATGGGTATCCCCCATCTTGATCAGAGCGGACCCTTCGGCGTGCTTGGTGAAGCCGACCTCGACCGAGACATTTCGCATTTCGTCCAATTTCCGACCGGAGGGGCGCATGGGTTCTTCCTTTTTCATGTGTTCGATGATCTCGATAGCGTCCGATCCCTTGCGGATGCAACCCCCGCACCCTTAATGTGTTCCAAAGGGCAAGAGATGGCAGATACGTCGAGACTTCTTCAGGAGATGAACGACCGGTCGCGCGAAGTGTTTCGCCGCGTCGTCGAAGGCTATCTGGCAAACGGTGATCCGGTGGGCTCGCGCACACTGACCCGCGATTTCAGCGAAAAGGTGAGTGCCGCCACGATCCGCAACGTGATGCAGGATCTGGAGTATCTGGGTCTGCTGGACAGCCCCCACGTCAGCGCCGGACGTATCCCGACGCAACTGGGCCTGCGGATGTTCGTCGACGGCCTGCTCGAAGTCGGCACACCCGATGAAGAGGACCGCGCGCAGATTGATGCGACGCTGGGCAGCAACTCCAACGATGTTGCGGGTATTCTCGATCGTGTGGGATCAGCGCTCAGCGGGGTGACCCATGGTGCGTCGCTGGTTCTGGCACCGAAACACGAAGCGCCGATACGGCATATCGAATTCGTTTCACTTGCCCATGACAGGGCTTTGGCCGTTCTGGTGTTTTCGGACGGGCATGTGGAAAACAGGCTTTTCCAACCCCCCGTCGGGCAGACGCCAAGCTCCATGCGCGAGGCCGCGAATTTCCTGAATTCGCTGGTCGAGGGCAAAACACTGAGCGAGCTTCAGGGCACGATCAAGGCCGAGATGAAGAAACGCCGTCAGGAGATCGACGCGCTGGCCGCCGAACTGGTGGAAAGCGGTGCGGTGATCTGGGACGGCGAGGATGATTATCCCGAACGTCTGATCGTTCGGGGGCGGGCGAATCTGATCGGTGAAAAGGGGCAGGCCGAAGACCTGGAACGCATTCGCACGCTGTTTGACGATCTTGAGCGGAAACGAGACATCGCCGATTTTCTGGAACTGGCAGAAGATGGCGATGGCGTTCGCATTTTTATCGGGTCGGAAAACAAACTTTTCTCACTTTCGGGTTCCTCTTTGGTGGTTTCCCCATATATGAACTCGGATCGTAAGATTGTCGGCGCGGTCGGGGTCATCGGACCCACGCGCCTGAACTATGGACGTATCGTGCCGATCGTGAACTACACGGCGCAACTGGTCGGGAAATTGATTTCTGACCGGAGTTAGAGGTGAATAATGGCAGACCCGAAAGAAAATGATTTCCTCGACGATCCCGAGGCCGCGGAGGCAGAGACCTATGCCGATGAAATGGAAGAGATCGACGAGAGTGCGCTTGAAATGGAAAACCTGATCGCGGAGCGGGACCAGTACAAGGATCGCTTCATGCGTGCGCTTGCCGATGCGGAGAATGCGCGCAAGCGATCCGAAAAGGACCGTCGCGAGGCCGAGAACTACGGTGGATCAAAACTCGCCCGCGATATGCTGTCGGTCTACGACAACATGAAGCGCGCACTTGAAGCGGCGACAGAAGAACAGCGCACGATCTCGGGCCCGCTGCTGGAAGGCATCGAGCTGACGATGCGCGAGCTTCTGAATGTGTTCAAGAAACACGGCATCGAAGTGATCGCGCCGGAAGTCGGTGATCGTTTCGATCCCCAGCACCATCAGGCCATGTTCGAAGCGCCGGTGCCGGATACAAAAGCCGGGCATATCATTCAGGTGGCAGCCGAAGGTTTCATGCTGCACGACCGTTTGCTGCGCCCCGCGCAGGTTGGCGTTTCGTCGAACACCGCCTGACCCGCGAGCGGAGCAATGCATTGGGCAGAGGCGGTCAGGATTTGGCCGCCTCTTTCAGTTTATAGATCAGGTCCAGCGCCTCGCGCGGGGACAATTCGTCCGGCATGATTTCCGCGACCATCTCTTCCAATGGTGACGTCCGTGCCGCTGGCGTCGGGCTCGGCGTGTGCGCGATGCTGAAAAGCGGAAGATCATCTATCAGCGTTTTCTGTGTCGCACCTCCCTCGCGCTCCCCTTTTTCCAGCGCTTCCAACACGACCCGGGCGCGGTCGATCACCTTGGGCGGCAGACCTGCAAGCTGTGCAACCTGCACACCGTAGGACCTGTCCGCAGCACCTTTCTTCACCTCGTGGAGAAAGATCACATCCCCCTCCCATTCCTTCACCGCGACGGTCGCATTCGCCACCCCGTCCAGCTTGCCGGCAAGGGCGGTCATCTCGTGGTAGTGCGTGGCGAACAGGGCGCGGGCGCGGTTCACGTCGTGCAGATGTTCCAGCGTTGCCCACGCAATCGACAGCCCATCGTAGGTTGCGGTCCCGCGACCGATTTCATCGAGGATCACCAGCGCGCGGTCGTCAGCCTGGTTGAGGATGGCCGCGGTCTCCACCATCTCGACCATGAAGGTGGATCGCCCACGCGCCAGATCGTCCGATGCGCCCACGCGGCTGAAGAGCTGGCTGACTACTCCGATATGCGCCGAGCGGGCAGGGACGTAGCTGCCCATTTGCGCGATCAGGGCGATGATCGCATTCTGACGCAGATAGGTCGATTTACCCGCCATGTTCGGGCCGGTCAGCAACCAGATCGCGGAATCCGTATCGGCGCTGAGGTTGCAATCGTTGGCAACGAAGGGTGTGCCACCCTGTTGCTTCAGGGCGCGCTCCACGACCGGATGGCGGCCCCCGACGATTTCGAAGGCGCGTGATCCGTCGACCGCCGGTTTGCACCAGTCCTCGGCCTGCGCGAGATCGGCAAGAGAGGTGGACAGATCAATCTCGGCCAATGCGGCCGACGCGGCCCCGATTTCGCCCGCGCGGTCCAGCACGGCCTTGCGCAGATCCTCGAACAGACGTTTTTCCAATTCGGTCGCGTGGTTTCCCGCGTTCAGGATCCGGGTTTCCAGCTCCGACAGTTCAACCGTGGTGAACCTGACCTGATTGGCCGTCGTCTGGCGGTGGATGAACCGTTCGGACAGTGGGGGCGAGAGCATTTTTTCGGCGTGGGTTGCCGTGACTTCAATGAAGTAGCCCAAGACATTGTTGTGCTTGATTTTCAGAGACGAAATGCCCGTATCAGAGACGAATTGGGATTGCATCGCCGCGATAACGCCGCGGCCCTCGTCACGCAGTTTGCGCATCTCGTCCAGCTCTTCGCGATATCCCGGCGCGATGAAGCCGCCGTCACGGATCAACAGTGGCGGCTCCGCGACCAGCGCGTCGTCCAGCAGATCGACCAGCGTTTCGTGTCCCAAAAGGCTCTGACGTGCGGTTTCGAGAAGGTCGGGCAGATCATGATCCAGCAACCGGGCAAGACGCGCGGCCTCGGTCAGGCCGTTGCGGATTGCGGCAAGGTCACGGGGCCCCCCGCGATCCAGCGACAGGCGCGATAGCGCCCGTTCCAGATCCGGCACGTTGCGCAGCCGCTCGCGTATCTCGCCGCGCAATCTTGTCTGCTCGAACGCGAATGAAACAGCGGCCTGCCGTGCGTGAATAGTCTCTAACACACGGGACGGGCTCGAAATACGGCGCTCCAACAGGCGCGCGCCGCCGGCGGTTGCCGTCCTGTCCATCACCGACAACAGCGTACCGGCGCGCCCACCTGACAGCGCGTGGGTCAGTTCGAGGTTGCGCCGTGTGGCCGCGTCGATCTGGACGGTCCGGGCCTGCGCCTCTTTCACCGGCTTGCGCAGAAGCGGCAGCTTTCCCTTTTGCGTCAGGTCGAGATATTCGATCACCGCACCCATTGCGGCAATCTCGGCACGGTCGAAGGTGCCAAAGCCGTCAAGCGATCCGACGTTGTAAAGCTGACAGATCCGTTTTTCGGCGCCGGTACTGTCGAAACTCGACCGGGCAAGTTCGGTGACGGACAGCCCGAATTCAGTCTCTAACTCGCGGTGTTCGGCACTGTCGCCCTCGCTTACCAGAAGTTCGGACGGGGCCAGCCGCGCCAGTTCCGGCCCCAGCCGGACCTTCGGCAGGGCCATCACATGAAAGGCGCCCGTCGAAATGTCGACCCAGGACAACGCACAGTCATCCCGCACCTGCGCGAAAGCCGCGAGGAAGTTGTGGCGGCGCGCTTCGAGAAGGGATTCTTCCGTCAGCGTTCCGGGGGTGACCAGACGCACCACATCGCGTTTGACGACGGATTTGTTGCCGCGCTTCTTCGCTTCGGCGGGGCTTTCCAGTTGCTCGCCCACGGCCACGCGGAATCCCTTGCGGATCAGGGTCAGCAGGTATCCTTCGGCCGCATGGACCGGCACGCCGCACATGGGAATATCTTCGCCGTCATGTTTGCCGCGTTTGGTCAGCGCGATATCAAGCGCCTCGGATGCGGCGACGGCATCGTCAAAAAACAGCTCATAGAAATCGCCCATCCGGTAGAACAAGAGCGCGTCCGGATAGCCGGATTTGATCTCCAGATACTGGGCCATCATCGGTGTGGCGTTGCCTGCGCTCATTTGCATCCCCCTTGGCTGACCTGTCTCTACAAAACCGCAGGGGCGGAGGGAAGGGGCGCGGCTGTCTGGACGGCGCGGCGGGGTCTGTACTATGATCTTTGAAGGCAGGAAAAAGGCGCTGAAAAACAGTGCGAAACAAGTTGGAATTCACGCTCGATCCCGAAGATCTGTTCCTCGACCCGTGGCGGGAAGAGGGAGTATCGCTTGTATCGGAGCCCGATTTCATCTGGCGCGAACATCCTGCAGCCACCATTGAGGGGTTTGCCGTCAGCGCCCATGACGCGATCAACCGCAAGATCCATTCCTTTACCGAAGTCACCCGCAAGCAGAAGAAGTTCGGCAAGGCGCTCTGGTTCAACGCTGCGCCCGTCGTCGTTCGGGACGTGGAGTTTCGCAAATCCCAGATCCTGTCGAGCGGCCGGTTCATCCTGAAAGGCGCTGCCGGAACCCGAGCAATCAACGGCTTCCGTTTCGAGAGCGAAGCGACCGAAGGGGAACCCGAGGAGGCGCTGAACGCCTATTTCGCGCAATGCCGCGAGAAGAATGCCGGTCGGGCGCTGCCTGTCGCGACCCCTTCGCCGGACGCGCCGATCGCGATCGAGTGCCGGAACACGTTCAATTACTACCACTTCATCACTGAATCGCTGGCGCAGCTGGCGCTCTTCGACGGTTTGACCGAAGGGCGCGACATTTTCTTTCACTACCCGAACGAGGATGACAAGCAGCGCGATTTCGTCCGCGATTTCGTCGAAGCACTTTTTCCCGAAACGACCGGTCGGGTCTTTTTCGAGAGGTCTCCGAAATCCTACCCGGAGGCGCTGACCGGATTCGAGATGATCTCGGCCCAGCTGCAGGCACCTGCGGACAGCGCGCTCGACAGTTTGATCCCGCGACACATCCGCAACCGTCTTGGCGGGATGAGCGTCGAGATGCAGCCGTTGCTGCAGATGAACGCGGTCAGCGAAAGCCTTCTTGCGCTCCGCGATCGCGCCTTGCGGGCGATAGAGGGGCAGGATTTCTCGCATTTGCCGACGCGGTTTTTCATCGGGCGGCGGGACGATCACGCCAGGGCCCGGCCCATGGCACGGCAGGAGCGTCTGCTGGAGCATCTGGAACTCTTCGGATTTGAAGAGATTGCTTTCGAGGATTATCCGCCGCTGGAGCAGATCGCCCTGATGGCGCGCGCGGAAATTGTGATCGGGGCGCATGGGGCGGGGCTGACCAACATGCTCTTCGCGCATCCCGACGCGCAGGTGATCGAGCTGGGGACGCTGCAGACCGCGCAATTCCGCTGGGCGGATTTCTGGCCGCTGGCCCACGCATCGCAGTGCCGCTACATCAGTTTTTTCGCCGACTTCAATACGGACGATCCCCTGAAAGAGCCGCATTTCGCCACCGATGGTATCGTGCCTGTCGCGCTGTCGGATGCCGCGATCGCGCAGATCCTCTCTTACGTTGTCAGCGTGCTTGGCCACGTTCCCGAATTGCCGAGCGCGCGCACGGTCGAAGCACTGGCGCGCAGGCTGTTGCGGGCAGGACTGGCCGAACAGGCGCTGGCGCTTCTTGACCGGCACGAAGACGTCATCAAGGGCGACGCGGATTTTTTCCTCCTGCGGGGCGACTGCCACAAGGCGCTGGCGGAGCCGAAGTCGGAGCTCGTGGCCATCGATCAGGCATTCAAGGCCGATCCGACACGGTGGCAAACTCTGATCCGCATCATCTGGTGCGCGCATCACTGTGACCGACCGCAGGTGATCCGCTGGGCGCTGTCGCGGTTGGAACGTGATTTTCCGGAACGTCATGCCGCTTTTGTGGGCAATCACGATTGGGTTCGCTTCGTCGCCTGATTGTGCGACGGGCGCGGGGCCGCTATCACTGCCTAAACAGATGAGAGTGCCGCCCGTGTCAAAAACCAAAGTTACCAACGAAGAGGCGCTTGCCTTCCACCTCGATCCCACGCCGGGAAAGTTCGAGATTACCGCCACGGTTCCGATGACCACGCAGCGCGATCTGTCGCTTGCGTATTCTCCGGGCGTTGCTGTCCCCTGCGAGGCGATCGCGGCAGACCCGCAGACGGCGTATGATTACACCAACAAGGGCAACCTTGTTGCCGTGATCTCGAACGGGACGGCCGTTCTGGGTCTGGGCAACCTCGGTGCGCTGGCATCGAAACCGGTCATGGAAGGCAAGGCGGTGCTGTTCAAACGCTTTGCCGATGTGAACTCGATCGATATCGAGCTCGACACGGAAGATCCCGATGCGTTCTGCGCGGCGGTGAAACTGATGGGACCGACGTTCGGGGGGATCAACCTCGAAGACATCAAGGCGCCGGAATGCTTCATCATCGAGCAGCGTCTGAAGGAAGAAATGGATATCCCCGTCTTCCACGATGACCAGCACGGCACCGCCGTGATCTGTGCGGCGGGTCTGCTGAACGCGCTGAAGCTGTCGGGCAAGAAGATCGAGGATGTGCGCATCGTTCTGAACGGTGCCGGTGCTGCGGGCATTGCCTGTCTGGAACTGCTCAAGGCGATGGGTGCGCGGCATCAGAACTGCATCATGTGCGACACAAAGGGCGTGATCTATCAGGGCCGTACCGAGGGTATGAACCAGTGGAAGTCGGCCCATGCCGTTTCGACCGAGGCGCGCACATTGGCCGAGGCGATGGATGGCGCGGACGTGTTTCTGGGCGTGTCGGTCAAGGGGGCCGTGACCGCCGAGATGGTGGCGAGCATGGCGGACGATCCGGTGATCTTTGCCATGGCGAATCCCGACCCCGAGATTACACCCGAAGAGGCGCACGCCGTGCGCCCGGACGCCATTGTCGCGACAGGGCGCAGCGACTATCCGAACCAGGTCAACAACGTGCTGGGCTTTCCGTACCTGTTCCGCGGCGCGCTTGATATCAACGCGCGGGCAATCAATGACGAGATGAAGATCGCCTGCGCCCATGCTCTCGCCAATCTCGCACGGGAGGATGTGCCGGACGAAGTGGCGCTTGCCTACGGCAAGAACCTCAGCTTCGGGCGGGACTACATTATTCCGACGCCGTTTGATCCGCGCCTGATCCACCGGATCCCGCCCGCCGTGGCCAAGGCGGGGATGGACACCGGCGCGGCCCGCAGGCCCATCATCGACATGGAAGCCTATGAACAGGGTCTGAAATCGCGCCTCGACCCGACCGCGAACATCATGCGCGGTCTGTTCGCGCGGGCGCGGGCCAATCAGGCGCGGATGATTTTCGCCGAAGGGGACGACCCGAAGGTTTTGCGTGCGGCGGTGACCTATCAGCGCTCCGGTCTGGGCAAGGCGCTGGTCGTGGGCCGGTCGGACGATGTGAAGCAAAAGCTGATCGCCTCGGGCCTCGAAGATGCGGTGCGCGAGCTCGAGATCGTGAATGCCGCGAATACGCAGCATCTCGATCTCTACAAATCGTTTCTCTACGAACGCCTTCAGCGGCGCGGTTTCGACACTAAAGACGTCCACAGGCTCGCCGCGCGGGACCGTCATGTCTTCGCCGCGCTGATGCTTGCGCACGGTCACGGCGACGGATTGGTCACGGGTGCCACGCGCAAGTCTGCGCATGTTCTCGAACGGATCAACCACGTTTTCGAAGCCAATGCCGAAGGCGGTGCGACAGGCATTACCGCCGTGCTTCACAAGGGCCGCATCGTTCTGATCGGTGATACCTTGGTTCACGAATGGCCGAACGAGACCGATCTTGCCAATATCGCCGAAAGCGGTGCGCGGGTCGCGCGCCATCTGGGGCTTGAGCCGCGCGTGGCCTTCGTCAGCTTCTCGACCTTCGGATACCCGGTATCGGAGCGCGCCGAAAAGATGCATATCGCGCCCCGCGTGCTGGATGAACGCCGTGTCGATTTCGAATACGAAGGCGAGATGACGGTCGATGTCGCGATGAATGCCGCAAGCCAGCGGAATTATCCCTTCTCCCGCCTGACCGGTCCGGCCAACGTGCTGGTCGTACCTGCGCGGCACTCGGCCAGTATCTCGGTCAAGCTGATGCAGGAAATGGCGGGGGCCACCGTGATCGGCCCGATCCTGACCGGCTTGGACAAGTCGATCCAGATCGCGTCTTCGACGTCGACGGCGAACGACATCCTGAACATGGCGGTTCTCGCTGCCAGCAAGGTCGGCTGATGATCTGGAACCTCGGGTCCATCAACATCGACGCCTTTTTTGGTGTGACCCATCTGCCTGCGCCGGGCGAAACGCTGGTCGCGCAGAGCTTTTCGCAAGGATTGGGCGGCAAGGGGGCGAATATGTCGGTTGCCGCCGCGCGTGCCGCTGCACCGGTATCGCATATCGGTGCGATCGGGGCCGACGGGCGCTGGACGCGGGAGCGGTTGATGGAATACGGCGTGGACGTGCCGCATATCCACCAGATCGAGGTGCCGACCGGGCTTGCCAATATCGTGGTTGATGCCGAGGGCGAGAATACGATCATCCTTTTGCAGGGTGCGAACGGCCAGTTGACCGACGCGATGATCGGCGCGGCCCTTGCCGAGGCGTCGCCCGGCGATTTCGTTCTGATGCAGAACGAAACCAACGGTCAGGTCTATGCGGCGCAAACCGCAAGGTCGCTGGGTTTGCGCGTGGCCTATGCCGCCGCCCCGTTCGAGGCCGATGCCGTGGCCGAACTGGCGGGAATGATCGACATTATGATCCTGAACGCCGTCGAGGCAGCGCAGCTGGAGAAAGCGACGGGCAAACCAGTCTCTGAACAGGGGATCAGGGACGTAATCGTGACCCTCGGCGCGGAGGGCTGCAAGTGGATCAAGGAGTCCCAGCAACAGGTTTTTGACGCCTATCCTGCGCAAGCGGTCGATACCACGGGGGCAGGGGACACATTCACCGGTTATCTGATCGCGGGTCTGGATCGCGGGCTGGGGATGGAGGGCGCGATTGATCTCGCGCTGAAAGCAGCGTCGCTGATGGTGGCGCGCCACGGCACTGCGGATGTGATCCCGGACCTGAAAGAGATTCAGGACCAGTTCGGCCTTTAGCCCGCTCAAGGCGCCAGAGCGCCCGATTTCCGTTTGATGCGCTCGTCTGCCGCGATACGCCTGCAGGCGTGGCGGTCGCGCAACCCGTTCAGCAATTGGCAAGCCATTGCGGCGGGCATCCGTTCCTTCACATCGGGTCCGCAGAAAAGGCCGCTTCAACAGCGTCGAGGAAAATTTCGGCTTCCGCCTGTTTCAGCACCAGTGGTGGGCGGATTTTCAGGATGTTCGCACCCGGTCCCGTCGCGCTGATCAGCACACCGTTCTGACGCAGATGATTCACGACGAAGGCGGCGCGGTCGGCGTCCGGTGCGCCGTCCCTCGCGATCTCGACCGCGAGGAACAGGCCCGCTCCGCGCACATCGACGATTCCTTCGTCACCCTTGGCAATGTCTTCCAGACCTGCCTTCAGAAACGCGCCCACGTGAAGCGCGTTTTCCTGCAAGCCTTCCTGCTTGATCACGTCCAAGACGGCCATGCCAGCGGCGGCGGCGACCGGATTGCCGCCGAAAGTGTTGAAATACCGCGCCTTGCTTCCGAACTCCGCCACCAATTCCGGGCGCATGGCCACACCCGACAGCGGAAAGCCGTTGCCCATCGGTTTTCCCATGGTGACAATGTCCGGCACGATCCCGTGCCGCTCGAAGCCCCAGAACGCCTCGCCCGTGCGGCCAAAGCCCGGCTGCACCTCGTCTGCGATGAATATGCCACCCTCCGCGCGGATCAGATCGACGGCAGGTTTCAGGAAGCCCGCCGGATCGGGGTAGAGCCCGTCGCTGGAAAAGACCGTGTCGACGATAAAGGCTGCCGGTTCGATGCCGTCGCGCCGCATGTCCGCGATCGCCTGTGCCAGATCGGCGGCGAGCCGCGCGCCCTGTTCCGCAGGCGCCACGCGCAGGGCATCGGGGGCAGGGATCAGCCGCACACGCGGACCGCGATCCACAAATTCGCCAAGTGAGGGCGAGAGTTCTGATACCGCCTCGGTCAGGCCATGGTAGGCGAGCTTGGTGACGATCACGCCCTGACGGCGCAGGTGCGACCGCGTGATGCGCAAAGCCAGATCATTGGCTTCGGATCCGGTGCAGGTGAACATCACATGCCCCAGCGCATCGGGCATGGTGGCCAGCAACCGCTCGGCATAGGCGACCACGCCCTCGTGCAAATACCGGGTGTGGGTGTTCAGCACGCCCATCTGTTCTGCGATGGCACCCGTGACGCGCGGATGGCAATGACCCACCGAGGCCACGTTGTTGTAACAGTCGAGATAGCGCTTGCCGTCCCGGTCCCAGAGCCAGACACCCTCGCCCCGCACAAGGTGCAGCGGTTCGCGGTAGAACAACCGGTAGGCCGGCCCCAGCGCCCGTTCCCGCCGGGCGATCAGGGCGGCGTCTTCGGCGTTCAGACCGGCCGCGGCGCTGCCGTCATAGGCGTTTACCATTGTCATTGTGAAGTCTCTCCCATCGAAAGGGTAGTGATGGCCGCCTCTGTACCGATCCGGTCCAGCGCCTTGAGCCCGCGCAGCGACGCGGCGGCGTTGCGCAGGATGTAGTCGGCGTTTTCAGGATAGCGCCGCGCGCGCCACGATCCGATGGTCAGACTGGTGGCGTGGCGCAGGCGGATGAGGTCGGGCAGGATAGCGATTTCCTCGGGCTCAAGCGGCAGCACCTCGGAATAGCCGGCAATCAGACGCACCACATCTTCGAGCGGGTGATCGGTATCGGCAATCTGATAGGAACAGGCCACTGCCAGATCGCATACCACCGGCGTCAGCACCATGTCGCCAAAATCGATGATGCCGGTCAGCCGCGTTGCCTGCGGTCCGTCCACCAGCAGATTGTGCGGGTTGAAATCATTGTGCCCGACCTGTGCGCGCAGGCTGCCCAGGCGGGGCTGAATTTCGTCTTCGAAAAGGTCGATCAGGGCGGTAAGGCGCCCGCGCAGATCGGCATCGCCGACCGCGTCGAGCATGGGGCGCAACCGATGGGCCTGCTGGATGTCCCATTGCAGGATATGCCCGGCCGCTGGATGCGAAAACCCCTGCATCGCCCGCGTCAGCCGGCCCAGAAGCCGCCCGATATCGCGGTGCAGCGCAACGGGGCGGGTGACACTGCTGAGCACAAGACCATCCAGATAGGACAGCACCCGCACGATATGCGTCTGTCCTGTCGGCAGGGTAATCCGCTCTGTCGAGCGTCCGTCGAGCGACAGGCGCACATGCGGCACCGGCAGGGTCGGATCGACCTGTCCCAGATGCAGCAGCGCGGCGGTCTGCATGTCGGTGACGGCGGGGTCTTCGGCGGCGTTGGTGATCTTGAGCAGCCATTGGGCGCCCGCGCTGTCCGTCACGCAAAAATTCGCGTCCTTCTCGGCGGTCAGTTTCTGCGCCGCGCCCGCGATCCCGTAGAGATCCCGCGCAAGCGCCGCCGCCAGATCCAGCGATATCTCGGGCGGATCATGGGACAGCAGATCGGACGGACCATACGGCACCGTATCGCGTGGCGGTTGCGAAGGGGGCGCGCCGGTCATCAGGGCAACGTCGACAGGATCATAGCAGGGCCTCGATCAGGAAGGGACCCGGCTCTGCCGCTGCATCCTCGATCGCCTGCATGAGGTCGCGCACGTCTTCGACGCTGCGGCCCGGCACACCCATCCCCTTGGCCAGCGATACGAAATCCAGCTCAGGCCGGTCGAGGTTCAGCATGCTGAGCGCATCCTCGCCGGGTTGCGCGCCGACATTGTGCAGCTCTCCCTTCAGGATCTGGTAGGCGCGGTTGGCCAGAATAATCGTGGTCACGTTCGATCCTTCGCGCGCCTGGGTCCAGAGGCCCTGAAGCGTGTACATGGCCGATCCGTCTGCCTGCAGGGTGATGACCGGTCGGTCGGGCCGCGCGATGGCGGCACCCGCGGACATCGGTATGCCGATACCGATGGAACCACCGGTCAGCGACAGCCACGAATTGGGCCGCGCCACATCGCCCGCCGCATGAAGCGCTCCGCCCCAGCTGACCGCCTCGTCCACGACGATGGCATCCTCGGGCAGCGCATTGGCAATCGCCGCCGCGATGTTCTTGAGCGTGATGGCCCCCGCCGTTGGCCGCGCGGGCATCTCCACCGCCGGTGCCGTGGCCGCCTTGGCGCCAACCCGGTCGGCAAGGGCGGCAATCGCCTGTGGTCCGTCCCCATCCACGCCCGCTAGCGTCACGGTCTCGCAACCCTCCGGCAACAGCACGCTGGGCTTTTCGGGATAGGCGAAGAAGGCCACCGGCGGCACGGTCTCGATCAGGATTGCGTGGGAGAAGGGCGCAAGGCTCTCGATCGCCTCGTTGATCGGGTAGGGGATCTTGGCAATGGGGAAACGCCCCTGTCCCCGCTCCACCCTCCGGTTCGAGGTCGGGGCGAGGATCCGCGCCCCGGACCTGTCGGCGATGCCCCGCAAGAGGGCCATTGCCGTCATGTCCTCCAGCACGCCGTTCCCGGCGATGATGACCGTCGATGACCCTTGCGACAGGGCTGCGACGGCCTGATCCAGTGCAGCTTCGTCCAGCGGCACGGGACCGTCGGGCGACAACGCCGGGGCCATCTGGCCGCCCTCGTTCCAGCCGATGTCGGCGGGGGCGATCAACGTGGCGACGCGCCCCGGCTTGCCGCTGGCCACGCGCAGGGCCTCCATCGCGTCGCTGGCGAAACTGTCCGCATCCTTGCCCGACCGGACCCAGTCCGAGAAGGGCGCGCAGGCGCCAGCCACATCGGCGGTCAGGGGGGCATCGTATTTCTGGTGGCGCAGGGCGTGATCGCCTACGAGGTTCACCATCGGCACCCGCGCCTTGCGGGCGTTGTGCAGATTGGCTGCCGCATTGGCAAAACCGGGGGCGAGATGCAGCAGCGTCACCGCCGGTTTGCCCGCCATCCGGGCATAGCCATCGGCGGCACCGGTCACGACCCCTTCGAAAAGTCCCAGCACGCAGCGCATCAGCTTGGTGCGGTCCAGCGCATCGACGAACTGCATCTCGGATGTACCGGGATTGGCGAAACACACGTCAACGCCGGCGTCATGCAGGCTGCGCACGACGCTTTCCGCGCCGTTCATGGTTTTGGGGTGATCTTTCACCGGATCGCCTCGCGGAAGGTGGTCAGGAACGCGCGGCCATTGTCGGCGAGCGACGGTCCGAGATAGCCGCCCTCCTGCACCAGCACGGTGGGTAGATTCATGGCGGCCAGCGCCTTGGCCATGGCGGCGAAACCGTCGGGGTATACCTTGACCGCCGCCAGCGGATCGTCGGCGGCCATGTCGAAGCCCAGCGAGACAACCAGCGCCTCCGCGCCGAAATCCTGCGCGGCGGCGATGCCCCGCTCAAGCGTTTCCAGCACCGTGTCCTGGCTCGCACCCTGTTCCAGCAGAAGGTTCATCTTCTTGCCGGCGCCGTCGCCCGCGCCCGTTTCGTCCGCGTGGCCGAGAAAGAAGGTGGGATAGGTCGACGGATCGGGATGCAGCGAGCAGAAGAAAATGTCGCCGCGTTCGTAGAGGATATCGAGCGACCCGTTACCGGTATGCACATCCACGTCGATCAGCGCGACCTTGGCGTATTTCGAGGTCAGATGATGCGCCGCGATGCAGGCGTTATTGAAAAAGCAAAAACCGTTGGAGCAGTCGCGCATGGCGTGGTGCCCCGGCGGACGGCAGAGCGCATAGGCCGCGCGCGCCCCGGCCATCACCGTCTCTGTCGCCTCTATAGCCGATTGCGCCGACCAATAGGCCGCATCCCAGCTGCCCGGCGTCAGCGGCGTGGAGGTGTCGGTCATCCACCAGCCGAGCTGGCCGTGGATATCGCGCGGCACTTTCCCGCGCCGCACGCCCGGATGCATGGTGGGAATCGCCAGCGCCTCGGTGCCCGCGCTCTCGACAAAGCGGTCGTAGGCATCGGGCAGGAAATCGACGTAGTCGGGGTTGTGCACCGCCTTGATCGGGCCGACGCCGTGATCGCCCGGCGCGTCGATCTCGAACCCTTCGGACAACAGCATGTCGCGCAGGATTTCCGCGCGCTGCGGCTGCTCCTGATGGGGCATCGCCGCGCCGCGCCTGAAATAGACCTCGGGCGCGTGACCCAGCTGACGCGCGTCGAAAAATACCTTCATCCTCAGACCTTCCGCCTATGTGTAGAAAATTCGGGCAAGGGGCCCTCCGCCACATGGCGGCCTAGAAGACTATTGCAGTTTTGATTTGCCGCTTCAACGAAATTGATGCATGATGCATCAAAATGACACTGACGCCGACGCGGGGTGAGATGAAAGAGCTGAACAAGGATTCGCTGGGTCACGCCATTTACGAGCGGGTGTCTCAGGACCTGATCCGGGGCAAGCTGCAACCGAACCAGAAGATCACGATCCGTGGTCTGGCCGATGCGCTGGGCACCAGCTCCACCCCCGTGCGGGACGCGGTTCAGCGGCTGCTGCAGGATAATGCACTGGAACAGCGCAGCATGCGGGATGTGCGCGTGCCGGTGCTGACCACCGACGCCTATCTCGAGATCACGCGCATCCGGACCGAGCTTGAAGGGCTCGCCGCCGCCGGTGCCGCGGCGGTGGCACAGCCCAGGGATGTCACCCAGCTCAAGCGGATCGTGGCGCGTAACGAGGAGGCATGTGCGGCGGGAAAATGGCCGCTGGCGATTGAAATGAACCAAAAGTTCCATTTCGCCCTTGCGGAAATCGCGGGCATGCCGATCCTGCTTGATGTGCTCAGCCGGCTGTGGCTGCGGACCGGGCCGCTGATCTCGGGCTACTATGCCCGGACCCACAACGAAATGGTGACCCAGCATCACCTGATAATTGCCGCCTGCGAAACCCATGATGCGGAAGCAGCCCGAGCTGCGATGCGGGACGATATCGAACGACCGATGAAAGGGATCACCAAGTATATCCAGTCGCTCGGTGAAAACTGATGCGATTGGCCGTGCCTATTCCCGATCAACGGGATGGCACATCGAAGGAACGGTTCAGCGATGAGCCGCAATAATGTCCGAACGGGCATCAACAACGGGGAAAGATCTATGATTAGACATTTCAAAATCATCGCCGCCGTCGCGGCCCTGACGCTTGCTGGGCCGTTGGCCGCGCAGGACGGGGACCCGCAATCGGGCGGTACGCTCAACGTGGTGATCCAGCCGGAACCGCCGGGCCTGATGCTGGGGATCGTGCAGAACGGCCCCACGCAGATGGTCGCGGGCGACATATACGAAAGCCTTTTGCGCTATGACTTCGACCTCAAGCCCGAGGGGCAGCTGGCCGAATCCTGGGAGATTTCCGAGGACGGCAAAACCTATACCTTCAAGCTGCGCGAGGGTGTCGTCTTTCACGACGGCGAGCCGTTCACATCGGAGGATGTGAAGTTCACCATGGATGTCTTCCTGCGCGAGACCAACCCGCGCACACGGACCTACATGGACCGGGTCGAAAGCATCGACACGCCGGACGATCTGACGGTTGTCTTCAACCTCAAGCAGCCCTTCGGCCCCTTCATCGGCATCTTCGAACAGGGCACCGCGCCGATGGTTCCCAAGCATATCTATGAAGGCACGGATTTCGTGAACAATCCGGCCAACAACACGCCCATCGGCACCGGCCCCTTCAAGTTCAACGAATGGGTCAAGGGCACCTACATCCACCTCGTCAAGAACGAGGACTACTACATGGAAGGCAAGCCCTACGTGGATGAGGTCTACTACCATGTGATCCCCGATGCGGCGTCGCGCGCGGTGGCCTACGAGACCGGCAAGGTCGACGTGCTGCCCGGCGGGTCGGTAGAGAACTTCGACGTGCCGCGCATCCGCGAGCTGGAAAACACCTGCATCACCGATCAGGGCTGGGAATACTTCGGCCCGCTGTCGTGGATCTGGATCAACATGAACAACGAGCCACTGGATGACGTGAAGGTGCGTCAGGCCATGATGCACGCGCTGGACCGCGATTTCGCGAAGAACGCGCTGTGGAACGGTCTGGGCAAGGTCGCAACCGGCCCGCTGTCGTCCTCCACCCGCTTCTACGCAGGCGATACGCCCGACATCGGTTATGACCCCGAGAAGGCCAAGGCGCTGCTGGCGGAATCGAGCTATGACGGCGAAACCATCCGTCTTCTGGGTCTGCCTTACGGCGAGACCTGGCAGCGCTGGGCGGAAGCGGTCAAACAGAACCTGACCGAGATCGGCATGAACGTGGAACTGGTGCCCTCCGACGTGGCGGGCTGGAACCAGAAGGTCGCCGACCGCGACTTCGATCTGGCCTTCACCTACCTCTACCAGTACGGCGATCCGGCGCTTGGCGTGTCGCGGACCTATATGTCGACCAACGCGGAACCGGGCTCGCCCTGGAACAACGTGTCGAACTATCAGAACCCCGAAATCGACGCGATGTTCGACGAGGCGGCGCTGATGGCGAACCCCGATGACCGCATGGCAGCCTACAAGACGATCCAGGATACCATCGTCGCAGACGTGCCAAACCTGTGGCTGCTGGAACTGGGCTTCCCGACGATCTACCGCTGCAACATCAAGAACCCGGTCAATACCGCGCTTGGTGTGAATGACGGCTTCCGGGACGTCTGGATCGACCAGGACTAAGTCTCAGGGCTTTACCGGTCCGGGCCGCTGCGGTGGCCCGGACCCCTCATTCCAAGATCAGGGCAAACCGCGTGCTACGATTCATTCTGGGCAGGCTGGTCAAGGCGGTTTTCATCCTGCTGGCCATCCTCGTCTTCAACTTCCTTCTGATCCACGCCGCCCCGGGCGATCCCGCCGCCGTCATGGCCGGTGAGGCCGGCGCCGCGGACGAGAAATTCCTCGCCGACCTGCGCACCCGCTTCGGACTGGATCAACCGCTTCACGTCCAGCTCTGGACCTACCTCAAGGGGGCGGTGCAGCTCGACCTCGGCTTTTCCTACCGCCAGCAGATGCCGGTCGCGGAGCTGATCGCCGACCGGCTGCCAGCGACCCTTCTGTTGACCGGCGTGGCGTTCGTGCTTTCACTGGTGCTGGGCGTGATTGCAGGCGTCGCCGCCTCCGCCCGTCAGGGATCCTGGGGCGACACGATCATCTCGACGCTCGCGCTTCTGTTCTACGCCACGCCGCTCTTCTGGGTGGCGCTGATGGCCTCGCTGGTGTTTTCGGTCTGGCTGGGCTGGCTGCCGGGCTTTGGTTATTCGACCATCGGCGCGGGCTATACGGGCCTTGCCCATGTGCTCGACGTGGCCAAGCACCTGATCCTGCCGGCGACCACGCTGGGGCTGTTCTTTACAGCGATCTACATGCGCATGACCCGCTCTTCGATGCTTGAGGTCAGCCGGCTCGATTTCGTCAAGACTGCGCGCGCCAAGGGGCTCAAGCGCAGCCTGATCCAGCGCCGGCATATCCTGCGCAACGCGCTGTTGCCGGTGATCACGCTGGCGGGCCTTCAGGCCGGCCAGATCTTCGGTGGCGCGATCCTGACCGAAACCGTCTTTGCCTGGCCCGGCATCGGACGCCTGATGTTCGAGGCGATCGCCCAGCGCGACTATGCCGTGATCCTCGGTGTCTTCTATATTTCGGGGGCCATGGTGCTGCTGTTCAACCTGATTACCGATGTCGTCTACGTCATCATCGACCCGCGCATAAGGCTGACCAAATGAAGGATTTCTGGAAACGCTTCCGCTATAACAGGGGTGCGGTCATCGGGCTCGTGATCCTCGCGCTGGTGATCGCCGCCGCCATCGCCGCCCCGTTTCTCTTTCCGCAAAGTCCGTGGAAAATGGTGCAGCGCCCGTTCCTGCCGCCCTTTACCGATGACACCCTGTGGCTTGGCACCGATGCGCTGGGCCGCGACGTGCTGGCCGGTCTTGCCCATGGCGCCTATGTGAGCCTTCTGGTCGGCCTCGTCTCGACCATCGTGGCGCTTGCCATCGGTGTGCCTGTGGGCGCGCTCGCGGGATACTTCGTGGGCCGGACCGACGATATCCTGATGCGCTTTACCGAGTTCTTCCAGACCATCCCAAGCTTTGCACTGGCCATCGTGCTGCTGGCGATTTTCCAGCCCAGCCTGACCTATGTCATCATCGCGATCGCGGTGGTGTCCTGGCCTCCTGTCGCCCGCTTGGTACGCGGCGAGGTGCTGAGCCTGCGCACCCGCGAATTCGTCGAAGCGGCAACGCTGCAGGGCCTCGGCAATACCCAGATCATCCTGCGCCATGTGCTGCCCAACGCCCTGCCTGCGATCATCGTGCTGGCCTCGCTCATGGTGGCGCAGGCGATCCTGCTGGAAAGCTCGCTGTCCTTTCTGGGTCTGGGCGATCCCAACATCATGTCCTGGGGCTATATGATCGGCGCCGCGCGCACCGTGATCCGCACCGCCTGGTGGCTGTCCTTCCTGCCCGGCATGGCGATCCTGCTGACCGTGCTGGCGCTCAACCTGATCGGCGAGGGGCTGAACGATGCATTGAACCCGCGCCTGACGAGGAAATCCGAATGAGCCTGCTGAGCATCCGAAACCTCGACATCGCCCTGCCCGAAGGGGCCGACCGTCCCTTCGCCGCCAAGGCCATCGATTTTGACCTCGCCCCGGGCGAGATCCTGTGCATCGTTGGCGAAAGCGGATCGGGAAAATCCATGTCCGCCAACGCCGTGATGGGTCTTTTGCCGCAGGGCGTCAAAGCCACCGGCGGCACCATCACCTTCGACGGGCAGGAGATTCTGAACCTGTCGGAGCGCGAGATGATGCGGATGCGCGGCAAGCGTTTCTCGATGATCTTTCAGGAACCGCTCAGCGCGCTCAATCCGCTGATGCGCGTCGGCGCCCAGATTGCCGAGGTCTTCGAGGCCCATGGCGAGCTGTCCCCGCAGCAGCGCCGCGCCCGCGCGCTGGAGTTGCTGGACGAGGTCGGCATTCCGGACCCCCGGGCCGCGATCCGCGCCTATCCCTTCCAGCTGTCGGGCGGCCAGCGCCAGCGCGTGATGATCGCCATGGCGCTCGCGCTCGAACCCGACATCCTGATCGCGGACGAACCCACCACCGCGCTCGACGTCACCACGCAGGCGCAAATCCTCAAGCTGATCGAGGATCTGCGCCAGTCGCGCGGCATGGCGGTCATCTTCATCACCCACGACTTTGGCGTCGTCGCCGACATCGCCGACCGCGTGATCGTCATGCAGAAGGGCGAGATCGTGGAGACGGGGACTGCGGATGAAGTTCTCTTGCGTCCCCAGCACCCCTACACACGCGCGCTGATCGACGCGATCCCGCGCCTGACCCGCCACGCCGACGGCGAGGAAACCCCCGGCACCCCCGTGCTGCGGGTCGAGGGGCTGAGCAAGACCTTCACCACCGGTTCCGGCGCGCTCTTTGGCAAACCGCGGGTGGTGAAGGCGGTGCAAGATGTCACCTTTGACCTTTTTGCGGGCGAAACCATCGGCATCGTCGGCGAAAGCGGGTCGGGCAAATCCACAGTGGGGCGCTGCATCGTCCGGCTGGTGGAGCCCGACAAGGGCCGCGTCCAGATCGACGGCGAAGACATCGCCCCGATGAAGGGCACGGCGCTGCGTGACAAGCGCCGCAAGATGCAGATGATCTTTCAGGATCCCTTTTCCTCCCTCAATCCGCGCGCCCGTGTCTCGCGCATCCTGACCGAGGGGCTGATCGCCTATGACACCCCCCGCGAGGAAGCGATGGAAAAGGCCCGCAACCTGCTGGAGCTTGTCGGCCTCGACCGCTCCGCCATGGATCGCTTCCCGCATGAATTCTCCGGCGGCCAGCGCCAGCGGATCGGCATCGCCCGCGCGCTCGCGCTCGACCCATCGATCATCATCGCGGACGAGGCGGTGTCGGCGCTGGATGTGTCGATCCAGGCGCAGGTGCTGGACCTGCTGGCGGATCTGAAGACGCGGCTGAACCTCTCGATGCTTTTTATCACCCACGATTTGCGCGTCGCGGCACGCATCTGCGACCGGATTATCGTCATGCAGAAGGGGCAGATCGTCGAGGTGGGGCCGACCGCCAAGGTCCTGCACGAGCCGGACACCGCCTATACGCAAAGCCTGCTGGACGCGATCCCGGGACAGGAATACGAAAAGGCCTTGATGGGTGCGCAATAGCCACCCGCGCTTATGAGTTGGACACCCGATGACCGACACCGGCCCGGAAAGAAAAACCCTTCTGCTGACCGGCGCCAGCCGTGGCATCGGGCATGCGACAGTCAAGAAATTCGCCAGCGAAGGCTGGCGTGTGATCAGCTGCTCGCGCCAGCCGTTTTCACCTGCCTGCCCGTGGCCGGGGGGCGCGCGGGACCATGTGCAGGTCGATCTCAGCCAGCCGAACCAGATCACCGAGGCGGTCGAGCATATCCGCACCCTGCTTGATGGCGATAAACTGCATGCGCTGGTCAACAACGCGGGCATCTCGCCCAAGGGCCCCGAGGGCGAACGCCTCAGCACGCTCGACACCGATCTGCGGGTCTGGGGCGAGGTTTTTCACGTGAATTTCTTCGCCTCCGTGGTGCTGGCACGTGGATTGCAAAACGAACTCTCCCGCGGGAAGGGATCCGTGGTCAACGTCACTTCCATCGCGGGATCGCGCGTGCATCCCTTTGCCGGTGCGGCCTATGCGACATCAAAGGCCGCTCTCGCCGCCCTGACCCGCGAGATGGCCCATGATTTCGGGCCGCTCGGCGTGCGCGTCAACGCCATCGCACCCGGCGAGGTGGAGACCAGTATCCTCAGCGAGGGCACTGACAAGATCATCCGGACACTGCCGATGCGGCGTCTCGGTCAGCCGCAGGAAGTTGCCGATGCGATCTATTTCCTCTGCTCGGGACAAAGCTCCTACGTCACCGGCGTCGAGATCGAGGTGAACGGTGGCCAGCACGTGTGACCCTCGGGGCGCTTTGCTGTGAAACCCAAGGCTTGGCAGGGTGGTGATCGCCGCCCCTAAATCCAGCGTTCTGGAAAAGAGAATAGTCGACGCGATCAGACATTTGCCGAAGGGATACGTCCCTGCAACTGATCGGAAACCCCTAGGATACCATCGCAATTACGACCGGAAGGCTCAGTGCCGAAAGCAATGTGCCGAACAGCACAGCGCGCGCCGCAAGCGGGACAGAGATGCCTTCGGCGCGCGCCATGACATAGACGTTTGCTGCAGGGGGCAGCGCCCCCATGATGATAGCCGTGGCGACCCAGATCGGGTCGAACCCGCCAATCGCGCCGAAGGCCACTGCAACGACGATGGGATGCACCAACAGCTTGACGCCCAGACAGGCGCCCAACCGCGGATCCAGCCGGCCCGCCCGGTGTCGCGCCAGCGTGAGCCCCAGCGAAAACAGCGCGGCGGGTGCTGCCGCGTCGCGAAACCCGTTCAGCGGCGCATCGAGAAACCCCGGCATCTCCAGCCCCGTTGCGGCGAACCCCAAACCCGCAAGGGTGGCAATGATGAACGGATGCGCGATGACCCGGCGCAGCGAGGCCGCTATACCCATCAGGCTCAACCCACGCCTGTCGATCATCGCGGGCCAGATGGTGAAAATCAGCAGCACGTCCGCGCAGAAGATGAAGGCCGCAGGCGCACCGGCGGCGGGCCCCAGCGCCGCGAAAGTCAGCGTTGGGCCCATGTAGCCGATGTTGGAATAGCTTGCCGCGAGACCGTAGACAGCGCGGTGGTCACCGTCTGGGTTGCCGCGCCCCAACAGCCAGCCCAGCACGAACATCACGCCCGTGGCTGCCGTGGTCAGCGCCAGAAAAGCCGGCAGTCGCGCCACATCATCGGGCATTCCGCGCACGGACTGGAACAGCAGGGCTGGCAACGCGACGTAGAAGATGAACGCATCCAGCCAGCGCTGGCTTTCCGCGGGAAAGCGCAACAGACGCTCCGCCACCACACCGACGAGGATATACACAAAGAACGGCGCGATGAGCGCGAGACCGACGATCATGCGGCACATTGACCCCAGCCTTCGCCGCGGTGCAAGGGGTCACATCGTGGATTTGGGCGCGAGTACTGCGGCGGACCCACGCGCCTTTAGCAGGCGCGCTGGCACCGACCCGGCTTGCCCCAGCCGTCCAACGATCTGCTGGAACCTCTGCGCGGCACGCTGAACTAATCAGCGCGACCCCTGCCGGACAGCGGTGGGGGTCGTGCCGTATTTGGCGCGAAACAGGCGCGACATCTGCGCCTGATCGGCAAAACCGTAGCGGTAGGCGATGCGCGACAGCGGCTCCTGTCGCAGCGAGGTCAAATCGTCATGCACCGCCGCCAGCCGGTAGTCGCGCAGCCGCTGCAAGACGGTACGCCCCGACGCGCGATAGAGTTCGTGCAGATAGCGCTTCGAGATACCGCATTGCGCCGCGATGCTGTCGGGGTCCAGATCCGCATCCTCGATATTGTCGCGCAGGAACCTGTCGATGCGCGCCAGATGCGCCGCGCGCACGGCCGACATCGCCTCTTCGCCCGTCGGCGTCGCCTCGTTCAGGGCCAAGGCCAGAAAGGTAAGCAGCTGTCGGCCCAGCGCGTTCTGTGCCGCCACTCCCACATCCGCGCCACTTTCTTGCGCGAGCGCCGCCATGGAGGTGAACAGCTGCGCCGATCCGCGCGTGGCATCGAAGACGCGGGCGCATAGACGGTCCGGATTCGCGACACGCGCGCTCAGATCCTCCTTCGTCACCTTCAGCACGAACAGATCGTTGGGCCGCGCGTAGCTGAAGCGGTAGGGCGCATCGCCCCGCTCGATGATGAACCCGCCGGGATCACAGGTCACCTCGCGGCCCATCTGCTGGAAGGAAACCGGCGTATGGCGCGGGATGGTCACGAGGTAGTCCTCTCCCTCTGCCACGCGCAGGTGGCTTTTGCGGCGGGTATAGCGGACCGCGTCCGATGTCAGCCGCGACAGCGCCACACCGCCCAGCGACCAGTGGCGCAGGGTGCCGGTAAACCGCTCCGGGTCGCGAAAATCGAGGTGCAGGGGGAAATACGTCTGACCGATGATCTCGGTCCAGCGGGCCGCGCGCTTCGGTCCAACCGTCTGGGCAGTGGTGTGCATCTGGGGGTTGCGCGGTGGCTGCATGGGACTCCTCGGGCTGTCTGAGGCTAGCCGCACACCCGCGTTGCGGCAATTGATTTTTCGCGGACCGAAGTGCGCCGAGCGACAAACGATCCTGCGCTCAGGATCAAGACAACAGCGCCCCGCCCGGCGCAGCATCGTGCAAATCCAACCGCAGGAGACCAACCATGGCACAGGCTACAGTCGATCCCATCACCCTCTCCGTCGTGCGCGGCGTGCTGGAAACCACGCAGCGGGAGATGACGCTGACACTGGAGAAAACCGCGCGTTCCTCGGTTTTCAATCTCGCGCATGATTACTCGACAGCGCTGTTCAACCACACGCCCGAGATGATTCTGCAAGGTCAGGACATCCCGATCCACCTAGGGTCGCTGATCCCGGCGATGAAGGCGGTGGACAAGTTCTTCGACGGCGAGATCCACGAGGGCGATCTGATCCTGCACAACGATCCAGATTACGCCGGATCGCACATCATCGACACCTGCATGTACTACCCCGTTTTCTACAAGGGAGAGCTGGTGTTCTGGACAGTCTGCAAGGGCCACCTGACGGACATCGGCGGCCCCGTGCCCGCAGGCTACAACCCCGACGCGACCGAGATATACGCCGAGGGTCTGCGCATCCCGCCCATCAAGATCTGGGACAAGGGCGTGCCGCGCAACGATATCCTGAACATGCTTCTGACGAACATGCGCGCGCGCCGCGATCAGGAGGGGGATTTCAACGCTCTCATCGGCGCCTGCAAGGTCGGCGCGCGCAACCTTACCGCACTGCTGGATAAATATGGGCTGGAAACGGTTCGGGCCTGCATCGAAGAGCTGCTGAAAATGGCCAACAGCCACATGAACTCCCTGATCGCAGAAGTGCCCGACGGCACCTATCACGGCACCGCCGTGCTGGAGGACGCAGGCCACGGTTTCGGCGATTTCGACATTTCCGCCACGGTGACGATCACCGGCGAAAGCTGCCATATCGAGATCAAGAGCCCGCCGCAGATCCCCTATTTCATCAATTCCTACGAGGGCAACAGCTACTCGGGCGTCTATCTGGGGCTGATGATGTTTGCCCAGTTGCCGCCGCCCTACAACGAAGGGCTCTACCGCAATGTGACGGTGGACATGGGGCCGAAAGGGACCCTGTGCAACGCCCGCTCCCCCGCGCCGCACGCCAATTGCACCACCACGCCGATGGAAACGCTGACCGACGCGGTGCGCCTCGCCTTCGAGCAGGCCGCCCCCGACAAGGTCTCGGCCAGCTGGGGCCACGCCAACGGGTGCAATATCGCCGGCCAGGACACACGCCACGACGAGGAATACGTGACCATGGTGCTTGCCTCGATCATCTCGGGCGCCGGGGCCACGAACAGTCAGGACGGCTGGCATGCCTGCGGTCCGCTTTGCTGTTTCGGGGCGCTGACCTCCGGCGACATCGAGATGCTGGAGCATTCCTATCCGATCATCATCCACCGCTATTCGCTGATGGAGGATTCGGGTGGTGCGGGCAAATACCGCGGCGGCTCCGGCACCTGCTGGGAGGTCGAACCGCTCGACGCGCCGATGACCCTGATCACCTTCGGCGAGGGGCGGCGCATCCCCGCGATGGGCGCGGGCGGCGCGAAATCCACCATGATCGAACAAAAGGTTGGCCGGCTGGAGGTGACCCGCAACGGCGAAACCGTGGTCATCAAGGATAACGTGATCGAGACGATCAATCCCGGCGAGCGCGCCGCCAACAAGAACCCCGGCGGCGGGGGCTTCGGTGATCCGATGGAGCGCGACGTGGCCCGCGTGGTCGAGGACGTGCGCAACGGTCTTGTCTCGCTCGAAGGGGCCAAGCTCGACTACGGCGTCGTCATTACGGATCGTGCCAGCCTGTCGGTGGACGAGGCGGCGACCAAAGAACTGCGCGCAGGCTGAAAGGAAACGACATGAGAACCAAATACCGTCTGGGCATCGACGCCGGAGGCACCTTCACCGATTTCATCCTTGCCGAGCAGAACGCCGACGTGCGGCTGTTCAAGGTGCTGTCGACCCCGCATGACCCGACTGCCGCGATCCGCAACGGCCTGAACCTCATCACCGAGGAAACCGGCATCAGTGCCGAGGATATCGTGTCCAATGCCGATCTATGCATCAACGGGACAACCGTGGGGCTGAATGCACTGATCACCCACAACGGCGCAAAGACCGGATTGATCTGTACGCGCGGACACGAGGACAGCATCGAGATCCGGCTGGGCCACAAGGAAGGCGGGCACCGCTACGATCCCGAATACCCGCCGGCGACCATGCTTGTGCCGCGTCACCTCCGCCGTCCGGTGACCGAACGGGTCGTGTCGAACGGAACCGTCCATACACCGATGAACGAAGATGACGTGCGTGCCGCCTGCGAATACTTCATCGAACAGGAGGTGACATCGGTTGCCATCAGCTTTGTCTGGTCGGTCCTGCACACCGATCACGAAAACCGCACCGCGGAAATCGTGCGGGAGATGATGCCGGATGTGCGGCTCACCATCGGAAGCCAGCTCTATCCACAGGTGCGCGAATACACCCGTACCTCGACAGCGATCGTCAACGCCTACCTCGCCCCGATTCTGCAACGCTATGTCGAGGCCGTGGACGGCTATTTCAGCACTCTCGGCTCGCAGCATCCCGTGCGCTACTTTCAATCCAACGGTGGTCTGGCACTGGGGAAGATCGTCAGCGATCAATCCGTCTATGCGATCAATTCCGGTCCCGCCTCCGCGCCGCAGGCCGCGCTGGATGTCGCCGCGCCATGGGGGGACAAGAACATCATCACCTGCGACATGGGTGGCACGTCTTTCGACATCACGCTGACGCGCGACGGCAAGGCGAACGTGAACAAGAACATCGACTTTCTGCGTTACCGCATCGGGATCCCGATGATTCAGGTGGAAACGCTGGGCGCCGGTGGCGGATCGATCGGCTGGATCGACGAAATGGGCCTGTTGCAGATGGGGCCGCAATCTGCGGGCGCCGATCCCGGACCGGCCTGCTACGGTCAGGGCGGCGAGATGCCAACGACCACGGACGCGAACCTTGCCCTCGGATATCTCAACGACGAAGGTCTGGTCGGCGGGCGCGTCCCGCTGGACAAGGAGAAATCGCGCAAGGCGATCAAGGAAAAGCTGGCCGATCCCTTGGGTCTTTCGCTGGAAACTGCCGCCTACGGCATGTTCACCATCGTCAACAACAACATGGTCAACGCCATCCGCCGCGTCTCGGTCGAGCGGGGGTATGATCCGCGCGATTTCGTCCTGATGGGCGCGGGCGGGGCGACAGGCGCGCATATCACGGCGCTTGCCCGCGAGATGGGCATCGGCAAGGTGCTGATTTCCAAGCTTGCGTCCGGGCTGTGCGCCTACGGGCAGATCCTGTCGGATGTGAAATACAACTACATGGCCCCCGCGCCGATCCGGCTGGACGATGACGGGGCGGCGGCCACGCTAAACGATCTGTTCAAAGGGCTGGAAGCGCGCGGGACGGAAGACCTGTCCGGCGACGGCTTCGACGAAAGCAGTATCGAGATCTCTCGTGGTCTCGACATGCGCTATGTCGGTCAGGTTCACGAATGCACCGTCGAGATCGGCACGTTCGACATCACGACAGACAGCCTCGATGAACTGCGCGCGGCGTTCCACGCGCGTCACCGCGAACTCTATACCTACGATGAGCCGGGCAGCCCGATCGAGGTGGTCAACGTCGAAAGCACGATCGTGGGCAAGGTCGACAAACCCATCCGCGCGCCCATCGCAAAGGGCAGCGGCGCGGATGGTGCGCGAAAGGGCAGCCGCGCGATGGTTTTCTCCCTCGACGGGGATACGCAGGAAACGCCGGTCTACGACGGTGCGGCCCTCGGAGCGGGCGACAGCCTCAGCGGTCCGGCTGTAATTGAGGAAGAAACGACCACAATTGTCGTTGAACCCGGCTGGAACGTGTCCCTGCATGAAAGCGGCGTTTACGTTCTGACTGCGGCGGCCTAGCATAAAGGGGATCGAAGCGTTGGAGGCTTCGGTCCCCCACAAAAGGAAGCCAATGTCGGACAACCTGCACCGGTCACATAAACTTGCCTCGCCGCCGCGGGTCAAGCGGCGCAAGCTGCGTGTGCGCGGCACCGATGTCACGCTGCTGGAAGAGGTGCGCCGCGCCGCGATGGCCGACCTCGGGATCGACCTCGAATTCGAATCGCTCGATTTTCTGACTTGCCAGCACCGTGCCGCGATGGATCCGGGGGGCTATGACATCTACGAGCAGTGTTTCCACAACCTCGACATTGTCTGGTACTGGGGCGCGCTGCAGCCTATAGACACCGAGCGCATCGCCGAATGGGGCAATATCGGCGATCTGGCCATCGAGGGCGGGCTGACCCGCTATACCTGGGAGGGGCACGGAGACGCCCCGCGCCGCAAGCTCTATGTACAGCCGGACGGCATGATCGGTCCGCAGCCGATGCGCCATATCTCCATGCTGCCCACCGCCCATAACGTCGACAGCTTCGGCTTCGACCGCCGTCTCTTCGGCGAGGAAGAGGCGGGCGGCGCAAGCTGGGCCTGGCTGCTGGATCCGCGCGCGCGGGGGCGGATCGCGCTGGTGGATGAGCCGGCCATCGGCCTTTTCGATGCCGCCCTCGCGGCGGAGGCCCGTGGCGACCTTACCTTCGGTGATATCGGCAACATGACCGTCGAGGAAATCGACAACCTGATGATCCTGCTGGAATCCCTGCGCCAGAGCGGGCTGTTTCACGGCGCTTGGGTCACCCCGCAGGAAGCCGAGGACATGCTGCACAACGACCGCGTTTCGGTTCAAAGCATGTGGTCTCCCTCCTACGCCAATCTGGGTCTGATGGAGGGCGTCTTTGTCGAGAGCACACCGCGCGAGGGCTACCGCGCGTGGCACGGCGGCGCATCGCTGGCGCGGCATCTGTCAGGCGCGCAGCTGGATCTGGCCTATGATTATCTCAACTGGTGGCTGACCGGCCCCGCAGGCGCGATGATGGCAAGGCAGGGGTACTACATGACCGTCCCCGAGCGGGTGCGCAAATATCTCAGCGAGGATGAATGGGACTACTGGTACGGCGGTGAACCGGCGCGCACCGACCTTCCGGGCCGTCCGGGCCGCATCACCGTGCGCAAGGGCCAGCGCCGCGCGGGCGGCAGCTATCGCGAGAGGGTCAGCCGCATCGCCCTCTGGAATACGGTGATGGACGAATACAACTACGCCACGCGGGTCTGGAAACGCTTTATCGCGCGGGTCAACGGGGGGGTGACATGAGCCGCCCGGCCTCTCTGGGTCAGCGTCCGCTGTATCAGGTCATCACCGACGTGTTGCGCCGCAACATCGCCATGGGGCGGCTGCCGACAGGATTGGTCCTGATCGAAGGGCCGATCGCGCGCCGCATGGGGACCAGCCGCGCACCCGTGCAGGGTGCGCTGCGCCAGCTCGCGGAGGAAGGATTGATCCACCGGTTCCGCGGCCGTGGCTATCTGGTCGGCCCGGCGGAAAGCGCCCCCGAACCGCTGCGGCGCGATCTGGCAGAGTTCAAGCTGGACATGCCCGACAGCGCAAAGGTCGCGCTGGAGGTACGCGGCACGTGGCTGCGCGTGTACGACCAGGTCGAGCGCGAGATCGCCGCCTGCCAGATCTTCGGCGAATACCGCGTGATCGAAACAGAGCTCGCCGATTACCTCGGCGTCAGCCGTACTGTCGCGCGCGACGTTCTGAGCCGCCTCAACGAAAGGGGGCTGGTGCGCAAGGGCGCGGGCGCGCACTGGCTGGCCGGTCCGCTGACCGCGCGCGCACTACGGGAGAAATACCAGCTGCGCGGCATCGTCGAACCCGCCGCGCTGCGTCTGGCGAGCGATCATCTTGAACCCGGCGAAATCGCCGACATTCGCGCCAAGATCGGCGACGGCAGCATGGACAGTTCCGAGGCGCTGGAGGACGCCTTCCTGCGGTCTTGTCTTGACCGCGCGCCGAACGCCACGCTGGTCCAGATCATCCGCAACAACCGCTTGTTGCTCAGCTCGGTGGACAAGGCGCTCAGCGATCTGGGACTGCCCGCCGACTCCATCGCGATCGAGCAGTATCGCACGCTTTTTGACCTGATCGGATCACGCCAGATCGATTCCGCGGCGGAGTACCTGCACGAGCATTTGCGGATGGTCACGCACAAGTCGCTGGCCCGACTCAAGATCGTCGCCCTGGTGCCGGAAATTGAGTCGCTGCCAAGGTATCTCTCGGAGGTGGAATAAATGAATAATTCATACAATATCCGTTTTTTGATCGCGGATAGATAGACTGTTTTGCCAAAAATATCCCTTATAACGGGATTTTTGGGCCTAAAACTTTTAAATAATGACTATTGATCCAAATACGAAACCGATCTTTCATACGTTATACACTTTGAACGCCACCGGAACGCGAGTCCCTAACGACCTCGAAACCGCGTCGCGTTCAGCAACCAAGAGGACTAAATGGCGCAGCACGATTCCATTTTTCGACTCGAGGGTGTCACTCGGCGCTACGGCGATCTCGTCGCGCTGAACGCCATAGACTTCGATGCTCCGCGCAACGAATATATCTCGCTTCTGGGGCCCTCCGGCTCGGGCAAAACCTGCCTGTTGCGCGTGATCGCCGGGTTCGAGCGTCCCGACGAGGGGCGCGTGTTTTTCGAGGGGCGCGACATCACCGACCTGCCGGCGCACAAGCGGGGCATCGGGGTGGTGTTTCAGAACTTCGCCCTGTTCCCGCACCTGAGCGTTTTCGAGAACGTTGCCTTCGGCATGCGCAACGGCGCAGAGAGTTTTGCCGACGACGTGATCGATACGCGCACCCGCGAGGCCATCGAGATGGTCGGCCTCGCAGGGTTGGAAGACCGCTTGCCCGACCAGATTTCCGGCGGTCAGAAACAGCGTGTGGCGCTGGCGCGTACATTGGTCATGCAGCCGCGTCTTGTGTTGCTGGACGAACCGCTAGGCGCGCTTGACGCCAATCTGCGCGACCGGATGCAAACCGAGTTGCGCGCGATCCGCGAACGGCTCGATGTGACCTTCCTGCATGTAACCGGCTCGGAGACCGAGGCGCTTGCCATGGGCGACACCGTTTGCGTGCTGCACGACGGCAAGATCATCCAATCCGGCACGCCTGACGAAATCTATGATGCGCCGACGTCGTCCAACGTTGCGCTTTTCCTCAACCGTTTCAATATCTTCGAAGGGCATCTGGACGGCGACACGTTCCAGGGGCCGTTCGGGGCCGCACCTGCGCCCAACCCGACGCCAAACGACCGTGATGTCTATGCCATCCGCTATGACCGCACGCAGATCTTTGACAAGGGTGAAACGCTTCCCGGTCCGGCTCTTCCCGCGAAATACCTCGCCAGTGAATACCTTGGCTCGTCGATCATCTTCCTGTTCGAGACACCCAAGGGCGATACGGTCGAGGTCGATCACCATCTCAGCTTCGGGGACCCACGCGATCTGACGGTCGGCAACGACTACGTTCTGTCGTGGGATCCCGCCAACGCCATCGTTTTCGGCAAGGAGGCAAGCGCATGAGCGCCGTTACCGAGACAAAACGTGACAAGACACGGTTGATGCTGCTCGCTCCCGGTGTGATCTGGATGCTGCTGTTCCTGATCGCGCCGATCCTGATGATTGTATACGTGTCGTTCTGGACACAGACGACATTCTCGATCAACTCCACCCTTACACTGGAAAGCTGGCGCAACTTCTTCGGTTCTGAGGCTTACGTCGGGGCGCTCTGGACCACGCTCAAGATGTGGCTGATCGTGCTCTCCGCAACCTTCCTGATCGGCTATCCGGCGGCTCTCTATATTGGGCTTCTGGTCAAGAACCAGACCATCGCGACCGTGCTTCTGGTGCTCTGCGTCATCCCGTTCTGGACATCTTTCCTGATCCGCGTGCTGGCCTGGCGACCGATGCTGGGCAAGGAAGGCGCGATCAACATCATCCTGCAAAAGCTTGGCCTGATCGATACGCCGATCGAGGTTCTGCTGTTCTCCGAACTCAGCGTGATCATCGGGATGACCCAGATCTACGTCGTGTTCATGGTCGGGCCGATCGCCTTCATGCTGGGCCGTATCGACCGCAACATCATCGAAGCGGCGCGTGACCTTGGCGCAGGATTTGGCCGGATTTTCTGGAAGATCATCTTTCCGCTCAGCCTGCCGGGCGTTGTGGTCGGGGCCATTTTCGTCTCGGTCATGGTGCTGGGCGAATTTGCCACCTCGGGCGCGCTGTCGGGCCGCAAGGTGAACCTTTTGGGTAACATCATCGTCACGCAGGTGGGCAGCCTGAAATGGGCCATGGCGTCGGTTGTCGGGGTGATCCTGACCGTCTTGCTGGGCATCGTGGTGGCGGGTTTCCTGCGTATCGTCGATCTGAAAAGGGAGCTTTGAGCGATGGAATCCAAGATCCTCAAGCCGATCCTCGGCGTCTACGTCGCGCTGTTCATCCTGTTTCTCTACGGACCGTTCATCGTGCTGGGCATCATTTCGTTCCAGCAGGGGCCAGAGGGCGGGCCACAGTTCCCGATCATCGAATGGTCGACCTACTGGTATCGCCACCTCTTCGGCATGACGCCGCCGTCGCGCATCGCGCCGCTGCCGGTGGGCGAGGCGCTGATCCGGTCGCTGACGCTTGCCTTCATGACCATGGTAACATCGACCGTGCTGGGCGTGATGGCTGCACAGGCCTTCCGCAAACGGTTCCGCGGTTCCGGCTTCGTCTTTTACCTGATCGTACTGGGCATGATGGTGCCCGGCGTGCTGACCGGTCTTGGCATCTCGCTGCTGGCCAACAACGTGCTCGACATCGAGCGCCACTGGTTCACCACGGCTTTCGTCGCCCACGTCGTCTATACCTTCCCCTTCGCGTTCCTCGTGATGCTGGCGATCCTCAACCGCTTCGACGGTTCGGTAGAAGAAGCATCCTGGTCGCTCGGGGTGTCCCCGGCGCGCACGTTCCGCAAGGTGACGTTCCCGCTGATCTTCCCCGGGGTGCTGTCGGCGATGCTATTTGCCTTCACGCTCAGCTTTGACGAATTCCCGCGCACGCTTTTCGCAAGCGGTCGTGACCAGACGCTGCCACTGGCGATCTACGGTACGTTCTCGGTCGAGATTCACCCCAACATCTTCGCTTTCGGCGTTATGACCACCCTGTTCTCCTTTGCGCTGCTGGCTGTCTACGGCATCCTGATGGGGCTCAGCATCCGCCGCGCCAAGAAGGTCGCGATGCAGGAGGAAATCGAGTGAGCGTTGCGCTGGTAACAGGGGCGGGTTCGGGCATCGGACAAGCCATCGCGCGGCGGCTGGCGGCGGACGGTTATGCCGTGGCTGTCGGAGATTTCGACGCGGATGCGGCGCGCGCCACCGCGGAAGAGATCGGTGGCCTCGCGATCCACGCGGATGTGTCCGACAAGGACGCGGTGGCGGATATGGTCGCCACCTGCACGGACAAACTGGGCGCACCGACGCATCTGATCAACAACGCAGGTCACGTGCATCAGGCGCGGTTCACCGACCTCACGGCGGATGATTTCGACCGGATGATCGCCGTTCACCTGCGTGGCACGTTTCTGTGCGCCCACGCCGTGCTGCCCGCGATGCTGGCCAACGGCAAAGGCTGCATCATTAACATGGCGTCGCAGCTGGGGCAGATCGGCGGGATCGAGCTGGTACATTATTCCGCCGCCAAGGCCGGGATCATCGGCCTGACAAAAGCACTCGCACGCGAGGTCAGCACGCAGGGCGTGCGCGTCAACGCCATCGCGCCGGGGCCGATCAACACGCCGCTGGTGCGCGCGCTCTCCGACGACTGGCGCGCGGCGAAATCCGCAGAACTGCCGCTCGGCCGTTTTGGAGAGCCCGAAGATGTCGCCGACACAGCCGCCTTTCTGTGTTCGGACGCGGCAAAGATATACGTGGGCCAGACGCTTAGCCCGAATTCAGGAGACGTGATGCTATGACGAAAGTTGTTCTCATTACCGGCGCGGGCATCGGTATCGGTGCGGCCTGCGCCAAGGCTTTCGCCGCGGAGGGCGCGCATGTGGTCGTGACAGACGTTCTGAAAGACGAGGGCGAGGCGACCGTCAAGGCAATCACCGACGCAGGGGGCAGTGCCGAATTCCAGCCTCTCGACGTGACCGATACCGCAGCCGCCGACGCGCTGGTGGCGGACATCGAGAAACGCCACGGCGGGATCGATACAATCGTCGCGAACGCAGGCATCGCCCACCGGGTGCCCATCGACGAACTGACCGACGAAAAGTGGGACCATACCTTCGACATTGATCTGAAGGGCATGTTCCGCGTCATCCGCCCCGCTGTCCCGGGGATGTGCAAGCGTGGCAAAGGTGCGATCGTGTGCCTGTCGTCGATCATGGGCGTCGCCTATGGCTGGGACGAACACGTACATTACTCCTCCGCGAAATCCGGCGTTGTCGGGCTGGTTCGCGGTCTGGCCGTCGAACTCGCCCGCAGCGGTATCCGTGTGAACGGGATCGCTCCCGGCTACATCCGCACCGCGCAATTGCTGAGCGAAGAGCACTCGCTCGGACCCAAGGGCGCTGAGACGGCGGGAGACAATATACCCATGGGCCGTATCGGGGAAGGAGAGGACATCGCCGATGTCGCGACCTTCCTCGCCTCCGAAAAGGCGCGATACATAACAGGGCAAGTAATTACCGTGGACGGTGGGCTTTTGGTCGGGCGCTACTGAAAACGGGAGCCGCGCCCAAAAAGGGCGCGTGAATAAAAACGAAACGACCTCAACAAGGAGAAACAGATGACCAGTTCTAACTTCTCACGACGCAAATTCCTGCAAACGACGGCGGGCACTGCTGCGCTTGCCGCGACGGGTCCGCTAGGGGCACAACAAGCCTTTGCGGCCAGTCACCTTGCCAATCAGGAATTGCGCACGGTGGGCCTTTCCGTGACGGTGCAGGAGCGTATCCTCAACGATTTCAAGGAAAAATCGGGCATCGGCGCCGTCAGCGGTAAAGCCGATATTTTCCCCAACACGCAAACCGAAATCCTGTCGGGCTCCGACGCCTACGACTGCTGGGAGATCATCGGTGAGCGTCTGGCCGCGATGGTCGCCACGGACAAGCTGGCCCCCATCGAGGCGTCGAGCCTGAAAAACTGGGCCGGCATCCGCGACACCTTCATCACCCCCGACGACCGTTTTGACCTTGAGCGTCAGATCGTCGGCCAGATTTGGGAAGACGAAAGCCAGACCCGCCTGAACATGGTGCCGACAGTCTACAACTACGACTCGATCGGCTTCCGCCCCGACCTCGTGGATGCGGAAGAAGCGTCAAACTGGTCCTCGCTCTTCGACGAGAAATTCGCGGGCAAGACTGGTCTGAACGTCGATCCGCTGATCGCATTCGGTCAGGCCGTGCTGGCCATGAACGAACTCGGCCTGCTCGAAGTCTCCAACCCCGGCAACCCGGACGCGGAGGCCATCGAAGAGGCCGCCAAGTTCCTGATCGCCAAGAAGAAAGCGGGCCAGTTCCGCGCGCTTTGGGGTGACTTCGGTGAGCTGGTGAACCTGCTCGCATCGGGTGAGATGATCATCGCCGACGCATGGCAGCCCGCCGTCATGGCCGTTAAGGCACAGGGCGTCGAGTGTTCCTATGCCACGATGAAAAGCGGCTATCGCGGCTGGGCCATCGGTCCCGCCCCGCTCAAGACGTCGCCAAACCTCGAGGCTGTCGCGGCCTACGCCGACTACTGGCTGTCCGGTCCCCCCGCCATCGCGGTGTCCGAGCAGGGCTACTACTCGCCCACCACGAACATCAAGGATGTCATGGACCCCGACAAATACGCCTTCTGGTACGAAGGCAAGCCGTGGGTCGGCGCGTCCGAGCGTGGCATCAACGAAGGCGATCTGCGTGACGGTGGCTCGCTCGAAGAGCGCGCCGCGAACGTTGCCTACTGGCACCAGTGGCCAGACGAGTACGACCTGCTGATCCGCAAGTGGGACGAATTCCTCTCGGCCTAAGCTCAATCGCCCGGCCAGAGCCACCTTTGGCCGGGCATCCACACTCCTCCCCCGCACTCCTTCGAAAAGGACAGGCACGCCTTGGATTACGACCTACAGCTCAGCCATGTCTACAAGACCTACGATAACGGCACGCCTGCCGTCATCGATTTCAATCTCGACGTGGAAAAAGGCGAATTCATCGCCTTCCTCGGCCCATCGGGCTGCGGCAAGTCCACGACGTTGCGCATGATCTCGGGGTTCGAGACGGTGACGAAGGGCGATCTGAACATGCGCGGCCAGCGCATGAACAACGTGCTGCCCGAACGGCGCCCGACCTCGATGATCTTCCAGAACTACGCGCTCTTCCCGCATATGGATGTGCGCCAGAACGTGCGTTTTGGCCTCGACGTCAAAAAGATGCCCCGCGCGGAGGCCGATCGCAAAGTGGACGGCATCCTCGAAAAACTCGGCCTCGGGGAAATCGCGAACCTGCCTACCGCGCGCCTTTCGGGCGGCCAGCGCCAGCGCATCGCCCTGGCCCGGTCGCTGGTGGTCGAGCCGGATATCCTGCTGCTCGACGAACCACTGGGCGCGCTGGACGCGAACCTGCGTAAATCGATCCAGAACGAGCTGAAGCTGCTGCAACGCGATCTCGGCATCACCTTCGTGTTTGTGACCCACGCCCAATCCGAGGCGCTGGCCCTGTCGGACCGCACCATCGTGATGAACGCAGGCCGGGTCGAGCAGATCAGCCCGCCGCGCGAGCTTTATACCCAGCCGCGCAGCCAGTTCGTGGCGCGGTTCATCGGCTCCAACACGATCATTCCCGGCACCGTCCGCGCCACCGAAGGCAGCAAGGTCACGCTCGACACCGCCTACGGTCCGCTCAGCGGTACCGACCGTCTGGGGGCAGGGATCACCGAAGGCCGCGACATGAGCATTGTTCTGCCAGCGGAGGCTGTGGACATCGTCCCCGCCGACGTTGACGCAGCGCAGATCGCCACTGAATTCGGTGGGAATTCGATTGCCTGCAAGATCGAGCGCCTGCAGATCGTCGGCCACATTATGAAAATGGTCGTCCGCCTCGAAAACGGCGAGAAAATCGACGTCGAGGGACACGTCGACAAATACCGTGACCGTCTGGCCGTGGACGGGTCGGCTCATGTCGTCTGGCGCTCCGCCGCCGCGACCGTGATTGACCAGTAAGATGGCCGCGCTGACCGCCACCCGCATGTCCCAGGGGCTTGAGGCCGCAACCCTCGATCCCGTGGCGCTGACCGAAGAAGTGTACGATCGTGTCGATACGCACGGCGACGATGCGATTTACATCGACCAGACGCGTGAACGCGCCATGGCCGAGGCCGAAGCGAGCCGTATCCGGCAGCGCGCGGGTCTGCGCCTGCATCCGCTCGACGGTGTGCCGACCGCGTGGAAGGATCTCTTTGATCTGCGCGGACGGGTGACCACCGCCGCCTCCACCGTGCTGCGCCGCAACGCGCCGGCGCAGTCGGATGCCGCCGTGGTTGCCACATCCGCACGGGCGGGTGTGATCTGCACCGGGACGGTCAACATGACCGAAATGGCTTACTCCGGCATCGGTCTCAATCCGCATTACGGCACCCCGCGCAATCCACGTGCCCCGAAGGGCGAGGCACGCAGCCCCGGTGGATCCTCGTCAGGGTCGGGCGTGGTGGTCGCGGCGGGGATCGTGCCGGTATCGATGGGCTCGGACACCGGAGGATCGGTTCGTATTCCCGCCTCCTTCAACGGGATCGTCGGATACAAGACATCCTCGGGCCGCTACCCGATGGACGGTGTCTTTCCGCTCAGCCCGACGTTGGACACCATCGGCCCGCTTGCCCAGACCGCCGCCGACTGCGCGCTTTTCGACGCGATGCTGCGTGGCCGCACGGAACCGGAGGCATCGCCAACCGCGCCCGAACGCTTCGAATTCGTAATCCCCGACGGTATTTTCTTCGAGGCACTCCAGCCCGAGGTCGCCGCGAATTTTGCCGCAACCGTCGAGCGGTTGGAGCAGGCCGGCGCGCGTGTGCGCCGTATCCAACTGCCCGAGTTGCAGGAGGTCTTGGACCTTGCAGTCGCGCACGGCCCCCTCGCGGGGGCGGAATCGTGGGGCGTGCACCACGAACGTCTTGCCACCGACGACCGTGCGGCGATTGATCCGCGTGTTGTCGCCCGGATCGAGCTGGGCAAGACCATGACCGCGCTGGACCTGATGACCCTGCAATCCGCCCGGGTCCGCCTGATGGCCCAGACGGCGGCGGCGATCGGGGACGCGATCGTGCTCTGCCCGACAACGCCCACCACAGCGATGCGGACCGACCCTCTCGCCGCGTCGCAGGAGGTGTTTTTCGAACACAACGGCCTGACCCTGCGCAACACCTCTATCGGTAACTTCCTCGGCTGGTGCGGCGTACAAATCCCGAACGGCATGGACGCAGATGCAATGCCGACGGGCTTCCTCATGTCCGCGCCTTCGGGCCGCGATACCCAAATCCTCGCTGCCGCCATGGGCTGCGAAGAGATAATCCGGGGCTAGCCCCTTAACACCGATCCAAAAGGGAGAGATCTATGACCAAGAAAATTTATTGCGCCTTCGGCACCGACATCGACTCGGTTGCGGGGCAAATCGGCTCCTACGGCGGCGGCGACAGCCCGAACGATATCCAGCGCGGCATCTTCGCCACCGAGGTCGGCGTGCCCCGCCTTCTGCGCCTGTTCAAGAAATACGACATGCGCACGAGCTTCTTCATTCCCGGTCACTCGCTCGAGACATTCCCGAAAGAGATGGAGATGATCCTCAAGGAAGGTCACGAGATCGGCGCGCACGGCTACATGCACGAAAACCCCGTCGCCATGACCCCCAGCCAGGAAGAGGACGTTCTGGTCAAATCCATCGAACTGATCGAGGGTCTGACAGGCTCCAAACCAAAGGGCTATGTCGCCCCGTGGTGGGAAATGTCGAACGTCACCGCAGCGCTCTTGGGTAAATACGGTTTCAGCTACGACCACTCCCAAAGCTACCGCGACTTCCAGCCGTTCTATGCCCGTGTCGGCGACGAATGGAACGTGATCGACTATTCCAAGACCGCCGGCGAATGGATGCACCCGCTCAAGCACGGCAAGGAAATCGACCTCGTCGATATCGGTGCCAACTGGTACGTCGACGATCTGCCACCGATGATGTTCATCAAGAACGCACCGAACAGCCACGGTTTTGTCGATCCGCACGTTATCGGCAAGATGTGGCAGGACCAGTTCGATTGGGTTTACCGTGAGATGGACTACGGTGTATTCCCGATCACCATCCACCCCGACGTGGCGGGCCGCCCGCAGGTTCTGCTGATGCTGGAACGCCTGATCGACTATATCAACGGCCACGAAGGCGTCGAATGGGTCGCCTTTGACACCATCGCTGACGACTTCCGCAAACGCTTCCCGTTCGAAGGGGACGCACGGCCCGAAGTCATCTGATACGAGACAGGGGCGGCGTTCGCGCCGTCCCTTCCTCCACAAGGAGACGTACCATGTGCAACGCCTGCGGTTTCCCGATGAAGCCAGGCCACTGGACCGATGCAGGCACCGACACGCCGGGCGACCGTCTGCGTGTGCAGATGCGCCGCGCGCAGGTTCTGGACCGCATTCTCACCCCCTACGGGTTGCGCGCGCGTCCGCCCGGAAACATGCGGGGCTTTTCCCTGTCGTCATTGTCCGGAAAAACCACATTGGTGCCGGATCTCGAAGCGCTGTGGGAAGAAGCGGCGCGCGCCACGGGGGCGCCTCTCGATCCGCTTGACCCGCGCTTTATCGGCGAATGACCTCTGACGGTAAAATCAGCCTGACGATCCTCGGTGGCTACCTTGGTGCAGGCAAGACGACCTGGCTGCGGCACCAGCTGTTCGAGGGCGGGTTCGACAACGTCCATATCCTGATTAACGAGGCCGCGGAGACGCCGGTGGATGACACGCTGCTGGCCGCACAGGCTGCCGGTGTCACGATGCTGGCTGGCGGTTGCGCCTGCTGCACGGGCCGCGATGCGCTTATCAGCACCCTGCGCGAGCTTTGTGACACGCGCGCGCAAACCGGCCTGACACGTATCGTGCTGGAAACCAGCGGCCTTGCCGATCCCGCGGCGATCCTCGACGCCGTGCGCGAAGACGGCGTGCTGGTGTACCATATCAAGGTCGATGAAATCATCGTTCTGGTCGATGCGCTTCACGCAACCGATCAGCTTGATAGCGAGTATCTGAGCCGTGCGCAGATCGAGGCAGCGGACCGCATCGTGCTGACCAAGCCTGATGCCGTGCCCGCGCCTCAGCTTGCTGCCGTGCGGGCCACCGTGCAGGCGCTGAATCCAATCGCACAGATCACTGCGGCGGCCAAAGGGGTTGGAAGCCCGATGGATGACCTCCCCGAAGCGGAGGCTCTCTCCTTGCGCGCGCTCGACGCGAGTGCCGCGCCGATTACGCCGTGCCGCATCGACATCCCCGATGGCACGGATTGGGCCGCCTTCTCGGTATGGCTGTCGGCGCTGCTTTACGCGCGCGGCCACGATCTGGTGCGGGTGAAGGGTGTGATGCAGACACCGGCTGGTCCACTCCTGCTTCAGGCTGTGCGGCGTGCGGTACAACCGCCCGAAATGCTGCCGCCCGAGGCATCGCATCGCGAAAACCAGATCGTTTTCATCGGCCGTGGCTACGATTCCGATGCCTTGCGGCGCTCGTTATCGTTTTTCACGAAATAGCGGTGCATCCCGCACGCAGCGGCGAAACCTGTTTACCCCGCCGCGTGCCGCGATACAGTCCGGCAAAGCCCCACCCGACGAAGAGGTCCGCCATGCCCGAGGATTGTAACCGCTCCGCAGGGGTTGCCCGATGAGGATCGCGATGTGGTCCGGCCCGCGCAACCTGAGCACGGCAATGATGTATTCCTTTGCGAACCGCAGGGATTTCACCGCGCTGGATGAACCGTTCTATGCGGCATATCTGGCCCGCACCGGTGCAGATCACCCGATGCGCGACACCATTCTGAGTGCGCATGAAACCGATCCGGAACGCGTGGCCGCCCTATGTGAAAAGGACGGTGCGCCGCATCTTTACATGAAGCACATGCCGCATCACATGCTGGCGGATTTTCCGATGGGCTGGGCAGAGACCTGCGTGAATATCCATCTGATCCGGCATCCCGCCCGTGTGATCGCCAGCTATCACGAGAAACGCCAGTCTCCCACGCTCGAGGATATCGGCTATCTTCAGCAGACAGCGCTTTTCGACCGGATCGGCGGTATCGTGATCGACGCGACAGACATCCGTGCGGCCCCAGAACGGATGCTGCGCAAGCTCTGCGATGCGATTGGTCTGCCTTTTGATCCGGCGATGTTGCACTGGCCGTCGGGCCCCAAGGACGTCGATGGCATCTGGGCCAGCCACTGGTACGGAGCCGTCCACGCCAGCACCGGTTTCGCGCGCGCGGAGGGCGATCTGCCTACGCTTCCGCCCTCGCTAGAGCCGATCCTCGCAGCCGCCGAATCCCATTTCGAGAGGTTATTTGCCCGCCGACTTTCCCCGTGAAGGATCCGGTCGCACCGCGTATCGCTTAGGTGTTGTTAACGAGTTTACGCGCATTGTAGGCGTGTTTATCCAGTACGACTTTTTCATGAGTGGGCGACCCGGGACGTCATCCTCCCGGGTCGTTCAGGCGCCCGAGGCGCGAGCCGTTCATAAAATTTTTTCTTTCGCGAAACTATCGCCTCCGGCGTCCGTGGCTCCTGCACATCAAACTTAGGGAGACCACAATGAATATCGTACTCAAGACAACCGCAGCATTCGTCCTCAGCGCCGGAACGGCATTCGCCGCAGGCCATGCCGCGCCCATGATCGAAGCCGCGAATCAGGATGTATCGAACGGTGTCGTCAGCGCCGAAAAAATCGTTGCCGGTGAAAACGGCTGGCTGGTGGTGCACCGCACGGACGCCGATATGAAGCCGGGCCCGGTTGTCGGCTACGCACCTCTGCGCGGCGGCGAGAACATGGATGTCGCCGCGATCCTGCAGGAAGAAGTCGCATCGGGCGACATGCTGATGCTGATGGTCCATTCCGAAGCGGGCGGCATGGAAACCGGTGTCTTTGAATACACGCTCGGCGCCAAGGAAGACGGCCCGATCCGCATGGACGACAAGCTGGTAATGACGGTCATCACAGCCGACTAAACGCGGTCCATGGATGAATAGGAAAAGGCCCTAACAACGCTGTTAGGGCCTTTTTCGTGTCATTTTTTCAGCCGACGCTTGCGCGCAGCAAGAAGCTTCAGGCGCAGGGCGTTCAGCTGGATAAACCCTGCCGCGTCCTTCTGGTCATAGGCGCCTGCGTCATCCTCGAAAGTGACATGCGCTTCGGAATAGAGGCTGTGATCGGACCAGCGACCGACGCAGGTTGCGGACCCTTTGTAGAGTTTCAGGCGCACGGTGCCGGTGACGTGTTCCTGGCTCTTGTCGATCGCCGCCTGCAGCATCTCGCGCTCAGGCGAGAACCAGAAACCATTGTAGATCAGCTCAGCGTAACGCGGCATCAGGCTGTCCTTGAGGTGGCCTGCGCCGGAGTCGAGCGTGATCTGTTCGATCCCGCGGTGAGCTTCCAGCAGAACGGTGCCGCCCGGCGTTTCGTAGATGCCGCGCGACTTCATGCCGACGAAACGGTTTTCGACGAAATCGAGACGCCCGATGCCATGCTTGCCGCCCAGTTCGTTCAGCTTGGTCAGGATGGTGGCTGGGGACATTTCCTCGCCGTTGATCGAAACCGCGTCCCCCCGTTCGAAGCCGACTTCGATGAATTCGGGCGTGTCGGGCGCGTCCTCGGGGGCAACGGTGCGCTGGTAGACGTAATCCGGCGCCGGTTCGGCCGGATCTTCCAGCACCTTGCCTTCGGAGGAGGTGTGCAGAAGGTTCGCATCGACCGAAAACGGCGCTTCGCCGCGCTTGTCCTTGGCGATCGGGATCTGGTTCTTCTCGGCGAAGTCGATCAGCTTTGTGCGGCTCGACAGGTCCCATTCACGCCAGGGCGCGATCACTTTGATATCCGGGTTCAGCGCATAGGCGGCCAGTTCGAAACGGACCTGATCGTTGCCCTTGCCGGTGGCGCCATGGGCGACCGCGTCGGCGCCGGTTTCCGCAGCGATTTCAACCAGCCGTTTCGAGATCAGCGGCCGTGCGATGGATGTGCCAAGCAGGTACAGACCCTCGTATAGGGCATTGGCGCGGAACATCGGAAATACGAAATCGCGCACGAATTCCTCGCGCACATCTTCGATGTAAATCTCCGATGCGCCCATCAGCTCGGCCTTCTTGCGGGCGGGCTCAAGCTCTTCGCCTTGGCCGAGATCGGCAGTGAAAGTGACCACTTCGCAGCCGTATTCGGTTTGCAGCCACTTCAGGATGATTGACGTATCGAGACCGCCGGAATAGGCGAGAACGACTTTCTTGGGCGCGGACATCAGTTTTTTCCTTCCTCGGGTTTGCCGGTCCCCGTATCGGTTTTTAAGTCGCACGGCAAGATTGATGCCGTTATAGAGGGCCTGACCGCGAAAGGCACCGAAGATGAGCGAAGATTTTCAGATGGCCGCGATTGCGGCGACCCGCGCGATGCGCGGCGTGTTTCCCGCAACGCCGTTGTTGCGTAATGACCACCTGTCGGAGAAATACGAGGCGGAAATCTATCTCAAGCGGGAGGATCTGAGCCCCGTCCGCTCGTACAAGCTGCGTGGTGCGTTCAACGCGATGCGCAAACTGATCCCCGATCACGATCTGTTTGTCTGCGCTTCGGCCGGAAACCATGCGCAGGGCGTCGCGTTCATGTGCAGCCACTTTGGGGTGCGCGGTGTGATTTTCATGCCGGTCACGACCCCCCAGCAGAAGATCGACAAGACCAAGACCTTTGGTGGCACCAATATCGAGGTCCGGCTGGTGGGCGACTATTTCGATGCGGCGCTGGCGGCGGCACAGGCATTCTGCACCCAGGAAGGGGCGTATTTCCTGTCCCCCTTCGACGATGACAACGTGATCGAGGGTCAGGCCTCGGTCGCGGTCGAGATCGAGGACCAGTTGGGCAGTATCCCGGATCACATCATTCTGCCGGTGGGGGGTGGTGGGCTATCGGCGGGCACGCGCGGGTTCTTCGGTGATCGCTGCGCCTATACCTATGTCGAACCCGTCGGTGCGCCGTCGCTTGCTGCTGCCCTCGAGGCGGGTGCGCCGGTGGATGTGTCGCCCATCGACAACTTCGTGGATGGCGCGGCGGTGGCAAAGCTGGGCGTGCGAACCTTCGAGAAGCTGCGCGATGCCCGGCGCGAGGATGTCATACTGCTGAGCGAGGACCGCATCTGCGTCACCATCGTTGAGATGCTGAATGTCGAAGGGATCGTTCTGGAACCCGCCGGTGCGCTCAGCATCGAAGCACTGGCGGAGGTGCGCGATCTGATCAGGGGCAGAACGGTGGTATGCGTGGCCTCTGGCGGAAACTTCGATTTCGAGCGTCTGCCAGAAGTGAAGGAGCGCGCGCAGAGATATTCGGGTCTGATCAAGTATTTCATCCTGCGTCTGCCGCAGCGACCCGGAGCGTTGAAAGACTTCCTGAACATGCTCGGGCCGCACGACAATATCACCCGCTTTGAATACATGAAGAAATCCGCGCGCAACTTCGGGTCGGTTCTGATCGGGATCGAAACCAACGCACCGGAAAACTTTGCGGCGCTGTTTGCCGCCATGGATAAGGCCGGGCTGACCTACACCGACATTACAAACGACGAGACCGTTGCACAATTCGTCATCTAGAAAGGCACGACCATGGACCTGAAAGACAAGAGCGTCGTTATCACGGGCGGGGCAAGCGGGATCGGAGCGGCGCTCGCTCGGCAGGCCGCCAGCGCCGGTGCTCGGGTCTGTATCGCGGATCTGAACGGTGACCAGGCACAGGCAGTGGCCGAAGAGATCGGCGGCGTGGCCGCGACCTGCGATGTGACCCGCGAGGGCGACATCATCGCCGCGATCAAACTGGCCGAGGCGGCGCATGGACCTGTCGATGTCTTTGTGTCCAACGCCGGTTTGGGGAAGGGGGATCCGGATCACGCGGCATCCGCCCCCGATGCAGACTGGATGCTGAACTGGAATGTGCACGTCATGGCCCATGTCTGGGCCGCCCGTGCGCTTTTGCCCGCGATGATCGCACGCGGATCCGGATATTTCGTCAATGTCGCTTCCGCTGCCGGTCTGCTGAACCAGATCGGCGACGCGGCCTATTCGGCAACCAAGCACGCGGCGGTCAGCTTTGCCGAATCTCTGAAGATCGCACATGGGGAGCAGGGGATCGGCGTATCGGTCGTCTGCCCGCAATATGTGGCGACGCCGCTTCTGGGGCTGGGTGACGGGGACGCGGCCGGTAACCTGCTGACCGCGTCTGATGTTGCGAAATCGGTCTGGGACGGCGTGCGGGACGGAAAGTTCGTGATCCTTCCGCATCCCGATGTCGCCACCTACAGTGCCTTGCGCGGTGCGAATCCCGACCGTTGGATCAAGGGAATGCAGATGCTCCGCGCCAAGGCGATGGCCGAGCAGGGAGGTATCAGCGTTTCCAGTTTCTACAAACTGGTCTAGCGCGGCGTCACTGTGTCTGGCCGTTCACCATACCGGCAAGAAACACATGTTTGGAGTTTTCGTAGCAATCGATGATCGGGCCAAGGGCGATCTCTTCGGCGCGCCCCTGTGCGGCGCGGCTCTCTCCGATCTGGCACAACTCTCCGAGGTTTGCGAAGCCGAGGTTCAGCGCCGTGCCTTTCAGTGAATGCAGCTCTGCCCCCAAGGTGGCCAAATCCGGTCCGTTTTGCAGGCGCTCGATCGCTTCGGTCGCTTCCTCGATAAAGAGGTCCACGACCTCGGGAAAACTCTCTTCGCCGATCTCGCTTTTCAGTTCATTGATTCGCTGCCAGTCGATCATATTCCGCTTCTCCTTGCGCCCAGATTAGCGGCCATCGGTTAAGCAGTGGTTTTCCGGACCGGGTGCAGGGTGCTTCACAAGCTGTTAAGGCTGCGCGGCTATACGCATCGGCAATCGAACAGCCGGTGAAACATGCCCACGGTCAAAACTGCCTCATCTCTGCGGGATGTCGAAAAACACAGGGGTGCGATCCAGCATGTTCTGGTTGTCGACGACAGCAAGCTTCAGCGCAGGATCCTGACGGCATCGCTCAGCCGGTGGGGGTTCAGCGTGACGGAAGCCGAAAGCGGCGAACAGGCGCTGGCAGTCATCGCGCAGCACCGGCCCGATCTGATCGTCAGCGACTGGATCATGCCCGGCATGTCGGGCCCCGATCTGTGTCGTTGCCTGCGGGCGGATACGGAAAGCCCTTATTGCTACTTCATCCTGCTGACCTCCAAGAGCGAAAAGGCCGAGGTGGCGCATGGCCTCGACAGCGGGGCCGACGATTTCCTGACCAAACCCGTGGACAGCAACGAGTTGCGCGCAAGGATCGCGGCCGGAGAGCGGCTTTTGGGGATGCAGCGTGACCTCGCCCAGAACAACGCGCGCCTGTCGGAGGCGCTGTCGGAACTGCGCCGGCTTCACGAGCATATCGACAAGGACCTGCAAGAGGCCAAGCGCCTGCAGCAAAGCCTGCTGCGCGAGCGCTACCGCCGGTTCGACACCAGCGCGCTGTCCCTGATCCTGCGGTCCTCGGGCCATGTCGGGGGGGATCTCGTCGGTTTTTTCGAGGCCGGGCCAAAGCATCTGGGCCTATTCGCGATTGATGTTTCGGGCCACGGGATCAGCTCTGCGCTGATGACCGCGCGGCTGGCGGGATATCTCTCGTCCGGCTCGCCGGACCAGAACGTCGCGCTCTACCGGTCGGAGCAGGGCGTTTTCTGCCCGCGCCCGCCCGAAAACGTGGTCGCCGACCTGAACCGTTTCGTTCTGAACGAGATGGAGACAGAGCATTATTTCACCCTTCTGCTGGGTTTCGTCGAACGGCGTACCGGGCGTTTCGAGATGTGTCAGGCGGGCCACCCACATCCCGTGATCCAGCGGCGCAACGGCGATGTTGAATTCCAGGGGCAGGGCGGATTTCCCGTTGGGCTGGTCGCCGACGCTCTCTACGAGCCCCAGACCTTGCACCTGCGCAGCGGTGACAGGCTGCTTATCCATTCGGACGGTGTCACCGAATGCGCGGGGCCCGATGGTGCGCTTTTGTCAGAAGACGGTCTGGCAAAGATCATCCGTGATCTGACCGGTACCGCCGGCCCCGCATTCCTCGAGGCGCTGATCTGGCAGCTGGCGCGCTTCAACGAGGGCGGTGATTTCCGCGACGATGTGTCGGCCATTCTCTTTGAATATCAAAGACCACCCGACTCGGCGTAGCGTTTCAGGAATTTTCTGTCCCCGTCATTGCCCAAGACGGAAATCGCTTCGGCGGCATCCAGCACGAGCGTGACGTGGTGCGCCTCGCTTGGTTCATGGATCTGGCGCACGGGCCGCGCGACAAAAACATGGCAGATCTTTTCGGCCCACAGATCGTATTCGGGCATGAAAACGAACCGCCGGAATGCGCCCAGCCTCCGGGGCGTGGCGATCGACCAGCCGACTTCCTCGCGCACTTCGCGGTGCAGCGCCTGCAAAGGGCTTTCGCCGGGGTCTATCCCCCCGCCGGGGAGCTGGATATCAATGCCGCCCGCCGTCTCTGCCGTCAGCAGGAACCGCTGGCCCAGTGGCAGGATGGCGTAGGCTCCAGGACGCGGGATGTAGCGTTTATCGGCACGTGGCGGTGCCCCAAAGCGTTGGATCATGTTCGCCCCCCTTTTGGTCTTGGTCCATTCGCCCTACATAGACGCGACAAGAGACAGTAGGAAACCCCATGACAGATGCCAACCCAACCGGCTGGGACGATACGGTCCTGCCCTTCCAACTCGATGCGTCCGACATCCGTGGGCGCATTGCGCGTCTCGATTCGGCGCTGGGCAGTATTCTTGGCCAGCACGATTATCCCCCGCAGGTCGAGGCGCTGGTGGCCGAGATGGCGCTGCTGACGGCGCTGATCGGACAGACGATCAAACTGCGCTGGAAGCTGTCGCTGCAGGCGCAGTCGAATGGCCCCGTGCGGATGATCGCAACCGATTACTACGGACCCGAGGCCGACGGGAAGCCCGCGCGAATCCGCGCCTATGCCAGCTATGACAAGGACCGCCTGACGGACGGCGCCCCGATCGACCAGATCGGCGAGGGGTATTTTGCCGTGATGATCGATCAGGGCGAAGGGATGCAGCCCTATCAGGGCATCGCACCGCTGTCGTCCGAAAGCCTCGCCAAATCCGCCGAGGGCTATTTTGCGCAGTCCGAACAGTTGCCGACCCGGTTCGAGTTGAGTTTCGGCAAATCCACCGAAGCCGGCGGGCCGGAGCACTGGCGCGGGGGTGGCGTGATGTTGCAGCACATGCCGAAAGCATCGCCGTTTGCCGCTGAAGGGCAGGGCAGCGGCGAGGTTCTGAACGCCGATGATCTGGTTCAGGGCGAAGAGAGGGAGAACTGGACCCGCGCCAACATCCTGCTGGATACGGTCGACGATCTGGAGCTTATCGGCCCGTCGCTTGAACCCTCCGAGGTTCTGCTGCGGCTCTTCCACGAAGAACGCCCGCGGGTGTTCGACAAGCAGCGTGTGCATTTCGGATGTACCTGCTCTGAGGATCGTGTCCGGCAAAGCCTGTCGATCTATTCGGCGGCGGATATCGCGACCATGACCACCGACGAGGGGACCGTCACCGCCGACTGCCAGTTTTGCGGCGCGCATTATGTGCTCGACCCTGAGAGCGTCGGGTTCGAGGCGACAAGGGACTGACGTGAAAGACCACATCGACACCTTTCGAAGGGCGCTTGCGCAGACCGGCGTCGGGTCTTCGGATTTCGATCTGAACCCCGACGCCGTGTTGCCCCCGAACCGCAAGTTGCGCCCCGCGGGAGTTCTGGCACCCGTTTTCGAAGAGGGTGGGCGGTTGAAGCTGATCCTGACGCGCCGGTCTGCGGCGCTCAAGCATCACCCCGGGCAGATCGCTTTTCCGGGCGGCAAGCAGGACGACGGGGATGCAGATGTGATCGCCGCCGCCCTGCGCGAGGCGAAGGAAGAAATCGGCCTGCCGCCCGAGAACGTCGATATACTCGGCACGCTCGCGCCGCATGAGACCGTGACAGGTTTCAACGTCACGCCCGTGATCGGGCTGGTAAAGGACCGTTTCGATATCGTGCCCGAACCCGGCGAGGTGGAAGAGGTTTTTTCCGTTCCGCTGGATCACGTTCTGAACCCCGCGAACTACATCGTTGAATCGCGTGCATGGCGTGGGCAGAAGCGCCACTATTTCGTGGTGCCTTACGGCCCCTACTACATCTGGGGGGCGACCGCGCGTATGCTCAGGGCATGGACCGAAACACTGAAATCCCCAGACTGACCTCCGCCAGCGCACCTTGGCTCGACGATCCGTCCGCGCGCGCTGTCTGTGCGGCGATTGCGGCGGGCGGGCACGAGGTGCTCTATGTCGGCGGCTGCGTGCGCAACGCGCTGCTGGGGCAGCCCGTCAGCGACGTGGATATCGCAACCGCAGCGACCCCGGATCAGGTGATCGCCTTGGTCGAGGCCGCGAAATTGAAGGCCGTCCCGACGGGTCTGGATCACGGAACGGTCACGGTTGTCTCCGGCGGTACAGGGTTCGAGGTGACGACATTCCGACGTGATGTCGCGACGAACGGCCGCCATGCCACGGTCGCGTTTTCGACCGACCTTCACGATGACGCGCGGCGGCGCGATTTCACGATGAACGCGCTTTATGCCGATCCTGACGGTGTTGTTGTCGATCCGCTCGGCGGTCTGGGCGACCTGCGCGCGCGGCGTGTGCGGTTTATCGAAGATGCGGATCGCCGGATCCGTGAGGATTATCTGCGGACGCTGCGCTATTTCCGTTTCCATGCCTGGTACGGTGATGACGATGAGGGGCTCGATCCGGATGCCTTGGCTGCGATAGGGTCTAATCTGTCCGGGTTAGAGACACTTTCGGCCGAGCGGACAGGGGCCGAGGTGCGCAAGCTGCTGTCTGCCCCTGATCCGTCTGTAGCGATGGCGGGGATGCAGCAGACAGGGGTTCTGCCGGTCATCCTGCCGGGTGCTGACATCAAGCTTCTTCTTCTCGTCATAGCGGCGGAGGCGCATCTTGGCCTGCTGCCCGATGCCCTCGGGCGCCTTTTCGCGCTGGGCGCCACGGACGCAGCGGATCGCCTGCGCCTCAGCCGTGCGGAGGCCCGCAAGCTGGACCGGATCGCGAGTGTTGTAGAGTCTGGTATGCCCTTGTTAGAGACTGCATACCGCCATGGCGAAGACGTTGCCCTGCAAAGCTATCTTTTTGCCTGCGCGCTTTCGGAAACCCTGCCGGATCCAACGATCCCGCCGCGGATTTCGGCAGCTGCCGGGCAGGTCTTTCCCGTGTCTGCGCAGGATCTGATGCCCGCCTTCACCGGACCCGCGCTGGGGGCAGAGCTTGCGCGGCTCGAAGCCCTTTGGATCGCCTCCGACTTCACGCTGACCCGCAAGGAACTGCTAGATCTCTAGCACCGCCTCGCGACTGGCATGGTCAATACCCGATCCCTCGGGTTAAGTGCATTTGCATACGGTTTGAGGTGCACGATGTTCCGATTCTTCGAAAATCTGATCGACCCATATGTGGACTATCCCCAAGAGGATCGTCCCCCGCGAAAGCTGTGGCCGTTCTTTCGCGGGTACAGCCAGCCGTTCAAACGGGTTTTCGCGCTGACCGCGTTCATGTCCCTTGTCGTCGCCGCGATCGAGATCGGCTTGATCTACTACATGGGGCGCGTGGTTGACGTGCTCGACAAGGGCCCCGATGAGATGTGGGAGACCTATGGCACCGAACTGATCCTCGTGGGGTTGTTCATCGTGTTTCTGCGTCCGGTGCTTCAGGGGCTGGATGTGGCGCTGATCAACAACACGATCCTGCCGAATTTCGGGACGCTGATCCGCTGGCGTGCGCACCGGCAGGTGCTTCGGCAATCGGTGGGATGGTTCGAGAACGATTTCGCAGGCCGCATTGCGAACCGGATCATGCAGACCCCGCCGGCCGCGGGGGAGGTCGTTTTTCAGGCATTCGATGCGATATCCTATTCGCTGGCCTATCTGATCGGCGCGGCGATCCTGCTGACCAGTGCGGATGCGCGGTTGCTGCTTCCCCTGGTGATCTGGTTCGGGCTGTACCTTCTGCTGACGCGCTGGGCGCTGTCGCGGATCGGGCCGGCGTCGAAAGCGGCATCAGACGCGCGGTCTGCGGTCACGGGGCGCGTTGTCGACGCCTATACGAACATCCATTCGGTCAAGATGTTCGCCCACCACGACCGCGAGGAGCGGTATGCCAAGGAAGCCATCGAAGAGGCGCGGCGCACCTTCCAGATCGAACAGCGTATTTTCACCACGATGGATATGGTTCTGGTCGCGCTGAACGGATTGCTGATCGTCGGTGTGGTCGGCCTGGCGCTTGCCTTGTGGCTGCATGGTCAGGCGAGCGTGGGCACGGTGGCGGCGGCAACGACGCTGACACTGCGACTGAATTCGATGACGGCTTGGATCATGTGGGCGCTTTCCGCGTTCTTCCGCCAACTCGGCGTGGTGGCCGAGGGGATGGAGACGATTGCGCAGCCGATAACCCTGGTCGATCACCAGCAAGCAAAGCCGCTGCAGATTACGGAGGGCCGGATCGAGATCGAGGGGCTGACCCACCATTACGGGCGCCGGTCGGGTGGTCTGGAGGGTATCGATCTCAGCATCGCGCCCGGTCAGAAGATCGGCCTGGTGGGCCGTTCGGGCGCGGGAAAATCGACGCTGGTGAAGCTGCTTTTGCGGTTCTACGATGCAGAACAGGGTCGAATTCTGATCGACGGGCAGGACATTACCCGCGTCACGCAGGACAGCCTGCGCAGGCAAATCGGGATGGTCCAGCAGGATAGCGCGCTGTTGCACCGGTCGGTCCACGAAAACATCCTCTACGGCAGGCCCGAGGCCACCAGCGACGACGTGATCGCCGCCGCGCGCGAGGCGCAGGCCCATGACTTCATCGAAGGGCTGGCCGACCCCGAAGGAAACACCGGCTATGCCTCGCGCGTGGGCGAACGGGGGGTGAAACTGTCCGGCGGTCAGCGTCAGCGCATCACACTGGCCCGCGTGATCCTGAAAGACGCACCGATCCTTCTGCTGGACGAGGCTACAAGTGCGCTTGATAGCGAGGTGGAGGCAGCGATCCAGGAAACGCTGTATCAGATGATGGAAGGCAAGACGGTGATCGCCATCGCGCACCGCCTGTCCACGATCGCGCAAATGGACAGGATTCTGGTGCTGGATGAGGGCCGGATCGTCGAAGATGGCAGCCATGACGCGCTTTTGGCGCGAGGCGGTCTATATGCACAGTTCTGGGCGCGCCAATCAGGCGGGTTCCTGAACGCAGACGATGATGCAGACGAGGCACCGTGAAGTTCGAGAATATGATAAACGCTTTCCGTCCGGCGGACGGCCCACCCCCCCAAACGCTGGGGGCTTTCATGCGCTGGTGCCTGTCCGGGGCCTGGCCTGCGCTCGGTCTTGCCGCTGCGCTCAGCGCCATCGCGGGTGCGCTGGAGGCGGGAACAGCCCTGTTTCTGGGCTGGGTGATCGACGCGGCGGTGGCCAGCGGGCCGGACGGGTTCTTTGACGGCAGCAACGCGCTGCTGATCGCGGGGGCGATCGGGTTCTTCCTGGTTGCGCGTCCGTTGTTTTTCGGGCTTTCCGCGGCCTCGAACGCGATAATCGTGCAGCCGAACGTGAATCCGCTGGTCCTGAGCCGTCTGCACCGCTGGTCATTGGGCCAGAACATCAGCTTTTTCGATGACGACTTCGCGGGCCGCATTGCGCAAAAGCAGATGCAGGCCGCGCGTGCGGTCACGGATGTCGCGTCCGAGGTCATCAACGTGGTCGCTTTCGCGCTGGCGTCCTTGGTCGGGTCGGTCCTGCTGCTTGGCGGGATCAACTGGTGGGTGGCGGCGGGGCTTGCCGTTTGGTTGTGTCTCTATTTCGGGCTGATCCGCTGGTTCCTGCCGCGCATTCGCAAACGCTCGGCGGCGCGCGCGGGGGCGCGAGCGATGGTGTCGGGGCAGGTGGTCGATACGATCACCAACATCAAGACCGTCAAGCTGTTTGCCCATGACGATCACGAAGACCGTGCAGCGCTCGGCGCAATGGAGACATTTCGGGGGAACGCACTGAAATTCGGCTATCTCGCCGCCGGTTTCCGGTTCGCATTGATGAGCCTCGCAGGCATTCTGCCGGTGCTGCTTATCGGGGCGACGATCCTGCTGTGGCAGCGGGGCATGGCAAGCGCGGGTGACATCGCCGCGGCGGGCGCGATCTCTATCCGGATCGCACAGATGACCGGTTGGGTCAGTTTCACGCTGATGGCGATCTATGCCAACATTGGCGAGGTCGAGGACGGGATGCGCACGCTGACCCCGCGTGTGCGTCTGGAAGACGGCGCAGATGCCCAGCCGCTGGAAGGCCGTGGCGGAGAGGTCCGGATCGAGGGGCTGAAATTCTCCTACGGGCGCGACAGCGGCGGGATCGAGGGGATCGATCTGACCATCGCGGCGGGCGAGAAACTGGGCGTCGTGGGCGCGTCGGGTGCGGGCAAATCGACGCTCGTGGCGCTTCTGCTCAGGCTCTACGAGGCGGAAAAGGGACGCATCCTGATCGACGGGCAGGACATTCGCAGCATCACGCAGGAATCGCTGCGCAAGTCCATCGCGATGGTCACGCAGGAAACCGCGATGTTCAATCGTTCGGCCCGTGACAACATCCTCTACGGACGGCCCGAGGCGAGCGAGGAAGAGCTGATCGCAGCGGCGAAACAGGCCGAAGCGCATGAGTTCATCCAGAACCTTCACGATCACAAGGGGCGCACAGGGTACGACGCGCATCTGGGCGAGCGCGGTGTCAAACTGTCGGGCGGCCAGCGTCAGCGCATCGCGCTTGCACGCGCGATCATCAAGGACGCGCCGATCCTGATCCTGGACGAGGCGACAAGCGCGCTGGACAGCGAGGTCGAAGCGTCCATCCAGTCCGCGCTGGAGCGGGTGATGGAGGGCAAGACCGTGATGGCCATCGCGCACCGGCTTTCCACGCTCAAGGAAATGGACCGGATCATCGTGCTGGAGCAGGGCCGCATCGTCGAGGCGGGTTCGCACGAGGCGCTTTTGGCCAATGGCGGGCTTTATGCGCAGTACTGGGAACGTCAGTCGGGCGGTTTTCTGGATCTTCAGGCGGCGGAATAGGGGCTGGTTTTGTCCCTTCCGGCACAGTAGGGCAGGGGCATGAGTGAACATCTGATCGAACGTCTTGGCCTTTATGGCGACGGCATTGCCGAAGGCCCCGTTTTCGCACCGATGACCCTGCCGGGTGAACGTGTGACCGGAACGCTGGAGGGGACCACCCTTCGCGACATCAAGATAGATCAACCGTCGGCGGAGCGTGTCGCACCGCCCTGTCGCCATTTCCGGTCCTGCGGGGGCTGTACCTTGCAACACGCCTCAGACGGGCTGGTCGCGGCGTGGAAGACAGGCGTGGTGACGCAATCGCTTGCCGCGCAGGGTCTGCGGACCGAGGTCAGGCCGATCCTGACCTCTCCGGCGCAGTCGCGGCGCAGGGCCAGCTTCGCAGCCCGCCGGACCAAGAAGGGCGCGCTTGTCGGTTTTCATGGCCGGGCGTCAGATACCGTCGTTGAAATCCCCGATTGCAAGCTTTTGCATCCCGATCTGATGAAGGCGCTCCCCTTGGCCGAGGCGCTGGCGCTGGCAGGTGCGAGCCGCAAGACTGCCCTGTCGGTGACCGTGACCACCGCGCGCGGCGGGCTTGATGTGCAGGTGGACGGGGGCAAGCCACTGGACGGGCCGCTGCGCCAGACCCTTGCGGCCCTGTGCGAAAACCACGGGATCGCGCGGCTGACGTGGGAAGACGAGGTGATCGCCCAGCGCACGCCGCCGATGCAAAGATTCGGGCCCGCAGAAGTCCCATTTCCCCCCGGTGCGTTCATTCAGGCGACCGCCCATGCCGAGGCATCGCTGTTGGCAGCCGTCGAAGAAGCGGTTGGTGACGCGGACCGCATTGTCGATCTTTTCGCGGGATGCGGCACCTTCGCCCTGCCGCTGGCGACCCGCGCGACGGTCCACGCGGTCGAAGGCGATGCGGCCATGCTTGCAGCCCTCGATAAGGGGTGGCGTTTGGCGAAGGGGGTCAAGACCGTGACCCATGTCGCGCGGGATCTGTTCCGCCGGCCGCTGCTGCCCGATGAATTCAAGACATACGACGCCGCGGTAATCGACCCGCCCCGCGCCGGTGCCGAGGCACAGACAGCCGAGCTTGCCCGCGCGGGTCTGGCGCGGATCGCTTTCGTGTCCTGTAACCCTGTGACCTTTGCCCGCGATGCCGCAGTGCTGGTGGCAGCGGGATATACGCTCGACTGGGTGCAGCCGGTGGACCAGTTCCGCTGGTCGCCGCATATCGAACTGGCGGCGCAGTTCTCGCTGGCCTGACACTGTGGCGCGAAAATCGCAGGGTTTCGCCACACGGAAACGTGATCCCTATGCGATTAACGGAATCTTTGCTATGCGAAAGGCATAATTCCGAAAACGGATATGGGCGGCAGGCACATGAAAAGAAGACATCTTATGATGGGTGGGGCGGCAGCGCTGTCTCTTGGCGCATGCAGTAGCGCTCCCAGCAAGTTTCGCAGGTACACAGGGCCGGAAGTCACGGCTATCGTGGTGAACAAGCAGGAGCGGCGGATGTTCCTCCTGCACGAAGACAAGGTTCTGGATCGCTACCAGATCCGACTTGGCTTTGCCCCCGAAGGGCACAAACAATACGAAGGTGACGGGCGCACGCCGGAAGGCCTGTACCGAATCGACCGCCGTAACCCGAACAGCCGTTTCCATCTGTCTTTGGGTATTTCCTACCCGAATTCGGAAGACGTCGCGCGCGCGCGGGCGCTGGGCAAGTCGCCGGGCGGAGATATCTTTATCCACGGCCAGAAACACCCCCTGCGTCGGGATCGCGACGACTGGACATGGGGATGTATCGCTGTGGACAACGAACAGATCGAAAAGATCTATGCCATGGTCGGCGACGGTACGCCGATCGCCATTCGTCCATGAGGACACGCAAGGCTCCCCGATCCGGCGGATCGGGGAATGCCGTGATCAGCTAGCCGCGTTGAAGGTCGATGTGGCGGGCTTGCCCAGAACGAGCGTCCACCAGATCTTGCCGTTATCTTCCTGGTACCACGAGAATCCCATGTCGCGCGCGTCGGGCGCCATCAGGATACGCTTGGTATCGGGCTGCGCCATCCACGCGCCTAGCGTTTCAAGCTCTGTCTCGTAGGTTTCCGAGATCACCTCGCCAACCAGTTCGCCGGTGTAGCCGACGCGCTGAACACGATCCAGCGGCGACGACCCGTCGGAGCCGAAGTGCCAGGGACGGTTCTGCACCTGCATGTCGCGCGAATGGGTCGCCGCGGCAGCGTTGAGATTCGAATTCAGCTCTACCGATGTCAGGCCTGCCGCGTTGCGCAGGGCGTTAACCGAATCGAGCATGCGAAACTGGATCTGGCTCGCCTCGCGGGCGGTGATCTTGTAAGCGCGCGGAAGCGGTTTGCCATCCGCGCCGATTGTCGGTGCCGCCGGCTGACAGGCTGCCAATGCAATCACACAGGCAAACAATGCAGGTACAAGACGGATCATGGTGTTACTCCAAACATACTTTCGCCTGCCATACATGCTGCCTTGCAACAGATCAAATGCACATCGGCGTGAGGCCGCCGTATCACTCTGGTTTGATTTGAAAACGTGACACAGACACCATATAGAACTGCACATGAGCTGAACAGTGGAGACATGAAATGTCCAACGATGGCCTGAAATTCAATACACGTCGCGGATTCCTTGCCGGTTCGGCAGCAATGATCGCGGCGCCCGCCCTTGCGCAAGAAACCGCCGCCGTGAACAGCGCGTCCACGACCGAGAGCGAGCGTGACCTGAGCGAAGTCGTCCGCCGCAACATCTCGAGCTTCCGGACGCTCGATTGGCAGCCGTATTTCAACAACACGCGCAACGGTGCAATTCTCGTCGATATCGACAGCCGGGCGGTCCATTACTGGTCCGAAGACGAGAGCATTTACAAGCTCTACCCATCAAGCGTGCCGCTGACCCAGGAACTGACCCGCCGTGGCCGGACCGAGGTGATCCGCAAGGTCGAAGGGCCCAGCTGGCGCCCCACGCCATCGATGCTGGAGCGTAACCCAGAGTGGCCCGAATACATCGGACCCGGTCCTGATAACCCGCTTGGGACCCACGCGCTGTACCTGAGCTGGACCTACTACCGGATCCACGGCACGCACGACACGCGCAAGATCGGTCGCCGGTCGTCAAACGGCTGTATCGGTCTTTATAATGAACATATTTCGGAACTTTTCTCGATGGCAAAAGTTGGCACACAAGTGTTGCTTATTTGACGACATCGCGGTGTGATCCGGAAGAGACAACGTAATGTGTGTTCCCTTCATGCGGCTTATGTAGTTTAGAAAAAGCCACGAGGTAAGTCTTAGGCGCGTTTTGCTGAGAAACACGGCGCGCCATCTTCTGGAGGTTATACTATGAAAAAACTCGTTCTTGCTGCTGCTCTGACAGCTGCCGCTTCTGCCGCTTCCGCTGGCTCGCTTGCTGACCCAGTCATCGAAGCACCTGTGATCGTCGAAGAAGCTACAGGTTCTTCTTCCGGCATCCTGATCCCGCTGATCCTGCTGGTCGTCGTTGCAGCTGCTGTTGCTTCCGACTAATCGCAGTAGCGATACAAAATAGAAAAGGCGGTGCATTGCACCGCCTTTTTTCGTTTCAGCATCCCGCGGCGTGATACGGGCCTTGCCCTAGCCTTCCGGGCGTCGCCCTGCCCGCGATCGGCAGGCGTCAGATCCAGCCCATCAGGTTTTCCTTGATGATGTTCGACAGCGCTTCGATATGCGCATCATCATCGTTGAGGCAGGGGATATAGGTGAAATGCTCGCCGCCCGCTTCCTCGAAGCTTTCAAAGATCTCTTCGTTGATCTCTTCTAGCGTTTCGATGCAGTCGGCGGAAAACGCTGGCGCGCAGACCGCGATGTTCTTCTTGCCGGCTTCGGCAAGGCGCGCGACCTCTTCGACCGTATAGGGTTTCAGCCACTCTTCCGGGCCGAACTTCGACTGGAAGGTGGTGGTGATCTCGGTGTCGTCCCAGCCCAGCCGCTCTTTCAGCAGGCGAGTCGTTTTCTGGCACTGGCAATGGTAGGGATCGCCTTCCATCAGGTAGCGCTTTGGCACGCCGTGGTACGAGCAAACGAGGATATCCGGGCGCTTCTCCAGTTCCGCGTATTTGCGTTCGATGGATTGAGCCAGCGCCTCGATGTAATCCGGACGATCGAAATACGGCTGTACCGTGCGCGCCACGGGCTGCCATTTCTCCTTTGCCAGCGACTCGAAGAATTTGTCACAGGCCGTGGCCGAGGTCGCACCGGCGTAATGCGGATATAGCGGGAAGAAGAGGATCTTCTGGCATCCCGCCTTGACCAGTTTCTCGACCTTGCTCTGGGTCGACGGGTTGCCGTAGCGCATGCAGTAATCGACCATGACGCTGTCGCCGTAGGTCTTTTGCATCTCGGCCGCGATCTTCTTGGTCTGGGCTTTTGTGATCGTCATGAGGGGGCTTTCGCCTTCGTCCTCATTCCAGATCGACTTATAGGCCGCACCCGACGTGAAGGGACGTTTCGTCAGGATGATAAGCTGCAACAGCGGCTGCCAGAGCCAGGGTGAATAATCGATCACCCGGCGGTCGGACAGGAACTCGCCCAGATACCGGCGCATCGACCAGTAGTCGTAGTTGTCCGGTGTGCCGAGATTGCCAACAAGAACCCCAACCTTGGGCCGGGGCAGCTTGGGGTGGTCCGGGCCCGCATGGATCGGCCGCGCTTCAGTCTCTGTAGCTTGCATATCTCGCATCACTGGTGTCCCGCCTTGTTTGGGTTCCAAATAGACAGATTCGACCAAGGGTCAATCGCGCAACGGGTTTTCATCGGTCGACAGGGCATCGGCAAGCCGCTGCTGTGCCGAACCGGGGCGCAGCGGTTTTGGCTGGGAATCGTCAGGCGCCCAACCGGTTAGCACCTGTATCTCGAAGCTGGCGCGCAGCCGTCCGGAGGCTGCGACAAAGTGCTGCGCATAAAGGTCCTGAGCGCGTTCAAAGACGCGGCCACTCGTTGGCTTGCGGTGCCGCGCGGCGAGTGCGTTGGTTTCTCCCATGGCGCGCAGGTCGCGCATGAGGTGCCAGATATCGCGGTACTCTGCAGTCAGGATCGCGGTATCGGCGACCGGCAGCGCCAGTCCGGCGCGCTGAAGCAGACCCCCAAGGTCACGCAGCTCGGGCATCGGGGCGATTCGCGGGGACAACCCGCCGGTTTCGGCAATCTCGGCATCGCCAAGCGCGCGGCGCAGCTCCTGAAGGGTGTCTCCGCCCAGACTGGCCGCGATCACCAGCCCGTCGGGCCTGAGTGCGCGGCGGCACTGGATCAGCTGACCGACGGGATCGTTCGCCCAGTGCAGCGCCATCATATGCAGGATGAGATCATGCTCACCGGGCACGAGGTCGAGCGTATCGGTATCGGCCACAACCTTTGCGTCGGGAAACCGCTGCGCCCAATAATCGGGAAAGCCGGTCACGATGGCTACATCGCTAAAGGACTTGTTAACCATTTCCAGCCGATCCTGAACCTCATCGGCTGCCGCATCGTGCAGGAAAAGCGCATCGGGCGTGGCGCGCGCACGGTGCAGTGCAAGGGCCGCGGTATCTGTCATCTGGGCTGTCATGGAGGGGTACATAGGGTGCTGCGCGCACAGTTACAAACGGCTGTATCGCTGATTTATCCACCCCGCTGCATCACCTGTGGCGGTCTGGTGCAAAGCGATTTCGGCCTGTGTTCCGGCTGCTGGCGCGAAACCGAATTTCTGGGTGAGGCCGGGTGCGACGGTTGTGCCGTGCCGCTGCCCGCCGGTGCGCCGGGCGAGGTGTTGCTGTGCGATGCGTGCATGCAGTCACCGCCGGTCTGGACGCAGGGGCGCGCCGCCCTCGCCTATCGCAGCACGGGACGCAAGCTGGTGCTCGCGCTCAAGCACGGGGACCGTCAGGAAATCGCACGGCCTGCAAGCGTGTGGATGGCGCAGCGCTGTGCCGCATTGCGCGGGACCGGTGCGCTGGTGGTGCCGGTCCCTCTGCACTGGCGGCGCCTGGTCAAGCGGCGCTATAACCAATCCGCCCTGCTGGCCCGCGCCCTGGTCCGTGAACTGGACTTGCCGTGGTGTCCCGATGCGCTTGTCCGTCCGCGCGCGACACCCTCGCTGGACGGTAAGACCCGTGAAGAACGGTTTGCCATTCTCGCGGGTGCGATTGTTGCGCATCCCAAAAGGGCCGATCTGTTTCAGGACCGTTCAATTCTGTTGGTGGACGATGTGCTGACGTCGGGCGCCACGCTGGGTGCCGCAACCCACGCCTGCATCGCCGCCGGTGCCCGCGATGTGCGCGTTGTGACCCTAGCGCGGGTGGTGAAAGATGCCTAAGTAGGTGGGCTAACGCCGCCACAAAGGAGTGCCACCATGAAACCCGTCGAAATCTACACGTCTCCGCTGTGCGGATTCTGCCATGCCGCAAAGAGGCTGCTGAACGAGAAGGGCGTGAATTTTTCCGAAGTCGATGTGCTGGCCAATCCCGACCGCAAGCCAGAGATGATCGAACGCGCGAACGGCGGGCGCACCGTGCCGCAAATCTTCATCGGTGACACCCATGTCGGCGGCTGTGACGATCTTTACGCGCTGGAGCGTGCGGGCAAGCTCGATTCCCTGCTTGCGGCGTGATGCGCGCGGCCCTGCTGCAACTGAATGTCAGTGATGATCCGGTAGCGAATCTGCCGGTCACACTGGCAATGGCTGCGGACGCGGCGGGGCAGGGTGCTGACATGATTTTTACGCCGGAGGTCACGAATTGCGTGTCGACCAACCGGGATCACCAGAAAGCCGTCCTTCATCTCCAGCAGGATGACCCGACGCTTGCCGCCTTGCAGTCCTTTGCGGCAGAGCGACGGGTCTGGGTCTGCATCGGTTCTCTGGCGCTCAGAACCGATGATGCGGACGGGCGGTTTGCGAACAGGTCATTCCTGATCGGACCGGATGGCGCGATCGTCGACCGTTACGACAAGATCCACATGTTCGATGTCCGCGTGTCCGAAACCGAGACCTATCGCGAATCCGCGGGCTACCGGCCCGGAGACCGCGCGGTTCTGGCGCAGACACCGTGGGGGCAGATCGGCATGACCATCTGCTACGACATGCGTTTCCCCGCGCTTTACGAGGCTTTGGCCCGCGCTGGTGCGCAGATCCTGACAATGCCTTCGGCATTCTCTGTGGTTACGGGGGCGGCGCATTGGCACGCGCTGCTGCGTGCTCGCGCCATCGAAAACGGCTGTTTCGTGATTGCCGCGGCGCAGACCGGCACCCATGCAAGCGATGCGAATAAAACCCGCGAAACCTACGGGCATTCGCTGGTCGTGGACCCGTGGGGGGAGGTCGTGCTGGACGCCGGAACCGCGCCGGGCGTATACCTGTGCGATATCGACATCGCCGCCGTCGATGCAGCGCGTTCCCGCGTTCCAAGCCTGACACACCGCAGAAACTTCGAAGGACCCTGATGGCCGAAGACCGGAATACCCTCGCGATCCTGTTGTTCAGCGAGATACTGGGAACCGACCAGATGATGCGCAACCGACTGAGCAAGGTGCTGCCCAAGGGTATGGAGATTTCGCATTTTTCGGTTCTGAACCATCTTGCCTGGCGCGGGGTTGAACGCAGCCCCGCACAACTGGCCGAGACGTTTCACGTCACGCGCGGCGCGATGACCAACACGCTCAACAAACTGGAATGGGCGGGCTACGTTCATATCCGCCCCGATTGGGACGATGCCCGCCGCAAGATGGTGGCGATCAGCCCCGCAGGCCGGCGCGCCCGCGAATCGGCCCTCAGTTCGATCACCCCGATGATCAATCAGGTCGTGGAGGAGTTGGGCGAGGAAACAGTGCGCGCGACGCTTCCCGCGCTCAGGGCGCTGCGCGCGCAGATGGAATAGGCCGGCGTAACCGGATCACGCTCAGGCCGCGGGTTTCAGGCTTGCGGTCACGTAGTTGACGCTCAGGTCGCGGGCCGACAGGGTCCAGCTCCAGTCGAGCGGATTGAAAACGAATCCCTTGCGGTCTACCGGATCCAGCCCCGCCTGCGACAGCAGATCGAACAGTTCGTCCGGCGTGATGAATTTGGACCATTCGTGGGTGCCCTTGGGCAGCCAGCGCATGACATGTTCGGCCCCGATAATCGCCATGACATAGCTTTTCGGATTCCGGTTCAGGGTTGAGCAGATGTGCAACCCGCCGGGTTTGAGCAGACGCTGGCACGCCGTCAGATAGCTGATCGGGGATGCGACGTGTTCGACGACCTCCATGTTCAGCACCACATCGAACTGCTCCCCCGCGTCGGCAAGGGCTTCGGCGGTGGTATGGCGGTAATCGATGTTCAGGCCGGACTGCTCTGCGTGGATCCGGGCCACGGGGATGTTGCCCGCAGCGGCATCCGCCCCCACCACATCCGCCCCCAGCCGCGCCATGGGTTCGGACAGCAGACCGCCCCCGCACCCGATGTCGAGGATCCGCAAACCCGCGAAAGGGGCTTGCGCGGAAAGGTCGCGGTCGAATTCACCGGCGATTTGCCCGGTGATATAGTCTAGCCTGCAAGGGTTGAGCATATGCAACGGCTTGAACTTGCCTGCGGGGTCCCACCATTCCGCTGCCATCGCCTCGAACTTGGCGATTTCGGACGGGTCCACGGTGGTTTGATGCGCTTGCATTCCGTTGCTCCTATGCTCAATGTCGCGTTTCGTACTATATAGGGTCCCGATGGACAAATATCCCGATCAAAAGCGCGCGGTGCAGTATCTCTATCCGCCCCTCGACCCGTTTGACCGGCGAATGCTGGATACGGGCGACGGACACGAGATCTACTTCGAACAATGCGGTAATCCCGAAGGCATCCCCGTGGTGGTTCTGCACGGCGGACCCGGCGGCGGCTGCAGCCCGTCGATGCGCCGTTATTTCGACCCCGCCAAATACCGTATCGTTCTTTTCGACCAGCGCGGTTGCGGTCGGTCGACGCCGCATTCGTCGGTCCAGAACAACACGACATGGCATCTGGTCGCGGACATCGAACGGATCCGCGCCATGCTGAACATCGACAAGTGGATCGCCTTTGGCGGCAGCTGGGGGGCCACGCTCGCCCTGATCTATTCCCAGACCCATCCCGAAGCGGTTCGCAACATTGTCCTGCGCGGTGTTTTCCTGATGACCCAGGCCGAGCTTGACTGGTTCTACGGCGGCGGCGCGGGCAAGTTCTGGCCCGAAGTCTGGGCGAAGTTCGTGGCGCTCGTCCCCGAGGACGAGCGTGGGGACTACATCGCCGCCTACCACCGCCGGCTGTTTTCCGACGATCTGTCCTTGCAGACACGCTATGCGAGGGCTTGGTCGGGATGGGAAAACGCGCTGGCCTCGATCCATTCGGCGGGCCACATGGCCGAAGGGCCGGGCGAATATGCGCGGGCCTTTGCACGTCTTGAAAACCATTATTTTACCAACGCCGGTTTCCTTGAATACGACGGCCAGATCCTGAACCAGATGGACCGCATCGCCGATATCCCCGGTGTGATCGTTCAGGGGCGGTACGATATGATCTGTCCGCCCGAAAGCGCCTATTCCATCGCGAAGGTCTGGCCGAACTGCGAACTGAAGATGGTGCGCAATGCCGGGCACGCGCTGAGCGAGCCGGGAATCAGCGCCGAGCTTGTGCGCGCGATGGACAGGATTGCACTGACATGACGCGGGGGCCTCTGGACCGTCGGGCGCTATTCGCCAGTGGTGCGGCGGCGGCCCTTCTGGCGGCGACCGGCCTGAGCGCGGGAACACTGCCGCAACGCGGCGGGAAGCTGCGGCTGGCCCTGTCGGGGGCGGCGCGCGACGACGACTGGTTGCGCGGCTCGGGCCTGTTCATGCGTGTGGCGCGCCTCGGCCTTGTTTACGAAACCCTGACCGAAATTGCCGCCGATGGTACCCTGCGGCCGGAACTGTCCACCGGTTGGCGCTCGGGCGAGGATGCGCGTGTCTGGACCTTCGATCTGCGCCCCGGCGTGGTGTTCCATGACGGAACACCGATGACGGCGCGCGATGTGGTGGCAAGCCTGTCGCATCTGGACGGCGCGGCACATCCCACAGGCAAGCACAGCGTCGAGATTGTTCTGCCCACGCCCGATCCCTCCTTGCCCTTCACGCTCGCGCAGGAGAACTTCGCGATCCGCCCCGCCCATGCGTCAGAGGCTGGGATCGGGACCGGGCTTTACCGCGTAACCCGCTTTACCCCCGGTCAGCAGGTTCTGGCGGACCGCGTTAGCCGCCACTGGAAGGACGGGCGCGCGGGCTGGTTCGACCGGATCGAGCTTGTCTCGATTCCGTCCTCGGATGTGCGTGCACAGGCCGTAGCCGAATATCTGGTCGACGGGGCCGATATCGACGATCCGGCGATCCTGCGCCGACTTGGCGACATCTGCGTGTTCGACGGGCAAGCGGTGTCGCGCAGCGTGGGTATCCCGCGTAGCACCGGCCGCAGGGCGCCCTTCGACGACCTGCGCGCGCCCCAGCGCTGGTGGGTGGCCTAACGGCTCTTGAACTTCGCGGGGTTGCGGCGTATATGGCTTTCAACAGCGGCGCGTCCGGGTCCAAACCAGACGCCCACCGAAACCTTGTAACGGGCCGCGCGCCCGTTTTTTTGTGCCTGAACCAAACGTGAGAATATGACCAACGATCTGATCGCCAAAGCAGCCATCGACCAGCGCCTGGCCGAGATCATCACACCGGTGATCGAGGATCTGGGGTTCGAACTGGTGCGCGTGCGCCTGATGTCCGGCAAATCCACCACTCTGCAAGTTATGGCCGATCGTCCTGAGGGCGGTATCGAGGTCGACGATTGCGCGCAGATCAGCACCGCGATCGGTGCGGTTCTGGATGTGGAGGACCCGATTCTCGACGAATACGCGCTCGAGGTCTCCAGCCCCGGTATCGACCGTCCTCTGACCCGCCTGAAAGACTTCGAGGCGTTCGAGGGATATGAGGCCAAGATCGAAACAACCGAGATGATCGACGGCCGCCGCCGCTTCAAGGGCGAGTTGGCCGGGGTCGAGGACGACGAGGTTCTGATCAACGTGGCCGAGGGCACCGTGGGTCTGAAGTTCGACTGGCTGTCGGATGCCAAGCTTGTGCTGACCGACGAGCTGATCAAGGAAATGCTGCGCCAGCGCAAGGAAGCGGGCGTGATCGACGAAACCCAATTTGACGAAATCACGGAAGAATCCGGTGAGGGAGAAGACTAATGGCCATTACATCTGCAAACCAGCTTGAGCTGCTGCAAACCGCCGAGGCGGTGGCCCGCGAGAAGATGATCGATCCGGGTCTCGTGGTCGAAGCGATGGAAGAATCGCTCGCCCGTGCTGCGAAATCCCGCTACGGCGCGGAAATGGATATCCGCGTCAGCATCGACCGCAAGACCGGTCGCGCGACCTTTACCCGTGTGCGCACCGTGGTCGAGGATGACGAGCTGGAAAACTATCAGGCCGAGTTCACCGTCGAGCAGGCCAAGCAGTACATGGAAAACCCATCGGTCGGCGATACCTTCGTCGAAGAGGTGCCGCCGGTCGAGATGGGCCGCATCGCGGCGCAGTCCGCCAAGCAGGTTATCCTGCAAAAGGTGCGTGAAGCCGAGCGGGACAAGCAGTACGAAGAATTCAAGGATCGTGTCGGCACGATCATCAACTGCGTGGTCAAGCGCGAGGAATACGGCAACGTCATCGTCGACATGAACCCCGGCGAAGGCATCCTGCGCCGCAACGAAAAGATCGGCCGCGAGGCATACCGCCCCAACGACCGGATCCGTGTGTTCATCAAGGACGTGCGCCGCGAACAGCGTGGCCCGCAGATCTTCCTGAGCCGTACCGCGCCCGAGTTCATGGCCGAACTCTTCAAGATGGAAGTGCCCGAAATCTATGACGGCATCATCGAGATCAAGGCCGTTGCCCGCGACCCCGGTTCGCGCGCGAAGATCGCCGTGATCTCCTATGACAATTCCATCGATCCCGTCGGTGCCTGCGTTGGTATGCGCGGCAGCCGCGTGCAGGCCGTGGTGAACGAGCTCCAGGGCGAGAAGATCGACATCATCCCGTGGAACGAAGACCAGCCCACGTTCCTTGTGAACGCCCTGCAGCCTGCCGAGGTTTCCAAGGTGGTTCTGGACGAGGAAGCCGGCAAGATCGAGGTGGTCGTGCCCGAAGAGCAGCTGAGCCTCGCGATCGGCCGTCGTGGCCAGAACGTGCGTCTGGCTTCGCAGCTGACCGGTCTGGATATCGATATCATGACCGAAGAGCAGGAGAGCGCGCGCCGTCAGGCCGAGTTCGAAGAGCGCACCAAGCTGTTCATGGATACGCTGGATCTGGACGAATTCTTTGCCCAGCTGCTGGTTTCCGAAGGGTTCACCAACCTTGAAGAAGTCGCTTACGTCGAAGTCGACGAACTGCTGGTGATCGACGGTGTCGACGAAGACACCGCCAGCGAACTGCAGGCGCGTGCCCGCGACGTGCTGGAAGCCCAGAACAAGGCCGCGCTTGATGCGGCGCGCGCGCTGGGCGTCGAGGACAGCCTTATTGAATTCGAGGGTCTGACACCCCAGATGATTGAGGCGCTCGCCAAGGACGACGTGAAAACGCTGGAAGACTTCGCCACCTGTGCCGACTGGGAACTGGCCGGTGGCTGGACCACGGTCAACGGCGAGCGGGTCAAGGACGAGGGCACGCTGGAACCCTTCGACATGAGCCTTGAAGAAGCCCAGCAGCTGATCATGACGGCGCGTGTCCTGCTGGGGTGGGTCGACCCGTCCGAGCTGGAAGCGGACGCCGAAGAGGGCGATCTGGAAGAAGAGGAGGCCGAAGCCTGATCGCGGGCTTCGGATCGGTAGTATGGGACGCGGCGGCGCCTCCAAACAGCGCGATGATGCAGAGCGCAAATGCATGGCCACCGGCGAGGTGCAGCCCAAGAACGGGCTGATCCGTTTCGTCGTTGGCCCGGAGGGGCAGGCCGTGCCCGACATTATGGGCAAGTTGCCCGGTCGGGGCATGTGGGTTGCGGCGGACCGCGCCGCGCTCGAGACCGCAGTGAAGAAGAAACTCTTTTCGCGCGGGGCCAAGCAACCTGTGGTTGTGCCCGACGGATTGGTCGAAGAAGTGGAAAGGCAGCTGGCGCGCCGTGTGGTGGACCTTATCTCGATGCAGCGGAAGGCCGGTAAGGCCGTCGCGGGATACGAGAAGGTCAAAAGCTGGCTGCAAATGGAAGAGGCCGAAGTGCTGATCCAGGCCGTAGATGGGTCGGGACGCGGCAAGTCGAAACTAAGCACGCCGCATTACGGCACCTACATAGGGTGTTTGACGGCGGATGAATTGGGTTTGGCATTCGGTCGTCAAACTGTGATACATGGGGCGCTCGCCTCTGGTGGACTCACGCAACGTGTAGTAGAGGAAGCCCAAAGATTGAACGGCGTGCGCAAAAACGAGACTGGCAACGGCCAGTCGAAAGGATAGACGAGCTAGATGAGCGATAGTGACGGCAAGAGCGACGGTAAGAAAACACTGGGTCTGCGCGGCAGCGGGTCGCGCCCGGGTAATGTAAAGCAAAGCTTTAGCCACGGGCGGACGAAGAACGTTGTGGTAGAGACCAAGCGTAAGCGGGTTGTCGTGCCCAAGCCGGGCGGCCAGAAACCTTCGGGTCCGGGCGCCGGTCCTGTCGGCGATCCTTCCAAGCGTCCCGCCGGTATCACAGATGCCGAAATGGAGCGTCGCCTGAAGGCGGTTCAGGCCGCCAAGGCCCGCGAAACGGAAGAAGCCGCACAGCGCGAGGCCGAGGAAAAGGCCCGCGCAGAAGATCGCGAGCGCCGTCGCGCCGAACAGGAAGAGAAAGAGCGCGAAGAGCGCGAGCGCGAAGAGGCGCTGAAAGCGAAAGCCGAGGAAGAGGCGCAGAAGGTCGCCGAAGCCGAAGCCGCCGCACAGGCCGCAGCCTCTCCTGCCGCTGTCGAGGAAAAGCGCACGCCGAACAAATCGGCCCCCGCGCAGACTCCGCGCAAGTCCGAGCGTGACCGCGAAGAGACCAACAAGAAGAACCGTGGCACCGACAACCGCCGCTCCGGCAAGCTGACCGTCAACCAGGCGCTCGCCGGTGGCGAAGGCGGACGCCAGCGTTCGATGGCCCAGATGAAGCGCAAGCAGGAGCGCGCCCGCCAGAAGGCAATGGGCGGCCCGGTCGAGCGTGAAAAGGTCGTGCGCAACGTCAACCTGCCCGAAGCGATTGTCGTGTCCGAACTGGCCAACCGTATGGCAGAGCGCGTCGGCGAAGTCGTCAAGGCGCTGATGAACAACGGCATGATGGTCACGCAGAACCAGACCATCGACGCGGATACCGCGGAACTGATCATCGAGGAATTCGGCCACAAGGTGGTCCGGGTCTCCGACGCCGACGTCGAGGACGTGATCAAGGAAGTGGAAGACACCGAAGAAGAGCTTGTCGGTCGTCCGCCCGTCATCACGATCATGGGTCACGTCGACCACGGCAAGACATCGCTTCTGGATGCGATCCGGAATGCCAAGGTGGTTGCCGGCGAAGCGGGCGGGATCACCCAGCACATCGGTGCCTATCAGGTGAAAACCGACAACGGCGCGGTTCTGTCGTTCCTCGACACACCCGGCCACGCGGCGTTTACGTCGATGCGGTCCCGTGGTGCACAGGTCACGGATATCGTTGTTCTGGTGGTCGCGGCGGATGACGCCGTGATGCCCCAGACGATCGAGGCGATCAACCACGCGAAAGCGGCCAAGGTGCCGATGATCGTGGCGATCAACAAGATCGACAAACCCGCTGCCGACCCCGACAAGGTGCGTACGGACCTGCTCCAGCACGAAGTGATCGTCGAGAAGATGTCCGGTGAAGTTCAGGACGTCGAAGTCTCCGCGACCACCGGTCAGGGTCTTGACGATCTGCTCGAGGCCATCGCGCTTCAGGCCGAGCTTCTGGAACTCAAGGCGAACCCGAACCGTGCGGCAATTGGTGCCGTGATCGAGGCGCAGCTTGACGTGGGCCGCGGCCCTGTCGCGACTGTTCTGATCCAGAACGGTACGCTGCGTCAGGGCGATATCTTTGTTGTGGGTGAGCAATACGGCAAGGTACGTGCGCTGATCGACGACCAGGGAAACCGAGTCAAGGAAGCCGGTCCGTCGGTGCCTGTCGAGGTTCTGGGCCTGAACGGCACACCGGAAGCGGGCGACGTTCTGAACGTGACCGAAACCGAAGCACAGGCGCGCGAGATCGCGGAGTACCGCGAGAAAGCGGCGAAGGACAAACGTGCCGCTGCCGGTGCCGCGACGACTCTCGAACAGCTGATGGCGAACGCCAAGGCCGACGAGAACGTGAGCGAACTGCCGATCCTCGTGAAGGCCGACGTTCAGGGCTCTGCCGAGGCGATCGTTCAGGCGATGGAGAAAATCGGGAACGACGAGGTGCGCGTGCGCGTGCTGCACTCCGGTGTGGGCGCGATCACGGAAACCGATGTCGGTCTGGCCGAAGCGTCGGGCGCGCCGATCATGGGCTTTAACGTCCGTGCGAACGCCTCTGCACGCAACACGGCCAACCAGAAGGGCGTCGAGATCCGTTATTATTCGGTCATCTACGATCTGGTCGACGATGTTAAGAAAGCGGCGTCGGGTCTCCTGAGCAACGAGATCAAGGAAAACTTCATCGGCTACGCGACGATCAAGGAAGTCTTCAAGGTTACTGGCGTCGGCAAGGTTGCCGGGTGTCTGGTTACCGAAGGTGTTGCGCGCCGGTCGGCCGGTGTGCGCCTGCTGCGCGACAACGTGGTCATCCACGAAGGGACGCTGAAGACCCTCAAGCGCTTCAAGGATGAAGTGCCCGAGGTCCAGTCAGGTCAGGAATGCGGGATGGCGTTCGAGAACTACGACGACATCCGTCCCGATGACGTTATTGAAATCTTCGAGCGTGAAGAGGTCGTTCGGACGCTTACCTGATCCGAACGCCTACGCGTTGACGAACATACCAGAGGCCCGGTCGAAACGCCGGGCCTCTGCGCGTTGAAAGCCGGTGGTTTCGTCTTCGTAGCTGATGCGCGTGATGTCGAAATGTTCCTGTGAAATCTCGATCAGATTGAAATCGTTCGGCTCTCCCCGCACGCGGGAGGACAGGCTGGTGCCCGCGTGAATCTGGATCGCTTTTCCGTATTCGCGTGTGGTCGTATGCGCAAAGGTGCCCGTGTGCCAAACGTGCAGATGACCCGACAGGATCATATCCGCACCGCACCCCAGCAGTTGGTGCAGGGCCTGCTGCGCGCCGGGGATCGGCTTTTTCTTCGTGCGTTTCGGGTGCTCTAGCGGGTGGTGCGCCACAAGGATGCGCGCCCGGTCGCCCGCACTGTCGCCCATGGCCGCGCAGGCGTGTCTGATGCGCCCCCTGCTCATCCTGCCGGTCTGCCAGCGAAAGCGGTCTACCGTGTTGATTCCGATCACGATCGCCTCGTCCGTCTCGAAGCGCGGCGTAAGGTCGGGCGCGATCATCTTGCGATAGCTGCCCCAAGGGCGGAAAAACCTTCGGAAAGGCCGATGGATCGGGATGTCGTGATTGCCCGGCACGCTCAGAACCGGAGACGCGAGGCCGTCGATGAACCGCGCAGCCGCGCGGTATTCGCGTTCCCGGGCGCGTTGGGTCAGATCGCCAGAGATCACAACCAGATCCGGCGACAGATCGTTCACCGCATCCGTCAGCGGCTGCAACAGATCGGGCCGGTCCTTGCCGAAATGCAGGTCCGAGAGATGAACGAGACGTGTCATCGCACCGCTTCCGTAGCGGCTGTTTCAGAGGGGACGATCACATCAAGGGCCCCGTGCACCACCCTGAGGTTGAAGGGCCCCGCCATTTTCGAGATCTCGCCATCGCGTGCAACGGCCCGTCGCTTGCGCTTCATGTCTATGCAGAACTCGGCGGCACCATGCAGCTCATAGTCGGATTTCGGTTTCGCGATCCCCATGCCCAGCGCCATGGCGTTCTTGAGCAACCCCCAGCGGTTTGTGTGCGGCGCAATCAGCAAGACCATCTGCCCGTTCTCGATATGCGCCCTTCCGGGCAGATTCATCTGGTCCAGCTGAAAGGCATTGTTCATCACAAATACCAGCGGCGTGCGGTACTCCCGTGCGGTCCCGTCAATCGTGACCGTGATCTTGAGCGGGGCGCGGAAGGTTGCGAGCGTCTTGATCACCGACCAATAGGCGGCAATGCGGCTGCGGCCCCATTTGGCATAGATGCCCTCGCGGTTTTGCAGAATCGCGGAATAGGCCCCGATGCTTGTATTGTTGAGAAACACACTGTCGTTGATCATCGCGATGTTCGTCGGACGCTTCTGGCCCGTCGCTATGACATCCACCGCGCGGTCGATGTCTTCGGGCAGGTCGAGCGATCGGGCGAAATAGTTGAATGTGCCCGAGGGGATGACAGCCATTGTCTGCACGCTTCCGGCCATGACAGACGCAACGGCGCAAATGGTGCCGTCGCCGCCCGAGACAGCAATGATGTCAGGCTTGGCTTCCAATGCGGCGCGTGCTGCCCGCTCGACCCCGTTTCTGGGGTTGAACGACATGATATCGACGTCGTAGCCGTGACGCGCGAAGGCACGACGAATGGTGGCCTCGCGGGTTTCACCGTCGCGACCCCCCGATCCCCGGTTCAGAATCACGATGACTTTCTTGGGCATGTCCGCAGATCCAATGCTGTTGCATGGCTCAACGCCGGACCGTGCGGAAGGTTCTTGTCAGGCGGGTGCCGGAACGGAATTTTGCTGTACGGGGCGTCCGGCGAAGACGGTATCGTCCACTTTCACGGCGATCCGCCCGTCCGGCATATCCTTGACGTATATTCCCTGCACAGAGACGCAGGTTCCGATGGCTATGGTGCGCAGCATTTCTATCCTCCCCAAGTAGATAGGCGAAGCTTAGCAACTTGTGTTGTGATATCCAGCACAATGACGATTAAATAGTGATCATTAGCCCCGAATTTGAACTAAAATTTCGCCACTTTACAGCCAGTCCCGCAAGATCGGGATCAGCGGAATATCGGCGGCTGGCATGGGATAGTTCCTCAGCTCGTTCGGCTTTGCCCATTTCAGGGACTGTCCCTCGCGCGCAACTGGCGTTCCATTCCACTTCCGGCAGGCAAAAAGCGGCATCAGCAGATGGAAGTCGTCGTAGCTGTGGCTGGCAAAGGTCAGAGGCGCGAGGCAGGAAGACCACGTATCGATCCCCAACTCTTCGTGAAGCTCACGGATCAGGGCCGTTTCGGGAGTTTCCCCCGCCTCTACCTTGCCGCCCGGAAACTCCCAAAGGCCCGCCATCGCCTTGCCCTCGGGGCGCTGCGCAATCAGGACACGCCCGTCGACGTCGATCAGCGCGACAGCCGAAACAAGAACCGTCTTCAAGACCGGTAATCCGCGTTGATGCTGATGTAGCCGTGGGTCAGATCGCAGGTCCAGACGGTTGCGCGGCCTTCCCCGATCCCGATGTCGACGCCGATCTCGATATTCTGGCCGCGCATATGGGCGGCTGCGGCCTCTTCCGAGTAGGTTTCACTGCGCCAGCCGTCCTTGGCGACCTCGACATCGCCAAAGCGGATTGAAAGGCGGTCGCGGTCTGCTGCCGCGCCGGACTTACCGACCGCCATGACGATGCGGCCCCAGTTCGGGTCCTCGCCCGCGATGGCCGTCTTGATCAGCGGAGAGTTGGCGATCGCCATTGCGTGGGTCTTTGCATCGCTGTCCGATGCGGCACCGGTGACAGTGATCTCGACAAACTTCGTCGCCCCTTCGCCGTCTTTCACAACCTGATGGGCGAGGTCACGCATCACGCCGTGCAATGCGTCGGCAAAGCCGGGGTGGTCGTCCACGGCGACGCCCGATGCGCCGGTCGCCGCGACGATCAGGCTGTCCGAGGTCGAGGTATCGCTGTCGACGGTGATGCAGTTGAACGTGTGGTCATTGCTGTGGCTGACCAATGCCTGCAGCGCGGTCTGTTCGATCTGCGCATCGGTGAAGATATAGACAAGCATCGTGGCCATATCCGGCGCGATCATGCCCGACCCTTTGGCGATGCCGGCAATCCTGACCGTGCTTCCGTCCACATCCACCTCGGCAGAAGCACCTTTCGGGAATGTATCGGTTGTCATGATTGCCTTGGCGGCATCTGCGATGCGGTCTGTCCGCGTTTCGGCGGCCAGACCTGAAAGGACGGCGGTGATCCGGTCATGCGGCAGGGGTTCACCGATCACGCCGGTGGAGGAGGTGAACACGCGGTCCTGCGGAACGTCGCAGGCCGCCGCCACCGCCGCAGTGATCGCTTCGACCGACGCGATGCCGTGACGCCCGGTAAAGGCATTCGCATTGCCCGAGTTGACGAGAATCGCGGCACCGGCATCCGACGGTTTGCCGATCTTCGTCTGGCAATCCAGAACCGGTGCCGCGCGTGTGGCGGAGCGGGTGAAGGCCCCTGCCACAACGCTGCCCGGTGCGAGAAGCGCCAGCATCACATCGGTGCGGTCCTTGTATTTCACTCCCGCCGCGGCTGTCGCGAAGCGCACACCGTCAATGACCGGAAGATCGGGAAAGCGCGCAGGCGCCAGCGGCGAGACGGAAGTGATTTTTGCCATCTTTCAGATTACTCCAGCAGGCCGAGGTTCTTGATCGCGGCGGGATCAACGCTGTCTTCACCGCTCCGGTCCACTTCGGCTGCGGCCACGGTTTCTTCGATCTTTTGCTGGGCAATCGTCTGGCGCAGCTGAAGCTCGATCTCTTCGCGCACTTCTTCCAGCGCCGGTGCATCGGGGATGCGCGTTTCGTTCAGCTTCACGATGTGCCAGCCGAACTGGGTCTTGACCGGGTCGGAGACTTCGCCGGCCTCGAGTTCCAGAACCGCGTTTTCGAATTCAGGCACCATGGCGCCTTTTCCGAACCAGCCAAGCTCGCCGCCGTTGGGGCCGGAGGGGCCTGTCGATTTCTCGCGCGCGACGGTTGCGAAATCGGCACCATCGGCAAGCTGCTTTTGCACCTCAAGAGCGGCTTCTTCGGTTTCGACCAGAATGTGGGAGGCGTTGTATTCGGGTTCCTGGCTGCCTTCGCCATAGGTTTCCTCATAGGCGGCCTGCACGTCGGCTTCGTCCAGATCGGCACCCATCACGGCGTTGATGTTTTCGCCCGCGATCAGCGACCGGCGTTCGTTTTCCAGAAGGATATCGACACGCGGTGGCAATTCACCGTCGAAATCCTGGCTGAGGGCGGTTTGTTCGATCAGCTGCTTGAGGATACCGCTGAACAGAACGTCCTCCGGAAGCTGCTGGTACTGTTCCGGCAGGCTGGCCCATGCGGCGACCATGTGGCCCAGCGTGATTTCGGTGCCGTTGACGGTGGCGACGACGGTGGTGGGGTCGGTGCTCTTGTTGTCCTGTGCCGCGGCAGGCATCGCGAGTGCGGCAGCCAGCGCGAGCGGTGCCAGGAAAGTGAGAGGTTTTTGCATGGATTGTCCTAACATTGCGGCGTCATCCGGCCGCTTACATTGACACTGTATTCTGCGGCCCTTACATCGCCTTAAAGCGTTGTTTAAAACGCCATCAGGCGCGGCATGGGCCACCATTCTCCCCTTCTATCTATGGACTGGGTGTTACAGGGGCAAGCAGATCGCGCGGTATCTATTTAAGTCGGCTGGAGATCGCATGCTCGGACTGGGAAACATTACCAAGAAGGTTTTTGGCACTGCGAATGATCGCAAGGTCAAGTCGGTCAGGCCGCTGGTGGAAAAGATCAACGCACTTGAGCCCGAGTTCGAGGCGCTGAGCGACGAAGAGATCAAGAACCGCACCGAAGCGCTGGCCAAACGCGCGATGCAAGGCGAAAGCCTTGACGATCTGCTGCCCGAAGCCTTCGCGAACTGCCGCGAGGCCGCGCGCCGCACGCTGGGTCTGCGGGCCTTCGACACACAGCTGATGGGCGGGATTTTCCTGCATCAGGGCAACGTGGCCGAACAGAAAACCGGCGAAGGCAAGACGCTGACAGCCACTTTCGCCGCCTATCTCAACGCGCTTACCGGCAAGGGCGTGCATGTGGTCACCGTGAACGAATACCTCGTGAAGCGGGACGCGGAATGGATGGGCAAGGTGTTTGCCTCTCTGGGGCTGACGACCGGCTATATCTATTCGGGCATGCCCGATGACGCCAAGAAATCCGCCTATGCCTGCGACGTGACCTACGCCACCAATAACGAACTCGGCTTTGACTATCTGCGCGACAACATGAAGTCCGAGCTGAGCCAGATTTACCAGAAGTACCACAACTTCGCCATTGTGGACGAGGTCGACAGCATCCTGATCGACGAGGCGCGCACGCCGCTCATCATCTCGGGCCCGTCCGAGGACCGGTCGGATCTGTACAAGACCATCGACACGCTGATCCCCTCCCTGCGGGAGGAGCATTACGAGTTGGACGAAAAGACCCGCAACGTGACCTTCACCGACGAAGGCAACGAATTCCTCGAAGAGCAATTGCGCGCGCGCGAGCTTCTGGAAGAGGGCTTCACGCTCTACGATCCCGAAAGCACCTCTGTGGTGCACCACGTCAATCAGGGTCTGCGGGCGCACAAGCTGTTCCAGAAAGACAAGGATTACATCGTCCGCGACGGCGAGGTCGTGCTGATCGACGAATTCACCGGCCGGATGATGGCCGGCCGCCGTCTGGGGGACGGTTTGCATCAGGCCATCGAGGCCAAGGAAGGCGTCGACATCAAGCCCGAGAACATCACGCTCGCGTCGGTCACTTTCCAGAACTACTTCCGTCTGTACGACAAGCTGGCCGGTATGACCGGAACGGCGATGACAGAAGCCGAGGAATTCGGCCAGATTTACGGTCTGGGTGTGGTTGCCGTCCCTACCAACCTGCCGATCGCGCGTGTCGACGAAGACGATGCTGTCTATCGCACGCAGACCGAAAAATACGCAGCAATGATCGAAAAGGTGAAGGAAGCGCACGAGCGCGGCCAGCCCTGTCTTGTCGGGACCACCTCGATCGAGAAGTCGGAAATGCTGAGCCAGCTGCTGACCGCCGAAGGCATCAAGCACAACGTCCTGAACGCCCGCCAGCACGAACAGGAAGCCCAGATCGTCGGAGATGCGGGCAAGCTGGGTGCGGTGACAATCGCGACCAACATGGCCGGTCGTGGCACCGATATCCAGCTTGGCGGTAACGTCGAGATGCGGGTGCAGGACGCGCTGGCCGCCGACCCCGACGGTGATCCTGTCGCGATCCGCGAGCGGATCGAGGCCGAGACGGCTGATGAGAAAAAGAAGGTGCTCGAAGCGGGTGGTCTTTGGGTAATCGCGTCCGAGCGCCACGAGAGCCGCCGCATCGACAACCAGCTGCGCGGCCGGTCGGGCCGTCAGGGGGATCCGGGGCGTTCGTCGTTCTTCCTCTCGCTCGAAGACGACCTGATGCGGATTTTCGGATCCGAGCGTCTGGAAAAGGTGCTGACATCGCTTGGCCTGAAGGAAGGCGAAGCCATCGTACACCCTTGGGTGAACAAATCGCTCGAACGGGCGCAGGCGAAGGTCGAGGGGCGCAACTTCGATATCCGCAAGCAGCTGCTGAAATTCGACGACGTGATGAACGAACAGCGCAAGGTGATCTTTGGCCAGCGGCGCGAGATCATGGAAGCTGAGGATCTGCACGAAATCACCGACGACATGCGCCATCAGGCCATCGACGACCTGATCGACCAGTACATGCCGCCCAACACCTACGCCGACCAGTGGGACACGCAGGGGTTCTATGCCGCTGTCATCGAACATCTCGGTGTGGACGTTCCGATCATCGCCTGGTGCGAAGAGGACGGCGTCGACGAAGAGATCGTGCGCGAACGCCTGGTCGAGGCCACCGACAAGATGATGGCCGAAAAAGCCGAACAGTTCGGCCCCGAAAACATGCGCAATATCGAAAAGCAGTTGTTGCTGAACACCATCGATACGAAATGGCGTGAGCACCTGCTGACGCTTGAACATCTGCGGTCTGTTGTCGGGTTCCGCGGCTACGCGCAGCGTGATCCGCTGAACGAATACAAGAACGAATCCTTCCAGCTGTTCGAGGGGATGCTCGATAGCCTGCGGGCGGACGTCACCCAGAAGCTGTCGCGAATCAAGCCGCTGAGCGAGGAAGAGCAGCAGCAGATGATCGAACAGATGATCGCCCAGCAGCGTGCAACCGCACAGGCCGGCGCCAGAGCACAGCCCGCGACAGATACTCCTGCGCCCGCTGTGGATGCCGCCGCAGGCTTTGACGAGGAGAACCCCGAAACATGGGGAAATCCGGGCCGAAACGATCTGTGCCCTTGCGGGTCCGGAAAGAAATTCAAGCATTGCCATGGCAGGCTGACCTGACACCGGGGGATCGCCCCGACCACTTTTTGTCACTTTTGCAGCCGGTTTCCGCCCAACTGGTGCCTTCTTTGTGAGCGACTTCTTTACCTGACGCTTTTCGCAGGAAGGAACCGAGTCGATGCGATATCGCAAAGAAATGTACAGTGCAGTTGCAACGATCTGCTGTGCTATCGGGGTCGGCTTCTTTATGCAGCAATCCCAATCCGCGCAGACGCTGTACAGCAACGATCAGGCTTCCACCGGCGACAGGCTTGCCAATGCGGAGGCGGCGATCCTCGACGTTGAGGAAATCACGCTGACTTCGGGCAATCTCGAAACGGGGGCGGCGATCGCTGCACCAGATGCCATTGTCAACCTTGTCGCAAGCGACGCGCCGCAAAAGCCGGGCGCTCCTGTCGATTTGGCCGAAGACTCCGCCCTTACAGTACCTACAGCTCAAGCCACTGCCGCGACGGACAACGTATGCGACATTACCGCAGAGGCCCGCCCGATCGCTGCCGCGATGGTGCAGCTGACGCTTGATGCGCCTTGCATGGCCTCGGAGCGGGTCACCGTCCTGCACAGTGGCCTGTTGTTCAATGAAATGACCGACGCCGAAGGGCAACTCGACGTGGCCATGCCGGCCATGGCGCAGGATGCGATGTTTGTTTTCGCCTTCTCGAACGGGGAAGGCGCCGTTGCGCAGGCCGATGTCGAGGAATTCAGCAATTTCGAACGCGTTGCCGTCCAGTGGAAGGGCAATACCGGCTTTGAACTACATGCGCGGGAATTCGGTGCCACCTACGGCGAGGACGGCCATGTGTGGTCAGGTGCCATGCGCGACATGTCTTTCGGTGTCACCGGCGAGGGCGGTTATATCTCGCAGCTGGGCAATCGCGAGATCGCGGATGGTCTCGTCGCCGAGGTCTACACACTGCCGACCCGCACGACCCTGTCCAGTGGCGATATCGATCTGAGTGTCGAAGCCATGGTCAGCGAGGGGAACTGCGGGCTGGAAATCGAGGCGCAGACATTCCAGACCGGAATAGGCTCCGACATCGTGTCGAAGGATCTGACCCTTTCGGTGCCCGAGTGTGACGCCGCAGGGAACTTTCTGGTGTTGAATAATCTCTTCGAAGACCTGAAAGTTGCGTCCAACTAACGCAACGCTGAGGTCACATGAAAAGAGTGATACGTGCGGCGGTCTTCGCCGCACTTTTTCTTTCTGGCGCACCGCTTCCTGCCATGGCGCAGGATGTGACCCTGACCTCGCGTGATAGCGAGGTCGAGATCAACGGCACGTTGCTGGGCTTTGACGGAGAATTCTACAGGGTCGAGACCGAATACGGCGAGTTGACGCTCGACGGGTCCGGTGTGAACTGCGCGGGTCCGGGGTGTCCCAACCTGCAGAACTACGTGGCCGAGCTACAGATCTCGGGCGCGGCGACGATGGGCGCCGTGGTGATGCCCGCCCTGCTGGAGGCCTTCGCCCAGAAGAACGGATACACCACCGAGCGCGAGACCGAGGGGGAGGCCACGACCTTTACCTACCTGCTTCGCAGTACCGACGATAAGAGCGTTGCGGCGCGGTTTTACTTTCGCGCCAGCAATACCGACGAAGGTTTCGCCGATCTTCTGGCGGACGAGGCCGACATCGTCATGTCTCTGCGCGAGATCAGGCCGGACGAACGGATCCGCGCCCGCGAGGCCGGTCTGGGCGACATGACTGGTCGAAACCGAAGCCGCGTCCTGTCTCTGGATGCGATTGTGCCGGTCGTCTCTCCGTCCAATCCGGTGCGCGGCATCTCGCCCGAACGTCTGGCCCGCGTATTGGCCGGAGAGATCACCAATTGGGCGCGATTGGGGGGCCCGGATGTTCCCATAGACCTTCATTTGCCCGACGAAGGTTCAGGATTGGGGCAGGCGATATTCGACCAGATCCTGCGCCCCGCGCAGCTGGAGGCGGTCGCCGAAAGCGCCACACGCCACGCGCTGCCATCGTCGCTTGCTGCCGCAGTCGAGGACGATACATTCGCGCTTGGTCTGACCAGCTACGCGGATCGGGGCAATACCGTGGATCTGACGCTGACCGGCACCTGCGGCTTTTCGCTGAAGGCGTCGCGCCGCACCATCAAGACCGAGGATTATCCGCTGACCGCGCCGATGTTCCTGTATTTTCCCGCACGGCGCTTGCCGCGCATCGCGCGGGAATTTCTGGCTTTCACCCGCGGCCCCGCCGCCCAGATCGTGATCCGGCGGGCCGGATTCGTGGATCAGTCCCCCGAAGAAATCTCTGTGGAAGAGCAGGGAAACCGGTTCGCGAACGCTATCCTCGCAGCGGGGACGGAAACCACACTCGAAGAGGTGCAGCGCATGACAGCGACGCTTGCGCCGATGGCGCGGCTGTCTACGTCGTTTCGGTTCGAAGCGGGGTCAATCAGGCTGGACGCGCAGTCACGCTCGAACGTGCAGCAGCTGGCGCGTGCGCTCGAAGTCGGGACCTATGACGCGCGACGGCTGCTGTTTGTCGGTTTCAGTGACGGTAACGGCCCCGCCGAGGCAAACCGCGAGATCGCCCTGCGGCGCGCGGATGCGGTCCGCCGCGCCGTCACCGAAGCGGCCGTTGCCGTGGAGGCGGGGCGCGTTGAGCTGGGCGTTGACGCCTTCGGTGAAGCCATGCCAATGGCCTGCGACGACAGCGCGTGGGGCCGGCAGGCCAACCGGCGCGTCGAGGTCTGGGTGCGCTGAGCCTAGCGGAATTCCAGCGGTGCGTATTTCAGCAAAACCGGCACCACGAGGTCTTCCTCGTCTACCAGATGCCGGTCGAGCATGGGGGCGAAGCCGCTGATCGTCCGGTGAAATTCCGCAACGGGGTCGGTGATGTCGTCTCCGGCCTTCAGCACCGCGTTCGCCGATTCCGCCAGCGCTGAGAGCAGCGCATCCATCTGGTGGTGGTCCCGATCCAGAATGTCGAAACCGCGCGCAAGACCGGTGTCCAAACGGGACATGACCGGAAAGTAATGCGCATCCTCGATCTGGTGGTGTCCGTGCAGCTCTCCGATGAGCATGCCACCGAACCGGTGCAGTTTGCGCCGGTAGGTGTCCGGATCGTCGCGCTTGTCCAGCATCGCTTCGGCATCGCCAAGAAGCTGTGTGTTCAGGCGGCGAAACATCAGATGACGGTCCAGCCAGAATGCGATCAGTTGCGAATAATTCGGGTTCTCCTCCCAGCCCGCGCGGGGATATTCGGTCAGGAGAGCGCGCAGCGCGTCCGGCAGGCCGGAGCGCTTGGTGAGATCGAAGTCGGATTTTTCATTGGTCATACGCCAAAGCTAGTCCGCGATTCCGGCAGGGAAAGACGCTAGAGGTAGCCTTCTGCACGGAAGCTGAGTTCGGTGGATTTTCCGATAATCAGATGGTCGTGTAGCGTGATACCCAGCGCATCGCAGGCGGCGTTGATCCGGTTGGTCATGTCGATATCCGCCTGCGACGGGGTCGGATCGCCGGAGGGATGATTGTGGACGAGGATCAGCGCACTGGCATTGAGTTCGAGCGCGCGTTTCGCCACTTCGCGCGGGTAGACCGGAACATGATCGACGGTGCCCTGCGCCTGCTGTTCGTCGCCGATCAGGACATTCTTGCGGTCCAGATACAGAACCCGAAATTGTTCGATTTCGTGATGCGCCATCGTGGTATGGCAGTAATCCAGCAGAGCGTCCCACCCCGACAGGGCGTGGGTTTTCATGACCTTGGCGCGGGCCATCCGGCGCGCCGCAGCGGCGACGATCTTGAGCTCGACGATAACGGCATCCCCCACGCCCGAGATATCGCGCAAACGGGCCTCTGACGCGGTGATGACGCGGTTGAAGTCGCCAAAGCGGTCCATCAGGGCACGTGCGAGCGGTTTCACGTCCCGGCGTGGAATGGCGCGGAAAAGGACGAGTTCCAGCATCTCGTAATCCGGGATCGCGTCCGGCCCCCCGGCCATGAAGCGCGCCCGCAGACGTTGGCGATGGTCGGCAATATAGGACGGCTGCTTGCCCCCGACTGCCGCAGCGGTCGGGGCTTCATCAAGGAGAAAGGGAAGGGGCTGTTCATCGAATTCGCGCATGCCACAGGATTGGCCAAATGTGGTTACCAAGGCGTTAAAATCCGGAGCGCACAAATGAAAACGCCGGCCCCAGACGGACCGGCGTTTTTTCGTTCTCTGCGGTGACTGCGCGGGCAGGGCCCTCAGATCAGCCCTTCATCGAGTCCCAGAAGCTTTTCACGCTCGAAAAGAAGCTGCTGCTTTCGGGGTTGTTCTCTTCCGAGAGATCCTCGAATTCGCGAAGCAACTCTTTCTGGCGAGAGGTCAGGTTGACCGGTGTTTCCACCGCCAGCTCGATGATCATGTCGCCGGTGCCACCGCCGCGCAGATGGGGCATGCCCTTGCCCCGCAGTCGCATCTGGCGCCCTGACTGGCTGCCCGCGGGCACCTGCACACGGCCACGGCCCCCGTCGATTGTGGGCACCTCGATGCTGCCGCCCAGTGCGGCACTGCTCATCGAGACGGGCACCCGGCAGAAAAGGTTCGCGCCGTCCCGCTCGAACAGTTCATGCGGCTTCACCTCGATGAAGATATAGAGATCACCTGCAGGGCCGCCGCGCATGCCTGCCTCGCCCTCTCCGCCCAGACGGATGCGGGTGCCGGTTTCAACGCCAGCGGGGATATTGACCGACAGCGCGCGGTCTTTTTCCACGCGCCCCGCACCGTGGCAGGTGTTGCAGGGGTTCTTGATGATCTGGCCAAGGCCCGAACAGGTCGGACAGGTCCGTTCGACCGTGAAGAAACCCTGTTGGGCACGCACCTTGCCCATGCCCGAACAGGTCGGGCAGGTTGTCGGTTCGGCACCGCCTTCGGCACCCGATCCGTTGCACGCATTACAGGCAACCGACGTGGGCACATTGATGGATTTCTGAAGACCGCTGAAAGCTTCTTCCAGCGTGACGCGCAGGTTGTAACGCAGGTCCGCGCCGCGGGCCGCACGACGACCGCCGCCGCCCTGTCCGCGACCGCCCATGAAATCGCCGAAGAGATCGTCGAACACATCGGAAAATGCGGAAGAGAAATCCCCCTGACCGCCGCCCATCCCGCCGCCGGGACGACCGCCACCGCCGCCCATGCCACCCTCGAAGGCGGCGTGGCCGTAGCGGTCATAGGCTGCTTTCTTGTCGGCGTCTTTCAGTACTTCGTAGGCTTCATTGGCTTCCTTGAACTTCGCCTCCGCATCCGGATTGTCCTTGTTCCGGTCGGGGTGCAGTTCCTTTGCCTTGGTGCGATAGCCCTTTTTGATCTCGTCAGCTGACGCGCCTTTGGCGACGCCGAGAATCTCGTAGTAGTCTCGTTTTGCCATGACTTGTTTCCTTTACTGGAACGCGAAGGGCCGGCCCGTCTGTCGGACCGGCCCCGTCATCAATTCCGCCGGGCGGCGTTACGCACGCTTGTTGTCGTCGAGATCTTCGAACTCGGCATCGACGATGTCATCGTCGTCGGATTTCGCACCGTCGGATTCATCCGCCGCCTGTGCCATATCCTCGCCTTCGTCCTGCGCGGCCTTGTAGATCGCCTCACCAAGTTTCATGGCCGCTTCGGTCACGTTCTGGATGCCGGATTTGATCTTCTCGGCGTCGTCGCTTTCCATCTCGTCCTTGAGCGCGGCAATCGCAAGCTCGATCGCTTCGACCGTGGTCGGATCGACCTTGTCGGAGTGCTCCTCAACCGATTTCTCGGTGGAGTGGATGATGCTCTCGGCTTGGTTCTTGGCGTCGACCAGCTCGCGGCGCGCCTTGTCGGCATCCGCGTTCTCTTCGGCGTCCTTGACCATTTTCTCGATATCCTCGTCGGACAGACCGCCCGATGCCTGGATCGTGATCTTCTGCTCCTTGCCGGTGCCCTTGTCCATCGCGCCCACCGACACGATGCCGTTGGCGTCGATGTCGAAGGTCACTTCGATCTGGGGCATGCCGCGTGGGGCAGGCGGGATGTTTTCAAGGTTGAACTGGCCCAACATCTTGTTGTCGGCTGCCATTTCACGCTCACCCTGGAAAACCCGGATGGTCACGGCGTTCTGGTTGTCTTCCGCGGTCGAGAAGATCTGCGACTTCTTCGTCGGGATCGTCGTGTTGCGGTCGATCAGGCGTGTGAACACGCCGCCCAGTGTTTCGATACCAAGGCTCAGAGGCGTCACGTCGAGCAGGACCACGTCCTTGACGTCACCTTGCAGAACACCGGCCTGGATGGCCGCGCCCAGTGCGACAACTTCGTCGGGGTTCACGCCTTTGTGGGGCTCTTTCCCGAAGAACTTGGTCACTTCCTCGATCACTTTGGGCATACGGGTCATACCACCCACGAGGACCACTTCGTCCACGTCGGAGGCCGACAGGCCCGCATCCTTCAGCGCCGCGGCACAGGGCTTCATCGATGCCTTGATCAGGTCGCTGACGAGGCTTTCCAGTTTCGCGCGGGTCAGCTTCATCACCATGTGAAGCGGCTGGCCGTTGGACCCCATCGAGATGAAGGGCTGGTTGATCTCGGTCTGGCTGGAGGACGAAAGTTCGATCTTCGCTTTCTCTGCGGCCTCTTTCAGACGCTGCAGCGCCATCTTGTCCTGTGTCAGGTCAACCTGGTGCTCTTTCTTGAACTCGTCGGCAAGGTAGTTGACGATCCGCATATCGAAGTCTTCACCGCCAAGGAACGTGTCACCGTTGGTGGATTTGACCTCGAACAGGCCATCGTCGATTTCGAGAATGGTCACGTCGAACGTACCGCCGCCAAGGTCATAGACCGCGATGGTTTGCGTGTTTTCCTTGTCGAGACCGTAGGCCAGCGCCGCGGCTGTCGGCTCGTTGATGATGCGCAGCACTTCGAGGCCCGCGATCTTGCCCGCGTCCTTGGTTGCCTGACGCTGGGCGTCGTTGAAATAGGCAGGGACGGTGATCACGGCCTGAGTGACTTCTTCACCGAGATACTTCTCGGCGGTGTCTTTCATCTTGCCGAGGATGAAGGCGGAGATTTGGCTGGGGGAGTATTTCTCGCCCTTGGCTTCGACCCATGCGTCGCCGTTGCCGCCGTCGATGACGTTGAACGGCATGTTCTTGCGGTCTTTGGCCAGATCAGGGTCGTCATTGCGGCGACCGATCAGACGCTTCACGCCGAATACTGTGTTTTCCGGGTTGGTGACGGCCTGACGCTTGGCCGACTGGCCAACGAGGCGTTCGTCATCTGTAAAGGCAACGATGGAGGGCGTGGTGCGAGCGCCTTCCGCGTTTTCGATCACGCGGGGCTTGCTGCCGTCCATGATGGCCACACAGGAGTTGGTAGTACCAAGGTCGATACCGATAACTTTAGACATGTTTTCGATCCCTCATTTTTCTCAAGGCGATTGCACGAAGCAGGGGCCCGTTTCGGCACCCTTGCCCCGATCTCTTTTCGCTGGGTGCCTCTCGCCTCCAGCGGTTCGGAGCGTATATAGGCAGGGGGTCGGGGTGCTGCAACCTTGGTGCACACGCAGATGTGAGGAATCTTCCTCAAATCCCGAAAATTCAGCGTAAAGAGGTGCGAGGGCCGTGAAACTTCAGGTCAGAGGCTTTGAAATACACAAAGGTTTGCTGGATGCGGCGGCCCAGCGCGGGATTCTGGACGCGGTGCGCAAAGTGGTCGCGCAGGCGCCGTTCTTTCGGCCCGACACGCCCTACGGCAAGCCGATGTCGGTGCGGATCACGGCGGCGGGGGTCTACGGGTGGTTTTCCGACAAGGCCGGCTACCGCTACGTGCCCGCCCACCCGTCAGGCAAGCCGTGGCCCGCAATCCCCGGCGAGGTGCTGAGCATCTGGTCGCAGGTGACAGCGCTCGACCGGATGCCAGAGTGTTGCCTGATAAACTACTACGGGCCGGATGCGCGCATGGGGCTGCATCAGGACCGCGACGAGGCCGAAATGCAATGGCCTGTGGTTTCGATTTCACTGGGCGACGACGGGTTGTTCCGGATGGGTAACGTGACCCGCGGTGGCAAGACCGAAAGCATCTGGCTGCAATCTGGCGATGTGGTGGTGATGGGCGGCGACGCGCGGCTGGCCTATCACGGGGTGGACCGGATCAGGCCGGGGTCATCGCGGCTATTGCCCAAGGGCGGACGCCTGAACCTCACGCTCAGGGTCGTCACCTGACAAGGTCTGTGGTCAATCTGCTCTGACGGAACCCCTCGGGCAGGCCTGCGTCAGCGCCGCGCGCTCCAGCTGAGAGAGGCATGACGCCGGGTGTAGAATTCGCCCATCAGGCCCAGCATGACCAGAACGAGCCCGACCCAGAAGGCGTACATCGGATCGCTGTTGCGGGGATTGTAGTTGACGAAGGCAAATCCGCGCGCCTGATCGATGGTGTGGAACAGCGGGTTCCAGTCGAACATCGCCAGCATGAAAGCGGGCAGCGTGTTGGCGACAAACATCTTGCCGGAGGCGATCATGTTCGCGCGCTGATAAATCGTCTGGAACAGCGATACCGCCGTCGGAAACCACGGCTTGAGCGACAGAAGGACCAGACCGACTGCCGCGCCGCTGAACCACGACAGCAACAGCATTCCGAATGCCGCTGCCGGTTGATCGATTTCGACCGGATTCCACGCGACGTGATAGGCAAAAAGGATGATCGCCAGCGACAGCACCTGAATATACAGCGACCCAAGTGCCGCGGAGAGGATCGCGATGATCGTGTTCATCGGCGCGTGCTGCATCATGGGGCTGGCCGGCCCTTCGGATCCCGCCACCGCGCCCAGCGCCTTCGTATGGGTCATGTAGAGGAAGATGCCGGACATGATGTAGACCAGAAAATCGCCACGCACCGCCGCGCCGCGCATGCCGAGGATCGAAAACATGATGAAGAACACGCCGACAAAAATCACCGACTGAAGAATGTTCATTCCGATGGCAAGGAACGCGTTGTTATGTGTCCGGCGCACAGACCGGACGATCGAATGATACACCAGTTCGAACATCGTCATGACGACGACGAGGGTGGACCGGTTTTTCCGGATCGGTTGGAACATTGCTCTGCCGCCTGTGCTATGTGGCTCTATCGCACGGAATTCTTGCCGTTCCGTTGCAAACGCATCATAAGCTTCGCGAGCGACATATCAACGAAGGATGGCAGGAGTTGGGCATGGATTTCGAAAAACTGGCGCGCGTTTCCCGGCGTCTGGCGCTTGAAGCGGGCGACGCGATCATGGAAATCTACGGCCAGGATGATTTCGACGTCCAGTCCAAGGACGACGACAGCCCCGTCACTGCCGCCGACAAGGCCGCCGACAAGATCATCGCCGAAGGTCTGCGCGCGGTGTTTCCGGATGTCCTTCTTGTCACTGAAGAGCAGGCCGCGACACACTCCGTAGAGGGCGATACATTCCTCATCGTCGACCCGCTGGATGGCACCAAGGAGTTCATCCACCGTCGCGGTGATTTCACCGTCAATATCGCCTATGTCGACGGCGGTGTTCCGGTGCGGGGCGTGGTCTATGCGCCCGCGAAGGGGCGGATGTTCCTGACCGGCGCGGATGGCCAGTCCGTCGAGGAAACGGGCCCCTTCGACAAGGAGGAGATCGGCGCGTTGAGGGAAATCTCTGTCGCACGGGCCGACAACGATGCGCTGATGGTCGTGGCGTCGAAATCCCACCGGGATCAGGCGACCGACGATTACATCGCCAAGTACAGCGTCAAGGATATGACCAGCGCGGGATCGTCGCTGAAGTTTTGTCTCGTCGCGACCGGGGAGGCGGATATCTATCCCCGGCTCGGTCGGACGATGGAGTGGGATACCGCCGCGGGCCACGCGGTGCTTGCCGGTGCCGGGGGCGCGGTGGTGCGGTTCGACGATCACACGCCGCTGCGCTACGGCAAGGCGGATTTTGCCAACCCGTTCTTCATCGCCCACGCACCCAGCGTCACGCTTCAACGAAACTGACGCGCGGACCGGGGGGCGATGACCGATGAGTGACCCGACCGTCAGTGTCATCGTCGTCAGCCGTCACAGACCGCAGGCCTTGCAGAGGTGCCTTACCGGCCTGTCCCAGGTGCAGTACCCCGCGTTCGAGATCGTGGTGGTTGCCGATCCCGCAGGGATCGATGCCGTCGACGCCATGGCAGGCATGGAGATGGTAAAGCTGGTCCCTTACAACGTCGCGAATATCTCGGCGGCGCGCAATCTGGGGATCGCGCAGGCCGCGGGGGATATCGTGGCGTTCATCGATGACGACGCGGTGCCAGAACCGACGTGGTTGCGCCATCTGGTGGCTCCTGCCGCGCATCGTGACGTGGCCGCGGTGGGTGGTTTCGTGCGTGGGCGCAACGGCATCAGCTACCAGTGGCGCGCGCGCACGCTGGACACCTTCGGAAACCCCCATCCCGTCGAACTGGATCCCTATCAGGCGACGGTTCTGATGCCGCCGAAGGGCAGGGCGATCAAGACCGAAGGCACCAACATGGCGGTGCGCCGGGATGTGATCGTGGCGCTGGGCGGCTTTGACTCCGCCTTCCGGTTCTTTCTGGACGAGACGGATTTGAACATGCGTCTTGCGCGGGCGGGCCATGCCACCGCAATTGCCCCGCTTGCCCAAGTCCACCACGGCTTTGCCGCCAGCGCGCGGCGCCGGGAGGACCGCGTGCCCCGCGATCTGACCGAGATCGGTGCAAGCTGGGCGGTGTTCCAGCGCAAATACATTCCCCCCGCCGAGCGCGCCTCCCATTGGGCCGAGATCACGTCCGGTGAACGGCGCCGCCTTCTCCGGCACATGGTTTCGGGCAGGTTGATGCCCGGCGAGGTGCGGTCTTTGATGCGCGGACTGCGGGACGGGTACGCCGAAGGGCAGACACGCAGCTTCGGCGCGTCCACGGTGCCGCGCCACTCCGTCCTGCCATTCCGGCCTTTCCCTGCGCGTGCACGCAACGCGCGGTTTACCGCCGTGCGCGGGTTGCGGGGCAAGGCCGCTATCGCTGATGCCGCCGCACGGGTATCGGTCGGAGAGACCATCGAAACCGTACTGGTCCTGTCGCCCAGCGCTTTTTTTCACCGCAGCTGGATGACGCCCGAGGGCGTTTGGGTTCAGCGCGGAGGGCTTTTTGGCAAGGCAGAGCGTAGCGAACCCCTCTTCCGGCTGAACTCCTTTCGGGGCCGCGTGCGTCGCGAAAAGCAGCGGATTGCGCGGGTGCGGGGAATTGATGTGTGAAATATTCCTGTTCGCGGACCGCTCCATTTGACATAGAGGGGCGAAAAACCATTTGCTCGTAGCGCAGTACCGTGCGCGCACGGGTCATATTTTAATCCCAATCGGGTGCAAATGCCCGACGAGCAGAGCTTGCCGAAGACTGAGAGACCAAGATGAACAACAAAGTCACGACCGCGATTTTCCCTGTAGCCGGGCTTGGAACACGGTTCCTGCCCGCGACCAAATCGGTGCCGAAGGAAATCATGACACTCGTGGACAGGCCCCTGATCCAGTACGCCATCGACGAAGCGCGCGCGGCGGGGATCACGGAATTCATATTCGTTACGTCACGCGGCAAAGGGGCGCTTGAGGATTACTTCGATCTGGCACCCAACCTCGAAGAAGAACTGCGCGCCAAGGGCAAGGACGATCTGCTTCACGCGCTGCAGGACACCAACATGGACAGCGGTGCGATCGCCTATATCCGCCAGCACAAGGCGCTGGGCCTTGGTCACGCGGTCTGGTGTGCCCGCCGTCTGATCGGCGACCAGCCGTTCGCGGTGATCCTGCCCGATGACGTGATCGCCGCAGAGAAGCCCTGCCTCAAGCAGATGGTCGAGGCCTACGAGGAAACAGGGGGCAACATGGTTGCGGCGATGGAAGTCGCGCCTGAGCGCACCTCGGCTTACGGAATTCTGGATGTGGAGCAGAGCGACAGCAACCTTTTCGAGGTCAAGGGCATGGTCGAAAAGCCGCCCGCCGGTCAGGCGCCATCGAACCTTGCTGTGATCGGGCGCTATATCCTGTCGCCATCGGTGCTGCGCAATCTTGACGCGAAATCCACCGGCGCGGGTGGAGAGATTCAGCTGACCGACGCCATCGCTGCGGATATCGGCACGGAAAACAAGGTTTACGGCTACCGTTTCTCGGGGCAGCGTTTCGATTGCGGCTCCAAGTCGGGTTTCCTGCAGGCGACAGTGTCCTTCGGTCTGAGCCGTCCTGAATTGCGCGACGACCTGGCCGGATACCTCAAGGATCTGGTGCCCGGACTGGAGTGATGGCGATGACGGACGGCCCGCATGTGCTGGTAACGGGTGGGGCCGGTTACATCGGCAGCCATGCCTGCAAGGCATTGCGTGGGGCGGGCTATGTGCCCGTAACATTCGACAACCTCGTGACCGGCTGGCGCGATGCGGTGAAATTCGGCCCGCTGGTCGAAGGTGATCTGCAGGATCGTGCCGCGCTGGACGCCGCATTCGCGACCTACAGTCCCGTGGCCGTGATGCATTTCGCAGCCCTCAGCCAGGTCGGCGAAAGCATGCAGGTGCCCGGCCGCTACTGGCGCAACAACGTTCTGGGGTCGCTCAACCTGATCGAGGCGGCGACGGCTGCGGGTTGTGACAGGTTCGTCTTTTCCTCAACCTGTGCCACCTACGGGGATCAGGACAATGTGGTGCTGGACGAAAACAGCATTCAGGCGCCGATCAACGCCTACGGCGCGTCGAAACGCGCGATCGAGGACATGTTGCGCGATTTCGAAGCCTCCAACGGCCTGCGGCATGTCATCTTTCGCTATTTCAATGTGGCAGGTGCGGATCCTGACGCCGAGGTGGGAGAATTCCACCAGCCCGAAACCCATCTGGTGCCGCTGATGCTGGACGCCATCGACGGCAAGCGCGACGGGCTGACGATTTTCGGCACGGACTATGATACGCCCGACGGGACGTGCATTCGCGATTACGTGCATGTCTGCGATCTGGTGGATGCCCATGTGCTGGGTCTTCGCTGGCTGGACGAAGGCAAGGGCAGCCGGGTGTTCAACCTTGGGACAGGGACCGGTTTTTCGGTGCGCGAAGTCATCGATCACAGCGCGCAGGTGACCAATCGCGCAGTGCCGGTGGTTGAGGGCGCGCGACGCCCGGGCGACTGTACAAAACTCGTTTCGGGTTCGACCCGCGCCGAGAACGAGCTTGGCTGGAAACCCCACCGGTCGACCATGGACCGGATGATCACCGACGCTTGGAGATGGCATCAAACTGGGCATTACTCCGAATAATCCGCCCTCCGCGCGGCTTCTGGATCTGACGCGGCTGGCGCGGCGCGCGGGGCGTGTGGCCACGGGGATCGACCGGGCCGAGATGGCCTATCTCGAACGGCTGGTGCAAGAGCCGCTGCCGGTCTGGGGCCTTGTGCGAACGCCGTTGGGCTACATCCTGCTGGACCGGAACGGCCTTGCGGATTTCGCGCGTCTGCTGCGGGCCGAGATCGCCCCCGGCCCACCCGATTTTCTGTCCCGGCTTGCGCGGGGTCACGACCGGGCGGCGCGATCGTTCCAGTCGGCCCTGCGCCGTCTGGCGGTGGCGCGGTGTCTGCCGGGAGGTCTGCCCCGAATGCTGCGCAGGGTGCTGCCCGCGCGCTGTGCCTATCTCAACGTCGGGCATTCCAACTTGACCGAACGGGTCTTGAAGGCGGTACGCACCGTGCCGGAGGCAAGGATCGCCGTGATGATCCACGATGTCATTCCATTGACACACCCCGATTTCCAGCGCGCGGGATCTGTCGCGCCGTTCGAGGCAAAGCTGCGGCGTGTCCGGCGCTACGCGGACGTGATCCTGTACAACTCCGCTGATACGGCCCGAAAGACGCTGGATATTCTCGCGGGGTGGGGGGCGGTGCCGCAGGGGATCGTTGCCCATCTGGGCACAACGCCGGTCGCGCCCGACCCTGGTGGGTTGCCCGACGGGTTGCCGCCCGCCTCCCCCTATTTCATCACCGTTGGCACCATCGAGCCACGCAAGAACCACGCGCTTTTGCTGGATGTCTGGGAGGCGCTCGGCCCCGATGCACCCATGCTTCTGATCGCGGGCAATCGCGGCTGGCGGAACGAGGACGTTTTTGCCCGCCTCGACGCGATGCCACCCACTGGGCCGGTGCGCGAGGTTGCGGGTCTGGATGACGGTGCGCTCGCGGCCTTGGTGGAGGGGGCCCACGCACTGCTATTCCCGAGTTTCGCAGAAGGGTTCGGCCTGCCCGCGGTCGAAGCCCTGCGGCTGGGCACGCCGGTTTTGTGCAGCAATATAGAGACATTCCGCGAAGTCCTTGGAGACAGTGCGGTTTACTTGGAAACAGATGGGTGGCAAAATTGGAAATGTCGGGTAGTTGACTGGTCAAAAAGGTCTCGGGAGGAAATCAGGATAAGCAATTTTGAAGCACCGGAATGGGATGCGCACTTCAAGATTGCCTTAAGTTATACCTGATAGCCGGATGAGAAGGCCGATGGCCGATTGTGTGAGGGCAGTTTTTGGGTGCGATCAATTCCTATCGCCTGCGGCTGCAGCGGAAACGCTGGAGAGTGAGGGCATTCAGGAAACGACGCGAGTTGAAATGCGTCGTGGACCGGACCGATCAGATTCGGGACGAAGATATCCTGTTGTTCTGCACGCAGCGAAATGAACGCATTCGCCTGTCCTACTTTCTCGACTACTACCGCGAGCAGGGCGTCAATCACTTCTTCTTTGTGGACAACGACAGCGACGACGGGTCGCTTGAGTATTTGCGGTCGCAGCCGGACTGTTCGGTGTGGTTCACGCGTGCAAGCTACCGCCGGTCCCGTTTCGGAGTGGACTGGCTGAACTGGCTACAGCGCAAATATGCCCACGGCCACTGGTCGCTGACAGTCGATCCCGACGAATTCCTCGTTTATCCGTTCTGCGATACGCGCCCCCTTCGGGCGCTGACCGACTGGCTCGATGCGTCCTCGATCAAGTCGTTCTCGGCGATGTTGCTGGATATGTATCCCAAGGGGCGGCTGGACGAGCAGCCCTACCGCGAGGGTCAGGATCCCATCGCCATCGCGTCATGGTTCGACAGCGGCAACTACACGATGTCGCGCAACCATGCCTTTACGAACCTGTGGATACAGGGCGGACCGCGCGCGCGCGTGTTCTTCCGCGATGATCCCGCACGCGCGCCTGCGCTGAACAAGGTGCCGCTGGTCAAATGGGACAAACGGTACGTCTACGTCAGCTCAACCCATATGTTGCTGCCGCGCGGGTTAAATCAGGTCTACGACGAATGGGGCGGGGAGAAAGCCTCGGGCGTGTTGCTGCATGCCAAGTTCATCGACACTTTCGGCGCGAAAGCCGCCGAAGAGCTTGAGCGCGGGCAGCACTATGCCGGATCGGTGGAATACAAGGCCTATGCCGAAAGGGTCCGTGAGAACCCGCAGCTTTGGTGCAAGTGGAGCGAGAAATACATCAACTGGCGCCAGCTCGAGATCCTCGGCCTGATGTCGAAAGGAAACTGGGCATGACCGCGCAGGTGGGCGTTGTGATGCTGGTGCACACGGCACTCGGCCGCGCCGAGCAGGTTGCACGGCACTGGGCCGCGTCGGACGTTCCTGTCGTGATCCACGTCGACCAGATGGTCCCGAAGAAAACATTCGAGGCGTTTCAGGCCGCCCTTTCCGATGTGCGGAACCTGATGTTTTCAAAGCGCTACCGGTGCGAATGGGGAACCTGGGGTATTGTCGCCGCGTCGCAGGCCGCGTCCGAGATGATGTTGGCAAGCTTTGCAGAGGTACGCCATGTCTATCTGGCATCCGGGTCGTGCCTGCCGCTGCGTCCGGTAAAGGAACTGGTCGACTATCTGGCGGATCGTCCCCGCACCGATTTTATCGAAAGCGCGACCACGGCAGACGTCCCCTGGACCGTGGGCGGTCTGGACGAGGAACGCTTTACCATGCGCTTTCCGTTCTCGTGGAAGCGCAACCGTTTTCTCTTCGACCGCGCTGTGAACTTTCAGCGCCGGTTCAATATCCGGCGCCGGATACCGCCGGGCATCGTGCCGCACATGGGGTCGCAATGGTGGTGCCTCTCGCGACAGACCCTGTCCGCGATTCTGCAGGATCCCGAACGTGCGACCTACGACCGATATTTCCGCCACGTCTGGATCCCCGACGAAAGCTATTTCCAGACCCTCGCGCGCCTCTATTCGACCAACATCGAAAGCCGGTCGCTGACGCTGTCGAAATTCGATTTTCAGGGCAAGCCGCACATCTTCTACGATGACCATCTTCAGCTGTTGCGCAGGTCTGACTGTTTTGTGGCGCGCAAGATCTGGCCCTATGCCGACAGGCTGTATCAGGCGTTCCTGACAGACGCCGAAAGCGCGATGAAGCGGACAGAGCCCAACCCCGGAAAGATCGACCGCATTTTCGCCAAGGCCGTCGAACGTCGAACACGCGGGCGATCGGGCCTTTACATGCAGTCGCGGTTTCCCAACGAGGATTGGGAGAACGGCGTCACCGCTGCCGAATACTCTTTGTTTCAGGGCTTTGCAGAACTGTTCGAGAATTTCGAACCTTGGTTGCACAACGCAACGGGGGCCCGCGTCCACGGGCATCTTTTCGCGCCGGAGCGCGCCCATTTCGCCGACGGCCAGACCACGCTGAACGGCGCGCTGAGCGACAGCGCGCTGCAGCGCGATTACAACCCCGAAGCGTTTCTGACGAATTTGATCTGGAACACCCGTGGCGAACGGCAATGTTTCCAGTTCGGTCCGATGGACAACCAGAAAATCAACTGGCGGGTGGCAAAAGACCCCAACGCGCAGATTTCGGTGATTACCGGTGCGTGGTCCGTGCCGCTGTTCAAATCAAACCTCGATTTTGCGGACATCCGGCGTCTGGCCGCCAGAATGCAAAAGATCGAAAGCGACCACATGGACATCCTGCGCTCCCCCTATGCCAAGGCGCGGGTGCGGATCTGGAACATGGCGGAATTCATCGAAGCGCCGATGGAGCCGCTGCAGGGTATTCTTGACGAGATCGGGCAGGTGCGGATCAGGCGCCTGTCGGAAGCGCCGAAGATGGTCGATCTGTCGGGCTTTGGGCAATTCTTGCAGAACCTGAAAAACCAGGGGATGCACCCCTATCTGATGGGTGATTTCCCGGTCGAGCGGGGGCCTGTCGCCAGCCCCGATGTCCCGCGCAAACCATATCTGGTGAAATAGATGACGACACGATTCGACAGCTTCGTGGTGTTCGCGGAAATGCGTACGGGATCCAATTTTCTCGAAGCGAACCTGAACTCTTTTGACGGAATCGAATGCCACGGGGAAGCGTTCAATCCGTTTTTCATCGGCTATCCGAACACTTCCCAGATTCTGGGTGTGGATCAGGCAACCCGCGATCGTGACCCGGCGATCTTGTTGCGGGCGATCCGGTTGCAGTCTGGCAAGATGGCGGGATTTCGGTATTTCCACGATCATGATCCGCGCGTTCTGGACATGGTGCTGGATGATCCGCGCTGCGCGAAGATCATTCTGACCCGCAATCCGCTGGAAAGCTACGTCAGCTGGAAGATCGCGCAGGCAACGGGACAGTGGAAGCTGACCGATGTCAAAGCCCGCAAGGCGGCGCAGGCTGTTTTCAAGGCGGATGAATTCGAGGCCCATCTGGAAGAGCTTCAGTCCTTCCAGATCACGCTGATGAACCGCCTTCAGACGACGGGCCAGACCGCTTTCTACGTCGCATACGAGGATCTGCAGAGCGTCGAGGTGATGAACGGCATCGCGGCGTTTCTGGGGGTGCCGGAAGCGATCGAAGAACTGGACAAGAATCTCAAGAAACAAAACCCCAGCCCGCTCAGCGAAAAGGTCGCCAACTACGGGGCGATGACGCAGGCTTTGGCGCGGCTGGACCGGTTCGACCTGACCCGCACCCCGAATTTCGAACCCCGCCGGGGGCCGAACGTGCCGAGCTATGTGGCAGGTGTGCGCGCGCCGCTTCTTTATATGCCGCTGGCAGGGGGGCCGTCGCAGAGCATTCGCCGCTGGCTGGCCGCGCTGGATGGTGAGAAACCCAATGCGCTGGGCCAGAAGATGACCCAGAAGGACCTGCGGCAATGGAAGCGCAAGAACATCGGCCACCGCAGCTTTACCGTTCTGCGGCATCCGCTTCTGCGCGCGCATGAGGTGTTCTGCCATCGCGTCCTGAATGCGGGGCAGGGAAGCTTCCTCCAGCTGCGCCGCACCCTTGTCCGTCGCTATAAACTGCCGTTGCCCGAAGAGGGCACAGAACAGCAGATCGACGCTGCGACCCAGCGCGCCTGCTTTGTCGCGTTCCTTGAATTTCTCAAAGGTAATCTGGCGGGGCAGACGGCGATACGTGTCGATCCGGCGTGGGCTACACAGGCGCAGAATATCCAGGGCTTCGGCGAATTCAGCTTGCCGGATCTGATCCTGCGTGAAGAGGATCTTCAGCAAGAACTTACCGCCCTTGCCCAGCGGGTGGGGTATTCGACAGTGCCGGAGATCAGCGCGCCGGAACCGCGCGGCCCCTTCGCGCTATCCGACATCTACGACGACGCCCTCGAAGCGCTCTGCGCCGATGTCTACCAGCGCGATTACATGATGTTCGGATTTGATCGCTGGCGCTGATCAGGCGGCTTTGACGTTATGCGCCTCTGTGAGGATCGTATAAAGCGTTCCGGGATTTGGATTGGCCCGCAGTTTTGAACACACGGCATTGTCACGCAAGGTGCGCGACACCAGCGCCAGTGCCTTGAGGTGTTCGACGCCCGCGTCTTCCGGTGCGAACAGGCTGAAAGCGATATCGACGGGCTGCCGGTCAACCGATCCGAAGTCGACGGGTTTTTCCAGCAGAACGAAGAGGCCGCAAACTTCGGACAATGCTTCCATCCGGGCGTGGGGCAGGGCAACGCCGTGCCCCACACCGGTTGGACCAAGGGCCTCGCGTGCGAGAAGGGCCTCGACCACCTCGCTCGCTGTCAGGTCGTAGGTTGCTTCTGCCAGCTCGCCAATCTCGCACAGCAACCGTTTCTTGCTGCTGGTCGAAGAAAGCACCTTCACGCCCTGCGGCGGAATGAGTTTCGCAAAATTCATACGTACGACTGTCCCTAGACTATGCGCGCTTCAGGTGGCTTTCTTTGCGCGCCCTACCCCAGCGATCAAGCTGGGTCAATCCATCCTATATTACCGTCGTCACGTCGATAAACCACGTTGACGCCGTTCTTACCCTCTTTCTTGAAGACCAGAACCGGCGAACCCGACAGTTCCATCTGCATCACGGCTTCACCGACCGAGAGTGTAGCGATTTTTGTTTGCATCTCGGCGATGATCATCGGCTGCAATGTATCTGGTTCTTCCCCTTCGGCGTCGGATTCAGATGCCAGAATATACGCGGAGGCCCCCAAAAGTTCAACGGGCTCAGCCCGTTCTTTGTGATGATCTTTCAACCGTCGCTTGTAGCGTCTGAGCTGCTTTTCCATCTTTTCGCTGCATGTGTTGAAGGCGGCGTAAATTTCCGTCGCGTGCGCCTTGGCAGAGGCCGTCAGACCCGTCGACAGGTGAACCGTGGCCTCGCAGACATATTCATGGCCCGACTTGGAAAAGATCACCTGAGCATCAGTCGGCCGTTCAGCGTATTTCTGGACTGCACTGCCAAGTTCTTCTTTGACGTGGGTCTGCAGCGCGTCGCCGATATCGATTTGTTTTCCGCTGATTTGATACCGCATGGTGTCTCCTTTGTGTTGAGTGGCACCCGGACACGAAGGCGGGCGCGTGCGGGGCACGCGGCGCGAACGATTTCAGATGCCGGAAGAAGCGACTGCCGTTTGCTTGTTTTCAGCCGACCCCCCGATAGGAAGCGCGGCTTTGAGAAACGAGAAAAGCAATGTCGCCATACCTGATTAGAGGGACAAACGCGGCCTTGTGTCAATGATTTCAGTCACCGGTGGCGCAGATTCAAGCGATCGGGCGGCTGCTGGCAGATTAGGAAATCTTGAAGTTATCGCCGAGGTAGACGCGGCGCACGTCGCCGTTCTGGACCACCTCGTCCGGCGTGCCCGACATCAGCACACGGCCTTCGTGCAGGATGTAGGCGCGATCCACGATTTCGAGCGTTTCGCGCACGTTGTGGTCTGTGATCAGGACGCCGATGCCGCGATTTTTCAGGTCGGCGACCAGATGGCGGATGTCGCCGACGGAAATCGGGTCGACGCCGGCGAAGGGCTCGTCCAGCAGCAGATACTTGGGATCTGCCGCAAGGCAGCGCGCGATTTCGACGCGCCGCCGTTCCCCGCCCGACAGGGCCAGCGCGGGGGCGCGGCGAAGGTGTTCGATGGAAAACTCGCTCAGCAGCTCTTCGAGCCGCTTGCGTTTCTTGCGCCGGCTCGGCTCGGCAATATCCAGAACGGCAAGAATATTCTCCTGCACACTCAGGCCCCTGAAGATGCTCATTTCCTGCGGCAGATATCCGATGCCCAATTGCGCGCGGCGGTACATGGGCAGGTTGGTGGCGTCCTTGCCGTCGATGAGCACGGTGCCGCCTTCGGGCGTGACCAACCCTGCGACAGCGTAGAATGTCGTGGTCTTGCCCGATCCGTTGGGACCCAGCAGGGCGACAACCTCACCGCGGTGCAGTTCCATCGAAAAATCGCGGATCACGACCTTTTTGCGGTAGGATTTACGCAGATGCGATATGCGCAGACCTGCGTCGCCGTCGGATACTGTAAGGTCAGGTGGCATCAGTCGCCGCCAGTCTGCAACCGGGTCCGCACGTTACCGCGCATCCGCGCTGTCCCGTCCTCGAGACGAATTGTCATCTCGTCCGCGCTGAGTGCGCTTTGGCCCTGGGCAAGCAATACGTTGCCGGTCATCACGATGGTGCCGGTATCGATGCTGTAATCGGCGCGCTGCGCCTCTGCGGCATCATTGCCCGAGACGAGCGTCACACCGCCGGTCGCCTCAAGCCGCGCAATGCCGCTCTGCTCTGCACGGTACACGACCATGACGCGGGCGGCTGAAAGGCGCATCTCGCCCTGGCCTATGACGACATTGCCGGAAAAAACCGCTGTTCCGGTGTCCTGATCGACCGACAGCTCGTCCGAAGAAACTTCGACCGGGAGCGAGGTGTCCTGTGCGATGGTTCCGAAGGCCACGCTGGTGCCCTGTGCAAGGGCGGCGGTAGACAGAAGTGCCGCGGCAGCGGCGATCATCAGCAGGCGAAGACCCATTTCAAAACACTTTCACAGTCAGTTGGGTGTATATACCAGCTTGACCCCGCCACTGAAAAGCATTTGCGTGCCTTCGCCCGTCGGCGGTGTCGAGATTGTCATGTTGCCCGCTGTCAGCGTGCCGATAGGCCCGAACGCCTCCACGGTTTGTGGCGCGTAAAGTTCGACGGTCGATATCTGCGACGTGATCAGCGGTGTATTCACCCTGTACCCGGATGATGTAACCACGGTCACATCGCCTTCAAGGGACGCGCTGTCATCCCCCATGTTGAGAGTGACCGCATTCGCACTCAGCTGCACCGTAGAATCGTCAGCCGAAACGATACGGGCGCGTACGTTCTCCGCGCGGTTGCTGCCAACGTCCTCGCGCGGAGTGATGATCGTGTCGGCGGAAAAGCTGATCTTGTCACCGCTCGCTGTCGTGCTGGAAAAGAAGGGGCCGGTGATTTGCTGGTCGCGCAGCCGGTTCTGGATTTCCTTCTCTGCGAAGGGGATGACGTTTTCGGTCTTCATTGCGCGAGAGACGAGAAACAGTGTCGATAGAATCGCGAGCGCGGCGAGGGGCAGGGCAAACTTGAGCCACGCGATGGTGCGTGAATACCGGTCCCCCCTCGACAAGCGCTCCCGCCGCATCATGAATGCGCGAAGATGTCCGTATCGGGCCAGCCTTCAAGATCGAGACGGGCGCGCATCGGCAGGAAATCGAAACAGGCCTGCGCAATGTCCATGCGCCCCTCGCGCAGAAGCATGTCGTTCAGGGCGTCGCGCAGCTTGTGCAGATACAGAACGTCCGACGCCGCATAGTCGATCTGCGCCTGCGTCAGCTCCTCCGCTCCCCAGTCACTGGATTGCTGCTGCTTCGAGATGTCGATCCCCAGAAGCTCGCTCAGCAATTTCGCAAGGCCGTGGCGGTCGGTATAGGTTCGGATCAGGCGGCTGGCGATCTTGGTGCAGTATACCGGCGCCGCGGTCGCGCCGAAGGCATTCAGCATCGCGGCGATGTCGAACCGTCCGAAGTGGAACAGCTTGAGGGTATCGGGATCTTCCAGAAGGCGGCAGAGATTCGGTGCCTCGGTCTGGCCCTTGGCGATCTGCACCAGATGCGCGCGGCCATCGCCGCCGGACAGCTGCACCACGCAAAGCCGGTCGCGGTGCGGGTTGAGCCCCATCGTCTCGCAATCGATTGCGACAATCGGACCAAGGTCGAGCCCGTCGGGAAGATCATTCTGATAAACGCTATGAGTCATGGCTGCTCTATACTCTGCGGAACGGGCGCTGGAAAGAACATCCCGCCTAGGCGGGCCGGATTGTGCTGAGATCCGGGCGCGGCAGCTGCGCAAGAAGGCTGTGAACATGCGCGTGGCAGAGCGTTCCCGCCCAACCTTCGGGCAAAAGGGTCGCGGGAAGCGGGGGGTGTCGCAGGATGATGCGCCGCCAGTTATGAACGATCAGGCAGCGCAGGACCGTCAGTTGTAGCGGCGTAAGGGTGGCCGCACCCAGCCGCCTGTCCGCCGTTCGCAGGATCGGCAGAAGGGCTGCGTATTCATCGGTCAGCATCGCGTCGGCAAGCTGCGCGCCGAGCCAGCCGGGCGGATCCGAACCCTCAAGCCTCAGGGCGTGTTTGGGCGGCTCCGCTTTCGCCCCGCCGACATAGATGCGCGGGCCCAGTGGCGCGAAGCCGCGCTTTGCCATTTCTTCCGGTGCGGCCACAGTGGCATCTTCCAGCAGCGCGATCTGCCAGTCTTCCTCCGCTGTGCCGGACGGGGCATAGATGCGGGCGCTCGCCTCGGCGCTTTCTTTCCGGCTTTTGGGGGTCAGCGCGTGGCGGCGGGTTCTGCCGCGCTTTTCCGAGATGATCCAACCATCGTTGCGCAGGCGGTGCAGCGCCACGCGCACGGCTTCGGGGCGGATGTCCATCGCGGCCATGACCGCGGACAGTACGGGCCCGTCGATCGCGGTTCCCTCGTTCTGTGCAAGATCACCGAAAAGGGTGACCATAAGCGACCAGACCCTCTGCCCTCCCAGCGCGAGAAGTGCCTCAACCGTTTCGGTGTAGGGGTCTGGTTTCATTTGCGCAAAACCTTGCGGTGGGCGCGGCCTGCCCACGCTGGCCCGCGATCTGGAATACGTGACCGGTTTCGCGCGTTAACGAGGAACGGATCACTCCTCCGGTTGGGCGAGGCGGTAGGTGACAACGGGCCATTCGTCCTGTCGCAGTGCGGTCATCGCCAGCCAGACCGATGTCTCGCCCACGCGGGCGCGGCACCACGGTCCATCCGATGCCGTCAGGCACTGGTTGACCCGCACGCGGGTGCCCTGCGCGATATTACCGACAGAAGCGGCGTCGCGGCGCGGTTGCGCACGCGCGTTGATCGTCGCGAGGGTTTCGATGGTGGCAAAGCCTTCCTCGGCATTGACGGCGGGGATTTTCAGATCGCTGGCCACGGCGCATTGCTGCGTGAAGCCCACAAAGTAACATTTATGCTTGCGCAATGCGGCTGCGATCTGGGCACTGCTTCCATCCCCCTGTGCCCGTTCAATGACAAGGCTGGTGTCGGTTTCGTTCAACTCCCCCGTCACACGAAACTGGTTGCCGCCCATCACGGCAAGTTCGGCCGTGGGCGTCGAAAGGATAATGCGGCCTTCGCGGATCGCCCAGCGGTCCACCAGCTCAAGCGGCGCGGCGCACCCGTCTGTCGTGACCGGCAGAACATCGTTCACACGATCCGATTGCAGCGTCAGCGCACAGGGATCCGCACTGTCATGCTGGGCGGGATCGAATACATACCACTCCCCCGAAAAGGCATCGATGAATTCCTGTTCGGATTGCGCGAAAGCCGATGATGCGAGGCCCGCCGCCGTGGCCGTGGCAAGGAGAATACGCGTAATTCTGTTCATGGGGTTTCCGTCTTTTCGAGTTATTCTGCGGGGGCGCCGAGTGTGGTGGTCGCGATCCCGATCGGGGCGCCATCTGCCGACAACTCAAGTGTGACACGAAGGCTCAGGTCATCCTGCGCGGAGAGCGAGGTTTGTGCAACTGTATCGCTGCTGCCGTTGCTGACCGGGATCTTCCGGCTCTGGCTGGTTTTGGCGCGTCCGGAGGCATCCGATTTATCGATGGTCAGGGTCGCCGTGACAGTACCGTCTCCCAGCCCGTTCACGTGACCTGTGATCAGAAGCCCGGTGTCCTGCGGCGTGATCTCGATATCGGGCAGGGCGAGCGTGCTGCCTGCCGAGAGGGAAGATACACTTGCCAAGGTTGTGACCAGTCCGAGTACCAAAGAGCGGATCATGCGCCCGCCCTCCTTAATTGCTGAATGTCTGGTTGATAGTGAGTCTGCCGCCATTGGTGGTGACGGAAGGAACAACGCTCGGGGCGGTAATGATGTTGTTGCCGTTCTGGGTCAGGGTCACATCGGCACCGGCGCCCGTTACCGACAAGCCGGTGCTGTTGTTGTTGCCATTCTGGAGCAAGCGGCCTACGGCGCGCGCGCCAGTCACTTCGACAAAGCCCGTGTTGCCGTCGCCCCGCTGTTCCAGAAACCCGCTCGCCCCGTCACCCGACACATTCAGGCGCCCGTCGTTGTCGATGCCGACCTGCGTCAGCACGCCCGTGGCCAGCAGGCCGCTGAGATTCACGTTGGCGTTGTTGCCCGTGGTCCCGCCGTCTGTTGTGATCTGGTTCAGTGCGACGCGACCATCGGTATTGGCGATATTGACCTGTGCGGTGTTCCCGCCGCCGATCTGCTGCGCGGGTGTGTCGCTGTCCAATGCGCCGCTGATGGTCGAGTTCGTGGCAAGGGACTGATCGACGAAAAGGGTATTGCCACCGGCACCACCGATGCTGCTGTCTTGCGTGATAAACAGCCGGTTGTCATCGGCCTGCACGGCGGAAACAGTTGCGACAACTGTAATGGCTGCGGTGAGGGCGCGAAAAGACCAAATAGGCATCATGTCATCCGTAATTCAGTGAAACAATAATGCCTTGTCTTATCACATGTTTTGCGAAACCGAAAGCCTGTTGCCCTGTCCCTGCTGGCTGAACTGCGTCCGGTTTGCGTAACCGGATTGCTGAACAACTGCCATGTTTCCTGTGCCGCTGATGCTGCCGGATACGCTGTTATTACTTCCGGCCTGCGAAATCGCGAAAAGGTTTCCAATTCCCGATACGGACAAAACAGCCAGCTGGGCGTGACCGGTCTGGCGAATCGTGCCGGCCTCAAGCGGGCCGAACCACGCGGGATCGCTGGGATATTCGGCGCTGGCCCCGCCATTTGCCCGACCCGAGAAGGTAATCTTTGCGACATGTCCCGCGTCCGGGGATTGCACGATTGTCAGCGTGTTCTCCTCGATCCCGACGATTTCGAGAGTGTTAAGAATAAGTGTCTCATCGGCGGCCGCCGTGGTGGCTGCGCCTGTCGAGATCACGACCGCCAGTGCGGCTGCGGTGCGGAAGTTGAACATAGGAGCCTCGTTTTTGTTGACTGCTTCAACGACGAGGGTCCGATATAATTCTGACGGGATTGCGGTTGGTTTAAGACGACATCTGGCAAATCAACGTAAATTCGCGTTCTGAACGAAAAAAGAGGCGACCCGAAGGCCGCCTTTCTCTGATTTCCTGATGTGGATCTTATCAGCCGACTGTTTCGCCGGGCTCTGCGCCGGAGGGCGGCAGGGCAGGTGGCGGTGCTGCGCGCTGCTGCTGTTGCGGTGTCACGCGGCGTTCGATCACGCGGCGCGTGACCTGGGCGCTGCGGCTGACCGGACGGGTTTTGACCGTCTGTGCCGCGTTGCGGGTGTTCGGCAGACGGATCTGGCGTGCGGTCGCGGGCACCTCACCCTGGTATTTCTGGGCGCGGTAGTTCGCGACATAGCTGTTGCCGGCCTGTTCATCGGCAAAGGACCAGACGCCCAGTTCGGACCCTTCCGCGATCAGGGCCATCACGGCTTTCTCGATGGCCTGTTCGACGGCGATCTGCTTGGGCTCGTTGGTGGCGATACCGGCTTCAGCCTCAAGCAGCTCGTCCAGCGCGATATAGCGGAAGATCGAACCGCGGTCGGACACCGATGCGATCGGTTTGCGCACCACGACAGAGGCCAGAACCTCGCCGGTGTTGGTCGAGATCGCCCGCAGCGACACGGTCACCAGATCAAGCTTCCACTGGCGGTCGCCGCCGATGCCGAGATACCGCGCGCCGAAGCCACCGGTCATGCTGTTGCTGTCGTAGCCGATGATCCCGCCCTGCAGGATGATCCCGGAATGATCGAGAGGGGCAAGCGCGGCTGGATTGACGTTTTGCTCGTTGCGGTAGATGCGGCGCATCTCGGTCACGATCTGACGCTCGCGGATCAGCGATTCAAGGTTCGACCGGTCAAGGACGGAGAACCAGCGCCGTTCCCCTGCGTCTTGCAGTGCCTTGATCAGCATGGGCGCGCCGCCCTGCGTCACTGCACGCGACAGGGACTGCACGTTTGTGGGTTCCTTGTACTGCCCCGTGAGGTCGGGAAAATCATAGACCGACACGGTAACCCGGTGGGCGGGCGCAGGAACTTCGCGCAGGGCGCGGTTCTGCGGGGTGATCTGGCTGAATTGTGCCTGATACTGCCCTTCGGTCAGATCGGTCATGGTCGTGCAGGCGCTCAGGCCCGCTGCGACGCAGGCGAGGGCAAGCCTCCGGAGTGTCTGCCGTATTGCCATATGCTCTTTCCTCAAATCGCGTATTTCGGTGGCTGTGCCATGCGCCCTGTCAGCTTCCTGTAACCAGCTGGGGGACAATGATTTCGGTCACGGTGCCGTCAAGTGAATCTGTAATCAGCAGGGTAATGCTGTCGAGGGACCGGTCGAATTGAACCGTCGTCGTGCCGAATGTCACCAGGCCGGTCTCTTGCGGGTTATCACCGAAAATCGCGTTGGTGACCTGACCGGCAAGCGCCGACAGCAAACGCCCTTCAAGCTGGCGCACAAAAAGGTCCGCGTCGGTCGGGCCGGCATCGCCGCCATCCACACCGTCGCCTGCGCCATTGCCGCGGTTGGCATCGCGCGCGGTCGCGTCGCGCTGGGCGTTCGCGATAGACAGAAGGTGGCTGGAATTCAGGGCATTACCACCGAAGGAAGGGTTGATGGGGGTATAGACGAGATCCTGCGCGGCGATGGGCCCTGCAAGGAGGGCTGCACATGCTGCACACAGGCTCGCGCGTCCGGCTTTGGCAAAAATCTGCATCATAAACCTCATTTCGGTGTCGGGGTTACGTTACAAACGTCGCCCTGATCTGCAATAGACAAACAGTAAAATACCTGATCTTGACAGTTCCACTTATCATCTCTTCCGCCCGTAATAAACGTACATAATTAAGGCATGTACCATTGTTGCCATCGCGCCACTTTCGCGATTCGAAGAGATAAATTCCCTTATGAATTGAACTATTCCCGCAATACTAGAAATTCGATTGAACATTAATTCATATCAAAGCCGGATCGTTTCCAGATTGCCGAGAATGGGGCTAAAATAAGGCAAAATTCGGGAAATAAGTTGCTTCATTAAAAATTATCTTCAATTCTCGAAGCGACGTTTGGGGGGAGGATCCGGCCGATGCCGTGGTCGTTTCGGCCTTTGCTGACAGCGGTCACTGTTTTCGGTGAACCAGCCCCCTATTCGACAACGAACGATTTAACGAACGAAATTCTGGAGATTTCTAGTGAAACTTACGAAAATTGGCTTCGCGGCATCCACTGCATTGTGTCTGTCCATGGCCTCCGCCTATGCGGACTCGAACGAGGCGTATCTCACTCAGACGAAAGACAACCACTCCGCACTGATTGATCAGTCGGATGGCAGCGGAAACAAGGCAGGCCGCAGCGACGGCGCGATCTTGCAATTCGGCCGGAACACAACTTTGGGTAATACGCTTACCATTGATCAGGATGGTAGCAATAACGCGGTCGGTACAGGTCAGGTTGCAGCCGGTGAGAACACGGGTTTCTACCAGTTGAACCAAAGCGGCCCCGGCAGCACAGCAACTATTTCGCAAGATTCCTCCGGGACAGCAGCGGCGTTGGGCAACTCCATCGTGAAGGTCTATCAGAGATCCGAAACGGCAAGTGCTTCCGGTAGCCTTCTGGTGGCCACGCAGACCGGTGACGAGAACGAGATTACCAGCGTTTCTCAGCGGCGCAACGGGTCCACAGATGGATCTACCGCAGGCCGCCTTGGCCACACGGCCACTCTATCGCAAACAGGGAACGACAACCTGATCGCACTGGTCAATCAGAGCGGCGCCAACCAGTCCGCGGTACTGTCCATCACCGGCAACTCCAACGGTCGTGGTACGCTCAGTGGACTTGCGGCGGTCGGTGCAGCTGATTCCTCCGCCGTTCAGAGCGGTTCCAGCAACCGTCTGAACTACATGGTGAGCGACGGCGACAACAACCAGTTTGGCTTCTTGCAGGCAGGTAACGGCAACTCTGCCGAAGGGCTGACCATTCTTGGTGATCGCAACGAACTGGGCATCTACCAGAGCGGCAACACAAACACTGTCTCGCTCGCCGCCGTGACCGGGGACGATAACGTGATCGGCCTGACGCAGAACGGCGTCGGCAACACGGCGTCGGCAAGCATTCTGAATGGCGGAAGCAATAACGAATTCGGCATCATGCAGAACGGTGTGACCAACGTGGCGTCCCTTTCCATCGACGGCGACGACAACGGCCTCAGCTCTTCCACGGGCCTTTTCGGTGTCGCGGCGACAGTGGGTGGTCTGGACGGTATGATTTCCCAGTGGGGCACCAGCAACGAGGCAACGCTGACAGTCGTCGGGAACGGCAATGCCTTCGCGCTCGGTCAGGGCGCCGCGCTTGGCGACGGTAACGGCAACCTCATCACAGGTGTTGTGAGCGGAAACAACAACGCCGCCGCTGTGTCCCAGTTGAGCAACGGCAACACGGCAGTGTTCACGCAAACCGGCAACGGCAATGCGGCGGGCATCAGCCAAGGCGTCACATCGCCCACAACCTGAGCCACTCAGGTGTCCACAGCTAATGCTCCGGGCGGACTTCTTTCGCCCGGAGAAACCAACTCAAGACCGGAGTGATCCATGTCCTATCGTTCAATTGCGCTGAGTGCCGTTGCCGGCCTCGTCCTTGCCTCTGCCGCGCAGGCGCAGAGCAACCGGGAAAACGACGTGTTGATCGACCAGATCGGGACCGACAACTCCGCCATCATCAACCAGACAGGGCAGCGAAACCTTGCAGGATCGATAGTGCAGCCGATGGTCCAGGATGGCATCTTCAACTCGCTCGACATCACGCAGACGGGGCTCGACAACCAGATCGGGCGTATCGGTCGCGGTCTGTTCCAGTTCGGGCGCCGCAACACGTCGGTTATCTTCAACGAGATCACGATCATTCAGGATTCGGACCTCAATATCCTAGGAAGCGTGGTCCAGAGGTCGCGCGGTGCGGTGACGAACGGTGCGAACACGCTGTCGATCACCCAGCAGGGTGGAAACCGAAACCGTATCAACGCTGTCCGTCAGATACAGGAAGCCGGTGAACAGGGCCAGCGCGCCACTGTCGTGATGACCGGCCGACGCAACCTGATCGCGTGGGTCGAGCAACTGTCGAACGATACCGGTATCGACGACAGCAACGAGATCGACGTGACCATCGTGGGGTCGAACAACGGGCGGCTGTCGCTCAGCGGTTTTGCGGCGGAGCCCTCGCTGCTGGACAGTTCGATCGTGCAGGAAGGCGACACCGTGGACACGCAAGTCCACGGAAACAAGATCAACCTGCTGATCGTCGGCGACGATAACCGGTTTGGCCTGCGTCAGGGGGGCCGCAAGAACAGCATGGGCCTGCTGACGATCAACGGTGACGAAAACCAGATCGGCCTGCGTCAGGACGGCACCGAAAACAATATCCAGATGTCGGTGATCGAAGGGGACGGAAACGAAGTGGGGATTGACCAGATCGTCACCAACACTGCTTCCGTCAACCTGATCGGATTCAGCAACGACAACCGCATCTATGCTTTCCAGCAGGGTACAAACGAGGTGACAGCGACCGTCGAAGGCAATCGGAACACGCTGCGCAACGTGCAGGATTACCTGTCCGGGCAGGGCGGGAACAACCTTGCGACGATGGATGTCTTCGGCAATCTGAATTTTGCGGACCTTGAACAGCTTGGCGGCGGGATCGGGGCCTTCGGTGACAACATCTTCAGCCTCGAGATCATCGGGGATCGCAACAATGCCGGTGGTCCGCTTCTGGGCGCGGCGTCGCGCGGCGGGCTGACGCCCGGTTTCTTCCGGCAGTCGGGCAGCGGCAACGAAATGGCGTTCACGGTCGCGGGCAGCGACAACCTTTTCGCGGCGGCACAGACCGGCGATGCCAACGCATTGACCGCAGTGATTAGCGGCGAGGCGAACCAGGCGGCGGTCGTGCAGATCGGCAGTTACAACGTTGCCAGCCTCATTCAATCGGGTAGCGGCAACAACGCCGGTATCTACCAGTAATTCAGACTAAATAAGACCCGGGATTTAAATTATGAAACGCGCATTTTTCGCTTCTGCATCCACACTGGCCGTTCTTGTTGCGACGGCAGGCTACGCCGATGAAAACCGGGCCGCGATGGTTCAGGACGGATCGTTCAACGCCGGTCTGATCGAACAGGACGGTCGCAAGAACACCTCGGCCCTGCGCCAGTCCGGCGATACAAACAGCGCATCCGTCACACAGACCGGATCCGACAACATCGCCGCGCGTCTGGGTCTGGGGGCTGATCCGGTCGAGCGTGCGCTGACGCAGGTAGGCGACCGCAACGATCTGACCGTTGAACAGACCGGCGACGGTGAAATCCTGTTCCGCAGTTTTCAGCGCGGCCGCACGGGTGCGGCGGCAGCGCAAAACACCGCGACGGTGGTTCAGGGGGGCGGGGATGACAACCTTGTCTCCAGCCTGCGGCAGGTCAATCGCGATGCAAGCGGCGCGGTGAATACCATGACGGTTACGCAATCTGGCGATGGGAACATCATCGGACGGCGGCCCGCAACGGGGACGGGGCCAAGCCTTGACCAGCTCGGCAGCGGCAACAGCATGACCGTTACGCAGAGCGGCAAAAGCAACGGCGCCGCGTCACGCGGTAATCCCCGGACAGGTGACTTTGGTGCTTTCGTCGGCCCCTTCGGTGTCGAGCAGGGAACGGCATTGCAGGACGGAAACACCAACACGCTGGTCTATGACGCCATGGGCAACCTGAACCTGTTCGGCACCGAGCAGGTCGGCAGGATGAACACCGCGACCGCGGTCGTCACCGGAAACAGAAACGAAAACCTGCTGTTACAGAACGGTAGCACGAACGATGCAATCCAGACCATTGACGGCAATGCAAACGATGTCGTTACGCTCCAGTACATTGGCGACAACACCGCCAGCACAATAATCTCGGGGTCGCGCAACACGGCGGTCACCGATCAATTTTCCGGCGGCGGTTCAAACACCTCTTCCATCGTGATCGACGGTGATCTGGCCGCGGGCGATGGAAATGACGTGAAAATCCTTCAGGACGGCGCAAACCAGTCGGCGGTGGACATTTTCGGGGACCGTTCGGAGGTCTACGTGGATCAGGACGGCACGAACACGTCGACAATAGGGATCACGGGCGCGACCGAAGGAAACGGCAACTATGTTGACGTAAATCAGCAAAACGCCGGTGTCTTGCCGAACACCTCCGCCATCGCGATCTCGGGTGACAGAAACGATGTTGTCGTCGATCAGATCGAGCAAAACAGGCTGACTGTCTCGGTGACCGGTGCCGCAGATGCCGGTTCGCCGGACGAAGGAAACGGCAACACGCTGAGCATTTTTCAATTCGGCCTCAACGTCGGCACACTGTCCGTCAGCGGTGACCGCAATAATGTGATCCTGTTCCAGAACGGCGACCGGATGACTGCGAATAACGTCGCGACGATCACCATCAGCGGCACCTCCAACGAGGGGGATGCAAACAGTGTCAGAGTTGACCAGACCGGTCTTGACGGTATCGCAACTGTGGACATCACCGGTGACCGCAACGACGTCACCGTCAGCCACCGCGGAGGGAATACCGCGTCAGTCCTCATCGGCGGCGCGAATGGTGGCGAGGGCGATCGCAACGTCCTGAGAGTGAGACAGTCCAACACACCGTCTGGCGGTCTTCAGAATATTGTCAACGCGTCGATCTATGGCAGCGAAAACAATACGGCGGTTAGCTTCACCGGTGCCGATGCGATCGCCGCCGCAGGCACAGAAGGCACTGGCCTTGAGCCCGGTGATATCTTTCAGCGCGGACACGGCAACAACATCGAACTGTCGATTGGCGAGCTGACGTTTGAATCGAATTCCAACTCCGTTGCATTCAGCCAACGGGGTTACAACAACACTATCATCGGCACAATCTCCGGTGGCGATGCCAATCAGGTCGCCGTGGTACAGGTCGGCAACGCGAATATGACCAGCTTCAACCAGATCGGCAGCTTCAACGTGCTTGGTGTGACGCAGTAAGCGCAGTCCGACGTCGCAAGATAAATTCCCGGCACCCGAAGCGGTGCCGGGTTTTTCGTGTCACGCCAGTGGTTCAGCGCGAAACGCGATCGCCCTGACCCGGTGACGCCGCTTCTTGACGCGCAGGGGTGCAACAGGAACAGGGGCCTGTGCGCTCGTGCATGCGCAAACGTGCGCAGATCAGCGAATGATGAACCCTTGTCACTTCTGACGAATACCAATTAACCTTACCGAACGAAATTCGGAGGGCGTATGAAAACTCAGGTGGCGATTGTCGGCGGCGGGCCATCGGGTATGTTGCTTGCCCAGCTGTTGCATGTCCGTGGCATCGATAGCGTTGTGCTGGAGCGCAAGACCAAGGACTATGTCCTGAGCCGCATCCGCGCCGGCGTACTGGAGCAGGGTCTGATATCACTGATGGAGGAAGCGGGCTGCGCCGACCGGATGCACGCCGAGGGCTTTACCCACAACGGAACGCTGATCTCCTACGGTGACGAGATGTTCCGCGTCGATTTCACCGAGCATACGGACAAACCGGTGATGGTGTACGGCCAGACCGAAGTCACCCGTGACCTTTATGCCGCGCGCGAGCGGGCCGGCGGACCGATCGAATTCGAGGTCGAGGATGTCGAGATACACGGTGCCGATACGACGTCGCCGTATCTGACCTACAGGGTGGGAACGCAAGAGCGGCGGCTGGAATGCGATTTCGTTGCGGGCTGCGACGGTTTCCATGGCGTCAGCCGCCAGACCATTCCGCTGGATGTGCGGCGCGAATACGAAAAGGTGTATCCGTTCGGCTGGCTGGGTGTTCTGTCGGAAACGCCACCGGTCAACGAAGAGTTGATCTATGCCAACTCCGAACGCGGTTTCGCGCTCTGCTCGATGCGCAACGATACGCTGAGCCGCTACTATATCCAGTGCTCGCTGTCCGACAGCCCGAATGACTGGACCGATGCGGCATTCTGGGAAGAGCTGAAGCGCCGGATTCCCAAGGATCAGGCAGACAAGCTGGTGACAGGCCCCTCCATCGAAAAATCGATCGCACCGCTGCGGTCCTTCGTGACCGAGCCGATGCGCTGGGGTCGCCTGTTTCTGTGCGGCGACGCCGCGCATATCGTGCCCCCAACGGGTGCGAAGGGGCTGAATACCGCCGCTTCCGATGTTCATTACCTCTACAATGCCCTGCGCGATTTCTACGAAAACGGGTCCGAAGCTGGCATAGATGGCTACTCCGAAAAGGCGCTTGACCGCGTCTGGAAGACCGAGCGTTTTTCGTGGTGGTTCTCGTCCTTGCTTCACCGCTATCCCGACCAGTCCCCCTTTGATATCAAGATGCAGGTGGCCGAATTGGAATTCCTGCGCTCGAACAAGGCCGCACAGCGCGCGATGGCGGAAAACTATGTCGGATTGCCCTACTGATCCTGAGGAGAGTGCCGATGACGGATAGGTTGGAGCAGGGCAATGCAACCCGTCGCAGCGTGCTGGGCGACGCCCATGTCGACCGCGCCGCTACCGCGCAGACCGACTTTGACGCGCCCTTCCAGACGCTGATCACGGAAGGGGCGTGGGGCACCGTCTGGGCCGACGATACGATCACACGGCGCGAACGCTCGATGCTGACGCTTGCCTTGCTGGCCGCGACCGGAAACTTCGAGGAGATTCCGATGCACATTCGCGCCACCCATGCGACCGGCGCCAGCCCGCAGGATGTCATGCAGGCCTTCATGCATGTTGCGATCTACGCGGGTGTGCCAAGGGCCAACCACGCGATCAAGCTGGCGAAACAAACCTATGCCGAGATGGAGGTGGAGTTGTGAGCGATACAGGCAACGGCGGCTTCGTCCCGCGCGACAGGTCGTGGCAACCCGATGCGCTGACACCGGCTTACAAGACCAGCGTGAAACGCAGCCCGCAAGCGCCGCTTCTGTCCTTCCCAACCAGCCTGAGCGAAGAAACGTCACCGGTTTTCGGCCACGGTATCCTTGGGCCGCTGGATGCTGATCTGGTTCATAACTTTGCCGCCGCAGACCAGTCGGCCATTGGCCCGCGGATCATCGTCCACGGCTCTGTCAGGGACGAAATGGGCCGTCCCGTTCCCGATGCGCTGATAGAGATCTGGCAGGCCAACGCCGGGGGGCGCTACCGGCACCGCAAGGAAGGGTATATCGCGCCGCTCGATCCCAATTTCGGCGGCTGCGGGCGCGTTGTGACGGATGCGCAGGGACACTATGAATTCCGCACGATCCAGCCCGGCCCCTATCCTTGGCCCAACGGGATGAACGACTGGCGTCCCGCGCATATCCACTTTTCTGTTTTCGGGCATGGGTTTGCCCAGCGTCTGATTACTCAGATGTATTTCGAAGGTGATCCGCATATCCCCCTGTGTCCGATTGTGGGCGTCCTGAAATCGCAGGAGGCCGTCGATGCGCTGACCGCCAGGCTGGATATTCACCGCACCCTTCCGATGGATGCGCGTGCCTACAGGTTCGACATCGTGCTGCGGGGGCGTCGCCAGACCTATTTCGAAAACCGGGCAGAGGGGCTGTGACCGTGACGGCAAAGACCGAGTATTTGCGCGAAAGTCCCAGCCAGACGGCCGGGCCCTATGTCCATATCGGGTGCACACCGAATTTCGCCGATATGCGCATGTACGACGGCGATCTCGGGCGCGTCATGAAAACCGGTCCGGTGAAGGGCGAAGAAATCACCGTCAAAGGCACGATCCGCGACGGAACCGGGACAGTGCTGCGCGATGCGATGGTGGAAATCTGGCAGCCGGATGCGCAGGGTCTGTTCGCCTCCGCGAACGAAAGCCGTGGACAGGCGGACCCGAACTTTACCGGATGGGGCCGTTGCCCCACCGATATGGAAACCGGCGAATTTACCTTCGAGACGGTCAAGCCCGGTGCCGTGCCGTGGCCCGACGGGCGGATGCAGGCGCCGCATATCACGGTCTGGATCGTGGCGCGGGGCATCAACATCGGCCTGCACACGCGGATCTATTTCGCGGATGAAGAAGACGCCAACGCCACCGATCCGATCCTGTCGCGGATCGAACACCAGAACCGCGTGCGCACCCTGCTTGCGACCCGCGACGGGGACGGCGCTTACCGGTTCGACATTCACCTGCAGGGGCCGGATGAAACGGTCTTCTTCGATATCTGAGTATCGGGTTCGGACAGGCAGTCCGGATTTATACAAATTGTTCAGTTTTTACTGAACAGTATTGAACGACACGCCCGTTGCGGCCATATCCAGCGTAGCTCACACCGAAAGCGCGCTTATGCCGGATACCTCTGCCACCGCCGATACCAGATCCGAATTCATCGAGAAAGTCGGTATGATTACGCAGGCCGAAGGCCTTCCGCGCATCGCGGGACGTGTCTTTGGCCTGCTGATTTTCGACGGAGACGCGGTTTCCTTCGGGGATCTTGCAACGCGGCTCGAGGTGAGCCGCGGCAGCATCAGCAACAGTATCCGACTGCTCGAAGAGCGTGGTCTGGTCAAAAGGATCGCCCGCCCCGGCGACCGGCAGGATTACTTCCAGCTGGCGCCCCGGCCCTATCTGTCCTTGCTGGAAGGTGTGCAGAAGCGCACGCGGCTTTTCAGGGACGAAATTGCGCAGACAATAGATGCCTTGCCCGCCGATGCCGATGCGACCGCCCGCGTGCGCGAATATGCAGCATTCTATGCCTCGATCCACGCGGGTCTGGCCGTTGCTGTCGATGACCTGAAAAAAGAAGATGCAGATAAGCCCCGGCTGGCGCCGGAGGGGTCGAAGGATCTAGAAGATGACCACTGAAAAACACGATACCGACGCTGCGGCGCGGCAGGATCCCGCCGGGCCCGAACGTCTGGAATTTGAGTCAGATAGGGGCGCATCGCGGTCTACCTGGCTCGCGGCACTTCTGGTCTTGTTGATCGTGGGGTGGATGGGCAGCGGGTTCATCCTGCCGTCGGAGCCCGAAGAGACACCGGTATCGCGCGCGGACCCGGAACCGGTCGCCGTTGCGGTGACCACGTCCACGGCACAAAGCGTGACGCAATTCTTTCAGGCCGAAGGTCAGGCGCTGCCGGATCGCGACACGTCGCTGCGCGCCGAGACATCGGGGGACGTGACCGAGGTTCTGGTCACGAAGGGTGAGGATGTCACGGCGGGGCAGGTGATTGCCCGTCTCAACTCGTCAAGCAACGAAGCGGACGCGCGCCGCGCCGCAGAGGCGCTGGTGCAGGCCCAGCGTGAATTCGACAATGCGCAGGCCTTGCTGGAGCGCGGCGTGGCCACGCAAGACCGGGTGACAGAGGCGCGTGCGGCGCTGGCCACCGCCGAGGCGCAGGTCACCCAGACCGAACAGGCGGCAGAGGCGCTGACGATCACCGCACCCTTCGACGGGCGGATCGAAACGCTCGATCTGGACGCCGGTGAATTCGTCTCGGTCGGTGCTGATGTCGGGCGCCTTGTCGATATCACGCCCCTGACGGTTGCCATTCAGGTGCCGCAGCAGTCGCTCACACGGCTTGAGGTCGGGCAGCCCGCGACCGTGCGGTTTATCACCGGCGAGGAACGTGAGGGCACGGTTACCTTCGTCGGCACCTCTGCCGCTTCGGAAACGCGCACGTTCCTTGCCGAGATTGAAGTGCCAAACGCAGATGGTGTGATCCCTGCCGGGATCTCGGCCGAGGTCATCATCCCGACCGGGCAGGTCACAGCGCATTTCACCTCGCCGTCGGTGGTGTCGCTGGACACTGAAGGGGCGTTGGGTGTGAAAACCGTCAACGCCGACAACATCGTCGAGTTCTACCCGATCCAGGTCGTGAAGGCGCAGATTGACGGCATCTGGGTGACCGGCCTGCCCGAGACCGTCGATGTCATCACGGTCGGTCAGGGCTTTGTCAACGCGGGCGAGGTCGTGGCACCCGCCGCGCAGGAGATGTCAGGTGAATAGCCTCATCGACGCTGCCTTCTCGCGGTCCCGTGTCGTGGTCATGGCGCTTGTGATGGTGCTGGCCGTCGGGGCCTTTGCCTACACCTCGATTCCAAAGGAATCCAATCCCGAAGTCCCGCTTCCGCTGTTCTACGTATCCACCGGGCTGGACGGTATCAGCCCCGAGGACGCCGAGCGCCTGTTGCTGGAGCCGATGGAGACGGAGTTCGCCTCGATCGAGGGTCTGGACAGCATGAAGTCGGATGCGTCCGAAGGGTTTGCCAGCATCCAGCTGGAATTTACCCCCGGTGGCGACAACGACGAAGCGCTGGACAAGGTGCGCGAGGCCGCGGATCGCGCCGAAAACGATTTGCCCGAAGATGCGCGCGACATCACGATCACCGAGATCAACACAGCGCTTTTCCCGATCGTGACGGCAATCCTGTCCGGCCCCGTTCCGGAAAGGATGCTGAACGATCTGGCCGAGCAGCTTCAGGAAGAGATCGAGGGCCTCGAAGGCGTGCTGGAAGCCGAGATCGGCGGCCAGCGGTTCGAGTTTCTGGAGGTATTGATCGATCCCACCGTCTTCCAGACGTACAACCTGTCCTTCGACGAACTGATCGGGCAGATCCAGCGCAACAACCGCCTGATCGCGGCGGGGGCGATTGAAACGGGATCGGGCCGGATCGTGTTGAAAGTGCCGGGCCTGATCGAAGATCTCGAAGACGTCATGTCGATGCCGGTGAAGGTGCGCGGCAATGCGGTTGTGACATTCGGGGATGTGGCCACCATCCGCCGCACCTTCGAGGACCCAAGTTCGTTCGCGCGCATCAACGGCCAGCCCGCGCTGGCGCTGGAGGTGACCAAAAGGTCGGGCGCGAATATCATCGACACGGTGGCGAATGTGCGAGCCCTCGTCGAAGAACTTCGCGCGGACTGGCCCGACAGCATCGAGGTGACCTACCTTCAGGACCAGTCCAAACAGGTCAAGGATATGCTCAGCGATCTTGAGGCCAATGTGATTGCGGCGGTCATTCTGGTGATGATCGTGATCGTGCTGGCGCTGGGGCTGCGGTCCTCGATCCTTGTGGGGCTTGCCATTCCGGGCGCCTTCCTTGCCGGTGTGATCGCGCTGTGGGCAATGGGCTATACGATGAACATCGTGGTCCTGTTTTCGCTGATCCTTGTGGTGGGGATGCTGGTGGACGGGGCAATCGTCACAACCGAACTCGCCGATCGCAAGCTGCAAGAGGGCGCACCGGCGCCCGAGGCCTATGCCTTTGCCGCGAAACGCATGGCGTGGCCCATCATCGCATCCACCGCGACAACGCTGAGCGTGTTCTTCCCGCTGCTTTTCTGGACAGGTATGGTTGGGGAGTTCATGAAATTCCTGCCGATCACCGTGATCCTGACGCTGTTTGCCTCTCTGTTCATGGCGTTGATCTTCATCCCCGTGGTGGGCGGTCTGATTGGCAAGAGACAGCCCCAGACCGCCAAGCAGAAGGCAGCGCTGCATGCCGCCGAGGTTGGCGATCCGCGGGACATGACCGGGTTCACCGGCGGATACGTTCGTGTCCTGCACTGGGCGATCTTGCGCCCTGCCGCGACCGTGCTTCTGGCCGTGGCGCTGCTGCTGGGGGGCTTTGGCCTCTATGGGCAGTTCGGCAAGGGTGTCAGCTTCTTCCCGTCGGTCGAACCCGATTTCATGCAGGTGCAGGTGCGTGCGCGGGATAACTTCTCGATCTTCGAGCGGGACGCGCTGGTGCGTGCGGTCGAGGACCGCCTGCTGGGTTACGACGAGATCGCGAGCATCTACGCGCGGTCCATGATGTCCGCCGGACAGGGCGACGAAGAAACCATAGGAACGCTGCAACTGGAACTTACCCCGTGGGATACCCGCCGGACCGCGGCGCAGATCGGTGCGGATATCCGCGAAAGCGTGGCGGATATCGCGGGCATCGACGTGCAGGTGCAGACAGAAAGCGGTGGGCCGACAGCCGGAAAGCCCGTCAATCTTCGAGTCACCGCGCGTGACCCGGAAAAGCAGGCCGATGCCGTCGCCGAAATCCGCGAGATCATGGACCGCATCGGTGGATTTACGGATGTGACCGATACCCGCCCTGTCCCCGGCGTCGAAGTGTCGATCCTTGTCGACCGTGCCGAGGCCGCGCGCTTCGGTGCCGATGTCAGCCTTCTGGGGCAGGCGGTGCAACTGCTGACGCAGGGGATCACCGTCGCGGATTATCGCCCCGACGATATCGACGGCTCGCTTGATATTCGCGTGAGGTTCCCGCGCGAGGAACGGTCCCTCGCCGAGTTGGGAAGCCTGCGGGTGCCGACCACGTCCGGTCTGGTGCCGATTGCCAATTTCGTGACCTTCGCGCCGTCCGAGCGGACCGGCGTGATCCGCCGGATCGACGAGAAACGCGTCACCACGATCGAGGCGAACGTGGCGCCGGGTTTCCTAGTCAACGATCAGGTGGTGGCGCTTACCGCGGCGCTGAACGATGCCGACCTGCCGGAGGGTGTCGAATTCAGCTTCGCCGGAGAGGCGGAAGACCAGCAGGAGAGCATGGTTTTCCTCGTCGGTGCCTTCATCGCCGCGATCATGCTGATGTTCGTGATCCTCGTGTTGCAGTTCAACACGTTCTACCAGGCATTCGTCGTGATGAGCGCCATCGTGTTTTCCATCGCGGGCGTTCTGCTGGGGCTTCTGGTCACCGGTCGTCCCTTTGGGATCGTGATGGGGGGCATTGGCGTCATCGCACTCGCGGGGATCGTGGTGAACAACAACATCGTGCTGATCGACACCTATAACGACCTCAGAAAATCCGGGCAGTCACCGCTGGAGGCCGTGCTGCGCACCGGTGCCCAGCGTCTGCGGCCGGTTCTGCTGACCTCGATCACCACTGCCTTGGGGCTGATGCCGATGGTGATCGGCCTGAACCTCAATTTCTTCACCCGCGAAATCGTTTACGGCGCACCTTCGACGCAGTGGTGGACCGAACTCTCATCGGCCATCGCGGGCGGACTGGTTGTGGCGACGATCCTGACAATGGTTGTGACACCCGCAATGCTGATGCTGGGCGAAAAGAAGGCGGAGCGTGAAATCGGCCTCAAGAAGCCTGCCCTCTGATTGCGCGACAGGCGGGCGGTCACCGGTGTGGCTCTGGCGCCGGTGATTCCGGTCCAGTGATCCGGTGCAAGCGACTGGTATGCGGTCGCCTCATGGAATTGCGCGAAATTTGGTCGCCTGGGTTGCGGCCTTGCCGGTCCGGCGTCGCACCCGGTGGGGCACGCAGCACGGGCGCCGTATCTGCCGCGGCCGTGCCGGGATTAGATATTCAAAATCAGTTTGTTGCGACTTCCGCTCCCTTTTCCTGAGGGGACGCACAGCCCGTGTTGCCCGCAAAGGGTCGCGCCGCGATAGCGGTGCAGCGGAAGCGCCCGAGCCTGACCTTGGGTCAAGAAATCCGTTGACAGACCGCCGTCCGCTGCCCTTCACTGATCACATAGGTGAATAGGGTTCACATATATGAACAATCAAGTCAAATCCGCAGCGCGCGTGCTGGAGCTTCTCGAGTGGCTTTCGGGCCAGACGACACCTGTAAAGCTTAATCAGGTGACCGGATCGCTGGACCTGCCGAAAAGCAGCGCTTTCGGTCTTTTGTCCACGCTGGTCTCACGCGGCTATGTGGTGAAGACAGCGGACGACCGCTACGAGCTCGTCGATGCCTTTCGGCAGGGGTTTGGCTGGGTCGGCGGGTTTGAATCCATTCTGCGCCCGGTGGCGCTTCCGATCATCGAAGCGCTTCGTGATCGTATCAACGAAACGGTTTTTGTCTGCGTGCGCACCGCGCAGCAGGACGCGCGGCTGGTCTGCAAGGCGGTCAGCACACAACACATCCGCTATGACACCTCCGACGATTCTGTGCTGCCGGGATACGCGACAGTCATGGGGCGGGTCTTGCTCGCCTATCAGGATCCCCAGATCGTCGACGACTATTTCACCAAGACCGAATTGAAGCCGTTCAGCCCGACAACTCCCACCACCGAAGAGGCCGTCCGCGCCGAGCTGGACCAGATCCGGCGCGATGGCTACGGCGTAATCATCGACCAATACGCGCAGGGCGGTGCCGGTATCGCGGCCCCGATCCGCGGCCAGAACGGTGATGTCGTCGCCGTTGTCGACCTCGCGACAGTGACCTCGCGGTTCGAAATTCAGCGCGACAGGATGCGCGCCGCCGTCCTTGAATGCGCGGCAGAGATCAGCGCGCGACTGGGCTACAGGGATATCGCCTCCGGTCTGGATGAAACCTCGACGCCAGAAGGAGTTGCCTAATGGGCTATCGGGTCGGCATGGATATCGGTGGCACCTTCGCCGATTTTTGCGCGTTCGACGAAACCGCCGGTACGATGGCCAGCGTCAAGGTGCTGACCACCCCCGACCGTCCGGGGCAGGAGGTGCTCGACGGGCTGAAGGCGCTAGAAGACCGCTTTGGCATCACGCCTTCCGACATTTCGCATTTCACCCACGGCACCACGGTCGGGATCAACGCCATCATCATGCGCAAGGGCATACGTCTTGCGCTCTTCACGACCGAGCATTTCAGCGATGTGCTGGAGCTTGCGCGGCTGAAGATGCCCGATCCTTACCACCTGTTGTCAGCGCGGCCTGAACCGCTGGTGACGCGTGACATGGTGTTCGGTGTCCGCGAACGGATCATGGCCGATGGCAGCATAGATACACCGCTGGATCCCGAGAGCGTGAAGGACGCCGTCGCCCGCGCCGAGGCGCGGGGTGCGCAGGGCGTTGTGCTGTCGTTCCTGCACGGCTACCGCAACCCGGCCCATGAATACGCCGCGCGTGATCTGATCCGCGCGCTTGCGCCGGAACTGAAGGTATTCACGTCGCATGACGTGCGCCCGATCATCCGCGAATACGAGCGGACGTCGACCGCAGTGATCCACGGCTATGTCCAGCCGCGCGTGTCCTACTATCTGGACGCCCTGCAACGCGCACTTCGGGACATTGGCGTGACGCCGGATCCGATGATTACCAAATCCAACGGCGGCATCATGTCCGTCGAAAGCGGCAAGACCGCCTGCGTCGAGATGCTGCTATCGGGAACGGCTGCGGGGGTGATGGGTGCGGCTTTTGTCGCGCGGGCGATTGAGGCCGACAAGGTACTGAGCCTCGATATCGGAGGCACATCCGCCGATGTGGCGATCATTCTGGATGGCCAGCCCGGCTACGGTGTGAACGAGACCGTCGGCGATTTCCCGATCTTCGTGCCGACCGTATCGGTCACCTCGATCGGGGAGGGCGGGGGATCCATCGCGCGCGTCGACAAGGGGGGCCTGTTGACCGTCGGACCTGACAGCGCCGGGTCTGTTCCCGGTCCCGCCGCCTATGGCAATGGCGGTACGGAAGCTACGATTACGGATGCCTTCGTGACACTGGGTCTTCTCGACGGTGGGGTGCTTGGCTATGGCATGGTGTCGGTCGACCGCGACCGCGCGAAAGAGGTCATACGGCCCCTTGCCGACCGGATGGGCAGATCGCTTGAGGAGACCGCCGAAGGCATCATCGGTATCGCGATTTCCGGTATGTTCCGCGAAGTTTCCAAGCTCTGCTCGCGTCGCGGGATCGACGTTCAGGATTTCAGCCTGCTGGCCTTCGGGGGCGGGGGTCCGATGATGGCCTGCCTCCTCGCGCGGGAACTTGGCATGAAGGATGTGATCGTCCCGCCCTCGCCCGGTGTGCTGTCTGCGTTGGGGGGGCTGACGGCAGACATCCGCAGTGATTTCACCGCGCCTGCCTTCTACACTCTGGAGGCGGAAAACATTCCGCAGATGACGCGCACGATTGCCGATCTGACAGCGCGCGCGCGCCACTGGATCGTCGACGAGCAGGGTTTTGACGGCGTGCCGGCCTATCAGGCCTCGGGTGAAATGCGCTATCGCGGCCAGAGTTTCGAAATCGACGTGGCGATAGATGCGGGCGCGCTGGCGGCCAACGATGTGGCCTCGGTCGCCGAAGCGTTCCACGCCGAGCACCGGCGCCTTTACGGCCACGCGGATCCCGATGCGGCGATCCAGATCATCGCGATCAACCTTGTAGTGACCGGTAATTCGGCCAAACCGACCCTGCCAAGCGCTCCTTCGACGCCGCATGATGTCACGGCAGAGCAGACGATGACCGCGTGGCTCGACGGGGCGCTGCGCGAAGTGCAACTGCTGCGCCGCAAGGATCTGACACCGGGGGCGCGGTTCACCAGCCCTTGTGTCATCGCGCAGGACGACACCACGACCATCGTACCGCCGGGCTTCGCCGGTCGGGTGGATAATCACGGTAACCTGATCCTGACGCCCGAGGAGACATCCGATGCGCACTGATCCAGTCACCCTCAAGATGCTAGAGAACCACGCGCAGGCGGTAGCGGAAAGCATGGCCTACACGCTGTTCCGCACGGCCCATTCGACATTTGTCAAAGAGACCGAGGATTTCACGACCGGCCTTGTCACGCCGTCGGGGATGACCTTTGCCAGCCCCCGCGACCTTGGGGCGACATGGTTCATCGGTCTGGATTACAAAGGTGCGCTCGACGGGATCGATAGCTACGCCGAAGGGGATATCTGCATCACGAATGATCCCTACTCAGGCTTCGTCTGCACCCACACGCCCGACATGCACATCTGGAAGCCGATCTTCTGGGAAGGCGAGATCATCGCCTTTGCCGTGGGCCACATACACAATACCGACATGGGCGGGGCCGTTCCGGCGTCGCTGTCCCGCGCGAACACCGAAGTGCATCAGGAAGGGATCCGTTTCAAACCCTCCAAGCTGGTTTCGGGGGGTGTGGTGAACCAGCAGCTGATCGACACGCTGATGTTGAACGTGCGGATGCCGGAACAGAACCGGGGCGACATGAATGCCCAGATCGCCGCCGTGAACACCGGCGAGGCGAAAGTGCACGAGATGATCCGCAAGTTCGGCGTCGAGACCGTCAAGAACGGCATCGAGGATCTGCTCGACATGGGCGAAACCCGTGCGCGCGCGGTCATTTCGGATTTGCCGGACGGCGATTTCCGCTTTGTCGATTATCTGGACGAGGACGGCCCCGACGGCGTGCCAGTCCGTCTGGAACTCAACCTTCAGATCCGCGGCGATGCCGTCACGCTCGACTTCACGGGATCGGATCCGCAGCTGAAGTCGGCACTGAATATGCCGACGGGGGGCAACCCGCGCCATATCCTGATGATGGTGGGGTATAACTACTGCCTCTATACGCTCGATCCCTCCGTGCCGCTGAACGGGGGGATCCTGCGGGCGGCAACCTGCATCGCGCCCGAAGGAAGCATTCTGAATCCGCAGTATCCGGCGGCGGTGGGCATGCGGTCGCTGACCTGCGGGCGTTTGCAGGGTGTCGTGATGGGCGCGTTTCACGCCGCAGCACCGGACCGTCTGCCCGTTGGCGCGGCGGGCGGCGGCGGCATCGTCAACGTCAAGACCTTCGATGCACGGACGGGCACGCTGTCGATGGCCTCCATCGATCCGGTGATCGGCGGCGCGGGGGGATCCGCGCTGGGCGACGGGACCGACGGATCCGGTGCCAACAGCGGCTTTCTCAAGAACACACCGGTCGAGATCAACGAGGTCGAAGTGCCGATCAAGTTCCGCCGCTACGGGCTGGTGCAGGACAGCGGCGGTGCGGGACTGGCGCGCGGTGGTCTGTCGACCGTGCTGGAGGTCGAGGTATTCACGCCCGACACGGTCGTCACGGCGCGCAACCGGGACCGAACGATCTTTGCCGCGTGGGGCGGACAGGGCGGGCACCCCGGCGCGCCTTCGCATTTCACCAAGATTTCGCCGGACGGCACCCGCCACGATCTAGGCAACACCGATGTCATCAACCTCGGCCCCGGCGATGTGTTCAATCTGACATCCGGAGGGGGTGCCGGCTGGGGTGATCCGTTCACGCGCGACGCGGATCTGGTGGTACGCGACGTTCTGCGCGGCAGCATCAGCGCCGAGGCTGCGCGGCGCGATTACGGCGTGGTGGTGGATGCAGCCGGTGTTTGCGATGTGCAGGCGACGCAGACCCTGCGCGACGCCCATACCGCCCCCGTGCCGCAGACCTACAGCTACAACGCCAGCCGCATCGCGTTCGAGGCGATCTGGACCGATGCGAATTACGCGGCCCTGACGCAGGCGCTGGCCGGAATGCCCGTACACTGGCGGCATTTCGTCAAGCGCGCTGTTTTCGATCACATCGCCGCGTTGCCACAGGCCGATCTCCGCGGGGACGGATCGGACGTCCTGGCCGCCATCGATGCGGTGCGTGCGCGTGTGCCGGGTCTGACCCGCGCGATGGACCTGAGGGAGGCGGCGGAATGATTGCGTTCGATTTCAGCGGGCAGCGGGTTCTGGTCGCCGGTGCCGCGCGCGGTATCGGTGCCGCGATTGTCGAGGAATTCCACAGCGCCGGCGCGCATGTGATTGCGGTCGACATTTTGGCCGACGAACTGGCAGCGCTGGCGGCGCGGCATACCGAAAGACTGTCCACCGAAACGGTCGATCTGGGCGACGCGGATGCGGTGCTCGCGCGGTTCGGCGGTCTTGCACCCGATGTGTTGGTCAATGCGACCGGCGGCGTGCGCGGTCAGGCGGCCAAGCCGCTCGAAGAGGTGACAACGGATGAATGGATGGCGATCTATGACGCCAATGTCATGTCCGCCGTCAACCTGCTGCGCGCCGTTGTCCCGGGCATGAAGCGGCGCGGATCGGGGCGCATCGTGACGATCTCCTCCGGTGCGGGGCTCAAGCCCAGCCTGACGGGGATCCAGTCCTATTGCTCGGCCAAGCACGGGCTGGTCGGTCTGACCCGTCAGATGGCGCTGGAGTTGGGGCCCTTCGGGATCACCGTCAATTCCGTCGCCCCCGGGTTTCTGCGCACCTCCCCCGACTACGAGCGCCAGTGGGAGGGATATGGCGAGGCAGGTCAAAAACAGATGCTGGACCGCATTGCCATGCGGCGGCTGGGCGAGGCCGAGGATATCTCGGCGGCTTGCGCATTTCTGGCGTCGGATCGCGCCGGATACATCACGGGGCAGGTTCTGCCCGTATCGGGACATCCCTTTCCATGAGGAGCGACACAGTGAGCGAAGAACAAGAACCCTGGCAATGGCCCGAAGAGATCTGGCGTGGCAAGGTCAACCGGGTGCGGGCGGGCGACACGCTCAAACCTGCTGCGTGGCCGGGTGGCGCGCGATGCGCGGTTGCGCTGTCGTTCGACGTGGATCACGACTCCAACGAATTGCGGGATGGGGGCACCTCGATCGGTGCGCTCAGCCGGGGCCAGTATGGCAACCGTCAGGGCATTCCGCGCATCATGAAGGTGCTGCGCGATCACGACGTCAAGGCGTCGTTCTATGTGCCGGCGGTCATCGCCATGCTCTATCCCGACGAGGCACGGATGTTCGTGGCCGAAGGCAACGAGGTCGGTATTCACGGCTGGATCCACGAACGCAACTCTGTCCTGCCTCCGGCGGACGAGCGCGATTTGCAAATGCGGTCCTGTGACACTCTGGAGAAGATCACGGGCGCCCGCCCTGTCGGCATCCGCACCCCGTCGTGGGATTTCAGCGACAGCACGCTGGAGATCACCCGCGACATGGGGCTGGTCTATGACAGTTCTCTGATGGCCGATGTCGACTGCCACAAGCTGCTGCTGGATGGCGAGGACACGGGCGTTGTCGAATTGCCGGTGGAATGGATCCGCGATGACGCGGTCTATTTCAACATGAACCGCTTTTCCGCCCTGCGGCCCTACACGCCGCCAGAGGCTGTGTTCGATATTTTCATGCGCGAATTCAACGCCGCCTACGACGAAGGCGGGATTTTCCAGCTGACAATGCATCCGCATGTCATCGGCTATCGCTCGCGCATCTGGATTCTGGACGAAGTGATCCGCCACGCGAAAACCAAGGGCGACGTGTGGTTCGCGACCCATGCCGAGATTGTCGACTGGGTGAAACAGAATGCGTGATCCGGTGGATCACCCGAAACGGGGATACCCCCGTCCTGCCGCCCCGGCCTGACCGGTGCGGCCAATAAGCAGAATGAAACGAACCAACAGAAAGGGAACAAGATGAAAAGAACGACTCTGGCCCTCTGCGCGTCGGTGGCACTGGCATTCGCCGCGCCCGCGACGGGATTCGCACAGGACCGCTATGTCCATGCCAACAACTCTGCCTACGATACGCTTGATCCGCACACGGTGCGCGACGTGGCGCGGGTGGCGTCCCGGCTGAATTTCTACGACGGGCTGTACCGCTGGGTGGATAACCCGCCGCAGCTGATCCCGTGGCTTGCCAAGGATCACACCGTATCCGAAGACGGCCTGACCTGGACGTTCAACCTGCGCGACGATGTGACCTTTCACGACGGCGCACCGCTGACCGCGCAGGATGTCGTCTATTCCTTCGAACGGATGCTGGCGCTGAAACGTGGTGCCGGGTCGCTGTTCCTGCCGATGATCGACCCCGGCCAGACCAAGGCGCTGGATGACACGACCGTGGCTTTCACGCTCAAGGAGCCGTCGGCGATCTTCGCGGCGCTGGTGCCGGATATCCTCGTTGTGAACTCCAAACTGGTCGAGGAGAATACGACCGACGATGACATGGGACAGGCATTCCTGAACGACAATGTCGCCGGTTCCGGTTCCTACATGCTCAAGCGGTACGATCCCGCGCGCGGGTTCGTCGGCGAACGCTTTGCCGAGCATTTCGCGGGCTGGGGCGAGAAGTACTTTGACGAGATCGAATTCCGCACCGTGGTCGAGACCAACACCCGGATTCAGGGTCTGATGCGGGGCGATTATCAGGGGCTGGACGGCTATCTTGCGCCCGATCAGGTCAACCGCCTGCGCGAAGACGAGAACGTTCAGATCCTCGAAGAGGAATCCATGCGCGTTTACCACATCGCCATGCACAACGGCCGCGCGCCGCTGGACGACAGGAACTTCCGCCTGGCGATGACACATGCCTTCGACTACGACGGTTATATCAACGACATCATGCAAGGCACCGTGGCCCGCAACCCGACGATCGTGCCGGGGAACCTCTGGGGCGCACCCGATGTTCCGGGATACGACTATGATCTCGACAAGGCGCGCGAATACCTCGACGCCTACAAGGCCGAGCATGGCGATGAAATCCGCACGCTCAAGATCGGCGCCCTCGCAGGGTTTGCCGAGACCGAGCAGACCGCCGCGCTGATGCAGAACAGCCTGTCGCAACTGGGTATCGAAAGCGAGATCGAGGCTTCGCCATGGCCGGTGATTTCGTCGAACATGCAGAACCCCGACACGATGCCCGACATGGTGCCCTACTGGAAATCGACCTACTACGCCGATCCCAACAACTGGATCGGAGAGCAGTACGGATCGCGCTATGCGCCGACCCGCAACGTCAGTGACTACCACAACGACGAGGTCGACCAGATGCTCGAAAAGGCATTGGTGATCACGGATCAGGCGGAGCGGGATGCGCTATACAAGGAAGCGACCACGCAGGTCTACAACGATGCCGCGGGCATCTGGATCTACAACACCAAGTGGTACGGCCCCTACGCCAGCAACGTGAAGAACATCCGCTTTTGCCCTGTCGGCAACGGTCAGGACATGCGCTGGGCCTATCTCGAGGACTGAAGCAGCCTAAACCAGCCGCAGGCGTACCCCGCGCCTGCGGCCCCTCTTTCGATTAACAGGCGGACAATCCCCATGCGCAGACTGGAAATCATCGTGTCGCGGCTGATCTGGTTCATCCCGACGCTTTTCGGACTGGTGTTCGTGGCCTTCTTCATTTCGAACGTGATCCCGACCGATCCGGCGCGGATCATCGCCGGAGAGAACGCGACCGAGGTCCAGGTGCAGGCGCTTCGCGCCGAGATGGGGCTGGACCAGCCGCTTTACGTGCAGTTCGGACGTTACCTGTCCGGGCTGGCAACCGGCGACATGGGCAAGAGCCTCTATACCCAACGGGAAATCTCGCAGGATTTGCTGCGCCGTCTGCCCGCAACGCTGGAGCTGACCATGGCCGCCATGGTGATTGCTGTCGGGCTGGGGGTCCCGCTTGGGGTGATCTCGGCCGTGAAACGAAATTCGATGGTCGATCAGGTTCTGCGATTACTTTCGGTTTCGGGTCTTGCCATCGCGAGCTTCTGGCTGGCGATGGAGCTGCAGATGTATTTCTCGACCAAGCTGGGATGGACGCCGCTGAACGGGCGCGTCAGCGGTTGGGGGCCGGAACCGATAACCGGCTTCTATATCATCGATTCCATATTGAACCGCGACTGGGAGTCGCTCTGGGACTCGCTGCACCACCTTCTGCTGCCGTCCATCACGCTGGCGTTGCCCGCTGCGGCGACACTGGTGCGTTTTACCCGCGCGGGTGTGCTGGAAGTGATCAACTCGAACTTCGTTCTCTATGAGCGGGCCATGGGCATCCCGATGCCGCTGATCATCTGGAAGTACGTGCTGCGCAACGCGCTGATTTCGACGGTCACGCAGATCGGCCTGATCTTCGGTGCGCTCTTTGCCGGTGCCGTGGTGGTCGAGGCGGTATTCGACTGGCCCGGTCTCGGCACCTACGCGGTGCAGTCGATCCTGCAATCCGACACCAAGGCGATCCTCGGCTTCTCGGTCATCGTCGGCGTCGTCTTCATCGGGGTGAACCTGCTGGTCGATATTACCCATACCTTCATCGATCCGAGGACGCTGAAATGACCGCCCTGAACCGCCTTTTGTCGGATCGCGCGGCCACCTTGGGTGCGGCGATCATCCTCGGGCTGATCCTGATCGCGATCCTCGCACCCTGGCTCGCCCCTTACCCCGACGACGTGAACGCCTTTCACCTCGACCAGCGGTTGCAGCCGCCATCGTGGGATCACCCCTTCGGCACCGACCGCATGGGATCGGACGTGTTTTCGCGCATTCTCTTCGGCGCCCGGATTACCATTACGATCGCCTTCATCGCGGTTGGCGTGTCGGTCGCCATCGGCGTGCCCATCGGCCTGATCGCGGGGTACTACGGCGGCTTTTCGGGCGGGTTTCTGATGCGGACCTCCGATGTGTTTCTGGCGGTGCCTCAGATCGTGCTGGCCATCGCCATTGCGCAGACGCTCGGCCCTTCGGTCGAAAACGTGATCCTAGCACTGTCGCTGACCTATTGGCCGTTCTGGGCGCGACTGGTCTACGCCGAGACGAATTCACTGAAAAACCAGACCTTCGTCGAGGCGGCGCAGGCGCTGGGCGCCTCCGACATGCGGATCATGCTGCTGCATATCCTGCCCAACACCGCCTCGGCGATCATTGTGCGGACATCCATCGGCATGGGCACGACCATCCTGACAGCTGCGGCATTGGGGTTTCTCGGTCTGGGCGCGCCGCCGCCCACACCCGAATGGGGGCGTACGATCTCGGAAGCCCGCGAATTCCTGCCTGAGGCGTGGTGGTACGCCGCCGCACCGGGCTTTGCGATCTTTCTGGTGGTGATGGGCTTCAACCTTCTGGGGGACGGTCTGCGCGATATCCTCGACCCCAAATTGCGAAAGGGCAGCAAATGAGTGACGCACTCCTTTCGGTCCGCGACATCTCGCTTGGTTTTCACGGGGATGGCGGGTTTGCCCATATCCTCGACGGTGCCAACATGACGATCAACCGCGGCGAGGTTGTCGGCCTTGTCGGAGAATCCGGCTGCGGTAAATCCACGCTCGCCAACGCGATCCTGGGCGTGTTGCCGCGCACGGCGCTGGAGGTGCTGGGCGGAGAGATCGATTTTGCGGGGACGGACATGATCTCGGCCGATCAGGCCACGGCGCAAGAGGCGATCAGGGGCCGGCGCGTGACATTCATTCCCCAAGATCCCTTCACCTCGCTGAACCCGGTGTTCACCATCGGCCAGCAGATCGACGAGTTGATGAAATGGAAATCCCCGCGCCGCGCACCGGACGAGAGCCGGATGCCCGCGATGCTGACGCGTTATCCGCGCAAGCGCCGCCGCGCGGACCGCGAGAGGGTGATGGAAATGCTGGCGCAGGTGCAATTGCCGCGGGCGGACCAGTTGCTGAAGAAATACCCGCACGAGGTATCCGGCGGCCAGCGCCAGCGTCTGATGATCGCGATGGCCCTGTTGCCCGAACCCGATCTGATTATCGCGGACGAACCGACCACCGCGCTGGATGTGACCATTCAGGCGCAGATCCTGATGCTGCTGCGGCGGCTTGCGAACGATCACGGCGTTGCGGTCCTGATGACGACACATGATCTTGGCTCCGCCTACGAGATTTGTGACCGCATCACCGTGATGTACGCGGGGCAGGATGTGGAATCTGCGCCGGTGGCCGAATTCTTCAACCGCCCCTCGCATCCCTACACCGCGAAACTGCTGGCCTCGCGGCCCGACGGGGGTGGCGGGATGACAGGTATTCCCGGTGAGTTGCCTAGCTTCTATGCGCCACCGCAGGGGTGCCGGTTCCAGACACGGTGCAGCCGCGCGACCGAGGCCTGCAAGGACCGGCCCGCGCCCGATCCCGTTGGCCCCGGCCACGTGGTGCGGTGTTTCCACCCGCTCGAAGATGCCGAGCAGCCAGATTTGAAGGAGGCCCGCCCATGACCGCCAGTGGCAAAGACCCTGTTCTGACTGTCACCGACCTGACGGTGCGTTTTCCGATCCGCGGTGCCTTTGGCCGCAAGGAAGGCGAGATCCGCGCCCTTGACGGGGTGTCCTTCGACCTCGAGGACGGAGAAATTCTGGGGCTGGTGGGTGAATCAGGATGCGGCAAGTCGACGTTGGGCAAAACGCTCATGGGCATCCAGAAGCCCAGTTCGGGGTCGATCCTGCTGGACGGCAAGGAGGTTGCCGGTCGCACTCCGAAAGAGGCGCGCGCCCTGCGGCGCCGGTTGCAATACGCCTATCAGGATCCCGGTGCGTCGCTTGATCCGCGTTGGAAAATCGGCAAATCCCTCGAAGAGCCGTTGATCATACACGCCGATCTTCCGCGCAAGGAACGGCTTCAGAAAGTCACCGAAATCCTGACCGCCGTTGGCTTGCCTGCGGGACACGCGGATCTTTTCCCCCACGAGATTTCGGGCGGCCAGCAGCGGCGGGTCGGGCTGGCCCGTATCCTGATGCTGAACCCCGAGGTCATCATCCTCGATGAGCCCACGGCGGGGCTGGATGTGTCGGTGCAGGCAACCGTCCTGAAGTTGTTTTCCGATCTGCGCGACGAGTTCGACCTGACCTATATTTTCGTGTCGCACGACCTGTCGGTTGTGCGGATGATGTGCCACCGGATCGCGGTGATGTATCTTGGCCGTATCGTCGAAATCGGCCCCGCCGAGGCGATCATGAACGATCCCAAGCATCCCTACACGCAGTCGTTGCTGGCCGCGATTCCGGTGATCAACGGGGCCCGCGTGACCGAGAATTTCTGGCTGGAAGGCGAGCCCGCCGATGCGGCGCATCTGCCCCCCGGTTGCCGGTTTCAAGGCCGCTGCCCGCATGTTCAACCGCTCTGCCGCGAGCAGGATCCACCGGAAATAGAGGTCGGCACACAGCGCGCGGCCTGTCACTTCGCCGGGCAGGTTTCGCCCCCGGTCCCGACCGAAAAGGCAAGCACATGACGAAGACAGCGATCATCACAGGGGGCGGTCGCGGCATCGGTCGCGGGTGTGCCCATGAACTGGCCCGTCAGGGCTGCGACATCGTTCTGGCCGATCTTATCCCCGACGATCTGGCCAATACCAAGGCCGAGATCGAACAGATCGGCCGCCGCTGCTGGACGTATGAGGCCGATGTCGCCGATTTCGCCCGCGCCCATGATGTCGTGGCGGATGTGATTGCCACTACCGGTGGCATCGACGTGCTTGTGAATAACGCCGGGGCCTCCAACACCAACGGGATCGCGGAAATTACCGAAGCATCCTTTGACCGGACAATCGACATCAACCTGAAAGGGGCCTTCAACTGGACCCATGCCGTCGTACCGGGGATGTTGGCGCGCGAGGCGGGGCGCATCGTGATGATGTCGTCGCTCAACGCCTATACGGGCGGGGTGACAAGCGCGGTATCGCGCTTTGCTTATACGACTGCCAAAGCGGGGCTTTTGGGTATGACGCGGGCATTGGCCAAGGAGTTGTCGCCGCACATCTATGTCAACGCGATCTGTCCCGGCGTGATCGAAACCGAACGCTCGAACGATATGATCCGCGCGCGCAAGGACGAACTGGTGCGCGGGATCTCCCTTGGCCGCACGGGAACGCCTGCGGACGTCGCACAGCTGGTTGCCTTTCTGGCGCTCTCTGAGCCCTGCTTTATCACCGGACAGGATATTGCCGTGGACGGATTCCAATGGGTGACCTGAGTGGCTGATACCGCGCTCGGGCAACCTGCGATCCGGTGGGGGCCAGTGGTTCTGGCCGTCACTCTGGTGCAGGCCGTCCTTGCCGCCGCCTCGCGCGCGCTGCCTGTGCTTGGCATGCCGCTGACCCAGTCGGCGGGCATGTCACCCGAAGCTGTGGGGCAGTTTTCCTCGGCGTCGAGCCTCGGTTCGATGCTGTTTTTCCTCTGGGGGCCGACGGTTCTGGCGCGGCTCACGTCCGTGCAGCAGTTGCGAGTGGGCTGCGCGGTTGTGGGGGTGTCTCTCTTGCTGTGCATCAGCGGGCAGTGGCATCTGATGCTGTTCGCGGCGCTGGTGATCGGGATCGGTTACGGCCCCGGCACGACGGCGGGCAGCGAGCTTTTGATGCGGGTGGTGCCGCAGCGCCGTCGCGGGACGATCTTTTCGATCAAGCAGGCTGGCGTCCCGCTGGGCGGGGCGGTCGCGGGGCTTTTGCTGCCGCTGATCGCGCTTCATGCGGGAGGGGTGGGGGCCGCGCTGGTAAGTGTGGCGGTGCTTGCGTTTCTGGCGGTGCTGGTGCTGGGCGTCTGGAAAGGCCGCGTCGATGACGCGCCGGTGCGGGCCAACACGTCGCTGCGCGATGTGATGATGGCGCCGATCCTGATGGTGGGAACGCTGTTTCGCAGCTCCCGTTTGCGGCGGCTTACACTTGCGGGGTTCGCGCTCGGTGCATCGCAGAGCGTGGTGATGGGATTCTTTCCGGTCTTCCTGTCGGATCACGCAGGCTATTCCCTCGCTGCCGCTGGTGCGGCTTTTGCGCTGTTGCAGGGCACTGGTATCGGCGGGCGCGTGGCGATGGGGTGGGTGTCGGACTGGCTGGGCGATCCGATGCGCGCACTGGGCGGGCTGTGCCTGATGTCGGGGGGCTGCATGGCGCTGCTGGCGACGATCGGGCCCGACAGCGCGGTCTGGTGGGTCGCGGCGCTTTCGGTTCTGGCCGGTCTGGGAACGGTCTCGTGGAACGGTGTGTTGCTGACCGGGCTGGCAGAGGCCGCACCAAAGGGCCGCGTCGGTGCCGTGACAGCAGCCGGGACATTCGTGCTGTTCTCGGGCTACGTTTTCTTCCCGCTGGTTTTCCAGTTCATTTTCGAAAGAACCGAAGGCTACGCTACCGGCCTGATCCTTGCGGGTCTGGTGCCGGCCCTGACAGGCATCGTCATCATCCTGACCCCAACCCAAGGGCGCGCTGGCGCCAGCTGAAGCAAAGGACACGAAACATGAGCAATTTCTCGACCACCCAGCGCATCACCAAGGATGTCATCTGGACCGAGGGCGGCGTCGTTGCCTCTCAGCACCGCAAGGCCGCGGAGGTGGGCGCGCGGGTTCTGGCGCAGGGCGGCGATGCGATGGATGCCGCTATCGCCACGTCTTTTGCCGTCGGAGTGGTCGAGCCATGGATGTCGGGACCGATGGGCGGGGGCATGATGACCCTCTGGCGCGCGGACGAAGCGCGCGCCGAGACCATCGAGTTCGGAATGTCGGCGCCGCAGGCCCTCGACCCCGCGGATTATCCGCTCGACCCTGCTGGCCGTGCCGGTGATCTCTTCCCGTGGACCCGCGTGCAGGGGGATCGCAACATCTACGGCGCAACCGCCGTTGCGGTGCCGGGAACGGTCGCCGGGATGGAACTCGCCCACGCGCGATACGGAACGATGGCATGGTCGGACCTGCTGGCGCCCGCGATTGCGTTGGCGGACGAAGGGATGCTGGTCGACTGGTACGCGTCGCTTCTCATCGCCTCGGCAACGCGCCAGCTGGCGCAGGATGCCGATGCGGCGGAGCTGTTTCTTGTCGACGGGCAGTGGCCAAATATTGCGGGCTGGACGGCGCAATCGGACGCGCGGCTCGACCAGTCGGCACATGCGCGCACCCTGCGGCGGCTGGCCGAAGCAGGCCCGCGCGATTTCTACGAGGGTGACATCGCGCGCCGGATCGTGGCGGACATGCAGGCGAAGGGCGGGAGCCTGTCGCTCGATGATTTGGCGAGCTACCGCGCCACTGCCGAACCCACGCGCACGGTCAGATACAGGGACGCGACGGTCCACGCACCTTCGGGGCTGTCGGCGGGTGCCGATCTGGTGCGCTGTCTGCAACAGATGGAAACCGCGTTCACACCCGGTGACGCGCCCGATGGTGTCAGCTACGCGGCCTTGGCGACCGCGCTGACGGAGGCCTACGCCTACCGGCTCGCGCATTCGGGCGATACCGGCGAGAGCGAACAGGCACCCGGTTGCACCACCACGTTCTCGATCGTGGACAGGCACGGGAATATGGTGAACGTCACCCAGACACTCCTGTCGATGTTCGGGAGCCACGTGCTCTCGCCGCAAACGGGGATGTTGATGAACAATGGTATCATGTGGTTCGACCCCGAGCCCGGCAAACCAAACTCGCTCGCGCCGGGCAAGCGGTGCCTCATGAATGTCTGCCCGACAATAGCAGAGGCCCATGGCCGCCGCTTTGCCATCGGGGCCTCCGGCGGGCGCAAGATCATGCCGGCGGTCGCGAATCTGGTCAGCTTCATGACCGATTTCGCGATGGATCTGGACGCCGCGATTCACACCGCCCGCATTGATGCCAGCGGGTCGGGCACAGTGACTGCTGACGAAACCCTGCCCGCGCCGGTGCTCGCCGCGCTCGGATCACAGATGTCGGTGAAAACCGCCAAAAGAACGGTCCATCCCTATGCTTTCGCCGTACCGGCCGGCGTAATGCGCGAGGGCAACCGCAACTGCGGCGCGACCGAAATCATGACACCATGGGGCGACGCGATCGCCGAAGAAGATGTGTGAATGCCGGCAGGGTGACGCGCGTTGAGAGCACATAGAAGTGCCGCGACAGTCTTCTGTCTACCCGACCGTTTCTATTCCGGAAAATTTGGTGCCCAGGAGAGGACTCGAACCTCCACACCGTTGCCAGTACTAGCACCTGAAGCTAGCGCGTCTACCATTCCGCCACCTGGGCACACCTTGTAACGGCAGCGTCTAAGGCGCGAATCCGGGCGTGTCAATTCAATTTCCGGCACGAAAGCGAAGTTCTTTTATCGCGCGGCCTCGCCTCTGTTTTGAGACTTGTCCGGAGGGCGTGGCAGGAGTACACCCGACCCGGAAAACCGACGGAGGACGCAACATGTCGCAACTGGTGACGATCTACGGCGGATCGGGGTTTGTCGGACGCTATATTGCACGGCGGATGGCAAAGGCCGGATGGCGCGTGCGCGTGGCCGTGCGGCGCCCGAACGAGGCTATTTTTGTAAAACCCTACGGCGTTGTCGGGCAGGTGGAGCCTGTCTTGTGCAACATCCGCGACGATGCATCGGTGGCCGCTGTCATGCATGGAGCGGATGCCGTCGTGAACTGCGTCGGTATTCTTGCGCCCAACGGGCGCAATACCTTTGACGCCGTACAGGCCGAAGGGCCGGAGCGGATTGCGCGGATCGCGGCCGAGCAGGGGATCACGCGCATGGTGCACGTCTCCGCCATCGGCGCGGATATGGACAGCGACAGCGACTACGCGCGCACCAAGGCCGAGGGAGAGGCGGGCGTTCTGAAGCACCAGCCCGACGCGATGATCCTGCGGCCCTCTATCGTGTTCGGCCCGGAGGACGAATTCTTCAACCGTTTTGCAGGAATGACGCGTGTGTCGCCCGTGCTGCCGGTGGTCGGGGCAAAAACGCTGTTCCAGCCGGTGTATGTGGATGATGTCGCGCGCGCGGCGGTGAAGGGCGTGACAGGCGATGCCTCGGGCGTCTTTGAACTGGGCGGACCGGCGGTCATGTCTTTCCGGCAGTTGATGGTGCAGATGCTTGATGTGATCCGGCGGCGCCGGTTGGTGCTGAACATCCCGTTCTGGGCCGCGCGCGTCATGGCCTTCGGGTTCGACATGCTTCAGGCCGTTACGTTCGGACTGGTGCGCAATGGCTTCATCACCCGCGATCAGGTGCGCAACCTGCGCCGGGACAATGTCGTCGCAGAAGGTGCGCAAGGCTTTGACGCGCTGGGGATCAAGCCTGTGGCGATGGCGTCCGTCCTGCCGGAATACCTGTGGCGGTTCCGCCCCTCGGGCCAATACGATGCGATCAAGGAATCGGCGCGAAACCTGCGTTCCAGCTGATGGAAAATACGACACTGGTCGCGGCTCTTCTGGGATTGCTCGAAGGGTTGACGGAATTCATCCCCGTATCGTCTACGGGTCACATCCTGCTTGCCGGTCATTTTCTGGGTTTCGACAGTGCGGGCAAGACCTTTGAGGTTGTGATCCAGCTGGGCGCGGTGCTGGCGATCCTGACGATCTACGCGCAAAGGCTGGTTTCGGTGTTTGCGGCTGCACCGCATGATCCGCAGGCCCGGCGGTTCATCCTGTCCGTTCTGGTCGCCTTTCTGCCCGCGGTTGTGATCGGGGTGCTGGCGCATGATTTCATCAAGACAGTCCTGTTCGAAACGCCGATGCTGATTGCCGTGATGCTGATCCTCGGGGGCATCGTGCTGGTTTTCGTCGACCGGATCGCGCCCGAACCCATTCACGAGGACGCGATGCGCCTGCCGCTGCCGATGGCGATCAAGATCGGGTTCATCCAGTGTCTCGCCATGGTGCCGGGCGTGTCGCGGTCCGGGGCGACGATCGTTGGCGCGCTGATGCTCGGCGCCAGCAAGCGGGCCGCGGCGGAGTTTTCGTTCTTTCTGTCGATGCCGACGATGGCGGGGGCATTCGCCTATGACCTGTTCAAGAATCGCGACGTGCTGGATGTGTCGGCCATGGGAGAGATCGCAGTGGGCTTTGCCATGGCCTTTGTCAGTGCGGTTTTCGTGGTGAAATGGCTTTTGGGCTATGTCAGCCGTCACGGGTACGCACTTTTTGGGTGGTGGCGGATTTTTGTGGGTGTCGTTGCATTAGCGTTTCTTATCAGTGGCTTTTGAAACATTAGGTCCGAATCGGATTTAAATATCGCGATTTAGGGGCTACTTTCTGCGGTGCGGCGAAAATAAACTGCTATATAGGTCAGTACTACTGCCTTTTATTTGTAAAGGTCTTGGGATATTGGGTGGCTTCCGGCTGAAATAAGGACGCGATCCATATGGCAAAGCAACCGATGTTGAAATTCACCAGCGTTGAACGGGACATGCCCGAAAAGCGCAGCGCAGACGCACGCCGCGAGGATTTCAACGAAATCTATGCAGAATATGCAGAAGCAAAGGCCAAGGAGCAGTCCAGCCGCTGTAGCCAGTGTGGCGTTCCCTACTGCCAGACGCATTGCCCGTTGCATAACAACATCCCCGACTGGCTGCGCCTGACTGCGGAAGGGCGTTTGCAGGAAGCCTACGAAGTCAGTCAGGCCACCAATACCTTCCCCGAGATTTGCGGCCGGATTTGCCCGCAGGATCGCCTGTGCGAAGGCAACTGCGTGATCGAGCAATCGGGCCATGGCACAGTGACAATCGGCTCCGTCGAAAAATACATCACCGACACCGCGTGGGAAGAAGGCTGGGTCCAGCCCATCGTTCCGGACGCCGAACGCTCCGAAAGCGTTGGCATCATTGGCGCGGGCCCCGGTGGATTGGCTGCCGCCGATTTCTTGCGGCGTGCCGGTGTACAGGTAACTGTCTATGACCGCTACGACCGCGCGGGTGGTTTGCTGACCTACGGCATTCCCGGCTTCAAGCTGGAAAAAGATGTCGTGATGCGCCGCAACGACCAGCTGGAAAAGGGCGGCGTGAAGTTCGAACTGAACTGCAACGTCGGAGTGGACATCTCTTTCGCGGACATCCGTGCAAAGCACGATGCGGTCATCATCGCGACGGGCGTCTACAAGAGCCGCGATTTGCAGGCACCCGGCGTGGGCGTGCCGGGTCTGGTCAAGGCGATCGATTTCCTGACCGTCAGTAACAAGAAAAGCTTCGGCGACGATGTGCCGGAATTCACCGACGGCAGCCTGAATGCCCACGGAAAGCGCGTTGTGGTGATCGGTGGGGGCGATACCGCCATGGACTGCGTGCGCACCTCGATCCGGCAGGGTGCTGAATCGGTCAAATGTCTTTACCGTCGTGACCGGGCAAACATGCCCGGCTCGCAGCGGGAAGTTCAGAACGCCGAGGAAGAAGGCGTGATCTTCGAATGGCTGACAGCGCCAAAGGGCTTCTCGGGCGATCCGGTCAGTGGCGTGATGGCGCAGCGTATGCGGCTCGGGCCACCGGATGCGACCGGCCGTCAGGCGCCCGAACTGATCGAAGGATCGGATTATGTAGAGGAAGCCGACCTGGTCATCATGGCGCTCGGGTTCGAACCCGAAGACCTGCCGACCCTTTGGGACTGCCCCGATCTGCCGGTCAACCGCTGGGGAACCGTGAAGGCGGACTATATCACCGGCAAGACCGAAGCCGATGGCGTCTATGCGGTGGGTGACATCGTGCGCGGCGCCTCGCTGGTGGTCTGGGCGATCAAGGACGGGCGCGATTGCGCAGAAGCGATCCTTGAAAGCTTCAGCGCAAAATCGGCCATCGCTGCGGAGTAACGGCTCCGCGGCCCTTGGTGGCAGGAGTTTTAGGCGGTGCAACCGGCCAAACGCCAGCTACCTTTACATGATGCCGGCGCTAGACCCCCAGGGATAGGCGTCGGCGGGGTCAACCACAGGCTGACCACACCATAGACAATCGCGCTCTTCGCGCCCCGACAGGAGACAGACAAATGACCAAGTATGATGACGCATGGGTGGCACGCGAAGAAGCCAAACGCGCCATGATGGCCGAAAAGGGCCTGTATTCTCCCGAAGAGGAGCATTCGTCCTGTGGCGTGGGTCTTGTCGTGAACATCGACGGGTCGCGGTCGCGCGAGGTGGTGGAAAACGGCATCAAGGCGCTCAAGGCGATCTGGCACCGTGGTGCTGTCGACGCGGACGGCAAAACCGGTGACGGCGCAGGCATCCACGTGCAGATTCCGGTGCCGTTCTTCTACGATCAGGTGCGGCGCACCGGGCATACCCCCCGCGAGGACGAGATGATCGCGGTCGGTCAGGTATTCCTGCCGCGCACCAACTTCGCGGCGCAGGAAACCTGCCGGACCATCGTAGAGACCGAAGTGCTGCGCATGGGGCACTATATCTACGGCTGGCGCCATGTGCCCGTGAACGTCGATTGTCTGGGCGAGAAAGCCAACGCCACGCGCCCGGAGATCGAACAGATCCTGATTTCCAACGCCAAGGGCGTGGACGAGGAAACATTCGAGCGCGAGCTTTACGTAATCCGCCGCCGGATCGAAAAGGCGGCCAATGCGGCACAGGTGCCCGGGCTTTACATCGCGTCGATGTCCTGCCGGTCTATCATCTACAAGGGCATGATGCTTGCCGAGCAGGTTGCCGAATTCTATCCCGACTTGATGGACGAACGGTTCGAGAGCGCCTTTGCCCTCTATCACCAGCGGTATTCGACCAACACGTTCCCGCAGTGGTGGCTGGCCCAGCCGTTCCGCATGCTGGCCCATAACGGCGAGATCAACACGCTCAAGGGCAACCTGAACTGGATGAAAAGCCACGAAATCCGCATGGCGTCCGATGCGTTCGGCGACATGGCCGAGGACATCAAGCCGATCGTCGCGCAGGGATCGTCGGACTCGGCGGCGCTCGATTCGGTTTTCGAGGTTCTGGTGCGTGCGGGCCGGTCCGCCCCGATGGCAAAAACGATGCTTGTGCCCGAAAGCTGGTCCAAGCAGCGGATCGAGCTGCCACAGGCGTGGCGCGACATGTATTCCTACTGCAACTCGGTGATGGAGCCGTGGGACGGTCCCGCCGCATTGGCTATGACCGACGGTCGCTGGGTCTGTGCGGGACTGGACCGCAACGGCCTGCGCCCGATGCGTTATGTCGTGACCAGCGACGGTATGCTGATTGCCGGGTCCGAAGCGGGGATGGTGCCCCTCGACGAAGCGCGCGTTGTGCGCAAGGGCGCCTTGGGTCCGGGGCAATTGCTGGCTGTCGATATGACCGAAGGCAAGCTTTACGGCGATACCGAGATCAAGGACAAACTGGCCGCGTCACGCCCCTTTGGCGACTGGGTCGGCAAGATCAACGAACTGGACGACGCGCTTGCCGGTGTGAAGGAAACACCGCTGTTCGAAGGTAACGAATTGCGCCGCCGTCAGGTCGCCGCCGGTTACACCATCGAAGAGCTTGAGCAGATCCTTGCGCCGATGGCCGAGGATGGCAAGGAAACGCTGGCGTCCATGGGCGACGACACACCGTCGGCGGTTCTGTCGAAGAAGTACCGCCCGCTGAGCCACTTCTTCCGCCAGAACTTCAGCCAGGTGACCAACCCGCCGATCGACAGCCTGCGCGAATTCCGCGTGATGAGCCTGAAGACGCGCTTTGGCAACCTCAAGAACGTGCTCGAAGAAAGCTCAAGCCAGACCGAAATCCTCGTGCTCGACAGCCCGTTCGTGGGCAATGCGCAATGGGATGAACTGGTGCGCAACTTCAACGCCGATTTGGTGAGCATCGACTGTACCTTCGCGCCCGGCGATAGCCTGAACAAGGCTTTGCGCCGTATCCGCGACGAAGCCGAGGATGCCGTGCGCTCCGGCGCGGGCCATATCGTGCTGACCGATCAGGAGTCGAACCGCGACCGTGTCGCGATGCCGATGATCCTTGCGACAAGCGCCGTGCACAGCCACCTGACCCGCAAAGGTCTGCGGACGTTCACATCGCTGAACGTGCGGTCCGCGGAATGTATCGACCCGCATTATTTCGCAGTGCTGATCGGCTGCGGTGCGACAGTGGTCAACGCCTATCTGGCCGAGGATTCGCTTGCTGACCGTATCAAACGCGGCCTTCTAGATAGCGACCTCACAACGGCTGTTGCGCGCTACCGTGAAGCGATCGATCAGGGCCTGCTCAAGATCATGGCCAAGATGGGCATCTCCGTGATTTCCTCCTACCGTGGCGGTCTCAACTTCGAGGCGGTGGGCCTGAGCCGCGCAATGGTCGCGGAGTATTTCCCCGGCATGACCAGCCGCATCAGCGGCATCGGTGTCAGTGGTATCCAGCGCAAGGCGGAAGAGGTGCACGCGCAGGGATGGGCCGGCAACGATACCGTTCTGCCGATCGGCGGTTTCTACAAGTCCCGCAAATCCGGCGAGACGCACGCATGGGAAGCGACCTCGATGCATATGATGCAGCAGGCTTGCAACCGGGCGTCCTACGAGATGTGGAAGCAGTATTCGGCCAAGATGCAGAGCAATCCGCCGATCCATCTGCGCGATCTGCTGGATTTCAAATCCATCGGTAAACCGGTCCCGATCGAGGAAGTGGAAAGCATCACGTCGATCCGCAAGCGTTTCGTGACGCCCGGCATGAGCCTCGGCGCGCTGAGCCCCGAAGCCCACAAGACCCTGAACGTCGCGATGAACCGCATCGGTGCGAAATCCGACAGCGGCGAGGGCGGCGAGGATCCGGCGCATTTCGTGCCTGAATCGAACGGTGACAATCCCTCGGCGAAGATCAAGCAGGTCGCCTCGGGGCGCTTTGGCGTGACGGCGGAATACCTCAACCAGTGCGAGGAACTGGAGATCAAGGTCGCGCAGGGGGCAAAGCCCGGCGAGGGCGGGCAGCTGCCGGGGATGAAGGTCACAGACCTGATCGCACGTCTGCGCCACTCGACACCGGGTGTGACGCTGATCTCGCCGCCGCCGCACCACGATATCTACTCGATCGAGGATCTGGCGCAGCTGATCTACGACCTGAAACAGATCAACCCGCGCTGCAAGGTAACGGTGAAGCTGGTGGCGTCTTCGGGCGTGGGCACCATCGCGGCGGGCGTTGCCAAGGCCAAGGCGGATATCATCCTGATCTCCGGTCATAACGGCGGGACGGGTGCGTCGCCTGCGACCTCGATCAAATACGCGGGTCTGCCGTGGGAAATGGGCCTGACCGAGGCGCATCAGGTCCTGTCGATGAACAACCTGCGCGACCGCGTAACCCTGCGCACCGATGGCGGTCTGCGCACCGGCCGCGATATCGTGATGGCCGCGATGCTGGGGGCCGAGGAATACGGTATCGGCACCGCGGCGCTGATCGCCATGGGCTGCATCATGGTGCGCCAGTGCCAGTCCAATACCTGCCCCGTCGGGGTCTGCACACAGGACGAGGCATTGCGCGACAAGTTCACCGGTAATGCCGACAAGGTGGTGAACCTGATCACCCATTACGCCACCGAGGTGCGCGAGATCCTTGCATCGCTCGGGGCGCGTAGCCTTGATGATGTGATCGGTCGCGCGGATCTGTTGGCGCAGGTGTCACGGGGGTCGGCGCATCTGGACGATCTGGATCTTAACCCGCTTCTGATCTCGGTCGATGGTGCGTTCGAGAACGTCTATGACCGCGACAAGCCACGCAACGCCGTTCTGGACACGCTCGACGCGCAGATCGTGCGCGACGCGGCGCGGTTCCTCGAAGACGGCGAGAAGATGCAGCTGTCCTACGCGGTGCAGAACACCCACCGGACCGTCGGCACGCGCGTCAGCAGCCATATCGTCAAACGCTTCGGCATGCGCAATGACCTGCAACCGGATCACCTGACGGTCAAACTGTCCGGGTCCGCCGGTCAGTCGCTCGGCGCTTTTGCGGCACCGGGGCTGAAGCTGGTCGTTGCAGGGGACGCGAACGACTACGTGGGCAAGGGCCTGTCGGGCGGGACCATCGTTGTCCGCCCCCAGATGGCCAGCACGATCGTGGCCTCCGAAAACACGATCATCGGCAACACCGTGTTGTACGGCGCGACCGAAGGCTATCTGTTCGCTGCCGGCCGCGCGGGAGAGCGCTTTGCCGTCCGCAACTCCGGTGCGAAAGTGGTGATCGAGGGCTGCGGCTCCAACGGTTGTGAATACATGACCGGTGGCGTTGCGGTGATATTGGGCGAGATCGGCGCGAACTTTGGCGCCGGGATGACCGGCGGGATGGCGTATCTCTACGATCCCGACGGGATGGCGCAGGACCTGATGAACCACGAAACGCTTGTGCATTGTCCGGTCACGGTCGCCCATTGGGAAGACCAGCTGAAGGCCCTGATCGAGCGGCACGTCGCCGAGACAGGCAGCCGGAAGGCCGCGGATATCTTGCAGCACTGGGACAGCGAGCGGGCGAATTTCCTGCAAATCTGCCCCAAGGAAATGCTGTCGCGTCTGCCCGCACCACTGGGCATCGAGGCAGAGGCGGTTCCGGCCGAGTAATGGAAAACCCGTGTCGGGCGCGGACCGCGCGTCATGCGCCCGACACGAAATGACCCTGCGCCGCGACACAATTCGGCGCATTTTAGGCAAATTGTTTCGACATTCTGAACGCAACAGCGTGAAGGAATGCGACGATGCCGACCACCTACAAGGACCAGTTCTACCGCGTAGATCCCGGTAACCCGCCCGCGCGCGGCACGCCCCTGACCGTTTTTCGCGCCGAGATGACGGATGTGAACGACAACGGGCTGATAGACGACAATGATGGCGATCTTTTCAACGGCCTCCTGATCACCAACGTCTGGGAAGGCGACACGCTGACGGTCCGCATTCCGGGCATAGGGAATGTCACCTACACCGGGACGACCTTCTACCTTTCCAACGGCGAGGCGGTGTTCACGCCGACGGACGGTCAAATTCTTCAAGATGGAGAGTTCCGCCGCGCCTCTGCCGTCACGGTCAGTACCGAGATGGATGTGGGAAGCCTTGGCCCGACCTGTTTCACGCCAGGCGCGCAGATCGCCGTGCCCGGCGGCACCCGCGCGATCGAGGATATCGCAATAGGCGATTTGGTCGAAACACTGGACAATGGCCCGCAACCGGTGCGCATGGTCCTGCGCGTCGATGCCCGCGCCTTCGAGAAATACGCCCCGATCGTGTTCGAGCGCGGCGCGCTGGGCAATGACCGCACCTTTGCCGTATCGCCCGAACACAGGATGCTGATCGGCGACTGGCGGGCAGCACTTTGGACCGGATGCGATGATGTGCTTGTCGCGGCAAAACATCTGGTCAACGGCACCACCGTCCGGCGTGTCGAAGGCGGCACTGTCACCTATCTGCATCTCGTGTTTGACGCCCACCAGATCGTCGTTGCGGACGATTGTCCGTCCGAGAGCTGCCTGCCCGGTGGCATCGCCGACGACCCGACAGATCCAAGCTATGCCGAGACCCTGTCGCTATTTCCCGATTTCGCCAAAAGCGTTGCGCATCCGCGCGCCGTCCGCACAGTGGCGCGCAAGGCCGAGGCGATTTGCCTGAACGCAGCCTGACCCCTGTACTTCGCGTGCAATCGCGATATCTCGGCTGTTATGAAGCTGTTTCTTTCCCTTATCCTGTCGTTGCTGCTTGCAGCCTGCGCCGGACATGCCCCCCGCACGGGGGATATCCTTGTCCTCGGGGATTCCGTGATGGCGTGGAACGGCAGCGAAAACGACGATATTGCGAACGTCATCGCCAACGATCTGGAAAGGTCCGTCTCTGCAGGGCCTGTTCCGGGCGCGATGTTCACCAACCCGTCGCGGGTTGCCGCGGCTGTCGGGTTCGATATCCGCGCCCAATATCCCGGTGGTCGCTGGAACTGGGTGGTTCTGAACGGTGGGGCAAACGATCTGGCGCTGGGCGACTGCGGATGCGGTGATTGCCGTGCAGAGGTGGACAGCCTGATTGCGCAGGACGCGCAAGGAGGGGCGATCCCGCAGTTCGTGGACCGGATCCTCGCCTCGGGGGCGCGGGTTCTTTGGATGGGGTATTATACCGCGCCGGGCTCGTCCTTCGTTGGTTGTACGGATGATTTCGAAGTGCTCGAAACACGCATAGAGCGCTATGTCGATAGCCGCGCGGGGGCGTATTTCTTTGACGGCGACACCGTGATCGACAAGGCAGACGCCTCGCTATTTGCAAGCGACGATACTCATCCCTCGCCGCGGGGCAGTGCCCTTCTGGGCACGGCGCTGGCAGATGTGATCCGCAGGCAGGAGGATCGTTCACAAAAACCGTGAGCGCGTCTATAGCTGGGCCATGGCCAAGCGTACCAGCACGAAAAAGAAACCCGAACCGAAGCCCGATCCTGCCCTTCTGCGGTTCAGCCGTGGATTGCGGCGGTATCTTTGGCGGTCGGTGGCGGCGGTCCTGCTGGTGGTTGCGGTTGCGGTTCTGCTGGGTCGTGTCGTCAATCCGCCGACCACGGCCTATATGTTCGGCGAAAGTCGCAGGCTGGGGGGTGTCGACCACCAATGGGTGCCGATGTCGGGCATCGCACCGGTCATGGCCCGTGCGGTCGTTGCGGCGGAGGATGCCAATTTCTGCGAACACTGGGGCTTTGACGTGGCGGCGATCAAGCTGGCCATCGCGGAAGGATCGAACCGCGGGGCTTCGACGCTCAGCCAGCAGACGGTCAAGAACGTCTATCTGTGGCACGGCCGCAGCTGGTTCCGCAAAGCACTGGAGGCGGGGATCACCCCTCTGGTTGAGGCCGTCTGGCCGAAGCGGCGCATACTCGAGGTCTATCTGAACGTGGCAGAGTTCGGCGAAGGCATCTTTGGCGTCGAAGCCGCGGCGCGCCATTACTTCGGGGTCGGACCGGAGGCGCTGTCGGAGCGTCAGGCGTCGCAACTGGCGGCGGTCCTGCCATCGCCGAAAACACGTTCGGCATCGCGGCCCACCGGATTTCTCCAGCGCAGGGCCGCACAAATCCGCTCAGGCGCCGCGACGATCGACGCCGACGGGCGCGCGGCCTGTTTCCAGAGTTGAATAATCCCCTTGGGCGATGCATTCAGGGTGGGTACCCCAAGTTTCGGAGCATCCATGGCCCGCCTTTTCCACGTCCCGCTGTCGCCCTATTGCCGCAAAGTCCGGCTGAGTCTTGCGGAGAAGAAGATCGAGGTCGAGCTGGTAGAGGAGAGGTATTGGGAAAAGGATCCCGATTTCATGCGGCGTAATCCGGCAGGCAAGGTGCCCGTGCTGCGCCTCGATGGCATCATGATGAGCGAAAGCGCCGCGATCTGCGAATATATCGAAGAGACACGGCCGGAGCCGTCCCTGCTGCCCAGCGATCCCGCGCAAAAGCTGGAGGTCCGGCGGCTGGTCAGCTGGTTCGACGACAAGTTCCATCATGAGGTGACCTCGAACCTGTTGTACGAGCGGGTGAACAAGAAGGTCATGAAATCAGGCTATCCCGACAGCAAGAACGTGAAAGCGGGTGCCAAGGCGATCAAGTTCCATCTGGGATACATGACATGGCTGCTGGACCAGCGGCGCTGGCTGGCGGGCGACGTGATGACGCTGGCGGATTTTGCGGCGGCGGCGCATCTTTCCGCGCTCGATTACATATCCGACGTGGATTGGAAAAGCTGCCCGGAGGTCAAGGACTGGTACGCCAAGATCAAGTCACGCCCTGCCTTCCGGTCGATCCTTGCGGACCAAGTGCCGGGTTTCCCGCCACCGAAGCATTACAATGACCTCGATTTCTGAGGGGGCGCTGTCCGTCGAACCGGTGGTTCGTGCTGCGCCTGCGGGCTTGAGTTTAAGGGCGAAATGAAGAAGGACCTGAAAGCGCGCCTTGTCGAGCGGGCGCTCGAGGAGGGGTTCGTGGCCGCCCGTATCTGCCGACCGGATGCGGTGCCCGAAGTGCCCGCCCGGCTGTCGGCGTTTCTGGCGCGCAAATACCACGGACAGATGTCGTGGATGGCCGAGCGTACCGCATGGCGGGGCGATCCACAGGCGCTCTGGCCCGATTGCCGGTCGGTGATCATGCTGGCTGAAAGCTACGCGCCCGAGGAAAACCCTCTGGACGTTCTGGAGCACCGTGAGGTGGGGGCGATATCGGTATACGCGCAGGGGCGCGATTACCACGACATCGTGAAAAAGCGTCTGAAACGGCTGGCGCGCTGGTTGATCGACGCCGCCGGGGAAGATCCGGAAGTCAAGGTATTCGTGGACACGGCACCGGTGCCGGAGAAGGCGCTGGGGCAGGCGGCCGGGTTGGGCTGGCAGGGAAAGCATACCAATCTTCTGAGCCGCGACTGGGGCAACTGGGCATTTCTGGGGTCTATCTTTACGACGCTGGATCTGGCGCCCGACGCGCCAGAGACAGACCATTGCGGGTCCTGCACCGCCTGTCAGGATATCTGCCCGACCGATGCCTTTCCCGCGCCTTACCAGCTGGACGCACGGCGCTGTATCTCATACCTGACGATCGAACACCGTGGCCCGGTCCCAGAGGATCTGCGCGGCAAGATGGGCAACCGGATCTATGGTTGTGACGACTGTCTGGCGGTTTGTCCCTGGAACAAGTTTGCCAAGGCGGCCAGCGACATGCGGTATCACGCAGGTGCCGGCGGCACGCTGGCCGAGCTTGCAGCGCTGGATGATGCAGCGTTCCGCGCGCGGTTCTCGGGGTCGGCGGTCAAACGGATCGGGCGCAACCGGTTCCTGCGCAACGTTCTCTATGCGATTGGAAACTCGGGCGAGGTGGCGCTGTTGGCGGTCGCGCAGGGCCATTGCGAGGATCCGGACGAAACGGTGGCGGACGCGGCCCGCTGGGCGGTTGCGCAGTTGAGGGAAGGCTAGGCCATGGCATTGCTGCTGGGTGTCGATACGGGCGGGACATATACGGATGCGGTCATCCTGCGAGACGAGGTCGAGGTCATCGCCTCGGCCAAGGCGCTGACGACACGCCACGATCTGGCGATCGGTGTCGGAGAGGCGGTGCGCGCGGTGCTGGAGCGATCCGGCACGTCTGCGGAGGAGATTTCACTGGCGTCGCTGTCCACGACACTGGCCACCAATGCGCTGGTCGAGGGGCAGGGCGGGCGCGTCGCCTTGATTTACATCGGGTTCCGCGAAAGGGATCTGGACGCGCACGGGCTGCGCGATGCGCTGAAAGGTGATCCGGCGATCACACTGGCGGGGGGGCACAACCACGCGGGGGCCGAGGCCGCGCCACTGGACGAGGTGGCATTGCGCGCGTTTCTCGAAGAGCATGCCGAAGGCATCGGCGGCTATGCCGTTGCCGCGCAATTCGCGACACGGAACCCGGCGCATGAATTGCGGGCCATGGCGCTGGTCGCCGAGATAACGGGGCGTCCGGTTTCGGCGTCACACCAGCTGTCGGCCAAGCTCAATGGTCCGCGGCGGGCCATGACGGCGGTGCTGAACGCGCGGCTCATTGGGATGATCGACCGGCTGATCGGGCGCGCGGAGGACCAGCTGGGAGAGATGGGGATCACCGCGCCGCTGATGGTGGTGCGCGGGGATGGGGCGCTGATCTCGGCCGGGCAGGCGCGCGAACGCCCGATTGAGACGATCCTGAGCGGGCCTGCGGCCTCGATCGTCGGGGCGCGCTGGCTGACAGGGGCCGAGAATGCGCTGGTCAGCGATATCGGCGGGACAACCACCGATGTGGCGCTGCTGCGCGGTGGGCGGCCCGCGATTGACCCGGCGGGGGCGCGTGTGGGCCCCTACCGCACGATGGTGGAGGCGGTCGCGATGCGCACCACCGGACTGGGCGGCGACAGCGAGGTTCATTTCCTGTCCGAAGGATTGCAGGGCGGCGTCAGCCTTGGTCCGCGCAGGGTGCTGCCGGTTTCATTGCTGGCAAGCGAGGCGCCGCAGGTCGTGCACGCCGCGCTGGACGCGCAGCTTCGGAACACGGTGCCGAACGAATATGACGCCGTGTTCGTTCGCGCCGTTCCGGGGCTGAGCCACGAGGGCCTCGGCCCGCGCGAGCGGGTTTTGCTGGAACGCATCGGCCCCATCGTTCATCCGCTGGGCGCGGTATTGCGCACACGGATCGAAAGCGGCGCGCTGTCGCGGCTGGTCTCGCGCGGGCTGGTGCAGATGGCGGGGGTCACACCGTCGGACGCAGCCCATGCGCTGGGCATGGCTGGGGCATGGGACAGGGAGGCCGCGGTCAAGGCGCTGTTGTTGCTGGGCCGCCGCAGAACCGGCGCGGGAGAGCGTCTGGCCACCACCGCCGAGGATATGGCGCGGATGGTGATCGACAGGCTGCACCGGCAGACCGAATTGGTCCTGCTCGAGGCCGCGATTGCCGAAGAGACACCGGCTTTTGCAGAAGACCCGGCGGTTCTGGCGCGGCATGTGCTGATGCAGCGCGGGTTGGGAGGGCACGAGGGCCTGCTGCGCCTGCAGACAGGGCTGGCGGTTCCGGTGATCGGGCTGGGTGCATCGGCCGCGACCTATTACCCGCCCGTCGGCGCGCGTCTGGGCTGCGAGATGATCCTGCCCGCGCACGGAGGGGTCGCCAATGCGATTGGCGCTGTTGTGGGCCGTGTCACCATGCGCGAAAGCGGCACGGTGACGGCACCGCGCGAGGGCCAGTTCCGGGTGCATCTGCCCGAGGGTCCGAAGGATTTTACGCAGGCAGATGATGCGCTTGACCACCTCGAATCCGTTTTGCGCGCCAGTGCGATTGCGGCGGCAGAGACCGCGGGCGCGGGGGATATCCAGATCAACGTGCACCGTGATGTGCGCACTGCCGGCGTGGAAGGCCGCGAGGTATTCGTCGAGGCAGAGATTACCGTCGAAGCCGCGGGCCGCCCGCGAGTGGCAGACTGAGCATCAGGGCTGGCGGGCCAGCGCCCTGCACTCTGCCTCGATCCGGGCGATATCGCTGACGGCCAGCAGCCATTGCAGCGGAATTCCCTTGTCGGTTCCCGCCCCGTGAGCGCATCCCAGAACCGCGCCTAGCATGATGGCGCGGCCCGCGCTGTCGCCACCGGCGCGGATATTGGTCTCTATCGCGGTGCGGTAGCTGTCGCTGCGTTTCAGGATGTGAAAGATCACCGGACCGGCCATCGGCAGATGGCAGGCGCGCCCGACGTCGCCCGCAAAGACCACGCTGTCGGGTTCATCCGTGTACAGCGCGTGTTCGAGCGCATCGCGGATGCTCCCGTCGGCGCGTGCGGCTGTGCTGTCCAGCGCCTGTTGCAGGTCACCGCCGCCGATCACCTGCGACAGAAGATCCGCGAAGGCTGCGCTATATGCTTCGGCCACGGGATTGATGTTTGTGACCCGCATCGCCGCGCGCCGCATGTCGTCGAAGTCCTCAGCGCCGGCATAGGCCCCGACGATGGCGGGCAAGGTCGACAGGGCCGGCAACTGGTCATCGTCTATGCCGGTCTCGTCCTCTTGGGCTGCGATCCTTTGCAATGCGCCGCGCGTCGGTTTGTCGATATAGCCGCTGAAACGACCACCGGCGCCGAAGTGGCCCGCGAAGGCCTGCCTGTAGGTCGCCGCGTCAATAAACCCGTCTGCGTCGATGAGAGTGCGCAGGCACAGCCGCAGGGTTTCGCCGTATTGCGTCAGCATTCCGGTGTCGCGGTCGCCATGGGCGAAGTATGCAGGCACGCCCTCGTAATGCGCAGGGTTGATCGGGACAAAGGCAGGTCGCCCGCCGTTGTTGCGGATGACATCGGCAATCCGGTCGGGGTCGTAGATCCAGTGCAGCCCGAGGGCGGCCGCGTCGGCGACGAAGGCGCCGAGCAACATATCGCGGATCATGGTGGCGCTCACCACATGCCCTCCGGCTTTGCGGAAAAGAAAAAGGCGCGCGTGGGGGCCGCGCGCCTTCTTGGTTCGGTTTTATTCGGCCGCGTCGCGCTTGGGCAGCACCCAGTCGGCACGGGGGAAGTGGCAGGTATAGCCATTCGGGATCCGCTCGAGATAGTCCTGATGCTCGGGTTCCGCTTCCCAGAAATCGCCGACGGGTTCGACTTCGGTCACGACCTTGCCGGGCCAGAGGCCGGAAGCCTCCACATCGGCGATGGTGTCGAGGGCGACCGCTTTCTGATCGTCATTTTCGTAATAGATCGCCGACCGATAGCTCATGCCGACATCGTTGCCTTGCCGGTTTACCGTGGTGGGGTCGTGGATCTGGAAGAAGAATTCCAGAAGCTGCCGGTAGCTGAGGACATCTGGATTGAAGATAACCTCGATCGCTTCGGCATGTGTGCCGTGATTGCGGTAGGTGGCGTTCGGCACATCGCCGCCGGAATAGCCGACGCGCGTGGATTTCACGCCGTCCATCTTGCGGATCAGATCCTGCATACCCCAAAAACAGCCACCGGCCAGTACTGCGCGTTCGTTGCTCATGCTGCGTCCTCCACTTGATTCAGATAATCGCCGTACCCTTCGGCCTCCATGTCATCGCGGTGGATGAACCGCAGCGACGCCGAGTTGATGCAATAGCGCAGGCCGCCGCGATCGCGGGGGCCGTCGGGAAAGACGTGGCCAAGGTGGCTGTCGCCGTGTTTGGACCGCACCTCGGTCCGGACCATGCCAAGGGACGTATCGCTCAGCTCCTCGATATAGGCAGGTTCGATCGGTTTGGTGAAGCTTGGCCAGCCGCAGCCGCTTTCGTATTTGTCGGCAGATGCGAACAGCGGCTCGCCGGAAACGATGTCCACGTAAATTCCCGGCTCCTTGTTGTTCAAAAGCTTGCCGGTGCCGGGACGCTCGGTGCCGCTTTCCTGTGTAACGTAATACTCTTCCGGCGACAGCGTCGCGATGACGTCCGGGTTTTTCTGGTAGTCTGGCATGGGTCTCTCCTTGCGCTTGGCTTGCCCTATTAGATGGGTCTTTGGCGCGGAAATCAAAGGGGTGTGGCGCTGCGCCGCGAAACTCTTTGTGAACCGTTCGCGTGGATCCTGCGTACCATTTGCAGGAGGGACACCATGCGTTCACTAATGACATTGATCGTGGCGTTCATTTGGAGCGGGGCCGTCGCCGCGGCACCGCTGGACGCCGTATTTGCATCGATTGACGGCGGCGAAATCCGGCTGCGCGATTATAGCGGGCAACCGGTGCTGGTGGTCAATACCGCCTCGCAATGTGCCTTTACCCGGCAATACGACGGTTTGCAGGCGCTCTATGACCGGTATCGCGATGCGGGGCTGGTTGTCTTGGCCATCCCCAGCGACGACTTCAATCAGGAACTCGACACCGCCGCCGAGGTGAAGGAATTCTGCGAGATCAACTTCAACCTCGATCTGCCGATGACCGATATGACCCATGTGCGCGGACCGCGTGCGCACGGCTTTTACCGCGATGTGGCAGCGCAAACCGGATTCGTGCCGCGCTGGAACTTCAACAAGGTGCTGATCGGCACCGAGGGCGAGATCATACAGACCTGGGGGTCGTCGGTGAGGCCGATGTCGCAGGCGATCACCGCAGAGATCGAAAAGGCCCTGAAGTGATGCGCTGACGGCGGGGTCAGACCCTGCGCGGCGACTGCCGTGACAGCTGCACCGCGAGGATACCCGCCGCGATGATGACAACGCCCAGCACGTCACGCGGCCCCAGCTGTTCGCCCAAGAGCACCGCCGCGATCAGCACCCCGAAGAACGGGTTGAGAAAGTGGAAGGTTGCCGCCTTTGTCGCGCCGATGCGTCCGACCAGCAGAAACCAGACGAATGTCGCAAGCAGACCCGGCACAAGGCAGGTATAGAGAAACGCCACGACAAGCCGTGGGGTGAAAGTGACCTGCGGTGTCTCGAACAGGAGTGTCGCGACGGCAAGGGCCACGAAGCCGACCAGCATCTGCAACCCGACAACCATCAACAGGTTCCCGCCGCTGCTGGCTCCGCGCACCGTCAGCGTCGCGATCGTCAGCGCCAGAACACCGATCACGCAGAGCAGCACGCCCATCATGTCCGCCCCGGCGCCGATCCGTGCGCCCATGATCAGGACAACGCCGACAAACCCCGCCACGAGGCCACCGATCCCCACGACGCCCAGCCGCTCGCCCTGAAATATCCACGCGGCGCATCCGACCATCAGCGGCATGGTTGACGCGATAATGGCGGCGAAAGATGCCTCGACGGTTTGCATGGCGACAAAGAAGAGACCCAGATAGACCGCATTTTGCAGAAAACCGAAAACGACGATCGCGCGCCACTGCGCGCGCGTCAGCGACCAGGTCTGTCCGAATGCCCGTGCAATCGCGATACCGATCAGACCCGACAGAAGGTATCGCGCAGCCAGTGCGAAAAGGGGCGTGGCATCAGCGACGATCATCCGCGCAGAGGTAAAGGCCGACGACCACATCAGCGCAAAGGCGAGACCCAAACCGATTGCCCGAATATCCATGCCCGCCTCACTCTCGTTTCGGGCAGACCATCGGTCAGATCGGGGCCGTGTGCAACGGGGCGTCAGGCTTTTTCGAAAACCAGCGAAAGCCGCGCACCGCCGTCGGTCAGGTCGTTGGTCAGCACACCGCCAAGGTTCGATGCGGCGGCCGCGACGATATTGCTGCCGATGCCGCTGATCCGGCAGGGTGCGGCGGGGGCAACGTCGGACCCGATCCCGTCATCGGTGGCTTGCAGGACAAGCTTGTCTTCGTCGGATGTGGCCAGCGTGATCGTGACCGTCCCGGTGCGTCCGCCCGGAAAGCCGTGCTTGATCGAATTGGCTATGAATTCGGAGAGGATGATCCCGATGTCGGTTGCCGCGCGCGCGGGCACGGAGGTATCCTCGCACTCAAGCCGCAATTTGATCCGTCCCGGCGTGGTCGTGCGCAGGCTTCCGATGACCTTTTCGAGATACTGCTTGATCGCGATGGTGCCGGAGGTCGATGTGCTTTGAAGTTGCTCGTGCAGCGCAGACATCGCTTCGATCCGGCGCTGAACGGCCTGCAAGGCGTCCTTGGCCGCTTCATCCTCGACCGCACGGGTGTAGAGCCGCACCAGCGATGACGTTGCCTGCAGCGAATTCTTGATCCGGTGATCCATTTCAGAGCGCAAGGTTTCTTCATTGCGCAGCGCCTGTTTCAGATCCATCTCTTTCATGACCTGATTGGCAAGCGTCCGGAGGCCCCGCCGCTGTGCCGACGTCAGACGGCGCGGTTTATAATCCAGCACGCAGAGCGTTCCTATCGCCAGACCGTCCCCCGCCATCAGCGGGACACCGGCGTAAAACAGCAGCGGCGTATCGCTGTGCAGCAGGGTGTTGCCGGCGGTGCGTGGATCGTTTCTGGTATCCTCGATCTCGACCAGATCGGAATGCAGGATCGCGTGGGCACAGACCGATTGCGCGATCGGCGTTTCGGTCAGATCCATACCGTGGCGCGCCTTGAACCACTGGCGTTCCTTGTCCACCAGCGACACCAGCGCGACAGGCACGTCGCACAGATCCGCGGCAAGCGAAACGATGTCGTCAAACCCCTTTTCCGGCTCGGTATCAAGGATATCCGTGCCGTAGAGTGTCTCAAGCCGCTGGTCGTTCTGGGGATGCTTGGGTGCGCGCACGTTGTATCTTATATGAGGAATTCAAATCCGAGATAGTCTATCCAGAAGTATGTTCAACAAAAAAGTGCACAATATCCCCACGTTGGCGGGCATTGGCCCGCAACAAGAAAAAAGGGCCGCACGTGGCGACCCTTTCTCATCGGTGAAATGCTGCGGAGATCAGCCGTTGACGCTGTCTTTCAGCGCTTTGGCGATGGTCATCTTGACGACCTTGTCCGCTTCTTTCTTGAACTGCTCGCCGGTGGCAGGGTTGCGCACCATACGCTCGGGGCGCTCGCGGCAGTAGATTTTGCCAACACCGGGAAGCGTCACGGCGCCGCCGCCAGAGACTTCTTTGGTGATCAGGTTGCAAACTGCTTCCAGCGCTGCGTTGGCGGATTTCTTGTCTGTGTCCATTTCCTCGGCCAGAGCGGCGACGAGCTGGGTTTTTGTCATTGGTTTGGTTGCCATTTGGTTTTTCTCCTTCGACCGCCCGAATGTTGGGCCTCACGCCGAGAATGTAACGGCATGTTGTGGACAAACACAACGAATAGTGGCGTCTTTTCCAACAATATATGGTGTTTTTTGCGTTTTTCCGCCTCTGCGGACCCCTAGAGGAAGGCTGTTTCCTCGAAAGAGCGCAGTTTTCGGCTGTGAATGCGCTCAAGAGGCATGTCCCGCAGCTGTTCCATTGCGCGGATTCCGATCATCAGATGCCTTGAAACCTGTGTTTTGTAGAAGTCCGAGGCCATGCCGGGCAGCTTCAGCTCACCGTGCAGCGGCTTGTCCGACACGCACAGCAACGTCCCGTAGGGGACGCGGAAACGGTAGCCGTTGGCGGCGATGGTCGCACTTTCCATATCCAGTGCGACGGCCCGCGACTGGCTGAGCCGCTGGACCGGACCGGACTGGTCGCGCAGCTCCCAGTTGCGGTTGTCGATGGTGGCGACAGTGCCCGTGCGCATCACGCGCTTCAGTTCGTACCCCTCCAGCCGCGTCACCTGCGCCACGGCGTTTTCCAGCGCGATCTGGATTTCGGCAAGGGCCGGGATCGGCACCCAGACGGGCAGATCGTCGTCCAGAACGTGATCCTCGCGCAGATAGGCGTGGGCCAGCACGAAATCGCCCAGGGCCTGGCTGTTGCGCAGTCCGGCGCAGTGGCCGACCATCAGCCACGCATGCGGCCGCAGCACGGCGATATGATCGGTCGCGGTTTTCGCGTTCGACGGGCCGACGCCGATATTGACCAGCGTGATGCCGGAGCCGTTCGCGCGCTTGAGATGATAGGTGGGCATCTGCGGTGTCTTGGGCGACGGGTTGAGCGGCGCATCTCCATCCGTGATTTCCTCGTCGCCGGTCGAGACGAAAGCGGTATAGCCGCTGTCGGGATCGCGAAGCATGGCGCGGGCGTATTCCTCGAACTCGGTCACGTAGAACTGGTAGTTGGTGAACAGGACGTGACACTGGAAATGGTCGGGGTCGGTGGCGGTGTAATGCGCCAGACGCGCCAGCGAATAATCGACCCTCTGGGCGGTAAAAGGCGCAAGCGGCTGGGTGCCGTCGAGCGGCTGATAGGTGCCGTTCACGATATCGTCGTTGGTGGTCGACAGGTCGGGTACATCGAACACATCGCGCAGGGTGAAATCGGCGGCCCCTTCCTGCGGGACGCTGACCCCTTCGTTTGTCGCGACTGCGAAATGGATCGGGATGGGCGTGTCGGACGGGCCGATGCTGACCGGTTGGGCGTGGTTCTCGATCAACAGGCCGATCTGCTGGATCAGGTAGTTGCGGAATAGATCGGGCCGCGTGATCGTTGCGGAATAAGTGCCGGGGCTGGACACATGCCCGAAGCTGAGCCGCGTATCCACATGCGCAAAGGTCGAGGTGGTGAAACGCACCTCGGGATAGAAGGCCCGGATCCGGGTCTGCGGGGGGCCGCCATCCATCGCTGCCTGGAAATGTTTGCGCAAGAAACCGACCGCTTCGTCGTAAAGAGCGGTCAGCCGGTCAACGGCTGCTGTCGCGTCGCTGAACTCTTCCGGTTTGGGCGCGTTCGGGGACAGGATTTGGGTCATTCGTTGGGTTCCAGAACTGGAATGAAGTTGAAGGTGCGCACGTCTACGAGCCCCAGATCAGAGATGCGCAGCTCGGGGATCACCACAAGGGCGAGCAGGGAGTGCTGCATATAGGCGTTGTTGAGCGTGCATCCGCATGCCCGCATCGCGGACATCATCTGGTCGGTCTTCGCGGCGACCTCGGCGGCGGGGCTGTCGGACATCAGGCCCGCAATGGGCAGGTCGATGGTGGCAAGTTCCGCACCGTCGCGGAAGATCGTGATGCCGCCGCCCAATGCGCGCAGATGATTGGCGGCCAGCGCCATTTGCTCGCTGTCGGTGCCGACCACGATCATGTGGTGGCTGTCATGCGCCACGGTGGAGGCCATGGCCATCCGGCCCTCGTAGCCAAAGCCCGAGACGAAGGCGTTGACCACACCGCCGGTGGCGCGGTGACGCTCCACGAGTGCGATCTGGGCGACTTCGCCGGAGGGCTGCACCCGACCTTCGGTCACCGCAAGCTCGAATTGCAGGGCCTTGGTAGGGGCCTGATTTTCGACAATCCCGATGACGTTCGCCTTTACGGCGTTGGCGCCCTCTGGGGCGGCGATGGCGAAATCATCCGCCGACAGGTCGCGCGCCATGTTGACCGTCTGGCGCGCGGAGGCGGGCCAGTCGTAGTGCGGGCAATCGACAAGGCAGGTGCCGTCCTGCGCCACGATCTGCCCGCGCGCGATCACCGTTTCAATCGGCAGGGTTTTCAGGTCGGAGGTCAGGATCACATCGGCGCGCCGTCCCGGGGTGATCGAACCCAGCTCGCGTTCCAGCCCGAAATGGGTGGCGGTGTTGATCGTCGCCATCTGCAGGGCAACCAACGGATCACAGCCGCAGTCGATGGCATGGCGGACCACGCGGTTCATATGCCCGTCGTTCACCAAGGTCCCCGAGTGGCAGTCATCCGTGCACAGAATCATGTTGCGCGGGTCCAGCCCCTTTTCCGTGATCGCGGTGATCTGGCTTTCGACATCGTACCACGCTGATCCCAGCCGGATCATCGACCGCATCCCCTGGCGCATCCGCGCGATGGCATCCGCTTCGCAGGTGCCTTCGTGGTCGTCCGCCGGCCCGCCCGCCACATAGGCAGCGAAGGCCGGCCCCAGATCGGGCGAGGCATAGTGTCCGCCGACAGTCTTGCCCGCGACCTGCGTCGCCGCGATTTCCGCCAGCATCTGCGTGTCGGCGTTGGATACACCGGGAAAGTTCATCATCTCGCCCAGACCGATGATGCCGGGCCAGCCCATCGCCTCGGCAACATCCTCTGCCGTGATCTCATACCCTGTTGTCTCCATCCCCGGCGCGGAGGGCGCGCAGGAGGGCATCTGGGTGAAGATATTGTTCGGCTGCATCAACGCTTCGTCGTGCATCATGCGCACACCGGCAAGGCCCAGCACATTTGCGATTTCGTGCGGGTCGGTGAACATGGTCGTTGTGCCGTGGGGGATCACAGCGCGGGCGAACTCCGCCGGTGTCAGCATGCCGCTTTCGATGTGCATGTGCCCGTCCAGAAGGCCGGGGATCATATAGCGGCCAGCGGCCTCGATGACCTCGGTGTCCGCACCGCGGCAGTGATCGGCGGAGGGCCCGACAAAGGCGATGCGCCCCCGGGCGATAGCGATGTCGTGGTCGGGCAGGGTTTCGCGGGTATGCACATTGACCCAGATGCCGCCCGTAATGATCGTATCGGCGGGGCTGCGCCCGGCGGCCACATTCACCAGATCGGCAGCTACATCGGGCCAGGAGGGGAAAGTTTCTTGCGTCATGGTCCTTGGTGGCACAGGGTTTTGGCAGGTTCAAGCGGGAGAGGGCAATGGACTACGATACCGTAGGGGCACAGGCCTTCGGCGCCAGATTGCGGGGCATCGGGCTCAATCTGCTGGTGCGCGATGTGCTGGCGCAGGTCGCCTTCCTCGAGCGCGTGTTTGACATGCGCGGTCATCAGGCGACGCAGGATTTCGCCATCGTGGCCTACGGCGATCAGGTATTCCAGATCCACAGCGACGGCACCTATCATTCGAACCCCCTCCTGACGCTGCTGCCCGAGACCCCGCCGCGCGGCGCAGGCATCGAGATCAGGTTATACGAAAGCGATCCTGAAGCGGCCTGTGCGCGTGCCGAGGATGCGGGTGGAACGATCCTGCAACCGCCTGCGGATAAACCGCATGGCCTGCGCGAGGCCTATATATTGTGCCGGAACGGATACGCGTGGGTGCCGAGCCGCCCATTGTGAAAACCTGTCGCGCATGGGGTGGACCTTGTCGCGCAGAGATGATGGTCTGAGGGCCAGAACGGGAGAGACTTATGAGCGTGACAAAGTTGAAAGCGAATATGGACCACTGGCAGGAGCGGGTGGATTTGGCAGCGGCATTCCGCTGGACCGCCCGCCTCGATATGCACGAGGGGGTCGCGAACCATTTCAGTCTGGCGGTGAACGACGACGGGACGCAGTTCCTGATGAACCCCAATCAGGTGCATTTCAGCCGGATCAAGGCATCGGACCTGTTGCTGATAGATGCGAATGATCCCGACACGCTGAAAGGGCCGAACGCTCCGGACCCGACAGCATGGGGTCTGCATGGCGGCGTGCATCGTGCCTGCGGCCACGCGCGCTGCGTGATGCATGTCCATTCGATCTTTGCGACCGTACTGGCAAGCCTGCAGGACAGCCGGCTGCCGCCGATCGACCAGAACTGCTGCACTTTCTTCGACCGCGTGGTGATCGACGAGGAATACGGCGGCCTTGCCTTCGAGGACGAGGGCGCGCGCTGCGCGGCCCTGCTGACCGATCCCAAGCAGAAGGTGATGGTCATGGGGTCCCACGGGGTCATGGTGATCGGCGATACCGTCGCCGAGACGTTCAACCGTCTCTATTATTTCGAACGCGCGGCCGAGACCTATATCCGGGCGCTGCAAACCGGTCTGCCCCTGCGCCGTATCCCCGATGATATCGCAGAGAAAACAGCGCGGGAACTGGAAGAATATCCCGAACAGGACGCACGCCATCTGGCCGAGCTTAAGGCGATTCTCGACACCGAAGGATCGGATTATGCGGCCTGACCCGACGGGCCAGCCCCCTGTCGATGACCTGAAGCGCTGGAAAAGCACGCGCCGCCTGTGGCGGCGAACGGGTGGGGCCTGATCCGCCCCACCCCACAGCTTTTCCAAGGACGCCCCCATGACAAACTACGGATTGACCGAAGAACACGGCATGATTGCCGACACCGTACGCACATTCGTCGAAAAAGAAATCTATCCCCATGAAGCGCTGGTCGAACGTACCGGTGAGGTCCCGCAGGAGATCGCCGACGAGATCAAGCGCAAGACCATCGAGTTGGGCTTTTACGCCTGCAATTTTCCCGAAAGCGTCGGCTGCGCGGGGCTGAGCCATCTGGAATTCGCACTGGTCGAACGGGAACTGGGGCGCGGGTCCATGGCGCTTAACCATTTCTTCGGGCGGCCCCAGAACATCCTGATGGCCTGCGAAGGCGAGCAGATAGACCGATATCTGATGCCCGCGGTGCGCGGCGACCGCATGGACGCGCTGGCGATGACCGAACCCGGTGCCGGATCGGATGTGCGCGGCATGAAATGCGCTGCCGTCCGTGATGGCGGCGACTGGATCGTCAACGGGACCAAGCACTTCATTTCCGGCGCCGACCACGCGGATTTCGTGATCGTGTTCATCGCCACCGGCGAGGACCAGACACCGAAAGGGCCGAAGAAAAGGATCACCGCCTTTCTCGTAGATCGCGGCACGCCAGGATTCACCATCCGTGACGGGTATAAATCGGTCAGCCACCGTGGCTACAAGAACATGATCCTCGAATTTGACGATTGCCGCCTGCCGGATGCGCAGGTTCTGGGCGAGGTCGATGGCGGTTTCGAGGTGATGAACACGTGGCTCTACGCCACGCGGATCACGGTTGCCACCATGAGCGTCGGCCGCGCGCGCCGCGTCTTCGACTACGCGCTCGGCTACGCCGCCGAGCGGCGCCAGTTCGGCCAGCAGATCGGAAAATTTCAGGGCGTGTCCTTCCAGATCGCCGATATGATCACCGAAATCGATGCGGCAGACCTGCTGACGCTTGCCGCGGCGGACCGTTTGGACAAGGGGCTGCCCGCGAACCGCGAAATCGCGTCGGCCAAGCTTTATGCGTCGGAGATGCTCGCGCGGGTTACGGATGCTGCGATCCAGATTCACGGTGGCATGGGGCTGATGGACGACTATCCGCTGGAACGGTTCTGGCGCGATGCGCGGGTCGAGCGGATCTGGGACGGCACAAGCGAGATCCAGCGACATATCATCAGCCGCGATCTTCTCCGGGCGCTGGGCGCGTGAGGCGGCATCGCGCGGGGTGCCAGCCGGCCCTCGGCCTGAGGGCAGGCGGTACCGGAAAATACAGGGCCGACAGCGATAGCCGGCGCGGCATAGGCAGGGGCTCGAGGAGCAAACCACCGCGTTGCTCCTTGGCGCGGCCCACGGCTCTCTGGCAGGCGTATCTTGCGCCGGTGTTTGTCCGTGAAGCGATACCTCGTCCGGCCACGCACTATCCCGCCGGAGGAATGGTTTTTCGCCTGAGGCCCGCGTTCCGTGGCGCGTGATCTGTCGCGTCTGTTCCGCCCCGCGTCTGTCGCGGTCATCGGTGGTGGCGCATGGTGTTCCGAGATCATCAGGCAGACCCGCCTGATGGGATTTGCGGGGCGCATCGACGTGGTGCACCCCAAGATGCCGGTCGTCGAAGGGGTGCAGGCTGTTGCCGCGGTCGAGGATCTGGATACGCCGCCCGATGCGGCCTTTGTCGGGGTCAACAGGTTCGCGACCGTCGATGTCGTGGCGCGGCTGTCGCGGATCGGGGCTGGCGGTGCGGTCTGCTTTGCTTCCGGTTTCTCCGAGGCGCTGGCCGAGGATGCGTCGGGATCGGATCTGCAGGCGCGTCTGGTCGAAGCGGCCGGTGCAATGCCGGTGCTGGGCCCGAACTGCTACGGCTTCATCAATGCGCTGGACGGCGCACTGCTCTGGCCCGACCAGCACGGATGCAAGCCCGTTTCGCGGGGTGTGGCGATCCTGACGCAATCGTCGAACATCGCGATCAACCTGACCATGCAGCGGCGCGGTCTGCCTATCGCCTATGTGGTGGCCTGCGGAAACATGGCGCAGACCGGTCAGGCCGAGATTGCGACCGCGCTGCTGGACGATCCGCGCGTGACCGTCATCGCCCTGCATATCGAAGGCTTCGGCGATATCGCTGCATGGCATGCGCTGGCAACCAAGGCGGCGGAGCGCGGGGTGCCGCTGGTCGCGGTGAAGGTCGGACGCTCGGATCAGGCCCGCCGTGCGGCTGTATCGCATACGGCGTCTCTTGCGGGGCAGGATGCAGGGGCCGAGGCCTTGCTCAAACGGCTCGGGATTGCGCGCGTGGCGGATTTGCCAACCCTGCTCGAAACCGCGAAACTGCTGCACATGGTCGGCCCGCTTTCCTCACCGGAGCTGTCGTCGATCAGCTGTTCCGGCGGAGAAGCCAGCCTTGCCGCGGATGCAGCCGTTGGTCGGGCGGTGACGTTTCCGGCGCTGACCGATGTGCAGGCAGGCGCCCTGCGCGCGGCGCTGGGCCCGATGGTCGCGCTGGGCAATCCGCTGGATTATCATACCTACGTCTGGCGCAATGCGGCGGCGATGACGGAGGCATGGCTGCCGATGGCCGCTCCCCATATCGGATTGACGCTGATCATCGTCGACTACCCCCATACCGATCCTCGCGACTGGACCTGCGCCACAGAGGCCGCGCTGGCGGTCGCCGCGCGCAGTGGCCGTCCGGTGGCGATGGCGGCAACGCTGCCGGAACTGATGCCGCCCGATGTGGCCGACCGGTTGATCGCGGGCGGGGTCGTACCGATGCAGGGCCTGAGCGAGACGATGGCGGCCGCCGAGGCCGCCGCGTCGTGGCGCAGGCCCGAAGAGGCCCTACCGCTTCCCGCGGGACCGGACCGCACACCGGTGCTGCTGGATGAGGCGACGGCCAAATCGGCACTCGCTGCCTGCGGTATCTCGATCCCGAAGGGCAGCGTCGCACCGGAGGCCGCAGGCCTGGCCCGGGTGGCGGGCACCCTTCGGCCTCCCTTGGCGCTCAAACGCCTCGGCCTTGCGCATAAGTCCGAGGCGGGCGCGGTCCGTCTCGGGCTTGAGCCTGCCGATTTGCTGGGCGCGGCCAGCGCCATGGGGGACGGCCCCTACCTGGTGGAAGAAATGGTGGGGGGGACCGTCGCCGAATTGCTTGTCGGGGTGGTCCGCGATCCTGCGCACGGGTTCTTGCTGACCGTTGGTGCGGGCGGGACGCGGACGGAACTGTGGCAGGACACACAGACCCTCCTGATCCCCGCCGACCGCCGCGCGGTCGAGGCGGCGCTGCGGCGGCTCAGAATTTGGCCCCTGATCGAAGGGTATCGCGGGGCGCCGGGTGCAGATCTGGCTGCGATCTGCGATACCGTCATGGCCGTGCAATCCTATGTGACCGCGCATGCCTCCCGCGTCGAAGAGATAGAGATCAATCCGCTGATGTGCACCCCCATGGGGGCGGTGGCCGTCGACGCCTTGATAAAACAGGATACAGGAGACCCGTTATGAACCCGATCAAGACACACCGTGATGGTGCCATTCTCGAAGTCACGCTGGACCGACCGAAGGCGAACGCCATCGATCTGCAGACCTCGCGCCTCATGGGCGAGGTTTTCCGCGACTTCCGCGACGATCCGGACCTGCGCGTCGCGATCATTACCGGCGGCGGGGATAAATTCTTCTGTCCGGGCTGGGATCTGAAGGCCGCGACCGAAGGCGATGCCGTGGACGGGGATTACGGGGTCGGCGGGTTCGGAGGGCTGCAGGAACTGCGCGGTATGAACAAGCCGGTGATTGCCGCCGTGAACGGCATTTGCTGCGGCGGCGGTCTGGAACTGGCGCTGAGCGCCGACATGATCCTTGCCGCCGATCATGCCCAGTTTGCACTGCCCGAAATCCGCTCGGGCACGGTGGCCGACGCGGCCAGTGTGAAGCTGCCCAAACGCATCCCCTACCACATCGCGATGGAGCTTCTGCTCACCGGCAGGTGGTTCGATGCGGCAGAAGGCAAGGGATGGGGCCTTTTGAACGAGGTCCTGCCAGCCGATCAGTTGATGGACCGCGCGCGGGAGCTGGCGCGTCTGCTCGCGTCGGGGCCGCCGCTTGTCTATGCGGCGATAAAGGAAATCGTCCGCGATGCGGAGGACGCGAAATTCCAGGACGCGATGAACCGGATCACAAAGCGGCAACTGCCGACGGTAGATACGCTTTATGCCTCCGAGGACCAGAAGGAAGGCGCACTGGCCTTCACCGAAAAACGCGATCCCGTGTGGAAAGGTCGTTGAGAGGTCCAATTGCAAATCTTGCGCGGCTGCCGCTATTGTCGGCGCGACGATACGATCAACGCCGGAGTGTGCGAACGTGAATTTCCTTTTCGTGCATCAGAACATGCCGGGCCAGTATCGCGAGCTTGTGCAGTGGCTTGCCGCCACGGGCGAGCACCGGATCGTGTTCCTGACGCAAAGACAGAAACCGCCAAAATTCGAGGGCGTCCAGACCGTTATCTATAAACCGCACCACAAGCCGAAGACCGACGCCTACGGGCTCAGCAAGGTGTGGGAAGAAGCCACAGGTGCCGGTTTCGCCGCTGCCATTGCGGCACGGAAGCTCGATGTCGAACACGGGTTCAAGCCTGATATCGTGATCGGCCATGTCGGTTGGGGCGAGTTGACGTTTTTCAAACAGGTATGGCCGGACGTGCCGATCATCGGCTTCTTCGAATATTACTATCGCCTCTACGGCGGGCCGGTGAATTTCGACCCCGAAGAGCCGGTGAACGAACACACGCCCTTCCTGCTACAGGCCCGCAACGCGACACCGCTTGCGAATCTTCCGGTCATCGACCGTGGTCTCAGTCCGACATACTGGCAGCGCGACTGCTTTCCGGAAGAGTTTCACGACAAGATCTACGTCTGCCACGACGGCGTGCGGACCGACCAGCTGACCCCGGACGCCGGGGCATCGCTGACACTGGGGCGGCTGGACTGGCCGATCACCCGCGACGACGAGATCGTGACATACATGGCGCGCAATCTGGAACGGATGCGCGGCTTTCACCAGTTCATGCGCGCGCTGCCCGGCATTCTCGAGGCCCGCCCGAACGCCCGCGTTCTGGTGATCGGTGGCAACGAGGTATCTTACGGCGCCAAAAGCAAACAGCCCGGTGGCCTGCGCGCCGAGATGGAGGCCGAGGTCGGCGACCGCGTGGACTGGGACCGCGTGCATTTTCTGGGGCAGGTGCCTTTCGAGAGCTACAAGTCCATCATCCGGCTCAGCAGGTGCCATATATACCTGACGATGCCCTTCGTCCTGTCGTGGTCGCTTCTGGAATCAATGTCGATGGGGGCCACCATCGTGGCCGCCGATGTGGCCCCGGTGCGCGAGGCGATGACCCACGGAAAAACCGGCCTTCTGGTCGACTTCTTCGATCCCGACGCCCTTGCCGCGCAGGTCATCGAGGTGCTGGAGCGCCCGCAGGAGTTCGCGCATCTGGGCAAGGCCGCCCGCGATCACGTGGTCAGGGAATACGACTTCCTGACGAAATGCCTGCCGCGGCATCTGGAAGAGATCAACGCGCTGGTGCCCGAAGAGAAACGGATCGTCCTGCCCTGACGGGCTGGCCGGCCTTGTCAGTTTCCGGCTGCGCTGGCCACGTTGATCAGGCCGAAGGCCGATCCGACGATGCTCACGATGGTGCGGACGTTGTTGACGGGGCTTTCCGTCGCCAGCACCAGATCGCCCGAATTGATGTGGAAGTTTTTCGCCGAAAACAGCCCGTCAGACGTGGTCAGGTCGATGGTAAAGACAACACGCTGCTGACGTGGCCCGCGTTGGCCAGCCGCCAGCGCGCTGGACGGATACTCGCGCAGGATTAGGACACCCTGCGGGTTCGCGCGCGAGTCAGCCACACCACCGATGATCGACAGCGCATCCAGCGCCGAAACACGGTCGCGGTTGAAGGTGAACTGGCTTTCCTGCCCCGCCGCACCCAGCGACAGGAAATATCTCCGGTCTTCCTCAACGATGACCTTGTCGCCCCCACGCAGGCGGGTATCGAGCGCGGGATCCTCGTAAAGGCGCGATACGGAGGTCTGATAGATGCTTGAGCCGCGAACCAGTTTCACCTGCGGGTTCGCAAGTGCCGGTCGCACGCCACCGCCCGCCGAGATCGCCGCCAGAACCGAAAAGTTCTGATCGGGCAGCGGGACAATGCCGGGAGCGTTCACGCCGCCCACCAGATCGACGGAGTTCACACGCCCTTCCGCCATGCTCAGCTGGACCTGCGCGCCGGGCACGATGGGATCAATCTGCCGTTGCAGCAGCTGGCGCGCACTGTCGGGGGTTCTGTCGGCAATCCGCACCTTGCCGATATAGGGCATGAAAATGGTGCCGGTTTCGGACACGCGCATCCCGTCAAGCCGCGCGGTACGCTGCCCGGGGATCGTGAGCAGCGAGTTTTCCGAACTGTCCCAGATGATGAGGTTCACGGTGTCGCCGGGGCGGATGATCTGGGCCGAGGACCCGTGATCGCGCGACAGCCAGCCGTATCTGCGGATGCCCGTTTCGGGCCAGTGCTGCACACTGGGCAGGAAGCTCTTGGTCACGGGGTAGACGGCGAAATCCGCCTCTGGCTGGTCCGCTCCCTTCACGATTTCCGATTGTACCGCCGCGCCGCGGGGCAGGCCATCACAGGCTGCCATCGTGAAAGCAAGCAAGCCCGCAAGGAAGAGTTTCGAGAAAAGGCCCATCCGCATACCCGCTTTGTTCATCCAGAACCCCCCGCAGCCGCGCTGCACGGCTTGGAAATCCGTTGGGGGCAAGATACTGCATGGAAGTATGAGGTCAATGTCTACAACGGTATCCGGGGACGATCGTCCGGTTCTCCTGATGGGGGCCTCGGGACGACTGGGCGGGATGTTGCGCAGACACTGGTCTGATCCGCGTTTGTTGCGCCCCGTCTCGCGCGGTGGCGGGCCGGGCATGATCCGATGCGATCCGTTGTCGATGCCCGACGCTTTGGTGCGCGCGGCCGAAGGATGCCGCGCGGTGATCTGCCTGTCGGGCGTGACGCCCGCCCATGCCGCCGCCAGCGGCGATGCGATGGCGCTCAACACCGATCTTGCCCTTGCGGCGCTCCGCGCAGCGCCAGCCGGGGCGCGGGTGTTCGTGGCCTCCACCGCTGCCGTCTATGGCCGGTCGGGCGGTTTTCTGTCCGAGGATGCGCCCACAGCACCCGTCTCCGACTACGGGCGTGCCAAGGTCGAGATGGAGAGCCGGTTTCTGGCCGAGGCGGGAGGCCGTGGTTGCATCCTGCGGATCGGTAACGTGGCAGGTGCCGATGCGATCCTTGGCAACTGGGCGCCGGGGATGCAGATCGACAGTTTCGCAGACGGATCGACGCCGACGCGCAGCTACATCGGCCCGGTCAGCCTTGCGCGCGTTCTCGAAACGCTCACGCGGGCCGAGGCCCTTCCCGCGATCCTGAACATCGCGGCACCCGAACCGGTGCAGATGGGTGCGCTGCTGGATGCCGCCGATCTGGCGTGGACACCGCGAACGCCGGACGAAAACGTGATCGCCGAAGTTGTACTGGACACCACGCGGCTGCAACGGCTCTATGATTTTTCTGCCGACGAGACGACACCCGCAGGGCTCGTGGCACAGGCGCGGAGGGATACGGACAAGGGATCTTCACGAACATGAACTGGCGCAAGCGATGCTTCGATCTGTTTTTCGCCAGCCTTCTGGCTGTTGTCCTTGCGCCGGCGATCCTGGCGTTGGTGATCTATATCTACCTCAAACAGGGCCGTCCGCTGTTCTACGTGGCCGAGAGGATGAAGACCATTGACGAGCCGTTCCAGCTCCTCAAGTTCCGGACCATGACGGTCGTTGACGAGGATCAAGGTGTCTCCGGTGCGCACAAGGCATCGCGGGTCACGCCTGTCGGGGCACGTTTGCGTGCACGGCGGCTCGACGAGTTTCCGCAGCTTTGGAACATCCTTCGGGGCGATCTGTCCTTTGTCGGACCGCGCCCGCCCCTGCGTGAATACGTGGAACGGTTTCCCGAGATATACACTGAAGTGCTGAAATCCCGCCCCGGCGTGACCGGCCTTGCAACGATTCGGTTTCACAGGCACGAGGATCGCCTTCTTGCGCGCTGTACGACCGCTGCGCAGACCGATGATGTCTATTGCCGCATTTGCGTGCCGCGCAAGGCCAAGCTGGACCTAATCTATCAGCGCAACCAGAGCATTTGCTACGATTTCGACCTTGTTTTCCAGACGATCGCAAACCTTTTCCGTCGCGGCTGACGGTCGCTGACGGTAGGGAGCGATCGGCGGAAAAACGGCCGTACTGGCTGCACCGCCGAATTTTGGTTAATCTTTGATTAGTTTGACTATACTTTCATGCGGATTGGATGCGCCGTCTCAAAGGGGCGAGTTGCCGGGTCTGTCCAGTTTTCGAGGGTTCTAGTGGTATGTTGGGTTGGGTCAAATCGCTGACAAAGGCGCAGAAGCGCCGGATCATGCTGGCGCTTGATGCTACACTTGTCCCCTTCGCCCTGTTTTTCGCGTTTGCCACGCTGAACCTGCCGGGCGGGACGCTGGAGAACATTCAGGACTATCTGCTGATCCTTCCCTACATGATCGCGGTCTGCATCGGCGTGTCGATCTGGATCGGCATTTGCGACATTCAGGTCAGCGGCTATGAAGCGGCAGCCGTCGGCCTCACGGCTGTGTTCGCGGCGCTTCTGGCGCTGGCCTCCTTTACCCTGTCGGATATTGCGGGGCTGGGGCTGCCTGTCGGGCTGCATATGGTCTTCGGGGTGGTTTTCTTCTGCCTTGCCGTCGCCAGCCGTGCGGTGCTCTTGCAGATTGTCGTGGCCATCTACCGCCGGACCTCTGCACGCTGCCGTGTTCTGATTTACGGCGCGGGCACGACGGGGATGCAGCTGGTATCGGCCCTGCGCGGCCACCAGTCCATCCAACCGGTCGCCTTTGTCGATGACAACAAGGGCTTGCAAGGCATGCAGGTGGCGCGTTTGCCGGTCTATTCACCCGCGCGCATTGCCGAGGTCGTCAAGGAAAAGCAGATCGACCGCGTCTTGCTGGCGGTACCGTCGCTCAGCCGGCCCAAGCAGGCGCAGATCGCGCGGCGCTTGCAGCAGATGGGCCTTGAGGTGCAGACGCTTCCGTCGTTCTCGCAGCTGATCGGAGAGGAGGCACTGGTCGACAAGCTGACGCCGGTCTCGCCGCAAAGCTTTCTGGGCCGTGCCGAGGTCGCGAACCCGCTGGGCGATGCGCAGGCAACCTACGCGGACCGCGTGGTTCTGGTGTCCGGGGCAGGCGGGTCCATCGGGTCCGAGCTTTGCCGACAGATCATAGATTGCCGTCCGCGCAAGCTGATCCTGTTCGAGTTGAGCGAACTGGCGCTCTACCAGATCGACATGGAACTGCGCGGCATCGTCGAGCAGGTCAATCTGGAGACCGAAATCATCTCGGTTCTGGGATCGGTGACCGACAGCCGTCAGGTGCGCAAACTTCTGGTGACCCACGGTGTGCAGGTGGTGCTGCACGCCGCGGCCTACAAGCACGTCCCGCTGGTCGAAGCCAATCCGCTGACCGGGCTGGTCAACAATGTCTTTGGCACCCAGACCCTGGCCGAGCAGTCGGCCAAGGCCGGTGTCGAGCGGTTCACGCTGATTTCGTCGGACAAGGCCGTGCGCCCGACGAATGTGATGGGCGCCTCCAAGCGCCTGGCCGAGATGGTGGTTCAGGATCTCGCGCGGCGTTCAACCGGAACGGTTTTCGCGATGGTCCGGTTCGGCAATGTGCTGGGCTCCTCCGGGTCTGTTGTGCCGCTGTTCCAGGAACAGCTCAGCCGCGGCGGGCCGCTGACCGTCACCGACAAGGGTGTAGAGCGGTATTTCATGACCGTTCAGGAGGCGGTGCAACTGGTTTTGCAAGCCGGCACGATCAGCAAGGGCGGCGAGGTATTCGTTCTCGACATGGGAGAGCCGGTTCCGATCCTGCGCCTCGCGCGGCAGGTGATCGAGCGTGCCGGTTTCGAGGTGCGCGACCAGAACAACCCGGACGGCGATATCGAAATCGCGATCACGGGCCTGCGTCCGGGCGAAAAGCTGGTCGAGGAACTGACCCTGTCGAACGATCTTCTGGGGACGAAATATCCCAAGATTTCAAGCGCGCTTGAGGCAGTCCCGTCCCAGATCGAGATTGCGTCGGCCATCCGCAGCCTGCGCGAAGCGGTTGTGGCGGGAGACGAGGACATGGCGCGCGCCGTGGTCAGACGGTGGGTGGAAAGCAAGGAAACCGAGCCGACCGGGGCCGAAGCCTCTTCGGTCTAGGCGCGCTATTGCGCCACGGCGCGTTGCTAAACCCATCATTGGTCCCGCTCGTGTGTTGCTTTCAGGCGGACCGCCGTGCATTAAGTTGGAAAAGAAGGCCAAAGATGCATTTCCGGGCAGTGGGCAAGTGATGATCCGAAGTTTCCTCAAGTCAGCTTTGAAATTGACCACGCTTGGCGTGGTCCTGCCATCGGTGGCGGCTGCGCAAGATATCGACCATGTCTTCGGTGTTGCCGACCGTCCGACGCTGAACCTCTACGGCTCTCCCGGTCTGGTCGACATGCCCACCGCCGAAGCGTTGCCGGATGGGCAATTCGTCGTGGGTATCTCGAATTTCGGCGGCACCACGCGTACGACGCTGACGTTTCAGGCGGCGCCGCGTATCTCGGCCAGCTTTCGGTACATCGGCATTCGCGATATCAATCTTGACGGTTTCGAGACCTACCGCGACCGCAGCTTCGACCTTCGCTTCCTGCTCAATCGTGAAAGCAGGTATTTGCCGTCGGTGACGGTCGGGCTTCAGGATTTTGCCGGCACGGGGATTTATGCGGGCGAATACGTGGTCGCGACCAAAACCTTCTCGGGCGCGCGCGTTCCGGGAGAGATCAAGGCCACGGTCGGCCTTGGCTGGGGGCGTCTGGCAAGTTCCGGCAGCATCGGCGCGCCTTTTGGCGCCGAACGCCCGGGGTTCGAGCCCGGCGATACCGGCGGTGAGCCTTCCTTCGATCAGTGGTTTCGGGGCGATGTCGCGCCATTCGCGGGTCTGGAATGGCAGATCAACGACAAATGGGGCGTGAAGGCCGAGTATAGCTCGGATGCCTATGACATCGAAACCGGCAACGGCGTTTTCGATCGCAAGTCCCGGTTCAACTTCGGGGCCGAATACCAGCTGTCTGACAGCATGCGGCTGGGCGCGTACTATCTCTATGGCTCCGAACTGGGTGTGAATCTTCAGATCCAGATCAATCCGAAGCGCCCGCTGTCACCGCTGCGGTTGCCTGCGCCGCGCCCCTATGACGTCCGGCCGAGCCGCCGTGAGGATCCGCAGGCCTACGACGGTGCCTGGGCCGCATCCGAGGAAAGCGCATCGGGCGCCGTGCGCGACGCGCTCACGCCACTGTTCGAGGCGGAGGGCCTGACGCTGGTCTCCGCAAAAACCACGGCATCGACGACCGAGATACGGTTCCGCAACGAACGCTACCGCGCGGAAAGCGTGGCCATCGGGCGCGCCGCACGGCTGATGGCGCGGGTGCTGCCTGCGTCGGTCGAAACCTTCCGCCTGACGCCGATGGCCGACGGGCTGGCCAAGTCGACCGTCGTGTTCCGGCGGTCGGATCTGGAGGCGCTGGAGACATCTCCGGATGCGCCGAATGCGCTGCTGGCCGTGACCGGCATCGACAGCGCCGCGCCCAGCCTGATCGGCGCGGCCGACAATGAAGATCTGGTTTCGGTGTTCAATTGGTCCATCGGGCCCTACCTGTCGCAAAGCTATTTCGATCCGACAGAGCCTATCCGCGTCGACGGGGGCGTCAGCCTCAAGGCATCTTACAAGTTTGCGCCGGGCTGGACGGTTGCGGGCGAACTGCGGCATCGGCTGGGCGGCAACATCGCCGATACTGTCCGGACGACGGAGTCCGCGCTGCCGCGGGTCCGCACGGACGCGGTCCGCTATGCCGGTGGCGGTGACACGACCCTGCGCAATCTCTACATCAATCGCCAGTGGAAGCCGGGTGCCGATCTCTACGCCCGGGTGACCGCGGGCTATCTGGAGCGTATGTATGGCGGTGTATCCGCCGAGCTGCTCTGGAAGCCGGTGGCAAGCAGGCTCGCCCTTGGGATCGAAGCGAACTACGTGAAAAAGCGCGACTTCGACCAGCGTTTCGGGTTCAGGGACTATTCTGTCGCGACAGGACATGCGTCTGCCTACTACGAATTCGGCAACGGCTTTACCGGCCAGCTGGATGTGGGTCGCTACCTTGCGGGTGATGTCGGCGCGACAGTGACGCTGGAGCGGGAGTTCGACAACGGCTGGAAGGTCGGCGGGTTCTTCACCCTTACAGATGTTTCCGCGGAGGACTTTGGCGAAGGATCCTTCGACAAGGGCATCACGCTCACTGTGCCGATAAGCTGGTTTGTCGGGCGTCCGGACAAGCGGAATTTCGAAACAACAATCCGGCCGATCCTGCGCGATGGCGGGGCGCGTCTGAGTGTGCCCAAAAGGCTTTATAATCAGGTACGTGACGGGCACCGGCAGGGGCTTTTCGGCAATTGGTCGGGGGTATGGGAATGATCCGCAAGGTCGGAATCTTTTATGCGCTCGCCGCGGTGGTCGCCGTGTTGTCCGGATGCAGTTCCGAAAACAACGAAGGCACCGATATTCCCCAGCTTCTTCTGGGGGCGGCACAGCAGGCAGCCCAGCAGCGCAGCGAGGGGCGTGCCCCGCCCGTGGTCGTGACGCCCAAGATGCTGGCTGAGACCAAGATCGCGGCGCTTCAGGTCAATCCCGAGATGGCGGGTGGCAGCGACTTCCTGCGTCGTGCTGCAACGCGGCGCGATTCGTATCCCGGAGACGTCGAAATCTGGAAATCCTCGGACAACGCCCAGATTTTTCTGCGAAATGGTGTCGTTGTAGCCACACGCGGAGTCGGGGCGGATATCATCTCTTCGGACGCGTCGATGACCGTGCGTGCGCTTCAGAACAGGGCCGCAAATGCGGGGATCCGCCGCTATATCTTGTCCGATGGTGACGTCACAGCGACCGAAGTCCAGTTCCGCTGTGAGGTGCGTCTGATCGGTCAGGAGAATATTGCCGTTGTGAATCAAGTATTTGAGACAACGCATCTGCGTGAAACCTGTGTCAGCGATGCCGCGGGTGGCGAGCGGATCACGAACGATTACTGGGTCCAGTCGGGCACCGGTCTGGTGCGCAAATCCCGCCAGTGGGTTGGGGCCAGATCCGGCTATTTCGAGATGATTTTGCTCAAAAACTAAGCAATTTCGCCACAGTTGGCGGGACATTGCTAATAATGTATTGTGGCCGGGAATAGTGTGTTGAAGACCAACTTCGTTTCAGCTATTTGTCAGGCAAGTCGAAAGACGGGCTAATATGCCCTTGAATTACGCAAAACAGGATGACCAAAATGTTTAAGACGCTCTCCGTATCCGCCCTCATCGCAATGATGGCAACAGCTTCCTTCGCCGGTTCGCTGAACGACGCAGTTGTTGAAGCCGAGCCAGAAGATGAAGGCGTATTCGTTCCTGCCGTCGGTTCCGGCATCGGCGTTCCAGCCGTGATCGGTGCAGTTGCAGCAGCCGCTCTGCTGGCAGCAGCCGCAAACAGCAGCGACAGCGACTCCGACTCCGACTCGGGCGTTGAAGAAGACTAAGTCTTACTTCATCCAGAATTTCCGGCCTTCCCCGACATCGGGGGAGGCCGTTTTTGTTTGTGCTTGGCCGTTGCACGCGCAGCAATGAATTGAGTTTCCGAATGAACAAACAGCTCCTCTCGATCGGGCACGGGTATTCGGCGCAGGCTCTGGCGCGGCGGCTGGTCCCGCAGGGATGGCGGATCGTGGGGACGAGCCGCAGCGCCGAAAAATGCGAGGCGCTGGCAGCCACCGGGATAGAGACCCTGCAATGGCCGGGGGCCGATCTGGCCCCTCTCATCGCGCAGTTTCCGAACATTCTGATCTCTGCCGGGCCGGGCCCGGATGGTGATCCCGTTCTCGCTGAACTGGACGGCGCCTTTGCGGCGGCAGCGCCCGACATGCGCTGGCTCGGTTACCTGTCGACCACGGGGGTGTACGGCGACCATGCAGGTGACTGGGTGGACGAAGACGCGCCCCTGACGCCTGCGACCAAGCGCGGTCGTGCGCGTGTCGAGGCCGAAGCCGCATGGCAGGCGATTGCGCAGCTGCCACTTCATATCTTCCGGCTTGCCGGTATCTACGGACCCGAACGCGGTCCGTTCGCCAAGGTGCGCCGCGGGACGGCACGGCGCATCATCAAGGATGGTCAGGTTTTCAGCCGCATTCATGTGGATGACATCGCGCAAGCGCTGGAGCTGTCGATCGCGTCCCCGAATCCCGGCGCAGTCTATAATTTGTGTGACGATGATCCGGCACCGCCACAGGATGTCATCGCCTATGCGGCGGAACTGCTGGGCCTGCCTGTCCCGCCCGGCATCCCGTTCGAAGAGGCCGAGATGACCCCGATGGCACGCAGCTTCTACGCAGAAAGCAAGAGGGTGCGAAACGACCGGATCAAGGCCGAACTTGGCTGGTCGCCGATCTATGCCGACTATCGCAGCGGCCTGAACGCGATGAAGAATCAGGCAGATCCGTCCGGGGAATGACCGCGCGGATTGCACGGCGCAGCGGATGCTGGCGGTGACTGCAAAGGACCGCGACAGGTGGTTGTTGTGCCGAGGCCGAGCAGCCATATAGGCCCCACCGAAACAAAGGATTTCACGATGGCCGCCGCGCGTACCCTTTCCGATTACCTCGAATCCGATCGCGTCAGGAACGCCATCCTGGGCGTGATCCTGTTCAACGCCGTCATCCTTGGGCTCGAGACATCGCGCACCGTGATGGACGCTGCCGGATCCCTGATCAAGACGCTGGATCGCATTTGCCTGGCGATCTTCGTCGCGGAAATCGCGGCCAAGCTTATCGCTTATCGTGGCCGGTTTTTCCGCGACGGGTGGAACATCTTCGACTTCGTGATTGTCGCCGTGTCCTTTGTGCCCGACGCGCAGGGTTTCTCGGCGTTGCGGGCGTTGCGGATCCTGCGTGTCCTGCGTGTGGTGTCGGTGGCCCCGCGCCTGCGCCGGGTGGTCGAAGGCTTCGTCACGGCGCTGCCGGGCATGGCGTCCGTATTCGTGCTGATGGCGCTGATCTTCTATATCGCGGCGGTCATGGCGACCAAGCTTTTCGGGATGGGCTGTGCGGCCTGTACGCCCGAACAAGCGGCCCAGTTCAATGACTGGTTCGGTACACTCGGCCGCTCGGGGTATTCGCTGTTCCAGATCATGACGTTGGAGTCGTGGTCGATGGGGATCGTCCGCCCGGTGATGGAGGTCTATCCGCTGGCGTGGATGTTCTTTGTGCCCTTCATCATGGTCACGACCTTTGCGGTGGTGAACCTGCTGGTCGGCTTGATCGTGAACTCGATGCAGGACGCGCATCAGGAGGAATCCGTGGCCTCCACGGATGCCTACCGCGCCGAAGTGCATGACAAACTGGCCATGCTCGAGGTCAAGCTGGACAGGCTACTCGAAGAGAGATCGGATCAGGCCCGCTGAGATCCGATTTGGCCTAGGCCAAGCGTTGCCAGCACCTTTGCCTCGATGTCTTCGGCGTTCATGCCCGCAACTGCGTACATATCGGCCGGCGATGCCTGATCGATGAAGATATCCGGCAGCACCATGGAGCGGTATTTGAGGCCGGTGTCGAACACGCCTTCCTCGGCCAGAAGCTGGGCGACATGGCTGCCGAAGCCGCCAATCGCACCTTCCTCGACAGTGATGAGCGCCTCGTGTTCCCGCGCCAGCGACAGGATCAACTCGCGGTCGAGCGGTTTGGCAAAGCGGGCATCGGCGATCGTGGGGGTGATGCCACGCGCCGACAGCGCCTCGGCAGCGCGCTGAACCTCGGCCAGCCGGGTTCCGAATGACAGGATCGCCACGCGGTTGCCCTGCGCCATGATACGGCCCTTGCCGATCTCCAGCGGACTGCCGCGTTCGGGCATCTCGACGCCGTTGCCTTCGCCGCGCGGAAAGCGGAAGGCGATCGGGCCGTCGTCGTAGGCGGCCGCGGTGGCCACCATATGCTTCAGATCCGCCTCGTCGGCGGCGGCCATGACAACAAAGCCCGGCAAATTCGCCAGATAGGCCACGTCGAAGGATCCGGCATGGGTCGCACCATCCGCGCCGACCAGCCCCGCGCGGTCGATGGCAAAGCGCACCGGAAGCCGCTGGATCGCGACATCATGCACAACCTGATCGTAGCCGCGCTGAAGAAAGGTCGAATACATCGCGCAGAACGGTTTCATGCCACCGGCTGCCAGCGCTGCCGAGAAGGTCACGCCGTGCTGTTCCGCGATTCCCACATCAAAACAGCGCGAGGGGTAGCGTTCGGCAAAGAGGTTCAGGCCGGTGCCATCCGGCATCGCGGCGGTAACCGCGCAGATCTTGTCATCTTCGGCAGCTTCCTGAAGCAGGCTATCGGCGAAGACACGAGTATAGCTGGGCGCGTTGCTGGGCGCCTTCGTCTGCTTGCCGGTGATCACGTCGAATTTCGCGGTCGCGTGGCCCCGGTCTGCCGCGCTTTCGGCGGGGGCATAGCCCTTGCCCTTTTTCGTGAGCACATGGATGAGGATCGGGCCGGTCGCCCGTGCCTTTACCGTGCGCAGCACCGGAAGCAGCTGGTCCATGTCATGGCCGTCAATCGGGCCGAGATAGGAAAACCCGAGCTGTTCGAACAGCGTGCCGCCGACAGCCATCCCCTTGAGCATGTCCTTGGCGCGTTTTGCGCCTTCGCGGAACGGCTCGGGCAGAAGGCTGACAGCCCCCTTCGCGGCAAGCTTGAGCTCCTGAAACGGCTCTTCCGCATAAAGACGGCTGAGGTAGGACGACATCGCCCCGACGGGGGGTGCGATGCTCATCTCGTTGTCGTTCAGGATCACGATCAGGCGCTTTTTCAAGTGGCCTGCGTTGTTCATGGCCTCATAGGCCATACCGGCCGACATTGCGCCGTCGCCGATCACGGCAATGGCGTCGCCCAGCCCTTCGGGCACGACACCGCCCAGATCACGGGCCACGGCAAAACCGAGCGCCGCCGAGATCGAAGTCGAACTGTGAGCCGCGCCGAAGGGATCATAGGGGGATTCGCTGCGCTTGGTGAAACCGCTCAGCCCGTCCTTTGTCCGCAGGGTGCGGATCCGGTCGCGCCGTTCGGTCAGGATCTTGTGGGGATAGCACTGGTGGCTCACGTCCCAGATGATCTTGTCGCGGGGGGTATCGAAAACAGCGTGCAGCGCCACGGTCAGCTCCACCACACCCAGACCGGCCCCGAGGTGGCCGCCGGTGACCGATACCGCAGACACGGTTTCCGCGCGCAGCTCGTCCGCGAGGCGTGTCAGGTCGCGGTCGTTCAATCGCTTCAGGTCAGCGGGACGTTTGATGCTGTCCAGAAGGGGCGTCTGCGGGCGGTCGGTCATCTTGATATCCTAACTCTTGCGGGTCACGACAAAGCGTGCCGCGTCGCGCAAGATGTCTGCGTCATCTCCGTAGGCAGATAGCGCGTCACAGGCGCTGTCCACAAGTTCTGCGGCCCTTGCGCGCGCGGCATCGAGCCCCAGCAGCGATACGAAGGTGGCCTTGCCCGCGCCGGCGTCCTTGCCCGTGGCCTTGCCGACGGTCGCGGCGTCCCCTTCGACATCGAGGATGTCGTCCGCGATCTGGAACGCGAGGCCGAGATCGCGGGCGAACCGCGCGAGCGCTGTTGTGTCTTCCTGTGCCATGCGCGGGCCGGCGGTCGCGGCCCATTCGATCAACGCGCCGGTCTTGCCCGCCTGAAGCGCTGTAATCTCGTCCAGTGTCAGCGGGGTTGTTGCGGTTTCCGCCGCGATGTCGCGGGCCTGTCCGCCTACCATGCCGCGAATTCCCGATGCGGTGGCAAGCGACGCCATCAGATCGACGCGCGCGGCATCTGTAACATTGGCCGTCGCGCACAGTTGGAACGCCAGTGTCTGGAGCGCATCGCCAGCCAGAACGGCGGTTGCCTCGTCCCACTTGCGGTGCACGGTGGGCTGGCCCCGGCGCAGGTCGTCGTCGTCCATGCATGGCAGATCATCATGCACCAGCGAATAGGCATGCAGGGCTTCGATCGCGCCGGCCGCCTTGGCCGCCCGCTGCGGCTCCACGCCGTGCAAGCGGGCGCTTTCGATGACCAGAAAGGCGCGCAGGCCCTTGCCACCAACCGTAGCGAAAAGCATCGCCTCGGCGACCGGTCCTTCCATGCCCGACAGGGCCGCGCGAATTTCGGTCACGGCCAGTTCGCCCGCCTCTGCGAGTGCGGTCCGGAATGCCCGCATTTTCAGAGACCTTCGACCGGCTTCAGTCCCTGCGGATTTCCGTCCGCGTCCAGCGTGATCGCCGCGACCTTTTCTTCGGCCTCTTTCAGCTTCGCCTCGCAGCGCGCCTTCAGCGCGGCGCCGCGCTCGTAAAGCGTGATGCTTTCCTCGAGGGCGACGTCGCCGCGCTCAAGCTGGCCCAATACTTTTTCAAGCTCCGCCATCGCGGCTTCGAAGCTCATCTCTTCGACGGGTGTGTCACTCACGGGCGTGAACCTTTCCTGAAACTTTGGCGCGACCATAGTCATAACCGGCGCACAAGGCCAGCGGAGGGCCGGGCATTCGGCGCGGAAAATTGCGAGGTCTGGCAGGCCCTAGGGGGGCCGCGCGGCGGGTCAGTCCGGCGCCAACATATAGCCTGCGCCGCGCACCGTTTGCAGGTATTTCGGCTGCTTGGGGTCGTCCTCGATCTTGCGTCGCAGGCGCGTGATCTGAACATCGACCGCGCGTTCCTGTGCCTGCCCGCGATCGCGGCCCAGTTCCTCGACCAGCGTGGCGCGGCTCAGCGGTTCGTTGGGTTGCGCGGCAAAGATTTTCATCAGCTGGATTTCGGTCGCGGTCAGCCGTACCAGATCCTCGTTCAGCCACATCTCGCCGCGCTCCATGTCGTAGCGGATCGGCCCCAGCGTCAGAACCTTCGGCGCCGTGTCGGCGGGTTGGGCGTCGGGCATCCGCCGCAGGATCGCGTTGATGCGCAGCAGCAGTTCCTTCGGCTCGAACGGCTTTGACAGGTAGTCGTCCGCGCCAGCCTCAAGCCCCGCGATGCGATCATCCGTTTCTCCCTTCGCGGTCAGCAGAAGGATTGGCGTCACAAGGGTTTCCCGCAGGGATTGCGTCAGCGTGACCCCATCCTCGCCCGGCATCATCACGTCCAGGACGATCATGTCGAAGTCGAGACCGGACAAAATACGCCGTGCGTGGGCGGCGTCGCGGGCCGCCGTTACCAGAAACCCGTTGCGCATGAGAAACTTCTTGAGCAGAGCGCGGATCCGCTCGTCGTCGTCTACAACAAGAAGATGCGCGTCAGCCACAGTCATGCGCTGCTGTCCCGAAGCCGCGTGTAGGCCCCCTGCATTTCGCTGTCCATCATCGCCTCCAGTACCTTGCGGAATCCGGCTACGGCCTCCGGCCCCGCTTCGCGGTAGGCGGCGCGCATTCGCGCCCGCTGTGCATCGGACAGCTGTTGTTCCAGCGCGCGCCCGGTTTCGGTCAGGTGCAGATGCCGTTCGCGTTTATCAAGCCGCCCGACCCTGCTTTCTACCAGACCATCGCCGATCAGGGTGCGCAAGACACGGTTCAGCGATTGCTTCGTGACCCCGAGCAGGTTGAGCAGGTTGTTGACCGTCGTTCCCGGCGCACGGTTGATGAAATGAATCGCCCGATGATGCGCACGCCCGTAGGCGAGATCGGCAAGAATCCTGTCGGGATCGGCCGTGAAGCCGCGATAGGCAAAGAACATCGCCTCGATTCCCTGCCTCAGCTGTTCGTCTGTCAAAAACAGCAGTGCTTCGCCGCCTTGGGGTGCCGGTGCGCGCCTGTCCATGAAGCCTCCTCGGGGGTTCGCGAATTCACGGCAGTTTATGTCAGTGTTATTGACACTCCAACCCCGAAAGGCTACCCAGCCTGAGGTTTTGCGTAACTTAATATCCCTGCTGGGCGTATAATGCGCAATAAATGGAAATTTCGACGCGCATTGGCGTCCAAACCTCGAAGGGAAAGCGGCATGGCCGGAGCGTATGATGACCGGGACGGACATATCTGGGTAGACGGGCAAATGGTGCCCTGGCGCGATGCGAAGGTGCATATCCTGACCCACGCCATGCACTATGCCTCGTCGGTGTTCGAAGGCGAACGCGCCTACAACGGCAAGATCTTCAAAAGCCGCGAACATTCCGAGCGCCTGCGCAGGTCCGCACAGATGATCGACTTCGAAGTCCCCTACACGGTTGATGAAATCGAGGCTGCGAAGGCCGAGGTGCTGAAGGCCTCCGGCCTGTCGGACGCCTATGTCCGCGCGATCGCGTGGCGTGGCGCGGGCGAAGACATGGGCGTGGCCTCGGCGCGCAACCCCGTGCGCATGGCGATCGCCGCGTGGGAATGGGGGGCCTATTACGGCGACGCCAAGATGAAGGGGGCCAAGCTCGACATCTCGAAGTGGAAGCGCCCCAGCCCCGAAACGATCCCGAGCCACGCAAAGGCGGCGGGTCTTTACATGATTTGCACGATGTCCAAACACGCGGCAGAGGCCAAGGGATGTTCGGACGCGTTGATGATGGATTACCGCGGCTACGTGGCTGAGGCGACCGGGGCGAACGTGTTCTTCGTAAAGGACGGAGAGGTGCATACGCCGGACCCTGACTGTTTCCTGAACGGGATCACGCGGCAGACGGTGATCGGGATGCTCAAGGAGCGTGGCGTTACGGTGCACGAACGCCACATCATGCCAGAAGAGCTCGAAGGTTTTGAGCAGTGCTGGCTGACAGGCACCGCCGCCGAGGTGACGCCGGTGGGGCAGATCGGCGACTATACCTTCGAGGTTGGCGCGCTGACGCGCGACATTGCCGAAAGCTACGAGAAGCTGGTGCGCGCCTGATCTTCAGTCCCACGCGGGCAACACGGAATTGCGGCGGCCAACGGGCCGCCGCAGTGCGTTCACGGTTTGCGAAAGGTCAGTACAGCGCGACCGGATTGATCATGGCCTGCACCGTGCCGACAATACGGGGCTGGCCGAGCACGAACATGAATTCGTTCACCCCCTCACGCAGCAACGGCCCGACATTCATCGTTTCCAGAATGTAGATGCCGTTCTTTTTCAGCAGGGTGACGTGGCCGTAAAAGACCTTGTCGCCGTCGGGTGCCGGGATCGGCTCAAGCCCCCATGTGTCCGCACCCACTGCCATGGGATTGAGCGAGGCGATATATTCCGCGCCCTCGTTGTTCAGCCCCGGTTCGGTGCCGCCCCAGGCTTGCGGATCGCTTTCCAGCATCCCTTCGGTCCATCCGGTGTGGAACAGGATGATGTCGCCTTCGCCCATCTCGACGCCCTGCGCCTCGGCGGCGGCCTTGATCTCTTCCGATCCGAAATGGTCGCCCGCCTGCATCACCTCGACACCGGCGTGCGCGGCCATATCAAGGATCACGGCGCGGCCCACCAGCGGTGGCACCGCATGGGTGCCCAGCTTTGTCAGGCCGGTGATCGCGGAAATCTCTTTCTCGTCGAGGCAGTTGTAGTAGTGGCCATTTTCCCCGAGGTGGCCCAGCCCGTCGAGCTGGCTGCCGATCCCTATCCATGTTTGCAGAATATCGTCGTTGTAATTGCCCTCGTAGCCGAAACCGGTAAGTTTCTGACCGCCTTGCTGGTTCGGCTGCACAACCTGAAGCGACAGCGAGCGTGGCGGGAAGGCGGGTGTGTTCGGCCCAATGGCAATGCCAAGCGGCATGGATTTGCCCTGCTTGATCAGCTTTACCGCTTCAAGCGTGCGTTCGGGGGTCACAAGGTTGGCAGAGCCGAGCGTATCTTCCGCGCCCCACTGCTCTGATGTGTCGCAATCCTGCGCGAGCGCCGCGCCCGCGCTCAGCGTCAGGCCTAGGCAAAATGCACTAAATGATTTGAATAACATAAATCCTCCGATGTTGGACCGGCGCGTCCTCTGGCGGGACGATTCGCTTGGGTCTGGAGGATCAGGCTAGCACGGGATGCACGCGCCGATTGCATAATGACGTTACGTCAATTGCCTGGGCAATTATTTGCGCAGGGCCGGCAGGCCGACACCGGTGCTCTCGAAACCGCCGTCAGAGGCCACGACCTGACCGGTGACATAGCTTGCCTTGTCAGAGCACAGGAACACGATGACCTCGGCGATTTCGCGTTCCGATCCATAGCGGTTCAGCGGGATGGCGTCGTGGTAGGCGTCGATGATGTCCTGCGTGTGCACGGCCATGGCAAGCTTGGTCCGGACAGGGCCGGGGCAGACACAATTGGCGCGAATGCCGTATTCGCCCAGTTCGGCGGCCTGCTGTTTGGTCAGATGGATCACCGCCGCCTTCGAGGTGCCGTAGGCGACCCGCAGGGTCGAGGCGCGCAGCCCCGATATGGATGCGATGTTCAAAAGCGCGCCGCGTGTCTTTTTCAGGGCCGGAATGGCGGCCTGCGACATCAGGAACACCCCGTCGAGGTTCGTGGCCATGACGGTGCGCCAGCGGTCGAATGTCGTTTCCTCGATGGGGCCGAAATCGGCGACGCCCGCGTTGTTGACCAGCGCGTCGATGCGGCCGAATTTCTCGATCGCGGCGGCCACAGCGGCCTGCGCCTGATCGGGGCTGGAGACGTCATGGACCAGCGCACTTGCGCCCTGCCCAAGCTCGTCCACCGCAGGGCCGAGCGCATCGCCGTCGCGGTCGAGTGCGGCAACCAGCCACCCTTCCTCGAGAAAGAGTTTCGCGGTGGCAAACCCGATCCCGCGTGCGGCACCGGTAACGAGGGCGACTTTCTGCTCCACGTCCGTTCCCTTCAGTAGTCCACGCCGCGCTGCGCCTTGATGCCCGCTTTGAATGGGTGCTTCACTTCGGTCATTTCGGTGACCAGATCGGCATAGTCGCACAGTTCGGCCTTGGCGTCACGGCCCGTCAGGATCACGCCGGTACGTGCATTGCGCGCCTCCAGACCGGCGATCACATCCGCAACCGACAGATAGTCGTAGCGCATGGCGATGTTGATCTCGTCCAGAACGATCAGGTCATAGTCGCCGCTTTCCATCATGTCGCGGGCCTTGGCGAAAGCCGCCTGCGCCGCCGCGATGTCGCGGTCCTTGTCCTGCGTGTCCCAGGTGAACCCTTCGCCCATCGTATGCCAGGTCACCTCTCCCAGACGGTCGAAGAACTGGCGTTCGCCGGTTTTCCATTTGCCCTTGATGAACTGCACGACGCCGACGGTCTGCTTCCAGCCGAGCGCGCGGATCACCACACCGAAAGCGGAGGAGGATTTGCCTTTGCCCGCGCCGGTGTGCACCAGCACGAGGCCCTGCTCGGGGTCTTTAAGCTCCGAGACCTTCTTTCGCTGTTCGGCCTGACGCTCTTGCATCTTTTCCTTGTGGTCGTCGGTCATTGAAAGCTCCCTTCGGGGTTGATCTCAGGATTTCGGGACGGATACGGCGCGGATCTTGCCGCGCTCCATCCCCAGTTGATGTTCGCGCCAGATCACGAGCACGCCCGCCACAATCACGAGCGAGGCGCCCGCCAGCATCATCACCGTGGGCAGTTCTCCGAAGATGACGTAGCCCAGCACGATGGCAAAAAGCATCGAGGTATAGTCATAGGGCGCCAGCATCGACACCGATCCGAACCGGTAGGAGGAGGTCACGAGGATCTGGGCCACGCCGCCCACCAGCCCCGCCGACACGAGCAAGAGTGCAGTCTGCCCGGTGGGGACGACCCAGCCGAAGGGCAGGGTGAACAGCGACAGGACGGTCGCGGTGGCCGAAAAGTAAAAGACGATCGCGGCTGTATGTTCGTTCTGCACCAGCTGGCGCAGGTGTATCTGGACAAGGCTGCGCATCAGCGTGGCCCCGAGGATCATCAGCGCACCGATGGTGGCCATGTGATCCAGCCGCGCGCCGCCAAACCGGGGCCAGAGGATGATGATGACCCCGACAAGCCCGACGGCGACCGCGCTGATCCGCAGGAATCGGATGCGTTCTCCGAGCATCAGCGCGGCAAGAAGCACCGTGAAGATCGGAGTGGCGAACCCGATGGCCGTGACTTCGGGCAGGGGCAGCAGGCCCAGCCCGCCGAACGTCAGACCCATGGCTGTGGTGCCGAACAGGCCCCGCCAGACGTGGCCCATCGGCTTCTTGGCTTTCAGGCCGATTTTCAGCTGCCCGCGCTGGGCCAGCCAGGCAAGGATGATCGGGATGGCAAACAGCGAGCGGAAGAATACCTGCTCGCCTGGGGGGATCTCGTCCGAGGTGGATTTGATGATCGCCGACATGCAGGTGAACAGAAAGATCGCGGTGATTTTCAGGGCAACACCGAGTGCCGGTCTGGCTGAGAAATCCTCGACCTTCATCGCGTCATCACGCGCCGGGCCCGATCGTGCCGCGGTTTTCACCGACCTGCCCGCGGTGGAGGAGCAGGTGATCGAGGATCACGCAGGCCATCATCGCCTCGCCCACCGGCACCGCGCGGATGCCGACGCAGGGGTCGTGACGGCCCTTGGTGATGATCTCGGTCTCTTCGCCGGTCTTGGTGATGGTACGGCGGGTGGTCAGGATGCTGGAGGTCGGCTTGACGGCAAAGCGCACGACGATGTCCTGTCCGGTGCTGATCCCGCCCAGAATGCCGCCCGCGTGATTTGACGAATACTGCGGGCCGTCGGGGCCCATGGTGATCTCGTCCGCGTTCAGCTCGCCGGTCAGCATGGCCGCCGACATGCCCTCGCCGATCTCGACGCCCTTCACGGCATTGATGCTCATCATCGCGGCCGCCAGATCGGTATCGAGCTTGCCGTAAACAGGCGCGCCGATGCCCGCAGGGACACCGCGCGCGGTGACCTCAATGATCGCCCCGACGGAAGACCCCGATTTGCGCAGGCCATCGAGATAGTCTGCCCAATCGGCTGCCGCGCGGGCGTCCGGGACCCAGAAAGGGTTCTGCTCGATCTGGTCCCAGTCGAACGCATCCCGGTCGATCTTGTGCGGTCCCATCTGCACCATGTAGCCGGTGATCTGCACGTTCGGCGCGATCGCCTTGATCGCCTCGCGGGCCAAACCGCCCGCCGCGACCCGGCTGGCCGTCTCGCGCGCCGAGGACCGTCCGCCGCCGCGATAATCGCGCACGCCGTACTTCTGGAAATAGGTGATGTCCGCATGACCGGGGCGGAACTTGTCCTTGATATCGCCGTAGTCCTTCGACCGTTGGTCGGTGTTTTCAATCAACAACTGCACGGGGGTGCCGGTGGTCACGCCTTCGAACGTGCCAGACAGAATCCGGACCTCATCCGCCTCGCGGCGCTGGGTGGTGAATTTGTTCTGCCCGGGTTTGCGCTTGTCGAGCCAGTGCTGGATCATGCCCGCGTCGATCTCTACGCCCGGGGGGCAGCCATCCACGGTCGCACCCAAAGCCGGCCCGTGGCTTTCGCCCCAGGTGGTCACACGGAAAAGATGGCCAAAGCTGTTGATCGACATGCGGTGCTCCTTCCTCCCTGCCTTAGCCGGGGGAGCGGGTGCGCTCAAGGGGATTTGCCTTGCCAAGGGGATGCAGCTGTCCTAGCTCTTGGGGCACCTCGGGGGGCGCTGCGGCGCTGAGATTGCGAAAGCTGACCCGTTGAACCTGAACCGGTTAACACCGGCGGAGGGAAGGTCTGGACATCCATCCAAACGTTTCTGACGCCGCAATTTGGAGGATGCCATGAAGTATCTTACGTTTGCAGCAGCAACATTCGGCGCCAGTGCCGCACTGGCACAAACACCCGTGCTTACCGTCTATACATACGACAGCTTCACGTCCGACTGGGGCCCGGGCCCGGTGATCGAAAAGGCGTTCGAGGAAGTCTGCGCCTGCGATCTGAACCTTGTGGGCATGGGCGATGGCGCAGCACTTCTCGCGCGGCTGCGGCTTGAGGGCGCGCGGTCTGACGCAGATGTGGTGATGGGGCTCGATACGTCGCTGATCGCTGCCGCGAAGGAAACCGGTCTTTTTGCCGAGACGCCTGTGGAGGCCGCCTACGATCTGCCGGTCGCGTGGAACGACCCGGTTTTCGTGCCCTACGATTGGGGTTATTTCGCATTCGTTCACAACAAGGATTTCGAAGCGCCCACGGATTTCCGCGCGCTGGCGGAAAGTGACGCGTCGATCATCATCCAGGATCCGCGTTCGTCGACTCCCGGTCTGGGCCTTCTGATGTGGGTCAAGTCGGCCTACGGCGACGAGGCATCGGCGATCTGGGAAGGGCTGGCCGATAACGTCGTGACGGTCACCAAAGGCTGGTCCGAAGCCTACGGTCTGTTCCTCGAGGGGGAATCGGACATGGTGCTGAGCTATACGACTTCGCCCGCCTACCACCTGATCGCCGAGGACGACGACAGCAAGACCACTGCATCCTTCACCGAAGGTCACTACATGCAGATCGAGGTGCTGGGCCGGCTTGCCGGCAGCGATACACCGGATCTGGCCGCGCAATTCATGGAATTCATGGTCTCCGACGCGGCGCAATCGGCACTGCCCACGACGAACTGGATGTACCCGGCGGTGACACCCGATGGCGGGTTGCCCGACGGGTTCGACACCCTGACAACGCCTGAAAAGGCGCTGCTGACACCTGCCGAAGAGGTGCCCGCGATCCGCGAGGAAGCTTTGGCCGAATGGCTCAACGCATTGTCCCAATAGGATCTAGGGCAGGGATCGGCGCGGCGGGGCTTACCCTCGCGCTGATCCTCGCCGCACTTGTCGCGGTTCTGTTGCGGGCCGAGGCGGGATCGGGGCTGGCCCCGAGCGATTGGGCCGCAATCAGGTTTACGGTGCATCAGGCGCTCTGGTCTGCGGGGCTGTCCGTTCTTCTTGCGCTGCCGGTCGCGCGGGCCTTGGCGCGGCGCCGCTTTGTCGGGCGCGGTGCGCTGGTGACGCTGCTGGGCGCGCCATTCATTCTGCCGGTGATCGTGGCGGTCTTCGGTCTGCTGACAGTGTTCGGGCGGAACGGCTGGATGAATGACCTGCTGGCGGCGCTGGGCCTTCCGGGCGTGTCGGTCTACGGATTTCACGGGGTCGTACTCGCCCATGTCTTTTTCAACCTGCCGCTGGCGACGCGGTTGCTGTTGCAGGGCTGGCAGACCATTCCGGCGGAGCGTTTCAGGCTCGCCGCGCAATTGCGCCTGACGCCATGGGCCGTGTTTCAGGCAATCGAACGTCCGATGCTCTTGCAGATGGTGCCCGGCATTTTCGTTCTGATCTTCGTGATCTGCCTGACCAGTTTTGCCGTGGCACTGACGCTGGGCGGCGGGCCGCGCGCCACGACGGTCGAACTGGCGATCTATCAGGCCTTCCGTTTCGATTTCGATCTGGGGCGCGCGGCGATGCTGTCTGTGGTGCAGCTGGTCCTCGCGGGGGGGCTGGCGCTGGCGGCGTTGCGGTTCGTTCCGCAGATCAGCGTAGGCGGCGGGCTGGACCGCGTCCGCCAGCGCTGGGATGCGAACCGCGCGGCGCAGCGGCTTCTTGATGGTGCATGGATCACCTCCGCTGCCGCGTTTCTGCTGCTTCCGCTGTGCGCCGTCGTGCTGCGCGGCCTCGGGGGGCTGGCCCTCATGCCCGTTTCGGTCTGGGAGGCGGCCGGTATCTCGATTGCGGTGGCGGGGCTGAGCATTTGCGTCATGCTGGCGCTGGCGCTGCCGATGTCGGGCTGGATCGCCAGCCGCCGGGGCGGCGGGATGGAGGCCATCGGGCTTCTGGGTTTGTCGGCCTCTCCGCTGATGATCGGGACCGGATGGTTCCTGCTGATAAATCCGGTTGCCGATCCTTTCGATTTTGCGCTGGCTGTCACGGTGATCGTCAACGCGATGATGGCGCTGCCTTTCGCGCTGCGCACGATGGTGCCGCCGATGCGTGATACGATACAGGTCTACGGGCGGCTGGCGGCGACGCTGGATCTTCGTGGGTTTGGCTTCTGGCGCATCGTGCTGTTGCCCCGCCTGCGCAGCCAGATCGGGTTCGCCGCCGGTCTGACGGGGGCGCTGTCCATGGGCGATTTGGGGGTGATCACGCTTTTTGCCAATCCCGACCGGGTCACGCTGCCGTTGCAGATGTACCGCCTGATGGGGGCCTACCAGATGGAGGCCGCAGCCGGTGCGGCGCTTTTGCTTCTGGTGCTGAGCCTTGCCGTTTTCTGGATTTGTGACAGGGGAGGGCGCCTGCGTGCTGAAGCTTGAAAATGCAGTGATCGCGCAGGGCGATTTCGAGCTGCGGGCCGATCTGTCGATCCTGCCTGGCCGGAAATACGCGGTGATCGGGCCTTCGGGCGCGGGCAAATCCACATTGCTTAACGCGATGGCGGGGTTTGTGGCGCTTCGGGCCGGGCGGCTGATGTGGGACGACCGCGACCTGACCCATTCGGCGCCCGGCGCACGCCCGATGACGATGCTTTTTCAGGACAACAATCTTTTCGGCCATCTGAGCGTGATGCAAAACGTGGGGCTGGGTCTGCGGCCTGACTTGCGTCTGACCGCGCCCGAGCGGGAACGTGTCGGCGCGGCGCTCGCGCGGGTCGGATTGCAGGGCAAGGCGCAGTCAAAGCCGGGGACGCTGTCCGGCGGGCAACAAAGCCGCGTCGCGCTGGCGCGGGTGCTGGTGCAGGCCGAGCCGCTGCTGCTGCTGGATGAGCCATTCGCGGCGCTCGGTCCCGCGCTGCGCAACGAAATGCTGGATCTTGTGCAGGAACTCGTCGGAGAGACCAACGCCGCGCTGGTGATGGTCACCCACGCGCCGCAGGACGTGCGGCGGATCGCGGATGACGTCATCTTCGTGGAGGGCGGTCGCGCCCATGCGCCGCGTCCGGCGGCGGCGCTGATGGATGATCCGCCGCCGGAATTGCGTGCCTATCTGGGCTGAAGTGCCGGCAGGGCCGCTCGCTATTCGGCAGCGACCTGAACTGCGGGCGCCTCGGTAATCGACAGGGCAGCGCGGGCAGCCTCGCGGCCCTTTTCGACGAAATGCGCGCGGTAGATCGCGTTGTGGTGATCCGTTTCCTGATAGTGGTGCGGGGTCAGCGACACCGAAAGCACAGGCACCCCTGTATCCAGCCCCACCCGCATCAGACCGTCCACCACGGCGCTGGCGACGAAATCGTGGCGGTAGATGCCGCCGTCCACCACGAAGGCGGCACAGATGACGGCATCGTATGTGCCCGTCCGGGCCAGTTGCTGCGCTTTCAGCGGCAGCTCGAACGCACCGGGGACGTCGAATACATCGGTCCGCGCATCCGGTGCCGTTTCGATAAAGCCGTCCAGCGCGCGATCCACGATGTCGGCATGCCACTGGGCCTTCACAAAGGCGAAGCGGCGGGGGGCGGAAGTGTCGTCTTTCATGTCTGATCTCCTTTAGGTTCGACGTTCCACCCAAGGCGATCACAGGCCGCAAGCCGCCTTTCGTTTCCGAAAGCGGTCTGTCGCCTGCATTCTCTTCCATCCGGACTGTAACCGTCGGCTCCGGCATCTCACCGGATCTGCTTGTCCCGGTGCCTTCCGAGGAATGGCCGCCGGCGCTCGCGGGCTCGGAGCGCGAAGGCTCCATACCGCCGGTGGGGAATTTCACCCCGCCCTGAGAATGGCTTCTTATTGCCAAGAGACGCACCGCTCTGCAATAGCTCGTGCAACGTAACCCTGCGGAGGAGACGGTGATGCACCCCAATCCGGTCTACCACGACGCCGAAAAGGCCCGGAATCTTGCTTTCGCGGCGGAACGTGGCTTTGGCACGCTTGCGGTGTCGTCCGATGGGGTCCCGTTGCTGAGCCATGTGCCATTCCTGATCGACGCGGGCGGGGCCTCTGCCGATCTGCATCTGGTGCGCTCGAACCCGATCGCACGGCTGGACGAATCGCGGGTCCCCGCGCGGATCGCCGTGTCGGGACCGGACAGCTATGTATCGCCCGACTGGTACGAGGCCGAAGATCAGGTGCCGACGTGGAACTACATCGCTGTCCAGCTCACCGGTACGCTTGAACGGCTGCCCGCCGACCGGATGCGCGACATGCTGGACAAGCAATCCGCCGGCTACGAGACGCGCCTTTTGCCCAAGACGCCCTGGACCACGGACAAGATGACGCCGGACGCCCTGGACCGGATGATGCGCGCGATCGTTCCCTACCGGTTTCACATCGAAGACATCGACGGCACGTGGAAACTTGGCCAGAACAAGCCCGACGCGGTGCGCCGCGCGGCGGCGGACCGGATGGCCGAACACGGCTTCGGAAGCGAAGCCGGTGTTCTGGCGCGGATGATGCGCGACCTCGATCACCGCTGAACGGCTTGCGCCGGATCGCATTTGGGGAAACAGTGACCGCGCAACATGAGGGATACCGCCATGAAACTCTATTACGCACCAACATCGCCCTACGTGCGCAAGGTCATGATCGTTCTGGAAGAGACGGGCCAGCGGAACGATGTCGAGATCATCAATACTGTAACGACACCTGTCGCGGCGGATGCTGCCCTTTTGACCAAGAATCCGCTGTCGAAGGTTCCGGCACTCGAGCGGACGGATGGCCCGACGCTATATGACAGCCGTGTTATTACCGCCTACCTCAATGACCGCGCGGGCGGATCGCTTTATCCGCAGGGCGCGCGCCGCTGGGATACGCTGACGCTCGAGGCGACGGCGGATGGTATGCTCGATGCCGCGCTGCTGATGGTATACGAAGGACGCATCCGTCCCGAAGACAAGCGGATGCCCGAGTGGATCGAGGGCCAGTGGGACAAGATCGCACGGGCAGCGACCGCGCTGAACACACGCTGGATGAGCCACCTGCAAGGGCCGCTGGACATGGGGCAGATCGCTGTAGGCTGTGCGCTGGCCTACATCGATTTCCGCCATGGCGCGCGGGACTGGCGCAGTGGCAACGACGAACTGGCGAAATGGTTCGAAGCCTTCGAATCGCGTGAATGGATGAAATCGACGCGCCCGCCGGAGGCCTGAACCGCAGCGCAATGCCTGCTTTTGGCCTTCAATTCGGGCTACTATTCCTTGGGCTGCGACGGTTTGCGCGCCTAAACCATCTGGACGCTGGCGCGGTGGCAAGCTAGATACCGCCCTAATATCCGATGCGCCGGGGCAGGTGCGTCTTAATACCTGTTGGCCGCGGTGCGGCCCCGAAACGGAGACTCCAACGTGTCACAAGCAGATGATACCGCAGGCAATCGCAGAGATTTCCTCTATTATGCAACCGCTGGCACCGGCGCCGTAGCCGTGGGTGCCGCGGTCTGGCCGCTGGTCAACCAGATGAACCCCTCTGCGGATGTTCAGGCGCTCGCGTCGATCCGCGTTGATGTCAGCGCCGTCGAACCCGGCACGCAGCTGACCGTCAAATGGCTGGGCAAACCTGTTTTCATCCGCCGCCGCACTGAGGAAGAGATCGCCGACGGCCGCGCCGTCGACCTGTCCGAGCTTCCCGATCCGAATGCAGAGAACGCGAACCTCGCCGACGGCACACCCGCGCTGGACGAAAACCGCACGCTGGACGAAGCGGGCGAGTGGCTGGTGATGATGGGCGTTTGCACGCACCTCGGCTGTGTGCCGCTGGGCGATGCCGGTGATTTCGGTGGCTGGTTCTGCCCCTGCCACGGGTCGCACTATGATACAGCAGGCCGCATCCGCCGCGGACCCGCGCCGACGAACCTTCCGGTCCCACGGGCCGAATTCGTCGATGAAACAACAATTCTACTCGGTTAAAGGATAGTACCTATGTCTGGAATTCCTCACGACCATTACGAGCCGAAGTCCGACGGCGAGAAGTGGGTGCAAAAGCGCCTGCCGATCCTCGGACTGGCCTACGATACACTCTTCATCCCCACACCCAAGAACCTGAACTGGATGTGGATCTGGGGCATCGTTCTGACCTTCTGTCTCGTGCTGCAGATCATCACCGGCATCGTGCTGGCGATGCACTATACCCCGCACGTGGACGAGGCCTTCGCCTCGGTCGAGCATATCATGCGCAACGTGAACGGCGGCTACATGCTGCGGTACATGCATGCGAACGGCGCCTCGCTGTTCTTCATCGCGGTCTATGCGCATATTTTCCGCGGCCTTTACTACGGGTCTTACAAGGCACCCCGTGAGATCACGTGGATCATCGGTATCCTGATCTACCTGCTGATGATGGGCACGGCCTTCATGGGCTACGTCTTGCCCTGGGGCCAGATGTCGTTCTGGGGCGCTACGGTTATCACCGGTCTCTTCGGTGCCATCCCGTTCATCGGTGAGCCGATCCAGACACTGCTGCTGGGCGGTCCCGCCGTGGACAACGCAACGCTGAACCGCTTCTTCTCGCTGCACTATCTTTTCCCCTTCGTGATCGCGGGTCTTGTTGTCCTGCACATCTGGGCCTTCCACACCACGGGCAACAACAACCCAACGGGTGTCGAAGTGCGCCGCACGTCGAAAGAAGAAGCGCAGAAAGACACGCTGCCGTTCTGGCCCTACTTCGTGATCAAGGACCTGTTCGCGCTGGCGGTCATCATGGTCGTGTTCTTCGCGGTCGTAGGCTTCATGCCGAACTACCTCGGTCACCCCGACAACTACATCGAGGCGAACCCCCTCGCGACACCCGCGCACATCGTCCCCGAATGGTACTTCCTACCGTTCTACGCGATCCTGCGTGCGTTCACCGCAGAGGTCTGGGTGGTGCAGATTGCCTCTTTCGTGACCGGTGGCATCATCGACGCCAAATTCTTCGGCGTGCTGGCCATGTTCGGTGCGATCGCTGCAATGGCGGCTGTGCCATGGCTCGATACATCGCGGGTCCGTTCGGGCCGCTATCGTCCGATGTTCAAATGGTGGTTCGCCCTGCTGGTGGTCGATTTCTTCGCCCTCATGTGGCTCGGCGCGATGCCCGCGGAAGAGCCATATGCGACGCTCTCTCTGATCGCATCGACCTACTGGTTCGCCTACTTCCTCGTGATTCTGCCGCTGCTTGGTGTGATCGAGAAACCGATCGAGCAACCAGAGACAATCGCAGCCGACTTTGACGCGCACTATGCGCCGAAAACCGGCGGAACCAAGACACTTGTGAACCCTGCGGAGTAACGCGAGATGAATATGATCAAAGCAACACTGCTCTCCGCCGCGCTGGCGCTTACCGCGCCAGCGGCAATGGCCGCCGAAAGCAGCGGACACGAGATCGAGAATATCGATTTCCCGTTCGATGGTCCTTTTGGCGCCTACGATGTGAACCAGCTTCAGCGCGGGCTCCAGATCTACACCGAAGTCTGCTCGGCCTGCCACGGTCTGCGTTACGTGCCTTTCCGCACGCTGAGCGATGACGGTGGCCCGAGCCTGCCGGACGACCAGATGCGCGCCTATGCCGCCCAGTACGAAGTCTATGACGAAGAGCTGGACGATTTCCGCGAAGCGAAGCCAACGGATCACTTCCCGATGTCGTCGCTTTCAAACGCTCCTGACCTGTCGTTGATGGCGAAGGCGCGTGCGGGTTTCCACGGCCCTTACGGTCTGGGGATCAACCAGTTCTTCAAGGGTATCGGTGGTCCTGAATACATCGCTGCCCTGCTTCACGGCTATACCGGTGAAGAGAAAGAGCAGGCGGGTGTAATCCTCTATGAGAACGATTACTTCCCCGGTGGGTGGATCGCCATGGCGCCCCCGCTCTACGATGAAGCGGTCGAATTCGAGGATGGCCACGCCAACACGGTCGAAGCGATGGCCGAGGACGTTGCCGCGTTTCTCATGTGGACAGCCGAGCCCAAGCTTGGTGCCCGCAAGCAGGCCGGTTTTGCCGGTGTCGTCTTCCTGACGCTGCTGTCGGTGCTGCTGTATCTGACCAACAAACGCCTCTGGGCATCGGTCAAGCGCAAGGACTGACCACTGCGTGTGTGAATGAAGGAACGCCCGCTGGTTCGCCCGGCGGGCGTTTCGCGTTCTAGACATGCGAAAGCCCTTCTGATCCGAGGGGATCGAAGGGCTTTCTCGAGTGCCGAAATGAAGGAAGCGAGGCCGGCACCCGATAGGCTAAATTTATTTTTGTAATATGCCGGAAGGCCCCTTCCGAAGAGTGAACCCCGGATCAAGAAGCTTAGCCCCCGTCACCGCGTGCCCGGCATTACTTGGATCTGTTTGACCGCGAGACGCCAGGAATATACTGGCGCGGGTTTCTCTTGGTCACATTATCTATGGACCGAGCATGCGCTGCGGATATGTTCTGGTCTGTGAACTGTTTCACAGAGCAATGAAATTTCTTTCAATTGCCGGCAATATCCCGAAGCGCATCCATATCGACCACGGTGATCGTACTGCGGCCCATGGAAATCACGCCCTCACGTTTCCAGCCCGCGAGCGTTTTTGAAACCGTCTCGCGGGTCGTTCCCACGAAAGAGGCCAGATCGGCGTGGGACATTCGCAATTCGGAGCCACCAATGCCGCAGTAGTGAACGATCCGGCGCGCCAGACGGGTCGGGGCATCCATGAAGACCTGTTCGTGATATTGCGTCGACATCCAGCGCATCCGCTTGCCCGCAAGCTCGATCAGGTCGACGCAGAGTTCCGGCTTTTCCTGCAGCGCGTCCAGCACGTCCGCATTTCGCAGCCCCCAGACTTCGGTCGGTTCAATGGCTGTGATCGTCGCCGTGCGTGGTCCGGGCGAGAACAGGGCGATTTCCCCGATCAATTCTCCCGCGCCCATCATATCGAGCCCGAGCTTCTGACCGCTTTTCGACAGCACGCTGACCTCTACAAGCCCGCTGGCGATGGCGAAGAGCGTGTCGCCCGGATCTCCCTGCGAAAAAAGGGTCTCTCCTGCAGCGAGGTGGCGCCGTGTTGCCCGCTCCTCGATCATGTTGCGCAGCGCCGCCGAGGCAGACGAAAGAAAGCCGATATCGCCAAGCGATGCTTGCGCCATGGGTGCGGTCCGTTCAATGGGTCAGTCGGGCGTTACGCCCGCAGCTCCATTCCAGCCTGCCCTGTTATCCTTGCGCGGACAATAGCGCCTTCGGGCTGCTCTGTCTCGAACCGGACTTCCGCAAATTGCGGGGTGCGGCCCATCAGCGGATTTTCCATCAGGATATCGTGGGTGCGCCCTACCTGATCCGAAAGATGGTGCTGGACCCGTGCTTCGCCTGCGGCGCGCAGCTGGGCGGCGCGGTCCTTGATGGTGCGGCCATCGACCTGTGCGGGGATCTTGGCAGCCGGCGTTCCCTCGCGTTTCGAGTAGGGAAAAACATGCAGCCATGTCAGCTGGCAGTCTTCGACCAGTTTCAGCGAGTTCTCGAAATGTGCATCGGTTTCGGTGGGAAAACCCGCGATGATATCGGCGCCGAAGGTCATATCGGGCCGCAGCCGCAAGGCGTCCTCGCAAAAGCGGATTGCATCGTCGCGCAGGTGGCGTCGCTTCATCCGCTTCAGAATCAGGTCATCACCGTGCTGCAAAGACAGGTGCAGATGCGGCATCAGCCGCGCTTCGGTGGCGATCGCGGTCATCAGGTTCTCGTCGACCTCGATCGAATCGATGGAGCTGATGCGCAGGCGTGGCAGGTCCGGCACCAGCCGCAGGATCCGCATGACCAGATCGCCGAGTTTCGGCTGGGCGGGCAGGTCCGCCCCCCACGACGTCAGATCGACGCCGGTCAGCACGACCTCGTTAAAGCCCTTGTCGACCAGCCGCTTGATCTGTTCGACCACCACGCCGGCGGGAACCGACCGAGAATTGCCGCGACCGTAGGGGATGATGCAGAAAGTGCAGCGATGGTCACAGCCGTTCTGGACCTGGACATAGGCACGGCTGCGGGTGCCGAAACCGTCGATCAGATGGCCCGCCGTTTCGCGCACCGACATGATGTCGTCGACCTGTACCGCCTCGGTCTCGCCGATGAAATCCGCAGCGAGGCCCTTCCATGTGTCGGGCAGCATCTTTTCCGTGTTGCCGATCACGGCATCGACCTCTTCCATGGCGGTAAAGGTCTGCGGTTCGGTCTGGGCGGCACAGCCCGTGACGATCAGCCGGGCGTCCGGGTGGGCCTTGCGCAGCTTGCGGATGTCCTGACGCGCCTTGCGCACGGCTTCCGCTGTGACCGCGCATGTGTTCACCACGATGGCGTCACGCAATCCGGCACCGTCGGCGAGTTCTTTCATCGCTTCCAGTTCATACTGGTTCAGACGGCAGCCATGGTTCGAGAATACGGGCGCGGTCATCGGGCGCTCTCCAGAAACTCTGTGGTGAACGTCCCGTTCGAGACATGCATCGTTGGCCCGGTCATCCAGACGCCATCGTCGCGCCAGTCTATCATGATCGTCCCGCCATCAAGGTCGATACGAACGGTGCGCCCGGTCAGCCCACGGCGCGCCGCCGCAACGGCGGTCGCGCAGGAGGACGATCCGGATGCAAGCGTCAGACCGACACCGCGTTCCCAGACCCGCATGCGAATATGATTCGGACCTGTCAGGTGGGCGACCTGAACATTCGTGCGCTGCGGGAATAATGCGTGATTCTCATGCAAGGGACCGAAGGTCTCCAGATCCACAGCCAATGCATCGGGCACGAAGAAGGTGCAATGCGGATTGCCCATGCCCGTGGCAGTTGGTCCGCCAGCGATGGGCAGTTCCAGCGTCTCCATTTCGCGCGCGAGGGGGATTTCGTCCCAGTTGAGCTGCGGGTGGCCCATGTTTACCGATGTCAGCCCGTCACCCGCGTCCACCGCGAACAGATCACCGCGATCCGTTGTCAGATGCAGCGCGTCCGTGCCCGTTTCGGTCATCAGATAGCGGGCGATACAGCGTGTCGCGTTTCCGCAGGCCGCGGACGTGGACCCATCGGCATTATAGAAGGTCAGATGCGCGTCGCCGCTGCCGGTCCCGATCACGGCAAGCTGGTCGAAACCGATGCCGGTATGGCGGTCGGCAATCGCCCGCACCAGGCTGTCGGACAAGGCGACCGGACGCGCGCGCGCGTCAACGACGACAAAGTCGTTTCCCAGCCCGTGCATCTTCATGAAAGGCAGTTCTGTAGGGTGATCGCGGTCCATTCCGCGCATATAACGAGGCGGCGCCGGTTATTCCAGCGGCTGGTCTCAGATTCATGCCGTTATGGGGTTGACCCTGACCCAGCACGTTTCTAAACAGCGCGTCAGTGGGCCCTTAGCTCAGTTGGTAGAGCAACTGACTTTTAATCAGTGGGTCGCAGGTTCGAATCCTGCAGGGCTCACCACTTTATCCGAAAGATACGCTATCAAGCTTCCGACCGTGTCGGTCGTGTGCTTGCAAGCTGCCGGAAAACTTGCCCTGCGCCATCGCTTGCCTCGGCAAAGCATTCGGGGGGCCAGTCGCTCCAATATCGTGCAGAGCGGTTGCCATGCCTGCGTTGTGTCACCCGCGAAATAGCGTGACGGGCTATGTGGGCGTGACCGCTCCAGAGCCTTCGCGATATGCCGCGCGCCGATAGAGGCCCCATGCGCCGCATAGAGAGCACCCAGCAGCGTCGCGGGGGTGTTGAGCGCCAAGCCGGCGGGGCGCGCGCCCTGACCAGGCAGATCGTCTTGCAAGGCCGCAATCTGGGGGCCGAGCGACAACACCTGCCAGAGACCCGATGCGAGGCGATTCTCTTCGACTGCGGAAAGGGCGTTGAACTGGGCGGACAGCGCTGCCCGGAGTTCCTGCTCGCTCAGTTGGGGTGCGACCAGCCGCGCGAACAGGGGATGTCGGTGAAGCGCCTCGTGATCCGCGCGCCTGTCATCGGGGCGATTTCGCGGGCAATCCCGTCATGCAGATCGCCCAGCGGCATCCCGATACAGGCCGCAGGTGCAATGCCGAGGACGGTATCCAAATTGTCCGATACGCCAACGATCAAATGGGTGTCGAATTCGATGATCACCATGGCGGCCATGTTCTGGATCATGCCTGACAGATGGATCTGCTCCTGCGCGCAGGTATCAAGATTGCAGGCATCCGGCCGCCGGAAGAACTGGTATAGCGATTGGTTCAAGGTGTCCCCTCGCTCTGTGACCGCCCCTTCTGGGCGGCGCTACAGGCAGTCCTAGGGGCAGAAGATCGAGGATGATTGAACACGCAGGGGGCAGGCCGATGGCGCCGCCGCCTCCGGCCCGGAAGCGCCGTCGCAGCCCTTCAATTCAGGTGGTGTTCTAGAAGGTGTAGTTGGGCAGCTGCCGGAACGCATCGCGCAGCGCGTCACCCCAGCCGTTCGAGATCGTCTGGTACACAGGATCGTCCTGTTCGATCCGCTTCGAGCGGCTGTTGTCGAAACTGTCCACCTCGTAGACCTGCAAATCGAAGGGCAGTCCGACGGAAAGGTTCGATTTGACCGTCGAGTCGAAAGAGACAAGCAACAGTTTGATCGCGTCTTCAAAACTCATGCTTGGCTCATAGGCCCGCACGAGGATCGGTTTGCCGTATTTGGTCTCGCCGATCTGGAAGAAAGGGGTGTCATCGGTAATCTCGATAAAGTTGCCCGCCGGATAGACGAGGAATACCGTAGGCTGGCCGCCCATGATCTGCCCGCCCACGATAACGGACGCGCTGAACTGGTCAGCCGATGCCTGACCCTCAGGGGTGCTTTCTGCGATCACCTCTTTCAGCGTGGCGCCGACAAGGCGGGCCACCTGAAACATCGTCTTCTCGTGCAATATGTTCGGATTGCGCTCTTCGGGGGATTTCGAACGCTCTTCCAGCAGGCTGACGAGGGATTGCGTCGTGGCAAGGTTGCCCGCAGTCATGATCGTGATGGACCGTTCGCCCGGGACTGTCCAGCTGAACATCTTTTTCGCCACGGCAAAATTGTCGACACCCGCATTTGTACGGGTATCCGACATGAACACGAGGCCCTGATCCAGCTTCATGCCAACGCAATATGTCATTTCCGGCTTCCAATCACGACGTGTGATCCGCGCTATTTACTGTTGAACCTGCAAGGACACAACGAGTGTTTCATCCGCTGCGCCCACGCGAATACCCTCGATCGGCGAAGCATCGCGCGCGTCGCGTCCGGTGGCAATCCGCACATAGCGCTCGTCGGGTGAATATCCGTTCGAGACATCGAAACCGACCCAGCCGAGCGTATCCAGATAGGCTTCTACCCACGCGTGGGAGGCATCCTGGTCGATACGGTCGTTCATCATCAGATAACCGCTGACGTAACGCGCCGGCACACCGGCAACCCGCGCCGCCGCAGCAAAGATCTGGGCGTGATCCTGACAAACGCCGCCGCCTGTCTTCAACGCTTCTTCGGCGGTGGTCTGGCTGTTGGTAACCCCCAGCGTGTAGGGAACGGCCTTCAGCACTTCTGCCGAGAGGCTGTGCAGCCCATCCAGTGTGTCGTCGCTGTCGCTGACTGTCCGGGCCAGATCGCGGACCGTATCGCCCGGCGTCGTAGGCCCGGTGGGTTCCAGAAAGTGCCACAAGGGCGCGCGTCCGTAGACTTTGCCCAGCACGCCTGTGCCCGGCTCTGTCACCACTGTCCCGCTGGCGCGCACGGAGACTTCGGTCGCGCCCGGTGTGACGCTGACCAGATCGACGTGGTTGCCGTAGTGATCCTTGTAAGAGGCCTCGATCTGGCCGCCGTCTATGTCGATGGACCAGTCCGGCACCGTCTGAAGCACATTCGGTAACGGGCGCAGACGCAGTTTTTGCAGCGCATAGGATACCGGTGCGCTGTAGCGATAGTGTGTCTGGTGCGAGATCTTGAGTTCCATCTATGCAATGAACCTGTAGTCCTGCTCGATCCGGTGGGCAAGGTTTGCGTTGTTGGAGATGATCTCGTTAATTACATCGTGCAGCCCGTCGTCGAAGATCGAGGCAATGTCGCGGCTGGCCAGACGCTGGTACATGCTCTCGGCCTGTTGCTGCGAGTCGGAACGGATGCCGTAGCCCTCGGCGATACGCCGCAAGCCATCGGTGATCTCGCCCGCGCAGAACATGATCGAACGCGGCATACGTTTGTCGAGGATCAGGAATTCCGCGATGGCGGGGGCGGCAAATTCCTCTTCCACCGCCCAGCGGAACGATCTGTGCGCCGACACCGAGCGCAGCAGGGTTTCCCATTGAACATTGTCCATGCGGCTGCCCACGAAGGCGGGCGAGGGCAAAAGCGAATAGTATTTCACGTCGATGATCCGCGCGGTGCTGTCGAGCCGTTCGATCATCATCCCAAGCTTGCAGAATTCGTAGATGTCATTGCGCAGCATCGTGCCGTGCAGGGCACCGCGCACCAGCGCCGATTGCTGCCGGATGTTGGCAAGGATCGCGGGCAATTCCGTCTCCGGCACCGGCTCCTTGAGCAGATCGCGCAGCATCATCCACGTGTCGTTGACCGCAAACCAGACCTCGGTCGTCAGGGCGGTGCGGACCAGTCGCGCGTTGTCCCGCGCGGCCTTGATCACTGACAGGACAGAGTTGGGATTGTTCTGATCCCTCAGCAGGTAGTCGATGACGCGTGCACTGTCATATCCATCGTGAACCGCCTCATAGGCGGACTGGCTCGACGAGGTGACGATCACCGACTTCCATTCCGCCTCCGCGTCGTTCGATCGTGTCAGCGCAATACGAAATCCGGCCTCGACCAGGCGCGCGGTGCTTTCGGCCCGCTCGAGATAGCGAAACATCCAGTACAGGCCGCCTGCGGTTTTTCCCAGCATTCAGGCCTCCAGTACCCATGTGTCTTTTGTCCCGCCGCCCTGCGACGAATTCACGACCAGCGATCCCTCGGACAGCGCGACCCGCGTCAGCCCGCCGGGCGTGATATTGACGCCCTGTGGCGATACCAGCGCGAAGGGGCGCAGGTCGACGTGACGGGGCGCAAGCCCGCTTTCGGTAAAGATCGGGACCGTCGACAGCGAGAGCGTGGGTTGCGAGATATAATTGCCCGGCTTCGCCTTCAGCTTGTCCGCGAAATCCGCGAGCTCCTTCTTGCTGGCGGCGGGGCCGACCAGCATGCCGTAGCCCCCTGAACCGTGCACTTCCTTGACCACCAGATCCGCAAGGTTATCGAGAGTGTATTTCAGGCTTTCGGGGTCCGAGCAGCGGTGGGTCTCTACGTTCTTCAGGATCGCACGTTCGCCGGTGTAGAATTCGACGATCTCGGGCATGTAGCTGTAGATCGCCTTGTCGTCCGCAATCCCGGTGCCCGGTGCGTTCGCGATGGTGATATTGCCCGCGCGGTAGACATCCATGATCCCCGGCACACCCAGCATCGACGACGGATTGAAGGTGAGCGGATCAAGGTATTCGTCATCCACGCGCCGGTAAAGCACGTCGATCTGTCGGTAGCCGCGCGTCGTGCGCATGGCGATATGGCCGTCGACGACGCGCAGGTCGTGCCCTTCGACCAGTTCCACGCCCATCTGATCGGCGAGGAAGCTGTGTTCGTAATAGGCCGAGTTATACATGCCCGGTGTCAGAACCGCGACGCAGGGCCTGTTGCCCGCCGAGGCCGGTGCCGAAGCCGCCAGAGCCCGGCGCAGGTTCTTGGGATAATCGCCAACCTGCTGCACACGGATCGTGCTGAACAGTTCCGGGAACATTTGCAGCATCGTCTCGCGGTTTTCGAGCATGTAGCTGACGCCCGAAGGCGTGCGGGCATTGTCTTCGAGAACGTAGAAATCGTCTTCGCCGGTGCGCACGATATCTGTGCCGACGATGTGGGTATAGACACCACCCGGCGGGGTGAAATCGAGCATCTGCGGCAAGAAGGCCTCGTTCCGGGCAATCAGGTGTTTCGGCACGACCCCCGCGCGCAGGATCTCCTGCCGGTTATAGATATCGTGCAGGAAAGCATTGATCGCGCTGACGCGCTGCTCGATCCCGCGCGAGAGTTTGGCCCATTCCTGATGGGCCACGATCCGCGGCACCAGGTCGAAGGGGATCAGCCGCTCCTCGGCGGCTTCCTGTCCGTAGACATTGAAGGTGATGCCGGTCCGCCGGAAGAAGGCCTCCGCCTCGCTGGCCTTCTGGGCAAGACGTTTGTTGTCCTGACGGGCGAACCACTCGTGGTAGGAGGCATAGGGGCCGCGCGGCCCGTTGCCGGTCAGCATTTCGTCGAAAAATTTGGGAGACTCGATCATGTATCGAGCTTGTGCCAAACCAGCGGAAGAGGCAATGAAACCTGCCGGAAATTGAGCGCTCTGCGGTCATTGCCTAATAATCGGGCAGACCTTCAGGCGCTCAGATCCCGTTGACCGGCACTTTCAGCATCGGGTTTCCGTCCTTGTCGGTGGGCAGACGGCCTGCGCGCATGTTCACCTGTAGCGACGGGATGATCAGCTTGGGCATCGCAAGCTGTGCGTCACGCTCGGTGCGGAACCGTATGAATTCCTCGCGGGTCTTGCCGCCGCCGACGTGGATGTTCTTTGCCTTCTGCTCGGCCACCGTGGTTTCCCACTGGATCACGCGCCCGTTGGGGCCGTAGTCGTGGCACATGAAAAGCCGCATGTCGTCCGGCAGGGACAATACCTTCTGGATACTGTCGTAGAGCTCGCCCGCGTCACCGCCGGGAAAATCCGCACGCGCCGATCCTCCGTCGGGCATGAACAGCGTGTCACCTGCGAAGGCGGCATCGCCGATCACGTGGACCATGCAGGCGGGCGTGTGGCCGGGGGTGTACATGGCGAAACCTTCCATGCTGCCGACCTTGTAGGTGTCGCCGTCCTTGAACAGCGCGTCGAACTGGCTGCCGTCCCGTTCGAATTCGGTCCCCTCGTTGAAGATTTTGCCGAAAGTCTCCTGAACGACCATGATCTTCTCGCCTACGCCGATCTTGCCGCCCAGCCGCTGTTGGATGTAGGGCGCGGCGCTCAGATGGTCGGCGTGGACGTGGGTTTCAATGATCCAGTCCAGCGTCAGATCGCGCGCCTCGATCTCGGCGATCAGGGCGTCGGCGTGGTCATAGGTGATGCGGCCTGCCGCGTAGTCGATGTCCATCACGCTGTCGATGATCGCACAGTGATTGGTCTGTGGATCGACAACAAGATAGGTGATCGTGTTCGTCGCTTCGTCGAAGAAGCCTGTGACCTCGGGTTTGACGTTCAAGTTGACGGGATAGTCCATTGCATCCTCCTACCGGTCAGGTGGTCGCGGTTTTGCGCCTGTCTGTCGTGGCCTGCAGCAATTTTGCGCATAGGATACCACCGATCAGTGCAACGACAAATATCAGAACTTCGGATCGTCCGGTGCCGAGCGCGGGCAGCGCACCGCCCGGGCAGAACCCCGCTATGCCCCAGCCCACGCCGAAAACGGCGGCGCCACCCAGCAGGGGCAGGTCAAGCTCGCGCCGCGTGGGCAGGTGGAATACGCCACCGATCAGCGGGCCGGATCCCTTGAGAACGAAGCGGTAGCCGATGAAAGTCGTCACGAGCGCGCCGCCCATGACGAAGGCAAGGCTGGGGTCCCAGCTGCCCGCAATGTCGAAGAAGTTCAGCACCTTCGCAGGATTGGCCATTCCCGAGATCGAGATGCCGATGCCGAAGATCAGGCCGATGATGTAAGAGACGAGGATGCGCATGGGTCAGGCTCCGAACACGTGGCGGACAAGGTAGACGGTGATGACGGTTGTCAGCATGAAGGTCAGCGTTGCCGCGATCGATCGCGGTGACAGCCGCGCCATGCCGCAGACCCCGTGGCCCGAGGTGCATCCCGCGCCGAAGGTCACGCCGATCCCGACGAGAAAGCCACCGACAAGCAGCATCGGCGTCGATACGGGAACCGAGATTTCGGGCATTCCGCCGCTAAGGAGATAGATCGCCAGAGGACCGCTTACCATGCCCAGCAGGGTCGCGGTGCGCCATGACCAGTCTGACCAGCCGTTCGGATGCAGGACGCCCGCCAGAACGCCGGTGGCGCCCATGATCCGGCCCAGCGTGGCCATCAGAAGAACGGCGGAAAGGCCGATCAGCACGCCACCGCCGAGCGATTGAAAGGGGGTAAAAGCAGTTTCGATCATGGCTGGATGCGACTCCTCGGTCGGGTATTGCGGTCTGTTCCGCCGAGGTATAGCGCAGCTACGGCCCGCCTGACGGTGACATTGTCACCAATTCCGGGATCAGCCGTGCTGCCGCGCCAGCGCTTCCAGCTGGACGCGGTCCAGCAGCCGGATCTTTCCGCGCGATTGTTCGATCCATCCGCGCCGTTGGAACTCCTGCAACTGGCGCGAGATCACTTCGCGCGCGGTGCCCAGTTCGACCGATAGTTTCTGGTGTGTCGCCGCAAGGTGGCCCGTGTCGTCCGAAAGCGTGACCAGTTTGTCCGCCAGCCGGACGTCCAGCCGCTGGAACGCCACTTCGTCGATGATCAGGAACAGATCGGTGATACGCTTGGAGAAGGCCGCAAACACGAAATCCCGGAACGGTTTTGACTGCGCCACAAGATCGTCGAAGACATCCCGCGGCACGGCGGCGGCTTCGATATCCGTCTCGGCGATGCCTTCGGCGCTGTAGTCGTCATAGGCCAGCAGGCACGCGGTGGTCAGCACACAGCTTTCGCCCGCATTGATCCGGTAGAGGACAATTTCGTGGCCGGTGTCCGACACCTGCTGGACCCGGACTGTTCCGGACAAAAGGAACAGCATGTTTTCCGGCGAATTTCCCGGCCCGAACACCATTTCACCCTCTGCCACGGTGATGATGCGGCTGCGCCCGATCAGCTGCGCCTTGATCTCGGCGTTCAGCCGGGACAGGCCCGGAAAGCGTTCGACCCACTCACCGTCCGCCAGTGTTTTTGCGGGCGGTGCGCTGTCGGGCGTGGAAGGGGCAGAGCGGGTTTTCATAACGCAATCCTCGTCTGTTGATCCGCTTTGCAGTCGGGGTTTGCGGTCAGACGGATGTCCGCCCCTTGAAGGTTTGCAGGGTGATGCCAGCGGCCTCCAGCGCCTTGCGGACCTGTTGCGCGATCTGGACGGCGGTGGGCGTGTCCCCGTGCAGGCAGATCGTGTCGACGGCGGTGGGGATGTGTTTGCCGCTGTCGGTGATGATCGCGCCGGCCTTGACCATCTCGACCATGCGTTTGCCGGCGATTTCCGGATCGTGGATAACGGCACCCTCTATACTGCGATCGACGAGAGTTGCATTTTCGTTATAGGCGCGGTCGGCGAAAATCTCGCCCGCCCAGGTGCAGCCGAGGCTTTCTGCCGCGCGCTGCTGGGCGGTGGCCGACAGAACCATGACAATCAGGTCGGGTGCGACCGACAGCGCCGCCTCAAACAGATCCTGCGCAAGATCCTCGTCTTCAGAGGCCATATTGGCAATCGCGCCGTGCAGTTTCAGGTGCCGCACTTCGGCGCCGACGCTGCGCGCCATGCCGATGCTTGCCGCCACCTGATAGCGGATCTGGTTCTGGAGCGTGGCGCGGGGAACCGACATGCGGTTTCGCCCGAAGCCCGCGATATCCATGAAGCCGGGATGCGCGCCAATGCCGACACCGTTCTGTGAGGCCATGCGCATCGTCGCGGCCATCACATCAGGGTCTCCGGCATGGCCGCCGCAGGCGATATTCGCCGAGGTGACTGTTTTCAGCAGCGATGCATCGTCGCCCATTTTCCACGCGCCAAAGCTTTCGCCCATGTCGGCATTCAGATCCACACGCATCTCAGGTCTCCTTATTGGTACGGGTCATGGGTGGCAGAGACGACACCGCTGATCAACGTGTAGCTCAGCAGATCGCGGATCGTCGACGGATCGCGCAGCAAGGGCCGCAGGGTGGACTTCAGCTTGGCACGGGCAGCGGTATCGCGTTCCTGAATTGCGCGGGCCTCGGACATGTCGACAAAGCTGAACCTGAGCGTTGCACCGGCGGGCGCCTGCGCCATGCGCGGCAGATCGGCGGGGATGACCGTTGCGATACGGGGGTAGCCGCCGGTCGTCTGGCAATCGGCCATCAGCACGAAGGGCGCGCCGTCACCGGTGACCTGAATGTCGCCCTGCACGATCACATCCGACAGGATATTCAGCTGCCCCGCCGCGGCGATGGCCGGACCATCGTGATCCAGCCGGACGCCCATCCGGTTCGCCCGGGCATCGCGTTTGAACGCTGTCGCAGTGAACTGGTCCTGTGTTTGCGCGTCGAAGAGATCGGTTTGCATCGACGCCACGATCCGCACGGTTCCGCCGTCGAACCGCGCCTCCGGCGTCAGGGTCATGCCGGTTGACGTTCCCTTGTCGGGCCCGACGGGCAATTCGTCTCCGGCGGCCAGCAAGGCACCCAGACCCGCGCTGAGATGGGTTGCGCGCGCGCCCATACGCTCTGCCACGTCGATGCCGCCACCGACGTGCAGATAGCCGTAGTTGCCGGTCTGCGCGACGCCGATCACCAGCTTTGCACCGGCGGGTATCAGGTGGCTCGCGTACCAGGCCAGTGTTTCGCCGTCGCAGCTTGCGGGCATCGGCGCGCCTGTCAGCGCGATACGGGTGTCTTCGCCGAAGGTGAAGGTGCCGCCCATCCCGCCCAGTTCAATCGCGGCGAGACCGGGATCCTGACCAAGAAGCGCCGCCCCTTCGGCCAGCGCGAGCGTGTCCATCGCGCCGCCGCGCGTCAGGCCCTGTGCCAGAAACCCCGGCCGCCCCATGTCCTGTACGCTCAGCGCCGGTCCGGCGGATGCGAGTGTGACGGTCCGGCTCATGCGATTTCCTCTCGCTGGGCGCCGCCGTCACCGTCCGCGTCCGTGCTCTGGATGCGCGACAACTCGGTGGCTGTGATATTGTGGAAAATCATCTCGTCCCCCGGCGAGAGGGCGAAGGGCCGCTCGCTGTCGGGACGGAAGGTGCGGAAAGCGGTCTGCCCGATGTGGCGCCAGCCTGTCGGTGTCGTATTGGTGAAAACGATCAACTGGCGGATCGCCACGACCAGCGCGCCTTGCGGCACCGCTTTGCTCAGGGCCTGCTGTCGGGGAATGTTCCAATGCTCTGCAAGTTCGCCGGTGTAGGGCTGGCCGGGCGCGAAACCGATGGTCAGCACCCGCACGCGGGCCTGAGACAGTTCGGCAACTGCCTCTTCGGGCGACAGGCCTGCGGCTTCGGCGGCCTCGGCCAGTTGCGGGGCCGCATCGGTTCCGTAAAGCGTCGGCACCCGCCAAAGGGTGCGGCCTTCGGGCAAGGGCGCGTCAAGCCAATCGCGTGAGGCCAGCAGATCCGACAGCTTTTCGGTCAGCGCCTCGACCGGCGTTGCCCCGAGATCGACGCTGACGAAAGCCGAAACAAGGGATGTCGATGTCTCGCGGACCTCCGGCCATCCCTGTGAGTCGACCGCCGCGCGAAAGGCGAGAGCGGCACGGTTTGCGGGTTCGGACATCGCGTCCGCGAACTGCACCAGCAAACCGGCCATGCCGACGGAACGAATGCGCGGGAACTGGGACATCGGCGAAAACCTTTCGGGTCGGAAGCGGAGGCAGGACAGCAGTTGGATGCATCGACAGGTGCCAGCATGCGATAAAGATCACCGGTTGCGCCAGTGGTTCGGCGGAAAGAACTGCCAGAAACCTATCAAATGTCCGGTTCCGATGGTGACAGAACCGTTCAGATCGCATGGCACGGATCAGAAACGATGGCTCGCGGCCTCCCGCAGCCAGCCGTCGTCGAACGCGATCTTCGACACACCGGCAAGTTTGACGATCCGGCTCAGCTCCGCCTCAAGAGCTCTGTGGCGGAGCTTGCCCCAGCGCACACCCGGCTCGGGCCAGAGCGCGCGGACCCTCAGGGTGTCATCGGCGCGAAAGGCTTTCATGTCGATCCGCCCGACGATCCGTTCGCCCTGTAGCAATGGGAAGACATAGTAGCCGTAGGCGCGCTTGGCTTCCGGCACGAAAACCTCGATCCGGTAATCGAACCCGAACAGCCATTTCGCCCGCTTGCGGTCGCGCAGGGCGGGATCGAAGGGGCTGAGCACCCGCAACCGGTCCGTTGCCTGCGTCTGCGTGGCCGGATCCTCCGCCAGACCGGGGCGCGCGAAGAGGCGGCGCAGCGTTCCATCCGCGCCTTCGATATCCAGCGCCTCGATCTGGCCCCGCTCCAGCGCCTTCGCGCACCACGCTTTGGCTTCCGCCGCGCTGACGTGAGCCCAGAACGCCGCGATTTCGCCGGAGGTCGCGAACCCCAGCCTGTCGAGCGCGTTCGCGCAGCACCAGTCGATTGTCTCGGCTTCCGTCGGGGCCGTGCCGGGTGCCCAAAGCTGCGGATCCAGCACACGTTCGGTCAGGTCATAGCGTTTCTGGAATCCTTCGCGGCCCACCACGTGCAACGCGCCGCTGCGCCAAAGATATTCGAGCGCGGTCTTTGACGGATGCCAGTCCCACCATCCGCCCGAGCCGCGTTTTTCGTCGCGGCCCACATCGGATGATCCGCACGCCCCTTCGGTGCGGATATGGTCCAGCACGGCTTGCATCTGGTCCTCGAACCCGTCCCTGCGCCAACTGCGCCATTGCTTGCGCAGACGCGCCGCATCACGCCGGCGGCGCATCTGCCACAGCGGATAGAACGCCTGCGGGATCACCGCGGCATCGTGGGTCCAATGTTCGAACAGCGTGTCGCCGCGCGCGTAAAGCCGTGTGAGATCGTCGCTGCGGAACCGTGGGCGCCGCGCGAACAGGATCAGATCATGGGCACGTGCGACCGTATTGATGCTGTCGATCTGCACGAACCCCAGACGCGCGATCAGGTCCAGAAGATCGTCGCCCTGCGCCGGTCCCTGTGCGGGCTCCAGCAGGGCATGGCGGTCGAGAAACACGCGCCGCGCCTTGGTGTTTTCCAGCGCAGGGCCGGTCATCCGTGGGTGCGGCGGCGCAATGTATCTCCGGGGCTGAGCGTGGGCTTCATCGTGATGATCTTTTCCATATTCGGATCAGGCGAAGGCCCGGAGGCCGCAATGATGATGCGTGCCGCCGCTTCCCCGATTTCGCGGCGGCAGGCGTCTGTCGTGGCCAGCTGACGCGGCAACCCCTGCAACAGTTCCACCCCGTTGAACCCTGCCAGCCCGATCTTGCCGGGAATATCTATGCCCTGATCCAGCAGATGCAAAAGCCCGCCAGCGCCGATCATGTCGTTGGAATAATAGAGAAAGTCGAGCTCAGGTGACCGTTCGAGCATCGCCTGGGTCATCTCGCGCCCCTTCAGCAGCGCCGAGCCCCCCTGGTAGAAATCGCGATCCTCGATCTCGATCCCTTCCTTCGCCAGCGCTTCGGTGAAACCCTCAAACCGTTTGCGTGCACGGTGGTCGAGCGGCATCTTGGTGCCCAGAAAACCGATCCGCTCGTATCCTTCGCGCAGGATCGCGCGGGCCATGTCGCGCCCTGCCTGACGGTGCGAAATACCCACCATCGCGTCAATCGGATTGCCGTCGGTGTCCATGATCTCGACCACCGGTATGCCGGCATTCGTCAGCATCGCGCGTGTCGGTTCGGAATGCTCCAGCCCCGCGATTATCACGCCGGAGGGGCGCCACGACAGCATCTCGTACAATACCTGTTCTTCCTTTTCGGGAAGATAGTCGGTAACGCCCACGACCGGCTGAAGCGGTGTGTCATCGAAAGCCGCGTTGATCCCGGCCAGAACCTCGGGGAAGACCATGTTTCCAAGGCTCGGAATGATGACAGCGACGAGGTTAACGCGCTGCGAGGCAAGCGATCCCGCAATCTGGTTCGGCACGTATCCCAGTTCTTTCGCGGCCGCGAGAACCCTTTCGCGCGTTGCTTCGGAGACATCGCCGCTTTTGCGCAGGACACGGCTGACAGTCATTTCGGAAACGCCACAGGCTTCCGAAACATCGCGCAGCGTGAGGGGCCGCTTTGGGGGGATCGACAAAGGCTTTTTCCTTCCGGGGCTTTCGTTTCACGCTACCGCATGGCCCACGAGAAGCGCAAGCGGATGCGCATGACACGATGTTGCGTGCCACGCGGGAGGGGGAGCGCCCCTCGGCGCGGTGTACCCCTTTGCCCTCGCCGCAAGGCGCCCACATTTCGCCATCCGGCCCCAGAATTTCGATTCCTTCTTGCGCATGGCCAACGGATATTTTTCAAGCTAAAGAACTGACCGTGGCCCCGTGGCTCAACTGGATAGAGCAGCCCCCTCCTAAGGGGCAGGTTGCAGGTTCGAATCCTGCCGGGGTCACCATCTTCGATTGGAATCACATAGACGCTTCTTTTCGCCAGCCGGCTCCCGGATGCCGGGCGGTGGGTGAAGTCTCGGCCGCGATGGTGGCGCTATTCCCGATTGCGCCCCACGGGGTCTTGCGGGGCGGGAAGGACCAGCCCGACCCGTGGGGCACCGCCCATTTCGGGTCGGCGGTGCATCGTTTTCAGGACAGGCTGGTGCTGCGAGCCGCCGGTCGTTTCCCGCAGCACGATGTAGACCCCGCTGGCGATGATGATACCCGCGCCGATGAAGGTGGTCATGCCCGATGTTTCGCCAAAAAACATCCAGCCGAAAAGTGCAGCCCATATGATCTGGCTGTATTGCATGGGCGCCACGATGGCGGCATCGGCGAGTGAATAGGCGCGGATCATCAGGGACATGGCAAGAACGGCAAGAACCGCGATCAGAAGGACAAGGCCGAGATCGCGCAGCGGCATCGGGACGTAGACGAAGGGCAGGATGATCAGCATGATGCCGAAGTTCGCCAGAAGCGGGTAGAGCAACAGAACCTCCCGCCGCTCCACGGCGCCGATCTTGCGCATCACAACCCCGCTGAGCGCCGAACTGAAGGCCGCGACGAGCCCTGCCAGATGGCCCGGCCCCATCTCGGCCGTGCCGGGGCGCAGGACCACGAGGACTCCGGCAAGCCCCATGAGCACGGCGATCCAACGGTGCAGGCGCACTTTCTCGCCCAGCATCGGGATGGACAGCAGCGTAATCATCAGGGGCGTGGTGAACAGGATTGCGTAGGTTTCCGTCAGCGGCAGCACCGAGAAGGCGTAGAATGCGCAGATGCCGCCCAGAACAACTGTCGCGGTGCGCACGGCGGTCCAAAGCGGCATGCGTGGTCGCAGATTGTCCTGTACATCACTGCGCAGCAGCATCAGCGACACAAAAGGAAAGCTGAACAGCACCACGAAAAACATGATCTGGAAGGGGGCGTAGACGCCGCCGAGCGTCTTGATCGCCACATCGTGTGTTGCATAGACCGCGAACGCCCCGAGCCCGAGGGCAAGGCCGCGAAGCGGTGTGGCGCGGGCGGGTGAGGCGGAATCTGTCATGCTGCCTTGTTAGCCCCTTCTGCCCATAAAGAAAGACGCCGGCACAGGCTGCGGCCCAATAAAAGACGGGCCTGCCTCGACAAAAGGCAGACCCGCGCATTCGTGCCCGATTTTTCTTACAGGCTTGCGTCGAGCGCGGCGAGAATCCGGTCACCCATTTCCACGGTCGAGATCGGCGTGCCGCCTTCTTCGCCCATCAGGTCTGCGGTGCGTGCGCCATCGGCCAGAACCTTTTCGATCGCCTGCTCCAGGCGGGTCGCTTCATCGCCTGCGTCGAAGGAATAGCGCAGCGCCATCGCGAAGCTGAGGATACAGGCAATCGGGTTCGCCTTACCCTGTCCGGCGATGTCGGGGGCAGATCCGTGTACCGGCTCGTAGAGCGCTTTGGGCCGCCCGTCCGCATTCGGTGCCCCGAGAGACGCGGAAGGCAGCATCCCCAGAGAGCCTGTGAGCATCGCGGCACAATCGCTGAGGATGTCGCCGAACAGGTTGTCGGTGACGATCACATCGAACTGTTTGGGCGCGCGAACCAGCTGCATGGCACCGTTGTCGGCATACATATGGCTCAGCTCTACATCCGGGTATTCGGAATCGCCGATCCGCTGGACGACCTCGCGCCACAGGACGCCGGATTCCATGACGTTGGCCTTTTCCATCGAACAGACCTTGTTCCCACGACGGCGCGCCAGTTCGAACGCCGACCGCGCGACACGCTCGATCTCGCTTTCGGTATAGCGCTGGGTGTTGATGCCCACACGTTCGTTGCCTTCTTCGAAAATGCCGCGAGGCTCTCCGAAATAGACGCCAGAGGTGAGTTCGCGCACGATCATGATATCCAGACCGGCGACCACGTCTTTCTTCAGCGACGAGAAATCCGCGAGCGCGTCAAAACACTGGGCTGGGCGCAGGTTGGAAAACAGGTCCATTTCCTTGCGCAGCCGCAGCAGGCCGCGTTCGGGTTTGACTGAAAAATCGAGGTTGTCGTATTTCGGCCCGCCCACAGCGCCCAGCAGCACGGCGTCCGCCGCAAGTGCCTTGGCCATCGTATCGTCGTGCAGCGGGGTTCCGTGCTTGTCGTACGCCGCACCACCGACAAGGTCATGCTCCACATCGAAGGGCATGTCGCGCTTTGCGCCGAACCAGTCGATGACGCGGGTGACCTGCGCCATGACTTCGGGGCCGATGCCGTCACCGGGAAGGATCAACAGTGTGGGGTTTGCCATGCGGGTTTCTCCTGAAAACAATCGCGTTCGGCGTAGCCTGACCGCGCCATACCGTCAAGGAGAGGTCGCTTCGATGTCCACCCAGAGAAGGCTGTGCCGGCTGGCCGCGGGATCGGTCGCAGTGCCATGGTCCAGAACCCGCCAGCCAGCTGCGGGAAGCAGGTAATCGACCCGCAGGTCGCCGGGCACCGGATCGGTGAAATCCGCGGTTGGCGTTTCGGGAAAGGGATTCTGCAGGCGTGGATGCGACAGCAGCTTTTCTATCGCCTCCGGTCGACCGTCGCCGCGGTCGGGGTCGACATTCGCAGTGCCCAGCAGGACGAAGGATGCCGTTTGGTCCGTCTGCAATCGCCAGAGCCAGAAGGCGGTCTCGTCGTGGTTGCGCCGACCGTTCCGGTCCTCGGGGCCGTCAAACACAGGCGGGGACGCGTGAAAGGTCCAGACAGACACCTTTCCCTGCGGCGTCTCGATGGGGACGATCCAGTGCCCTTTCGACGATAGCCGGTGCGCATGGAAGACCTCTGTCCCGCCGAAGGCGCGACCGTCCTGCTGCGGATAGATGTTGCCCGGCAGATCGCGCCAGAGCATGGACGTGAAATCCTCCACGGTTTCGCGGTCTACCGGATAGCGCGACAGGATCGCCATGGCACCGGCCCCGTGGAATCGTCCGTAGCCGTGGGCATCATCGGGGTCGCCCAGGCGCCCGTTGCCGTTGAGATCGAGGCCGCTGTCCCTCCCGGCATTGCTGGGAAGCGCGAAAAGGTGATCGTACCTGACCCCTTGCGCGGCCAACAGGTCGGCAAAGGCCGACAGCGCCGTGTTGCGCAGATCGTGGTCGAATCCCTGCAGGGCAATGATGTCGGCTTCTACAGCGATCAGCATGGCGATCGTCGCGTCGATCTGCGGATCCGAGCCTCTCAGGATATCGCGCAGCAAAAGGCCGGGGCCGTCACGTCCAAGTTCGCTGTTGTAGGTTGCGATCCGCAGGGGCTCGGCCGTCGCAGGGCCGAACCCAAGCGTGATCAGGAGGGCGGCACTCAGGCGGGCTGCAACACGTCCTCGTCCACGCTTGCGTAGGCGCGTTTGCGCTTCTCCTCGATCATGTCCGCGATCTTGCCCATGGCAATGCCGCGCATGATGATGCTTGCCGGTAGGAACGCCCATGCTGCAATTGTCCAGATAAGGGTTTGCGGGTTCGCCAGTGTGATCGGTTCTAGCAGATCCGCCGCCATCTTGACCACGGCAGGCACGAGGAACGGCAGCAGGAACCCGAGCGAGATGTTGACGCGGGCGTCGCGCTGGAGACGCTCCAGCACATCCCCGCCGGCGGTGGGATCAAAGAGCGGAAGGTTCACCCAGACATTGAAGGCGCCCGACCGTGCGGGCCAATTGAGGATGCGCACGAGGATCAGGAACAGCGTCATCGCCACGAGCGAGATCACATAGGCCAGCCCGGACGCCGTTCGCACGAACTGGACGGTCTGTTCAGGCGCGTCTTCGGGCAGCATCAGGACCATCATGCGGACAGGCGAATACGGGAAGTCGATCGTGTTGCCGATCAACGTGCCGAAATTGGTCAGCATGAGCGTCAGGTTGGTCGGCTGGTCCATCCCTTTCAGGATCGCGCTGATGAGGAAGACGGTGAAGAACAGCGCGCCGAACCGCAGGCGGTTGAACGGTGAGGCATCCCGGAACTCGACAATGCTGGGAAAGACGGAGTTGTATTCCACGAAGGTCAACACTGCGGCCAGCAGGGCCACAAGGATCACGATCTGGGTCGAGTCGTTCGCGATCCCCGGCAACATCAGTGCTGGGGTCACGATCAACAAAGCGACCAAAAGACCGCGAAGAATCGCGGCTGTCATGCGTGCAATCAAAACTATATCCCTTCAAATCGGCCAGCCGCGATACAATGCCGCGCACTTGTTCCAACTTGATGCCCCCGGATCTGGAAGGCCTGCCTCATTATTGTCATAATGCTGCCTTCTTTTCTCCCGGTTCTCAAGCCTGATACGTTTCGTGACACGCAATGCGGGGCCATTTGAGGGTGAAGGTGGTGCGAAGTTGCATCATTACGGGGGCAAAAGTTGGGCGAACCCGATATTGCCCAAGATGTTGTGTGCAAAGTTTGCGTGCGCACTAACGCGCAGGCTTCAAGTTGCGTCGTCAACCGATTGATGTGGGGTGTGATGCCTATGGGCGCCACTGTGCAGCCGCCCCAAACCTGCCCGTAAAAGTAAAAAGCCCGGGTGTGACCCCGGGCTCTGGTGCGGCTCTGACGGGCGTTATACCCAGGGGCGCGCCTGTGCGGCGGCAGCTTCGAAGGTGTCGATCGAGGCGGCTTTTTCCATCGTCAGGCCGATGTCATCGAGGCCGTTCAGCAGGCAGTGCTTTTTGAAGGCGTCCACCTCGAAGCTGTAGACTTCGCCATCCGAGGAGGTGACCTCCTGCTTTTCGAGATCGATCTCGATCCGCGCGTTGGCGCCTTTTTCGGCGTCTTTCATCAAGGCATCCACCTGTTCGGGAGGAAGCACGATTGGCAGGATGCCGTTCTTGAAGCAGTTGCTGTAGAAGATGTCGGCAAAGCTGGGCGCAATGATGCAACGGATGCCGAAATCTGCGATGGCCCACGGGGCGTGCTCACGCGAAGAGCCGCAGCCGAAATTGTCCCCGGCGATCAGGACCTGCGCGTCGCGATAGGCCGGCTGGTTCAGGACGAAATCGGGGATTTCATTGCCATCGTCGTCGTAACGCATCTCGTCGAAGAGGTTCACGCCGAGACCAGATCGCTTGATGGTCTTCAGAAACTGCTTGGGAATTATCATGTCCGTGTCGATGTTGATCAGGGGCATGGGGGCGGCGATGCCGCTGAGAGTGGTGAACTTGTCCATCTAATGAACTCCTGTCTGGGGTTCGCCGCATCGCTGGAGGATACGGCGTTTGACGCGGGGCTCCTCGCTGGCCTGCGGCCGCTCCTCGCGAGGAGCGCGCGCAGCGTAGCGAGGAGCTTCCGCTTACATCAACTCGCGCACATCCGTCAGCTTGCCGGTGACCGCCGCTGCCGCCGCCATCGCGGGGCTCATCAGGTGGGTGCGTCCGCCCCGGCCCTGACGGCCCTCGAAATTACGGTTCGACGTGGCCGCACAGCGTTCGCCGGGCGACAACTGGTCGGGGTTCATGGCAAGGCACATCGAACAGCCCGCAAGGCGCCATTCGAAACCGGCCTCCTTGAAGATGTCGGCAAGGCCTTCTTCTTCTGCCTGTGCCCGCACCAGACCCGATCCGGGGACGACCATGGCGCGCATGCCTTCCTTGATCTTCCGGCCTTTGAGGATCGCGGCAGCGGCGCGCAGGTCCTCGATGCGGCCGTTGGTGCAGGAACCGATGAACACCGTATCGATCTCGACATCCCGCAGCGGCGTGCCCGCCTTCAGCCCCATGTAGTCGAGCGCGCGTTGCGCAGCACCGACCTTGCCGCCCGCAAAACTCTCGGCGGATGGAACCGAAGCGGTGATCGGCAGGACGTCCTCGGGCGAGGTGCCCCAGGTGACGGTCGGCGCGATGTCTTCGCCGCGGATTGTCAGGACCTTGTCCCATGCGGCATCGTCGTCGGAATAGAGCGTCTTCCACCAGTCGAGGGCAGCTTCCCACTGTGCGCCTTTGGGCGCATGGGGGCGGCCCTTGCAGTACTCGAAGGTTTTCTCGTCGGGCGCAATCAGACCCGCGCGCGCGCCGCCCTCGATCGCCATGTTGCAGATCGTCATCCGGCCTTCCATCGACAGGTCGCGGATCGCTTCGCCGCAGTATTCGATGACGTAGCCGGTGCCGCCCGCGGTGCCGGTTTCGCCGATGATCGTCAGAACGATATCCTTGGCGGTCACGCCGGGCGCAAGCTTGCCCGTGATCTCGACCTTCATGTTCTTTGATTTCTTCTGGATCAGCGTCTGGGTGGCGAGCACATGCTCGACCTCGGACGTGCCGATCCCGTGTGCCAGCGCGCCGAAGGCGCCGTGGGTCGCGGTGTGGCTGTCGCCGCAGACCACCGTCATGCCGGGAAGGGTCCAGCCCTGCTCGGGTCCGACGATATGCACGATCCCCTGACGCACATCCGAAACGGGATAGTAGTGGATCCCGAACTCCTTGGCGTTCGTATCGAGCGCTGCGACCTGGATCGCGCTGTCCTCGGTCATGTTCTTGGGGTCGTCACGGCCCGGGGTCGTGGGGACGTTGTGATCCGGTACGGCGATCGTCTTGTCTGGCGCGCGCACGGTCCGGCCTGCCATGCGCAGACCCTCGAAAGCCTGCGGGCTGGTCACCTCGTGAACGAGATGGCGGTCGATATAAAGAAGGCATGTACCGTCGTCGGCCTCATGCGCGAGATGGGCATCCCAGATCTTGTCGTAGAGCGTCTTGGGGGACATGTCGGTCCTCTCCCTTGGATGTGATGTGTGGTGGCAAAGGGTTGGTGTCGCGCGGAATGCGCGGCTCAGCCCTTTAGTCGGGCCAGCACGGTGTGCGTGGCGCCGAAAAAGCGTTCGCGCAGGCGCGCGCGATCTGTCTGATCGAAAACCTTCGTCATGCGCGCAAGATACAGTGTTGCGCGCGCTGGGGCAATGGCGCTTGCGGGGCATTGCGCATCGTGCCACGATTCCGCGAAAAGGAGCCTACATGGAAGAATCCGTCGACCCTTTCGCCGAATTTCTTGTGACCCTTCAGGCGCTTTGGTCCAACGCCCTTGCGTTTCTGTCGGGCGTGATCGAACCGGGCTGGCGCCAGAACCAGGTCATCATCGTGCTGGTTCTGGTCGGGGCCGCGTGGGTCCTGCACCGCGGCAGCGGCAACGCGCTGCAAAGCTGGGTGCGCAGCCGCGAGGGATGGGCCAAGTGGCAACTGCGGATCATCGTCCAGATCAAACGCCGTCTTGGATTGATGTGGTTTTCGCTTCTGGCGTGGGGTGTGTATCTTGCGATGCAGAACCTCACATGGCCTTCGCGGTCCTATCTGATCGGGATCGCCGCGTCGCTTTCGCTGGTCTGGGTCGGTATCGCCTTTGCAGCGCAGCTGGTGCGCAACAGGCCGCTTCGGCGCATCGTCACCTGGGCACTGTGGATCTACGCGACGCTTTATTTCCTGAACGTTGCTGACGATGTCGCGGCCTTCCTCGACCGTGTGGCGCTGGAACTGGGCGACTTCAGGCTCTCCATCCTGACGCTGATTACCGCCGTGGTGGTGATCGGCATTCTGGTCACGCTCGCCCGTGTCGCCAGTCAGGCCACGGCCAGCACGATCCGCCGCAACGAAGACATCAGCCCCTCGATGCAGGTGCTTGCGGTGAAGGGTGTCCAGCTCTTCATGTACGGGTTTGCATTCTACATCGGCATCAACGCGGTCGGCATCGATCTGACCGGTCTGGCCGTTCTGTCCGGGGCCATCGGTGTCGGTCTGGGCTTCGGCCTGCAAAAGGTCGTATCGAACCTTGTGTCCGGTGTGATCATCCTTCTCGACAAGTCGATCAAACCCGGCGACGTCATCAGCCTTGGAGAGACATTCGGCTGGATCCAGACACTGGGCGCGCGCTATGCGTCGGTGGTGACGCGGGACGGAAAAGAGTACCTGATCCCCAACGAGGACCTGATTACGGGGCAGGTGGTCAATTGGTCGCACTCCAACGAATTCGTGCGCCTCGATATCTATTTCGGCACCGCCTATCAGGACGACCCGCACAAGGTGCGCAAGCTCGCCATCGAGGCGGCCAGCAAGGTGCCCCGCGTGCTGACCAACAAGCCGCCCGTGTGTCATATCGTAGGCTTTGGCGACAGTAGCGTGGATTATATCCTGAGGTTCTGGATCAGGGATCCCACGGGCGGCCTGACGAATATCAGGGGCAATGTGTACCTCGCGCTTTGGGATGCGTTCCAGGAGGCCGGAATCTCGATCCCCTTCCCGCAGAGAGAAGTCAGGATGCTCGACAGCGGGAACGGCTAGCGTGTTCCGGTGTTGATCCCGCAAAGGAGATCAACATGAGTTACACACTGACACTTCAGTCGAAAAAGCAGCTGACACCGGACGTCCACCAGTACGTTTTCGACAAGCCCGAAGGGTTGTCGTTCAAGCCCGGTCAGGCAACCGAACTGACCATTCTCAAGGAGGGGTGGAAAGACGAGGGACGGCCGTTCACGTTCACGTCCTTGCCCGACGATGACCACCTCACGTTTGTCATCAAGAGCTATTTCGACCACGACGGCGTTACGGAACAGCTGGCGGGTCTGGTACCGGGCGATACGGTGGAGATCGAGGAGCCGTTCGGCGCGATCACAGATCACGGCGCGGGCGTCTTCATCGCGGCGGGTGCGGGTATCACGCCGTTTATCCCGATTCTCGAAAAACACGATGCGATGGGCGATATGGATTGTACGCTCATCTTCACCAACGAGACCGAGAACGACATCATCCTGCGTCGCAAGTGGGAGAAGATGGCGGGCCTGAAGACGTTTTTCACCGTCACGGACGAAGAAAATACCAGCGTCGAAGAGGAAAAGGTGGACAAATCCTTCCTTGAGAAGCATCTGGCTGACTTCGACAGGACGTTCTACATCTGCGGCCCCCAGGGATTCGTCGACGATGTACGGGACGCGCTGCTCGAACTCGGGGCGAAAAAGGACAAGATTGTCACCGAAGAAGGCTGGTAACGGCCGATCTCGGGCCCCCGTCATTGAAATGCAACCGGTCGGTGTTTAGACTCGGATGTATCCCCGGCGCCGGGGGCCCGTCGGCGCGTTAAACAGGAGGACATTGTCCTGACCATGCAAAGCAACGCCGCTCATACTGCGGAAACTGGCGCGCCGATCCCGGCTGGCCACAAACAGGCTTCGAGCGATGCCATTCTGGCAACCGTTCTGGCGTCTCTTCAAGACGACAAGGCCGAGGATATCGTGCAGATCGATCTGCGCGGAAAGACCGAGATCGGCGACCACATGGTCATCTGCTCGGGCCGTTCCACGCGTCAGGTGACCGCGATTTCCGAAAAACTGGCCCAGCGGGTCAAGGACGAGTACGGCTTCACCGTCCGTACCGAAGGCAAGGACTCGGGCGACTGGGTGCTGATCGACACGGGCGACGTGATCGTCCATGTGTTCCGCCCCGAAGTGCGCGAATTCTACCAGCTCGAAAAGATGTGGTTGCCCCAAGGCGACGCCACGTCCTGAGCCCGCGATGAAGGTACAGATCTGTGCCGTCGGTCGGCTTCGTGCCGGACCGGAAAAGACGCTTATCGACGACTATCTGAAACGATTTGACCGAACCGGTCGGGGGCTATCTCTCGGACCGGCTTCTGTCGTTGAGGTGGATGACCGCAAGGGCGGGGGCATGCAGGGCGAGGCCGCGTTGCTGCGCCGCGCGGTGCCAGAAGGTGCCGTGATGTGCGTGCTGGACGAACGCGGCAAGGTCGAGACATCGCCACGTTTCGCGCGGCGGCTCGAAGGCTGGCGGGATGCGGGGCGGCAGGATCTGGCATTCGTGATCGGCGGCGCGGACGGTGTGGATCCATCGCTGCGCGACGAGGCCGACCACCTGCTTTCTTTCGGTCAGATGGTCTGGCCGCATATGCTGGTGAGGGTCATGCTGGCGGAACAGTTGTATCGCGCCGCATCAATCCTGTCGGGTGGGCCCTACCACCGCGTTTAGGTGCCCTAGCGGATCTTTACCGTGGCGATATCCGGACCCCAACCCGAGGTATTGTCATGGACCTCGATCAGGACCGTATCCACATCCGCAGGAATCTCGACATTCGACAGGGACCGCGTGAACGGCTGTTCTTCCACATGCGGATGGGCCAGTTGCCGCGTACCGAGCACGTTTCCGTCCAGATCCTTCACACGCCATGCATCGACATAGTGCTCCCACCCCGAGTCGGGGTGCGCGATCGTCACGTTGAAAGTGAATGTGCCGCCGACTTTGGAGAACGCGATATTGTTGATTGTCGCAGGATCGGCAGCTAGGGGCGCGGCCGTCAATGCCGCGAGAAGGGTAAAGATTTTACGCATTTTCAATGTCCAAAGTTACCCTCGTTATATAGGGCTCCCTCAGGGTTGTTCCAAGAGGACCGCCCGCGATCTGGAGGCGAATTCCCGCCGCCAGACGATGGCAACTGTAACAATCGATGTCGCAACCAGCGGGATCGGACCGGCGAGCCATCCCAGGGACGCCAGAGCGAAATACACAGACCGCAATCCCCTGTTGAAACTGCGCGCGGCGGCGATGTTCAATTCGCCAGCCTTGTACGCGTAGGACGGGGATGCGGGGTCATTCGGGTCATTCGGCACCGCGCCCATCAGCACCGAGCAATATCCGAACAGCCGGTTCGACCACACGAATTTGAGAAAAGCATTGGTCAGGAAGGCGACAACGATGAGCAACTTCATCTCCCAGATCACCGCGGGCGCTGCGGTATCTGTGAAATCTTCGGCCAGACCGGCGATCCGGTCGGCGTTGCCGATCAGCGCGATGGTGCCGCCGATCGCGATCACGCTGGTGGAGGCGAAAAACGCAGTCCCCTGACGCAATGTGCCGACGGTCTGGGCGTCGAATATCCGGACCTCGCGACCGATCATGCGTTGCATCCACTCGCGGCGATAATCGGCCATGATGATCGACACGGACGGCTTGTCCGGTGACGGGTTTTCGATCCGCCAACCGACAATGGCCCAGCACAGGATCAACACGGCCACCGCCGAGAGATCAAGGGCATCGAGATAGGGAAGGAAATCTAAGGGTGTCATCTCCTGAGGGTCATACAGGATCGCGCGCTATTCCAGAAGGTGGAATACGCCGATGAGCCGCTCAACCAGCCCTTCCTCGTTCTCGATCGCTAGTCCGTTGCTTTCGACATTCACGACGGTGCCGTCGCGTCGCACGATGCGCTTCTCGAATTGGAATTCGCCGCCTTTTTCGATCGCCTGCTCGACCGCGGCTGCGACATCGGACCTGTCGTCCTCGTGGTAGAAATTGATCGCATCCTCCAGCGCGGGAGCCGGTTCGGACGGATCGACGCCGTGGATGCGAAAGACTTCCTGAGACCAGTGGACGGTCTTGTCAGCGAGGTCGACAGACCAATAGCCGAAACCTGCAATATCCTGAAGCATGCGCAGCTGGCCAAGACGGTCCTCTGCCTCTTCCTTGGTTTTGACCAGTTCGGTCACGTCGACACCGACCGCGTATATCGTTGCCTTTTGCTCGCCCGGGTGGGCGTAGACGATCTTGTCCTCGCTCAGCCAGATGTCATTCCCGTTCGCATCGTTGATCTTGTAGGTTGTGCGTATTGTATCTTCGCCGCTGTCGATCAGCTCGCGATCGGTAGCGCGCATGTGCTTTGCCGTATCCTTGCTGACCAGTTTGAACAGGTTGCGGCCGATCACCGTCTCGCGCCGGTAGCCGAGCATTTGCGCGACGTTCTCCGATGCGCGCAGGATCGTGCCATCGAGCGTGTGATGACAGACGTAGACCTTGGAGTTGTTGAGCAGAAGCTCCATCTCCCGCGCGAGGCCGGGGAATTCGGTGACAACCATCGTCACGCCAAGGATCTGGCCATGTACGTTGAAATAGGGCGAACAGGTCAGCAGGACGCGCGTGTCGTTCGAGTTGAATTCAGCCGATACGGTTTCGCCGACTTTCAGGGCTTCTGAACAGATCGGCGCAAGGCTGGGATACCCTTCGGGCAGGACGCACTGGCTGATATGCGGGTTCGAAATCGGCCTGCGGATGTTGAAGCGATTCGCGGCGGCGTTGGTCGCCTGACTGATCTGAAGGGCATTATCCATCACGATGATCGCAAGGGGCGTGCTTTCGATCACACTGGTCAGCTCGCCGGTGCGACCCGAAAGTTCGGCTGCGGTGACCTGCAGTTCCTCGTTGACGGTAATCAGCTCTTCGTTGGTCGATTGCAGCTCTTCGTTCGACGTTTCAAGCTCTTCGTTGGTGGCCTGAAGTTCCTCGTTCGTGGATTGCAGCTCTTCGTTGAGCGATTGCAGTTCTTCGTTTGAGGTCTCAAGCTCCTCGATGGTCTGCTGAAGCGCCTCGCGGGTGGTCGCGATTTCGCTTTCCAGTTCTTGGATGCGCTCTGAATTTTCGACCGGGTCGGGCGGCGTGCGTTCGCGGCGCGTAATCCTCGCCTCGTCTATCGCGACCTTGTTGAACACCACGAGGGCCGCTTTTTCGCTGATTTCGCGCGCCACGATAGGATAGACGTCTATGCGCGTTTCAGAGACGTCACCCTCGCTCAGAAGGTGGCGCACGCCTGACCGGTGGGCGTTGTTTCGCATCGCGATCGTCACGAGGCTGCGGGCCTCTTCACGAAGGGGACTGCGCAACAGGTCGAGGTGCATTTTCAGCGAACTCGATGCCTTGATTTCGATGTATTGGCTGATATTGCCGTAAACCCGTGCGATCGCGAAATCCTCGGTCACAAGGATCGAATCTTCGCCCAGCGAGGAGGCAAGCGCCTCAAAAAGATGGCGATCGGTGGATTTTGCGGTTCTGTCCGTCTCGATCGCTCGGGGGGCCGAGATGGTATTCTTTTGCTTGCCCGAAAAATTTGTACGGCTCTGACCGCGCAGGGTGCGCTTGCGGAAGATATGCGCCGCCTGCCTTTCGGGTGTGAACATGTCATCGGCGCCGGCCACCGACTCAGCCGTGCCGAGAAACAGCAATCCATCGCTGGCGAGGGAATAGTGAAACCGCGACATCACCCTGTGTTGAAGTGAATTACCGAAATATATCAGAAGGTTGCGGCAACAAAGCAGGTCTATTTTCTGGAAAGGCGGATCTTGGCAGACATTATGATCCGAAAACAGGATCGCGTTGCGCAGGCTGTCGACAACGCGCACGCCGTCGGTCTGGCGAATCAGGTATTTGTCGGCCAGCGCCTTCGGGATCTCGTTCAGCGACGACACGGAATAGACACCGCGTCGCGCCACCTGCAGCGCGTCCTTGTCGATGTCGGTCGCGAAAATCTGGACGCGGGTTTTCAGATTGACGTTCTGTCCGCCCATCGCTTCGGACAGCAGCATCGCGATGGAATAGGCCTCCTCTCCGGTGGCGCACCCTGCGATCCAGACACGCAGGGGGCCACCCTCGCGCGCGTCGACAAGTTGCGGCAAAAGCCCTGCAAGTTCTTCGAATTCATCCTTGTCCCGGAAGAACCGCGTGACCGAAATCAGCAGATCCTTGAACAACGCGTCCAGTGCGGTCGGGTTGGCACGGCAGAATTGCGTGTATTCCTCCTGTGTGCGAATCCCCAGTGCCACCATCCGCCGTTCGATCCGGCGGTTTATGGTCGCCTGCTTGTAGTCGCGGAAATCTACCCGTGTGCGCGCCAGCAGGATCTGCAACAGGTCCGACAGCGGGCTTTCGGATAGCTCGCCGCGGCGGAATTCGCCAAAGTCACGCGGCGAAGACAGGATTTTCTGAAGATGCGTGCCGATATCGCCGGGCGGCAGGATCAGGTCGATACATCCGGTCTGCACAGCGTTGTGGGGCATACCGTCGTATTTCGCGCTTTCATTGTCCTGCGCGATGGTAATGCCGCCCGCCTCGCGAACGGCCTGGACCCCGTATGATCCGTCGCTGCCGGTGCCTGACAGGATAATCGCAACGGTCTTTTCACCATGCTCGTCCGCAAGGCTGGTCAGGAAACGGTCCACCGATGGTTTCGGAGAGGCGATCTCGGGGCTGGGCTCGACGAGCCGCAGCTTGCCGTCTTCGAAAATCACATCCGTGCGGGGCGGGGTGACATGGATCACATTGCGCATGGGCGCGGTTCCGTCCACCACATCGCGCACGGTCAGATCGGTCTGGCGCGCGATCAGCTCTGTCATCAGGCTTTTGTGATGCGGCGACATATGCTGCACGACGACGTAGCTGACGGGAAGGTCCGCCGGCAGTGTCGATACGAGATCGCGGATCGCTTCAAGGCCTCCGGCGGAGGATCCGATGGCGATGATGGTAAGATCGTCTTCGGTGGCTTGTGTCACGCAGACCCCTAAAGTGCTTGGCCCAAATTCAGATATTTCTTCAATCTACGGTAATTTTTTTAGAAAAAGCAAGAGATTAGAGTGCCCTAAATTTCATCTCCGGTGTTTACCTTGTATCAAGACCTTTTGCCTAACCATGAAAAAACACGGAGCGAATTTACAGGTATTCAAATGGAAATGACCGCAGTTGCCAGCCCCGTTTCGGGATCGTCCGATCAGCAGAAGTTCGTGATCAACATGCTGGCATCACCCAAATCACAGCCCTTTGTCAGGTCTTGCGAAATTGTCGGCCCCAACATGCGCCAACGGACGTCGTTCGGGGAAAACAGCGCGATAGAGGACGTATTCGAAAACCGCGTTGCGCAGGGGCTTCGCGATTGCCTTGAACGCCTGGAAGGCGGTCAAGGCATCCTCTCGCTTCCCGAATTACTGATCGAGGTTGAAGGGCTGATTCTTGTCGGTGTGCATCTGATGGTGCGCCAGCTTGAAACCGGCGAGCGGGCGTTCATCTTCCGGTTCCGCACCTTTGTCGGACTGCTACAGCGAATTTACCATCCGAGGCTTGGCCTGACCGATCCGATGGCGGGCTTGACCGATAATTTGGCCCTCGCGATGCTGTGCGATGTGGGCCTGCCGCTTCTTGATATCTGCGCCACGCACGAGGGGCGCCAAATACCGGACGACCGGCTTGATCCGATGTCTAAATCGGTGCTCAACAATGCCCACGAGCTGCGGTTCCGGCTCGAATTGATCAAACGGTTTCTCAAATTCTCAAGTCCCGCTGGCAGGCTGCAACCGCAGGTTTTGCCCGATTTCTATGACCGGCGGATCAAGTATCGCAGCCACTGACGGCAGCTTTTCTGCAAATCTGTTGCTTTGAACGTGAATTGGTAATATTATTTTACCAGTGATCGGTGCGATCAGCAGACGATGCAAGGAATGTGCCATGGAAATGCCAGATCCCAATCCGGAAATTCTGCGGATAAAGGACAGGGTTGTCGCCCGTCTTCGCAAGGTGCTTCCCGATGACGCGGTGATCGACGATGTTGCCGAGACGCGCGCCTATGAATGCGATGCGCTGACCGCGTACCGCTGTCCGCCGATGGTTGCTGTCCTGCCCTCCACCACCGAAGAGGTCTCTGACGTCCTTCGTATTTGCCACGAAGAGGGCGTGCCGGTGGTGCCGCGTGGATCCGGGACGTCGCTGGCAGGCGGTGCGCTGCCGACAGCCGATTGCGTGATTCTCGGTGTGGCGCGGATGAATGACGTTCTGGAGACGGATTATGACAACCGCTTCATCCGGGTACAGACCGGCCGCACGAACCTCAGCGTGACCGGTGCTGTCGAGGAAGAGGGATTTTTCTACGCGCCGGACCCGTCGAGCCAGCTTGCCTGCGCGATCGCGGGCAACATTGCGATGAATTCGGGCGGTGCGCACTGTCTGAAGTACGGGGTGACGACGAACAACCTTCTGGGCGTCAGGATGGTCCTGATGGATGGCGAAATCGTCGAGATCGGGGGCGCCCATCTGGATGCGGGCGGACTGGATCTTCTGGGTCTTGTGTGCGGCTCGGAAGGGCAGCTTGGCGTCGTGACCGAAGCGACCCTGCGTATTCTGCACAAGCCGGAAGGCGCGCGGCCGGTGCTGATGGGCTTCGATGACAACGCCGTCGCCGGGGAATGCGTGAGCGATATCATCCGCGCAGGCGTTCTGCCCGTCGCGATCGAATTCATGGACCGCCCCTGCATCGAGGCCACGGAAGCCTTTGCCAAAGCCGGTTATCCGATGTGCGAAGCGCTGCTGATCGTCGAGGTCGAAGGATCCGATGCCGAGATCGACCACCAGCTGGGTCTGATCACGGAAATCGCGCGCCGCCACAATCCTGTGGAGCTGCGCGAGAGCCGCTCGGCCGAGGAATCCGCCGCCATCTGGCTTGGCCGCAAAAGCGCCTTCGGCGCGATGGGGCAGATCAACGACTACATGTGTCTCGACGGAACCATTCCCGTGTCGTCCTTGCCGCATGTCCTGCGCCGCATCGGCGAGATGAGCGAGAGCTACGGCCTGAAGGTGGGCAACGTCTTTCACGCCGGTGACGGCAACATGCATCCGCTGATCCTGTTTGATGCCAACAAACCCGGCGATCTCGAGCTGTGCGAGGCTTTCGGCGCGGATATTCTCAAGCTTTGCGTCGAGGTCGGTGGTTGCCTGACCGGTGAGCACGGCGTCGGGATCGAAAAGCGCGACCTGATGCATGTGCAGTTTGCGCCTGCCGACCTTGAAGCGCAGATGGCGGTCAAGGATGTTTTCGATCCCGACTGGCTGCTGAACCCGGCAAAAGTGTTTCCGCTGGACGCCTCCGGAGCGCGCCGGACGGTCAGGGTCGCAGCGGAATAGATCGGGGTGCGGGGCCAGCCCCCGTATCTCCCGGAGCATATGAGGCCAGAACAGACATGCACCTTCCACAAGACGAAGCGGCCCTCGCCGAGATTGTCAGAGCGGCGAATGCGCCGCTGAGCCTGCGGGGCGGCGGAACGCGCGGGGTGGAGGCAGAAGGCGATCCGCTCAGCACCAGTGCGATGGACGGTATCGTGCTCTATGAACCCGGTGCGATGACGATGGTTGCCCAACCGGGCACGCCGGTCGCCCGGATCGAAGAGGCGCTTGCCGCGGAAAACCAGCGGCTCGCATTCGAGCCGATGGATCACCGGCCGCTTCTGGGCACCTCCGGTACGCCGACAATCGGCGGTGTGATGTCGGCCAATGTGTCGGGGCCGCGTCGCATTTCCGTGGGCGCCGCGCGCGATTTCCTTCTGGGTGTGCGGTTCGTGGACGGGACGGGGCAGATCATCAAGAACGGTGGCCGCGTGATGAAGAATGTCACCGGCTACGACTTGGTAAAGCTGTTGTCCGGCGCACATGGCACCTTGGGTGTCCTAAGCGAGGTTTCCTTCAAGACGCAGCCGCTTCCCGAGACTGAGGCGACGCTGGTCCTTCGCGGCTTGTCGGACGGCGATGCGGTCGCGGTTCTGGCCCGCGCGCTGAGCAGCCCCTTCGAGGTCTCCGGCGCCGCCCATGATCCGGCGCAGGGCGAAACCATGCTGCGTCTGGAAGGCTTCGCACCGTCTGTATCCTATCGTTGTCAGGCGTTGAGGGATCATTTGCGAATAGATGATATCGATGTCGAAGGCGCGCAGGAGAGCGCCGCGCGCTGGACAGCCGTACGCGACGTCGAAACATTTGCAAAGGCGCAGGGGGATATATGGCGGATCTCGTGCAAGCCGTCAGAGGGGCCCATGCTGGCGCAGCGGTCGGGCGCGCAGGGTGTTTTCTACGACTGGGCCGGCGGTCTTGTCTGGCTGCATACAGAGGCAGGGTATGATCTGCGGTCTGCGCTGGGCGATTTCGGTGGCCATGCGACCCTCGTGCGGGGCAGCGGGCAGCCGCGCTTCCAGCCGGAACCGGAAGGCGTGGCAAGGTTGACCGCTGGCATTCGCGCACGTTTCGATCCGCGCGGGATATTGAACAAGGGTTTGATGGGATGAGTTACATCATCGTCTTCGTATTGGTTTTCATCGGCGGGCCGCTCGCGTTCCGTGCATTGACCGCGGCGGGGCCCTCGCCACGGGCGTTCCGTAGGCTTGCCCTCTTCACCGCAATCTGTGCGGCGACTGGCCTCGTCCTGCGCTACGCCTTTGCGCCGGTCTGGGGTGTGAATATCCTCGTGACAGGCGCGGCGATGGTCTTCATCTGGGGCGGGTGGGTCGGTGTGCTGGCCTATGGCGCCCAGGCGTTGCGGCGTGCGGACCGAAGCGTTCCGATGCGCCGCTGGACTGCCGTGATGGGATCACTGGGCACAACCGTGCCCTGGTTCGGACTGGCGAGCGCCAGTCTGATGACAGTTTAGGGGCGGCATATGCAGACGACATTCACCAAGGCGCAGCTTGAAGATCCGGCCATCGCGCGCAGCAACGAGATATTGCGCGCCTGTGTGCATTGCGGTTTTTGCACGGCCACATGCCCGACCTATCAGGTTCTGGGCGACGAGCTCGACAGTCCCCGGGGGCGTATCTACCTGATCAAGGACATGCTCGAGAACGAAAGGGTGCCGGATGCCAAGACGGTCAAGCATATCGACCGCTGTCTGAGCTGCCTTGCCTGTATGACGACCTGCCCGTCGGGCGTGCATTACATGCATCTGGTCGATCACGCGCGCGACTATATCGAACAGCGCTACAAACGCCCCCTCGGGGACCGTGCGCTGCGCTGGATTCTCGCGCGCATCCTGCCCTACCCGATGCGCTTTCGTGTGGCGCTGCTGGGCGCGAAGCTGGGGCGCCCCTTCGCGCGGCTGATGCCGGACGCAAGGCTGCGCGCCATGCTGGAGATGGCTCCGAAAACCATTCCGCCGGTCAGCAGAAACGATGATCCCCAAAGCTTTGCGCCGCTGGCACCGAAACGGATGCGCGTCGCGTTGATGACGGGCTGCGCGCAGAAGGCGCTGAACACCGATATCAACGATGCGACGATCCGCCTGCTTACACGCCTCGGCGCCGAAGTGGTCGTGGCAGAGGGGGCGGGCTGTTGCGGGGCGTTGACCCACCATATGGGCAAGACCGACGAGAGCCACGCCACCGCTGCGCGCAACATCCGCGCATGGGTCCGCGAGATGCACGCAGGCGGGCTGGACGCGATTGTGATCAATACCTCGGGATGTGGCACAACGGTGAAGGATTACGGGCATATGTTCCGCAATCATCCGCTGGCGGAAGATGCTGCACGGGTGGCCGCGATTGCCAAGGACGTCAGCGAGGTTCTGACCGATCTTACCGAAACCGACGCGCAGGGTGCGCCATGGCAGCCAGCCAAGGAATGGATCGCCGGAACCGACGCGCGAAGCCGCGCCGAGCGCCCCGAGGAAGGCACCGTCGTGGCCTATCATGCCGCGTGTTCGCTTCAGCACGGTCAGCAGATCAAGACGCAGCCGAAGGCGCTTTTGAAGAAAGCGGGATTCGTCATTGTCGAACCTGCGGATTCCCACCTCTGCTGCGGATCGGCAGGCACCTACAACCTGATGCAGCCCGAGATTTCGGGACAGCTCAAGGCGCGCAAGGTCAGGACGCTGGAGGCGAAAAACCCCGATATCATCGCGGCGGGCAATATCGGCTGCATGATGCAGATCGGGTCGGCCGCGCGGGTGCCGGTGGTACACTCCGTCGAGCTTCTGGATTGGGCGTGGGGCGGGCCAAAGCCGCCCGCGCTGGAGGCGACCCCGCGTCAGGATCCGGCAATTCCCCGTCTGCGATAACAATCTGCCTCATTTTTGCCGCAACCTGTGGCTAAGCCGGATTTATGCGAACGGTATTCATGGGGGATTGCGCGTGCGGCGGCTGATGACACTGCTATTTCTCTGGCTGACCCTTACCTCCGGGGCGGTGGCGGATGACGCGCGTCTCAAGCGGCTCGATAACGGTGACGACGCGAAAGCGTGGGAGGCGGTTGGCAGGCTCGACATCAACGGGTCCGGTTTTTGCACCGGCGCACTGATCGCGCCGAAACTTGTCCTGACAGCGGCGCATTGTCTGTTCGATCGCGAAACCGGTGAACGCCTGAACGAAGCCCATGTGGAATTTCTGGCGGGATGGCGCAACGGCAGGGCCGGTGCCTATCGCAACGTGGTCCGCGCCGTGGTGCACCCCGACTATGTCTATAACGACAAGCTGTCGTCGACCCGGGTACGCAACGATCTGGCGCTGCTGGAACTGTCACAGCCGATCCGCAACACATCGATTGTGCCGTTCAAGACCGCCTCGCGTCCGCGCGAAGGCGACAGCGTCGGCGTGGTGAGCTACGCCATGGACCGGTCTGAAGCACCCTCTCTGCAAGAGGTCTGCAAGGTCCTTGCCCGTCAGGAAGGTGTTCTCGTGACGTCCTGTTCGGTCAATTTCGGGTCGAGCGGCGCGCCGATCTTCGTGGTCGAGGACGGCGTGGCGCAGATCGTCTCGGTCGTCTCTGCCAAGGCGGAGGTGTTGGGGAAACAGGTGTCGCTGGGGACCGCACTGGGCCAGCCGCTCGCCGAGCTTCAGGCCGAACTGGTGGCGGGCAATGGCGTGTATCTGCGCGGAACATCGGCACAGCAACGGGTGCGCGTGGGCGAGGAGCGTCGCGACACAGGAGCGAAATTTGTTAAACCTTAGGTCGATCATCCTAATGTTGGCGGCCCTTGCGACGCCTGCCGTTGCCGACAGCCCCCTTGTCGGTCTGGATCGTCTTGAGGGTGCCACGCCGTGGAGAGCGGTCGGCAGGCTCGATATCGGAACGTCCGGTTTTTGCACTGGCACGTTGATCGCTCCCGACCTTGTGCTGACCGCGGCGCATTGCACTGTGGACGGCGAAGGCCGGCCGCGCGACGCATCGAGCTTGCGCTTTCGCGCCGGTTTCCGGTCGGGTCACACCGCGGCCGAGCGTGACGTGGTGCAGATCGCGCGCCCCGCGGCCTACGATCCCGCCGACGCGAATTACATGACGCGGATCTCCAACGACGTGGCGCTGCTGCGTCTCGCAGAGCCGATCGCGACGCACGTGATCTCCCCCTTCAACGTCGAGCCGCTGCCTGCGCGCGATGGCGAGGTCAGCGTCGTATCCTACGGTCGGGGGCGTGAATCGCTCCCCTCGATACAGCGGGTTTGCCAGATTGTTGACCAGTTCCAGGGCGTCATGGCGATGGATTGCGATACGACTTTCGGGTCCTCGGGCGCGCCGGTGTTCCGCCGTGACGGTACCCTGTTCCGGATCGTCTCGATCGTGTCGGGCGGTGCCGATATCAACGGAACCGAGCGCACGGTTGGCATGGCTTTGCCCGACCGTGTGGCGGAACTGAAAGAAACGATGAGGGCGGCCAGGGCCGGGCCCACACCTGCCGTGCGGCGGATCGGCGTGGGCAATCGCGGTGCCGGCGGTGCGAAATTTTTGCGCCCCGGCGGGTCTTGAATCGCGCGCAGTGATCCCCACATCGGCCTTGCCGGAACGCCTATGAAAGGGTTCTGGCACTGCTGAAAGGCGGGGCTGTCCCTTGGGAAGTCCCGCGCAAACAATCGCTCAAGATATGAGGATGACCATGCGCAATTTTGACTTTGCACCACTCTACCGAACAACTGTCGGTTTCGACCAGATCGCAAACCTGATGGACCGTGTGCTGACTGCCGAAACCAGCCAGCCCAGCTATCCGCCCTATAATATCGAGAAGCTGGAAGACGACGCGTACCGCATCTCCATTGCCGTCGCAGGCTTTGCCGAGTCGGACCTGTCCGTCGAAGTGCGTGAGCGTGCGCTGATCGTGTCGGCGCGCAAGGCGGAAGATACCGAAGACCGCACATACCTGCACCGTGGCATTGCGACCCGCGCGTTCGAACGCCGGTTCCATCTGGCCGACCACGTGATCGTGACCGGCGCGAGCCACACCAACGGCATGCTGCACATCGAACTGGAACGTCAGGTGCCCGACGCCCTGAAACCACGCCAGATCGAGATCAAATCGACCCGCCGCGCCATCGCAAAAGACGTGGTCGACGCCGAAAAAGTGAACTGATCCCAAACAGGATCTTCACGTCAGAGCCCGGCGCGATGCGCCGGGCTTTTTCGTTTGTTCAATCTTCGAGAAATCCGACCTCGTCCACCAGCCATTGGCCCAGCTCGGTGGCGGTCAGGACCGCACGGGGGTGATCGGCACGTATCACTGCCGCAGGCATGCTTTCATAGACCGCGTCATCGGGGTTCTGAACAACGGTGCGACCGCCCAGATCATAGATCACCTGTGCGCCCCGCATCCCGTCCTGCAACATGCCCGACAGGATCACAGCGATGGCGCGCGACTGGTATTCCGCAGCCAGCGTCATGAACAGCATGTCGATGGAAGGGCGGAACCCGCTGTCGGTGACATCCTCCGAGAGCCGCAGTTTACCGGATCTGAAATAGGCATGCCGCCCGCCGGGGACGATGTGGATGACGCCCGGTTCGGGAACAGTGCCGTCTTCGATCCGCCGGATCGTCAGGGAGGATCCCTGTTGCAGAACCTCGGTCAGCTTCGATTGCGCGACCGAATGCACGGCGATGATAACGGGTGCGGCAAGAGGGGCGCGGATCGCGGCAAGCAGTTCCTGCATGGCGCCGATGCCCCCGGCCGAGCCGCCGATTGCGATCACTGGATGTGCGTTGTCTTGGCGCATGTGGCGGCCCTCCGTCCGGCCACCCTAGGACAGCGCGTGGCGAAGGGATAGGCACAGCGTTAGATGTCGAGCGTATTGTCACGCTCCCACTGGCTGAAATGCGCGGTGAAGTCCTCCCACTCCTGCGTCTTCATCTTGACATAGGAATCGGCAAAGGCATTCCCCATCGCCGCCTTCAGGGCCTTGTCACGGTCGAACTCTCGCAGGGCGTCCAGCAGGTTCAGTGGCAGCTTCGGCGCGCCGCGGACCTTGTGCCCCTCGGCGTACATGTCGATATCGTGCCGTTTGCCGGGATCGGCCTTGGTCCGCAGCCCGCTGAGCCCCGCGGCAATGATCACGGCCTGCAGCAGATAGGGGTTTGCAGCGCCATCCGGCAGGCGAAGCTCGAACCGGCCGGGTGCCGGGACGCGCACCATGTGCGTGCGGTTGTTGCCTGTCCATGTCACGGTATTCGGAGCCCACGTGGCGCCGGATGCAGTGCGCGGCGCATTGATGCGTTTGTAGCTGTTGACCGTCGGGTTGGTGATCGCGGCCAGCGCCTTGGCGTGTTTCATGATCCCGCCGAGGAAATGCGCGCCCCGCGCGCTCAGCCCAACCTCGCCGGTCTGGCCCGACCCTTCGCCCGCAAACACGTTGGTTTTCGCGGCACGCCCCGGCGCGTCCCAGACCGAGACATGCACATGGCAGCCGTTGCCGGTCAGCCCCTCGATGGGTTTGGGCATAAAGGTCGCGCGGAAGCCGTGCTTTTCCGCCACGCTCTTGGTCATGAATTTGAAGAAGGAATGCTTGTCGGCGGTTTTCAGAACATCGTCGAAAGCCCAGTTCATTTCGAACTGCCCGTTCGCGTCCTCGTGGTCGTTCTGGTAGGCCTCCCATCCCATGTCCAGCATGTAATCGCAGATTTCGCGGACCACGTCGTAGCGCCGCATGACAGCTTGCTGGTCATAGCATGGCTTGGCCGCCGTATCGTAGGGATCGCTGATCCGGTCGCCTTCGGGCGTCAGCAGGAAATATTCGGCCTCTACCCCGGTCTTGACGTGGAGCCCCTCGTCCGCCGCTTCCTCGATCAGGCGGCGCAGCACGTTGCGCGGTGCCTGTGCGACGTCCTCGCCTTCCATCACGCAATTCGCCGCGACCCATGCCACCTCGGGTTTCCAGGGCAGCTGGATCACAGAGGAGGGATCGGGCACGGCCAGCATGTCGGGGTCTGCGGGCGTCATGTCGAGCCATGTGGCAAATCCGGCAAAGCCCGCGCCGTTTTCCTGCATTTCGGCGATTGCCTGCGCCGGCACCAGCTTGGCCCGCTGTCCGCCGAAGAGATCGGTGAAAGAGATCATGAAGTATTTGACGCCGGTCTTCTTGGCGAATGCGGCGAGATCCTTGGTCATACGCTGTCCTTCCACTGTGTCCGCCCGTGTCACGGGCTGTATCTTTCTCTTCTGGCCGTAGATCCTCCGCAGGGCCTTTGCCCTCGCGCAGGTGGGGCTGGCCCGATGCTCTCCTAGAAACCCGACCCCGGTTTGCCCGGATACCAGTCCGTGCCCGCCAGCGGGATCTTGGTCATCGCTGCCGCTTCGAGCGTCAGCGCACAAAGGTCTTCGGGTTCGAGATTGTGCAAATGGCTCTTGCCGCAGGCGCGGGCGATGGTCTGGGCCTCAAGTGTCATCACCTTCAGATAGTTGTTCAGCCGTCTGCCTCCCTCGACAGGGTCGAGCCGCGCGGCAAGCACCGGGTCCTGTGTCGTGATGCCGGCGGGGTCGCGGCCTTCGTGCCAGTCATCGTAGGCGCCGGCAGTGGTGCCCAAGGCGTTATACTCGGCTTCCCACTTGGGATCGTTGTCGCCCAGTGCGATCAGGGCCGCGGTGCCGATGGCCACGGCGTCTGCGCCCAGCGCCATCGCCTTGGCCACGTCCGCGCCGGTGCGTATCCCGCCCGAGACGACCAGCTGTACCTCGCGGTGCAGGTCCAGATCCTGAAGGGCGCGCACCGCCTCGCGAATGCAGGCGAGGGTCGGCATGCCGACGTTTTCGATGAACACATCCTGCGTGGCCGCCGTACCGCCCTGCATCCCGTCCAGAACGACCACATCCGCGCCCGCCTTGACCGCCAGCGTGGTGTCGAAATAGGGCCGTGCGCCGCCTACCTTGATGTAGATCGGCACGCGCCAACCGGTGATTTCGCGCAGTTCAAGGATCTTGATTTCAAGATCGTCTGGGCCCGTCCAGTCGGGGTGGCGACAGGCCGACCGCTGGTCGATCCCCTTTGGCAGGTTGCGCATTTCGGCCACGCGGTCGCTGATCTTCTGGCCCAGAAGCATACCGCCGCCACCGGGTTTCGCGCCCTGGCCCACGACGATCTCGATCGCGTCGGCACGGCGCAGATCGGCGGGGTTCATGCCGTAGCGGCTTGGCAGATACTGGTACACCAGCTTCTTGGAATGGCCGCGCTCTTCCTCGGTCATGCCGCCATCGCCTGTCGTGGTCGACGTACCTGCAAGCGTGGCCCCGCGCCCCAGTGCTTCCTTGGCGTTGCCCGACAGCGCCCCGAAGGACATGCCCGCGATGGTGATGGGGATATCCAGCTCGACAGGGTTTTGCGCGAAACGGGTGCCAAGCGTGACATTGGTATCGCACCGCTCGCGGTAGCCTTCGAGCGGGTAGCGCGACATGGACGCGCCCAGAAACAGCAGATCGTCGAAATGCGGCAGCTTGCGTTTCGCCCCGCCCCCGCGGATGTCGTAGATGCCCGTGGCCGCGGCGCGCCTGATTTCCGCGTTCACGGGATCGCTGAACGTGGCCGACTGGATCGGCGCGGTGCGCGGTGCGCCTGTGGGATCGTCTTTCATCACCGTCTCCTCAGTACGCATTGTCGATGTTGAAGTGATAGAGTTGCCGCGCCGAGCCGTAGCGTCGGAATTCTTCGGGCTTGGCGTCGCATCCGCCCCGCTCCAGCAACTCCGCCAGCAGCGTCAGGTGTTCCGGGCGCATCTCTTTCTCGATGCAGTCGGCCCCGAGCGATTTGACCGAACCGCGCACAAACAGGCGCGCCTCGTAGATGCTGTCGCCCAAGGCTTCGCCCGCATCCCCGCAGACGACCAGATTGCCCGACTGGGCCATGAAGGCGCTCATGTGGCCCACGTTTCCGTGGACGATGATGTCGATCCCCTTCATCGAGATACCGCACCGCGACGAGGCGTTGCCCTTGATCACCAACGTGCCGCCGTGGCCCGTCGCGCCTGCGTATTGCGACGCATCCCCGTCGATTATCACGGTGCCCGACATCATGTTTTCCGCCACGCCGGGGCCGACAGACCCTTCGACGTGGACGGTGGCCTGACTGTTCATGCCGCCGCAGTAATACCCGGTCGAGCCTTTCACGGTGACTTCGATCGGCGCGTCCAGACCTACCGCGATGGCATGCGCCCCGCGCGGGTTGAGGATTTCCCAAGCGGTCTGGTTCGTCTCTGCCACCTGCGACTGAAGCGTGGCGTTCAGGTGGCGCAGGCCATCTGCTTCAAGGTCAATCGTTTGCATCAGGCGGCCTCTCTCGTGCGCATGCCGTTGCGGGTCCAGAAATAGACCGTCGCGGGCTCGGGCTCCCAGATGCGGGCGTTATCGAGGCCTGGCAGGTTCACAAGCGCACGGTATTCCGACCCGAACGCAACGTATTGGTCCGTCTCTGCCATCACGGCCGGTTTGCAGGCGATGGGATCGCGCAGCACGCCGAAACCGTCCTCGGTGCCGACCACGAAGGTATAGAACCCATCCAGATCGGCCAGCGCGCTTTCCAGCGCCTCGCCAAGGCTGGCCCCCTGCTGCATCCGCCAGGTCAGGTAGGCGGCGCCGACTTCGGTATCGTTTTCGGTTTCGATCTCTACGCCCAGACGCCGCAGCTTGCGGCGCAGCGCGTTGTGATTGGACAGCGATCCATTGTGGACGAGGCATTGATCCATACCGGTGTTGAACGGATGCGCCCCCATGGTCGTCACCGCCGATTCCGTTGCCATGCGCGTGTGCCCGATGCCGTGGCTGCCGCCCATGCTGCGCAGGTCGAAGCGCGCGGCGACATCGCGGGGCAGGCCGACCTCCTTGTAGATCTCGATCCGCGATCCACGGCTCATGCTGCGCAGGTCGGGCCGCAGGCTGCGCAGGGTGCTGCGGGCTTCGTCCAGCAGGGGTGCGGGCAGGGTCAGGACGGCGTGGGTGTCGCGGACAGACATGGTGACCTCCGCCCCGATCGCCGCGCCGAGGTCGGTGTCGAGGCCCGCGAAGTCGCGCGCAGGATCCGGGGACTGTACCGTCAGCTTCGCCATGCCGGGTGTTTCGTCGCCGTAGATTGCGATGCCGGCACTGTCGGGCCCGCGGTCCGTCATCGTGACCAGCATATCGGTCAGCATCTCGCCCAGCTGCGGCGCGAGGCTTTCATCCTTGAGAAACAGTCCCACGATCCCGCACATCGGCGCGCCCTCCTGACTCGAACTTTTGCCAGAAGCTATCACCCGGAGGGTTGGCTGCTCAATATTTCAGGAAATAATTATTCACTTCGGTGAAAAGGAGGGCCGCGTGCTGCCCAAATTTCGGGCAGTCAGGTGGATTGCGGGTAGCTGATGATGGCCAGATAGCGCGCGGGCAGATCGACCAGGCGCTCCGGCCCGTGCGGGGCGTCGGCATCGAAGAACAGCGTGTCGCCCGCGCGCAGCGGGTGCACCGTATCGCCGTGACGATAGTCGACCGCCCCTTCCAGCATGTAGATCGTCTCGATCCCGCCGTGTTGAAAGGTCGGGAAGACGTCGGATTCGTCCGTCAGCGTTATCAGGTAGGGTTCGACGATGACGCCCGATGCATTGGCCCCGAGATGCCCGAGAAGCTGGTACTGGTGGTTCGCGCGGGTGCCCGCACGTGCGGTTTCCACACCTTGGCCCGAGGGCGTGTGCACCGCTTCGCGGCTTTCCTCGAACCCGCGGAAAAAGCCGGTGATCGGGACGCGCAGCGCGTTGGCGAGTGTTTGCAGCGTGGTCAGCGACGGGGAGGTGTTCCCGTTCTCGATCTTCGACAACATCCCCAGCGATATGCCCGTGCGCTGGGCCAGTTCGGCCACGGTGATCTCTTGCGCCTTGCGGTGGGCGCGTACCGCGCGCCCGATGGCGACTTCGAGCACCTTTTCGCGTGGCGCGTCGCTATGGGCGTGGGGGTCTTGTGTCAATCGGGCGGTCATGGCGATCCTCTGCTGGCGCGCGCCAGAGGTAGCGCGATTTTCGGACACGAGGCAATTTTCTTTCGTAACATGAAAAAGGCCCCGCGCAACGCACGGGGCCATTCTGTGCCGCATGGGGCAGTCCGGTCAGACGCTCATGCAGACGTATTTCATTTCGAGGTAGTCCTCGATCCCGTGGTGGCTGCCTTCGCGGCCAAGGCCGGATTGCTTGACGCCGCCGAACGGGGCCACCTCGGTCGAGATGAGGCCGGTGTTCACGCCGACGATACCGTATTCCAGCGCCTCGGCCACCTTGTAAACGCGGCTGAGATCCTTGGCGTAGAAATAGCTGGCCAGACCAAAGATCGTATCGTTCGCCATGGCGATCACATCATCCACGTCATCGAACTTGAACAGCGGCGCGAGCGGACCGAAGGTTTCTTCCTTCGCCACGACCATCTCTTGCGTGACGCCGGTCAGGATGGTGGGGGCGAGGAAATTGCCGTCCATCTTTTCTTCTGCAGAGCCGAGGATGATCTCGGCGCCCTTGGACAGGGCGTCCTCGACGTGTTCCTTGACCTTTTCGGAGGCATCGCCGTTGATCAGCGGCCCGAGGTCCACACCGTCTTCGAAGCCGTCACCGACTTTCATCTGGCTGACACGGTCCTTCAGCTTCTGGGCGAACTCGTCATAGACGCCCGCCTGCACATAGATGCGGTTGGCGCAGACGCAGGTCTGGCCATTGTTGCGGAATTTGCACAGGATCGCTCCTTCGACAGCGGCATCCAGATCGGCGTCGTCGAAGACGATGAACGGCGCGTTGCCGCCCAGTTCCATCGAGCACTTCATCACCTGATCGGCGGCCTGCTTCAGCAGGATACGCCCCACTTCGGTGGAACCTGTGAAAGTCAGCTTGCGCACGGCCGGGTTCTCGCAGAACTCCTTGCCCACGGCGGACGAGGACGAGGATGTGACCACGTTGAACACGCCTGCCGGAATACCGGCCCGTTCGGCCAGCACACCCATGACGATCGCGGAAAGCGGTGTTTCCTTCGCGGGACGCGCGACAAAGGAACAGCCGGCGGCCAGCGCCGGGGCTGCCTTGCGGGTGATCATCGCATTGGGGAAGTTCCACGGCGTGATCGAGGCTGCAACGCCGATCGGCTGCTTGAGCACCATGATGCGCTTGTCACGCTGGTGGCCGGGGATCATCTCTCCGTAGACACGCTTGGCCTCTTCGCCGAAAAACTCGATGAAAGACGCGCCATAGGCGATTTCACCCTTGGCTTCGGCAAACGGCTTGCCCTGTTCGGCGGTCAGGATGCGACCCAGATCTTCTTGGTTGGCCATCATCAGGTCGAACCATTTGCGCAGGACCGCCGCGCGTTCCTTGCCGGTCCACTGGGCCCATTCCTTTTGCGCGGTCTCGGCCTGAGCGATGGCATCGCCGACCTGAGCGCGTGACAGGTCCGCCACTTTGGCCACGACATCGCCGCGCGCGGGGTTCAAAACGTCGAATGTGCCATCGTCGCCATCGACCCACTGTCCGCCGATATAGGCGCGCGTTTCGAGCAGGCTGGGGTCGTTCAACATGGATTTCAGATCGGTCGTAGATGCAGTCACGGGAATCCCTCCATCAAATTCGTTCTGGCCTGCATCCCAACTCCGCGTATGATTGTCCAGTTCACATTTGCGAAGGAAGCGGGAATGAAGCTTGATGATGCCTATGCCAACGCGGCCCATATCGAGGGTGCGGAGGCATATCCGCCCCGCTGGGAAGCACAGGCACGCGCCTTTCGCGAAGGGCTCGGGGCGCGGGCGCAAACGGGTGTCTCCTACGGACCAAGCGACAGGCAAACATTCGATTTTTTCGAGCCCGAAGGCGTGTCGCGCGGCACGGTGATCTTTGTGCATGGCGGCTATTGGAAGGCCTTCGACGCCAGTTCATGGTCGCACCTTGCGGCGGGTGCGCTGGCGCGCGGGTGGGCTGTGGCGATGCCAAGCTATGACTTATGCCCGGATGTGCGGATCAGCGAGATCACGGCGCAGATTGCCACCGCGATCGGCAGGATTGCCGACCGGACGGTTGGTCCACTTGCACTGGCGGGGCATTCCGCCGGGGGGCAACTGGTCTGCCGCATGACCGACCCGCTGGTGCTGCCGGTCGAGGTGCGCGACCGGATTGAAGCGATCGTTCCGATCTCGCCCGTGGCCGACCTGATGCCCCTTCTTGAAACTTCGATGAACGAGGTCCTGCAGCTCGACGCGGCAGAGGCGGCAGCGGAAAGCCCGGTGAACATGCCGCCGCCGCACGGTGTGCGGGTGATGGTCTGGGTCGGCGCGGATGAGCGGCCCGCGTTCATCGAACAGGCCGAGCGGCTGGCGCGCACGTGGGGTGCGCGGCGCGTGACGCCCGAAGGCAAACACCACTTCGACGTGATTGATGCGCTTGCCGACCCGCAAAGCGATATTGTCAGCGCGCTCGTCGGGTGAGCGCCTGCGCATCCGCCTTTTATAGTCCTGAAAGCTTTCTTTTACCTGCCGGTTTTGTACAGTTTGAACGATAATATGAACGGCGCAGCATGAACGCGCCGAAGATATACCTTTAGCATAGATGCCAGATGGAGATTTCGATGGCCAACCTTGATGCGCAGGTGCGCGAATCCCAATCGCAAGTGGCGGAAGCGCAGAGCAAGATCGCCGAACTGACCAGCAGGATCGAAATCGCGCGCGCCAAGCTGAAGGCCGGTGAAGCCGCCGAAATGGATATCGAGAACGCATCGCTTGAAGATGTGCACGCACATACGGAAGTGATGAATGCGAACATCGCCGAGCTTATCATGGGGCTCGACGATGTGACCGCCGGCTTCTCCAAGGATTTCGACGAAATGCGGTCGAAGACAGGCTGGGAAAGCGTGGTCGGTGTCTTTTCCGCCGCGAAATCCGACAGCATGCGGCAGGAACGGATCCGGTCGGCCTCTATCGACGACAAGTTGCAGGATCTGATCGCCAAATCCGACACCATCGTTCAGCTTCTGGAAGGGCAGCTTGCCGTGCTGGAAGAGCAGAAGTCGAAAGTCGAGGTCAACCTGACCGAAACGCTGAACGACCGCGAGGCGACAGTGGCGGAACTGGAAAGCCTGCGCGCCGATATCGGTGCGATGGATCCTGAGATCATCAAGCTGGAAAACGCCATCGCGTCCGAGACGGATGCGGCCAAGCGCACGGCGCTGGAGACGAAACTGGCGGCGGCGAACACGCGCTACAACGAGATGGTGCAGGAAGAGCAGGTCAAGCTGGCCAAAAGCCAGACGCTGGAGCGCTATATCGAGAAGGGCAAGACATGGGTCGACAGCCTGCAAAACCAGGCCGCGACCCAGATGGTTCTGATCAACAAGCTCCAGACCGATACGAAGCAGCGTGTCGTGCTCTATGACGCGCTGACCAAATCGCTGAAAACCGCACAGCAGCAGGACGTTGCCCACCGGATCAACGAGATCGGCGTGAAAACCGATCAGGAGGCGCAGTCGGCCATGGCCGGTATCGGTTCGGCGACCAATGCCCGCATGGCGGAAATGATGGAAAAGCACGAAGACCACATGGTGTTTGCGCGCGAGGTGCTTGAGCAGAAGGCCAAGGCGGATGAACGGTTCGCCCGCCGCTTCGCCAGGATCATCGAAAAGCACGACAGCAATGCCTACGGCGAATAATCCAGCGGCCGGCAGCGGATCTTGCTGCGGCGGTCCCTTGCGGACGACTGTGGCATGACCGATCTGGCCAAGGATCACTTCGATCTGCGCGATACCTTCGCGTCGCGCAGGTATTTCGCCAAGTTCGAAGGCACCTTGCGACACCTCTTGCAGGTGGCGGGCGTGATGGAGGCGGAAGGCCAGCTTGACCGCGCGGAGACGGATATCCTTGCCCGCTATGCGGTGATGCTGTCCCACAGCTTCCGCGCACTCAGCTGGAAATACCTTCTGGTCGGCCGTGAAACAGGGCGCTTTTTCGGGTCGCTGACCATGGATCGGCGCGACAGCGGCTTTCCCGTCGCCGCCGAACTGATGACCATGGCCAACGATGCCCAGCAGGCAGAAACGCATCTGCGCGGCATGCCGTCGGTAGAGATCCTGAAGGACCAGATGGTCCAGACCATACTGGGGGATCTGCAAATCCCGACCAAGTTGCAGTTCACCCTGTCCCAACGGCTCTATTACGAGGAGTTGGTGCGCGGCGATCTGTTCTGGGTGCGCAATGATCCGCAAGCCGCGGCAATGGAGGACGCTGGCGGACGCCGCCGTTACCGGCTCCACTGGGCGACCTATGACAGCGAGGTCAACCTGCCGGTGATCTACCTGATGGAGGTCGAGGATTCCGGCCGTGCGCCGCTGCCGCGTGACGCACGCCGCTGGCCCGAGGTGCAGGCGCATCTGAGCGCACAGGCGCTGGGCGGGCTGAAGCTTCTGACCATCGCGCGCGGCTTTGACGAGGATTTTCCGGATCTGCACCCCAAGCGTCTGCGGCGGTTCCACCTTGGCCCGCTCTACAGCCACGCGTTCACCCTTCAGAACGGCCCCATGCGCGATGTGCTGGCCGAAGCGGAGGCACCCGAGGGCGAAGATTGGGCCTTGGTCTGGACCGAGGAGGAGCTCGTTTCGGACCGCGTGATCGAAGAACGCGCGGGCTGGTTTTCGACGGTGGAACGCGAAATCTTTGCCATCGACCCGATGGGCGGTGCGCTGCCCGATCTCGGGGCCACGCGCAGCGCGCGCAGCATCATCCTGCCCCAGCGTCCCTATCAGGTCCTGCGCGAGAAGAACCCGCCCGGATTGGCGATGGTGCGGAAATATGTGGTCAGCCCCGGTGGTCGGGTCCTGCAATACTGAACGGAAGTGGCGAAGGATAAACCCCGTTAGGGCGCGGGCGCCACGCGACGAGGAGGAAGCGCATTGAGCGAGATATCGGACCGGATGGAGTTGCGCGAAAAGGATATAGACGCGCATATCGCCATGGCACAATCGCTGATCGAGGGGTTCGATCACGCGCCACGCATCGCGCGGGCCGAAGAGGCTCCGCAGGCCGAACGCTCCAGCGGGATCGGCACGCGCCGCAGGTTCCGGTCCACGACACCGGGGCTGGTGACGCAACGGCGCACGCCCACCGGTGCGGTGCAGCTGATTGCGCGCATCGAAGGTGCTGGCGGCGAGGATGCCCTGACCACACCGATGCAGGCCACGGTACTGCACGCTTTGCGCCGCGCCATCGCCATTGCCCTTGCGGTGGCTGAAAACGTGGCCGAACAGTCCGGTCTGGGGGATCTCAAACGCGCCAATCTCGACGCCGCGTTGCCAGCCGCGCGCCGGTCGGAATTCGGCGAACTGCTCGCTGCCGAAGCGCTGGTAACGCTGCATGTCTTTGCGAATGCCACCGCCTATCTTTTGTCCTCGCACCTGCCCGAAACAACGGTCGAGGTCGGAGAGGTCGACGAGGTGCTGACCGACAACGGCCAGACCGCCCTGCACGGCGCATTGTGGGAATTGGACCGCAATATTGCCAGCCACGCCACGGATGATGCGCGTCTTGTGGCCACGGTGGCCGCCTTTGCCGAAGCCCTGATGGAAAAGGCAGCCCTGCGCGCCCGGAACGCCCCGCGGCTGGGGGCGTTTCAGAGCGCGGCGTGGCATGTGGAGGCGGATGATTTCACCGTCAACGGCTTCACCCCCGCTTCAAAGGCGAAATCCACCACGCTGACGATGACGTTCAAGAAGCCCAACGAGGTCGTGGGCAACCATATCGCGAAATATCAGGCGATGAAGCTGGCCAAGATGCTGATGGCCTACGATTTCGACCGGCGGCTCAATCCCTTTGCAGAACTGGGCGGATTTATCTTTACCTTCATGGGCGACGGGGCGCCCGGCACGGGCAAGACGACGCTGATCCAGATGATGGCCGGCCTGATCAACGACTATTGCAAGGTGGCCGGCTATCCGTTCCGCTATCAGAACCTCAGCACCGACAATATCGACAGCTATCAGGGCAAGTCGGGCCAGAACGCCAAGACGTTCATCAACACCATCATCGACCCCGCGGTGATCGGTTTCGGTACAATCGACGACATCGACCAGCTTGCCGGAAAGCGTGGCGACCGGCAATCGAGCGCGGGCCAGCTGGAAATCACCGCCGTGCTGATGGAAAGCTTTGCGGGGGCCAATACGGTCGTGCGCGGCAATTGCACCTTCGGCATGTTCTCCAACTATCCCGAGAATGTGGATGACGCCCTGCGCCAGCGAGCGGGTGCACGGTTTCTGGTGGACGGCCCACAGACGCGGGAGGATTACGTCGATATCCTGTACCTGCTGATGGGCAGGAACCACGATATTCCGCTGGGCGATCACAGGGTGTTCGAGGCGCAGGAGATCAAGCGCGCCGTGGCCGCATCCTTCGAAAGCCACAGCCGCCCGCACGAGGAAGGGCTGCTGCGCGTCTACGAAGAGGTCCGCGCGCGGGTGGGGGAACTGGACACGATCAACAAGATCGGCACCTATCTGAAAGGGATACAGGAGGCAGACCCCCGCTTTACCGGCCGCGCGATCAAGAACATCACCGACGCGGTCAAGGTCCGCGCGATGGATTTCGAACTCCCCGACGAATGGATGGAAGAGCCCGACCTGTTCCTGTTTAGGCCCTACGACGAGAAGAAGGCGATGATCGAAGATATGCGCAAACCGATCACCGTCGAGATGGTGATACAGGAAGTGAACCGCTACGCTGACAGCGAATTCCGCTATGCCGACAAGTCGGACGAGGTGGCGATCGAAAACGCGGTGCGCGAAATGGGACGCATGGAAGAAGCGAAGAAGCGGTATCTGGGAGCGTCGCGTGACGGATAAAATGCCCCAACACGGTCTGCGCCCGAAAGGCCAGCGTGCCCGAGCCGGTGCGGTGTCCAAGGCGGCATGCGTCGGTGCTATCCTCATCGGCTTGGGTGCTTGCAGCTCAGCGGATTTTTCACGCGCAGAGAAAACGGAAGTGAATGGTTTCAACGTCCGCGTTGTCCAGATCGATAGAGATCCACCGACCTATCGGGCAACCGGTGCGACCAGCCGCGACCGTGCCCGACTGGACGGGGCCTATTATGTCCGCAACGTGATCGGGATCAGGCGGATCGCCGGATGCCCGATAAAGCCCGGGTTGATAACCCATGAACCAAACGGGCCGGCCACGACCGCGACCGTTATCTGTAGTGAGGGTTGAGAGGATGCACTGGCGCTGCCGTACATCCGCTTGCCTGGCCCGCCATCGGCGGGCCCAAGGTAAGACGGCTGAAACGCCTGCACTCACCCCCTTTCTTGGGAGGTCGCGATGGAACGCCTGATCCGCGCCGGGTTGATGTTCGGCAACCTTTTCCACGTGTCCTCGCCCGCGCTGGTCGAGCGGTACAATCGCGCGCTGGAGCATCTGACCGGGAAGCGCACGGCGCTGACCGATTTCCACATCGATATCTCCGGCTATTCGCCGGAGGTGGGGGATGAGCTGGGCGATCACCTCTATCTCAACCACGCGGGCGTGAACCGGCAGTTCATCCTGCTCAGCGTGGACCAGCGCACCGCGCCGCTGCTGAATGCCAAATTCTCGACCTCGCGGGATATCCTGCGCCAGTTCATCACCGAAAACGAGGCGGCGCTTTTCGCGCTGACCGCGCGTGACGCCGTCGCGGGCGAACTGGTCAATTCGGTCTACGATGTCTCCACGCCCGCGCGGCTTCTTGATATTCGCACGGTGACCATCGACGCGGACACAACGGCAGGCACGGTCAAGGATGCGGACAAGCTGGCCGCGATGGTCGACCGGTTCCGCGATACGCCCGATGGCTGGTACGACGACGTCCTGATCGCGCAGATGATCGAAGTGGCGGGTCGCACGGGGGATGTGGTGCGCAATCCCGTCACGCTCAAACAGATGTCTTTTGCGCAGCGCAATTTCTGGACGACGCATTTTGGCGGGCTGTACCTGTTTCAGGACGTCGAACATCCCGCAGTGATCGCGCCTGCGGGCAAGACGGCGCTGACGGACATGCCCGTGGAGTTCATCTTTGACGGCTCCGAGCGGCGGCGCATCGCGTATTTCCTGAAACTCAACGGGCTGGTCGAGACTGTGGTCGAGGCGCGCGGCATCAATTCCGCCGCGATCCTGCGCCAGAAGATGGATTTCATCCTGATCGACGCGGTGGCAGGGCAGGGGGTGGACCTGACCGGCCTGACCCGCGCCGATCTGCGCCGCCTTGCCCGCCAGCACGCGGACAGGCTGCCGCCCGAGTTTCACAGCCTCGCACAACTGGTGAACTGGGCCGAGCATGGCGGGCGCTTCCCGAAGATCGACAGCGACGATGCGGTCTATTTCTACACACTTCGGGCCGCCGATACGCCGGATGCGGAGCTGGTCAACATGCTGCTGGCCGAATTGGCGCCCAAGGATGTGCGCCAGCTGTTCATCTGCCACAAGGATCTGTTCTACAGAACCTATGCCCGCTGGCCCGAGGCAAAGAAGGCTTTCGTGGTCGACTTCCTCGAATGGGAATACAAGGTGGACAAGGCAGGTGTGCGCGACGCACTCTTTGGGCATGACGCGCCACTGGTGCCGCCACCGCTGCCCCGAAGGCGGGCCAAGCCTGCGCCGGTGCCGGACCGCGTGATCGCCAGTGTCGGTCCGTGGGGCGCGGTCAAACGAAGGAGGTAGACCATGTTCGCACTCGCCCGCCTCGTTGTCGTGGGGTTCATCGTTCTGACGGTCATCTACGTGTGCCTGTCGTTGTATTCACGCTCTGTGCGAAAGGGCAAACTGCGCGCGGAATGGTACGAGGGGCCGCAGGATGTTCCACTCGAACAGTATCTCGAGGAGGGGCTGGAGGATTATGACCAGTCTCTGCGTCGCAAATTGATCCTGTCGGTCTATGTTATTCCGGTAATCCTTGTGTCAGTGATAATCTACCTGACCAATTTTTCCTGAGGAGATCCCGATGCTGGCCGTTCTACGTTGGACATTCTGGACTGCCTTCTGGCTGCTGGTGGTCGCGTTCTTCCATTATACCCTGCCGCAGGTCGATATCGTCCGGATTACAGACACTTACGAAAAGCGTGTCGATCCCGGTGAAAACTCGATCTTCTGGGCGCAGGCGGATGTCGGCACTGACGGCACTCTGGCCAACCGCGATGTGTTCTTCATCCAGACCCGCCGCGCCAAGGGCGATGTCATGGTGTACCGCAACGAGGACACAGGGTGGGGATGGCCGCCCTATTTCAAGTTCGACACGTCCAACCTTCAGGCCGAGGCGAGCGATCTGCGCTCGACCGAAAGCGATCCGCGGTATGTGGCGATCAAGCACTACGGCTGGCGCAATGAATTCCTGACCACTTTCCCCAATGCGATATCGGTCAGACCGGTGTCGGGACCGGATGCTGCCAAGGGGATCCCGTGGACCAACATCATCATTCTTACCCTCTTCGTGGCGATCATCTGGGCGATCTGGGTGCGGTGGCGCCGCTTCCGCCGGTCGCGGCTGGACCCCACGATGGAGGCGATCGAGGATGATCTGGCCGAACGCGGCAGAACCGTGCGCGGCTGGTTCGGGTCCAGCAAACCCAGGGGCTGAACGGAGTCGGGCAATTTCATCGACAACGTGAAGGAACAGCTGGCCCGCTGATGTGTTTAGCCGGGAACAGGAGGGACGTATCATGGCCAGAAGACCAACAGTAATCGTGACGGGCGCGGGTTCGGGCATCGGGGCCGCCACAGCGCGCAGGTTCTCGGACGAAGGCTGGCACGTGGTCCTGAACGGGCGCACGCGGGACAAGCTCGAGAAAGTCGCCCGCGAACTGCCCCACGATGCTACGCTGATTTGCGAGGGGGATGTATCGAACCCCGATGACGTCAAGGCGGTGGTGGCCAAGACCGTGGAAACCTTCGGGCGGATCGACACGCTGGTGAACAATGCCGGCATCGCCCGCGCCGGTGGCCCCGGAGAGCTTTCGCGCGAGGACTGGAACGCGCTTCTCGCGATCAATGTGACCGGCATTTACAACATGGTCGAAGAGGCGTTGCCGCATCTCGAGCGGACGCGCGGCAGCATCGTCAATGTATCCTCGGTCAGCGGTATGGGCGGCGACTGGCGCTTCTTCGGCTATAACGCGTCGAAGGGGGCGGTCAGCAATATGACCCGGTCAATGGCGCTGGATCTGGGGCAGCGCGGCATTCGTGTGAATGCGGTGGCGCCCAGCGTGACACGGTCGGAGATGTCCGAAGGCCTGATGAAGAACGAAGAGAAGCTGGAGAAAATACGCGAACGCATGCCGCTTGGCCGTCCGGCGGAAGCGTCCGAAGTTGCCAGCGTGATCTGGTTTCTCAGCGGTGCGGATGCGTCCATGGTCAACGGGGTGATCCTGCCCGTTGACGGAGGTGTCAGCGCGTCGAACGGCCAACCCGCGATCATCGGCTAGGCGGGCTGTACCATCCGGCCCATCCGGCGGCCCCCCAGCAGGTGAACGTGAAGGTGCGGGACTTCCTGCACACCGTGCGCGCCTGCATTCGAGATCATGCGAAAGCCGGGGTTGTCGTCCAGACTAATGCCTTCCTGCGCACAGATTTTCGCGATCGCGCGGGTATAGTCGATGATTTCCGCGTCCGAGGCTTCGGCTGCGAAATGGTCGTAGGAAACATAAGGCCCCTTCGGGATGACCAGCACATGCACGGGCGCCTGCGGTTCGATATCGCGAAAGGCCAGCGTGTGATCGGTCTCAAGGACCGTGTCGTTGGGGATCTCGCCGCGCAGGATCTTGGCGAAAATGTTCTGGTCGTCATAGCTGTAGGGCATGGTTACTCCTCAGTCGGCAAAAAGGTAATCGGTCTGTGCGATTTCCCGTGCCTTTTCTTGCCCGATGCCGAGGAAGTCCGCAATCGCTTCGGCGTTGTCGTCGGTTCCGGCGGATTCGCGCATGCGGTTGTGGTTCTCGAAATTGGCATCGCGGATCGCATCGGATTCGAAGACCATATCATTGCGGATCGTCGGCAACAGCCGTTGCAGCGTTTCCTCGCTGGTGCGGTCGCCCGCCAGACCCACGCGCATCGCGTGCCCCACGAGGTAATCGTCCGTGAAGGAGCATTCGATCTCCAGAATACGGGTCACGGACCGGTCCGACGCGAAATCGTTCAACAGGTCCAGATTGGCCGGATCCATGCAGACGATCAGCTTGTCCGTCTCGAAGTAGTCGAACAGCATCCGCATCAGCGCGCGCCGGTGGCGGGTGCGTTTCTCTAGCGTTTTCTCGATCCCGCCCAGCGCGGGCAGCGGCGTGTCCTCTTCGTTGAAAACATATTCGATCGCGGGGACGTTGGTGACCTGCCTGATCCGTTCGAGCACGCGCTTTGCGACGTGCCATTTCTTGCACACCACGATCAGCAGTTCGCGTTCGCGGCCCAGCGTGCTCTCGGTCTCCCAGAAGCGGGTCGAGAACCGCCGCCCGATGCGTCCGCGTCCGGTGAGAAAGCTGAACAGGCTCTGGCCCTCGTTGCTGATCTGGAACTGCACACCCTGCGCGGCATAGAGAAGCCCGAGCCGACGCTTGAGGTCGCTGGCTTCGGGGCTGATCTTGCGGGCGAACAGATAGTCCTGACTGAGCAGCAGATCGTAGTGATCGTTGTAGAAGGTCACCGGCATGCCGTAATCGGTGAACATCAGGAAGGTCAGCGTCCGGCTGCGGATCTGTGCTTCTGGCACCAGATGTCTGACAAGGGTCTGGAAAAACGTCTCGTCCGGGATCCACGTGGTGCGGAAAAAGCGCATGACATCGCGGCGGCGGGCGGCGAACTCCAGCACCCATTCGATTGTCTGGCGTCGCAGGCACCACCACTGGCTGCCGATCATCACCTGAATGTCCTTTGGGATGTCCCGCTTGAGGCCCAGCCGTTTTTGCGCCTCGAACATGGTGTAGAACCACTTCTTCTGGGTTCGCTCGTTGAACCAGTGGCGATAGATCAGGCGTTCTTCCTTCCAGCCAGTCTTGATCCAGTCACTTTCGAAGTAGTCGAAGCTTTCGATGAAATCGGCGTCGTTGTCGTCGAGGAACCGGTGCGTGTATTCAGCCGATTTGATCGCCATGCAGTCGCCCGACAGCATGTAGAAATGGGTGGCGCGCGGAAAGGCTTTGACAGCGGCTTCAACGGCATGCAGCGTCGCCTGCACCAGCGACCATTCTCCCCAGCCGCATTTGATCCGCTTGGCGGCGAAAACCACGTTGGGGTTGTTGGCCAGCGCGGTCTGTATCTTGTGGAAGTGTTCGGGACTGGCCGAAGCATCGAAATGGATCGCCATGCAATCGCCGACAGCCGTCAGCCGTTCCGCCTGCTTGATGATGGCGTCCGGGTCTTTGTGGCACAGTAGAATGTAGGCGATTTTTGCCATTTCTTAACCATTCACCGTCAGGCTGCTCGATTGTTTACGTAGATAATCGTGAACACAGATTGAATAAACAGCATTTATTTGCTTTTGTAACGCGAAAGCTGCCCCGAAGAGGCAGCACAGAGCCTTGAGCAGGAGACGTAAGGCATGGGCTTTCCCGGCACCTGGATGACCGAAAGCGAGAGTGTCGTGTACCGCGTGGTGCCGAAATGTGCCTGTTCGACAATCGGCCAGATCATGTTCTACTCCGATCACGGCGAATTCTTTGACGGCGACATTCACGATGCACAGTCAGGGCTTCACAAATGGGCGCTGGAGGGCAGTCAGGAGCCGATCGCGCGGAACGTGCAATCGCACACTTCCTACGCCTTTACCTGCGTGCGCAATCCCTACACCCGCATTCTGTCGAGTTTCTTTGACAAGATTTGCGGCATCCAGCGCAACGGAAAGCGTTATCGCGGTAATCTTGTGCCGCTTTTGATCCAGAAATACGGGATCGAAGTCGGTGGGGAAGACGGCAAGGAAGAGTTCGACCAGATCGCCAGTTTCCGGCGGTTCTTGCTGTTTGTCCGCGACACGATCCGCTGGCGCCGCCCGATGGATCCGGACATCCACTGGTCTGCCATGTCCGGTCACGTCAGCACGTTCATCGTCAACGGCGGCACCTACGACAAGATTTTCTGGACCGAAAGCTTCAATGACGGCATGCAACAGGTGCTCGACGCGATCGAAACGCCCCGGCAGGTCGACCTGTCCACAATCCCGCGTTTCAACGAAAGCGAGGGCCACGGCCCCAAGCGCGCGCATCCGGTCGAGGATTACTTCGACGATCTGTCGATGCATCTGGTCTACGAGATCTACAAGCGCGACTTCAATCTGTTCAAATACGATTTCGAAAATCCGGCGAACAAGATGCCCATCGGCGAAATCGATCTCGACGAGGTCCACGCAAAGCTGGGCGACTGACGGGACCCGAAAGCGCGGGCCACTCGCCGCTGGACATTCCCAGGCGCCCACTTTCTATTGGGCGCAATCATCACGCGCAGTTTCGAGGTATTTCAATGGATTATGTGTTCACTCCCCCGGTTCAGGCCAGTCTGCCCGTCGTGGCCGGAGATGCCGCTTTCCCGATCCGCCGGATTTTCTGCGTGGGCCGGAACTACGAGGCGCACGCGCGCGAGATGGGCAACGATCCCGACCGCGAGCCGCCCTTTTTCTTCACGAAACCTGCGGATGCGGCGGTCGCTACGCCCTGCACGGTGCCTTATCCGCCGCTGACCAATGACCTGCACCACGAGATCGAGCTGGTCATCGCGATCGGGACCGGTGGGGCCAACATCCCGCAAGAGCAGGTGATGGACCATATCTGGGGCGCCACCGTCGGGATCGATCTGACGCGGCGCGATCTTCAGGCCGATGCCAAGGCCGCGCGCCGCCCGTGGGACTGGGGCAAGGCGTTCGACTACTCCGCGCCCTGCGCCCCGATCCGGCCCATTGCCGACATTCCCAGCCTGACGGACGCGCGCATCTGGCTCGCCGTGAATGGTGAAGTGCGTCAGGACGCCAATATCGCTGATCTGATCTGGTCGGTGGCCGAACATATCTCGACCCTCAGCGAAGCGGTCACGCTCGCCCCCGGCGATCTTGTCATGACAGGAACACCGGCAGGTGTTGCCGCTGTGGTCGAGGGGGATGTGATCACCGGTGGTGTAGACGGGATCGGGACGCTGGAAGTGACAATCGGTCCACGCGCCTGAGAGATCTGCGCGGATGCGTTCGCCGGGGGATGACCCCGGCGTGACGCGTCAGTGCCGGGGCTCGGGCCCCCATTTGTTCGGCCCTTCGACGCTGCGCTGGCAATAGAAGACGATCAATATGATCCAGCCGACAATCGGGATCAGGATCAGAAGGTACCACCATCCGCTGCGGCCCGTGTCGTGCAAGCGGCGTACTGCCACCGCGATGGTCGGCAGGAAAAGCACAAGCGACACCAAAGCGTTTATCGCACCCATCTCGCCCATGCCCAAAAGAGCGTCCAGAATGGACGCGGCGATGCCCAGAATGATCGACCACAGCACGAACCACCAGAACTGCGACCGGGTCGAGCGTGTACGGAAATCGACGTAGCGCGCAAAAGCATCCTTGAGAGCGCCCAAGAATGTGTTTGCGTCGGCACGGGCGGGATCTTCGGACACGGCATGGGGATCGATTGACGGGGGCGGCATCGCGCTCGCGGAAGTGGTTGCACCGGTTCGCCCGAGCGGCAGCCAGTCTTCCATGCCTTCCTGCCAGACCAGCGTATCGCTGCGGATGGTGCCGGAATCGATCAGGGCGTCGAATTCTTCGGGGCTAACAGGGCCCACAGAGTTGCCTTCGACAGCGTAATACCAGTCTTTTGCCATGGTCCAATATCCTAACGGAGCAATCACTTTTGATCGCAGCGTAGCGGCAGAAGACCGGCCCTGTAAACGGGTATCAGACGCCCTGCGCCTTTCGTGTCGTTTCAGCGCGGGCGCGGGCCTCTTCGGCCAGGTTTGGCAGGCCGCTGCGATCGTAGACATCGCCCAGCATCAGGTTCAGCGGGACGCCGTCCGGGTCGAACGTGCGGCGCATTTCCAGAACCTGCTGGGCCGCCGAGGCGCGGCCGTCCTGCACCAGCGCATCGAGGTGTATCTGCTCGAAAAGGTCGCGCTGGGCGTGGCTGCCCCCGCATTCGGCCATGCGCGGCAGCGCGCGCGCCAGCTTGGCGATGGCAGTGGGCCAGTCACCCCTGCCGTGCGCGGCGATGCCTTCGGCGGCGGGCAATGCCACGTCACGCCACGCGACACGGTCGAACCGGCTGTCATCCGACGCACTGTCGCGGATTGCCTGCAACAGGGGGCCTGCCTCCGCACGGTCCGTCCGGCAGAGCGCGTAGAGATATTGCAGCGTCAGAAACGGGCTCACCGTGTCAGCGCCGCGCAGGGCCACATGATCGGCCACATCGGACCACCGGTCGCCCACGTCGATGCCCGCGAATTCCATCCGTGCCAGCAGCGATGCCGCCCCCACCTGATCCTGCGAATAATCCTTTGCCAGACCCCAGACGTGGGTATCATAGGCCGTCCGCACATCCTCGTGCCGACCGAGGCTGATGTAAAACAGCGCCAGATGCCACCAGTTGTGGCTGCGCATGAAGCTGTTCAGGTCGGCCCAGGTGTCCGCCACGCTTTCCAGAAATGCGGCCCCTTCGGCGATCCGCCCCTGCGTCAGCATGACGTGGGCAATCGCGTGATGGGCCCAGGGCTCGTCGTGGCGCAGGGACATGGCATGGCGCGCGGCGGCTTCGGCACGGTCCAGAAGGTGGCACTGTTCGTAGCCGAAGGCGATCATCCCGTGGGTGTAGGGAATGTCCTCCGCCTCGGGCAGGACCTTGAGCGCCACACGGAGCATCGCGGCGGCATCCCCGATATTGAAGAGATGGTACTGCGCCAGTTTCAGCGCGACCATATCGCGGGGATGGTCGGCCAGCACGGCATCGCACTGTGCCAGCAGGCTGGGCACATCGCCGTGAACCCACGCCTCGACGGCGTCGATGATCAAGGCTTCGCGCGCTGTCGTCCCTCGTGCCGCCGCTCGCGCGCGGGCGATGTAGGGGGCCGCTTTTTGCGGGGCGACGGGTGCCTCCAGAAACATCCAGAGCATCGCTGCGTAGGCATTTGCCAGCGCACATCCGGGATCGGCGTCCGCCGCCGTGATGATCCCTGTGGCCTTCGGCTGGTACGAGAGAAACCCGTGAATGAAATCGTCGATCCCTTTCAGGGTCTCGGTGTTGTCACAGGTCACGGGCAGGCCATAGAGATCGTGCATCGCGCAGTTCCTAAAGGGTATCGGTGAAGGTCTTGAGGTGTGCCGCCACGGCCTCGGGCTGGTCCCAGTGAACCGAATGGCCGGCCCCTTCGATCACATGCGTTGTCACATCGCCAAGTGTGCCTTGCGCAAGCTCTGCCGGGACCAGCAGATCATCGGCGCCCAGAAGGGCCTGCATCGGGCAGGCAATATCCGACAGCGCATCGGGCCTATACCCATCCAGCGCGGCCAATTGATGGGCCATGGCGGCAGCGCTTTGCGCGTAGGGATAGGCAAGCGCCGCTGCGGTCGCCTGAGCAATGGCGCCCTTCGTTTCGTAGATGGCAGGCGCAAAAAGCCATGGGTAGAGGGCGTGCAGCCATGTTGCCGGCGCGGCATTGCTCTGGCGGATGGCAAGCAGGGTCTTGAACAGCTGCACGTTACGCTCAAGCCGTAGGGGGGCGGCGGCGGCCAGCGTCAGGGACTGCACGGTTTCGGGAAAGCTTTTGGCCATGCGCATCCCGATCATTCCGCCCATCGAGTGGCCCAGCACATGCGCGCGCCCGAGGCTCAGCCGGTCCACCAGCGCCGCACAGTCCAGTGCGAACTTGTCGATGGACGCCTCGGCGTTCCAGGGCGTCGTGCGACCGGTTGTGCGGTTGTCGGGGCGGATGACCCTGAAATGTGGCTCCAGCAGGGGCAGCAGCGGTGCCCAGCTCACGCTGTCGCTCATCATGCCGGCAATCAGCATCAGGGGCGGGCCGTCCCCCGATACTTCGTAGTGCAGGGCAATATGGTCGTGCTCAAGGGTCGGCATTGGCGGTACTCCAGCAAGGTAGCAGATCGCCTTTCATAGGGGTCGCGGCATGAACGGCGCGGGCGATTGCCCGTGCAAGACATAGGGCTGCGGCGTGCCCTGTCAGGGTCACATCCGCCGGACCGCGTGCATCCGTCGACAAGGCAAAGACCAGATCACCGTCGTGCGGCGTGTGGGCGGGCACGCAGGCACGCGCGATCCCGTCGTGCGCGGCGGTCGCCACTCGGTGGCACTGTGACTTGGTCAGGGTGGCATCTGTGGCGACGATGGCGATGGTGGTGTTCGCGCGGGGCGCCCGCGCACCGGCCTTGCGGCTTTCCATGCTCCGGCCCAGCCCCGTGGCCGGATCGGGGCCCAGCCCGCCGAATTCCGCGTCAATCTCGAACGGGGCGGCATAGAAATGCCGGTCGCCCGGTGTCGTCACCGCCCCGACGGGGTTGGCGGCCACCAGTGCGGCGACGGTACTGCCGTCGGGCAGCACCAGTGATGCAGACCCCAGTCCGCCTTTGAGCATTGCCGTCAGCGCCCCTGTGCCCGCGCCCGCTGTTCCGATTTCGAAGCGGTCTCCGGCGGCATCGAAGGCCGCCCGCCCGAGGGCGCGATAGGGGTTTTCCAGCCAGTCCTTCTGGCCCCCGTTCAACAGGTCGAAAATGATCGCTCCGGGCACCAGCGGGATCACGGCATCGGCCACGCGAAACCCGCGCCCCTTGGCGCGCAACCCGTCGACAACCCCCGAACAGGCATCAAGCCCGTAGGCCGACCCGCCCGCCAGCACAAGCGCATCTACCGCCGCGACGGATTTGTCGGGCGCCAGCAGATCGGTCTCGCGGGTGCCAGGCGCACCGCCCATGACGGCGACCGAAGTGGTAAAGGGCGCATCGCCGGTCACCACCGTGACGCCGGATTTCAGCGCATGGTCTTCGGCGTTACCGACACGAAGCCCCGCAATGTCCGAAAGGCTGTTGGTGGGACCAGGGATCATGGTTTTCTCCGGATAGGGTGTGCTGCGGCAACCGTCATGACGGGTGCTCTGCGAAGCGCGGCAGGGTCGGTGCCGCATTGACAAGCTGTCGGGTGTAGGGGTGCGCGGGGGCGGTGAATATCTGTTCTGTCGGCCCCTGTTCGACGATCTTTCCGGCCTGCATCACCAGCGCACGGTCGGTGATGGTGCGCACGACCGACAGGTCATGGGAGATGAACAGATAGCTCAGTGAATATTCCTCGCAGAGTGTGACCAGCAGATCGAGGATCTGTGCCCGCACGGAAACGTCGAGCGCGCTAACCGCTTCGTCAAAGAGGATCAGATCCGGCTTGATGATCAGGGCGCGGGCAATGGCGATCCGCTGGCGCTGGCCGCCCGAAAATTCGTGGATGTACTTGTCTGCGTCCGCGGGGGTCAGGCCAACGGCGGTCAAGGCCTCGTCGATGGCGCGCTTGCGGGCCGCGCCGGTGGGCGGATCGCGCAGCAGGTGAAACGGTTCGGTGATCTGTCGCGCGACACGGTGGCGGGGGTTGAAGCTTCCGAAGGGGTCCTGAAATACCACCTGCATCCGGCGGCGCACCGCAAGATTGGGCTTGTTGCCCGTAAACACCGGCTCACCGCCCAGCGTGATCGTACCCGCTTGCACCTGCTCCAGCCCGAGCAGTGCCCGGGTCAGTGTCGATTTTCCGCATCCGCTTTCACCGACCAGTCCCAGACGCTCTCCGCGGTTGAGCGTGAAGCTGACGTCGTCCACCGCCCGAAACCGTCCCGGTTTGCCGAACAGGGTCTTGCGCGGGGTGCTGTAATCACGGCAGACGCCGCGCACGTCCAGCAACGGCGTATTCGCGCCCGCGTCAGGCAGGGTGACCGCATGGGCTGACGCGGCAAAAAGCATCTTGGTATAGGGGTGCTGCATCTTTTGCAGCAGGTGCTGCGTGCGCCCCTGTTCGACAATCTCGCCCCTGCGCATGACGACGATGCGGTCGGCCATGCCCGCGACGACCGCAAGGTCGTGGGTGATCATCATCAGACCCATTCCATCCTCGCGTGCCAGCCGTGCCAGCAGATCGAGGATCTGCGCCTGCGTGGTCACATCGAGCGCGGTGGTGGGTTCATCCGCGATCAGCAGCCGCGGGCGCAGCGCGATCGCCATGGCGATCACGACACGCTGGCGCTGGCCGCCGGACAATTCGTGCGGGAAACGCGACAGCGGGAAACGATCCTGCGGCAGGCCCACCCGTTGAAGGGTTTCTGCCGCGCGCCGCATTGCTTCGGCGCGGGGGGCGGCGCCATGGATCAGAATGGTCTCGGCCACCTGATCGCCGATGCTGCGGACGGGGTTGAGCGCGGTCATCGGTTCCTGAAACACCATGCCGATGTCGTTGCCGCGGATGTCGCAGAGTGCTGCCTCGCCCAGCGTCGTCAGATCGTTGCCCGCCAGTGTGATCGACCCGCGCGTCACGGTTCCCTGCGGCAGCAGTTGCATGGCGGCAAGCGCTGTCATCGACTTGCCCGATCCGCTTTCACCGGTGATCGCGACGATCTCGCCCTCGTCGATGTCGAGCGATACATCGCGCAGGATCTCGTAGCTGTGGATCGACAGATCGAGGTTGCGGATCGACAGAAGCGTCATGTGCGCACCACCCTCAGTCTCGGGTCCAGCAGATCGCGCAGACCGTCGCCCATCAGGTTCAACCCCAGTACCGTCAGGATGATCGCGAAGCCGGGCATCAGGGCCATATGCGGCGCAATGGAGACCATAGTCTGCGCGTCCGCCAGCATCCGGCCCCAGCTCGGCGTCGGAGGCTGCGCCCCGAGGCCGACATAGCTCAGCCCCGCTTCGGCGAGGATGCCGAGAGAGAACTGGATGGTGCCCTGCACGATCAGCAGGTTGGCCACATTGGGCAGGATATGTTCGACCGAAATGCGTGCGGCGGATTTTCCCGCGACCCGTGCGGCCATGATGAACTCCCTCTCCCAGAGCGATAGGGCTGCCCCGCGGGTGATCCGGGCGAAGACGGGAATGTTGAAGATCCCGATGGCGATGATGGCGTTGATCGCGCCGGCGCCGAATACGGCTGTGATCAGGATCGCGATCACGAGGCTGGGAAAGGCAAAGACCAGATCGTTGCCCCGCATGATCACCTCGTCCAGAAGGGTGCCGCGCCGGGACGCGGCCCAGAGGCCCAGCGGCACGCCCAGACCCATCCCGATGCCGACAGCGATCAGGGCTACGGCGATGGAGGTCCGTGCGCCGACCATGATCAGGCTCAGGATATCGCGCCCGAAGTGATCTGTGCCGAGCAGATGCGTCCAGCCCGGCGGTTGCAGGCGGGCGGGGATATCCATGCCGGTATAGCTGAACGGCGTCCATACGAACGAAACCAGTGCCGCCACGATGAACAGCGCTGACAGCGCGCCACCGATTGCCAGGTTGCGGTTCATGTGCGCGACCTCAGCCGGGGATCGACGGCCGCATAGGCCAGATCGACCGCGAAGTTCACAAAGATCACCGCAAACACCAGAAGCATCGTCACCGATTCCACCACGATAAGATCCCGCGCCGAGATTGACTGGAAAATCAGGCGCCCGAGACCCGGCAGGTAGAAGACCTGCTCGATGATGATGCCACCGGCCAGCAGGAAAGAGAACTGGAGCCCGATGATGGTCAGCACGGGGATCAGCGCGTTGCGCAGCCCGTGTCGCCAGAGCGCCTGCCGCGCGGTCAGACCTTTGGCGCGGGCGGTGCGCATGAAATCTTCTCCCAGCACGTCAAGCAGCGAGGATCGCATCACCCGCGCAAGGATCGCGGCCTGAGGCAGCGCCAGTGCCACAGCAGGCAGTGTGAGCGATTTCAGGCCGGGCAGCAGGCCGTCGTCCCACCCCGCAAAGCCGCCCGCCGAGAACCAGCGCAGATTGATCGCAAACAGCAGCACCAGCATCATGGCGAACCAGAAGTTCGGGATCGCCACGCCCAGTTGCGTCGCGGCCATCACGCCCATGTCGCCCGCGCGACCGCGCCGTGCGGCGGCATAGATGCCCGCGGGAAACGCGATGAGCGTCGAAAGCGTCAGCGCGTAGAGTGCCAGCGGCAGCGACACCCAGAGCCTTTGCGCCACCATATCGGCGACCGGTGTCCGGTAGGTATAGGAGGTGCCAAAATCCCCGACCAGCATTCCCGAGACCCACGTCAGGTAGCGTTCGACCTTGGTTGTATCGAGGCCCAGTTCGCTGCGCAGCGCCGCAAGCGTTTCGGGCTGTGCATTCATCCCCAGCATGAAGGACGCCGGATCACCCGGCGCGATTTCGATCGCTGCGAAGATCACCAGAGACGCCACAGCAAGGCTAAGGATCAGGGAGAGTGTTCTTTTGAGAATGTAGCGCACCATTGCAATGGACCGTATTGGCAGACGGCAGGCTGGTCCAGTGTTGCTAACGCGGCGCGAGTCACAAAACGCTTAGGTAACTGTCTGGTTCCCTGCGAGAATTAATAATTAATTTGGGAACATTACCGGGTTTTCTGCGGTTCTATTACCAACATCGACGCGCCTTTCTGGCGCATAGTAATCAGTGAGGAAATGACCATGAATACATTTTTCAAAACAGCCGCCGCCGCAACAATCGCAATGTCCACAGCCGTACCTGCCTTTGCAGCCGCGCACATGGATCTGAACTCCATGACCTGTGAGATGTACAACGAATTGTCCGGCGCGGACCGTGACAAGGTCGCGATGATGGCCATTGCAGAAACAACCGACATGACCCCCGGCACAGTCGCCGATAACAACGGTGTCCCGACAGCGACCGACGCGGCCGAATCCGTGAAGGAAGAAGAAAGCCCTGCCGGTGAGAACACAACCAGCGCCGACAACAACGGTGAAGCGACCGCGACCTCGACCGTTGCAGCCGGTGATGACATCACCCGCTACGCCGAAGAAATCCGCGTACTGAACCGCACATGCTCGCGCAACTGGGACGCGATGGTGCTGGAAGCAGCAGCCGGTCAAAGCGGCACACGCTAATAGTCTTTGTTGACTTTTGAGCAAAACGGGCACCTTCGGGTGCCCGTTCTTGTTTCGGGGAACGAATGGCCTCCAGCAACGTTAGGTCGTAGAGGCAGCACAAGCTGTCCGTGAGCCGGCTTTATGACGCTGGCGGTGTAGTTTCGATCTTCGGATCTGTAACGAGTTCTGCGGGCGCCTTCGGGCGTCCGTTTTCATGTGCGGCCTGTCTTTTGGCTGGCGGACGGCTAGATATCGCTGCGTGCAGCAACCGCTTTTCATAGGTCACGAGATTTTTCGCCACTCAAGCTACGGCGGGTGGCATCCCTTGCGGGTCCCGCGTGTGTCGACCGTGATGGATCTGGCGCGGGCGATGGGCTGGCTTTACCCCGCGCAGTTCATCACATCCCCGAGGGCCAAGCCGAAAGCACTGCATGCATGGCACGACCCTGACTATGTCGCGGCCCTGCAAAGGGTAGAGGCGACGCAGACGGCACACCCCCAAGACCGCGAGGCCTTCGGCATCGGCACTGTCACGAACCCCGTGTTCCCGGAAATCTTCCGCCGTCCTGCCACTGCGGCAGGCGGATCGATCCTGGCTGGTGAATTACTGGGGCAGGGCGGGACGATCTACAATCCCGCGGGCGGCACACATCACGGGATGCCAGCGCGGGCCAACGGCTTTTGCTATCTGAACGATCCGGTGCTGGCGATGCTGTCCCTGCGCCACCACGGGGTCCGGCGGATTGCCTATATCGACATCGACGCGCACCACTGCGACGGCGTGGCCGAAGGCTTCGCGGGCGATGGCGAGTGCCTGATGATCTCGGTCCACGAGGAGGGGCTCTGGCCCCGCACCGGGCCGCTGACCGACGATGCGGGCGGTTCGGCCGTGAACCTGCCCGTGCCGCGCGGCCTCAATGACAGCGAAATGGCCTATATCCGCGAAACGCTCATCCTGCCGAAGGTCGAGGCCTTTGCGCCCGATGCAATCGTGTTCCTGTGTGGTGCGGACGCGGTCGAGGATGACCCGCTGGCGCATCTGTCGCTCAGCAACAACGCGCATTGGGATATCCTGCGCGGCTTGATGGCGCTGGGCGCGCCGCGGCTGCTGGTTCTCGGCGGCGGCGGGTACAACCCGTGGACGGTGGGGCGTCTGTGGGCCGGTGTCTGGGCAGTGCTGAACGGATACGATCCCGCGACGCCGCTGTCGCCGGAGGCGAAACAGGTGCTGCGCGCCCTGACTTTCGAAGGCAACAGGCGCGGCCGCAATCCGCCGGAACACTGGTTCTCGACGCTGCGTGATCCGCCCCGCGAGGGCGCGATCCGCGACGAGATCATCGAGCGCGTGCAGTATCTTGTAGACCGCTAGGGGCGGGCAGCGGCCCAAACGAAAAGCCCCGCCAAAAGGCGGGGCTTTGGGTGTGACTTATTCGGACCAGCTGACCCCTGTCAGGTCGTTGGCCTGCGTGGGCGCGTTGGCCCACAGGCCCTGCAATCCAGATTTGGCGACCGACAGCGCGGCAAGCTGGAACAGGTAGCCGTTCACATAGTCATCCGCGATGATGCGCTGCGCTTCTCCCAGCATCTCGGTCCGCGCGTCAGGATCGGTGGTTGCGTTGAGCTTGTTCATCAGCTCCTGAAACGCCGGATTATCGTACTGGAAGTAGTAATCGGGGTTCGCGTAGATGCCGATATCCATCGGCTCGGTATGGCTGACGATGGTCAGGCCGAAGTTCTTGCCGTTGAATACGGACTCGAGCCACTGCGCCCATTCGACATTGGTGATTTCGGCCTTGATCCCGACTTCGGCAAGCTGTGCCGCGATGATCTCTCCGCCGCGGCGGGCGTAGGACGGGGGCGGCAGGAAGAGGGTTGTCTCGAACCCGTCGCCCAGACCCGCCTCTTCCAGAAGCGCGATCGCCTTCTCGGGGTCATAGGCGCTTTGTGCTGTCAGATCCACGTAGGCGGGATTGTGGGGCGCGAAATGTGTCCCGATGGGCGTGCCGTAGCCGAACATCGCACCGTCGATGATTGCCTGACGGTCGATGGCATGGGCCAGCGCCTGCCGGACGCGCACGTCATCGAAGGGCGCCTGCTTGTTGTTGGTCGACAGGATCGTCTCGCCCTCGGTCGAGCCGACAAGCACCTGAAAGCGCGGATCCGCCTCGAACTGGGGCAGGTTTTCGGGTGCGGGAAAGCCCGAGAAGACATCGATATCTTCCGCCATCATCGCCGAGAACGCGGCAGTGGGGTCGGAGATGAACTTGAACGTGGCCGAGGCCAGCTTGGCCGGTTCGCCCCAGTAGCCGTCGTAGCGGCTGATCTCGATGCTGTCGCCCTGTGTCCAGCTGTCGAACTTGAACGCGCCGGTGCCGATGGGCTGTTGCTTGATGTTCTCGATGCTTTCGGGCGCAACGATAACGGCATCACCCCAGGCAAGGTTGAACAACATCATGCCGTTGGGTTCGCTGAGCTTCACCTCGACCGTGGCGGGGTCGATGACATTGACCTCAGCAATCGACGCATACAGCGCCTTCTGCGCGTTCGCGCTGTCTTCTGCGAGAATGCGGTCGAGGGTGAATTTCACGTCGTCGGCATCCATCGTGGTGCCGTCGTGAAACGTGACGCCCTCTTGCAGGGTGAAGGTATAGGTCAGCCCGTCTTCGCTGATCTCCCAGCTTTTGGCGAGCCCCGGTACAATCGCCCCATCCGAGGTGAAGCGTGTGAGCCCTTCGAACACGTTCGAATAAAGCACCGAGTCGATCGCACCGGCGGCGGCGCTCGTTGGATCGAGGTGCGGCGGCTCAAGCTGCATCGCCAAGGTGATATCGTCCTTGGCGGCAGCGCCTGTCGCCAGAAGCGCCGTGGTGCTGACACCCATGAGAAGGCTGCGAAGGTGAAACATGAGAGACTCCCTGTCTTGTTATAGCTCAAAGCGTAGGCGAGCGGCTCTCCCATGGCTAGATGTAACCTTGCGACCCCTTCAAGCTTGAGGTAGCTGCGCGGCTTCGCGGAGCGGAGGGTGAAGGATGCAGCGACTGGCAGTTGATTTCGGAACGTCGAACTCGGCGGCGGCATTCTGGCGCGATGGAGCGGTCCAGAGGATTGCGCTGGAGCCCGGCGGCGATACCCTGCCCACGGCCGTTTTCTTCGATTTCACCGCCAAGCAGATGCTAATCGGCACGCCGGCCGGCGAGGCGCTGCTTGCGGGGGACGAGGGACGCTATATGCGTGCGCTCAAAAGCCTGCTGGGATCGCCGCTGATGCGCGAGCGGCGCAATCTGCTGGGTGAACGACTGGATTTCATCGATATTGTCGCGCGGTTTCTCAAACGGTTGAAATCCGCGTCGGAGGCTGCGGCGGGCACGTCCTTTGACGCGGTGCTGTCGGGGCGGCCCGTCGGGTTCCATCCCGACCCCGCCCGTGATGCGCAGGCCCTTGCCGACCTGCAGGAGGCCTATGGCCGTGCGGGCTTTGGCGATGTGTCCTTCATGTATGAACCCGAAGCCGCCGCCTGGGCAAACAGCGCGTCGCTGTCGGCGGATGCCCTGGGCCTCGTGGTTGATATCGGGGGCGGCACGTCCGATTTCACGCTGTTCAGAACGGAGGGGGACGGGATCGACATCCTGGCCAGCCACGGGATCCGCGTGGGCGGCACCGATTTCGACCGCGCGCTGAGCCTCGATCTGGTGATGCCGCTTCTGGGTCGGGGCGGGCAGGTGCGCCACGCGTTCGGAGACAAGACGCATATAGCGCCTGCGGCGATCTTCAACGATCTGGCGAACTGGGCCAAGATCCCCTTTCTTTACAATCCGGACACCCGCCGACTGGCAAAGGATCTGGCGCGGAACGGGGCCGAGGGCGCGGGGTTCGACCGGCTTCTCGGCGTGCTTGAGGATGAACTGGGCCACGATGTCGCCTTTGCGGTCGAGGCGGGAAAGATCGCGGCAAACGCTGCGGGCGAAGGCCGGATCGATCTTGCCGAAGTCGAACGCGGTCTGGCCGTTCCGGTCACCTTCTCGATGGTGTCTGATACGCTCGATGCGCTGACGGCGCAGATCGGCGAGGCCGCGCTTGAAACACTGGCGGGTGCAGGCAAGACACCGGATGCCGTGGGCCACGTCATATTCGTCGGAGGGTCCAGCCTGATGGGAACGGTCCAGACTGCAATATCGCGCGTACTGCCCGCAGCGCAGGTTCACCGCGGCGCGGCGCTGACCGCGATCGTCGACGGGCTGGCGATCGCAACAGGGAGCGCGGAATCGCCCTAGGCGGTCTGGGCGCCCTCCGCCGTTTCGGAATCTTTTGCGTCGGTCTGCGGATCGCGCTGCATCAGATCATACAGAACCGGCGTCAGAAACAGTGTCAGGATGGACGCGGCCATGAAGCCGCCGATGATCACGATACCGATGGAGAACCTGCTCGCCGCGCCCGCGCCGCTGGACAGAACCAGCGGAACCGCACCCAGAACGGTGGACATCACCGTCATCAGGATCGGGCGCAGGCGGACGGTCGATGCTTCGATGATGGCCTCGCGCACGGAGTGGCCCTCTTCGCGCAGCTGGTTGGCGAATTCGACGATCAGGATCCCGTTTTTCGCCATCAGCCCGATCAGCATGACCATGCCCACCTGCGTGTAGATGTTTATCGCCTCGCCCAAGGCAAGCAGGGTCAGCAGCGCACCCGCCACGGCAAGAGGAACCGACAGCAGGATCACGACCGGCTGAATGAAGCTTTCGAACTGCGCGGCAAGCACCAGAAACACCACCAGAAGCGCCAGCGCGAAAGTGGTCACGATCCCGCCCGAAGTCTCCTGGAAGCTTTCGGCCTGACCGCTGTAGGCAATCTGCATCTGCGACGGCATTTCGTCCGCGATCGCCTCGACCGTTGCTATGGCCGATCCCAGATCGACCCCTTCGGCCAGCGATGCGCTGATTTCGACCGACGGCTGGCGGTTGAAGCGGTTATAGGCCCGCACCGATGCGCGCCGCTCCACGGTGACCAGACCGTCGAGAGGCACAAGTTCGCCGCTGCTGGTGCGCACGTTCAGGCCCCGCAGGTTTTCGGTGCTGATCCGCCGCTCGTCGGGGGCTTGCAGGATCACCGGGTACTGGCGGTCGCGAGAGATAAACTCGGTGACTTCGGCAGAGACAAAGAAGGTGCGCACGGCATCCGAAATCGCCCGGGTGTCGACGCCGATATCGCGGGCCAGATCGCGGTTCACCCCGATGTCATAGCCGGGGGTATTGATTTCATAGGCCCGTCTGACCCCGACGATATCGGGTGTTTCGCGCAACCGGCGTTCCATTTCGGCAGAGAATTCGGCGGCTTCTTCGAAGCTGGGCGCCGTGACGATCAGCTCGAGCCCCGAGCTGCCGCCCGCGCCCAGACCCGATGGTGCAAAGCTGCGAACGCTGGCGCGGGTGATCTTGGCAAATTCAGGTCGCAAGGCGTTCACGACATCGCGGGAGCCCATGTCGCGGGCGTCCCAGTCCGACAGGATCGCCACGACAAAGGCGCGCCCGGTCTCGCCGTATTGGCCGACGATCGAAATCACATCCTCTACCGTGCCGTCCTCGCGGTAGGGCGCGATCAGGTCTTCGACCTCGCTCACGGCGCGGTCCGTCAGACCCAGCGCGGATCCCGCAGGGGACTGGATCGAGACGAAAAAGATCCCGCGGTCCTCGTTCGGGGTCAACTGGGACGGCAGGTTCTGGTATAGCGTCCACGACATGCCCGTCAGTGCAGCCGCGATACCCAGCACCACCACCGGCGCTGCGATGGCGCGTTTCAGCAGGCTGCGGTAGCCCGATGAGGTCTTGTCCGTGACCGTCTTGACCGCGCGGGCGAAGCGCGAGTTGTTCATGTCTTTCTTCAGCACGAAGCTCGCGACAACCGGGCAGAGCGTCAGGGCAACGAAGGTCGACAGCGCGACCGCGATTGCAAGGGTGATCCCGAATTCGCGGAACAGCTTGCCGATCTCGCCTTCGAGAAACGACAGCGGTACGAACACGGCGATCAGGGTGGCAGAGGTTGATACAACAGCGAAGAAAACCTGATTGGCACCGTTTCGGGCCGCCTCTTTCGGGTCACAGCCATTCTCCACGCGGCGCTCGATGTTTTCGAGCACGACAATCGCGTCGTCCACCACAAGCCCGATTGCGAGGATAAGTGCGAAGAGCGTGAGGATATTGATCGAAAAGCCCGCCATCGCGATCCCGGCGCAGGCCCCGATCAGCGCGATGGGGATGGTGATGGCAGGTATGATCGTCGCGCGGATCGACGTCAGAAAGATGTAGATCACGGCGATGACGATCCCCACCGAAATCAGCAGCGTCGTGAGAACCTCGCGGATCGACGCACTGATGAAATCCGCATCGTCCGAGGTAACCTGAAGCGATGTTCCGCCGGGCAGCTGGGACTGGATGTTCGCGACTTCGGCGTTGACCGCGCTGGAAATCGACAGGGTATTGGCAGAGGACTGGCGTAGCACGCCGAGCCCGATCGCCGTCTGACCATTCGAGCGGAACGCGCTGTTGTCCGTTTCGGTCCCGATGGAGATGCGCGCGACATCGCCCAGCGTCACGCGCCCGTTCCCGTCGTTGGCAATGATAAGGTCTTCGAACTCTTCCACGGTGGACAGCCGTGTTTCGGTGCGCAGCAGATAGGTGCGCGATGCGCTTTCGATCTGACCGGCGGGCAGTTCAAGATTATTGTTGCGCAGGGCGGCGGCGATTTCATTTGCCGTCACCCCCCGCGCGGCCATCGCCGGCGGGTCCAGCCAGACGCGCATGGCATAGGGCCTTTCGCCGTAGATCTGCACGGCGGCCACCCCTTCGAGCGTCTCGAGGCGGTCCACGATGAAACGGTCGGCGTAGTCGGTCAATTCCGGTGCGGCCATGTTGTCAGAGGTCATGGTCATCCACAGGATCGGGTCGCCCTGACTGTCGTTCTTGGCGACCTGGGGCTCTTCCGCCTCGGCGGGAAGCTCGCCGCGGACGGACTGGACAGCGGCGCGGATGTCGGACGCGGCCTGGTCGATGTCGCGACCCTGCCGGAAGGTGATAACAGTGCGCAGACCGCCAAGTTCGGATTCGGTCGATATCCGGTCAATGCCCGACACGGTCGAGATTGCACCCTCGATGACCGAGGCGAGTTCGCTGTCCACAACGCCGGGCCCCGCCCCGATGTAGGGTACCGATACCGTGACCTGCGCCGTGGTGGTGTTCGGCAGTTCGCGCACGGGCATGCGCATCAGCGCGCCGACGCCGATCACCACGATCAGGATCGACATCACAGTCGCAAGGACCGGGCGGCGGACGGAAAGGTCTGAAAGCGTCACTCCGCGGCCCCCTGATCAAAGCTCTCGTCGATTTCGACCGCCGCCCCGTCGCTGAGGTTGTCCCATCCCGCGACGACCACGCGGTCGTCCTTGGCAAGGCTGCCACTTACGGCGGTCAGCTCCCCGACCGAAACGCCGGGTGTGATTTCGGTTCGGCGCGCCGTGCCGTCGACGACGGTGAACACATAGCTGGTCAGACCCTCGCTGATGATTGCGTCGTCCGGTATGGCCAGCCCCTCGCTTTCACCCAGTATCACGCGGGCATCGGCGAACATTCCGCCGACCAGCTTGCCATCGCTATTGTCGATCTCGGCCCGCACGACGAAGCTGCGGGTGTTCAGATCGATCTGCGGTGCGCGGGCGGTGACAGACCCGCTGAAGGTTCGCGACGCGAAGGCGGGGGTCGTGATCTCGACAGGCTGGCCCGGCGCGACCTGATCGTAATAGCGTTCTGGCAGGCCCACCTCGACTTCCATCACCGACAGATCGGACAGACGCGTCACGGGCGTATCGCCGGACAGGAACGCCCCCGGTTCAACATCGATCAAGCCGATCGTGCCGTCGAAGGGGGCCACCAGTCGGCGGTCGTCGAGCTCCGCTTCGGCCCGCATTACGGCGGCTTCGGCGCGCTGGAACCGCGCGCGCGCCTGTTCAAGGCGGGCTTCGGCGGTGGTGTTGCTTTCGGCCAGTTCCTCGAAACGGCGCAGGTCCTGCCGCGCTTCTTCGAGGGTCGCATTCGCATCGTTCAGGGCGGCGCGTTCGGCGCGGTCGTCCATCTGCACGATCAGATCGCCCGCCGATACCTCCTGCACCGATACAACGGGCACCTGCGTGACGCGCCCAGATGCGGACGGAACCATGTCTACCGTGCGGATCGCCATCAAGGTGCCCACGCCACGCACCGCATCCGCGATCTGCCGTTCCTGCGGTGTGGCCAGACCGACCCGGACCGCCTGCGACTGCCCCTGCCGGTTCTGCGCGGCATCGCTGCGTGAGGACAGAAAGTATTCAGTGCCGAAAAGCCCGGCCAACGCAAAGAATGCGACGACAAGAGACCCTGCCAGAACCTTGAAAAACGCTTTCATCCTAATCCCCTTCTAAAAGGCGGTCGCATGGTTTGTGGTGCAACCCCGATCGTTTCGGGCCAGCGCACGAGCGGCCGACTGTCCCGCCTGATCTCGGCGATATATTGCTAGGAAGACGTAGAGCGCGGGCTTCTTGTTCCCAACAAGAAGCCGGATTCGGGTGCGGCAAATGGTCCAGCGCTGCGCAAACTGCCGGTTTGCGACATGCGGACGGAATGCTGGATCAACGATCCGGGCGGCGGCTCAGGCGTCGCCCAGCAGCAGGGTTTCCAGTGCGGCACCCATGACGCAAGCGCTCTCCAGCATGTCCTGAACGCCGATCCATTCGTCGGGCTTGTGCGCCAGTTCCAGCACGCCGGGACCGTAAGCGATGCAATTCTTCAGCTTGCCGATCCGGTCGATATGCTTCTGGTCATAGGTGCCGGGGGAGGCCACGTATTGCGGCATGACACCCATCACGGTCTCGATTGCCGCCGCGACAGTTCGCACAACCGGTGCCTCGCGGTCGGTCATCGACGGCAGCACGCTGTTCAGCTCGGTAATCTCATACTCGAAATCGGCGCGGGTGCCCTTCAGCCCTTCCAGAAGGGCAGTCACCTCTCCCCGGACCTGATCGAGCGGTTCCTCCACCAGAAAGCGGCGGTCGATGGTGATCCGGCAACTGTCGGGGACACAATGGGCGGGCAGGCCGTCGAACCCTTCTTCGTTCTCGGGCTGGCCGCCGTGGATCGAGTTTATGTTCATGGTCGAGCTGCGTGCGCCTTCCGGCACAACGGGCATGTCCGTTGTGCGCGCGGCCATGGCCGGGAACAGCTTGGTTTCGAACTCTTGCAGGACCGCGCCCATGTGGCGCACGGCGCAGTCGCCCAGAAACGGCATCGAGCCATGGGCGATTTCGCCTTTGGTTTCGATTTCCGCCCACCAGCCGCCGCGGTGCCCCAGACAAATTCGATCCTTGTTCAGAGGTTCGGGGATGATCACGTGGTGCACGCGGTCGGGATTGAAATGGCCGTGTTCGGCCAGATAGGCCACACCGCCATAGCCGCCGGATTCTTCGTCCGCCGTGCCGGAAATCTCGATCGCGCCGGTGAAATCGGGGTGGGTTTCGATGAAAGCTTCGGCCGCGATGATAGATGCGGCGAGCCCGCCTTTCATGTCGCAGGCACCGCGCCCGTAAATCTTGCCATCGCGCAGTTCACCGCCGAAGGGATCGGTCGTCCAGCCCTTGCCGGCCTCGACCACATCGGTGTGACTGTTGAAATGCACGCATTCGCCGGCGCGTTTCCCCTCGCGCCGCGCGATGATGTTCCAGCGCGGATATTTCTCGCTGTCGCCGGGAGTGCCGGTGGCGCGGATCAGTTGTGTCTCGAACCCGTGATCGGACAGGCGACGGTCCAGATATTCGCAGATGACGCGGTAATCGCGCCCCGGCGGGTTCAGCGTCGGAATACGGATCAGATCCTGTGTCAGAGCGATCAGATCATCCCGCTTGGCAAGAATGGCATTGGAAAGCTTCGTTGGCATGGCGGGTCCTTCGGGCAAATCGCTTCTCGGATTATTGGCAATATTGCGTGTTCTGGGTCCTATGCCTAGGCAAATGCGCCGCGAACCTCAGTCTCGCCTTGATTTTAGTCCGCGATGCGCTTGTTTAAAGCTGTCATTAGAGAGTGCAGCCCATGAACACACCCCTCCATACGCCTCACCAGAAGGAAGAGGAAGAAGCCGACCAGAAGTCGGTTCAGGACGCGTTGGCCCTGTCGCCCAAGCTGATCTACGAGGTCATCCGCCGCGAAGGCGAAGAAGAACTGGCACGCACGAAGCGTTCGCTTTTCTGGTCGGGGATCGCCGCGGGCATTCTCATCAGCCTCTCGGTTCTGGGCGAGGCTGCATTCCGCACCTATCTGCCGGATCAGCCGCACAGCTACCTGATCGAAAACCTCGGCTACAGTCTCGGGTTTCTTGCCGTGATCATGGGGCGGATGCAGCTTTTCACCGAGAACACGATCACGACCGTGCTGCCGATCATGCGGTCGCGCAAATGGTTCGATTTCGTCTGTATGATGCGTCTTTGGGGGATCGTTCTGGGGGCAAACGTCATCGGGGCCTTCGCAGCCGCGATCCTGTTCGTCTGGACACCGGCGATCCCGGCCGAAATCATGGTCGCCGTGTTCAGCCTGTCCGAGCATGCCACGGGAATGGGCGCATCCGACAGTTTCTGGCGGGCAATCCCCGCGGGCGTGATCGTCGCCCTGATCGTCTGGATGCTGCCGCAGGCCGCCGAAGCCGGATTTTTCATCATCCTTACGTTTACGTGGATGATCGCGGCGGGTGATTTCACCCATATCGTCGCAGGATCGGTCGAAATGGCGGTCCTGATGGTCGAGGGCGAACTGGGTCTCTACGATGCGATGTTCGGCTTCTTCATCCCCGTTCTGGCGGGCAACATCATCGGCGGGACGATCATCTTTACCCTTGTGGCCTGGGGACAGGTGCGAGACGACGTGGAAGAGGAAACCTGAAAGGCTGGATACCCCTATGGCTGCCAAAACACAGCAATCTTCGCTGAGTCTGTTCTGGACGGCACTCAAGGGCGGGTTCTCGCAGATCGGTGAAACGAACCTTGCGCTATTGTCGGCGGGGGTGGGATTCTTCGCGATGCTGTCACTGTTTCCGGCACTGGCCGCAATGATCGCGCTCATGAGCTTGATCGCGGATCCGGCCGTGGTAATGACGCAGCTCGAGGAAATGCGGACCTTTCTGCCATCGGACGTCTATGACATCTTTCAGGCGCAGATCGTCAGCCTCGTGACAACCAGCCCCGACACGCTGGGCGTGGCGAGTGCGATCTCGATCCTCGTGGCGCTCTGGTCGGCGCGCGCCGGTGTGGCGGCGATGATGACGGGTTTGAACGCGGTGCACGGCGAAAAGAACCGTACCACGACGTCGCATTACATCCGTGCCATCCTGCTGACGCTGGCACTGATGGGGGTCGCCATCGTGTCGCTGCTGACGCTGGTTGTGGCACCGGTGATCCTTGCCTTTTTTCCGCTGGGCTGGCTTGGAACCCTTCTGGTCGAATTGCTGCGGTGGAGCATCGCGATCGTGGTGCTGCTGATCGGGGTGTTGTTGCTGTACCGGTATGGTCCCAACCGTGACAGGGGCATGCGCAGGTCAACCCGCCCCGGTGCCGTGACCGCCGTGGTCAGCTGGGCCTTCGTGTCTATCGGGTTCAGCTATTACGTGGCGAATTTCGGCAATTACAATCAGGTCTACGGATCGATCGGCGCCGTCATCGCGATGCTGGTCTGGATGTGGATCAGCAGCTTCCTGGTCCTGCTGGGCGCCGTCGTGAATGCACAGGTCGAGAAAGTGGTCTACGGCGTCAATCTGGCCGACCCTGTATCCCCGTTCGAGGAAGTCGCCCCGACGCCGGAGGAGATCGCCGACGAAACTCCCGGAACGGCGCTGCCGTAAGGGTCAGATAAAGGGCCGCTTGCGGGCAGGGCGCAACTCGGTCACAGCGACATCCGCAAGCGCCTGAAGATCGTTGATCTGCAAGGAGCGGTCGGACCATGACGCCAGTTGTCTGTCCTTCAGCTTGCCAAGCGTCTTATTTGTATGGACCAGCGACAGGCCGAGCGCATCTGCCACATCGCGCTGGGTGTAGGGCAGTTCCATAGTGTTGTTGTGAACCATGCCAAGCGCGGAACCACGCTGGAATATCTTTACCATCGCCCAGGCAATCGCCTGCAAGGCCGAGCGCTGCCCGATCGTGGCGAGGGTTTCACCGAGAAAATGTTCCTCCATCGCCGCAAGCCACGTCAGGTCAAATGCGCGCTCGGGGTGGTTTTTGAAAAAGGTATAGAATTCCGAGCGGTTGAAGACACACAGGCGCATCTGCGTGCGGGCCTCGACGGAATGGCCCATCTCGCCCAGCAATCCGGCCTGAAGTCCGATGAAATCGCCCGGAAAGACAAAATTGATGACCTGCTTTTCGCCGGTCGCAAGATGTCTTTCGCGAATGCCCATGCCCGAAAGCGCTGTAAACAACTGCGGTGCGTTCGATCCCTGCATCAGGATCGGCGTACCCGGATCGACGGCGAGCTCCCCGACCTTGAACTTCTGCATGTAATCAATGGCTTCCTTCGACAATTTCTGGAAGCTGTCCTTGCGGTTCAAGGGGCAGTACTTGCAAAGTGTCGTCATCGAAAAACCTGCCTAGTCGTATGTCAAAGTTAATAGCGGTGGGTCTTGCCTGCCTCTAATCAGCAATCATGACGCAAGCTCAGACTGACGCAACATTTCTTATCATCGAACGCGACCCGATTGTTCGGATGGATATTCAGGAAACCATCCTGAACAATTTTCCCGGGCAGATGATCCTTGTGGTGGCGAGCCTCGAGGATATTGCACGCGCTTTCGAATACACGCGCGGGCCGCGGATCGTGATCGCGTCGCAGGCGCCCAAGGTGTTCTTCGAACATATCGAGAGCCTCGATATCACGGCGCCGACCGGTGCGGTGCTCATCAGCGACCATCTGGTCGATGATGTCGATGTCACGCTGCCGGTCACGATCGTTCCAAAGCCGTTCAGCTCGGAACATCTGGTCAGCGCTTTGAGGACCGCGTGCGAGACCCTGCAGTCATCCCGGTAACGAAGGCCAGAATGATCTGTTCAATGCTCATCGCCTTTTGCCTGGCTGACGAGTGTGAATTGCGGATGCGTTCATTCCGGCGGCGGATCGCCACGATGGCGAAGCCGATCAGTGCGGCGCCGAAGAAAACGCTGCCCATGATCAATGCCGCGTTCAGCGCTGTTGTCACGCTGATCAGGAATATCCAGCCCGCTGCGGTCCAGAATCCCAGACCCACGAACAGCAAAATGCCGGCCCCGAGCCCGATGGCTGCGGAACCGGCTGCGTGGGACGCGCGGTGCGAGGCGTGTGCCAGCAATCTGTCGAGCATGTTATCGACGCGATGTCATGATCATGCCGACCAGAAAGCCGACGCCGGCGGCGATGCCGAGCGCGGTCGCGGGCTGCTTGTGGATGAAATCCTCGGCCTGCATTTGCGCTTCAAGCGCCTTGTCGCGGCCGGCACGGCCATACTCTTCGGCTTTGGCGCGGGCAGCGTGTGCCGCTTCGCTGGTTTTGGAGGTGCCGTAGTCAGAAAGGCTCTTTGTCAGTTCGGCAATGTCAGCCTTCAGTCCCTTGACCTGATCGGCGAGGTCATCGACCGACACGTTGCTGTTTGACGGGCTGTTGAGCGGTGTTGTCGTTGCGCTTGTCTTGGACATGGAGATCCCTCCTGATTGATTTTCTTACCCTCTCAACGCCGGTGCGGACCGATGGTTCCAGAAGGCCGCGGAGATGGCATGCCAAATCCCGCCGGAGGGGCGGGATTTGATCTGTGTCACAGAGGATGGAACGTCAGGCGTGCAACGTTTCCGTGGAAGAGAAGAACATCGCCTGGCTGACCGCCGAAATCACCTGATCTTCCGTGTAGGGTTTCGATATCAGGAACGCCGGTTCGGGTTTGTCGCCCGTCAGCAGCCGTTCGGGGAAGGCCGTGATGAAGATGACCGGCCGCACGCCCAGCTCCGCAAGAATATCGTTCACGGCGTCGATGCCGGAAGAGTTATCGAGAAGCTGGATATCGGCAAGAATCAGGTCGGGCGCATCGGCGCGGGCGAGTTCGACCGCCTCGTCGCGCGTCCGTGCGATGCCGGTGATGCGGTGACCCATGTCTGCCACGATGGATTCGATGTCCATCGCGATGATGGCCTCGTCCTCGATGATCATCACGGAACCCTTGACGCTATCGGCCATTTCCTGACGCGCGATATCGACCAGTTCTTCCGCTTCGCCCGGCTCGACACCGATGATGGTCGAGATCTCGGCGTAGTTGAAACCTTCGATCGTATACAGCAGCAAGGCCTCGCGGCTGTGATTGGTCAGTTTCGACAGATGCTTCTGCGCCTTGGCGCGTGCGCCGGATTCGCCTTCTTCGACCGGTGCGCCGGCGCTGGCCCAGATACCGTAAAGAACGCGGAACAAACCGGTCTTCACATCAGTTCCATCCAGAACAGACCGATCCGCCAGAATGGCTTCGAGAGCCGCCGACGCGAAAGTGTCTCCGCTGGACTGGCTTCCGGTAAGGGCACGGGCGTAACGGCGAAGATAGGGAATGTGGAGACCCAGTTGTTCACTTACGCTGGGGGAGGTTGCTTCGTCGCTCATGCGCGCAAATCCTTTTGCTACAATTTCTGGAACCAAACGCGGACCCATGGCGTTTCGTTCCAGATGTTCGTGACAAAAACCGAAACTTTTGGACAGGCCAAGCCAATATGACCAATCAAGGACGGCAAGATCGTAGGGAAGGTGTGATCGACGAAAACCTTCGTCGCGTCTTCGACGAGACTGTAGAAGAAGGTATCCCGGATCGCTTCAAGGATCTGCTGGAGCAATTGAAAAAACAAGACGAGCAGCAGGAAACCTCTAGATGAGTGCCCCCGACCCACGCGACGAACTGGTGGAACACCTTCCCGCCATGCGCGCGTTCGCGATTTCGCTGACGCGCAACGGATCGCTTGCGGATGACATGGTCCAGGATACCCTCGTGAAGGCGTGGACGAACATCGAGAAATTCGAGGTCGGCACGAACATGCGCGCGTGGCTCTTCACCATCTTGCGCAACACCTACTATTCGTCGCGCCGCAAATCCAATCGCGAAGTCGCGGATGTGGACGGTGTGTTTACCGAAAACCTTGCGGAAAAGCCCGCGCATGACGGCCACCTGCAGATGCAGGACTTTCGCGCCGCGCTGGCCAAGCTGAAGGTTGAGCAACGCGAGGCGCTGCTGTTGATCGGTGCGTCCGGTTTTTCCTATGAAGAAGCAGCCGAGATGTGCGGCGTGGCTGTCGGAACAATCAAAAGCCGGACCAACCGTGCCCGCCAGCAGCTCGCGCAGCTGATGGGTCTGAGCGAGGATGAAGCGATGGAAATGACCGACGATGCAACGATGTCGGTGATTTCGGCGTCGAAAGTCTCAAGCTTCTAAGATGACATCCGGATTTCTGAATTCCGGTTTCTTCGGAGGGCTCGCATTTCGGGTCCTCCTTTTTCTGTCGCTCGCGCTTCTTCCCTTGGGGTTGATTGCCGTGCTTCAGAACCGCGAAATTGCGGACCGCAGCCGCGACGCGGCCGAACTGTCGCTCATTGCTGTCACGGAACAGGCAAGCGCGACCGAACGGACGGCGATGCAGGAAGCGGTAGGGGCCGCGGAAGCGCTCGCCTCGATCATCAAGCTGGTGCGCGATGATCCCGAGGAATGTTCGAAATTCCTGAACTCCTACAAGGGTGGATCCAGCCTGTACCGGTTCGTGGGATTTATCGAAGTCAACGGGATGATGGAATGCTCGTCGACGTTCAAGCCGATGGATCTGTCTGAAAGTGAAACTCTGGCAGAAGCTCTGGAGAGCGGCCAGCGCTCGATCTCGACGGTCGAGGTGGGCGCGGTGACAGGCATTCCGGTGGTTCTGGTGAACGTGCCGGTGTTCGACGACGGCACGTTGATCGGGCTTGTCGCCATCTCGCTCAGCCGGAACGAGCTGGAACAACCGGTGGACGAAATAGCTTCCGCCGGACCGCTTTCGCTGATCACGTTCAACGCAAGGGGCGATATCCTGACGTCCGAGCAGGATCGCACGGTTGCGAAAAAAGAGCTCCCCACCGGTTACGAGCTTGCCCAGCTGACCGCCAACAAACGCCAGGTATTCAGCGGGACAAGCACGGCGGGTGCAGAGCGCATCTATGCCGTGGTGCCGCTCGTCTCGGGATCGGTCTTTGCCCTGAGCAGCTGGTCCCCCAACACACCGCTGCTTCAGACCGATTTCTCCGGTCGCCTGTCGGCTTTGCTGCCTTTCGCGATGTGGGCATCCAGCCTGATCGTGGCATTCTGGGCGCTCAACCGGCTCGCCATCAAACACATCCGCAAGCTTGGCCGCCAAATGCGCCACTTCGCCCTGAACCGGACCTTGCCGCGCAAGGTACTGGGCGAAAACGTTCCGCACGAGATCTTTGCGATGGAGTCCGCCTTTTTGGGCATGGCAAATTCCATTCTGCAGGACGAGGCCAAGCTTGAGGACAGCCTGCGCGCCAAGAACATTCTGCTCAAGGAAGTCCACCACCGCGTGAAGAACAACCTTCAGCTGATCTCCTCGATCATGAACATGCAGATCCGGCAGGCCCCGACCGACGAGAACCGCTTTGTCCTCCAGCGGTTGCAGGACCGTATCCTCAGCCTCGCCACCGTGCACAAGAACCTCTATCAGGGCGACGAGATGACCCGCGTCGACGGCGGGCACCTGATCCGCGAGATTGTAAGCCGCAATCTGGCTGTGGGTCTGTCCAGCTCTGCCGGGATCTCTGTCGTGCAGGATTACGATAACATCATGATCGGTCCCGATGACGCCGCGCCGCTCACGCTACTGGTGTCCGAAGCGGTCACGAACGCACTGAAATACGCGCCGCAGGATCGCCCCGGCGACTGCCGGATCGAGATCGGGTTGAAATACATCGCCAGCGAACGTGCGCAGCTTCGCGTGCTCAATACGACCGGCGGCACAGTCGACGATCGGGGCACCGGACTGGGGTCGCGGCTGATCCACGCCTTCGCCCGCCAGCTCAACGGGGAGCTGGAAATCATTGAAGAGGGTGAGACCTACACGCTTGAATTGAACTTCCCCGTCCCGCTTAAGGATAAGATTGTGTACGACTATTAATTTCACCGGTTTTTTGCCCGGCGGAGTAAGATTTTTTTACTCCCGTGAAAGGTGTGGAGGCGCAATCCGCACCCCTTCAACGCCTTGAAATTACTGCACCTTAACCTTTGGGTTGTATGAAGGTGCGGAGCCAAGTTTTGCAAACGCGCAACATTCACGTCGAATTCTGTGGGTTTCGTGGAACCAAGCTCAGAAACGGCTCGTTGTATCTTTGAACGTTCAGGAAAGGAGGATGCTATGACGACTGAAATGTTCCTAGGCGGCCTCATGGTCCTGACGCTAGTGGCCGGTGTTGTGATCGCAATGACCAACACGCGAAACTCAACGGATCGCCGGCTCGACGACAGCTACAGCCCCAACGCGAACGGTGGATCCCGTAGCCAGTCAAAACGCTGACGTCACTGCCAACGATTTGAATCCCACGGAGCAATCCGTGGGATTTTTCGTGCGCTGCGTTCAGAATACGGGCGGAGTAAGGGCGCTGACGATCTCGCAGGGAGACGTCGAGACGTTGCGAAACCGGTGCGGCAGGCGGCTGTCGAAGAGATAGCCATCCCCCGTTTCCAGGATCGCGACCGCATCGCCCACGGTCACTTCGATCTGGCCCCGCGTCACGATTCCCGCTTCTTCACCGTCATGCGACAGGAATTCCGGTCCGGTGTCGGCGCCGGGCGGGTATGTCTCGTGGAGCACCTGCAAAAGATGCTCCCGGGCGTTGCCCAATTGACGCAGGGACACCTGGCCCGGACCGTCGGGCGCAAGATCGGTGAACTCGTTCGCCCTGTAGAATACCTTTGGCAGATCAGGATCCTCGATGGATCCGAAGAATTCGGCCATCGAGATCGGTATCGCATCCAGAAGGCTCTTGAGAGAGGCGACCGACGGGCTGGTTTTATCGGTCTCGATCAAGGAGATCGTCCCGTTGGTCAGACCCGCGCGGGAAGCTAGCTCGCGTTGGGACAAACCCCGCTGAATGCGGATTTCCCGAAGTCGCTGACCAATGTCCAAGAGAGGCATCCTTCGTCGGAAATACAGCGCCTCAAGCGGCGCGCTTTTGCAGAGATCACCACTGCCGGCGGAAAAACGCAAGACGCCAGATCTTCCCGATTGACAATTAATTTAAACGGCGCGAAGGATTTTTTAAACGCGCAAAGTGCCGCGTCCGATTTCTCTTGATTCTAGGATACCGCAATGGCCAGTACTGCAAAGCGTGCGACCCGCAAAGGCGCGAAAAAACAGCCGAATATCTCGATCGTGGAAACAGCGGCCCCAAAGACCTATACCAACGCTGATCTTGTGGCCCGCCGCGACGCTGCCGTGCCGCGCGGTGTCGCGTCCGCTGCGCCCGGTGTCTATGCTGCGCGCGCCGAAAACGCCGAGCTTTGGGATGTCGAAGGGAACCGCTACATCGATTTCGTCGGCGGTATCGGGGTTCTCAACACTGGTCACCGTCACGCCTCCGTCATCGCAGCGGCGAAGGCGCAGGAAGACCTGTTTACGCACACATCCTTTCAGGTCGTTCCCTACGCTCCCTACATCGAACTGGCAGAGCGTCTGAACGCACTGGCCCCCGGCGACAGCCCCAAGAAGACCCTTCTGGTCACCACAGGCGCCGAAGCCGTCGAGAACGCGGTCAAGATCGCGCGCGCGGCAACGGGCCGGCCGGGCGTGATCGCTTTCACCGGCAGCTACCATGGCCGTACCCTGCTGACGCTGGGCCTGACGGGCAAGGTCACCCCCTACAAGAAGAACGTCGGTCCTTTCCCTGCGGATGTGTTCCGCGCGCCGTTCCCGTCCCTGCGTGACGGCATCACCGTCGAGGACGCGCTGACAGGTCTGAAGAACCTCTTCCTGACCGATGCACAGCCGGATCGCGTTGCCGCGATCATCATCGAACCTGTTCTGGGCGAAGGCGGTTACATCCCCGTGCCGACAGAGATGATGGTCGCCCTGCGCGAGATTTGCGACCAGCACGGTATCCTGTTGATCGCCGACGAGGTGCAGGCGGGCTTTGGCCGGACCGGCACCTGGTTCGCGATCGAACACACAGGGGTCGAGCCTGACCTTATCACCGTGGCGAAATCCATGGCGGGTGGATACCCGCTGGCGGGTGTTATCGGCCGGTCCGAAGTGATGGATGCGATGGATCCCGGCGGTCTGGGCGGCACATACGGCGGCAACCCCGTTGCCTGTGCGGCGGCGCTGGCCGCCATCGACGCGCTCGAGCAGGAAGAGCTTCTCGAACGCTCCACCGCGATGGGTGACAAGCTGAAAGCGCGCTTTGCCGAGATCGGCGCGCGCGCCGCTCCGTTCCGGATGTGGGACATTCGCGGGATTGGCGCGATGGTCGCGGTCGAATTCGTGACGGATTTCGAAAGCGGCGCACCCGATGCCGCGCTGACCAAACGGCTGATCGCGCACGCGCTCGAGCGTGGTCTGCTGCTGCTGAGCTGCGGCATGCATAGCAACGCAGTGCGCGTGATGGTGCCGCTGACCGCCGAGGACGAGATCATCGACGAAGGTCTGGCGATCTTTGAAGAGGCGCTGAAAGCCGCAGTCGCGGACGGCGTTCTGTAAGATAGACGGCGACGATACGATCGAGGAAAGCGCGTGCGGGACTGACCTGCGCGCGCTTTTCTCTTTTCTGGGGGCGGGTTCGGCGGATATTGCCATGATGCTACGCGCAGCACTCCTTGTTGTCCTTCTTATCGGCGGCTCAGGTGCGAGGGCCGACGAGACGCCGCTCGCCGTGGGGATATTTGGCGTGGTCGAACGGACCGATCCGTTGGTCGTGGCGGGCCGGGCCATTGCCAATCCCGAAGCGGTAAAGCCGCTCAGCCCGCTTGGCCCCGATCACCGGATTGCCGTGGGCGATACGCTGGCGATCCGGGCAACGCTCGAAAACGGGTTGCTGCACGCGCAACGGATACTGGCGGTTTTCGCCGTGGCCGGACCGGTTGAGAAAACCGGCACGGAAGAGGCCCGGGTGATGGGCACGCGCGTCCATATCCCCCCGAGTGGCAGGGTTGACGATGGCACATGGGCTGCCTTCAGCGGGCTCTGGAGTGGCGGAAAGGTCATCACGACACGTCTGACCCCGCTTGATGCGAATGGCATCGCGATGCTCACGGGTGTTTTCGCCGACATTGGGGAAGCCGGACTTCCGGTTATCGGGGGCAGTACCATCATCGGTGCGACCCTGCCCGACGATGACACGGGTGCGGACGTCTGGCTGGTCACAGGCACACCGGCGGGCGAGGGGCTGCGCGTGCAACTGATGAGCCGGGGAATCTTCGGTGGCCCTGTGGACCTCGAGATATGGGAGGGCTACGCGTCGGGGCCGGTCGCGTCCGAAACATGGGCCCTGTCCGGAACCCCGGTGCTGGGCTACGACCGCGAAGCGCAGATGCCGCAGGCAGGTACGCTTCTGCGGGTCTGCGCCCGCGCCGCTAGGGTACTGCGCGCACCGCCGATGGACGCTCCAGAAGACCTGACCGCCGCGTTCGGCGCGCTGGGCTGTGCTCAGACCGCGGCGGTTTCGGGCGGTTGAAACGATTCCGCATTCGCGCGCGACCAGCGTTCCTTGTATCCCATGTGGTCGGCTGCGTCCGGATCGACGAGAAAGCCTTCGGGCAGGTAGGGATAGGCGTGGTTGCCCTGAACCATCGAACGATCTGACTGCCGCATCATCAGGTGGTGGGGCAGAAACTCGCAGGGTTGCGACAGGCCCGCAGCGCCGGTCATCTCGCCCAGTGCGATCATTGTCTCGCGGTGGAACCGCGCCACGCGGACGGATTTGTGAACCGGATCAAGCGCGCGGGCACGCAGCGGATCCTGCGTTGCGACGCCGACAGGGCAATGGTTGGTGTGGCAGGCCTGCGCCTGAATGCAGCCAACCGCGAACATGAAACCGCGGGCGGAATTGCACCAGTCCGCGCCAAGCGCGAGCGCGCGCGCGATGTCGAAGGCCGACACAATCTTGCCCGCCGCGCCGATCTTGACCCGGTTGCGGATGCCTGCACCGCGCAGGGTGTTGTGAACAAAGGTAAGCCCCTCGACCATCGGCATGCCGACGTGATTGGCAAACTCCAGCGGTGCGGCGCCGGTCCCGCCCTCGGTCCCGTCAACAACGATGAAATCCGGCACAATCCCCGTTTTGAGCATCGCCTTGACCATGCACATGAATTCCCGCTGGTGGCCGATACACAGCTTGAAACCGACCGGTTTGCCACCGGACAGCCTGCGCAGTTCGCCCAGAAACTCCATCATCTCGACAGGGGTGGAAAACGCCGAATGGGACGCCGGTGAAATGCAATCCTTTCCCATCGGCACACCGCGCGCTTCCGCGATCTCCGGCGTGATCTTGGCGGCGGGCAGCATCCCGCCATGGCCCGGCTTGGCGCCTTGGCTGAGCTTGAGTTCGATCATCTTGACCTGATCGCGCGCGGCCTGTTCGGCGAATTTTTCGGGGCTGAAACTGCCGTCATCCTTGCGGCAGCCGAAATAGCCCGACCCGATTTCATAGATCAGGTCTCCGCCCCCTTCGCGGTGGTAGCGGCTGATGCCGCCTTCGCCCGTGTCATGGGCAAAGCCGCCCGCCGCCGCACCGCGGTTGAGCGCCGAGATGGCGTTGGCGGAAAGAGAGCCAAAGCTCATCGCAGAGATATTGTAGATCGACGCATTATAGGGCTGCTTGCACGCGCTGTTGCCGATGGTGATCCGAAAATCGGTGTTTTCGATGTGTTTGGGCTGCACCGAATGGGTGACCCAGCTGTAGCCGCCATCGTAGACCCGCATCCGGGTGCCGAAGGGGCGGGCGTCTTCCTGTCCCTTGGCGCGCTGGTACACCAGACTGCGGGCATCGCGGCTGAACGGTTCCTCGTCCTGATCGCTTTCGATCAGATACTGCCTGATTTCCGGGCGGATCCCCTCAAAAAGGAAGCGCATGTGCCCCAGAACAGGATAGTTCCGCAGGATCGAATGGTGCGGTTGCCTGATATCGACCAGCCCCAGAAGCGACAGTGCAAAGAATATCGCGAAGGGCAGCAGGAACCACGCGGACCAGATCGCCGCCGCCAGCAGGCTGAGCACGCTGAGCGCGACAACCGCCGCAAAGGTGCTGAAGCGGGTGAGATTGGATAAATCGCGCATTTTCGCCCCTCTTTGGAAAGCTCGGATGATTGGCCAATCTAGAGCGTACCGGACGGGCGTTTGGCAACCCTGCGTCCGCTTTGGATCAGCTGCGCGGCAGGTCCGCCGACCGCCCGGGCCGCGTCCAGGTCCCTTCAGGCGTTGGATTTTTTCGCGGTTTTGATCAAAATAAGAGAGTCCTTGCTCATCCGCGCAAAGCTGCCTAGGCTTTCTCTTAGATTTCACTTCACGAGCCACAAAACAGGCTTGCGGGTGGAAGGAGAGGACCACCTGTCGCCGGTAAATTCCCGCAAGGAGGGTGTGGCGGTTCTTTCTCCGCATAACGGGAAACGCAATCTCGCGGGACCCGAACAAAAAGGGGAGTTACATCTATGAAGATGCTCAAGACACTGGCATTTGCTGGCGCAATGGTTGCCGGTACTGCCGCAACAGCGCAGGAAAAGTTCATTACAATCGGTACCGGCGGGCAAACCGGCGTGTACTTCGTCGTCGGTCAGTCGATCTGCCGTCTGGTGAACCGCAACTCTGATACATCCGGTCTGAAATGCACGGCGCCTTCGACCGGTGGATCGATTGCGAACATCAACGCGATCAAGGCCGGCGACATGGACATGGGCGTGGCCCAGTCCGACTGGCAGTACCATGCCTACAATGGCACCTCGCAGTTCGAGGGTGACAAGTTCGACAAGCTGCGCGCCGTGTTCTCCGTCCATGGTGAACCGTTCAACGTCATCGCCCGCGCCGACAGCGGCATCGAAAGCTTTGACGACCTCAAGGGCAAGCGTGTCAACATCGGCAACCCCGGTTCCGGCCAGCGCGCCACGATGGAAGTCGTCATGGATGCCAAGGGCTGGACGCTGGACGATTTCGCCCTCGCATCCGAGCTGAAGCCGGCCGAGCAGGCTGCGGCACTGGGTGATAACAAGGTCGACGCGATCATCTACACCGTGGGTCACCCCAACGGTTCCATTCAGGAAGCCGTATCGACCATCGATGCCAAGCTGATCCCGGTAGAGGGTGACGCGATTCAGGGCCTGATCGACAACAACCCCTACTATGCTGCCGCGACAATTCCGGGTGGCATGTATAAAGGCACCGACAGCGACGTGAACACCTTCGGTGTGAAGGCGACCTTCGTCACCTCCGCCGATGTCGCGGATGAAGTGGTTTATGAAGTCGTGAAAGCGGTTTTTGACAACTTCGACCGCTTCAAGCGCCTGCACCCTGCGTTCGAGAACCTGACCGAAGAAGACATGATCTCGGCCGGTTTGTCCGCACCACTGCATGACGGTGCCGCGCAGTACTACAAAGAACGTGGCTGGATCGAATAAGCCGCTACCTGTCAAAGCGAATTCTGCGGGCGGCCCTCAGGGGGCCGGCCGCAGGCTGTGACCGCACAAAGCGGCACATCTAGGGGCCCGGGCGCATCAGGCGTCCCTGGCTCACGCAGGGGAAAAAGCGATGACCGATCAGGAAAACGACAACCAGAAGTACCAGCAGCAGGCTGCAAGGGTCGAAACCGAAGCGACGGGCAGCCGTGGTGGCCTAAGCCAGGATGAACTGGACGAACTGGTTGCCTCTTCCGATACCGGTGGGCGTTCCGTTTCCGGACCGGTCGGCATCCTTCTGCTTCTCGTCGCGCTCGCCTGGTCGCTGTTCCAGCTCTACATCGCGTCGCCCTTCGGGCTTTTCAACGACACGCTCGCACGCTCCATCCACCTCGGGTTTGCCGTGTTCCTTGGCATCATGGTGTTTCCGGCGGCGCGTACCAAATTCCAGCTTGCGCTTGGGGTGATTGTCCCGCTGGCGCTGGCGGCCCTGTTCATGATCAGCGCCAAGGACGGCACCGCGACATGGTGGATTCCGATCCCCGCGCTGGCCGTTGCGGCAACAGTGGTCCTCGGCTCTCCGAAGGATCGCGTGCCGATCTGGGAGTGGGTGCTTGCCCTCGCCGGTGCCGGTGCCGCGCTCTATCTGTTCATGTTCTACCGCGACATTGCGGGCCGTGTCGGTGCGCCGATCACACAGGATTACGTGGTTGCCGTCGTCGGTATCATCATCCTGCTCGAAGCAACCCGCCGCGCGCTTGGTCCCGCGCTGATGATCGTGGCGAGCGTCTTTCTGATGTACACCGTCCTTGGCCCGCAGATGCCCAGCATCATCGCCCACAAGGGCAACAGCCTGAGCGAGATCGTAAACCACCAGTGGATCACCACCGAGGGTGTTTTCGGCATCGCGCTGGGTGTCTCGACAAGCTTCGTCTTTCTTTTCGTCCTGTTCGGATCGCTTCTGGACCGTGCTGGCGCGGGTAACTACTTCATCCAGGTCGCATTCAGCCTGATGGGCCACATGAAGGGCGGCCCTGCGAAGGCCGCGGTGGTTTCCTCGGCGATGACCGGTCTGATCTCGGGCTCCTCCATCGCTAACGTGGTCACCACGGGGACGTTCACCATTCCGCTGATGAAAAAAGTCGGCTTTTCCTCGGAAAAGGCCGGCGCGGTCGAGGTCGCGTCCTCGGTCAACGGGCAGATCATGCCACCGGTGATGGGTGCAGCCGCCTTCCTGATGGTCGAATACGTCGGCATCGCCTATTTCGACGTGGTCAAACACGCCTTCCTGCCCGCCGTTATCTCGTACATCGCGCTGGTCTACATCGTGCACCTCGAAGCGCTGAAGGCGGGGATGGAAGGGCTGCCGCGTCCGGTTGAGCCCAAGCCGTGGGTCGCGTGGCTGATGTCGCTTGCCTTCACCATCGCGGTCATCTGCGCGCTGAGCTTTGCGGTCTACTATGGCATGGGCTGGATCCGCCCTGCCTTCCCCGAAACCGCTGGCTATATCATCTTTGCCTTCCTGACCCTCGTCTATGTGCTGCTTCTGCGCGTCGCATCGAAAGAGCCGCCGCTGAAGCTGGACGATCCCAATGCGCCGGTCACGAAACTGCCGCTGCCCGGCCCCACGATCCGTTCGGGCCTCTACTATATCCTGCCGGTGGTGGTGCTGGTCTGGGCGCTGATGGTGGACCGTCTGTCGCCCGGCCTGTCGGCCTTCTGGGCGACGGCTTACATGGTCTTCATCCTGCTGACGCAGCGTCCGCTGATGGCGATGTTCCGCGGCGAAAGCCAGTTCGCCACCGATGTCAAGAACGGCTTTCTTGACCTGATCGACGGTCTGGTGACGGGCGCGCGCAACATGATCGGCATCGGCATTGCCACAGCGACCGCGGGCATCATCGTGGGTGTGGTCAGCCAGACTGGCGTGGGTGCCGCACTGGCCGATGTGGTCGAGGTTCTGTCGGGGGGCTATATCCTCGCGATCCTTGCGCTGACCGCCGTGCTGTCGCTGATCCTCGGGATGGGGCTGCCGACAACGGCGAACTATATCGTCGTTTCGGCGCTGCTTGCGCCCGTGATCGTGACGCTGGGACAGCAGAACGGGCTTATCGTGCCGCTGATCGCGGTGCACCTCTTCGTGTTCTACTTCGGCATCATGGCCGATGTGACGCCGCCTGTCGGACTGGCAAGCTTTGCCGCCGCTGCCGTGTCCGGCGGCGACCCGATCAAGACGGGCTTTGTCGCCTTCTTCTACAGCCTGCGGACAGCCGCGCTGCCGTTCCTGTTCATCTTCAATACCGAACTGCTTCTGATCGATGTGACCTGGGCGCAGGGTATATTCGTCTTCATCATCGCGACGGTGGCGATGCTGCTGTTCGCCGCCGCCACCCAGGGCTGGTTCCTTGCCAAGAACCGTTTCTACGAGACGATCGCGCTGCTGCTGATCGCGTTCACGCTGTTCCGTCCCGGGTTCTGGATGGATATGGTATCGCCTCCCTATATCGAGGCGGAGCCGACCGAGATCGCTGCCGCCGCCGAGGCGACCCCCGTGGGTGAGCCGTTGCGCATCCGTGTGGCGGGGCGCGACAGTTTCGGTGATCCCATCGAATTCGTGGCGCTTGTGGAAATGGGGGCCGCAGGCAGCGGCGAAGAGCGTCTGGAAGAGGCCGGGCTGGTCTTCCGTCAGGATGGGGACAGCATGATCATTGACGATGTTGCCTTCAATTCGCCTGCACAGAACGCGGGGCTTGACTGGGATCAGGAAGTGCTGCGCGTGTTGCAGCCCCAATCGCAGCCCAGCAAGTACCTGATGTTCATTCCGGCCCTTCTGTTGCTGGCCGCTGTTGTGATGCTGCAGCGCGGCCGCAACAGCCGCGCCGCCGGGCGTCGGGCCACGGCGTAGGGATCACCGGCGCCAAAATGACATACCTGACCTGCAACTTCGTTACGGCACTTCCCCGCTTGGCCTGTTTCATCGCCCCTCCAAAAGGCGTATGGACAGGTCCAAACGGGATTGTCCCGGATTCACGGAGTGAAGAGTTATGACACCTTTCGCAATCGCGGGCGTACAGATGTACGTAAATGCGCTGCAATCGAACGTCGATGGTATGATCCAGCGGCTGGATATCCTTATGGCACGATTCCCGTGGACGCAGATGGTGCTGTTCTCGGAACTGGCGCCGCTGGGCCCGCTGGACCGCTATTCGCTGCCGCCCGAAAACGAAGAGCTTGAGAAGTTCCAGGCCGCGGCCGCCAAGCACCGTGTCTGGTTGATCCCCGGGTCGATGTTCATCACCGATCCCGAAGACGGCCGCATCTACAACACGTCTTTCGTGATCAACCCCGAGGGCGAGATCATTCGCCGCTACGCGAAAATGTTTCCCTTCCGCCCCTACGAGAGCGGGATCGCCGCCGGGACAGATTTCTGCGTCTTCGACGTGCCCGAAGTGGGCCGTTTCGGACTGTCGATCTGCTATGACATGTGGTTCCCCGAAACCACGCGCCAGTTGACCAGCCAGGGGGTCGAGGTGCTGTTGCACCCGGTTCTGACCGGTACCACGGACCGCGATGCCGAACTGGCCATTGCCCGCGCAACCGCGGCGCAGTTCCAGTGCTATGTCATTGATGTGAACGGGCTCGGTGCCGGTGGCGTGGGCAAATCCTGCGTCGTGGATCCGACATCCATGGTGCTGCACCAGTCCGCCGGTCAGGAAGATATGTTCCCGATCGAAGTCGATCTCGATCTGGTGCGCCGCCAGCGTGAAACCGGCATGAAGGGCCTCGGGCAGGTTCTGAAATCCTTCCGCGACCGCGCCACCGATTTCTCGGTCTACGACCGGACCAGCGGTACAGATGAATATCTGCGCACCCTTGGCCCGCTCGAAGTGCCGCATCAGGGCACATTGGCGGGGCTGGACGCCTCCGAACCGGCGATGCGTGTCCCGCAGGCACCGTCCTTTGCCGGACAGGACAGCCTGCCGGGCTTTGCCCACAAGGTGCCGCCTGCCTTCGCGCCCGAACCCTTGCCGAACCCGACGGCAGGAACCGCCGCACCGGCCACACAAGAAACAGCTGCTGTTCCCACCCCGGGAACGCCAAACCCACCCGTGAAGCCCGGTGTCCTGACAGGCTCCGCGCATAACGAGCCAACATCAAGCGGCTAGGCCGTACCTATCGGGGGCCGCGGTTTCGCTGCCCCCGAATCGCAAGGTGCATCAGGCCAGCCGCAAAACACGCGGAGAACGACCGATGCAGTCTATGAGAGAATATTCGTCAGCGATCCAGCTGCGCTCCGACCGGTGGAGCGCGCTGCGCGAGGCGACCGCCGCCCTGACCCGCAACCCCAGCGCCGCAGAAAGCGCGCACCTGCGCTCCACGGTGACCGATCTTTTCGAATCGCTTTCGATGATGGAGCACTACTGGGCGTTTCCCGGTGTTTCGTCCTTCAACCAGATGCGGCGGCATTTCGATCAGGGCAAGCTCGACGATGTCAGCTTTGCCGTTAACCGCGTCACCCGCGCGCTGACCACGGGTGCCTATCGCCGCCGGTCCATTCCGCTGGAACGCGACAGTGTCGATCAGGAAGAGCAGGACGACGAGGCACATCACTCGCCCGAAATGCGCGCCCTGTCGAAGCCCTATTTCGAAGTGCTGGTGGTCGACAGTGTGAACGAGCATCAGGAGCGTTGGCTGAAATCCAACGTGACCTCGATGCGCCGCCCCGAAGATCCGTTTGTCTACGAGGCGGTCGTGGTGCCGTCGATCGAGGACGCGCTGATCGCGGTGATGTTCAACCATAACATCCAGGCGATTGTCGTCCGCCCGGGCCTGACCCTGCATTCCGAAAAGGTCGAAGAGATCCTGACCCGCTATCTGGCTCGCGCAGGGGGGCAGGACGAGATCGACGCGCTGCAACCGGAAAACTACGGCCCCGAGCTGTGCCGAATGATCGCGAAAGTGCGTCCCGAACTCGACGCCTATCTTGTGACCGAGCGTTCGGTCGAAGAGATCGCGGGCCTCGATCTGGGGATTTGCCGGCGGGTTTTCTACAATTCCGAAGACTTCATGGAGCTTCACCTCAACATCCTGCGCGGTGTGCAGGCGCGCAACAAATCGCCCTTCTTCACCGCCTTGGTCGAGTATTCCAAGCAGCCCACGGGCGTGTTCCACGCCATGCCGATCAGCCGCGGCAAATCCATCACGCGCTCGCACTGGATTCAGGATATGGGCGCGTTTTACGGGCCGAATATCTTCCTTGCCGAAACATCGGCCACCTCCGGCGGGCTGGACAGTTTGCTTGAGCCGCACGGCCCCATCAAAGAGGCGCAGGAGCTTGCGGCGCGTGCCTTCGGGTCAAAGCAGACCTTCTTTGCCACCAATGGCACGTCGACCTGTAACAAGATCGTCGTGCAGGCCCTGCTGAAACCCGGCGACATCGTGCTGGTCGATCGCGACTGCCACAAGTCGCACCACTACGGCATGGTGCTGGCGGGCGCGCAGGTCAGCTATCTCGACAGCTATCCGCTCAGCAAATATTCGATGTATGGCGCGGTGCCGCTCAGCGAGATCAAAGAGCGCCTGCTGGAGCTGAAAGACCAAGGCAAGCTGGACCGTGTCCGGATGCTGCTGCTGACAAACTGCACCTTTGACGGTCTGGTCTATAACGTTCAGCGCGTGATGGAGGAGTGTCTGGCGATCAAGCCGGACCTGATCTTCCTGTGGGACGAGGCATGGTTCGCCTTTGCCCGGTTCAGCCCGACCTACCGCCAGCGCACGGCGATGGACGCGGCCAACACTCTGCGCACCCGGTTCCGGTCGGAAGCACATGCCAAGGCCTACGAGAAGCAGCAGAAAAAGCTGAAGGATGCGGACCACGAGACCCTTATCAAAACCCGTCTGATCCCGCCGCCGACTGCACGGGTAAGGGCCTATTCGACGCAATCCACGCACAAGACGCTGACGTCCCTGCGGCAGGGGTCGATGATCCACGTCAACGATCAGGACTTCAAAGGCGAGGTGGAGCAATCCTTCCACGAAGCCTACATGACCCACACGTCGACCTCGCCAAACTACCAGATCATCGCGTCGCTTGATGTGGGCCGCCGGCAGGTCGAACTGGAAGGGTTCGAGTTCGTCCAGCGCCAGATCGAGGCGGCGATGTCGATGCGCCGCGCGATCAGCGACCACCCGCTGTTGCGCAAGTATTTCAAGGTTCTCACCGCCGGCGATATGATCCCGGAAGAGCACCGCGAGAGCGGCGTGACCAGCTACTACGATACCGAACAGGGCTGGACCGATCTGTGGGAGTGCTGGGAGCGGGACGAATTCGTCCTCGATGCCTCTCGGGTCACGCTGCTGGTCGGTGGGACCGGCTGGGACGGGGATACGTTCAAGAACAAGGTGTTGATGGATAAATACGGCATCCAGATCAACAAGACGTCGCGCAATACCGTGTTGTTCATGACCAATATCGGCACCACACGGTCGTCCGTTGCCTACCTGATCGAGGTGCTGGTCGAGATCGCCAAATCGCTGGACGATCTGAACGACGACGCGAGCGGGATGGAAAAGATGGCCTTCGACCGCAGGGTCCACAACCTGCTGGAAAACTGCCCGCCGCTGCCCGATTTCAGCCGCTTCCACCGCGCGTTCCTGTCCCACGGCAACAGCCGGGAAGGGGATATCCGCACGGCGTTCTTCCTCGCCTATGACGACCGCAACTGTGACTATCTGGAACTCGACGGATCGCTGAAAGAGGCGATGGAGCGGGGCGAAGAGATCGTATCGGCGTCATTCATCATCCCCTATCCGCCCGGATTTCCAATCCTCGTGCCCGGCCAGGTCATCAGCAAGGAAATTCTCAGCTTTATGCGGGCGCTGGATGTGAGCGAAATTCACGGATACCGGCCCGATCTAGGGCTCAGGGTCTTCACCAAAGAGGCATTGGACGGGGTCAGCCCCAAGCTCAAGGCCGCAGAATAAATAGGGCAAATGCCCACGAATACCGACAAGGAGTATCACCATGGCGACCGTACTAAAGAATATCTCGGAAATCCGCCGGTTCTTTCACCGCAACGAAGACCCCGTCTATTTTATCTCGGCCACAAACTTCAACCTGCTGGGCCTCGACGAATGGTGTAAGAATTTCAAATACATCTGCTATATCGATTGCTATAGCGGCAAGCACCCGAACACCTTCGTCCCGTCCGAGCAGCCGCACGCAGAGTTCCAGTCCATCGAGGACATCAACAACTACCTGCTCCAGCACAAGGAAGTCATCGACTACATCAAGAAGCGTGGCGGCAAGCCCAAGTTCGTCTTCCTGATGTTCGACGAGGAAACAGAACGCCTGTCCAAGGAACTGGGCGCCGATGTCTGGTTCCCGAAGGCCAAGCTGCGCCAGTCGATGGACAACAAGATCGAAACCGTCCGCATCGGCAACAAGGCCGGCGTGCCCTCCGTGCCGAACGCTCTGGCCGAGGTCACGTCCTACGAACAGTTGCGCGAGGTCTGCGAGAAAGAGAACCTCGGTCACGATCTGGTGCTGCAATCTGCTTTTGGCGACAGTGGCCACACGACCTTCTTCATCAAGAACGAGGCAGACTTCCGTCGCCACGAGTCCGAGATCATCGGAGAGGGCGAGATCAAGATCATGAAGCGGATCAACTGCCGCGGCGCGGCGATCGAGGCCTGCGCCACCAAGGAAGGCACGATCGTCGGTCCGCTGATGACCGAGCTCGTCGGTTTCAAGGAGCTGACGCCCTACCGGGGCGGCTGGTGCGGCAACGAGATGCTTGCCACCGCCTTCCCGCCGAAGGTCCGCCAGCAGGCCCGCGACATGACTTTCAAGTTCGGTGAACAGCTGCGCAAGGAAGGATACCGCGGGTATTTCGAGCTCGATTTCCTGATCGACAAGAAGACGGGCGATCTGTGGCTGGGCGAGCTGAACCCGCGCATCACCGGTGCGTCTTCGATGACCAACCACGCCGCGTTTGCCCATGCGGACGCGCCCCTATTCCTTTTCCACCTGCTTGAATTCTCGAAAAAGAAATTCAACCTCGACGTGGACGAGCTGAATGCGCGCTGGGCCGATCCGGCCAACATCGACGGCTGGAGCCAGATGGTCATCAAGCACACGCAGGACAGTGTCGATATCTGCACGCAGGCCCCCGAAACCGGCATCTACAAGATGAAAGAGGACGGTTCGGTCGTGTTCGACCGCTTCGATTATCACCGCCGCGCGGTAGAGAGCGAGAACGAAGCCTTCTTCCTGCGGATCCTGCAACCGGGCGACTATCGCTACGAAGGCGCCGACATCGGTATCCTCGTGACACGGGGGCGGTCGATGACCAAAAGCTTCCAGTTGAACGAGCGTGCGAAGAAATGGATCCACGGGATCAAACGCGCCGTTGACGGCAAGCCGCTGCCGGTGGCACAAGCGGCACCCGACCTCGCCGATCCGGCGTTCAAGATCATGTAACCCCTGTTCTGGGAAAGGCCGCCCATGTACTGGCGCGCGATATCCGAAGATCTGCCCGGTCCAAAGTGGGCCGGGCTTTTCCGTGAATACTGGTCCGACTACCGCGCCTGGTGGCTGCGGGAGGGCGAGACGTCGCGCCCGACCTATGCCGAAGGCCTCCGGCAGATGCAGACCCATATGCCCGAACTCGTGCCGCTCTACGAAGAGCTGTGCGAGCTTGCGGGGGGCGGGGACCACGCCGCGCGGTTCCTCAGTTTCTACACGCCACCGGCCTATCTCGCGGCCTGTAGCCAGGCGATCTGGGCCGGAAAGCAGCCCGTCATGGTCCGCAATTACGACTATAACCCCAAGGCATTCGACAGCCTCGTGCTGCGCACGCGCTGGCAGGGGCGGCGCGTGATGGGCGTGTCAGACGGGCTCTGGGGCCTTGTCGACGGGGTGAATGACAAGGGGCTTTCGATCTCGCTGACCTTCGGTGGGCGGCGGGTCGTGGGCGAAGGTTTTGGCGTGCCGCTGATCCTGCGCTACGCATTGCAGACCTGCACAACTTCCGAAGAGGCGGCCGAGGTGCTGGCCCGCGTGCCCACGCATATGAGCTATAACGTCACGGTGCTGGACAAGAATCGCAGTTACCTGACGGTGATGATGGCGCCGGACCGCCCTGCGGTCGTGACCCGCGCGGCTGTGGCGACAAACCATCAGGAGAACGTCGAATGGATCAGCCACGCGCGGTTCACCTCAACGGTCGAGCGTGAGCGCTTCCTGCTCCAGCGGCTGCGACTGCACCGTGACCCGGAAGAAAAGTTCATAGGGGCATTTCTGAAGCCGCCGCTTTACTCCACAGCATTCAATCAGGGCTTCGGCACGCTTTACACCGCTGTCTACAGGCCCCGCAAACAGGAGATGGAGCTGCGCTGGCCCGGCGTTGTCTGGCCCCTGTCGTTGAAGGATTTCGCCGAAGGCGCGCGCGAAGTCCTGTTGCCGGGGGCGGCATGATGGCGGGGCCGCTGTCGTCGCTGCGCATCATCGAATTTTCCGGTCTCGGCCCCGCGCCGCTGGCGGGGCAGCTGCTGGCCGATCTGGGGGCGACCGTGATCGCCGTGGATCGCGCAACCGCCAAGGCCGATCCCACCGATATCAACCGCCGCGGAAAACGCTCGGTGGTTCTGAACCTCAAATCCGGGGAGGGCGTTGCGGCGGCCCATGATCTGGTCGCCTCCGCCGATGTGCTGATCGAAGGGTTCCGTCCGGGCGTGATGGAACGGCTTGGCCTCGGGCCTGAGGACTGCCCCGACACACTTGTTTACGCGCGGATGACGGGATGGGGGCAGGACGGCCCCGGGGCGCAGGTCGCGGGGCATGACATCAACTATCTGGGGCTGACCGGTGCGCTTTTTGCCATGGGTGACGCAGACCGCCCGCCCGCGCCGCCCCTGAACCTTGTCGCGGATTACGGCGGCGGGACGATGTTCCTGCTGTTCGGCATCCTGTCGGCACTGATCGAACGTGGTGTGTCGGGCAAAGGGCAGGTTGTGGACGCCGCCATGGTCGACGGTGTCAGCGCGATGATGGGCTTGATCCACAGCATGCTCGCCCGCGGTAGCTGGAGCGAGGACAGGCAGGCCAACTGGCTGGACGGCGGTGCGCCGTTCTACCGCTGCTACATGTGCAAATGCGGCGGATTCGTCTCCGTAGGTGCGCTCGAGCCGCAGTTTCACGCGCTGTTGCTGGAAAAAGCGGGCCTGCCGCTCGATCATCAGGACGATCAGAACGACACTGCGCAGTGGGCCGAACGGCGCGCGGCCTACGCGGCCGCCTTCGCGCAGCGCACACGCGACGAGTGGTCGGACATCTTCGCGGGCTCGGACGCCTGTGTCGCGCCGGTCTTGCGGTTTTCCGAAGCCGCCGATCACCCGCATCTGGCCCAGCGGGGCACGTTCATCGCGCCGGGCGGCGTCGCGCAGGCAGCACCGGCGCCACGGTTCAGCCGCACTTCTGCGGACACGCCGCGCGCGCCCTCTGCGCCGGGGGCGGATACCGACGCTGTGCTGGCCGAACTGGGCTATGGCCACGCGCGGATCGCCGATTTGCGCAAAAACGGCAGCATCGCATGAAAAAGGCCCGCCAGCGGGGCGGGCCGATTTCACAGTGTCTGGCAGCTATCAGGCAGCGGCGCGGCCGAAGGATCCGTTCTCGATCTCTTCGACAAGTGCGTTGACGAACACTTCCAGATCTTCGGGCGACCGGCTGGTCACGATGCCCTTGTCCACCACGACTGCGCTGTCTTCCCAGAAGGCACCGGCGTTTTCCATATCCGTGCGGATGGAGTGGAAGGATGTTGCCTTGCGCCCCCGCACGAGACCCGCTTCGATCAGCAACCATGGTGCGTGGCAAATGGCGGCAATCGGCTTGGCCTGCTCGCCGAAATGCCGGATCAGGTTCACCGCGTCGTCGTTGACGCGCAAAAGATCCGGATTGATCTGGCCGCCTGGCAGGACCAGCGCATCGTAGTCCGAGATGTCGGCATCTGCGATCTTCAGATCGACCTGCGCCTCGCGGCCCCAGTCGTCTTCGTCCCAGCCTTTCACGGCCTTGCCGTCGGGCGAGGCGATATGCACCGTGGCGCCGCGCTCGCGCAATGCGTCGCGTGGATGCTCAAGTTCGGATTGCTCGAAGCCGTTGGCGGCGATGATAAGGATCTTGCTCTCGGTAATCTTGGTCATTGTGTTCTCCTTTGTGCGTTAGACGCTTCACCGGAAAAACACGTTCCTGCCCGAAATTGTTCCCTTGGGTCGGCCCCTGCGACCATCGGTCATCGGCGGTGCGAAGGGTGTACACCTTTGCGTCTTTTCGTACTATGGTCCCCCGATGAGCACCGTTTCCGCCCCTTTTGACAGCGTGCCGCTGGACCAGATCATCGTCTGTCCGGTCTGCGATGCCGCCTATGTGCTTGAGCATCCGGAAAACGATCAGAAGGCGGTCTGCGGGCGCTGCCACAAGGTGCTGATCGCGCCGCGCCACAAGGCAGGAAAGCATATCATCGCGGTGTCTATCGCCGTCGTTATCCTGATCGTCGCGGCCAGTGTCTTTCCGTTCCTGTCGATCTCGGTCGCGGGGCGGAGCAACGCTGTTTCCGTTCTCGATGCGGCGCTGTCGTTCACCGAAGGGCCGCTTTTGGTGATCGCACTGCTGACAGCGGGCTTCATCTTTTTCGTGCCGCTGCTGCGGATGCTGCTCAACCTCTATGTCCTCGTGCCCGTTGTGCTCGACCGTCCGCCCGCGCGCCACGCCATGGGCGCGTTCCGCATTTCCGAGGCGATGCGCCCGTGGTCGATGGCGGAAATCTTTGTTTTGGGATGCGCGGTCGCGCTGGTAAAGGTCGCCGATCTGGCGACGGTGACCTTCGGTCCTGCGTTCTGGATGTTTGGTATTCTTGTCGTCCTCGTCATCGCGCAGGACGGCATCATGTGTAAATGGTCTGTATGGAACTCTCTGGAACATCCCCAAAAGTCCTGACCGCTCGCAGTGTCGGGCTGGTGGCCTGTACGCGGTGTTCGCGTGCGTGGCCGCTGGGCACGCAGACCTGCGGGCGCTGCGGCAAGCGGCTGGTGTCGCGTGATAGAAAGAGCCTGCAACGCGTCTGGGCGTTCTGGATCGTCGGGTTCATGTGCTACATTCCGGCAAACACCGACCCCATGCTGCGCACCCGGCAGCTGTTCGAGACGCAGGAAAGCACGATCATCGGCGGCGCGGTCGAGTTGGCCCACTACGGGTCGTGGGGAATTGCGGCGATCATCCTGATCGCCTCGGTCCTGATCCCGTTGGGCAAGTTCTGGGCCGTCGCCTATCTGGCCGTGCACGTCGGGCGCAGGCACATGGGTGCGTCCAAACACCGCAAGATGTGGATTTACGAAGTGGTCGAGTTCATTGGCCGCTGGTCGATGGTCGACATCTTTGTTGTTGCTATCCTGTCGGCCCTTGTGCAACTCAAGGGGCTGGCAACGATCACACCTGGACCGGCCGCATTTTTCTTTGCGCTTTCCGTAATTTTCACGATGTTGTCGGCGCAAGCTTTCGATCCCCGGATGATCTGGGATGCCCAGGCGAGCGACGACGAGGCTCCCGAAAATGTCTGATACCCCCCCTAGCATGTCCATCAAGCCAGCCAGCCGGCGCAGGTTTTCCGGCGCGTCCTTCGTGTGGATCATTCCGATCCTCGCCCTGATCGTCGCGCTGGGCGTCGCATGGCAGTCCTATAATTCGCGCGGGCCGCTGATCACCGTGCTGTTCGAGGACGGGGCAGGGATCTCTGCCGGTGAGACAGAGCTCAAGTACCGCCAAATTACCGTCGGCAGGGTGGAGTCCATCGGCTTCAGCGCCGGGCTCGCCAGTGTTGCTGCCGAGATCCGGCTGGACAAGGACATCGCGCCCTACGTCGATGCCAGTTCGGTCTTCTGGATCGTCGAGCCCGAGGTCAGCGCGCAGGGCGTCAGCGGGCTGTCGACGGTTCTGAGCGGTGTCTACATCGAAGGATCGTGGGACGACGAGATCGGGCAGCCGCAGTCCGAATTCACTGGCGCGACCAAGTCACCGCTCATCAAGCCCGGCGAGCGTGGGTTGCAGATCGCCTTCCGCACCACATCGAACGGGAATCTGACGGATAACGCCCCGATCATGTTCCGCGGAATCGAGGTCGGTCAACTGGGTCGTGCCCAGATCGCCCGTGGCGGAGCCTTCGCCATCGTCGAGGGGCTGATCTACGAAGAGCACCGCAGCCTGATCAATTCTTCGACCCGTTTCTGGGATACCTCCGGTTTCAGCGTATCCATCGGTGCGGCGGGGGCCGAGATCGACTTTTCCTCGCTCGCCACGCTGGTGGGCGGCGGGATCACCTTTGACACCTTCGTGTCCGGTGGAGAGCCGGTTCAGGATGGCGAGGTTTTCGAGGTCTATGCAGACAGGGAAACCGCGCGTAACAGCCTGTTTTCCGCGTCCGAGGTCGATCCGCTCCAGATCAGCGTCCTGTTCGAGGAAAACGTATCCGGCCTTGCCGTCGGTGCGCCGGTCGAGCTGAGCGGCCTGAAGATCGGTGTCGTCGACAGCCTGTCCGGCCTTGTCGACTATAACCAGTTCGGCGACAGCCGCGTGCGGCTGAACGTGGTCCTTTCGATACAGCCTGCCCGCCTCGGTCTGCCGGGCGAGGTGACTGCGGATGCGGCGCTTGCCTTCCTTAGCGAACGGGTCAGCACCGGCCTTCGGGCGCGGCTGGCCTCTGCGAGCCTGCTGACCGGCGGGATGAAGGTCGAGTTGGTAGATCTGGAAGATCCAGAACCGGCGCAGCTGGTGACAACAGGCTTCGGCATGCCCGTGATGCCCACCACGAACAGCAGCGTGTCGGATACGGCCGCCACGGTCGAGGGCGTGTTCAACCGCATCAACCAGCTGCCGATCGAAGAGCTGCTGAACGCGGCGATCAACGTGATGAATTCTGCCGATGCGCTGATTTCAAACCGTGATTTGCAGGAAACGCCGCAAGACATACGCACATTGCTGACCGATCTTTCTGGGCTGGTCACGTCCGAAGATGTTCAGGGCATTCCGCGTTCGCTCAACGCGACACTGCAACGGATCGAGACGCTGGTCAGCGATCTGGAAGAACAACAGATCGCCCAGACGCTGACCGATACGCTCAATGCCGCTTCGGAAGCCGCCAATGCGGTTTCCACCTCGGTCGAGGATGTTCCGGCGCTGATCGACGATATCCAGGCCGTCGCGGCGAAGGCGGATTCCCTTGATCTGGACGGGCTGCTGGCCGAGGTGAGAGCCCTCACACGATCTGCCGAGGCGCTGATTGGCACACCCGAAGCCGCGCAATTGCCCGCCGAGCTGACGACCGCGCTGGCGGATTTGCGGACATTGCTGAACGACGTGTCGGGCCTCGTCTCCTCGCAGGAGGTGCAGGATATTCCGGCAGCGGTCAACGCGGCGCTGCGCCGTTTCGAAGGGCTGGCTGCGGAACTGGAAGAGCAACAGATCGTGCAGCAGCTGTCAGCAACGCTCGATTCCGCCTCCGAGGCGGCGAACAGCGTGATTTCTTCGGTGGACGGGGTGCCGGAACTGGTGGACCAGATCAGCGCCGTGGCGGCCAAGGCGGACTCTCTTGAGCTGAACGCCCTGCTGGACGAGCTGACGACCCTGACGCGATCTGCCGATGCGCTGGTCAGCAGCCCCGATACTGCCGAACTGCCGGCGGCGCTGGCGGGCGCGCTGGATGAAATCAATGCGACCCTTGCTGAACTGCGGCGCGGTGGCGCGGTCGAGAACGTCAACCAGACGCTGGCCTCGGCACGCAATGCCGCCGACAGTATCTCGACCTCTGCCGCGGATCTGCCGCAGGTGATCGAGCGGCTGAACGCCCTCTTCGCACGCGCGGGCCGTACCATCGAAGGCTACAACCGCGGCGACGAACTGAGCCGCGAGGCACAATCCACCCTGCGCGACATCCAGGAGGCGGCGGATGCGCTGACCAAACTGGCGCGCACCATCGAACGCAATCCGAACTCTCTGCTGCTGGGAAGATGATATGACCTTTTTCAAGACCTTCGCTCTCGTGACGGCGCTGGCGGGCCTTGCGGCCTGCGGCACACCGGACCGTGTCGCCGTCCAGAGCCCCGCGATCGCAGAGACGATCCGCATCGGGTTTGCATCGGTCGAGGTGCGGGATGTCTCGCTGCCCAGCTACGCGGCTGCCGACGAAATCGCCCAGCAGGCGCCGGATGGCACCGTGATCACCTCGGACGTGCTTTGGGCGGATGCACCGGAACGTGCAATCGGGCTCGAGATCAGCCGCAATCTGGCACGCCTGACCGGCCGTCGCGTCGCGTCCGAGCCTTGGCCCTTCGAGGAAGAAGCCGCCGCATCGCTCGATATCCGGTTTGCGGATCTGGTGGCCGGAACGGACGGGATCTACCGCGCAACGGGGCAGTATTTCGTCGGGGTGTACCAGGCGCGCGAACGCTCGGGCCTGTTCGACCTCAGCGTGCCCTACGACCCCAAGGGCGGACCGGCTGCGATTGCCCGCGCGCGGGGCCAGCTGGTGCTTGATGTGACGAAATACATCGCTGAGAACGGGCTGCGCTGAGCAACGGGGACACGCCTGGTTTTCGCGCGGCCTGAGCCATGACATGGGGCCGTCCCCTTGCGGGGCGGCGATGCAGGCTCTACATCCACCCCTATGGCTCAGGTAAAGACATCCTCCAAATCCGATCCGAATTACAAGGTGATCGCCGAAAACCGTCGCGCGCGGTTCGATTACGCGATCGAGGAAGATATCGAATGCGGAATCATCCTTGAAGGATCCGAGGTAAAGAGCCTGCGCATGGGCGGCAGCAACATCGCGGAAAGCTATGCCGCGGTCGAGGATGGCGAGCTGTGGCTCGTGAACTCCTACATCGCGCCCTACAAACAGGCCAAGACATTCGGCCACGAAGAGCGCCGCCGCCGCAAGCTGCTGATCTCACGCAAGCAAATGGCGGATTTGTGGAACGCCACACAGCGCAAGGGCATGACGCTCGTGCCGCTCGTGATGTACTTCAACCACCGTGGCATTGCGAAGATCAAGATCGGCGTCGCCAAGGGCAAGAAGAACCACGACAAACGCGAAACCGCTGCCAAGCGGGACTGGAACCGCCAAAAGCAGCGCCTGCTGAAGGATCATGGCTGAGCGGCTCACGCTCACGGGCTATCGCTACTCGGTCTACACCCGCATTGTCCGCATCGCCCTGATCGAGATGGGGCTGTCTGCCACCTATGCCGAGGTCGACCCTTTCACCGATCCGCCAGATCCGCGGTTGCTTGCGCTTAATCCCATGGCGCAGGTGCCGGTTCTGCGTGACGGAGAGTTTGTACTCACGCAGACCGCTGCGATCCTGCGCCATTTGCAGCGGATCAGCGGTGCGCCGGTGGTCCCGGACGGTGCGCGCGCGCAGGCACGGATGGATCAGGTGATTGGCCTGCTGGATACATCCGGCTACCTGCCCATGGTGCGCGAGGTGTTCGATGCCGCCGTTTTTGCCGCCTTCGAGGGGCGTGCATCCGATCCCCAGCGCATCGCCGAAGGATGCGCGGCGGCTGCCCCCGTGCTGGAGGTTTTGGAGGCCATCACCGCAGAGGGTCTGGTGCTGACGGGGCGGATGACCCTTGCCGATATGTACCTACTGCCGATGCTCGCCTGTTTCACCGCCGCGCCCGAAGGGTACGCGGCAGTGCAGAACTATCCCGCACTGGCACGATACTGGCAGCGGAGGTGTGCTCGCCCGTCACTCGTTGCAACCGATCCGTTCGGGAAGGGCTGAAGGCCTGCACACTTGCCAGCACGCCCGCGCACGGGTACGCAAGATTGCGTAAACATCTCAAAGGGAATGGCATGACAGACGACCCCAACACCCTTGTATCGACCGACTGGCTGGCGAAGCACCTGAAAGATCCCGATCTGCGGATTCTCGATGCCTCGTGGTACCTTCCTGCCGAAGGCCGTGACCCCAAGGCGGAATACGATGCCGCCCATATTCCGGGCGCGCGTTTCTTCGACATAGACGAGATTTCGGACGCTCGGTCCGAACTTCCGCATATGGCACCGCCGGTCGAGAAGTTCATGTCGCGGATGCGCGCGATGGGCGTCGGTGACGGCCATCAGGTCGTGGTCTACGACGGGGCAGGGATCATGTCGGCCCCGCGCGTGTGGTGGCTGTTCCGCCTGATGGGGCAGGAAAATGTCGCGGTGCTGGACGGTGGCTTTCCCAAATGGATCGCCGAGGGCCGCCCGACCGAGGACATGCCCCCCATCCCCCGTGACCGCCACATGACGGTCCGGTTCCAGAACAGCCTTGTGCGCGACGTGACACAGGTCAGCCATGCGTCAAAGCTGGGAAGCCCGCAGATCGTCGATGCCCGCGCCGCCGACCGGTTCCGCGGCGAGGCGCCCGAGCCGCGCGAGGGTCTGCGCGCCGGTCACATTCCGAAGTCGCGCAACGTGCCCTATGCCACCTTGCTGAACGACGACAAGACGATGAAATCGCCGCAGGAAACCGCAGAGATATTTAAGGCCGCCGGCGTCGATCTTAGCCAGCCGGTGATTACCTCCTGCGGGTCGGGCGTGACCGCTGCGGTGCTTGCGCTGGCGCTTGAGCGTCAGGGCCATACCGACTGGTCGCTTTACGATGGATCATGGGCCGAATGGGGAATGTTCCCCACAGTGCCCGTCGCAACCGGAGACGCATGATGTTCGAGACGCTCAAGGCACAACCCGCCGATAAAATCCTTGCGCTGGTGCAGGCCTACCGCGAAGACCCGCGCGATACCAAGATCGACCTCGGTGTCGGTGTCTACAAGGACGCATCGGGGCTGACACCGGTGATGCGTGCGGTCAAAGCCGCCGAACACACCCTGTGGGAGCAGCAGGACAGCAAGGTCTACACCGGACTGGCAGGCGATCCCGCCTTTGCGGATGCGATGGTCGATCTCGTGCTGGGCGATGCGGTGCCTCGCGATCACGTGGCCGCCGCCGCCACTCCCGGCGGCACCGGTGCGGTGCGTCAGGCGTTCGAACTGATCCGCATGGCCCGCCCGGATGCGCGGATTTTCGTGTCCGATCCGACATGGCCGAACCACATCTCGATCCTGAATTACCTCGGGATGGAGATTGTACCCTACCGCTACTTCGATGACGAAACACGCGGCGTGGCCTTCGACGCGATGATTGCCGATCTCGAAACTGCGCGGAAGGGCGACGTGGTCCTCCTGCACGGTTGTTGCCACAACCCGACCGGCGCGAACCTGAACGCGGCGGAATGGGACGCGGTGATCGCGGTCCTGCAAAAGACGGGTGCGGTGCCGATGATCGACATCGCCTATCAGGGCTTTGGCGACGGGCTGGACGCCGATGCCGCTGCGACCCGCAAGGTGGCAGGGGCGCTGCCCGAATGCCTGATCGCGGCCAGCTGTTCGAAGAACTTCGGCATCTACCGCGAACGGACGGGCATTCTGATGATGGTCGCGCAGGATCCGCAGACGCGAAAGCTCCATCAGGATACGCTGGCCTTTCTCAACCGCCAGAACTTCAGCTTTCCGCCCGACCACGGCGCGCGGCTGGTGACGATGATCCTGACGGACGAGGCGCTGCGCGCCGATTGGCAGGCCGAGCTTGAGGATGTGCGCCTGTCGATGCTCGGTCTGCGCGAGCAACTGGCCGCCGAGCTTCAGAAGCTGTCGGGCTCTGACCGCTTCGGGTTTCTTGCCCAGCACCGCGGCATGTTCTCGCGCCTGGGAACGACGCCCGAGATGGTTGAAAAACTGCGGGCCGATCACGGGATCTATATGGTCGGGGACAGCCGCATGAACATCGCGGGATTGAACGCCCAGACCGTGCCGATCCTCGCCAAGGCGATCGTCGACGCCGGCATCTGAACGCCAGCTTTTCATGTACAGGCCGCCATGCTTTGCGCGTGGCGGCCTTTTTCGTGCGCGCGCGCCTTCTATGCGGGCTCCGGATCGCGTGGACTTGTCGCCCAGCTGCGGGATCCGGCAACGAAAAAGCCCCGCCTTTTGGGCGGGGCTTTCGGTTTCTACCGTGGATTTCGGACCCCCGGGGAGGAGGTCGGAGGTCCGAAGGGTTATCCGCGGGAGAATTCGGGGTAGGCTTCCATCCCCAGCTCGGTTGTATCGAGACCGTTGATCTCGGCTTCTTCGCTGACGCGGATGCCGACGACGGCCTTGAGGATCAGCCACACCACGCCGGAGACGACGAAGGTGAAGATACCCACAACGAGGATCGAGTAGAGCTGCGTGCCCAGAGACGCGTCACCGTTGGTGAAGACCACGGCGATCGTGCCCCAGATGCCTGCGAACAGGTGGACAGGGATCGCACCGACAACATCGTCGATCTTCAGCTTGTCGAGGAACGGCACGGCGAAGACCACGATCACACCACCCACGGCACCGATCAGAGTTGCTGCGCCCAGTGTCGGGGTCAGCGGCTCGGCTGTGATGGAGACAAGACCGGCAAGTGCGCCGTTCAGGATCATCGTCAGGTCGGCCTTCTTGAACAGAACCTGTGTCAGCACGAGGGCGGCAACGGCGCCACCGGCGGCGGCTGCGTTGGTGTTGGCGAAGATACGGCTGACGTCGGCGATATCACCCACGGAACCCATCGCAAGCTGCGAACCGCCGTTGAAGCCGAACCAGCCGAGCCACAGGATGAACATACCCAGTGTCGCAAGAGCGAGGTTGGAGCCGGGCATCGGGTTCACCTTGCCGTCCTTGTACTTGCCGATACGTGGCCCGAGGATCAGCGCACCTGCCAGAGCGGCCCAGCCACCCACGGAGTGCACAACGGTCGAACCCGCAAAGTCGAGGAAGCCCATTTCGTCAAGGAAGCCGCCGCCCCATTTCCAGGAGGCCTGAAGCGGATAGATGATGCCGGTCAGGATGATCACGAAGATCAGGAAGGGCCACAGCTTGATCCGCTCGGCCAATGCGCCGGATACGATCGACGCCGTCGCCGCACAGAACATCAGCTGGAAGAAGAAGTCGGAACCGGTGGAGGCATATTCGCCGTCATCGGCACCTGCAAGGTCGATGCCGACCGCTTCGAGTACACCGGGCCCGAAGACGCCCGATACGACCCCCTCGATGGACCATGTGCCCAGCGGGTACATCAGGTTATAGCCGAACGCCCAGTAGGCGATGGTGGCCAGAGAGAAAAGTGCGACGTTCTTGGTCATCTGCATGGTCACGTTCTTGGAACGCACCAGACCGCCTTCGAGCATGGCAAAACCAGCGGCCATGAAGAACACGAGGAAACCGCCGATAAGGAACAGCAGTGTGTTCATGATCCAGACCATTTCGGCGGTGACCGCGGCTGCATCCTGCGCCAGCGCGAGCGACGGCAGCAGTGCCGCACCGGCTGTAAGTGGAATGAGAAGCTTCTTATTCATCATTTCGTCCTTGAGTTAGATAGCGTCTTCGCCGGTTTCACCGGTACGCACGCGCACCGCCTGCTCGACATCGAGCACGAATATCTTGCCGTCACCGATCTTGCCGGTTTGGGCGGTTTTGCTGATCACCTCGACCATCTGGTCTGCCACGCCGTCGGCGACGACAAGCTCCAGCTTCACCTTCGGTACGAAGTTCACGACGTATTCCGCGCCGCGGTAGATTTCCGTATGACCCGACTGCGCGCCGAACCCCTTGATTTCCGTAACCATCAATCCGCGCACACCCGCTTCGGTCAGCGCTTCGCGGACCTCTTCGAGTTTGAACGGTTTGATCGTGGCAATGATGAGTTTCACCTGATTGTCCCCTTTGAATACGCAGGCGGTGCCTGCACGATGCCGTTGCAGCAAAAGGGCCGGGGGCCGTGATGGGAAGACAGGGGCACGTATTCAAGGTAACGAACACGGGAGATTTGCCCAAATAATAGGCATATTGGTAAATGAGATTAAAAATTAGGCGATCTTTTGAGGGATCAAATGGGATCATTCGCTAAACAATCCGCGTTCTTGGAGGTAGTGTGACGCAAAACAGCAGCCGAGCAGGCCATATTCATGAGTGATTCACCCAAGCGCGGGCGCCCGCTGATCGCGGACAATCGCTACGGCGCGAAGTCCAAGCGCAAGGCGCCCGCGACCTCCAAGGAGGCGAGCGGCGCCAAGGCAAAGCCGAAGGCCGCTGCACGTCGCAGGGGCAGGCCGCAAAAGCCGTCACGCGGTGGCGTTCTGGGTTTCTTTTCGCGGCTCGCGCGCTGGATCATGCGGCTGATCTGGATCGTCTTCTCGCGCACGGCGCTTGTCGGCATCACGATACTGGCGCTGATCGTCGGCTACTTCTACACCACCCTCCCCCCGGTCGAAGACCTGCTGGACGGCCGTGCGCGCGGGTCGGTGACAATGCTCGACCACGAGGGAGAGGTCTTTGCCTGGCGGGGGGACCAGTTCGGCGGGGTCGTCACGGCCAGCACGGTCTCACCGCACCTCAAGAACGCGGTGATCGCGACCGAAGACAAGCGCTTCTACCAGCATTTCGGTCTCAGTCCGCGCGGGATCGCGTCTGCCATCCGCATCAACATGTCCGAAGGGCGCGGGCCGCTCGAAGGGCACGGGGGCTCCACCATCACCCAGCAGACGGCCAAGCTGCTCTGCCTGGGCGAACCCTATGATCCGGCGTCGGGCATGACAGAGGCCGAGTACGAGGCGGATTGCCGTCGCGGCTCGCTCAAGCGCAAGGCCAAGGAAGCGGTCTATGCGCTGGCCATGGAGGCGAAATATTCCAAGGATGAAATCCTGTCGATCTACCTCAACCGCGCCTATATGGGCGGCGGTGCCTACGGGGCAGAGGCCGCGGCGCAGCGGTTCTTCGGCAAGAGTGCCGCGACCGTCGATCCCGCAGAGGCCGCGATGCTGGCCGGACTTCTGACCGCGCCGTCCACCTTGTCGCCGACATCGAACCTCGAAAGGTCCCGCAACCGCGCGGCAACCGTGATCCGGCTGATGAACGAACAGGGCTACCTGAGCGACGAACAGGCAGCCGTCGCGCAGGCCAGCCCCGCACAGCTGTCCGAGGCCGCCGAGGCGCGGGCGGGGGGCTATTTCGCCGATTGGGTGATGTCCACGGGCCCCGAATTCTTCACCCGCAAGACGACCGAAGACGTGATCATCCGCACCACGCTTGACCAGCGGATGCAGCGCGCGGCGGTGGACGGGCTGAACTGGGTGTTCGAGAACAAGGTAAGCGAAGGATCCGAAGCGCAGGCGGCCATCGTCGTGATGAGCGCGGATGGCGCGGTGCGCGCCATGGTCGGTGGTCGCAAAACCAAGGTTTCGGGTGCGTTCAACCGCGCCACGCAGGCGCTGCGCCAGACCGGATCGGCGTTCAAGCCCTTCGTCTACGCGGCGGCGCTGGATCTGGGCTATTCGCCCAACGATCTGGTGGACGATAGTCCCTATTGCCTGAACATCCCCGGATCGGGTGAGTGGTGCCCCAAGAACTACACCAACCGCTTTGTCGGCCAGACGACGATGACGAATGCGCTGGCGCAGTCGCTGAACATTCCGGCGGTCAAGATTTCGGAATCCGTGGGCCGCGAGACGGTCACCGCCGTGGCCGAGCAGTTCGGCATCGACAGCGATCTCGCCGCGGGGCCGGCGCTGGCGCTGGGCGCGTCCGAAAGCACGCTGATCGAGATGACCGGCGCGTTCGCGGGTATCCTCAATGGCGGCTCGTCGGTGGAACCCTACGGGCTGATCGACCTGCGCCTGCGTGGCGACAGCGAGCCCTTGATGGGCACCGGTGGCGGCATCGGAGAGCGCGTCATTCAGGAAGATGCCGCGCGCCAGCTGATCTATATGATGGAGAAAGTCGTTTCCGAAGGGACCGGGCAACGGGCGCAGTTCGGGGGGCGCGAGCTTGCCGGCAAGACCGGAACGACCTCGGCGGCCAAGGATGCGTGGTTCATCGGTTTTTCCGCCGACTATGTTGCGGGTGTCTGGATGGGGTATGACGACAACACACCGCTGAAGGGTGTCACCGGCGGCGGTCTGCCGGCCGAAATCTGGCGCGAAACCATGAGCCGCGTGCACGAGGGCCTGCCGGTCAACCCGCTGCCCATGGCGCAGCCCCGCCCGCCGCAGGTGATCTTTGAAGGAGAGGTAAACGCGACATCGCCGATCCCGGCCGACACCCAGCGCGCGCCGAGCCCTGCAAATGTCATCGATCAGGTCCTGCAGGATATTTTCGGCAGCTCCGGTGGCGGTGGCGGCTCCGGCGCCGCCAGCCCCTCGGCTGGCGACCGCTAGCGCCGCGCGGCCTGAGTCAAATCGGACACGGCGTTTTTGACGGTTTCGGAAAGCTCTTGTTAAACATACTGTGGCCTGTCTAACCTGTGGGCCTACGGGCCGTATTGGGCCGATACGGCGGATCGCACCCGGAAATTGATCGGGACGGCATACGCCGTAGTTTCTGGAAGGGACGCATGCAGAGCGATACGATCAAACGCGGGCGCGAGGAACTGCGCCAGGTGCGCAAGCGCAGCCGGGGGCTATACTGGTCTGTCGGGCTGTTTTCGGCCTTTGCCAACCTGTTGATGCTGACCGGCCCGATGTACATGCTTCAGGTCTACGACAGGGTGCTCGGCTCCGGCAGTCAGGAAACCCTTGTCGCGCTGTCGCTGCTGGTGGTCTTTCTCTATGCGGTGATGGGGATTCTGGACTATACGCGGGGCCGGATCATGGCCCGTGTCGGGGCGCGGTTTCAGGACGATCTGGACCGCAGGGTGTTCGATGCGGTGGTGCGCAAGTCCGCTATCGCACCCGATGTGAAAACCAGCGCCAGCCTCGGGGATCTCGAAGCGGTGCAGCGGCTGATTACCTCACCGGTGCTGACCGCCGCGTTCGATCTGCCGTGGACGCCGATCTTCTTTGCGGGGATTTTCCTGTTCCATCCCTTCCTCGGTTATCTTGCCTTGGTGGGGGCGGCTATTCTGATCGCCATCACCATCGCCAACCAGTTGCTCTCGCGCGGTGCGCAGGCGCGCGCGGGCGTTGCGGGCCAGCAGGCCACCGCGATGGCCGACCAGATCCGCACCGAAGCGGAAATGGTGCAGGCCATGGGCATGCGTGACGCCGCTTTCACCCGCTGGCAAAAGGCCCGCAGCCAGGCGTTGAGCGATCATGTGCGCGCCACGGATGTCGGTGGCACATTCACCTCGATGACCAAAACGCTGCGCCTGTTCCTGCAATCCGCGATGCTGGGTCTTGGTGCCTATCTGGTGCTGCGCAATGAGCTGACCCCCGGTGCGATGATCGCCGGTTCCATCCTGTTGGGCCGCGCGCTTGCGCCGGTCGAGATGGGGCTGAACCAGTGGCCTGTCGTGCAGCGGGGCATTGCCGGCTGGAACAACCTCGCGGTGCTGCTGGGCACCGTTCCGCCCGAAGGTGCGCGCACCGCGCTGCCGCGCCCCAAGGCCAAGCTGGTCGCAAAGAACCTGACCGTGGTGCCGCCGGGCGAAAAGCAGGCCTCGCTCAAGTCAATCAACTTCAGCGTGGAGCCGGGGCAGGCGGTTGGCGTGATCGGCCCGTCGGGCGCTGGCAAGACGACATTGGCGCGGACCCTGACAGGTGTCTGGCGTCCCGCGGGTGGCTCTGTGAGGCTCGACGGTGCGGCGCTTGAACACTACGGCACCGAAACGCTGGGCCTGCACATCGGCTATCTGCCGCAGCGCGTGACGCTTTTCGACGGAACGATCGCGCAGAACATCGCGCGGCTTGCGGATGTGCCGGACGACGCGAAGGTGGTCGAGGCGGCAAAGCTTGCTGCCGCGCACGAGATGATCCTGGAGCTGCCGCAGGGATATGACACGCTGGTGCAGGCGGGGCAGGTCCGCCTGTCCGGCGGGCAGATGCAGCGGATCGGTCTTGCACGCGCTTTGTACGGGGAGCCGGTGATCCTTGTTCTGGACGAGCCGAATTCGAACCTCGACAATGTGGGCAGTCAGGCATTGAACCGCGCGATCCGCGAACTGAAGGACTCGGGCCGTTCGGTTCTGATCATGGCGCACCGTCCGGCGGCCATTCAGGAATGCGACACGCTTCTGGTTCTCGACAGCGGGATGCGCATGGCCTTCGGCCCCAAGGATGAAGTGCTCAAGGGGATGGTGGCCAACCACAAGCAGCTGTCGAAGGCACCAGCCGGGTCTGGGGGCGTGGTATGACCGAGAAGAACAAATGGTCCGCATGGCAGCCCCTTGTCATCGGGTTTCTGGGCATTCTCGTACTTTTCGGCGGTTTCGGATCATGGGCGGTGCTGTCGAACATCGCGGGGGCTGTCGTCGCCTCTGGCCGCATCGAGGTGGAGAGCAACCGCCAGGTCGTCCAGCACGATACCGGCGGCACGGTGGCAGAAATATTTGTCAGCGAAGGCGATCTTGTCACGGCGGGCGAGCAGCTGATCCGTCTTGACCCCACGCAGTACGAATCCGAACTGGCGCTGATCGAAGGGCAGCTTTTCGAATTGATGGCCCGTCGCGGGCGTCTGGAAGCACAGCGCGACGAACGCGATACGGTCGATTTCGATCCGGAGCTTGTCGCCATGGCCGCTGTCAACGCGGATGCAGCCGAGTTGATGAAGGGGCAGCGAAACCTCTTCGAGGCGCGCAGCGAAAGCATCGCGCGCGAGATCGAACAGCTTGGCAAACGGCGCAACCAGATCGAGGACCAGATCGTCGGCATCGGCGCGCAGGAGGAATCCCTCGCCACGCAGCTGAGCCTGATACAGGAACAGTTGGCCAGCCAGCAGACCCTGCTGGATCAGGGCCTCAGCCAGGCGGCGACTGTTCTGGGGCTCAAGCGTGAACAGGCGCGCCTGATCGGCGAGATCGGAGAGCTTGCCGCCACCCGTGCGCAGGCCGAAGGGCAGGTCACCACGATCGAGATCGAAGTGCTAAAGCTTGGCACCCGCGCCCGCGAGGAGGCGATCTCGGAGTTGCGCGAGATCCGCTACCGCGAGCTCTCGCTCGTTGAGCAGCGCCGCGCGCTGAAGGCCCAGATCGAAAGGCTTGATATTCGGGCGCCGGTGTCCGGCATCGTTTATTCGATGCAGATCACCACGCCCCGCTCGGTGATCCAGCCTGCGCAGCCGGTCATGTATCTGGTGCCGCAGGACAGGCCGCTGGTGATCGCGGCGCGGGTGATGCCGACGAACATCGATGAAATCTCTGTCGGTCAGGAAGTGAAGCTTATGCTGTCCTCGCTGGACCAGCGCACCACGCCGGAACTGACCGGTGTCGTGACGCTGATTTCGGCGGACGCCATTGACGACGAGGCGACCGGCGTGAGCTATTTCCGCGCCGAAATCATCCTTCAGGCGGGCCAGATGGAGCGGCTGCCGGACGGGACAGTTCTTGTGCCCGGTATGCCTGTGGACGCCTTCATCAAGACCGGCGACCGGACACCGCTCGCCTATCTTGTGAAACCGATGGCGGATTATTTCAAACGGTCTTGGCGCGAAAGTTGATCGTGGCCCTTTCGCGTTCGCCTGCGGAAGGGTAGCCTCTGCCAAACGATCAATGAAACAGAAGGAACGCTGCCATGAGCATCGCAAAACGTCTCTCCGATATGGGCATCACGCTGCCCGACGCCTCCGCCCCGGCAGCCAACTATGTGCCGTTCGTGCGGGTGGGCAATACGCTTTATGTGTCGGGACAGATTTCGCGCACCGATGATGGTCTGATCCTCGGCGTGCTGGGCGACAACATGAGCGTCGAGGAAGGTGCGGCGGCTGCCAAGACCTGCGCCCTGCAACTGCTTGCGCAGGTGAAAGCGGCCTGTGACGGCGACATCGACAAGCTCAAGCGCGTGGTGAAGCTGACCGGCTTCGTGAACTCGACCAAGGATTTTGCCGACCAGCCGAAGGTTGTGAACGGGTGCTCGGATTTCCTCGTAGAGGCTCTGGGGGATGCGGGGCGTCACGCGCGCTCTGCCGTGTCGGCAGGCGCATTGCCGCTGGGCGTGGCCGTCGAAATCGAAGGCATTTTCGAGATCGAATGACCCGACCGGCACTACCAGACAGTTTCACCCAAGTTCCTTTGGCGCATCGCGCGCTGCATGATATCCACGATGGCCGCCCGGAAAACTCCCGTGCGGCCATTCTGGCGGCAGTCGATGCAGGATATGGCATCGAGATCGACGTGCAGCTCAGCGCCGATGGCGCTGCGATGGTCTTTCACGACTATCATCTCGAACGGCTGACCGATGCGCAGGGCGCAGTGCAGCTGCTGAGCGCGGCAGAGCTGAAGGCCATTGCGCTGCGCGGCGGGCAGGAAGGCATCCCCGATCTGCCCGAGGTGCTGGCAACCATAGCAGGCCGCGTGCCGCTGCTGATCGAACTGAAGGATCAGGACGGCGCGATGGGCCCCAAGGTCGGACCACTGGAGGCCGCAGTCGCTGAGGCGCTGGAGGGCTACGCGGGCGATGTGGCGGTGATGTCGTTCAATCCCCATTCCGTCGCCGAGATGCAGCGCCTGTGCCCGACCGTTCCAAGGGGGCTGACCACCTCGGCCTACGTCCCGTCCGAGTGGCCCTTGCCCGTTACGGTTTGCGACCGCCTGCGCGAGATACCCGATTACGACACTGTCGGCGCGGGTTTCATCAGCCATGAGCTGTCCGATCTCGACCGGCCCCGGGTCGCGGCGCTGAAAGAGGCGGGCGCGGTCATTGCCTGCTGGACGGTCCGCAGCCCCGCGGAAGAGGCGCAGGCGCGCAAGGTGGCTGATACAATCACCTTTGAGGGCTACGCAGCGCCAATCCGCGCTTGAACTCGGACGTCCGAGGCCCACCTAGCACAGCAGGTATCAGAGGGCAGCACATGACCGAACGCGCGGTTGAAATCACGGTACTTTCATCGCTCGATGAAATCGACGCGCAGACGTGGGATGCCTGCGCCTGTCCGGAAGCGGCAGAGGGCGGACGTGCCGTCGATCCCTTCACGACCTACCGGTTCCTGCGCGCGCTAGAAGACAGCGGCAGCGTCGGGCCCGGCACCGGCTGGCAGCCGCAATACCTTGTCGCGCGCATCGACGATCAGGTGATCGCGGTTGCCCCGCTCTATGCCAAATCCCACAGCCAGGGCGAATACATTTTCGACCACTCGTGGGCCCATGCCTATGAACGTGCGGGCGGGCGGTACTACCCGAAATTGCAGATCGCGGTGCCCCATACACCGGCCACGGGCCGGCGGTTCCTGACACGGCCGGGGTTCGAAGACACCGGTTTCGCGGCGCTTGTGCAGGGCGCGGTGCAGTTGACGGAGAACAATCGCCTCAGTTCGGTCAACGTGACCTTCTGCACCGGGGACGAGGCCGCCCGCGCCGAGGATCTGGGCCTGATGGTGCGCAAAAGCCAGCAATACCACTGGCGAAACGACGGCTACGCGACCTTCGACGACTTTCTCAGCAGCCTGAACTCGCGCAAACGCAAGACCCTGCGCAAGGAGCGCCGCACCGCGCAGGACTTCGGCGGCACGATCCATACCTTCACGGGCGACGCGATCACCCGCGATCATTGGGACGCCTTCTGGCAGTTCTATCAGGACACCGGTGCGCGCAAATGGGGAACGCCCTATCTGACCCGCGCGTTTTTCGACATCGCGCACGAGACGCTGCGCGACGACATCGCACTGGTGCTGGCCGAAAGGGATGGCCGCTGGATCGCCGGTGCATTGAACTTTATCGGTCGCGACGCGTTGTTCGGACGATACTGGGGCTGTGTGGAGCACCATTCGTGTCTGCACTTCGAACTGTGCTACTATCGCGCCATCGACATTGCGATCGAGATGGGGCTGGCCACGGTCGAGGCAGGCGCGCAGGGCGAACACAAGCTCGCGCGCGGCTATCTGCCCACGCCGACGTGGTCGCTGCACTGGATGCGCGATCCGGGCTTTGCCCGCGCTGTCGGAGAGTATCTTTTGGCCGAGCGTCGCGCGGTCGACGAGGAAATTGAAGTGCTGACCGAATACGGTCCCTTCAGGAAAACCGAGATTGAGGAACAGGAATGACCGAGAAATTGAGCGCCGAAACACGCGGACCTCTGCTGGACCCGCTTCTGGAAAACGGCTGGAGCCTGACCGAGGGTCGCGATGCGATCCGCAAGGAATACAAGTTCGACGATTTTGCCGATGCGTTCGGGTGGATGGCCCGCGCGGCGATCTGGGCCGACAAATGGGATCACCATCCGGAATGGGAAAATGTTTACAATCGGGTAACCGTTACGCTAACGACGCATGATGTCGACGGGTTGAGCACGCTGGACGCGAAACTGGCCCGCAAAATGGACGGATTGTACGAGTAGGACGGCACGATGAATGAAATCCTGAACTTCGAAATCTGGCAGGGAAAAACTGTCGGAGATGTTTTCACGCTCGAATTCCTGAGCTCGATCGTAGGCTCCGTGCTGGCGGCCATTGCGATCCTGCTCCTGGGCTGGATCATCTCGCGGTGGGTCCAGAACAGGATCATCAATCTCAGCAAGAAGCACAAACGTCTCGACGACATGCTGTTCGAGTTTCTTGCCTCGATCGCGCGGTATACCGTTCTGGCCTTCACGGGCCTTTTCGTTCTTAACACCTTCGGGGTTCAGACGACATCGGTGGTGGCGCTACTGGGTGCCGCCGGTCTGGCCATCGGTCTTGCCTTGCAGGGAACGCTGTCGAACGTGGCCGCAGGGGTCATGCTGATCTTCTTCCGGCCGATCAAGACCGGCGATTTCGTCGAGGTGAACGGGAAGATGGGGACGGTCAAGAACGTGAACCTGAACTTCACCGAACTGGCCGACCTGTCGAACCTTCAGGTGATCATCCCGAACTCGGAAGTCTGGGGCAACACGATCACGAACTATTCGGTGAACGAAACACGGCGCGCGGAATGGACCTTCGGCGTGGGCTACGGTGCCAACCTTCAGAACGCGGAAGACATCATTCGCGACACGATCATGGCCGACAGCCGCGCGAAATCCGATCCCGCCCCTTTCGTGCAGGTGACCAACCTTGGCGGCAGCTCGGTCGATTTTCTGGTGCGTGTCTGGTGCGATGCCGGCGACTATTTCGTCTTCAAGGCGGATATGACCCGCGCGGTCAAGGAAGCGCTGGACGCAGGCGGCGTTAACATTCCGTTCCCCACGCGCACTGTCGTGTTCGAGAAAAGCGACGATGGCGACGATGAAAAAGCGTCGCGGATGAATGGCGGCGCCTCGAAGGGCGATGCCCGCCGCGATACCGACGAAACCGCCGGGCGCGGCTGACAGGATGGCCCCCGTGGCGCCACGCGCCACGGGGATTTTCCTTACATATTATCAAGCAGCGCTTCGCCGCCCGACAGATCACAGACGCCGGTGCCTACTTCGGGCTGGAACAGTGTCACTTTTCCGTCTTCGACCAACATCGCGTACCGCTTGGACCGCGAGTTGAAGCCCACAGGCGGCGCGTCGAAGTCCATGCCGATGCTCTTGGTGAATTCCGAGGACGGATCCGACAGCATCGTGATGCCGGCAGCTTTCGCGCCGGTCGCTTCGCCCCATGCCTGCATCACGAAGGGATCGTTGCAGGCAAGGCAGATGATCTCGTCCACGCCCTTGGCGTCGAACTGGTCTTTCGTGCGGATAAAGCTGGGCACATGGGCCGAATGGCAGGTTGGTGTGAACGCTCCGGGTACGGCAAAGATCACTACCTTGCGACCGGCGGTCTTTTCTTTGAGGGAAACGGGGGAAGGGCCGTCTTCGCCCATCGCCACCAGTGTTGCATCGGGCAGCATATCGCCTTGTGAAATCGCCATAGTTGGACCTTCCGTCTGATTGCGTTTCTGTCTGCCGCGGATATAGGGTCGGGGCGGCAACGCGGCCAGCCTAAAGAGGAGAATGACCATGCGCCACATCATTGTCATAGGGGCAGGTCAGGCCGGAGCGTCATGCGTCGCAAAATTACGCAATCTCGGTTTCGACGGCAGACTTACCCTGATCGGCGCCGAGCCTGAGCCGCCCTATCAGCGGCCGCCTTTGTCCAAGTCGTACCTGATGGGGGATATGGCGCGCGAACGGCTCTATCTGCGGCCGGCGAGTTTCTACGCCGAGCACGCGATCGATCTGCGGCTTGGGCAGACTGTGGAGGCCATAGATACCGCCGCGCAGCGCGTGACGATCGGTGGCGAGGCGCTGGACTACGACGATCTCGTGCTGGCGACTGGATCGGTGCCGCACCGGCTGCCCCCGTCGATCGGTGGTGACCTCGAAGGCGTGTATGTCGTGCGAACGCTGGCGGATGTGGACGCACAGGCCCCCCGTTTTGCCGAAGGGGCGCGGGTGCTGATCGTCGGCGGCGGCTATATCGGGCTTGAGGCCGCGAGCGTCGCGTCCAAGATGGGCCTGCGCGTGACGCTGGTGGAAACGGCGGACCGGATCCTCCAGCGCGTGGCATCGCCCGAAACATCCGATTTCTTCCGTAGCCTGCACCGCGCGCATGGGGTCGACCTGCGCGAGGGCGTGGGGCTGGCGCGGCTGACGGGCGAGGGCAAGGTGACCGGCGCTGTCCTGGCGGACGGCACGACACTCGACGTGGATTTCGTGATCGTGGGCGTTGGGGTGGCCCCCGCGACGCAGCTTGCCGTGGGCGCGGGCATCGACATCGACAACGGCATCGCGGTTGACGCGCAGGGGCGCACGTCGGTCCCGCACGTCTGGGCGGCGGGGGATTGTACCTCCTTTCCCTATCGTGGCGGGCGGATCCGGCTGGAAAGCGTGCCGAACGCCATCGACCAGGCCGAAGTGGTGGCCGAAAACCTTCTGGGCGCGGAGAAGGACTATGTCGCGACGCCGTGGTTCTGGTCTGATCAATATGACGTAAAGCTTCAGATCGCGGGGCTGAACGCGGGATATGACCGCGTTGTCACGCGCGCGGGGGCGACCGGAACCTCGTTCTGGTACTACCGTGGCACGGAACTGCTGGCCGTTGATGCGGCCAATGATCCGCGCGGCTACATGATCGGCAAGCGCCTGATCGAAAGCGGCAAATCCCCGGCGCCCGACATGGTGGCCGATCCGCAGGCCGACCTGAAGGCACTGCTCAAACAATGAGGATCATCGCCGGAACCCACCGCGGTGTGCCGCTGACACCGCTGGGAAAGGGCGATGCGGGTGCGCATTTGCGGCCCACCTCCGATCGCGTCCGCGAAAGCCTGTTCTCGATGCTTGTCTCGCGCGATGCGATCTCGGGGGCGCGGGTGCTGGATCTGTTCGCAGGCACCGGCGCGCTGGGACTCGAGGCGCTTTCACGCGGCGCGCAGGAGGCGCTCTTTGTCGAGAACGGGCGCGTGGGCCAGCGGCTGGTTCGCGAGAATATCGCTCGGTTGCGGGTCGAGGATCGCGCACGGCTCATGCGCAATGATGCCACCAGTCTGGTGGCCTGGCCCGGGGGGCGGTTCGATCTGGTGTTTCTGGATCCACCTTACGGCAAGGGCATGGGACAGCGCGCGCTGGAGGCCGTGCGTGCGGGCGGCTGGCTGTTGCCCGGTGCGCTTGTCGTCTGGGAGGAAAGCGCCGCCATGGATGCACCCGACGGGTTTACCCGCACCGATGCGCGCCGCTTTGGCGATACCCACGTGACGTTCCTGACCGCGGACTGAAGCGCCGCTGACGGTTCTGCCGGTTTGGGGATTGCGGGCATTTGGGGTATGATCCCGCCCATGACAGACTGGACAGCCTCCGATACGCCGCGCGTGCTGACAGGGCGCGGCAAAGCAGCAGACAGCGTGCCGTTGCCCAAGCCACAGCCCTTCGGCGCGCCCGGGCTGATCACGGATTGCGTCACCCCGCTGGCAGGTCACACGGTCCTTGGCCTGTTGATGAAACAGATGATGCGCGACTGTGACGACCCCGACGCCTGAAGCGCGCGGCGGCCAGATTGCCGATCAGCCGTAAGTCGGGTGGAATTTTCCAGCAGGCGACAACGTGAAGATCTCGCATCCATCCTCGGTCACGCCGATGGAATGTTCGAACTGCGCCGACAGGGATTTGTCGCGCGTCACCGCCGTCCAGTCATCGGCCAGCGTCTTGGTTTCTGCGCGACCGAGGTTGACCATAGGCTCGATGGTGAAAAACATGCCGGCCTCGAGCACCGGACCGGTTCCCGCGCGCCCGTAGTGCAGGACATTCGGCGGGGCGTGAAACACGCGGCCCAGACCGTGACCGCAGAAATCCGTCACAACCGACATGCGGTGGCCTTCGACGAAGGTCTGGATCGCGTGGCCGATATCGCCGAAAGTGTTGCCGGGCTTCACCGCTTCGATGCCCAGCATCAGCGCATCATGGGTCACGTTGATCAGCCTTTCGGCCTTGCGCGGCAGCTTGCCTGCGACATACATCCGCGACGTATCGCCGAACCAGCCATCCACGATCACGGTGACATCGATGTTCAGGATATCCCCGTCCTTGAGCTTCTTGTCGCCGGGGATGCCGTGACAGACCACGTGGTTCACCGAAATACACGAGGCGTGTTTGTACCCCTTGTAGCCGATGGTCGCTGATTTTGCGCCTGCGGCCTCGACACGTTCTTCGATCAACCGGTCGATCTCGCCGGTGGTCTGCCCGACAAAGATATGCTCGGCGATTTCGTCGAGAATGGTCGCGGCCAGCTTGCCCGCCGCATGCATTCCTGCGAAATCGCCGCGCTCGTGCACGCGTATACCGTCTTTTGTCGTGCGACCGTTGTGTGGCTCTGTCACCGATCTCTCCATCTCTCTTCAGCCGCTATTTAGCGCGCAGGACGGCCAAGGGCCAGAGGAGCGTAAATTTCTACTTTTGCGGGAGAAATCTGCGTTCCGATGCACAGTGTCTCGACCCCGGCGGCGGTTGCTTCGGCATGGGCTGTGGCATAGGCCGGATCTATATCGCGCGCGATATCCACATGGGTGCAGTCGGTCCGCTGCACAAGATACAGTAGCACCGCGCGGTGCCCCTCGCGGGTGACCTGTGCGAGATCGGCCATGTGTTTGGCACCGCGGGCCGTGACCGAGTCGGGAAACTCCGCCAAACCGGGGGTGCGGCAAAGGGTGACCGATTTCACCTCGACATAGGCGTCTGGAAAGCCGTTCGCCTGCAACAGGAAATCGATGCGCGAATTCTGCCCGTATTTCACCTCCGGTCGTACGGTCGTATAGGCGGCAAGGGCCTCGATACGCCGGTCTTGCAGCGCCGCGCGCAGGACGCGGTTGGGCAGTGACGTGTCCACACCGGTAAAATGGCCATTCTCGTGATCCACCAGACGCCAGCCGTACTTCAGCTTTTTCTTCGGATCGTCGTTCGGCTCCAGCCAGACTTTCGTTTCCGGTTCCGCCAGCCCCATCATCGACCCGGGGTTGGCGCAATGGGCCGTCACCTCTTGCCCGTCTTCCAGCCTGCAATCGGCAAGGAAGCGTTTGTATCGGCGGATCAGCCGCGCGGGGACAAGTTCGGTTTGAAAGCGCATGGCATGGGGCTATACCGATCTGCAAACAGGCTCAAGGAGTGGCAACATGGCGAACCCAACGGCAGCGATGCTGGTGATCGGGGATGAAATTCTTTCGGGGCGGACGCGGGATGCGAACATGCACCATCTGGCGGGCCAGTTGAGCGAGATCGGCGTGACACTCGCCGAAGTCCGTATTGTCGGAGACGAGGCTGCAACGATCATCGAAGCCGTGCGCGCGCTGTCGGACCGCTATGACACGGTGTTCACGTCGGGCGGGATCGGGCCCACCCACGATGACATCACCGCCGACTGCATGGCGCAGGCCTTCGGCCAGAGCATTGATGTGCGCGATGACGCCCGCGCGCTGCTTCAGGCGCATTACGACAAGTCGGGGATCGAGCTGAACGCCGCGCGGCTGCGCATGGCGCGCATTCCGCAGGACGCCACGCTGATCGACAATCCGGTCTCCGCCGCGCCCGGTTTCACCATCAAGAACGTGCATGTGATGGCCGGTGTGCCGTCCGTGTTTCAGGCCATGGTGGCAAGCGTCCTGCCGACCCTGACCGGCGGAACGCCCCTCATCAGCAAAAGCTACACCGTCTTTCGCGGCGAGGGCGACATCGCAGGCCCGCTGGGTGATCTGGCCAAAGCCTATCCCGCTCTGTCGATCGGCAGCTACCCCTTCCAGCGCGAAGGCCGTTTTGGCGCACAGATCGTACTGCGCGGGCACGACAGCAAACTTCTGGATGACGCGCTGGACCAGTTGGCGGAGGCTTTCGCGTGAGCCCGTCCCTGCCGCAGCTCTTCGAGGCGATCGAGGGCACCTGGCCCCCCGCGCGCAGCTGGGAGGAGGGGCCGTGGACGCTGCGCGACGGGGCCGGTGGTGGCAAACGCGTATCTGCCGCCTCGGCGCGTGCGCAGGCGACCGACAGCGACATCACCCGCGCCGAGGATGCCATGCGGATGATGGGTCAGCGCCCGCTGTTCATGCTGCGCGCGCAGGATGCGGCATTGGATGCCGCGCTCGCCGACCGTGGCTATGCCGCCATCGACGAAGTCGTGGTCTATAGCGCGCCCATTGATCTGTTGACCGATGTTGCCATGCCCCGCGTCACCTGTTTCACCATTTGGGAGCCGCTGGCGATCATGCGCGAAATATGGGCCGCAGGCGGTGTGGGGCCTGCGCGGATCGCCGTCATGGACCGCGCGAAAACCCGGACGGGCATCCTCGCCCGGTGGAACGAGAAACCCGGCGGCGTCGCCTTTGTCGCCGTTCACGAGGGTGTCGCCATGGTACATGCGGTCGAGGTGCTGAAACACCAGCGCAGGCAGGGGGTCGCGGAATGGATCATGCGCGCCGCCGCCTTCTGGGCGCGCGGCGAGGGGGCCAGCCATATCGCCGTGCTCTGCGTGGCGGAAAACGGCGCGGCAAACGCGCTTTATCGCAAGCTGGGGTTTGCGGAGGCAGGGCGATACCATTACCGTCAATCACCTGAATAGAGGAGATTTCGATGGCCGACGATGCGCCCACCGCCCTTGACCTGCCGATGGTCGACCCGCTGCCGCCTGCGACGCAGAAGTATTTCGACATCTGCACCGAAAAGCTGGGAATGGTCCCCAATGTGTTGCGGGCCTATGCCTTCGATATCGACAAGCTGAATACGTTCACGGCGATGTATAACGACCTGATGCTCGGTGACAGCAAGCTCAGCAAGCTGGAGCGCGAGATGATCGCGGTTGTCGTGTCCTCGGTAAACCGCTGTTTCTATTGCCTGACGGCCCACGGGGCGGCGGTGCGCGAACTGTCGGGTGATCCCAAGCTGGGCGAGTTGATGGTGATGAATTACCGCGTTGCCGATCTGGACCCCAAGACACGCGCCATGCTGGATTTCGCGGTCAAGCTGACCGAAGCACCCGAGCGTATCCTCGAAGACGACCGGCAGGCGCTGCGCGATGCGGGGTTCGACGATCGCGATATCTGGGACATCGCCAGCGTTGCCGGGTTCTTCAATATGACCAACCGCGTTGCCGCCGCGTCGGACATGCGCCCCAACGACGCCTACCACGCCCAGTCACGATGACGCAGATCCGCGCGGCGTTTCCCGCCGCAGCGCTGTCGCTTGCGCTGACGGCAAGTGGTGCCGCGGCGGTTGACCTGACACTGCCCGCGAGTGCGCGCGTGACGGTGCAGCGATCTTCTGAGCTGGACCGCTACGCCGCGCCGGTTGCCCCGTGGGACGGAAGCGAGGTCCCGCGCGCGACTGTCGAAGGAGCGGTATCGCGGACGGCGTGGCGGATCGACGGGGTTGCCCTGACGCCGCTGCAACTCGTCGTGCCGCTTCGCCAGCAACTTGAGGATGCGGGATACCGTATCGTTCTCGACTGCCCCGCGCAGACCTGCGGGGGGTTCGATTTCCGGTTCGCGGTCGATGTGTTGCCGGCACCCGCCATGTCCGTGGGGCTGCGCGATTATCACGTGATTACAGGGCTGAAAGGTCCGCCGGACAAGCCGGAGGCTGCGGTCAACGTGATCGCAAGCCGCCGCGATGCAGCGGCTTTCGTGCAGATCATCACCGCGGGCGAGAACGCGAATGACCCCGCCGAGGCTCCGATCGCCACCGGACAGCCGGTGCCGGAGCCCGACGCCTTGGAGCAGGTTCTGCGCGGGCAGGGGCACGCGGTCCTTCGCGATCTGGAATTCGACACCGGTACCTCCTCGCTGGGGGAGGGGCCTTTCGCGTCCCTGCGGGAGCTTGCCCGCATTCTTCGCGACGCGCCCGACCTGCGGCTGGCGCTTGTGGGCCATACCGATTCTGTCGGCGCGTTGGAGACGAACATCGCCCTCTCGCGCGAGCGGGCCCGCGCGGTGCGCGCGCGCCTGATCTCGGCCTATGGAATCGATCCCGCGCGTCTGGATGCCGAAGGCATGGGATATCTGTCGCCGATCAGCAGCAACGACACGGCCGAGGGCCGCGAGGCGAACAGGCGCGTCGAAGCGGTCGCGCTGGGCGGCTGAGCGCGCCCCATCCTTGCCGCAAGAAAAATACCCCGGGCAACCCTTATGGGATTGGCCGGGGCAAGGTTCACCGAGGGGAGATGGTGTGGGTTATGTCCAGTCGCTTGGGCCTTTTTCGGCAAAGGCGTGGACCAGAAAATCGATGAAGGCGCGGACCTTGGGCTGCGTGAAGCGGCCGGGCGGGTAGACCGCGTAGATGCCTTGGGTTTCCAGTGGCAGGTCGGGGATCGCGTCCTCGATCAGGCCCTGCGACATGGCATCGGCATAGAGAAAGCTGGGCAGATAGGCGATGCCGAGCCCAGAGATCGCGGCATTGAGAAGCGATTGACCGTCATTCACCGACAGCCAGCCCGCCGTGCGCACCTGACGCTTCTCGCCCGAGGGGGCGGTCAGCTTCCAGACGTTGCCGGAGGATTGGTTGGAGTAGTGCAGCAGCTTGTGTTCGTTCAGATCGTCGATCTTTTCGGGGCGGCCATATTTGGCGAAATAGGCAGGCGAGGCGATCATGCGCTTGGTTGTTTCGGTCAGCTTGCGCGCGCGCAGGGTACTGTCCTCAAGCTCTCCGATGCGCACGGCCATGTCGAAGCCTTCGGAAATCAGTTCGACGTAGCGGTTGTTGAGCACCATGTTCACGGTGATATCCGGGAAATCCGACAGGAATTCTGACAGGACGGGTGACAGGTGGTTCACGCCGAAATCCGTCGCAACAGAGATACGCAGCAGGCCCGAGGGCGCGGATTGCATGGATGTGACCAGCGCATCGGCCTCGCCTGCGTCGTTCAGAACGCGGCGGGCGCGGTCGTAATAGGCCAGGCCGATTTCGGTCGGGCTGACGCGGCGCGTGGTCCGGTTCAGCAGCCGCGCACCCAGTCGCGCCTCCAGCGAAGAGACGTGTTTGGACACGGCGGATTTGGAAATCCCCATCTTCTTCGCGGCATCGGTGAAGCCGCCCTGATCCACGACTGTGGCGAAAGCTTCCATTTCTGTCAGGCGGTCCATGTACCGTCCCCTTCACGTAACTTCTGTTGAAGGGAGGTATCGCGGTCAATTCGGGCAGGAAGGAGGCAGGGGTGAGACAGTTGCGAGGTAATTGCCGGATCGTTTTGCGTGCGGAAACGCGAGAACGCTGTGTTTCCGCTACAACCATCGCACGAATTTGAGGATTGCGATCATCACGACACCCAATGCCAGCATGGCCAGACACAGGATGGCAAAGGCCTGCGGATCTTCCACACCGGGCATTCCCGCGACGTTGACACCGAAAAGTCCGGTCAGAAATCCCAGCGGCAGAAACACCGCTGCGGCGACCGACAGAACGTATCCGTGCCGCGCTTGCCGCTGCGCGATATTCGCGTCGTGTTCGTCCTGAACCGAGATCAGCCTGCCTTGCAATTCGTCCAGCTCTTCCACCGCGATGATGGCACGGTTGGCCAGTTCGCGCAGTTCCAGCGCCGTGTGGCTGGGGATCAGCGGCATCTCGATCGCCGCCAGCCTCGCCAGCGCGACACGCTGCGGATCCAGATACCGGCGCAGTCGGATCACCGCGCGGCGGATTTCCGGCAGCTCGCGCGGCATCGGGGTATCCTTGTCCTCGAGATCATGCTCGAAAAACTCGGCGAGCCGGTCGATGCCTTCCACGTGTTCGTGTACCCGCTCTGTCAGTTTTTCAACAAGAAGGGTCAGGAACGCGCCGGGGGTGGGCGGCGCGCGGTGCGCCTCCGCCGCCTCGCGGATGTCGTTGATGGCGAACACCTTGTTGCGCCGGACGGTCACCAGCAGGTTGTCCGCCACCCACATGCGGATCGAGATCATCTCGTCCGCGTGCATCCCTTCATTCAGGTTGATGCCCCGCAGGTTCAGAATCAGCCCGTTTTCGAACCGGTCGCAACGTGGTCGTGTCTGGCCCTGCACCAGCGATCCCGCCGGGATCGCGTGCAGATGGCGGCGCACCCATGGCTCAAGCTCGGGGTCGGAGAGGTCGAAATGCCACCAGCGGTATCCCTGCGCCCCGCAGGGCGCGTCGTCCGAGGGGACGGTTGTCGTGCCGTCGGCGGCGATATCGAATACGCAGATGGGCATCGGTCTGTCCTCGCTGGTGCTGTTTGCGTATTAACCACCCCCGCAACGCCCGCCGCAAGCCGTAGGACGCGGCATCCGGCTCCCTACGCAGGGACCTCCCGAATAGGCGAGGCCAGAGGATCCCCGCCGCGCGTCAGAGCGCTGCGGCGAGCCGGGTTCCCTGATCGATGGCGCGCTTGGCGTCAAGTTCGGCGGCCACATCCGCACCACCGATGACGTGGCAGGTGATCCCCTTGGCCTCCAGCGCGTCGGCAAGCGACCGGTCCGACAGCTGGCCCGCGCAAAGCACGACCGTGTCGGCGGCAATGACCTGCGGCTTTTCGCGCGCCTCGCCAAAGGTGATATGCACACCTTCGCCGTCGATCTTCTCGTAGTTCACACCGGCGATCATGGTAACATTCTTCATGGTCAGCGACGCGCGGTGGATCCAGCCGGTTGTCTTGCCCAGACCCTTGCCGGGCTTGCTGGGCTTGCGCTGCATCATGGTGACCTGCCGCGCGGGGGCGTGGGGCTGCGGGCCTTCGGGGGCCAGACCGGCGCGATGGTCTTCGATGTCCGCCACACCCCATTCGCGCATCCATTCCGGCAGGTCGAGCGTGGTGCTGTTGCCATCGTGAACAAGGTGTTCGGACACGTCAAAGCCGATGCCGCCTGCGCCGATCACGGCGACACGATCGCCCGGCGTGACGGACCCGTTGAGCACGTCGATATAGCTGACGACAGTGTCACGATCCTGCCCGGGGATCTGCGGATCGCGCGGCACGACGCCGGTGGCGATGATGACCTCGTCAAAACCGCCAAGATCATTGGCCGAAACCTCGGTGTTGAGTTTCACCTCGATGCCAAAGTGCGCGACCATGGTGCGATACCAGTCCACGAACCCCCAGAATTCTTCCTTGCCTGCGACCTGCTTGGCAAGGTTGAGCTGCCCGCCGATCTCGGACGCGCGGTCGAACACGGTCACCTTGTGGCCGCGTTCGGCGGCTGTGATGGCCGCAGACAGGCCCGCAGGGCCCGCGCCCACCACGGCGATGGATTTGGGCGTATCGGCGGGCGCGACGATCAGTTCCGTCTCGTAGCAGGCGCGCGGGTTCACGAGGCAGCTGGAAATCTTGCCACCGAAGGTGTGATCCAGACAGGCCTGGTTGCACGCGATACAGGGCGCGATGTGGCTGCTTTTGCCTGCGGCGGCTTTCTTGACGAAATCGGGGTCGGCCAGCATCGGGCGGGCCAGCGACACCATATCGGCGCAGCCTTCTGCCAGCACCTCCTCCGCGACCTCCGGCGTGTTGATGCGGTTCGAGGTGATAAGGGGGATCCCCACCTTGCCCATCAGCTTTTTGGTAACCCACGCAAAGGCCGCGCGCGGCACGGAGGTGGCGATGGTCGGAATGCGCGCCTCGTGCCAGCCGATGCCGGTGTTGATGATCGTCGCGCCAGCCTTTTCGATTTCCTGCGCCAGTTGCACGACTTCTTCGTAGGTCGATCCGTTGGGCACCAGATCGATCATCGACAGCCGGTAGATCACGATGAAATCGGGGCCGACGGCCTCGCGGACGCGGGCAACGACCTCGATCGGCAGGCGCATCCGGTTCTCGTAGGAGCCGCCCCAGCGGTCGGTACGCTTGTTCGTGTGGGTGACGAGGAACTGGTTGAGGAAATAGCCCTCCGATCCCATCACTTCGACACCGTCGTATCCGGCGTCTTTCGCGCGGGCTGCGCAGGCGGCGATATCGGCAATCTGCTTTTCGATGCCTTCTTCGTCCAGCTCCTTCGGCGCGAACATCGAAATCGGCGATTTGATGGCCGAGGGTGCCACGCAGTCGGGCGAAAAGGCGTAGCGGCCCGCGTGCAGGATCTGCATGGCGATCTTGCCACCGTCGGCATGTACGGCATCGGTGACGATGCGGTGGTTTGCGACATCCTCATCCGTGGTCATCATCGCCGCGCCATGGGCGACCGACCCTTCGGGGTTGGGCCCGATCCCGCCTGTCACCATCAGCCCGACACCGCCCCGCGCCCGCGCGGCATAGAATTCTCCGACGCGTTTCCAGTCCCTCGTTTCTTCCAGACCGGTATGCATCGACCCCATGAGGACGCGGTTTTTCAGCGTGGTAAAGCCGAGGTCGAGCGGGGCAAGCATGTGGGGATAGTCGGACATCTGGAAAAACCCTTTCTGGCGTTCGCGCATTTCGTTCCAGATCACCCTAACAAGCCGCTTGTGTCACTCCAAACGCCGCGTCACGCTGCACGCGGACATCTGATGCAACTTCATGGGGTGGTATGCGGATCTACTGGCGGCCGGGCGATGCTGCGCATGATGACGCGCTCGGGCAGGTGATGTATGATGCGATACACATCGGCAATCCGCATTATACCCGGGCCGAGCGTACCGCGTGGCTGCCGGCACCCAACGCGGGGCCCGCATGGTCCGCGCGTCTGGAGGGGCAACGGGTGCTGGTGGCGGATATGGACGACCGGATCGCTGGCTTTATCTCGCTTGAGCGTGATCTGATCGATCTTGCCTTTGTCGCCCCGCGGGTGCAGGGACAAGGCGTGTTTTCGGCGCTTTACGCGAAGCTCGAAGATTTCGCGGAGGGGACGCGCCTGCGTACCTTTGCCAGCCTCGCCGCGCAGCCTGCGTTTGAGGCGCAGGGGTTTCATGTTATCCGGCACGAAACCGTGGCCCGCGGCACGCAGAGGCTGCGGCGCGCCGAGATGGAGAAGGTTCTGAAATGACACCAGAAGAGATTGCAAAACTGCCCTACCGGCCCTGTGTGGGCGTGATGATCGTCAACCGCGACGGCGGCATTTTCGTTGGCCAGCGGATCGACCGGGATCAGGACGCGTGGCAGATGCCGCAAGGCGGTGTCGATCCCGGTGAGGACGCGCGCGCCGCTGCCCTGCGCGAACTGGAGGAAGAGACAGGGATCACCCGCGATCTGGTAAAGGTAGAGGCAGAGACCGAAGACTGGCTGCCTTACGATCTGCCGCACGAACTGGTGCCCAACATCTGGAAAGGCCGCTATCGCGGGCAGGAACAGAAATGGTTCCTGCTGCGTTTCATGGGTACGGACGACCGGATCGACATCCAGACCGAGCATCCCGAATTTGCGGCATGGCGCTGGATCGACGCAGACGACATGCTGGCCGGTATCGTCCCTTTCAAACGCGACGTCTACGAACGTGTCGTTGCCCGTTTCAGGAAGCATCTATGATCCGTGCCCTTGCAGCCGCTCTTGTGATCCTGTCGCCCGCAGCGGCGCAGGCCCTATCCTGCCTGCCCCATTCGGTCGAGGCGGCCTATCTGGAAGCCGACGCTTCGGACGCGCGGTTCATCATCGTGCGCGGACGGCTTGATTTCGACCGCAGGGCGATGCCGAAGGTCGATTGGGACAACCAGCAGAACACGCCGCCGGTGACGGAAATCTCTGCCGATTTTCTGGGCAAGTCGCTGTCGGGCGGTGAATTCCGCCTGCCGTTCGAACGCGCGGTCACGCTGCGGGTCGAATGTATCGGCCCGTGGTGCGCCTCGGCGCCCGAAGGGGTCGATGTGCTGGCCTTCGTCGAATTGCGCGAGGACGGGCCGGACGTGATCGCGACGAACCCATGCGGCGGCTATCTCTTCGGATCGCCCAAGCCGCGCATGATCCGCGCGGTCAAGGACTGCGCCGCAGGCAAGTCCTGCGTGCCGGTCAGATAGCCGGAAACCAGCGCGCGGCGTCCCGGGGCAATGTCCCGTCGAGCCGTGGATCGGGTGCGATTTCAACCTGCCGCCTGAAAGCCGTAAAGCCGCTGCGCTGGTAGAAATCCAGCGCCTGCGGGCTGTCCGCCGTGCAGGTATGCACAGTCAGCCGCGAGATCGGCCGCGCCCAGGCGAGGCTGAGCGCCTTGTTCATCAGGTAGCGGCCCGCTCCCTTCCCGATCAGCGCCGGGGTCAGGCCGAAATAGGCCAGCTCGCATTCCGGCGGTTTGCGAAAGTCGAGCTCCAGCAGCGCCTCGGCCTGCCCATCCTTTTCGAGGGTGAAGACCTGCACATTCGCGTCCTGGATCACGTCGCGCAGGGCCTTGTCCGACATGCGCAACCGCTCGTTCCAGAGCCAGTCCTGCGATCCCACGCGAAAGAAGACATCCCTGTACCATTCCGGTGTGGGCCGCTCGATACGTCGAAAGGCAATGTCATCGGGCAGTGTGGCATCGGGCAGGTCCGGCAGCGCGTGCATCTCCAGATGCGTTACGATCACCGCGACGTGCCCTTCGGCAACGTCGTGAAAGCCGTCTGTCAGCATCAGATCAGGCCGGCGGTACGGAACTCTGCGAGCATGTCGCGTTCCGGGCGCGGGCCCACGTGCGAAATGACCTCGGCGGCGCAGAGGTTGCCCATACGCGCGCAGACTTCCAGATCGCGCCCCTGTGCCATGCCAAAGAGGAACCCCGCCGCGAACTGGTCGCCCGCGCCTGTGGCGTCCACGGGGACAACCCGGGTCACGGGCACGTCGACACGTTTGAACCCTTCGATGGCCGTCACCCCGTCGCCCGAGCGGGTACAGACCACGGTTTTGCAGATCTCGGTGGTGCGCGACAGCGCCTCTTCGAGGTCTTCGGTCTCGAACAGGGATTTGATCTCGGCCTCGTTGCCGATGACAAAGTCGAGGTCGTTTTCGATCATATGCAGGAAATCCGAGCGGTGGCGCTCGACGCAAAAAGGATCGGATATGGCGATACCGGCCTTGCCGCCGCCCGCTTTCGCGCTGCGCGCGGCCTGACGGAAGGCGGTCTTGCCCTCGTCGCGGTCGAACAGATATCCTTCGAGGAACATGATCTTGGCATTGCCGGTCACGTTCTGCGGCACATCCGCCGAACTCAGCCCGGTCGAGATGCCCAGATAGGTGTTCATCGACCGCTCGCCGTCGGGCGTGACGAAGATCATGCTGCGCGAGGTCGGCGCATCGCCGTCCGCCACCGGCGGATTGACGAAGTCGATCCCGTGGTCGGTCATCGCGCTGGCATAGAACCGGCCCAGCCCGTCGTCGCGCACGCGCCCGATGAACGCGGCCTGCATCCCCAGCGCACCGGCACCGGCGATGGTGTTGGCAGCCGCGCCGCCGGGGGTTTCGATACGCTCGCCCATGGCACCGTACAGGATTTCGGCGCGGTCCTGTTCGATCAGCTGCATGATCCCCTTCTCGATCCCCATGTTATCGAGAAAGGCGTTATCGGCATGGGTAATCACATCGACCACGGCGTTGCCGATGCCGACGATGTCGTAAGTCTTCATTCGGTCTTTTCCTTGAATTGGCAGAGATCGTTGATCAGGCAGGTCCGGCACAGCGGTTTGCGCGCCTTGCAATGATAGCGTCCGTGCAAAATCAACCAGTGATGCGCGTGCAGCTGGTACTCAGCCGGGATGTGATCCTCGATCGCGCGTTCGACAGTTTCCACGGTCTTGCCCGGAGCGATGCCGGTGCGGTTGCCGACGCGGAAAATATGCGTATCGACAGCCTGCGACGGGTGATGCCACCACATGTTCAGCACCACATTCGCGGTCTTGCGCCCCACGCCCGGCAGCGATTGCAGGGCCGCGCGCGAACTGGGCACTTCCCCGCCGTAGTCATCGACGAGGATCTGGCTCAGCTTGATGACGTTCTTCGCCTTCTGGCGGAACAGCCCGATGGTCTTGATATGCTCGGTAAGCCCTTCGAGACCGAGGTCGAGCATTTTCTGGGGTGTATCGGCGATCTTGAACAAGCTGCGCGTCGCCTTGTTCACCCCCGCGTCCGTTGCCTGCGCGGACAGCGCGACCGCAACGACCAGCGTGTAGACATTCACATGCTCCAGCTCGCCCTTTGGTTCGGGTTCAGCCGTGCGAAACCGCTCCATAATGGCGCGGATGGTGTGATAATCGAGCTGTTTGGACGGCTTTTCCATGGGCGTTGGTATGCGCAGGTTTCGGGTCGCGTGCAAGGCGGGCGTGGCATATTCTGGCGCCATGAACGATATCAGCCCCCCTCACAGCCCCGGCACCTCCGAGATGGCCTATCACTACGGTGTGATCCGCCGCGCGATCGAATTGATCGACGCCGCGCCAGAGCCGGTGACGCTGGACAGGCTGGCCGACGACATGGGGATGAGCGCCGCGCACTTCCAGCGCGTTTTCAGCGCATGGGCGGGGGTTTCGCCCAAGCGGTTCCAGCAATACCTGATGCTGGGCCACGCAAAGGCACTTCTGCGCGACAGGTTCACCACACTGGATGCCGCGACCTCGCTGGGCCTGTCGGGCACTGGCCGCCTGCATGACCTGTTTTTGCGGTGGGAGGCGATGAGCCCCGGTGACTACGCCAAGGGCGGTGCCACGCTCGAGATTTTCTGGGGCTGGTTTGACAGCCCGTTCGGCCCAGCGCTGGTCATGGGGACCGACAGGGGCATCTGCGGTCTGTCGCTGGCTGCGGAAGTGGGCAAGCCTGCCGCGATGGAGGATCTGCGGGGCCGTTGGCCTGCGGCGCGGTTTACCGAAGATCCCGCGCGTCTGCGCCCTTGGGTTCGCAGCGCCTTCGGGTTGGACAGCTCGCTGGAAAAGGTGCCACTCTACCTGATCGGCGCGCCGTTCCAGATCAAGGTGTGGGAGGCGCTGCTGCGTCTGCCGGAGGGGCAGGTCACGACCTACGGCACAATCGCCGAGGCCATCGGCGCCCCGAAAGCGGTGCGTGCGGTAGGCACCGCGGTGGGGCGCAATCCGATCGGCTATCTCATCCCCTGCCACCGGGTTCTGCGCTCTACCGGCGGGCTGGGCGGCTATCACTGGGGTCTGCCGATGAAACGCGCCATGCTCGCCTACGAAGGTGCGCGCGCCGACAGCCGCTGATTGCATGGTCATGGGCGGGATGTCGCCGATTTCGCGCAGAGTGACGTTTTGTCCTGCCGCCGGAAGGCTTATGTTAAGGGGTATCCCAAGACGCTTCGCCCGAACGAGGCCGCAACAGTAAGGCAGTAAGACTATGACGTTTACGAAATCCACCCTGGCCGCTTCAATGGCGGGCATCGTTGCCCTTGCGGGCTGTACCGATCCGAACGGGTCTATTCTGGCGCAGCCGGGCGATCCGAACCAGAAAGCCAAGAACGGCGCGCTGATCGGCGCGGCCTCCGGTGCCGTGATCGGCGCGCTCAGCAAAGGCGACGGCAACCGCGATCAGGGCGCGCTTCAGGGCGCGATCATCGGCGGCGCATTGGGCGCGGGCGTTGGGTACTCCCTCGACCGGCAAGAGGCCGAACTGCGCCGCCAGATGGACGCGCGCGTGGTCATCACCAACACCGGCGACCGTCTGATCGTGACCTTGCCACAGGACATCACGTTCAACACCGACAGCGCGGCCGTCAGCCCCGGTATTCAGGGCGATCTCGCAGCGCTCGCGCAGAACGTGCAGGTCTACAAGAACTCGACGTTGCAGATCATCGGTCACACCGACAGCGACGGAGAGGCGGCGTATAACCAGCAGCTGTCCGAAAGCCGCGCCCGCGCGGTTGCCGCCGTGCTGACATCGAACGGCGTTCCCGGCAGCCGGATCCAGACCTTCGGTCGCGGCGAAAGCCAGCCGGTCGCGTCCAATCTGACGCCCGAAGGCAAGCGCCAGAACCGCCGCGTGGAAATCGTGATCCTGCCAAACCCGGCCTGATCGCAGCCAGACCCGACAGACAGAACCCCCGGTGCGACTGCACCGGGGGTTTTTTAATGCGTGGATGCACAAAGGTTGTTCGGTGCCGTTGCTTGAGATTCCCGTTCGCCGGAACACCATTGGGTCAAACGGATTGAACGAGGAACGCACCATGACCCATAAACTAATCGGCATTTCCGGTTCGCTACGCGCCGAAAGCTTCAACACCAAGCTTTTGCGCGAGGCCGCGCGCCTGTACGGGGACGCGGAATTGACGCTCGCGGATATCAATTTCCCGCTGTTCAACGAAGACGACGAAGCCGCCCACGGCGTCCCTGCGGCGGTGGATGCGGTGGCACAGCAACTGGCGGATGCCGATGCCGTGCTGATTTCCACGACAGAGTACAACAAGGGCCCCTCCGGCGCGCTGAAAAATGCGCTCGACTGGATCAGCCGGTCGGACATCAAGCCGTGGGGCGGCAAGCCGCTGGCGGTGATGTCGGCGGCAGCGGGGCGTGCTGGCGGCGAACGCGCGCAGCTAATCCTGCGCAGCTTTATGGTGCCCTTCCGCCCCAAAATCCTGCAGGGACCCGAGATCCATCTGGCCAACTGCAGCGACCAGTTCGACGACAACGGTCATCTCAAGGGCGAAATCTACGTCAAGGAGCTGACCGAGCTGATGGAAGCGCTGAAGGCCCGCGTCGACGGCTAGACCCGATTGGCGATCTCGATCAGGTTTCCGTCGGGATCGCGCAAATAGATCGACACCAGCGGCCCGGTGGCCCCCGTGCGGGGCACCGGGCCTTCTTCGACGGTGATCCCTGTTTCGCGCAGATGCGACAGCCAGTCGGACAGGGGGGCCGAGGACAGGAAACACAGATCCGCCGATCCGGGCTGGACCTGTGCCGCCTTGGGCTCAAACTCGGCGCCGTGCAGGTGCAGGTTGATCTTCATCGCGCCAAAGCGCAGCGCGTGGCGGGTCGTGCCATCGGCCACGGTGAACACCTGCGCGGTCATGCCCAGCACATCGCGGTAGAAGGCGCATGTGGTGTCGATATCCGCCACGGTCAGAACCAGATGGTCGAGCGAATCGAGGGCGGGTTTCACAGGTTGTCCTCCACGCGAAACCCCTCGGGGATCGTGTCGCGCCCGTCCAGAACGAGGTCGGCCATGACCTGCGCGACCTTGGGCGCCATGCCAAAGCCGATCTTGAACCCCCCGTTGGCGATGAAATGCCCCGGCCGCCCCGGCCAGGGGCCCAGCATCGGCGCACGGCTGCGCGCGCGCGGGCGGATGCCAGCCCAGCGGGCCACGACGGGAGCGCTGGACAGCGCGGGCACGGCAGCGCGGGCGCGGGCGATCACCGCGTCCAGCTGCGCGTCGGTCGACAGATCGTCATACTCGCGTTCCGAGGTGGAGCCGATTGCCACCGTCCCGTCGAGATGCGGGATAATGTGGATGGTATCGGCGAAAAGCTGCGGCTTGCCTGCCGCGTCATACTCCAGAAGAGCGGCCTGCCCTTTCACGCCCGCGCCGACAAGGCGGGGATGTCCGGCGTTAAGCGCCTCAAGCCCCGCGATGCCGGTCGCCCAGACAACGGGCCCCTCGTCGGGGCCATCGCGGACGATATCGGCGCCGCGTGCGGTCAGCGCGGCCACAAGCGCGTCGCAGGCGCGGCGCGGGTGCAGATGCGCGCTGAGCGTATCGCGAACCAGCTTGCCCGTGGCGCTATCGGGGGCCCAGCCGTCTGCGGGGCGGTCTGTCACCTCCCAGATCGCATGGCCCTGCCAGAGCGTGCGGGCAGTCCCTTCGCGGCTGCGCGCCAGCGCCAGTGCCGCGTCATCGGCGATGGGCTGCAACCTGCCGCTGCGCGTGTAACCGGGATCGGTGCCGCCAGCCTCTGCCACCTCGGCCCAGAACCGTTCGGCCATCAGCAAACTGTCGAGCTGGAACGCCTTCTTGGGGTTCCAGTTTTCCGGCACATGCGGGGCGAGGGCACCGACGATGCCGCCGCTCGACCCGGCGCCCGGCCCAAAGGGATCGATCACGCGCACCCGCGCGCCGCGCTGCACCGCGGCCCAGGCGATCGACAGGCCGAAGATTCCCGCGCCTCGAATCGTCAGATCGGTCATTGCCACCCCTTCGGTTTGGGCGCAGATTGCGCCTGACTTCGGTGATATAGGGCAGGGCCGTGCAGGACCAGACCGCAGAACTTGAGTGGCGCGAGGGCGGTGTGCCGGTTTCGACCCGATTCGATGACCCGTATTTCAGCCTCGACAACGGCGCGGCAGAGACGCGGCACGTCTTTCTGGAGGGCAACGGCCTGCCCGCGCGGTTCCGCGACGGGTTTCACATCGCCGAACTGGGGTTCGGGACCGGCCTGAATTTCCTCGTGGCGCTGCAAGCTTTCCGCAACGCAGGCTGCGCGGGCAGGCTGCGCTTCACCAGCTTCGAGGCCTTCGCGATGTCCATGCCGGACCTGCGGCAGGCGCTGTCGGTCTGGGAGACCCTGCCGGTGTCCGTACTGTGCGATCTCGAAACATTTCCCCGCCGTGTCGAGGGCGCGGATTTCGTGCTCGAGGTCATCCATGGCGATGCGCGCGGCACCCTGCCCTGGTGGGAGGGCAGGGCGGACGCGTGGTTTCTCGACGGGTTCTCCCCCGCCAAGAACCCCGAACTGTGGTCTGCTGAACTCATGGCGCAGGTGGCGCGCCACACGGCGGCGGGTGGCACGGCTGCTACCTACACCGCCGCCGGTTTCGTCCGGCGCGGGCTGGAGGAGGCAGGATTTGCCGTGGAGCGGGTGCCCGGATTTGGCCGCAAGCGACATATGACGAAGGCGCGGATGACATGACCCAAAGCAACAATGTGCCTCTCGGTATCCTGCTGATGATCGTCACGACCTTCATCTTCGCGGTGCAGGACGGCATATCGCGCCATCTGGCGGCGGAATACAACGTGCTGATGATCGTGATGATCCGCTACTGGTTCTTCGCGGCTTTCGTGATTGCGATCGCGAAACGCCGTGCGGGCGGTATCCGTGCGGCGGCGAAAACCTCGCAGCCGGTTCTGCAGATCACCCGCGGCCTTCTGCTGTCGACCGAGATTTGCGTGATGGTCGCCGCGTTCACGGTGCTGGGTCTGGTCGAAAGCCACGCGGTCTTTACCTGCTATCCGTTGCTGATCGCCGCGCTGTCGGGGCCGGTGCTGGGCGAACGTGTCGGGTGGCGGCGCTGGGCGGCAATCGGGGTGGGTTTTGTCGGGGTGCTGATCATCCTGCGCCCCGGTGCGGCGGTGTTCGACCCGGCGGCCCTGATCCCGCTGCTGGCGGCGGCGATGTTCGCGGTTTACGGCCTGCTGACACGCTACGCGGGGCGCCGCGACAAGACCGCGACCAGCTTCTTCTGGACAGGTGTGGTGGGGGCCGTCGCGATGACCGCGATCGGCGCTGCCTTCTGGGAGCCGATGACCCGCCCTGACTGGGGCTGGATGATCTGCCTGTGTTTCACCGGCGTCACGGGCCACTGGCTGCTGATCCGCTGCTACGAGGTCGCAGAGGCCAGCGCGGTGCAGCCCTTTGCCTACCTGCAACTGGTCTTTGCCAGCCTGATCGGCATCTCGATCTTTGGCGAAACGGTCAGCACGAACGTCGCCATCGGCGCGACAATTATCGTGGCCGCTGGGCTATTCACCTTCTGGCGCGAACGCGTTCAGGGTTGAGCCGATGAGCTCTTCGTAGAAGGGGATCGGCAGCGCCTCGCGCCCCAGCCGTGCCCGGTAGATGGGCAGGCTCTCGGTCACCCGCATGACGTAGTTCTGCGTCTCGCGAAACGGGATCATCTCGATCCAGTCGACGATATCGATATCCCCGTCGCGGGGATCGCCGTAGTCTTCCATCCATCTGATCGGGCGGCTGGGCCCCGCGTTATACCCCGCCGACATCATCACCACGTTGCCGTTGAACCGCCCTGCCAGTTCGCTGAGGTATTGCGACCCCAGCCGCGCGTTATAGACCGGATCGGCGGTCAGGCGGTCGGTGGTGTGCTGGGGCAGGATCCCGAGCCCTTGCGCCACTTCCCGCGCGGTCGCGGGCATCAGTTGCATCAGGCCGCGCGCGCCGACGGAGGATTGCACGTCGGGATCGAATTCGCTCTCGCGGCGGGCGATGGCAAGGCTCATCTCGGGGGCCATGGGCAGGTCCGCATCCTTGAGCGGATGCAGCGCGTAATAGGGTGCTGCGATCTCCAGCCCGCGCTGGGCCGCCCGCTTGCCGATCATCACCGCGATATGCGGCTGCCCGGCGTCAATCGCGGCCTGTCCCAGAAGATGCAGGTCGTCCTCCATCAACTGTCCCGCCAGGTGGGTCCAGAAGCGTTCTGCAAGGTCCAGCTCGCCGGAGGCCTGCAACAGCAACCCCGCCTCGAACAGCGGCGCGCGTGCCAGAGGGCTGCTGCGCCAGTCCTGCTCCGGCGGCAGGCCTTTGAGTTTGTCGGGGAAAGGCACGCCCGCGCGTTCGGCGGCCAGCAGGCCGTAGAAAGAGGTCTGGAAATCCGCACCGGCGCGGTAGGCCGCCATCGCGCCCTCCGTGTCGCCCGCGACTTCGAGCGCGCGGCCCTGCCAGTATCCCGCGCGGCCCTGGCTGATGGGGGATTCAACAACGGAATCGTGGTTCTGGAAATGGGCCAGCGCGCGGCGGGGATCTTTCAGGAACCGCAGCGCGATATAGCCCGACAGCCATTCCAAATCGGCGTAGTCCGACCCTTCCGTCAGAAAATGACGCGAGGCCATCGCGTAGGCGCGCTCAGGATCGCCCGACCGCATTTCGCCGCGCGCCAGTGCGCGTCTGCGGTTGCCCCATGCCGCCGGATTGCCGAGCGCCTCGGCGCTGGTCGAAGCGGCGAGCATCAGGTCCTTGGCATCTTCGACGCGGCCTTCGCGGATGCGCCATTCGAAACGTGCGTGGTTCAGGCCGCCGGTGTTCTGGATCGCTTCTGGCAGGTCCTCGAACAGGCTGGCTGCATTGCCGAGCCGCCGGTTGAGCGCGATACGCACTTCTGCGGCCATGCGGGCATCATCGCTGACCAGATCGTACATCTGCCGCGCCTCGTCGTATTCGCGCTGCCAGATCATCGCATCGAGGCGGGCGTCATGGTGGGGCTGCAGCAACGTGCCGTAGCTTTGCAAGAACGCTTCCTGCTCGCCCGCGTCCATCGGCAAGGTGCGCCATGCCAGAACCACGTTGGCCTGCGCAAGGCCCAGTTTGTCGGCGCGTGTCAGGGCGGCTGCATGGGCCAGCACGCCGCGGGGTGTCTGCGCTTCGTAGGTCTCGAAAAACGACAGGATGGCGGCGTCGCCTTCGGCGATCACCACGGGCTCGGACCGGCGGCGCAGGTAATCCTCGCTGGGCCAGTCGGGGCGGCGCGACAGGAAATCGATGACTTCGGCATAACTGCCAGCGGCGGCGCGCAGCTTGTGCCACAAGATGACGTCGCGCGCGGCGGCACCGTCGCGTTCCGCGATGCGCAGTGCGGCGTCGAAATCACCGGTGCGCAGGGCATCCATGGCCCAGCCCAGAGGGCGGGGGCGTTGCTCCGATACGGCCGGTGAACCCAGTGCACAGATCAACAGAAGGGCCGTCAGCAGACGCGTCATGGCTTGCATTTCCTATCTCGCTAAAGGTAGAGCGATAGACCATAGCGCATCGCCCGAAGGGTTCAAACGGGGGGCGTTTCTTTTCACGGGGTCTTGATGTCTTGTCCCCAGTCTTTTCACGGTGGCCCTTTCGGTCTCCAGCACAACAAAGGAGCGTGCACATGTTCACAGGTTCCATGCCTGCCCTCGTCACGCCGTTTCAAGGCGGCGAGCTGGATATCGAAACGCTGAAAAAACTCATCGAATGGCACATCGGCGAGGGAACCAACGGGTTCGTCCCGGTAGGCACTACCGGCGAATCGCCGACCCTGACCCACGAAGAACACGAACGCGTGGTCGAAGAAGTCGTCAAAGCGGCAGCCGGACGCGTTCCCGTGATCGCGGGCGCGGGCAGCAACAACACGCTTGAAGCCATCCGCTTTGCCCAGCACGCGGAGAAGGTCGGCGCTGACGGCATCCTTGTCGTCACGCCCTATTACAACAAGCCGACCCAGCGCGGCCTGATCGCGCATTTCACCGCTGTCCACGACAGCTGCTCGCTGCCGATCATCATCTACAACATTCCGGGCCGGTCGGTGATCGACATGACGCCCGAAACAATGGGCGAACTGGCCAAGCTGGAGCGGATCGTCGGCGTCAAGGACGCGACAGGCGATCTGGCGCGCGTCTGTGACACACGCCTGACCTGCGGGCGCGATTTCATCCAGCTGTCGGGCGAGGATGCGACAGCCCACGGCTTCAACGCGCAGGGCGGGGTCGGCTGCATCTCGGTGACGGCGAATGTCGCACCGAAGCTGCTGGCAGAGATGCAGGCAGCCTGCGCCAAGGGCGACTACGCAACGGCGCTGAACATTCAGGACCTGCTGATGCCGCTGCACAAGGCGATCTTTGCCGAGCCGGGTCTTGTCGGTGTGAAATACGCGATGTCGCGTCTGGGGCTGTGTTCGGAAGAGGTGCGTCTGCCCCTGACCGGTCTCAGCGACAGCACCCGCGCGCTGGTGGACGCAGGTCTGCGCCACGCGGGGCTGATCTAGCGCCTTATCGCGGGAACCTGCGGGTGGGGGGCAGCCTCCTCCCGCGCGGGTTTCGGGCGGGCTACGGGGCCGGAAGAGAGCCTTTCGCGCGACAGCTCAGGGCAGGTTGCGCGCAAGGCGCGGCAGGTGGCGTCCGGGCACAGAGCCCGAAGGGACATCGGCGATCCAGTTGAATCCCAGCGACATGTAGAATGGCACCGCCGCCGGATCGGCATCGAGCGTGAGCCGCGCCAGCCCCATGCCCAGCGCCTCGCGGTGCAGGCGGCGCCAGAGCATCCTGCCAAGCCCCATCCGTTTGTGATCCGGATCGATGAAGAATGCGTGCACTGTGCCGGTCACCTTGTCGCGTCTGCGCAGCGCCGCGCAGCCCAGCGGCACGCCCGCGCGTTCCGTCAGCCAGAAGCGCATTGTCAGGACATCGCCCGGGCGGATGCGCAATTCCTCGGCGCAGGCCGCCATGAAGGCGTCGTCGTAGCCGTTGGACCGCTTGGACCGGTAGACAAGCCGCGTCAGCGCCGCTGCATCCGCAGGATCTGCGGGCCGCAGGATGATGTCGGGAAGGATCATCTTTTACCGTAGTAGAGCCCAACCACATGTTCGGCTTCCGCAAAGAACAGCCAGCGCGCGCAGAGCACGCCCGCGATATGCGCGACGACGGCCAGAAGCGCCATGAAATGGTTGAAAGGCAGCATCAGCAGAACGATGGGCGCGCCGGCCATCAGGACAAGCGCGATGAGCCTGAGCTTGCGGCTGTGCTTGCGGCCAATGACAAAGACGAATTCGCGCAGCAGGTAATTGGTGCCCGTATGCGGAGGCTCGAAGGCGCGCACGCGGCCCATCTGGCCCAGCCGCGTCGCACTGTCCATATCGGTGCCGCTTGCGGCCAAAGCGCCGTCGCCGCGGATCCACGTGAACGCCTGTACCGCAGCCGCCAGAACCAGCAGCAGCACCGCCCAGACAACCTGCCCCGACAGAAGCGCCCCGCCGGCAAGGCACAGGGACAGGAAATTCGCGGGCGTCAGCGGGGTGTGCCAGCGCGGCACGGTGCGCAGTTGCCCGTAGATCATCGAGGTCGTGAAGACAGTCGCAAGTGATGCCGCCGCCCCGATCAGCCCGACGATCGTCCAGCGTTGGCCGAAAAAGACCAGCCCCGCCCCGTAGACTGCCATCACCAGCAGCGCCACGACGGCGCACCATGCCTCGCGGCTGAGCCAGCTTGTCCGCCACTGTGTGAAGGCCTTCAGCGCGCGTTCCGGATGGCCGAGATGGAAGGTGGAGGAAACAAGCCCGCCCACCGCGAGAAGATAGGCGATCGTGAAAAACGCGAAAGCGGTCCAGCCGGTGGCGCCGGGCATCCCAAGACCGAGGAACACCAGCAGACCGAAGCCGAGCCCCGAGAAGGTGGAGAAGATGATGACGGAAGGCGCGGGATGCATCAGAGTTTCTCCAGCGTCTTGTCGAGCCAGCCCAGAAAGCCCTTTGTGTCCTGCGCCACGGGCTCGAGGAAGGGCGCGAGGATGTCGATCTCCTCCGCCGTCTGCGACAGCGTGTCCTTCGGGCGGGGCGGCAGGTATTTGTTGACCGGCTTGGTGCCCTGTTCGGGCATCAGGTCGACACCGCCGCGCTCGGCCACGAGCTGGCTGACGGCGCTGTTGGGATCACCGAGATCGCCGAAATGGCGCGCACCGGCGGGACAGGTGCGCACACAGGCCGGTGTGCGGTCCACTTCGGGGAGGTTTTCGTTGTAGATGCGATCGACGCAAAGCGTGCATTTCTTCATCACGCCTTCGGCGACATCCATTTCGCGCGCGCCGTAGGGGCAGGCCCAGGCGCACAGGCCGCAGCCGATGCAGTCGCTCTCGTTGACCAGCACGATGCCGTCCTCGGCGCGTTTGTAGCTGGCACCGGTGGGGCAGACGGTGACGCAGGGCGCATCTTCGCAATGCAGGCAGGATTTGGGAAAGTGAACCAGTTGCGCCGTGCCCTGCGCCGGCGTCACCTCGTAGCTGTGCACACGGTTCAGGAATGTCCCCGACGGGTCCGCGCCGTAAGGGTCCTGATCCGACAGTGGCGCGCCGTAGTTTTCCGTGTTCCAGCCCTTGCAGGAGATCACGCAGGCGTGACAGCCCACGCAGGTATCGAGGTCGATCACAAGGCCGAGCTTTTTGGCGGTGGTGGCGGGCAGTTCGGTCATGCGGGTGCTCCTTGCGGGCGTCGGACCGGGGCGCTGCCCCGGACCCCGGAGTTTTTCGGCAAATTGGAGGCGGGACGGGTTTGGTTCATTCGCCGACCTTCCATGCGAGTTTGTCGGGGCCGGTGCCCACGGGCGACGCCAGCGGCGGCATCGCGGGCCTGCTCTGGCCGTCAGCGGGGGCCGCAACCTTGCGCAGAGCGACCTTGAGGTCAAACCACGCGGCCTGACCGGTGATCGGATCGGAATTGGCCCAGCGCAACCCGTCGCCCCTGGGCGGCAGCAGCTCGTGGATCAGATGGTTGAGCAGGAAGCCCCTGGTCGCCTCCGGCGCGTCCTTGTCCAGCGCCCATGCGCCCTTGCGCTTGCCGATGGCGTTCCATGTCCAGATCGTGTTTTCGTTCAGGGCGGCCATTTCCATGACCGGCACGGTGATGCTGCCGTGGGGCGAGGTAATCTCGGCCCAGTCGCCATCGGCGAGATCGTTGGCGCGCATCAGTTTCGTTGGCAGATACATCGGGTTGCGCCCGTGCAACTGGCGCAGCCACGCGTTCTGGCTGCCCCAGGAGTGGTACATCGCCATCGGGCGTTGGGTGAGCGCGCTGATCGTGTAGCCGTCGTTGCCGTGCTGGTCGGTCTCGTACCAGATCGGCAGCGGCGACATCTTCTCGATGATCCGCGCCCGCAGATGGTCGGGGGGCTGGCGGTCGCCGTGGCCTTCGGCGGCGCGCTGGAAGCGCCGAAGGGGTTCGGAATAGAGCGTGAAGAGATAGGGCTGCGGCGCGTCGAAGAGACCCATCTTAACGGCCCAGCCCTGATAGGCCATGTTCCACGGTTTGTAGTATTTCGCGGCATCCGGAATGTGTTCTGCGAAAAATCCGCCGTTGGCGATGTAATTCTCGATCTGGCTTTCGTTGACGCCGCCGCGCCCGGCCTGCAGCCCCGCCTCCCCCGTGCGCCACCCGGCAAGCGGGCCGATGCCGGGACGGCGTTCGTGGTGAATGATGTAATCGGCGTAGTCGGCGTATTTCTGGCTGCCGTCCGCGTTGACGAATGCAGGCAGGCCCAGTCTGGCCCCCAGATCGCACAGGGCGGACTGGAACCCCTTGACGTTGCGATCCGGTTCGACCACCGGCCAGCGGATCGCGTCGGCCACGGCATCGGCCTCGCAGATCGGCCGGTCGAGCAGGGAGATGCAGTCGTGTCGTTCCAGATAGGTGGTGTCCGGCAGGATGAGATCGGCGTAGGCCACCATTTCCGAGCTGTAGGCATCGGAGTAGATGATGTGCGGAATGACGTATTCGCCGCTCTCGTCGCGGTCGGTCAGCATCTCCTGAACGCCCGTGGTGTTCATCGATGAATTCCACGACATGTTCGCCATATACATGAAAAGCGTGTCGATCTTGTAGGGATCGCCCGCGTGTGCGTTGGAGATGACCATGTGCATCAGGCCGTGCACCGACATCGGGTTTTCCCAGGTGAATGCCTTGTCGATGCGGGCGGGGCTGCCGTCCTCTTTCAGAGCCAGATCTTCGGGCCCGTGAACGAACCCCAGATGCGGCCCGTTCAGCGGCGCCCCCGGGGTCATGCCGGTATGCGGGCGCGGGTGGGCGGTCGCGGGCTTGGGGTAGGGCGGTTTGAACCGGAAGCCGCCGGGCACCTCGACCGTGCCGAGCAGGATTTGCAGCGTGTGCAGGGCGCGGCAAGTCTGGAAGCCGTTGGCATGGGCCGAGATGCCGCGCATCGCATGAAAGCTCACGGGCCGGCCTGTCATCTTCTGGTGGGTCTCGCCGCGGAAATCGGTCCATTCCTGATCCAGCTCGAACGCCTCGTCGAATGCCACGCGGGCAAGTTCCGCGGCCAGCCTGCGGATTCGCGCGGCGGAGATGCCGACGGTCTCGGCGACCGCTTCGGGCGCGTAACGCGGGTCGAGATACATCTCGAGCATCCGGTGGAACACCGGGCGGTGAGTGACCCCCTGCGCGCGGTGGGTGGCGGTCAGATCGGGGCGCACGCCCTTGCGGTCGAAGGGCGCAGGTTTGCCGGTGGTGCGGTCAATGACCAGATCCTTGCCCTGTTCGTCGCGCAGCTTCAGCCCGTAGTCGGGCGATTTTTCATCGCCGTTCAGCAACACTGCTGCGTCCGTATACTGCGCGAGGTAGTGGAAATCGATCTTCCCGGCTTTCATCAGGCAATGGATCATCGACAGGATGAACAGCCCGTCCGTGCCGGGCGTGATCCCGACCCAATCGTCGGCGACGGCGTTATAGCCGGTGCGGATCGGGTTCACCCCGATCACCCGCGCGCCGCGCGCCTTGATCTTTCCGATCCCCATCTTGATGGGGTTGCTGTCGTGGTCCTCGGCCACGCCGAACAGCATGAAAAGCTTGGTATGGTCCCAATCGGGCTGGCCGAACTCCCAGAATGCGCCGCCCATGGTGTAGATGCCCGCTGCCGCCATGTTCACGGAACAAAAGCCGCCGTGGGCGGCGTAATTCGGGGTGCCAAAGCTCTGCGCCCAGAGCGAGGTAAAGCTTTGTGACTGGTCGCGGCCGGTAAAGAACGCGAGCTTCGACGGATCGTTTTCGCGGATGGGTTTCAGCCAGCCCGCCGCGATGTCATAGGCCTCGTCCCAGCTGATTTCCTCGAACTTGCCCTCGCCGCGATCCCCCACCCGTTTCATCGGCGCGCGCAGGCGCGAGGGCGCGTTGTGCTGCATGATGCCCGCGCTGCCCTTGGCGCAGAGTACGCCCTGATTGACGGGATGATCGCGGTTGCCCTCGATATAGGCGACCTTGCCTTTTTTCATATGTACGTTGATGCCGCAGCGGCAGGCGCACATGTAGCAGGTCGTCTTGCGCACCTCGTCCGAGACGTCGGGGCTGAGATCCAGGTCGGGTTGCTTATGGCTCATCCGGGGTCTCTTTCATCAAGGTGTCGGTCTGGCGGGCGATAAAGGCTTCTTCCGCGGCGGGGATCACATGGACGGGCACATCGCCGACCCAGTGGAGATAGCTGCGGATATCGTCGCGTATCTGTTGCGCATTCTCACCTATTCCGCCGGTGAAGGCTATGGCGTCGATGCCGCCCATCGCGGGGATCAGGCCAGCGGCGTGGCGCGCGGCCCAGTAGCAGAAATGCGCAATCGCGAAACGCGCCTGCGGGGTGTCGCTGGCTTCGAGTGTGCGCATGTCGCTGGTCAGGCCCGAAAGACCCAGAAGGCCGCTGCGCTGGTTCAGCAGGGTTTCCGCCGCGTCCACCCCCAACCGGCGGGCCAGTTCCAGCACCGCGCCGGGATCCATGTCGCCGCTGCGGGTGCCCATCGTCAGCCCCGCCAGTGGCGAATACCCCATGGTCGTCGCGACGGACTGCCCCTCCAGAATAGCGCAGGCCGATGCGCCGTTGCCCAGATGCAGCGCGAGCAGCCTGCGCGGCATCCCCCCCTCCGAGTGGCGCAAGGTATCGACCATTGCGGCATAGCTGTTGCCGTGAAAGCCGTAGCGCATCAGTCCGGCTGTCGCCGCGTCCTGCGGCAGCGCATAGCGGCGCGCGACCTCGGGGGCGGTGGCATGGAAGGCGGTGTCGAAACTGGCGCATTGCGGCAGATCGGGCGCGGCCTGCGCGACCCAGTCGATCGCGGCAAGGTGGTGGGGGTTGTGAAGCGGCGCGAGGGGGATACAGGCGGCAATTTCCGCGCGGACGGCGGGGGTGATCCGCACCGCCTGCGTCAGCCGCGTTCCGCCGTGCACGACACGGTGGGCGACCGCCCTCAGACCCGCAAGGGGCAGCCCCTCGGCGGTCATGCGCGACATGACTTCGGTCAGCGCGGTCGCGTGGTCGCGAAAGCCGCCGGTGCCGATACCGGCGGCCTCGGTACGGGCCACGGCGCGCAGATCCCCGTCAAAGGCGACTGCCTTGATCGACGAGGAACCCGCGTTCAGAACGAGGATCGGCGCGCCGCCTGGCCTCATACTGTCTGTTCGCGCATGTCTGCCGGATCGATACCCGCCACTGGCACCGGTTTTTTCATGGCATCGCGGCGGAACGGCTCTCCGAGTTCCTGATTGATCATCGCTTCGATCAGGGTGGTCTTGCCGTGTTTCATCTGGTCCTCGATCGCCTTGTTCAGCGCCTCGGTCAGCTCTTCCTGCGTGCGGGCCACGACGCCCTGCAGGCCACATGCTTGGGCGATCCCGGCGTAGGACACTTCCTCGTCCAGCTCGGTGCCGACGAAATTGTCGTCGAACCACAGGGTCGAGTTCCGCTTCTCCGCGCCCCACTGGTAGTTGCGGAAAACGATCTGCGTGATCGCGGGCCACTCGCCGCGGCCGATGGCTGTCAATTCGTTCACCGCAATGCCAAAGGCGCCGTCACCGGCAAAGCCCACGACCGGCACGTCTGGGCAGCCGATCTTGGCGCCGACGATGGCGGGCAGGCCGTAGCCGCAGGGGCCAAACAGGCCCGGTGCCAGATATTTGCGGCCCTTGTCAAAGGAGGGATAGGCGTTGCCGATGGCGCAGTTGTTGCCGATGTCCGACGAAATGATCGCCTCGGTCGGCAGCGCCGACTGGATCGCGCGCCACGCCATGCGCGGGCTCATCCAGTCGGGTTTGGCCGCACGGGCGCGTTCGTTCCAGGTGGTGCCGGGATCGTCCTGTTCCTCGTTCATCGAGGTCAGTTCCTGCGCCCATGCCGATTTCGTCTGCGCGATCATCGCCTTGCGCTCCTCGCGGTCGATGTCGCCCGCGCTGTCCGACAGTTTCTCGGTCAGGGAACGGGCGACTTTTGCCGCATCGCCGACGATGCCCACGGTCACTTTCTTGGTCAGGCCGATCCGGTCTGGGTTGATGTCGACCTGAATGATCTTGGCGTCTTTCGGCCAGTAATCGATGCCGTAGCCCGGCAGGGTCGAGAACGGGTTCAGGCGCGTGCCGAGGCACAGAACCACATCCGCCTTCGAGATCAGCTCCATCCCCGCCTTCGACCCGTTATAGCCCAGCGGACCTGCGAAAAGCGGATGGCTGCCGGGGAAGGCATCGTTGTGCTGGTAGCCCACGCAGACCGGCGCATCGAGCCGCTCTGCCAGCGTCTTCGACGCTTCGATCCCGCCCTTGGCCAGTACCACGCCTGCACCGTTCAGGATGACGGGAAACTTTGCCTCCGACAGCATCTTGGCGGCGGCGTCCAGCGCCTTCTCGCCGCCCGAGGGGCGTTCGAACTCGACGATTTCGGGGATCTCGATGTCGATCACCTGCGTCCAGAAATCGCGCGGCACGTTGATCTGTGCGGGGGCAGAGGCGCGCTTGGCCTGAATGATCACGCGGTTCAGCGTCTCGGCGATGCGGGACGGGTCGCGGACCTCTTCCTGATAGGCGACGCAATCGGCAAAGAGGTTCATCTGCTCCATCTCCTGGAAACCGCCCTGACCGATCGTCTTGTTCGCCGCCTGCGGCGTGACCAGCAGCAGCGGCGTGTGGTTCCAGTAGGCGGTTTTCACCGCCGTCACGAAATTGGTGATGCCCGGACCGTTCTGCGCGATCATCATCGACATCTTGCCGGTGGCGCGGGTATAGCCGTCCGCCATGAAGCCGCCAGAGCCCTCGTGGGCGCAATCCCAGAAGGTGATCCCGGCCTTCGGGAAAATGTCGGAAATGGGCATCATGGCCGACCCGATGATCCCGAAAGCATGTTGGATGCCATGGCGTTGCAGCGTTTTGACGAAGGCTTCTTCGGTGGTCATCTTCATGTCGGGCTTCCTTGGAAAAAAGGGCGGGGAATCGGGCGTTTGACCGAGTGTAAGCGCTTGTCATTTCGGGCGTTAGGGCCAGTTATCCAGCCGCGTTATGGCCAGCGCCGCGCATCTCCGCGATCCCGCGGGCCAGTTCTTCCAGACCGGGCAGGATGCGCGCTGCGGGAATCGAGGAATATCCAAGCCGGTAGAAATTGCGCGGTTGCCGGTCCCCGCCGAAAAACGACCGGCCCGGTTCGATCAGAACGCCGCGCGGACGCAGGCGCGCGGCCAGCACTTCGGTGTCGATGCTGTCGGGTGCGCGCATCCAGAAGGACGACCCGCCATGGGCACCCTGTCCCGCGATATGCAAGTTGTAGGCAAGGATGCCGTCCTCCATCCGTTCGCGGCGTTCGTGCAAGGCGGTGCCCATCCGGCGGACCAGCGCATCGTAATGCCCCAGCGACAGGAAATACGAGGCGGTGCGCTGGATATGGCCGGGCGGGTGGCGCAACACGCTGGCCCGTAGGGCGCGGACCTCGCGGATGAAAGGCTCGGACCCGACCAGATAGCCCAGCCGCAGTCCCGGAAACAGCGATTTGGAAAAGCTGCCGACGTAGATCACCCGCCCGTCCGTATCGAGCGATTTCAGCGCCGGAGATGGGGGGCGCAGAAAGGATGTCTCGAATTCGTAATCGTCCTCGACGATCAGCGCATCCAGTTGCCTCGCGCGCTCCAGCAGGGCGCGGCGGCGGTCCGTCGGCATGGTCGCGTTGGTCGGGCACTGGTGGCTGGGCGTCGTAAAGATGACATCCGTATCGGGCGGTATCGCTTCGGGCGGGATGCCGTCGCGGTCGACCCGCACGGGGATCACATGGCAGCGTGACTGGATGAGGATATCGCGCAACGCGTGGTAACAGGGATCTTCCAGCGCGGCATGGCGGCGCTGGGTCAGCAGCACCTGCGCGGTCAGCCACAGGGCGTTCTGCGCTCCCAATGTGATCAGGATCTGCTCGGGCCGCGCGGTAATGCCCCGCCGCGGCAGCGTGTGGCGCGCAATGAACTCGATCAGCGTGGGATCGTCCTGATCGTAGTAATCCGATGTCATGGAGTTGAAATCCCGCTGCCCCAACGCCTGAAGCGCACACAGCCGCCAGTTCGCGTGATCGAACAGCGACTGGTCCGCCTGACCGTAGACGAAGGGATAGCGGTACTGCGACCAGTCCTGCGGTTTTGTCGGGGTCACGCCGCCGCTGAACCGCTGGCCGATGGCGCGGGTCCAGTCGACAGCGTCCTGCGTGTCGGGCGTCGGCGAAAAGTCGGGGGGCGTGGGCGCGTTCTGCGAAACGAAATACCCCGATCGCCCGCGCGAGGTCAGGTAATCGTTCGCCAGCAGTTCGGTATAGGCAATCGTCACGGTGATGCGGCTGACGCCAAGATGGTTCGCCAGCTTTCGCGTCGAGGGCAGTTTTTCCCCCGGCTGGAAGCGCCCCGACAGGATACCTTGGGCGATCATCTGCTGAATCTGCGATTGCAGGGTGCCCTGTGCATCGGGCCGCAGGAAAAAGGTTTCGACAGGTAGCGCCATAGCTATCAGTACTGTGGACTTACTCGCGATGCAATCTGGACCTAATTCCCTGTGAATAGGCCACTGCAGCCGCCGGCAGCGTTCACCGCGGGCTACCAAACGCAAAAAGGCCCCCGGAGAGGGGGCCTTTTCCGACAGCGTGAGAGCGTCGGTTTATGGGCAAGCAGCCGTGTAACGCTGGCCTGCGGAGTTCTGGTAGACGCACTGGCCGCTCTGTGTGCGACCGATGTAGTTGCCAGCCGCCGCGCCTGCTGCGCCGCCGATCAGCGCGCCGACAACCTTGTCGTCGTCGCCGGATACGGCCGCACCTGCGGCTGCGCCCAGTGCGGCACCGGTCAGTGCGCCCTGGTTTGGATTGCCAGCTTCACAGGCTGCAAGGCCCGCAATCATTGGAATCGCGATAAGGAACTTTTTCATGAGTAGTCTCCCGAATTGAGTTTCATTTATTAACGTTTGGCGGACCCTGAAGGTTCACGCGATATCGAAAAAAATCGCGCAAAGATCCCGTTGGGCGCGCCGTAGACAGTCCTGTTCGGGCAAGACGACCCTGCATAGCAATCCCCGCAGGCATCCCAAGGGGCTTTGCCCGCTTCGGCGGAACACCGCCTGTGCGCGTCTCTATAAACGAAAAGGCCCCGCGCGGTGCGCAGGGCCAGGAACTCTCAGAAGGCCTGTTCTCAGACGGCGAAAACGCGCCCCAGTGCGCCGTCGACGGCATCCACGATCTCGTCGATGTTGTCCTTGGTGGCAATCAGCGCGGGCGAGAAACACAGGCTGTTGTTCTTGCCCGGCAGGGACCGGTTGGTCGCGCCGATGATGACACCTTGCTTCATGCAATCCGCGACGACCGCGCCAACCAGCTTTTCGGGCATCGGCGATTTGGTCTCGCGGTCCTCGACCAGTTCCAGACCGAGGAACAGGCCCTTGCCGCGCGCGTCACCGATGACGCTGTGCTTGCCTTTCAGATCTTCCAGACGGCCCAGCATGTAGTCGCCCATATCGAGCGTGTTTTGCAGCAGCCCCTCGCGTTCGATGATCTTCATGTTCTCGATCGCGGCCGCCGGTCCGGCGGTGCATCCCCCGAAGGTCGAAATATCGCGGAAGTAATTGAGCGGATCGCTTGCATCGTCCTTGAACATCTCGAAGACCGCTTCGGTGGTCACGCAGCACGAAATCGCGGCGTAGCCGGAGGCGACACCCTTGGCCATGGTCACGATATCGGGCTGGATGCCGTAGTTCTGGTAGCCGAACCATGTGCCGGTGCGGCCCAGACCGCAGACGACTTCGTCGATGTGCAGAAGGATATCGTATTTCTTGCAGATCTCCTGCACCCGCTCCCAATAGCCGTCTGGGGGTGTGATGACACCGCCGCCCGCCGTGACGGGCTCAAGGCACAGACCGCCGACCGTGTCGGGGCCTTCGCGCAGGATCACTTCCTCGATCTGGTTGGCGGCCCAGACGCCGTAGTTTTCGTCGGGCGCGCCGTCCTGTTCGTGTTTGCGGTATTCAAGGCAGTGCGGCACGCGCACGAAACCGTCGGGGAAGGGGCCGTATTGCGCGTTGCGCTCGTCCTGCCCGCCCGCTGCCATCGTGCCGATGGTGCCGCCGTGGTAGTCGCGGTCACGGTAGAGGATCTTGTACTTCTTGCCGCCATAGCGCTTGTGGGCGATCTGGCGGACCATCTTGTAGCCCTTCTCGTTCGCTTCCGACCCGGAAGAGGCGTAGTAGACCCGGCTCATCCCCGGCATCTTGTCGATCAGCATTTCCGAGAAGATCGAACCGGGGATGGACCCTGCGGTTCCCCCGAAGAAGTTCATCTTCACCAGCTGGTCGCGCACCGCATTCGCAATCGATTCGCGCCCGTAGCCCACGTTGACGGTCCAGACACCACCCGCGACCGCGTCGATGTGTTTCTTGCCGTGCTGGTCCCAGACATGGATGCCGCGACCTTCCACGATGATGCGCGGATCGGTTGTTTCATAGGGTTTGTGCTGGCTCAGGTGGTGCCAGATATGCGCGCGGTCGGCCTCGACGATGCGCGAGATGTCATTTTCGTTGAATGTTCCGTCCATGGAATGACCTTTCGACTGCGTCAGTGTGGGAATTCGTAGGGGTCTTTTTTGACCGATACCATAGCAGACAAGCAAACAGTGATGAAAAGTAGGGCCAGTCAGCGGCTAAGAATAGGGCCAGCCCCCGCGGGGTGCATGGTGCGCGGGGCTGCGCTCTGCGTCGGGGCGGTGATTTCAGCCGGCACGGGCGGTGCATTGCCCCTGATCGCTGAACGTAAGCGCGGTATCTGGACTCATGCTCGGGTAAGAACTGGCAGTTTGAATTCGGCACCATCCGCCGACACTGCTGCGGGTGAAGCCGTTTGCCGCAATTTCGGGCTCTGCTGTAAATTCGGGCGTTTCAGGTGCGCTCGGCGCGCGTTGAGTGTCGGAATGGGATGCGAATGGTCTTTCACGGACAGATGGCGGCGCCTGCGTTGCCGAAAATGGGTGCAGCAAAACTGACGTACCGGCAACTCTGTTGCATCACACTGCACCTGCCTTAGGATACTGTCGGCGGTTGCGGTCACGCGATCACACTCCCCGCCCCACACTGGGTGGCGGGGCAATAAACCAACTGGGAGACCAACAACAATGATGAAGAAAACCGTAAGCGCGTTCGTCGCCGGGGCCGTGATGTCCCTGACAGCCACAGCAGCCTTCGCCGATGCGCACGAAGAAATCACCGTTGCCTATTTCCTCGAATGGCCGATGCCGTTCCAGTACGCCAAGGCGGAAGGCAAATACGAAGAAGCCATGGGCAAGAAGATCAACTGGGTCAGCTTCGACAGTGGCGTGGCGATGTCCGCCGCGATGGCGTCGGGCGACGTCCAGATCGCCGTCAGCCAGGGTGTGCCGCCTTTCGTGGTGGCGACCTCGGGCGGGCAGGACCTTCAGGCGATCGATGTCGCCGTCAGCTATTCCGAGAATGACAACTGCGTCGTCGCCTCGGCGCTGGAGATCGACAAGAACAGCGCGGACGAACTGGCGGGCAAGAAGGTCGCCGTGCCGCTGGGCACCGCCGCGCATTACGGCTTTCTCAAGCAGATGGACCATTTCGGCGTCGATCTGGCCAGCCTGTCGGTCGTTGATATGGCACCGGCAGAAGGCGCCGCAGCGCTCAGCCAGGGCGCCGTGGACATGGCCTGCGGCTGGGGTGGCGCACTGCGGCGCATGAAAGAGAACGGCAACGTTCTTCTGACCGGCGCCGAGAAGGAAGAGCTGGGCATTCTCGTCTTCGACGTGACCTCCGCGCCGGCGTCCTACGTCGCCGAGAACGGTGAAGACGTTGCAGCCTTCCTGCGGGTGACCGCCGAGGCGAACGAGATGTGGAACTCGGGCGAGCACATGGACGAAATGCTGCCGGTCATCGCCAAGGACGCCGGTATGGACGAAGAGGCCACGAAAGAAACCATGGCCACATTCGTCTTCCCCTCGGTCGAGGAACAGCTGAGCCAGAAATGGCTGGGTGGTGGCAGCGCCGAGTTCATGGGCGGTGTTGCGCAGGTCTTCGTGGATGCCGGCTCCATCGACAGCAAGCTCGACAGCTACGCGGGCACCGTCAACACCGGCCCGCTGCAGGCGGCTGCCGAGTGATCTGACGATCGCGGAAGGGTCCGGCCCCGCGCCGGGCCCTTTCCCCCAAGACAAAAGCGACCCGGCCAAGGGTCCAGAGGCCGCTTCGGATGCAGCCAGAAAGCAGGGTCATGTCAGGACTTTCCATTCAGAATCTGTCGATGCGCTTCGACCTGCCGGATGGCGGCTCGGTGCAGGCGCTCAAGGATGTTTCCCTTGATCTCAAGGCGGGCGAATTGCTCAGCGTGCTTGGCCCTTCCGGCTGCGGCAAGACCACGCTGCTGAACATCGTGGCGGGATTTCTGGCCCCGACCGAAGGCACGATGACCCTGAACGGTCACGAGATCAAAGGCCCCGACGCCGAACGCGGCATGGTGTTTCAGCAAGGGGCGTTGTTCGAATGGATGAGCGTCCGCGAGAACGTGGGCTTCGGCCCCTCGATGAAGGGGATGCCCAAGAACGACAAGGCCGAGATCGTGAACCGGTTGCTGAACGTGGTGGGGCTTCAGGACTTCAAGGAAAAGGCGGTCTATGAGCTGTCGGGCGGGATGCAGCAGCGCGTGGCCCTTGCCCGCTGTCTGGCCAACGATCCCGACGTGATCCTGATGGACGAACCGCTGGGCGCGCTGGACGCGCTGACCCGCGAAAAGATGCAGAGCCTCGTTCTGAAGCTGTGGAAAGAGACCGGTAAGACGATCATCCTGATCACCCACTCGGTCGAAGAGGCCCTGCTGCTGGGCGAGCGGCTGATCGTGATGGCCCCGCGGCCGGGCCGCATTCACAAGGAATACCGCCTGCCGTTCGCGGAGGCGGGCGTGAATGCCGACCTGCGCGAGATCAAGAAACACCCCGAATTCGCGCCGAAGCGGGAGGAAATCCTGTCGATGATCTGGGACATGGAAGAAGAGATCATGGGCCGTCAGGAGGAAAGCGCATGACCGGCCTGATCATCCTCGCCATCTACGGCGGCATTTTCGTCGGCGGATACCTGATCCTGACCCGGCTTTTGGGGGGCGTCGGCGTGCGCGACTATACCTCGCTGAAGACGGTGACCTTCGGCGACGAAAGCGCGGTGCGTCCGAACCGGGCCGCCGGGATCCTGTCGATCCTGACATTGTTCCTGTTGTGGGGGATGTTCACCGGCTCGTCGCTCTTGCCGGGATTCCTGCACGCGCCGGGGCCCTTCGCGGGGCAGACCTCTTTCGAATACACGGTCGAGGCCAATGGCCAGCGCGACACGGCGGAGGTTACCGTCATCGTTCACGACCGCGAGGAAAACCCCGATCCGGTCGAAGTGCCCCCCGGCGACGGGTTCGCCAAGAACGACAGCATCACGGTGGCGCAGTACCGTAACCGTCTGGTCAGCTTCGACAGCAACGACGACTTCAAGAAAAGCGACGGCGCCAAGGTGGTCGCGATCAACGGACAAAGCGTGCGGCCGGGCTCGACCGTTCAGGTCGACGGCGGATCGGTCACGATCTCCGACAAGGGCACGCCCAATTTCGAACCCTACAATGGCTGGCAGATGGAGCCCCTCTACCTGCCATCGCCCGAAGCGGTGCTGGAACGCACGGCGACGGTTCTGGACGAAGGGTTTCGCGGCACGTCACTGCTGGGCCATCTGGGGTGGTCGCTGTTTCGCGTGATCGCGGGCTTTGTCTGTGGCGCGATCGTCGGTATCCCGCTGGGCTATGCCATGGGGCTGAGCAACTGGTTCCGCGGCTGGTTCGATCCGATCGTGGAATTCATGCGGCCCGTGCCGCCGCTGGCGCTGATCCCGCTGGTGATCATCTGGGCAGGCATCGGCGAGACCGGAAAGATCATCCTGCTGTTTCTCGCCGCGCTCTGGATCATGGCCATCGCCGCGCGGTCCGGCGTGTCGGGGGTCAGCATCTCGAAGGTGCACGCGGCCTATTCGCTGGGCGCGTCGAAATGGCAGATCATGCGCTACGTGATCATCCCGAACTCGCTGCCTGAAATCTTCACCGGGGCGCGGGTGGCGATGGGGGTGTGCTGGGGCACCGTGGTTGCGGCGGAACTGGTCGCGGCGGAAAAGGGGGCGGGGATGATGATCATGGTCGCCTCGAAATTCCAGAATACCGATATCGTGATCCTTGGGATCATCCTGATCGGCGTGATCGGCTTCGGCATCGACATGCTGATGCGCGGGATGGAGCGGTTTCTGGTGCCCTGGAAAGGCAAAGCCTGATCGCGCCCGACCACGGCGGAACCGAAAAAAGGCCGGAGCGGATGCTCCGGCCTTTTTCCTTTTGTCTCTCGCGTTGCGGTTGCCCGCGTCGACCTGACGCCCGAAACGCTCAGTCCTTGCGCTTTGGCGGGGCGTTGCCGCCACGTGCGGCAGGCTTGCCGGGCTTGCCGGATTTGCCGGGGGGCACAAAGCGTTTCGAGGTATCCGCCGCGCGGTTGAACTTGGGCTTGCCCTCGGCCTTGGGGGTGTCGGGGCCGGATTTTTTCCAGACGGGCTTTGCCCCCGATTTCGCCGGTTTGCCGCCCTCTGGCTTGCGCCGCGCCTCGGCGGGTTTTCCGCCCTCGGGGCGGTCCTTCTTCCACGCGGGCTTTGGCTTGCCGTCGCCGGTTCTCTGGGTGGCCGCGTCGGTGCGCGCCTCGCCGTAGGGCGCTTTGCCTTTCGGCTTGGCGCCGGGCTTCATCGGGGTGCGGTCGGTCTTGTGGGATTTGGGCGGGCGCGTTGCGTCCCGCTTGCCCTTGGCCGGAGCAGGTTTGCGGATCTGGGTCGCAGCCGGTGCATCGTCGCGCGGGGCGCGGGGTTTGGCGGGCGGGGCCGCCGCTGCATCGGGGTCAAAGGCTTTCGCCTCCTGCGGGCGTGGTGCGCGGTCCGGCTTGGGCCCGCGATCGGGGCGCGGCCCTTTCGGACCACGGTCCGGGCGTCCGCCCTGCGGGCCGAAATCGGGCTTGCTGTCGAGCTTGGTCAGAACCACGCCTTCCTCGGCCTGCATGTCGGGGCCGAGCGCCTCCTGAAGGCGCGACACAGCGCTTTCTGCGACCTCGACGTAGGAATGGCGCGGCATCGCGCGGATCGCGCCCAGATCGTCGCGTCCCAGATCACCGACACGGCACAGCATCGGCAAAAGGGTACGCGGACCCGCGCCGTCCTCGCGCCCGACAGAAACCTTGAACCAGACCGATGGTCCGAACGCACGGTGGTCGCGTTCCTCGCGCTCCGGGCGCTGGCCGGGATCGGACAGCTCTTCGGGGGCCGATCCGCGGGCGCGGAACAGCGAAACGAAAGCGGTGGCCAGTTGCTCGGCCGAATAGCGCTCGGCTAGCGTGGCGACGATCTCGGCGGCGTCTTCGGGCACCGGCGCGTCCCACGCAGGATCGCCCAGCAGACGTTCCTCATCCGCCTTGTTCACTTCGGCAGCCGAAGGCGGTGCGGCCCATTCAACGTCTAGCTTGGCCCATTTCAGCAGACGTTTTGCCTTGCCGGTGGCCTTGGGAGGCACGATCAGCGCCGAGACCCCTTTGCGGCCCGCGCGGCCCGTCCGGCCCGAACGGTGCAGCAACGTGTCCGACCCCGTCGGCAGATCGGCGTGGATCACCAGTTCGAGGTTGGGCAGGTCGATGCCGCGCGCGGCGACATCCGTCGCGACGCAGACCCGCGCCCGTCCGTCCCGCAGCGCTTGCAGCGCGTTGGTCCGTTCCGATTGCGTCAGTTCACCCGATAGGGCGACGACCGAAAAGTTGCGGTTGGTCAGCCGTGTGGTCAGACGCGCCACGGCGGCACGAGTGTTGCAAAAGACGATGGCGTTCTTGGCCTCGTAGAAGCGCAGGATGTTGAGGATCGCGTTTTCCGTGTCGCGCGGATGAACGGTCAGCGCGCGGTATTCGATATCGGCGTGCTGCTTGTCCTGTGACACGACCGAAACGCGCTCGGCATTGTCCTGGTATTTTTCGGCCAGCTTGGCGATGCCTTGTGGCACGGTGGCCGAAAACATCAGCGTCCGGCGGGTTTGCGGCGTTTCGGTCAGGATGAACTCGAGGTCTTCGGAAAACCCGAGGTCCAGCATCTCGTCCGCTTCGTCCAGCACCACGGCGCGGATATCGCCAAGGTCGATGTTGCCGCGCTTGATGTGGTCGCACAGGCGGCCCGGGGTGGCGACGACCACATGCGCGCCGCGGTCCAGCGCGCGGCGCTCGGTGCGGGTGTCCATGCCGCCGACGCAGGTGGTGACCACGGCACCGGCGGGGCCGTAGAGCCAGCCGAATTCGCGCGCGACCTGCATGGCCAGTTCGCGGGTGGGCGCGATGACCAGCGCCAGCGGCGCGCCGGCAGGGCCGAATTTGGGCGCATCGCCCAGCAGCGTGGGCGCGATCGCCATGCCGAAGGCGACTGTTTTGCCGGACCCGGTCTGGGCAGAGACCAGAAGGTCGCGGTCTTCGAGGGAGGGGTCTGTGACGGCCTCCTGAACGGGGGTGAGCGCATCATAGCCTTGTGCGGCGAGCGCATCTGCAATCGTTTGAATCAAGGGATATTCCTGAAAGGGGGGATATGGTTTGGCCTGCCCCTAACGGCTTTGGGGGCATTTGTACACGAGTGATTTTGCATGGCTCCCCAGCGTCACAGGCAAAAGGGACTCGTCAGAAACGGGATTTACATATAGAACAAAAGAAGAACAAAAAGGAGGGATGTATGACTGGCGATTCTTCTTTCGGCCCCTTGGCGGGCGACTTTTCCGGGCGTTTCGTGCTGGACGGGCCTTTGGTGCGCCCGGCAGCGGGGGATGCTTTTGCACGCCCGGCATCGGGGGATATGGCCGCTCTCGAACAGGGGCGGATTGTCGCGCTCAAACACAAGCGCGCGGTGCAGGATGTGCCCGGTCCCGCCGCGGGGCAGGCGGTGCTGAAAGACGCGCTTTCGGCGCAGCCTTTCGACGCGGCCGTGACTGGCTTTGTACTGGCCTGTCTGCCGCGCAGCAAGGCGCCGGTGCTGTGGGTGTCGGACCGCAAGTCGCGGCAGGAGAACGGGCGGCTTTACGGGGCGGCGCTGAAGGGGGTGACCCTTCTGCGGGTAGAGGTCAGCCATCCGCGCGACGTGCTCTGGGCGATGGAGGAGGGGGCGGCCTGCGCAGGGCTTTGCGCCGTGGTCGGCGAGGTGCATGGCGCGCCGCCGGTTCTGGATTTCACCGCCACAAAGCGGCTTGCGCTGCGCTCCGAAGCCTCCGGTGTGCCGGTGTGGATGATCCGCTCGGGCGTGGCCGAAGGGCTTTCGGCGGCGCGCGAGCGCTGGCGCATCGGGTCGGTTCCCTCGATGCCGCATCCCCACGACCCCCGCGCGCCCGGTGCGCCGCTGTGGGAGGCAGAGCTGTTTCGCGCGCGCGGGCGTGCTCCGGGCACATGGATTGCCGCCCATGATCCGGCGGCGCGCGAAGCGGCGGACCGCCTGCGGTTTCTGCCCCGCGGCGCAGGGGGCGGCGATGCCGGTCCCGCGCATCTGGCGGCGGGGGCCGCCGGGTGACCGGGGGGCGCCATGACGGTCGCCGCGCGCGCGGCGCGTATCGTATCCGCGTTCTTTCCGGATCTGGCGATGGATCGCTGGCGGCGCATCACTTCGGCGCAGCGGACCCTGCCCGATGATGCCGTGCCCGTCGTTCTGTCGCGGGAGGGCCCGCACGGGCCGGTCGTCCATGCGGCCAGCGCAGCCGCGCGCGGGCGCGGGATCGTCACGGGCGCGCGGGTGGTGGATGTGCAGGCGATCCATCCCGACCTGCATGTGGAACCCGCCGACCCGTCGGGAGATCGCGAGATGCTGGGGCGGCTGGCGTTCTGGGCGCGGCGCTGGTGTCCGTGGACCGTGGCCGAAGAGGACGGGATCGTGCTGGACGTGACCGGGGCCACGCATCTTTTCGGGGGCGAGGCGCAGATGCTGCGCGACATGGGCGCGCGGTTTGCCATGCAGGGGCTGCGCGCGCGGCTGGCGATGGCGCCCACGCGTGGCGCGGCGCAGATGCTGGCGCGCTTCGGCCCGCAGGGCGCGACCTGCGGTGCGGAAGATGTGGAGGACGCTCTCGGGCCCTTGCCGGTGGCGGCGCTGCGGCTGGATGCGCAGACGGTGCGGTTGCTCGACCGCTTGGGGTTGAAGACCGTCGCGGCGCTGGCGGCGGTGCCGCGTGTCGGCCTGATGCGGCGTTTTGCGGGGATGGCGGCGGATGCGAACCCGCTGATCCTGCTCGACCGTGCCACGGGCCGCACCGCCGATCCGCTGGATGCGCCGGCGGAGGCGCAGGTATTCATGGCGCGCGTGCGCATGGCTGAGCCGGTGATCGACCCCGAGCCGTGGCTTCAGGGGCTGGCGGAGGATCTGTGCGCGCAACTGGCGCGTGCGGAGCGCGGTGCGCGGCTGTTGCGGTTGACGATCTACCGCGTCGATGGCGAATGGCGGTCCCGCAACGTGGCGACAGCCGGTCCCAGCCGCGACGCGGCGCATCTGGTGCGGCTGGTGGCGGGTAAACTCGACGGGATCGACCCGGGGTTCGGGTTCGATCTGGTGACACTGGAGGCGCTGCGCAGCGAGCCGCTGTCGCTGCATCAGGACCGGCTGGACGGTGCGCGGGACGCAGGCGCGGATGTGGCGGCGCTGCTGGACCGGCTGACGGCAAGGCTGGGGCCGGCGAAGGTCAGCTGGTCGGCGTGGGTAGCGAGCCACAAGCCCGAGCGGGTGGAGCACCGCGTGCCCGCGTTGGCCACGCAGGCCGCGCCGCCGCCGGATATCGCGCGCGCGCGCCCTTTGCGGATATTCGATCCGCCCGAGGAGATCGTCGTGCTCTATGCCGTGCCTGACGGGCCGCCCGCGCGGTTCCGCTGGCGACGGGTGGTGCATCTGGTGGCGCGGTTCGAGGGGCCCGAGCGGATCGCGCCGGAATGGTGGCGCGACCGCGCGGGAACGCGGCTGCGCGACTACTACCGGGTCGAGGTGCAGGACGGGCGGCGCTTCTGGATGTTTCGCGAGGGGATACTGGAGGATCGCCGCGGCGGCGCTCCCCGCTGGTTCCTGCAGGGTGTTTTCGGATGACGGGTGACGTGCGGCTGCGCCGACACCCCACCCGCCCTCCCGCAGGGCGTCCCGCGCTGCCGACGGATCAGCGCCAGACCGCCTGGACGGCAGCGCCGGGGCGGGGCGGCATCGCGCTTCGGCTACGGCCTTCCCGCCGCCCGGTCCCGCAGGCGGCACGGCCGTTCCCTCTGACCCGCCGCCGGTGCTGCAGACCGGTGCGAGGACCGTCTCGGGCGGGGGCCGCAGGGCGCCGCAAGGGAGGAGCCTCCGGTCTTACATGTTCCACCAACCGCATAGGGCTGCCACCTGATGCCACAACAAGAAGGACACAAGCGCCGCACCATCGACGGCGATGACCCGTTCCACTGGAATGCCCCGGCCGAGTACGTCGAACTGGGTCTCGCCACCTGCTTTTCGTTCCTGCGCGCGGCTTCCGACGCTGTCGATCTGACCGCGACCGCCAACCTGCTGGGCTACGATTGCATCGGTGTCGCCGACCACAACACGCTGTCGGGCGTCGTGCGTATCCATACCGAGGCGAAGACCGCCCGCCTGCGCACCTTGATCGGTGCGCGGCTGGAGTTGCTGTGCGGCACCCGGTTTCTTGCCTATCCGCGCGACCGCGCCGCCTATGCGCGGCTGTCCACCCTGCTGTCGCGGGGCAAGATGGCCGACGCGGACGGCGGCTGGCAGCAAAAGGGCGAGACCCATCTGACCCTGGACATGCTCGCGCAGCATGGAGAGGGTATCGCCCTGATCGTCCTGCCGTCCGAAAATCTGGACGTGTTCGCGGCGGGGCTGCCACGGCTGGTGCGCGCGTTGCCGGGACTGCGCCACATCGCGGCGGCCTATCTCTACCGCGGGGATGATGTGGCGCGCATCAACCGGCTCGACGCGCTGGCGCAGCATCACGGGCTGGGTCTGCTGGCCACCAACGACGTGCTCTACCACGATCCGTCGCGCCGGCCCCTGCAGGACGTGATGACCTGCATCCGGCACGGCACCACCATCGACGCGGCGGGCTTTCTGCTGGAGGCCAACGCCGAACGCTACCTGAAATCCCCCGACGAGATGTGCCGCCTGTTCGCGGCCTGGCCCCACGCCATCCGCGCCACCCGCGCGCTTGCCGACGAGGTGACCTTCAGCCTCGACGATCTGAAATACGAATACCCCCACGAAATCGTGCCCGAGGGCCGCACGGCCATGGAAGAACTCGAACGCCTGACGTGGCAGGGCGCGGCGCGGCGCTATCCCGAGGGCGTGGCCGACCGCATCCGTGCGATCATCGAAAAGGAATTCGCGCTGATCCGGACGAAGAAAATCGCACGCTACTTCCTGACCATCCACGATATCGTCCGCTTCGCCCGCGAAGAGGCCGAACCGCCGATCCTGTGCCAGGGACGGGGATCGGCGGCGAACTCGGTGGTGTGTTTCTGCCTCGGGATAACCTCTGTCGATCCGGCCGAACACGACGTTCTGTTCGAACGGTTCCTCAGCGAAGAGCGCGACGAGCCGCCCGATATCGACGTGGATTTCGAACACGAGCGTCGTGAGGAAGTCATCCAGTACATGTATGCCAAATACGGCCGCGCCCGGGCGGGCCTGTGCGCCACGGTGATCCACTACCGCCCGCGCTCCGCGATCCGCGAGGTGGGAAAGGCCATGGGGCTGAGCGAGGATGTGACAAGCAAGCTCGCCAGCACGGTCTGGGGCAGCTTCGAAGGACAGATGGGCGACGACCGCGTGCGCGACGCGGGCATGGACCTGACCGATCCCTACCTGCGGCGGGTGATTGCCATCGCCCGCCAGATGACCGGCATGCCGCGCCACCTCAGCCAGCATGTCGGCGGTTTCATTCTGACCGAACGCCCCCTGACCGAGATCGTGCCCATCGGCAACGGCGCCATGCCCGACCGCAGTTTCATCGAGTGGGACAAGGACGACATCGACGCGCTGGACATCTTCAAGGTGGACATCCTCGCGCTGGGAATGCTGACCTGCATCGCCAAGGTCTTCGACCTTCTGCGGGGCCATTACGGCATCGACCACGACCTTGCCAGCATCCCCGCCGACGATACCGAAACCTACGACATGCTCTGCGCGGGCGACAGTCTGGGTGTGTTCCAGGTGGAAAGCCGCGCGCAGATGGCGATGCTGCCGAAGCTGCGCCCGCGCCGGTTCTACGATCTGGTGATCGAGGTCGCCATCGTGCGCCCCGGTCCGATCCAGGGCGATATGGTCCATCCCTACCTGCGCCGCCGGCAGGGGATCGAAGGCGTCAGCTATCCCGCGCCCGGCCCCGACCATCCGCAGGATGAGCTGCTGAAGATCCTCGGGCGCACGCTGGGCGTGCCGATCTTTCAGGAACAGGCGATGAAGATCGCCATCGACGCAGCACGGTTTTCCCCCAAGGAGGCGAACGAACTGCGCAAGGCGATGGCCACCTTCCGCTCGCGCGGGACCATCGAGCTGCTCCAGCAAAAGATGGTGGGCCGGATGGTCGACCGTGGCTACGCACAGGAGTTCGCCGAGCGGTGCTTCAACCAGATCAAGGGCTTCGGTGAATACGGCTTTCCCGAAAGCCACGCGGCCAGCTTTGCCAAGCTGGTCTATGTCTCGAGCTGGATGAAGTGCCACTATCCGGCGGCTTTCGCCTGTGGCCTGCTCAACAGCCAGCCGATGGGGTTCTACGCACCTGCCCAGATCGTGCGCGACGCACGCGAGCACGAGGTCGAGGTGCGCGGCGTCGATGTGAACTACTCCGACTGGGATTGCACGCTCGAACCCTGCGCGGACGGTTTTGCCCTGCGGCTGGGGTTTCGCCAGATCGACGGGATGCGGCAGGACGCGGGGCTGCGGATCATGGCGGCGCGCGATGCGCCCTTTGCGGATGTGGCCGACCTCAAGGCGCGCGCGCGGCTCGATCGCGGCACCATCGGCAAGCTGGCGGCGGCGGACGCCTTCCGCTCAGTCGGGATCGACCGGCGGCAGGCGCTGTGGCAGGCGCAGGGGCTGCGCGATGCGCCCGCGCTGGCGCTTTTCGAGCACGCCGAAGCGGCGGGCGAGGGGGCGGAGCCCGCGGTGACGCTGCCCGCCATGGCGCAGGCCGAACATGTGGTCGCGGATTACCAGACGCTGCGGTTGTCGCTGAAGGCGCACCCGATGCGGTTTTTCCGCCCCAGCCTGCGCAAGCAGGGCTATGTCTGCACGCACGATCTGATCCATCTTGCGCACGGGGCGCGGGTGTCGCTGGCGGGGCTGGTGCTGGTGCGGCAGAAACCCGGCAGCGCCAAGGGCGTGTGTTTCATCACGCTCGAGGACGAGGCCGGGGTCGCCAATCTGGTGATCTGGCCGAAGATGTTCGAAACCTGCCGCGCCACCATCATGCAGGCGCGCCTGCTGGTCGTGCACGGACGGGTGCAGACGGACGGGCGGGTGATCCACATCGTCGCGGACCGGCTTGAGGACCGCACCGACCGGCTCGACACGCTGGCGGCAGACCGGGTGCCGGGACCCGCCGCGCGCGGCGACCATCCCACACATCCCCTGCCCAATCATGTGGGCGGCGGGCGCAAGCATCCGCGCGATGTGCGCGTTATCCCGAAATCTCGCGATTTTCACTGACGAAAGGCTGGTCTAAGATGCGGGAAATTTCAGGAGTCCCGCCATGACCAACCCGCTATACGACACGCTGTTTGCCCCGCACGCGGGCCGGCAGACGCCGTTCCTTCACCTGCCGGATGGCGAGGTAATCACCCACGCGGCCTTTCTGCGCCGGGCGGCGCAGCTGGCGCACGCCCTTGCGGCATTCGGCGTGGCGACGGGCGACCGGGTGGCGGTACAGGTCGAAAAATGCCCCGACATGCTGGCGCTCTACGCCGCCTGTGCGCAATCGGGTGCGATCTTTCTGCCGCTCAATACTGCCTACACGGCGGCCGAACTCAGCTATTTCGTCGAGGACAGCGGCGCCGCCCTTCTGGTCGGCGATCCCGCGCGGCCCGATCTGGCGGATGTCGCGTCGAAAGCCGGTGCCGCTTTCGCGACGCTGTCGGGGGCCGGTGGCAGCCTCAGCGATATCGCGGACGATCAATCCGACAGCTACGAAACCGTCGAACGCGGGGCAGATGATCTCGCGGCTTTCCTTTATACGTCCGGTACGACCGGACGGTCCAAGGGCGCGATGCTGAGCCAGGGCAACCTGATTTCGAACGCCCAGACGCTGACCGATCTCTGGCGCTTCACCGCCGACGATGTGCTGTTGCACGCGCTGCCGATCTTTCACACCCACGGGCTGTTCGTGGCCAGCAACGTGATGCTGATCGCGGGCGGCGCGATGGTCTTCCTGCCCAAGCTCGACATCGATGCGCTGATCGACTGGATGCCGCGCGCCACCGCGATGATGGGCGTGCCGACCTTCTACACCCGTCTTCTGGACGATGACCGCTTCGACCGGGATCTGACCGCCAACATGCGGCTCTTCATTTCCGGCTCGGCCCCGCTGCTGGCCGAAACCCATCGCCAGTTCGAGGGGCGCACGGGCCACCGCATCCTTGAACGCTACGGGATGACCGAAACCAACATGAGCACCTCCAACCCATACGACGGCGACCGCCGCGCCGGCACCGTGGGCCTGCCGCTGCCCGATGTCGAACTCAGGGTCTGCGATGCGCAGGGCACCGAACTGCCCCAAGGCGAAACCGGCACGATCGAGGTGCGCGGCCCGAACGTCTTTTACGGCTACTGGAACATGCCCGAGAAAACCGCCGAGGAAATCCGCCCCGACGGGTTCTTCATCACCGGCGATCTCGGCGTGCAGGACGCGGACGGCTATGTCACCATCGTCGGGCGCGGCAAGGATCTGATCATCTCGGGCGGCTACAACGTCTACCCCAAGGAAATCGAACTGGTGCTCGACGAACAGCCCGGCGTGCTGGAAAGCGCGGTGATCGGTGTGCCCCACGCGGATCTGGGCGAGGTGCCTCTGGCCGTGCTGGTTCAGGCTCCGGGGGACCGCATCGATCTTGAGGCCGTGCAGGCCGCCGTGGCCGGTGCGCTCGCCCGCTTCAAACAGCCCCGCCACTACGAGATCGTCACCGAACTGCCCCGCAACACCATGGGCAAGGTGCAGAAGAACGCGCTGCGCGAGGTGTTCGGCGGATGACCGAGCGCGCGTTCCTGACCACGCTGTTCGAGGCCGCCGTGGCAGCGGCGGATGCACGCACCGCCCTGCGCCCGCACCTGCCGCCCAGACCGGCTGGGCGCACCGTGGTCGTGGGCGCGGGCAAGGGCGCGGCGCAACTGGCCGCCGCGTTCGAGGATCTGTGGGGCGCGCCGGTGGAAGGGGTTGTTGTCACGCGCTACGGCTACGCCTGCCCGACACGGCACATCCGCGTGATGGAAGCCGCGCATCCCGTCCCCGATGCCGCCGGTCTGGCAGCGACAGAGGCGCTTTTCGACGCCGTTGCGGGCCTCGGCCCCGACGATCTGGTCGTGGCGCTGGTCTGCGGAGGCGGCTCGGCCCTTTTGCCGGCCCCACCCGAGGGTCTGACGCTGGCGGATGAACGCGCGCTGAACGACGCGCTGCTGGCTTCGGGGGCGCCCATCGGCGTGATGAACGCGATCCGCAAACACGCGAGCATGATAAAGGGCGGGCGCCTGGCGGCGGCGGCGCATCCGGCGCGGGTGGTCAGCCTGATCGTGTCCGATGTGCCCGGCGACGATCCCGCGCAGGTGGCCTCCGGCCCCACCGTGCCCGATGCCGTAACGCTGGAAGGCGCCCGCGCCCTGATCGAAACGCGCGGCATCGCTCTGCCGCCCGCGCTGGTCGCGCATCTCGGCGCGGATGCCGCGCGTGCGCCACGGCCCGACGATCCGGTTTTTGCCCGCAACGAGGTCCGCATCATTGCCTCCGCGCGCCTGTCGCTTGAGGCGGCGGCCGCGCGCGCCGCACAGATGGGCGTGCCCGCCGTCATCCTGTCCGACGCGATCGAGGGCGAGGCCGACGTCATCGGCCAAATGCACGCCGCCATCGCCCGCGAAGTCGTCCGGCACAACCGCCCGTTCACAGCGCCGGTGGTGATTCTGTCGGGGGGCGAGACGACGGTGACGCTGCGCAACCGTGACGGACGCGGCGGGCGCAACACCGCCTTCCTTCTGTCGTTCGCGTTGGGAATCGAAGGGCAGCGGGGCATCTACGCGATGGCCGCCGACACCGACGGCATAGACGGATCGCAGGACAACGCCGGGGCCTTCGCCCACGGGGGCACGGCGGCGGCGATCCGTGCCGCGGGGCATGACCCCGCGCGCATGCTTGCCGACAACGATGCATGGGGCGCGTTCCATGCGGCGGACGCGCTGTTCGTGCCGGGGCCGACCGGCACAAATGTGAACGATTTCCGCGCGATTCTCATTGGCGCGCCAGATGACATTTGACCAGCTGCGCACGTTCTTTCTGGTCGCCCGTCTGGGCGGCTTTCGCCGCGCGGCAGAACGTCTGAACCTGTCACAGCCCGCGGTTTCCTCGCGCATCGCCACGCTGGAGGACGAATTGCGCGTGCCGCTGATCGAACGCGGACCGGGGCCGCTGGTGCTTACCAAACACGGAACGCTGCTCCTGGGCTATGCCGAACAGATGCTCTTCGTCGAGGAAGAGATAAAGCAGCGCGTCGCCAATCCGAGGGAAACCGAGGGCCTGTTCCGCGTGGGCGCCTCCGAGACGGTGGCCCAGTCGTGGCTGCCCGATTTCCTCAAGGCCTTTGCGGAAATCTATCCACGGGTGAACGTGGACCTGACGGTGGATATTTCGCTCAACCTGCGGTCGGCCCTGCTGGAGCGGCGGCTGGATCTCGCGTTCCTGATGGGGCCGGTGTCCGAATTCTCGGTCGAGAATGTGGCGCTGCCGCCGTTTGCACTGCACTGGTACCGCTCGGCCCAGAACCCGCAGACCGATCTGACCGCGATTCCGGTGATCTCCTACTCCAGCATGACACGGCCCTATCAGGAACTGATGTCGGAACTCGCGCGCAGGCTGGGGCCGGGCGTGCGGGTCTATACTTCTGCCTCCCTCTCGGCCAGCCTCAAGGTCATCGCGGCGGGCATCGCTGTCGGCCCGTACCCGCGCGCCCTCGCCGAGCCGATGCTGAAGGCCGGAGAGTTGATCGAGTTCGACCCCGGTTTCGTCCCCGAAGCGCTGGCCTTTACCGCCTCCTACCTGTCTGAACCGCGCAGTTTTCTGGTTCAGAACAGCGCGGGCATCGCGCAGCGGGTGGCGCAGGCATGGGACGCCGAGCACAGCAGATAGGCATTACTGAATTTTATCAGTGTTGATCAGAAATGATCATTTGATTGGATTGCATGGCCGTGTGATGCTTGAGCTACGTTGCGAGAGGTGCTGCCATGACCGTCCAGACCGTTCCCTACGCCGACCTCAAGGGGTTGTCCGCGCCCGACGTGCGCAGGGCGATCCGCGCGGGTCATTATGCGGGCCATACCGCCGGGCTGGCACCGGGCAAGTTGCAGTGCAACCTTGCAATCCTGCCCGAACGCTATGCGCTGGATTTCCTGCGCTTCTGCCAGCGGAACCCGAAACCCTGTCCTGTCGTCGGCGTGTCCGACACCGGCGATCCGATGCTTCCCACATTGGGAGAGGATATCGACATCCGCCATGACGTGCCGCGCTACCGCGTCTTCCGCGAGGGCGAAATGACGGATGAGGTGACGGATATCGCCGACATCTGGTCGGACGATTTGGTGACCGTGGCGCTGGGGTGTTCCTTCACCTTCGAGAACGCACTGGTGCGAAACGGCATCCCCGTCCGCCACCTCGAAGCGGGGCGCAACGTGCCGATGTACAAATCCAATATCGATCTGATGCCCGCCGGCCCCTTCGGCGGCAAGATGGTCATCACCATGCGTCCCATCGCCGAAGGGCGGGTCGCCGATGCCTACCGGATCAGCGCGCAGTACCCGCAGGCCCACGGTGCGCCCATCGGGCAGGGCGATCCGGCGGACATCGGGATATCCGACATCGACTCCCCGGAATGGGGCGAGCCCGTAGAGATCCGGGAGGGCGAGCGCCCGGTCTACTGGGCCTGCGGCGTGACCCCGCAGAACGTGCTGTTGCAGGCGAAACTGCCCTTGGTCATTACCCATTCCCCCGGACATATGCTGATCGCCGACGTGGCCGAAGACGCCGAGACGACGATCTACAGACCCTAATTCACCAAAAAAAGATCCAACAAGGAGACACCAAATGAAAAAGACACTTTCTCTGCTTGCCGCCACGACGGCCCTTGCCACACCGATCAGCGCGGAAACGCTTTCGGTCGTAGGCTCTTGGTCCAGCCTGCCGCTGCATAACCAGTACGAAGCCCCTTTCTGGTCCGAAACCCTGCCAGCCGCGTCGGATGGCAAGATCGAGGTCGAACTGACGACCCACAACCAGATGAGCCTTGGTCTCGGCGATATCTATCCGCTGCTGGGGCAGGGGGTCTATGACGTGGCGATGACCGTGGCCGACTACGCCGTGGCCGATGCGCCCGAACTCGAAGGGCTGGACGTGCCGCTGCTGGCGCTGACCGCAGACGAGGCGCGCGCGATGGTCGATGCCGCACGGCCCATGGTCACCGACATCTACCATGACCGTTTCAACAGCCACGTTCTGGCGATCGCGCCCTATCCGCCGCAGGTCGTCTTCTGCAATCACGAGGTCGAGACGCTTGCCGATCTCGAAGGTCTCAAGGTCCGCGCATCGGGCCGGATGACCGCGAAACTGCTCGAAGCGCTGGGCGCCGAGGGCGTCAACGTCAGCTTCGCCGAAGTGCCGGGCGCGTTGCAGAACGGCGTTGTCGACTGCGCTGTGACCGGTGCCGGTTCGGGCTATTCCGCAGGCTGGTGGGAAGTGTCCACGCACCTGATGCCGATCCCTCTGGGCGGCTGGGACAGCGTCGTGACAGCGATGAACCTCGACAAGTGGAACAGCCTCGACGCGCAAACGCAGGAACTGATCCAGAGCGAGATCAAGGCGAATTTCGAAGATCCCGCGTGGGACAGCGCGCAGGACGCATTGGTCAATGATATCGCCTGCCTGACCGGCAACGGTGAATGCCCCGCCGGCGAGGCGCGCAGCATGACCCTCGTGGAAGTGTCGGACGAGGATTTCGCCCGTGCTCAGGAAATCCTGAAAAGCGAAGTTCTGCCGGAATGGGCCGAGCGCGCGGGCGGTGACTGGGCACAGCGCTGGAACGACAGCGTCGGTCAGGTTGTCGGTGTGACAATCGAATAAGGCGGCCAACACGGCAAATCCAACAGGGGGCGTGCGATGGAACTGCGACTGATTGATTTCCTGAGGCGACTGAACAGGGGCGTGGCGCTCGTGGTCGGTTTCGGCTTGCTGCTCTGCGCGGCCTTCGTGCTTGCGGATATCCTGATGCGCCGGTTCGGCACGTCCCTTGGTGGCACCGAAGAGATCGCGGGCTATGCCATGGCGCTCGCGACCTCTTGGGGTATGTCCTACGCCCTTGTCGAACTGGGGCATGTGCGGATCGACCTGCTGCGCACCCGCGCGGGCAGCTTCGGCCGCGCACTGTTCGACGTCTTCTCGATGGTCGTGATGTCGGGCGTGATCGTGTTGATCGCGATCAAGTCCTGGCCGGTTGTCGCGCGCTCCGTCACCATGGGATCGCGCGCCAATACCCCGCTCGAGACGCCGCTGGCCTGGGTGCAGGTGCCGTGGTTCGCGGGCTGGGTCTGGTTCGCACTCATGTGCTGCTTGGTGACCTTCGCGGCCCTCAGCCTTCTGCTGAAGGGCCGCCACGCGGAAACCGAAAGCTTTGCCGGCGCCTTCGCCGAACAGGAGACGCTGCAATGATCCTCTATGTCTCTGTCGGCCTTCTGGGGCTTCTGGCGCTCTCCATTCCGGTGGGGATCGTTCTGTTTCTGCTGGGCTTCGGGATCGACGCGTTCTTTTCCAGCTTTCCGCTGACACGGGGGCTGGGCAACATGGTGTGGTCCTCCTCCAACTCGGCCACGCTGATCGCGATTCCCTTCTTTGTCCTGCTGGGCGAGATCCTCGTGCGCTCCGGTGTGGCCACGCGCACCTACGCCGCGCTGGACCGCTGGGTCAGCTGGCTGCCCGGCGGGCTGGTCCACGCCAACGTGGCGACGGCGACGATGTTTTCGGCCACCTCCGGGTCGTCGGTCGCGACCGCCGCCACCGTGGCGACCGTTGCCATGCCGCAGGCCGAAAAACTGGGCTATGACCCCAAGCTCTTCTCCGGCGCCATCGCGGCAGGCGGCACGCTGGGCATCATGATCCCGCCGTCGATCAACCTGATCGTCTACGGCTTTCTCACGCAGTCCTCCATTCCGCAGCTGTTCCTTGCCGGTCTTGTGCCGGGCATCCTGCTGGCGCTCGCCTTCATGGCCGTCACCGCGATCCTGTGCATCATCTGGCCGCATCTGGGGGGCCAGCGCCGCACCTTCCCCTTCGGGCAGATGTTGCGCGCGCTGGTCGATCTGGTGCCGATCCTGATCCTGTTCGGCCTGATCGTCGGCTCGATCTATCAGGGCTGGGCCACCCCGACCGAGGCCGCCGCCGTCGGCGTCGCGGGGGCGTTGATCATCGCGCTGGCCTTCGGGGGCGTCTCGGTGGACATGATGATGCAAAGCCTGACGGGCACGGTAAAGATCACCGCCATGATCATGCTGATCGTCATCGGCGCATCCTTTTTGAACTTCACGCTCGCCTCCGCCGGACTGGGCCGCGAACTGACCAGCTTCATGGAGGGGCTCGGCCTGACGCCGCTCTGGACCATCATGGTCGTGGTGGTGCTCTACATCGTTTTGGGTTTCTTCATCGAGACGCTGTCGCTGATGGTTGTCACCATCCCGATCATCGTGCCGCTGGTGGTGGCGCAGGGCTATGACACGATCTGGTTCGGGATCCTGATGATCGTTCTGATCGAAATGGCGCTGATCACGCCGCCGGTGGGATTGAACCTCTACGTTGTGCAGGGCGCGCGTAAATCCGGCAGCCTGAACGAGGTGATGCTGGGCGCGCTGCCCTACTGCCTGACGATGCTGGCCATGGCCTTTGCGCTGATCGCCTTTCCGGGCATCGCGCTGTGGTTGCCGAACTTCCTGCAATAGGCGGGCAGGACCCGTCCGCGTGGCGCGGTCCGTGCGCCACGCAGGCGGACGGACCCTGATGAGTTAGCGGTTGCGCCCCGGTAGCGGGCTATGGTCAGGTGGGCCTCTGCTGTCCGGCTGCCATGCATCGCGGGTGTCCGGGCATTTTCGACACATCCTGTCGGAGCGTCGAACCGATGCCCTCCGACCGGAAAACCCAGTTTGGAGAGCCCAAGATGAGCACCACCGGCAAGCAACTGTTCACCACCCTCGAAAGCGATGGCACACTCACGGTCGCGATCGAGGATGTGACCTTTCCCGATCCCACAGGCAATCAGGTTCTGGTGAAGATGGAGGCGGCGCCAATCAACCCGTCCGACCTTGCCATTCTTGCCGGCGCGGCCGATCTGGAAAACGCCGACTATTCGCCCGGCAAATACGTGGCGACCATGCCCGAGCCGTTCAATTCAGGGTCCAAGGCACGACACGGCCTGAAACTGCCTGCCGGAAACGAAGGCGCGGGAACGGTTGTCGCCACCGGTGACAGCGACGCCGCCAAGGCGCTGATGGGCCAGCGCGTGGCCTGCGTGCCCGGCAATGCCTACAGCCAGTATTGCATGGCCGAGGCTGCTATGTGCCTGCCTCTGGGCGATCACTCGGCCGAGGACGGCGCAAGCGCCTTCGTCAACCCGATGACCGCGCTGGGCTTTGCGGAGAACGCCAAAAGCGACGGGCAGGACGCCATCCTGCACACCGTCGGCGCGTCGAACCTTGGCCAGATGCTGACGCGCATCTGCAAGGAGGACGGCCTTGGTCTGGTCAATATCGTGCGCAAGGACGATCAGGTCGATCTGCTCAGGAAGCTCGGCTCGACCCATGTGGTCAATTCATCGGATGACGATTTCGCGCAGCAACTGCGGTCGGCGATCGACGACACCGATGCCTTCTACGGCTTTGATCCGATCGGCGGCGGGAAGACTGTCGACAGCGTGTTCAAGGCGATGGAACAGGTCGCGGTCACCAAGATGACCGAATACTCGCGCTATGGCTCCAACCAGCCAAAGCGCATGTTCATCTACGGACGTCTGGACACCGGTCCGACGATCCTGTCGCCGAGCTATGGCTTCGGTTGGACGCTCTCCGGGTGGCTGCTGTTCCCGTTCCTGCAAGCGGCCGGTGCGGAAACCGTGGGCCGGATGCGCAAGCGCGTGCTCGAGAACCTGACCACGACCTTCGCGAGCCACTACAAGAAGCGCGTCAATCTCGAAGAGATGCTGACCAAGGAGGCGGTGACCGACTACCGCGCGATGAAGACCGGCGAGAAGTACCTCGTCACCCCTTGGAGCTAAACGGCGCATTCTAGCCGGCATAACGATAACGTCTGGGAAGGGCGGGGGCAGGCGCTATGCCGGAGCCCCCGCCCTAGCACCACGCGCGGCGGCAAGCGATCGCTGGGGCCGCCGTGTCGCGCGCAGGCGTCCGCCTAGTGGGCGGGGTGAAGCACAGCCGACGCGCGTCGGTCAGCGTATGAAAGTTACTGTTTTTGTTGGGAACCGTTTGTCCCTCTCGTGATCTTCGCTGCGCGAAGACACTGTCGGGACGACGGGCTTTTCGCTTTGCGAAAAACCCTTGGTGGAGCATAGCGGGATCGAACCGCTGACCCAGCGTGGCGGCACAGCCGACGCGCGTCGGTCAGCGTGTGAAAGTCACTGGTTTTGTTGGGAAACGTTTGTCCCTCTCGTGATCTTCGCTGTGCGAAGACACTGTCGGGACGACGGGCTTTTCGCTTTGCGAAAAACCCTTGGTGGAGCATAGCGGGATCGAACCGCTGACCTCCTGCATGCCATGCAGGCGCTCTCCCAGCTGAGCTAATGCCCCGTTCCGGCGTAGGCCGAAGGGTTGCCCCCGAAAGGGCCGGTGCGCCGTGATCTAAGCGCTCGGCGGGGCGGGATCAAGCGAAAAAACGCACCCCGCCCGACCAAATCAGCTATCGTCGTCGTCAGACGCCACGTCCGCGATTTCTTCGAGCGGAACTGTATCGTCGTCGTCTTCGTCGTCGTCCAGAAGATCGTCGTCCAGATCGACATCGACATCGTCGTCATCAACCAGATCTTCATCGTCGTCCGTCTTGCCTTCGGCTTTCTTGGCTTTGGCCGTTACGGCATCCTCGGCGTCGGCTGCGATCATGCGGGATTTCGACTGGTCCACTTCGACCACTTCGCCCGTGTAGGGGCTGATGACCGGGTCGGCGTTCAGGTCGTAGAAACGCTTGCCCGTGGTGGGGCACAGGCGCTTGGTTCCCCATTCTTCTTTGGGCATGAATTTCCCCTCTTAAACTGGTGCTCGTGTCTAGATGATTCAGCGCAATTGCCATATGCAGGGGGTGCTGTCCACCCCTCACGCCGTGAGGCCCCGGCGATAGGTAGCAATGTCCGACCAATATCAGCTTGGCAATCCGCCGATTCCCCTGATCCTGCGCCGCTCCGGGCAGGCCCGCCGCATCAGCCTGCGGATCTCGCAACTGGACGGGCGGGTGACATTGACGCTGCCCAAACGCCTGCCCGTGGACGAGGCGCTGGATTTCGCGCGCACCAAGGAAGACTGGATTCGCAAGCATCTCGACGCGCGCGGCGACGACATCGCGGTCGGCCACGGGGCCGAGATCCCTCTGGGCGGGCGGCTGATCCCCGTGCGCGCGGGCAGCGGCAGGCGGGTCGAGATTTCGGCATCTGCCGTGCATGTGCCGGGCGATGCGGCCCGCGTCGGCCCGCGTCTGATGGCGCATCTCAAGGAGCTTGCCCGCGACCGCCTTGCGGGGGCCTGCGACGATTACGCGGCACGGCTCGGGCGGCCCTACGCGCGGCTCAGCCTGCGCGACACCCGGTCGCGCTGGGGCTCGTGCACCTCGGACGGGGGGCTGATGTTCTCGTGGCGGCTGATCATGGCCCCCGCCGAGGTGCTGGATTACGTCGCCGCCCATGAGGTGGCGCATCTGGCCGAAATGAACCATTCGCCCGCCTTCTGGGCGCAGGTCGAGGCGATCTATGGCGACTACCGCGCGCCGCGCCGCTGGCTGCGCGAGAATGGCAGCGGGCTGCACCGGTACAAATTCGCGGCGAACTGATCCGCAATCCCGCGCGTTCCCTTCCAGACCGTAACAGCTGCAAGGAACAGGACCATGTCATCATCCAAATCCCGCGATGAAATCTGGGACGAATGGCGCGATCTGGTGAACATGGCCCCGCAGGAACTCGACGACTGGCTGGACACGGAAGAGTCCAGATCCGTGGGTGACAGCGACACCGGCGAATCGACGGGCCATAAATCGGGCCGTCGCATCGTGAAGATCAAGCGCACCAACAAGGACGATCTGGCGGACGACCAGTGGGACCATATGGCGACGGTCGTAGGCTACATCAAACGGCATCTGTCGCAGGGTGGCCCCGACGAGGGCGTCGAGACGTCGGACTGGCGCTATTCGCTGATGAACTGGGGGCACGATCCGCTGAAGGACGGCTGAGGCGCGCGCTATGCAGTGGGCTTGCGTGTCGTCACGCTTGACCGTCGGGGCGTTTGTGATCACAACCGGTGCATGAGCATCGCACCGCGCCCCATAGACCCCACGCCACTGGCGCACGACCGCGTGTTCCGTCAGCTCAGAACGCGGATCATGCACGGCAACATGGCGCCCGGACAGCCGCTGACCCTGCGCGGGATCGGGAAGGAATTCGAGGTGTCGATGACCCCCGCCCGCGAAGCGGTGCGCAGGCTGGTGGCCGAGGGCGCGCTGACCATGTCGAACTCGGGCCGCATCTCGACCCCGGAACTCAGCGGCGAACGGATCGAGGAGCTGGCCGCGCTGCGCGCCCTGCTGGAGGTCGAGCTGGCCTCCCGTGCGCTGCCGCGTGCGCATCTGGCGCTGATCGAGCGGTTGCAGAACATCAACGCCAAGGTGGCCGAGGCCGTGTCCCAGCGCGATGCTGTGAGCTATATCCGCACGAACCTCGAATTCCACCGCACCCTCTACCTGCGTGCGCAGGCGCCCGCGATGCTGGCGATGGCCGAAACCGTCTGGCTGCAGATGGGGCCGACGATGCGCGCGCTCTACGGGCGGCTGCGGCGCACGGAGCCGCCACAGTTCCACCGTCTGATCATCTCGGCGCTGAAGGCGGGGGATGAGCCGGGCTTGCGGCTGGCGGTCCGGTCGGATGTGACGCAAGGCTTGCGGATGCTGGCCAGCTGACACCGCGATTGACCGGTTTGTCCGCCTGTGACAGCTTTGCGGGCATGAACGCGTCCGTGCCCCTTCGCCACTCCCGTTATTACGCCCGCTGAAACGCGCGCGGACGATCCCTTCTTTTTGACGTCATCGTACCGCCATCGGGGCGGTTTTGGTGTTCGCCCCCCTGGCGGCCCCCCTTCCGGAGCCCCGATCCATGCTTCCCCTCAGAATTGACGCGGTCAGGCCGCAGGATATCGACCCCCTTCTTGAAATGGTCCGCGCGCTTGCACGACACCACGGGGACGCCGCACAGATCACCCGCGCGGCGCTGGAGCGTGATGTGCTCGGGCCTGCGCCATGGCTGCGGGTGCTTCTGGCGCGTTACGACAGCGTGGTCGGCTACGCCGCACTGGTCCCGCTGGCGCAGCTTCAGTTCGGTGTGCGCGGGATGGACATGCACCATCTTTACGTCGTGCCGCAGGCGCGGGGACAGGGCGTCGCCCGCGCCCTGATCGACGCTTCGGTCGCGCTGGCACGGGAGGCCGGCTGCCGATACATGACAGTCGGCACCCATCCCGGCAACGCACCGGCGGCAGCGGTCTACCGCGCCATGGGCTTTGACGATCTGCCGCCGCCCGGGCCGCGTTTCCGGATCAGGTGGTAGGGATCATGGCGTGGATGAACGCGGCCTGCTCTGCGGTGTCCGGCACCGTTACGCCGCGCGCCGCGCTGACGGTTGCGATCGCGTCCTCCGCGCCCCTGCCGAACCGCCCCAGAACGCCCGCGCAGACCATGCCGGTGCGCCCGATAGAGGCGCGGCAATGCACCGCCACGCTTTCGCCCGCGCGCAGCCGCGCGGCCAGATCGTCAACCAGACGATTGAAGGAGGCCGCCTCGGGCAAGGCCATGTCGGGGATCGGATGGTTCAGAAACCGCAGGCCCGCCCGGTCGCACAGCAGCGCCTCGTCCTGCAGGCCCAGTGCCGCTGCCTCGTGGCGTTCCAGCAGGGACACAACCGTGTCGATGCCCGCCGCGCGGATGCGGTCCAGATCGGCGCGCGGATTGTCCTGCGCCGGGCGCGCCACAAGATACAGCGCACCAGGCGCCTGCGTCAGCAGCGGACGGATCAGGCGGCCAGCCCCCGGTCGCCCATATCGAGGTATTTCTCGCGCCGGTCCTTGATCAGCGCCTTGGCGTCCTTCCCGTCGAGCGATTTCAGCATCTCGACGAGCGCTTCCTTGACGGCGGCAATCGCGGCCTTTGGGTCGCGGTGCGCGCCGCCCTTCGGTTCGGGGATGATCCGGTCATTGACGCCCAGTTGCTTGAGGTCCTGCGCGGTCAGGCGCAGCGCCTCGGCGGCTTCGCGCATCTTGTCGGAGTCCTTCCACAGGATCGACGCGCAGCCCTCGGGCGAGATCACCGAATAGACCGAGTGTTCCAGCATCGCGACACGGTTCGCGGTGGCAAAGGCAACGGCCCCGCCCGATCCGCCTTCGCCGATGACGACGCTGACCAGCGGTACACCGATCTGCAGGCATTTTTCGGTGGCGCGGGCGATCGCCTCGGACTGGCCGCGCTCTTCGGCGCCCTTGCCGGGATAGGCGCCGGGTGTGTCCACCAGCGTGATGACCGGAAGGCCGAACCGGTGTGCCAGATCCATCAGCCGCACGGCCTTGCGATAGCCTTCGGGCCGCGCCATGCCGAAATTCCGCTCGATCCGGGATTTGGTGTCGTTGCCCTTTTCGTGGCCGATCACGACGACCGGACGGTCGTTGAACCGCGCGAGCCCGCCCATCACGGCCTCGTCGTTGGCGAAATTGCGGTCGCCGTAGAGCGGCGTATATTCGGTGAACAGCGCCTCGATGTAGTCTTTGCAATGGGGCCGTTCGGGATGCCGCGCGACCTGACACTTACGCCACGGGGTAAGGTTCTTGTAAAGATCGTCGAGCATCTTGGCCGCCTTGGCATCAAGGGCCTTGGCTTCGGAAGACACGTCCGTCTCGGGATCGCGTTTGGCCATGGCGCGCAGTTCTTCCGCCTTGCCCTCGATCTCGGCCAGAGGTTTTTCGAAATCCATATACTGTGTCATTGGACGCTCCGCGCTGCCTGATTGCATGTGTATATGGCCTGCCCGCGCAGGCAATGCAATCAGAGCCCGAGGACCGGATAGAGAGAGACGATCAAAAGGACCGCCATCGTCCAGTTGAAGACGCGCAGGCGCACGGGGTTGGTCAGGACACGCTGCAACTGCTGGCCGGCCACCGTCCAGATCGTGACCGATGGCAGATTGACCAGCGCGAACAGGATCGCGGCGACAGCCAGCAGCCCCAGTCCGGTGTCGCCCACGTAGACCGTGATCGCCGTGAGCGCCATGGCCCAGGCCTTGGGGTTGACCCACTGGAAGGCGGCAGCCTGAAGGAAGGTCATCGGGCGCCCCCCGTCCTCGCGTTTGCGCACGGGTGCTGCATGGGCGATCTTCCACGCCAGAAACAGCATGTAGAGCACGCTCGCGATCTTGAGGATCGTATAGATCACCGGAAAGCGGTCGAAGATCTGCACCAGCCCGGCGCCCACCAGCACCACCATGACGGCAAACCCCACCGAGATGCCCAGCATATGCGGGATCGTGCGCAGGAAGCCGAAATTCGCCCCCGATGCCATCAGCATCAGGTTGTTGGGCCCCGGCGTGGCAGAGCTGACAAAGGCAAAGATCGCCAGCGCGGTGAGTGTTTCGACTGTCATGGCGCAATGATCGGTTGATCCTTGCGGCATGAAATTGCAGAATTTGATGAAAACTCTGAAAGTGTGCAATTTATGGCCGATATAGACGCCAAATCCGAAGAGATATTGCGCGTCCTCGCGCGGGACGGCCGGATCAGCAATCTGGATCTGGCCGAACGGGTGGGCCTGTCGCCCTCGGCCAGCCTGCGGCGGGTTCAGGATCTTGAACGTCGTGGCGTGATCAAGGGTTACCGCGCGGTGCTCGACCGCAACCAGCGCGGGCTCGGCTTTGTGGCCTATGTCGGCGTCGGGCTGCGCGACCATTCGAAAGCGGCGCAAGAGGCATTCGAGCGGGCCATCGGCCGTGCGCCCGAAGTCGTGGAGTGCCACAACATCACCGGCACCATCGAATATCTGTAGCGGATCGAATGTGCCGACCTTGCCAGCTACAAGAGATTCCATACCGACCGGCTGGGCGCGGTGCCCCAGGTGTCGTCGATCGTGTCCTATGTGGTGATGGGGTCCTCCAAGGACGAAAGGGGCTGATCGTTTCCCCTCTGGCAACAGAACCTGAATTATGGCGTAATCAAGGCTGATGCGGCGCAGGAAACACACTGTTTACCCTGTTTTATTTGCTTAGCCCCGCGCGGTGCCGCAGGCTGTGCAAACGGAATGTGGCGGCATTGTGTCGAAAAAGGGGTCCGATATGGTCATGATCAACTATCTGCTGGCGGGGCTGGTCGGAACGATGGTTGCGCTCAGCTTTTTCATGGCCAAAGTAGACATGTCTTCGCAGGCGGATCCCGTGCCCGGGGCGGGATGGCATGCGCACCAACGGAATTTTGTGATGTAGACGATGCGCGGTGTTCATTAGCGCAACAGAATTTTCATCCTGTGTACGGCCCGCCCTTGGTCAGGCGGGCCGTTTCACGTTTGCGGATCAGGCGGTGATCATCTCGTGCTGGCGCACGATGACCTCGGCCTGCTTGATCGACGCGATATCGACGAGCCGTCCCTTGTAGACAGTCGCGCCTTCGCCGTTGCGCTTCGCGGTTTCCATCGCTTCGAGAATTTCGCGGGCTTCCGCCACGGCTTCGTCGGAGGGGGTGAAGACCTCGTTGCTGATCGCGATCTGCTTGGGGTGGATCGCCCATTTGCCCACCATGCCCAGCGTGGCGGAGCGGCGCGCCTGCGCGCGGCAGCCCTCGTCGTCCGAAAAATCGCCGAAAGGCCCGTCGACCGGCAGGATGCCGTGCGTCCGGCAGGCGGCGACAATCGCGGTCTGCGCCCAGTGCCACGGATCGGACCAGTATTTCGCACCCTCGTGCAGCATATAGTAGTTTTCCTGCGTCCCGCCGATGCCGGTGGTCTGCATGCCCATCGAGGCCGCGAAATCGGCAGCGCCGAGGCTCATCGCCTCCAGACGGGGAGAGGAGGCGGCGATCTCCTCGACGTGGGCGATGCCCGCAGCGCTTTCGATGATGACTTCCAGCGCGATCCGCTTGCTGCGTCCCTTGGCCGCCTCGATCGCCGTGACCAGCGCGTCCACGGCATAGACATCTGCCGCGCAGCCCACTTTCGGGATCATGATCATATCCAGCCGCTCCGACGCCTGTTCGAGCAGGTCGACGACATCGCGGTACCAGTAAGGCGTGTCCAGGCTGTTGATGCGGACCGACAGCGTCTTCTTGCCCCAGTCGACGGTATTGATCGCCTCGATCACGTTGGCGCGGGCGAGGTCCTTGTCGTTGGGTCCGACCGAATCCTCCAGATCAAGGTTGATCACGTCAGCCGCCGAAGCCGCCATTTTCTCGAAGAGTTTCTTGTTCGATCCCGGGCCGAACAACTGGCAGCGGTTCGGACGGGCAGGCGGCGTAGGCTGAATGCGAAAGCTCATGGGGTGCGATCCTTTGCGGGACATAATGTTTCGATTATTTGCCCCTGCGGATTATAAAATTGCGCTGCATGCTGCAAGCCGGTTTTGCAGGTGCAGCATGACAGCTCGCGCACAAATTATGCACAGATCGACGCCGTTGCGCAGGTTTCTTGCAACCAGTCTGCCTGTGGCGCGGGATATGCGATTGAATTGCGTGCAACATCGCGCAATCTGCGCGCGACTGAAATACGCGCGGAGATTCGGACCATGATCAAGACACCCTATTTGCTCTTCCTCGGCGATGCGCCGGACCAGCTTGCCGCGAAAGTCGCGCAGGGGATCAAGGACTGGCGCCCCGACAACGCCGTCGGCCAGTTCCGGATGGAGGGCTGCAAGGCCGACGTCGGCCTGACCGACATGACCCTCGCCGAGGCATGGGACGCCGGTGCCAAGACGCTGGTGATCGGCGTGGCGAACCGCGGCGGCATGATCTCGGCGGCGTGGAAATCCGTCCTGATCGAGGCGGTCGAGATGGGATTCGACGTGGCCTCGGGGCTGCACAACCTGTTGCGCGACGAGGCCGATCTGGCCGCGGCGGCGGCGGCCAACGGGCGGACGCTGCACGATGTGCGCATCCCGTCGGTAAAATACCCCATCGCCAACGGCGTGAAGCGCAGCGGCAAGCGGGTGCTGGCCGTGGGCACAGATTGTTCGGTGGGCAAGATGTATACGGCGCTGGCGCTGGACGCCGCGATGAAGGAGCGCGGCCTCAAGTCGAGCTTTCGCGCGACCGGCCAGACCGGCATCCTGATCACCGGCGAGGGCGTGCCGCTGGATGCGGTGATCGCGGATTTCATGGCCGGTTCGATCGAATACCTTACGCCCGACAACGACGACGACCACTGGGACATCATCGAGGGGCAGGGATCGCTGTTTCACGTCAGCTATTCGGGGGTGACGCTGGCGCTGATCCACGGCGGGCAGCCCGATGCGCTGATCCTGTGCCATGAGCCCACGCGCAGCCATATGCGGGGTCTGCCCGATTATACCCCTCCGAGCCTCGAGGCGGTGCGCGATGTGGCGCTGACGCTGGCGCGGGTGGCGAACCCCGCCTGCGAGGTCGTGGGCGTTTCGGTCAATACCCAGCACATGAGCGATGCGGATGCGCGCGCCTATCTTGCCAAGGTCGAGGAAGAAATGGGCCTGCCCGCGGTGGATCCGTTCCGCCACGGGGCCGAGCGTCTGGCGGAGGCGTTGGAAGCGCTTTGATCTGTCGCGCCCGTGGAGGGTGCGGGATCGAGTTTAAGGGCAAAATAGAGAAGCCCCGACGCCGGTGCGCCTGACCTCGGCGGACCGGTGATCGGGGCGGCGAAGGAGAAAGTGATGCGGATCGAAGTCACCCGTGACGTGTTCAAGCTGGCGCAGGTGTTCACCATCTCGCGCGGATCGCGCAGCGAGGCGAAGGTGCTGACAGTGCGCATCAGCGATGGCACGGCAAGCGGTTGGGGCGAATGCGTGCCCTACGCGCGCTACGACGAGACGCTGGAGAGTGTGACCGCCGAGATCGAGAGCCTGCCGTCGGATCTGGACCGTGCCGCGCTCTATGACCTGTTGTCAGCGGGGGCGGCGCGCAACGCCGTCGATTGCGCGCTGTGGGATCTGGAGGCCAAGCGCGCGGGCAAGCGGGTCTGGGACCTGGCCGGGCTGGACGCGCCGGGGCCGGAGGTGACAGCCTATACGCTGTCTCTGGATACGCCGGATGCGATGCGTGCGCAGGCCGCGAAACACAGCCATCGGCCGCTGTTGAAGATCAAGCTGGGCACCCCCGACGACATGCCGCGTCTCGAGGCCGTGCGCGCGGGCGCACCGCAAAGCACCATCATCGTCGACGCGAACGAGGGGTGGAGCGCCGATGTCTATGCCGACCTTGCGCCGCACCTTGTGCGCCTGGGGGTTGCGCTGGTCGAACAGCCGCTGCCTGCGGGGGAGGATGATGCGCTGCTGGGCATCGAGCGTCCGGTGCCTGTCTGCGCCGACGAAAGCTGCCACGACCGCAACAGTCTTGCCGGGCTGAAGGGCAAGTATGATGTGGTCAACATCAAGCTCGACAAGACGGGGGGCCTGACCGAGGCGCTGGCCTTGCGAAAGGCGGCGCTGGCCGAGGGATATGACGTGATGGTCGGCTGCATGGTCGGGTCGTCGCTGGCGATGGCACCCGCGACACTGGTCGCGCAGGGCGCGAAAGTCGTTGACCTGGACGGTCCGCTGTTGCTGGCCGAGGACCGCGACCCGCCGCTGGTGTTCGACGGCGACGGTGTGCATCCGCCGGTTGCGGCGCTTTGGGGGTGAGATGGATTTCGTCACGGTCTATGACTGCGAATTCCTGACGGCACCCGGTGCGCCGGCGCGATTCTGGTGCGGGCCGGACGATCCCGACCCGCTGTGCGTGCAGATCGGCGCCGTCCACCTGTCGCTCGGCGCGCCCTTCGCGGTTTCGGACCCCGTGGGCTGGTATGTGTCGCCCCGCGACCGCGACGGGCAGATCGCGCCGGTCGACCCGCTGCTGACGCGGCTCTGCGGGATCACCGATGCGCAGTTGCAGGCCGAGGGGCTGGCGCTGGCCGACGCCCTTGCCGCCCTGTCGGATTTCGCGCGCGGCAGCCTTTTGCTCGGCTGGGGCAAGGACGAGCTTCTGACCTTTGCGCCCTCGCTGTTCGTGCAGGGGCTCACCAGCCCGATCCCCGCGGCGCAGTTTCGCAACGCGCCGCCGCTTCTGGTTACGGCGGGCGAGGATCTGGAGACGGTGCACCGCTTGCGCAGCAATACGATCTGTGGCCATTTCGGGCTCGACGCGCCGGGCCCTGCCCATGACGCGCGCGCCGATGCGGCGGCTGTGGCCACCGCGCTGAGCCACCTTTTGAACACCGGCAGGCTGAGCGCCGCCGATATCACCGGGCTGGCCCCGACATGACGAAAAGGAAACCACGATGACCCGCACAGTTTACGTGAACGGCGACTACCTTCCCGAAACCGAGGCCAAGGTTTCGATCTTTGACCGGGGCTTTCTCATGGCCGATGGCGTCTATGAGGTGACAAGCGTGCTGGGCGGCAAGCTGATCGACTTCGACGGCCATGCGGTGCGGCTCAGCCGGTCGTTGAACGAGCTGGACATGAAGAACCCGATTTCCAAGGAAGACCTGCTGGAGGTGCACCGCGAACTGGTGCGCCTGAACGAGATCGATGAGGGTCTGGTGTATCTGCAGATCACGCGCGGATCGGATGGCGACCGCGATTTCGTCTTTCCCGCTGACGATACCGAGCCGACCATCGTGCTGTTCACCCAGAACAAACCCGGTCTGGCCGACAGCCCGGCGGCCAAGAAAGGCGCCAAGGTCATCAGCATCGAGGATATCCGCTGGGGCCGCCGCGACATCAAGACGGTGCAGCTGCTGTATCCGTCCATGGGCAAGATGATGGCGAAGAAGGCGGGCTGCGACGATGCGTGGATGGTCGAGGACGGTTTCGTGACCGAAGGAACCTCCAACAACGCCTATATCGTCAAGGGCAACCGGATCATCACGCGGCACTTGGGCAACGAGATCCTGCACGGGATCACCCGCGCCGCCGTCCTGCGCTTTGCCCGCGAGGCGCAGATGGAGGTCGAAGAGCGCAGCTTTACCATCGAAGAGGCGCAGGCGGCGGACGAGGCCTTCACCACATCCGCGTCGGCCTTCGTGATGCCGGTGGTCGAGATCGACGGCGTGTCGCTGGGCGATGGCACGCCCGGACGCGTGGCGCTGCGCCTGCGCGAGATCTATCTCGACGAGATGCGCAAGGCGGCTGTCTGACCCCACTTGCTGCCCGAGCGGGCGCGCGGCCCGCTCGGTGTCCTCCCGCGCTGGCGGTCCGCGCGACATCCAAGTCGGTGATCCAGAGTGTCAGGCGCCTGTGGCGTCGCCGCTGGCGTCAGACAGTCCGGCGAGACGCGCCGCGCCCCAAAACGCTCTGCAGGCAAGGCGCCAGGTGAGGCGCGGCGCTTCAGCCTTTGCCGACGTTTTCCTCGAACGCTTTCTTGAACGCTTCTTCCTGCGGGGCGCTGGCGTCGGTCTGGTAGCCCGCTTTCCATTCGTCCATCGTCATGCCGTAGAAAAGCTCGCGCGCCTCTTCCTTGCCGATCTCAATCCCGCGTTCGGCGGCGGCTTCCTGATACCAGCGGCTCAGGCAGTTGCGGCAAAATCCGGCGAGGTTCATCAGGTCGATGTTCTGCACGTCCGTGCGGTCTTCCATCAGGTGCTTTTGCAGACGCCGGAAGGCGGCGGCCTGAAGTTCGATTTCCTGCTGTGTGGGTGTGCTCATCTGGTTGGCTCCTGTCCATGTCAGCCCAAGATGGGGGCGCCGGGAAGGGCGGTCAACCGAACGACGGGGGTGCGTCCGCTGCCGCGACGTGATTTACTGCGGTCACGCGGCCCCGCGGGGCTGGACAATCTGCCGCTTCGCGGGTGATGTGACCGCTAACAAACTAGAGAGAACTGCCCCGATGAGACGCAAGCGCAATGTAAAGATCGTCGCCACCCTAGGTCCCGCCTCGGAGACGCCCGAGATGATCGGCGCGCTACACCACGCGGGCGCCGATGTGTTCCGGTTGAACATGAGCCACGGCAGCCACGAGGAAATCCGCGCCAAGCACGGCATGATCCGCCAGATCGAGGAAGAGACCGGATCCTCCATCGCGATTCTCGCGGATTTGCAGGGGCCGAAATTGCGTGTGGGCACCTTCGCTGACGAAAGCGAGGAACTTGCCGAAGGCGCAGATTTCCGGCTCGACCTCGACGAGACGCCGGGGGATGTGAATCGCGTCTGCCTGCCCCATCCCGAAATCTTTGCGGTGCTCGAACCGGGGGCCAGCCTGTTGGTCAATGACGGCAAGATACGCCTGAAAGTCCGCGACTGCGGCAAGGATTTTGCCGATTGCGAGGTGGTCACAGGCGGGACGATCTCGAACCGCAAGGGGGTCAACGTCCCCGATGTCGTGCTGCCGCTGGCTGCGCTCAGCGAAAAGGACCGCGCCGATCTGGAATTCGTCTGCGACCTCGGGGTCGACTGGCTCGCGCTCAGCTTCGTACAGCGGCCCGAGGATGTGCAGGAGGCCCGCGAACTGGCCGGAGGGCGTGCGGCGATCCTGTCGAAGATCGAAAAGCCCTCGGCGGTTGAGCGGTTCGACGACATTCTGGCCGTGTCCGACGGGATCATGATCGCCCGCGGCGATCTGGGGGTGGAGCTGCCCGTGCAGGCGGTGCCGCCGATCCAGAAGCGTCTGGTGCGCCGGTGCCGTGCGGTGGGCAAGCCGGTGATCGTGGCGACGCAGATGCTGGAATCGATGATCGAAAGCCCGATGCCCACCCGCGCGGAAGTCTCCGACGTTGCCACGGCCATCTACGAGGGGGCGGATGCGGTCATGCTGTCCGCCGAATCCGCCGCCGGCAGCTATCCGGTCGAGGCCGTGCAGACCATGGACCGCGTCGCCACCGAGGTCGAACAGGATCCGACCTACCGCCAGATCATCGAATCGAGCCGCACAGAGGGTCTGACCTCGGTCGCCGATGCCATCGTGGCCGCCGCGCGCGAGATCGCCGAGACCACCGATATCGCGGCCATCTGCTGCTTTACCCAGTCGGGCACCACCGCTTTGCTGACCGCGCGCGAGCGGCCCCGCGTGCCGATCATCGCGCTGACGCCCCTGCGCAGCACGGCCCGGCGGCTGGCGCTGAGCTGGGGGTGCAACTGCACGGTGACCAGCACGGTGGACCGCTTCAAGAAGGCGGTGGTCAGCGCCGTGCGCGCCGCCCGCGAAGAGGGCTTCGCCGGAGAGCGCGATTTCGTCGTGGTGACGGCGGGCGTGCCCTTCAACGTTCCCGGCAGCACCAATATCCTGCGCGTTGCCCCCTGTGATGAGCGTTTGATCTTTGCGTCCGATCCAGAGTAACGTGGGGTCAATATGACCAACGGAGTGCCGTGATGGACCTCGATCTTGCCCTCGTCCTTGGCATCATCATTGCCGCGCTTTCCATCCCCTCGATCCTGTCGGCGATCAGCGACCGGCGCGCGCCGCGGGCTTCGGCGATCACCGTCCTGATCGCGGGCGGCCTGATCGTTTTCGCAATCGCGGGCAAACCCGGCGGCTACTCGCTTCAGGAAATCCCCGATGTCTTCGTGAAAGTGGCCGCGCGCTACATGCCCTGACGGCGGACGGCGGCGGCTGGCAAAATCGGCTCTTGCCTCGCGCGGCGGCGCGTCCTATACGCCCAACTCATTCCTGCACGGCCGGCCGACAGTGGCATGCCGAGTCGTGCGTAAACCGTAGACGACAAGGAGACGGAAATGCCCAAGATGAAGACGAAGTCGAGCGCCAAGAAGCGCTTCAAGATCTCGGCGACCGGAAAGGTCATCGGCGGTCAGGCCGGCAAGCGCCACGGCATGATCAAGCGGAGCAAGAAATTCATCCGCGACGCACGCGGCACGACAGTCCTGTCGGAGCCCGATGCAAAGATCATCAAGGGCTTCATGCCCTACGACCGCTGATAAGGAGATCCTGAAATGTCCCGTACCAAAGGTGGAACAGTCGCCCACGCGCGCCACAAGAAAATCGTCAAGGCGGCCAAAGGTTACTACGGTCGTCGCAAGAACACCTTCAAGGTCGCCTCGCAGGCGGTCGACAAGGCCAACCAATACGCAACCCGTGACCGCAAGAACCGCAAGCGCAACTTCCGCGCGCTCTGGATCCAGCGGATCAACGCAGCCGTGCGCAGCCACGACGAGGCGCTGACATACAGCCGCTTCATCAACGGCCTGACACTGGCGGGGATCGAAGTGGACCGCAAGGTTCTGGCCGATCTGGCCGTGAACGAGCCCGAAGCATTCGGCGCCATCGTAAAGTCCGCACAGGACGCGCTGGCCGCCTGAACCGGCACCGGTCTGTAAAATCAAAGCCGCTCCCGGTCTTCGGGGGCGGCTTTTTCGTTTCCGGTGCGGGTGGTGTGCCGCGATCTCAGCGCGGGGGCAGCTTGTCGAAGGCGGGCAGGTCGTCGGGTATGCGGTGATAGGGCTGCGCGTCGCAGGTAAAGATCGCCGCCGCCGGTCCGGCATAGGCAGCCGGATCGTCCAGCGTGCCGACCTTGACCACCACGGCAGGGCGGTCGGGCAGGCGGGTCACCAGATGGGTGCCGCAGGTCGGGCAGAAATCGCGCCGGCGCGGGCTGTCCAGATCGGCGCGGGCAAACTGGGTCGGCGTGCCCTTGGTGATGGTGAAATCATCCGCCGCCACGATCATGAAGTAATTCGGCCCCCCGCCCGAGATATACTGGCATTCGCGGCAGTGGCACTGGGCCTGCCATTGCGCCGCGCCGGTAATCTTGTAGGTGATCTCGCCGCAGTAGCAGCGTCCGGTGTGGTTTGTCATCCTGTCCTCCCCTTGGATCGTACAACGCTAGGGGCAGGGCGGGCGGCTTGTCCAGCGCGCTTGCAATCGGACAGACCCGCGATTAGCAACGCCAAGGACAAACGAGGAAACGGGCATGGATGATCTGAAGCAGAAATACCTCAGCCAGATTGCGGATGCGGGCGACGAATCCGCGCTCGAGGATATCCGTCTTGCCGCCGTCGGCAAGAAGGGCGAAGTCGCTCTGAAGATGCGCGAACTGGGCAAGATGACGCCCGAGGAACGCCAGACCGCAGGCCCCGCGCTGAACGCGCTCAAGGACGAGATCAACAGCGCGCTCGCCGCCAAGAAAGCAGCGCTCGCCGATGCCGCGCTGGACGAGCGTCTGCGCGCCGAATGGCTGGACGTGACCCTGCCGGGGCGCGTGCGCCCTGCGGGCACCATCCACCCCGTCAGCCAGGTCACCGAAGAGCTGACCGCGATTTTCGCCGAAATGGGCTTCTCCGTTGCCGAAGGCCCGCGCATCGATACCGACTGGTACAACTTCGACGCGCTCAACATCCCCGGCCACCACCCCGCCCGGGCCGAGATGGACACCTTCTATATGGCGCGGGCCGAGGGCGACGACCGCCCGCCCCACGTGCTGCGCACCCACACCAGCCCGGTGCAGATCCGCACGATGGAGGCCGAAGGTGCGCCGCTGCGCATCATCTGCCCCGGCGGTGTCTACCGCGCCGATTACGACCAGACCCACACGCCGATGTTCCATCAGGTCGAAGGGCTCGCGATCGACCGCGACATCTCGATGGCGAACCTGAAATGGACGCTCGAGGAATTCTTCTCGGCCTTCTTCGAAATCGACGGCATCAAGACCCGCTTCCGGGCCTCGCACTTCCCCTTCACCGAACCTTCGGCCGAGGTCGACATCCAGTGCTCCTGGGTCGACGGCCAGCTGCGCATCGGCGAAGGCGACGGCTGGCTCGAAGTGCTGGGCTCCGGCATGGTCCACCCCAAGGTGCTGCAAGCGGGCGGGATCGACCCCAACGAATGGCAGGGCTTTGCCTTTGGCATGGGCATCGACCGGATCGCGATGCTGAAATACGGCATCCCCGACCTGCGGGCGTTCTTCGATTCAGACCTGCGCTGGCTGCGCCACTACGGCTTCGCGTCACTGGACCAGCCGAATTTGCATAGCGGGCTGAGCAGGTGACAGCGGCGATTTCAGCTTGTGAAAACGTCTGGCACGGCTTCGTACCGGTCAAAGGAGTAATAAAATGAAATTCACCCTCTCCTGGCTCAAGGATCACCTCGACACCACCGCGTCGCTGGACGAGATCACCTATGCGCTGACCGATCTCGGGCTCGAGGTCGAAGGCGTCGAGGACCGGGGCGCGAAGCTGGCCGATTTCACGCTCGGTTACGTTGAAAGCGCCGAAAAGCACCCCGATGCGGACCGCCTGCGCGTCTGTCAGGTCCAGACCGACGAGGGCGTGCAGCAGATCATCTGCGGCGCGCCGAACGCGCGCGAGGGGATCACCGTCGTGGTCGCCAAACCGGGTGTCTACGTGCCGGGCATCGACACCACCATCGGCGTGGGCAAGATCCGCGGGATCGAGAGCTTCGGCATGATGGCCTCCGAGCGCGAGCTGGAATTGTCGGACGAACATGACGGCATCATCGAACTGCCCTCGGGCAAGGTCGGCGACAGCTTTGTCGACTGGCTGGCCGAAAATGATCCGGCCAAGGTCGATCCGGTGATCGAGATCGCGATCACACCCAACCGGCCCGATGCGCTGGGCGTGCGCGGCATCGCCCGCGATCTTGCGGCACGGGGTCTGGGCAAGCTGAAGAAACGCGACTGCGACGCGGTCGAGGGCGCGTTTGCCTGTCCGGTCAGCGTGACCATCGACGAAGATACGCTCGACGCCTGTCCGGTGTTCTACGGGCGCGTCATCCGCGGTGTGAAGAACGGGCCGAGCCCCGCGTGGTTGCAGGATGCGCTGCGTGCCATCGGTCTGCGCCCGATCAGCTTTCTCGTGGATGTGACGAACTTCTTCACCTTCGATCGCAACCGTCCCCTGCACGTCTTCGACGCGGACAAGATCGCGGGCAACACCCTGCGCGTCCACCGCGCCAAGGGCGGCGAGACGCTCAAGGGGCTGGACGAGAAGGACTATACCTTCTCCGAGGGGATGACCCTGATCTCGGACGCGAACGGGGTGGAAAGCATCGCGGGCGTCATGGGGGGGCTGCCCTCCGGCGTGACGGAAGAGACCGAGAATGTCTTTATCGAAGCGGCCTATTTCGATCCGGTGCGTACCGCCTACACGGGCCGCGCGCTCAAGATCAACTCCGACGCGCGCTACCGGTTCGAGCGCGGGATCGACCCGGAATGGACGCCCTACGGGATCGAACATGCCACGCGGATGATCCTCGATCATGCGGGCGGTGAGGCGTCCGAGGTTGTCGTGGCGGGCCGCGTGCCCGATACCGCGCGCGCCTACCGTCTGGATGCCAAGCGCGTGATCAGCCTCGTTGGGATGGAAATCCCCGAGAGCGACCAGCGCCAGACGCTGACCGCGCTGGGGTTCCGGCTGGAGGGCGACATGGCCCATGTGCCCAGCTGGCGCCCCGACGTGCAGGGCGAGGCCGATCTGGTCGAGGAAGTCGCCCGCATCGCATCGCTGACCAAACTGCAGGGCCGGCCCCTGCCGCGTCTGAGCGACGGGGTGCCGCGCCCCGTGCTGTCGCCCGCGCAGCGCCGTGCGACCTCTGCACGGCGCACGGCGGCGGCGCTGGGATACCACGAATGCGTGAGCTACAGCTTCATCGACAGCGCCTCGGCGGCGCTGTTCGGTGGCGGCACGCAGGCGACGCAACTGGAAAACCCGATCAGCAGCGACATGAGCCACATGCGCCCCGATCTGCTGCCGGGCCTGTTGCAGGCCGCCGCGCGCAATCAGGCGCGGGGGCAGGCGGATATGGCGCTGTTCGAGCTTGGCCCCGTTTTCGACGGCGGCGAGCCGGGCGAGCAGCGCAGCCTGATCACCGGCATCCTCGTGGGCCGGACAGGCCCCAAGGATGTGCTGGGGGCTTCGCGGGCGGTGGATGTGTTCGACGCCAAGGCGGACGCGGAAGCGATCCTTGCGGCCATGGGCGCGCCCGCGAAAGTACAGATCATGCGCGGCGCCGAAGGCTGGTGGCATCCGGGCCGTCACGGGAAAATCTGCCTCGGCCCGAAGAAGGTTCTGGGTGTCTTCGGTGAATTGCACCCCAAGGTGCTGCGCGAGATGGATGTGAAGGGCCCCGTGGTCGCCTTCACGCTCTATCCCGACGAGGTACCCTTGCCGCGTAAATCCGGTGCCACGCGCCCGGCGCTGAAGCTGAGCGACCTTCAGGCGGTGGAGCGCGATTTCGCTTTCGTGGTCGATGCCGATGTCGAGGCGCTGACCGTGGTCAATGCCGCGATGGGGGCCGACAAGACCCTGATCAGCGACGTGCGGGTCTTCGATGAATTCATCGGCGGAAGCCTTGGCGAGGGGAAGAAATCGCTCGCCATCACGGTGCGTCTGCAACCGGTCGAGGCCACGCTGAAGGACGCGGATATCGAGGCGATCGGCCAGCGGGTCGTGGAGAAAGTGGCGAAAGCCACCGGCGGGACGTTGCGGGGATAATCACGGGCGTCGCGCGGGCTGCGGGCGCGGAATTGAGTTTATTGGCAAAATGGAGAAGCCCCGGCGGCGCATCGCAAGGCCGGAAGGCGCAGGAGGGAACGACGATGTTGAAAGTGTATCTTTCGGGTGAAATCCACACCGACTGGCGCGAGCGGATCGTGGCAGGGGCGCAGGACCTCGATGTCGTGTTCGACAGCCCGGTGACGGATCACGCGGCCAGTGACGATTGCGGGGTTGCGATCCTCGGGGCCGAGCCGGACAAGTTCTGGCACGACCGGAAGGGCGCGCAGATCAATGCGATCCGTACCCGCAAGGGCATCGAGGAGGCGGATGTGGTCGTGGTGCGCTTCGGGGACCAGTACAAGCAGTGGAATGCCGCCTTCGACGCGGGATATGCCGCGGCACTGGGCAAATCGCTGGTGATCCTGCACGGGCCCGATCACGCGCATGCGCTGAAGGAGGTGGACGCCGCGGCGCTTGCGGTCGCGTCCGAGCCGGAGCAGGTGGTCGATATCCTGCGCTACGTGCTGACCGGCAAACTGCCCTGACCGCCCGCCCCGGGAGAGTGCCGCGATGAGGAGAGACCAGTCTTCGTTCTGGGACAAGCGTGCGGCGAAATACGCGGCCTCCCCGATCGGGGACGAAGTGGCCTATGACCATACGATAGCGCGCACCATCACCTATCTGGATCCCGGCCAGCGGGTCATCGAGATCGGCTGCGGGACGGGGACGACGGCGCTGCGTCTGGCCCCGCATAGCGGCACCTATCTGGGAACGGATATCTCGGCCGAGATGATCTACATCGCGCGGGCGAAAGCCGCAGAGGCCGGGCTGGACGCGCTGCGGTTCGAAGTGGGCGCGGGTGCGCAGACGCTGGGCCAGACGGATGGCGCGGATGTGGTGCTGGCCTTCAACCTGTTGCATCTGGTCGAGGATCTGGAGGGCCTTTTGCGCGCGGTCCATGCCACACTGCCCGCGGGGGGATATTTCATCTCGAAAACCGCCTGCCTCGCCGATCCGTCGCTGGGCGTGAAGCGCTTTGCCTTTGCCGCGATGATCCCTGCCATGCAGGCGATCGGCATGGCGCCCTTCGTGCGGCGGCTGAGTTTTGCAGGGGCCGAGGCCGCCATCGCCGCCGCCGGTTTCGACATCGTCGAAACCGGCAGCTTTCCGGCGATGAGCCGCTTTATCGTGGCGCGCAGGATCTAGTCGCGCGGCGGGGTTACCAGACCTTTCTGGACCGCCGGCCGGGCCTCGAACCGGGCCAGATAGTCGATCAGGTTGGTATGATCGTCCCAGCCGACCACCTCTTTCGCGCCGTAGAAATCCAGCGCGCGCAGCCAGGGTGCGATGGCGATATCGGCGATGGTATAGTGGCTGCCCGTGATCCACTCCTTGCCCGCGAGTTCGAGGTTCAGCACCGCGAGCAGGCGCTTGGCCTCGTTGATATAGCGTTCCTGCGGGCGCTTGTCCTCCCATTCGGAACCCGCGAACTTGTAGAAGAACCCCAGCTGTCCCAGCATCGGCCCGAGCCCGCCCATCTGGAACATCAGCCACTGGATCGCCTTGGCCTTGTCCTCGGGGCCCTCGCCCAGCAGCTTTCCGGTTTTCTCGGCCAGATAGATCAGGATCGCGCCGCTCTCGAACAGCCCCACGGGTTTGCCCTCCGGCCCATCGGGATCAATGATCGCGGGGATCTTGTTGTTGGGGTTAAGCGACAGGAACTCCGCGCTTTTCACGTCCGCATCGGCCAGCGTGACCTTGTGCGCCTCGTAAGGCAGGCCGGTTTCCTCGAGCGCGATGGAGACTTTCACGCCGTTGGGCGTGGGGAAGGAATAGAGTTGAAGAACGTCGCTGTTAACGGGTTTCCATCGTGAGGTGATCGGGAATGCGCTTAGGTCTGTCATAGGGTGTGCTCCTTTAATCCAATGCAAGACCTAGGCGCTTTTTCCCCGCAAAACAGTCTTTGAGCGGCGCATTTTTCTGCTACCAGATGTTCGGCGGGGGGCGAGGGGAATTTGCCACCTGACTTTATGGCAGAGGAAAAACGTCAATGATCAACGAATTCAAGGATTTCATCGCCAAGGGCAATGTCATGGACATGGCCGTTGGTATCATCGTCGGGGCGGCCTTCACCGCGATTGTCACATCGCTGGTCGGTGACATCATCAACCCGATCATCGCGCTGTTTACCGGCGGTATCGACTTCTCAGGCTGGTTCTACGTGCTGGGCGATGGCGAATTCGCCTCCATCGAAGCGGCGACGGAAGCCGGCGTGCCGGTCTTTGCCGTGGGCAAGTTCATCATGGCCGTGATCAACTTCCTCATCATCGCGTTTGTCGTGTTCATGCTGGTCAAGATGGTCAACCGCATCAAGGCCGCCGCCGAGACGCCGGACGACGTGGCACCCGACGTCAACACCGGCCCGAGCGAGCTGGACGTTCTGCTGGAAATCCGCGATGCGCTGAAAAAGTAAGGCAGGTTCAGGCCGGGTCTGTCGGGGCGGGGGTTTTCCCCGCCCTTTTTCGTGGGTAGACGGGGCGCTGACTCACAAGGACAGCGACATGACATCCGCCCTGACCATCGCCAGAGCAAGCATCGCCGTGGGCCTCGTGGTGCTCGCGATCAAGACGCTGGCCTGGTGGATCACCGGATCGGTCGCCTTGTTTTCGGACGCTCTGGAAAGCGTCGTGAACGTGGCGACAGCCGTCGCGGCTCTGGTGGCGCTCAGCGTGGCGGCGCGGCCTGCGGATGCCAAACACCCTTTTGGACATCACAAGGCGGAATATGTCTCGGCGGTGCTCGAAGGGGTGCTGATCGTCATCGCGGCGGCGCTGATCCTGCATTCGGCGGCCCGTGGGCTGATGGCGCCGCAGGCGATAGACGCGCCTTTCGCGGGGCTGGCGATCAACCTCTTCGCTGGCGCGCTCAACGGTGTCTGGGCCTTCGTGCTGCTGCGGGCGGGGCGGCGGTTCTCGTCGCCCGCGCTTACGGCGGACGGGCGGCATCTGATGGCGGATGTGGTGTCATCGCTGGGGGTGACGGTCGGTGTGTCAGCGGCGGTCCTCACGGATTGGTGGTGGCTCGATCCGGTGCTGGCGGCGCTGGTGGCGGTCAACATCCTGTGGTCCGGCTGGGTGGTGATCCGCGCCTCCATCGGCGGGCTGATGGACGAATCGGTGCCCGAGAGCGATCTGGCCCAGATGCGCGACATTGTGCAGACGCATGCGGGCGGCGCGATCGAGGCGCATGATCTGCGCGCGCGTCACGCCGGGGCCGCCACCTTCATCGATTTCCATCTGGTCGTGCCGGAGGACATGACGGTTTTTGACGCCCATGCGATCTGCGACCGGGTCGAGGCGGCGCTGAAAGAGGCGATCAGCAACTGCGCCGTCACCATCCATGTCGAGCCCGAGCACAAGGCGAAGCCGTCCGAGGCGCTGCTGCTCTGAGGGGTAGGGCGACCGGTGAGGGCCGCCCGCACCCCGAGGGATCACATCTTCAGTGCCAGCGATGGCGATACCACATCGAGCCCCAGCGCCTTGCCGACCGCATAGTAGGTCAGCTTGCCCGCGTGGACGTTCAGGCCGGCCAGCAGGTGTTCATCCTCCGCGCAGGCCTGCTTCCAGCCCTTGTCGGCCAGTGCCAGCATGAAGGGCATCGTCGCGTTGCCAAGGGCGATGGTCGAGGTCCGGGCCACCGCGCCGGGCATGTTGGCCACGCAATAGTGCATGATCCCGTCCACGTCATAGATCGGGTCCTCGTGGGTTGTGGCGTGCGAGGTCTCGAAACAGCCGCCCTGATCGATCGCCACGTCCACCAGCGCCGCGCCGGGTTTGAGCTCGGACAGCTGTTCGCGGCTGATCAGCTTGGGGGCCGCCGCACCGGGGATCAGGACCGCGCCGATGATCATATCCGCCTCGCGCGCCAGATCCATGGTGTTGCCCGCGCTGGCAAAGCTGGTCTTGAACACGCCCGCGAAGGTATCGTCGAGATAGCGCATCCGCGGCAGCGACCGGTCCAGAACGGTGACATCCGCGCCCATGCCCGCCGCGACACGCGCCGCGTGGGTGCCGACGACACCGCCGCCGATCACCACCACGCGGGCAGGGGTGACGCCCGGCACGCCGCCCATCAGCACACCGCGCCCGCCGTTCGCCTTTTGCAGGGTCCACGCGCCGACCTGCGGGGCCAGACGGCCCGCAACCTCGGACATCGGCGCCAGCAGGGGCAGGCCGCCGCTGCGGTCTGTCACGGTCTCATAGGCGATGGCGGTACAGCCGCTGTCGAGCAGATCCTTGGTTTGCGCCGGATCGGGGGCGAGGTGCAGATAGGTGAACAGCACCTGTCCCTCGCGCAGCATCTTGCGCTCCACCGCCTGCGGCTCCTTCACCTTCACGATCATATCCGCGCTGGCAAAGATTTCCTCGGCGGTGTCGATGATCTGCGCGCCCGCCTCGGTATAGGCGATGTCCTCGAACCCCGCACCGGCCCCCGCGCCGGTCTCGATCAGTACTTCGTGCCCGTGCGACCTGGCCTCGCGGGCGGCGTTCGGGGTGATCCCGACGCGAAATTCCTGTGGTTTGATTTCCTTGGGGCAACCGATCTTCATGACGTATCCTCCCGTCGATGATGTGATGATCGGGATATACGCCCGATAGCGCGCAATTTGGCGTCGATTACGGGTCGCCGCCCCCCTGCCTTTTCGAATAGTCTGCGAAGAATCGACCGATTTGCGCAAGGGATTGTCACGAATGGCGCTGGATACCATAGACCGAAGCATTCTTGCGGCCCTGCAACGCGCCGGCCGGATGTCGAATGCGGAACTCTCCGAGAAGGTGCACCTGTCTCCTTCGGCCTGCCACAGGCGGGTGCAAAGACTGGAAACCGAAGGCTACATCCGCGACTACGTGGCGCTTCTGGATTCGCGCAAGCTGGGCGTGCCGACCACGGTTTTCGTCGAGATCACGCTTCAGGGGCAGGCGGACGAGCTGCTGGACGCCTTCGAGAAATCGGTCGCCCGCATCCCGGATGTGCTGGAATGTCACCTGATGGCGGGCTCCGCCGACTATCTGCTCAAGGTGGTGGCGGAAAATACCGAGGATTTCGCGCGGATCCACCGCCAACACCTCGCCCGGCTGCCCGGCGTGCAGGGCATGCAGTCCAGTTTCGCGCTGAGAACCGTGTTCAGGACGACCGCCCTGCCGGTCTGAGCGGTCAGGGCTCCCAGCGGAACCCCTTGCCGTCCGCGCGCACCCGCCCCAGCGACGGCAGCGCGAAGTGGCTGCCCAACACGGTCGCACCGCTCTCGCAGGCGTCCTGCAGCAGCGCGATGCGCGAACTGACGGCACGCGGCGCGTCGACATCGAATTTGAAATGCCATTCGGGATGGAAGCACTGGGCCGTGGTGTGCAGGGCGTCGCCGGTGATGATCGCCTCGGCCCCGCCGTTGCGCACCCGCACCGACACATGGCCCGGCGTGTGGCCCGGTGTCGGGATCAGCGTCACCTCGTCGCCAAGCGCGTGACCCTCGGTGACCATCTCCGCCTGTCCCGCCTCGATGACCGGCAGAACGCTCTCGCGGTAGAAATCGCTTCCGCGCACCCGTGGCACCTCCTCGTCCGCTGCGGGCAGCAGGTAGCGCGCATTGGGGAAGGTCGGCACCCAACGCCCGTCCTCCAGCCGGGTGTTCCAGCCGATGTGGTCGGTGTGCAGATGGGTGCAGAGCACGTAATCCACATCGTCCGGCGTCACCCCCGCGGCGGTCAGCGCCGCCATGAACCGCGTGTCCGACCGCTGGTGCCAGTCGGGCAGACCCGGCACCGTCTTGTCGTTGCCCACGCAGGCATCGACCAGAATCAGATGCGCGGGCGTTTTCAGCAAGAAGCCCTGTATCGGCAGGATCAGCTTGCCGGTCTGCGCACAGAGCCCCCCGGGCACCAGATCGGCGAAGATCCGGGCCACATCCGGCCCCGCGTTCGGAAACAGGTCTTCCGGCGTCAGGAACGGCCCGTTCATGTCCAGAATACGCCAGACCTCGACTTCACCGATTTTGCACAGCACCCGCTTTCCCCCGTTCCCTTTTGCAGACCCCGCCGACGCTAGCCGATATTCGCCCCCGCGCAAGCTGCGCGTCCGGGGCAGGGGCGATGTGATGTGGATCAAGGTTCGCGCGTGCAGCGGGTGATACTGTCGGAGAATCGCAAAACAGGAGGATCCACGATGATCGACGTCAAGACTGCGGTGCAGGACGACCTGCTGGAAATTCACATGACCGGCCCCGTCACCGACAACGACTACAGCGATGTTCTAATCCCCGCACTCGACGCGGCGCTGGCGCGGGTCGACAAGGTGCGGATGCTGGTGGTGCTGGACGCGGACCTGTCCGATTTCACCATGGGCGCGCTCTGGGACGATGCCCGCCTCGGCCTGTCGCGCTGGAACGGCTTCGACCGGGTGGCCATCGTCACGGCAAAGGAGGGCATCGCGCGGCTGATCCGCGGCTTTTCGATCTTCATGCCCTGTCCGGTCTCGGTCTTTGCCAAGGGGGCCGAGGACGACGCGCGGCGCTGGCTCTCCGAATCTCTGGGGGCCATCCACCAGACCGATCTGGGCGGCGGCGTGCTGCACATCGCGCTGCTGGGCAAGATCGATGCGGATGTCTACGAGGCCGAAACCGAAGACCTGAACGCGTTCATCCGCGCCAACGACCGCTTTCGCCTGCTGCTCGATATCCGGCAGTTCGACGGCTGGCAGGGGCTGACCGCGCTGGCGGCGCATTTCCGGCTGGTGCGCGACCACGCAGGCCAGCTGGACAGGGCCGCCATCGTCGGCAACGCGCGCTGGAAAGGGATGGTCGTGCAGGTGGTCAAACGCCTGATCGGCAAGGAAGCGCGGTATTTCGGGGGCAACGATTTCGCCGCTGCGAAGGCATGGATCACCGCCGACTGACCGGCGGACAAAGCAAAACCCCCGAAGCGGCAAGGCATCGGGGGCTCTATTCGTAAATGAAAGCTGCGGGGATGATTTACATCATACCTTCGCGTTGTGCTTTCTTGCGTGCCAGCTTGCGGGCACGGCGGATCGCTTCGGCTTTCTCGCGTGCTTTCTTCTCGGACGGTTTCTCGAAATGTTGCTTGAGCTTCATTTCACGAAACACACCCTCGCGCTGAAGTTTCTTCTTCAGGGCGCGCAGCGCTTGATCGACGTTGTTATCGCGAACACTAACCTGCATGTGGTTTTCACCACCTTTCTAAGTTGAGTTGCAAGGATTTGCAGGAGGTGGCCTGATACCAAAGCCGTGCTAGTTTGTCCAGTACCCAATACCCCGCCCGCGCTATAGGCTGCTCCCAAAGGAGACCCGCAATGACCGACGAATCGCCACTGCCCCCCAAGGACCGGATTCTCGATGCCGCGATGATGCACGTGGCATTCGACGGCTGGTCGCAGACCACCTTTGACGCTGCGGTGAACGAGGCGGATGTGGACAACACCGTCGCGCGCAGCCTCTTTCCCCGCGGGCCGGTGGACCTTGCGCTCTATTACCACCGCAAGGGCGACGAGGCGATGCTGGCAAGGCTGGCCGAAGCCGATCTCGCCGACATGCGCTTTCGCGACCGTGTGGCGGCGGCGGTGCGCTTCCGGCTCGAAGCAGTCGACGACAAGGAAGCCGTGCGCCGGGGCACCACGCTTTTTGCGCTGCCGGTCTATGCACCGGACGGGGCGCGGGCGATCTGGGGCACGGCGGACGCGATCTGGGACGCGTTGGGCGACACCTCCGATGACGTGAACTGGTACACCAAGCGCGCCACTCTCAGCGCGGTCTATTCCGCCACCGTGCTGTTCTGGCTCGGCGACCAGAGCGAGGGGCACGAGGCGACGTGGGCGTTCCTCGACCGCCGTATCGACGACATCATGCAGATCGAAAAGATCAAGGCGGGCGTTAACAACAACCCGGTCCTGAGCCGCCTGATGACCGGCCCGAACTGGCTGCTGGGCCAGATCAAGGCCCCGCAGAAGTTCAAGCGGCAGGGCCTGCCGGGCAGCTGGTCGCGGCGCTAGCGCGGGCGGACGGGCAGGGCAGCTTTCGCTTTTCGGGCGGCGGCGGGCCTGCTAGGTCAGCGCGACCCTTCCGCTTGCAAGGCCCGTGCCCCCGTGACCGCATCTGACAGTCTTCTCGATCTTCGCGATGTCGATCTGACCCTCGACGGGCGCGCGGTGCTGCGCGACGTGACCCTGCGCACGGATGCGCGGCGGATCGCCGTGCTGGGGCGCAACGGATCGGGCAAGACCACGCTGGCGCGGGTCATCGCCGGGCTGCAACGCCCCGATGGGGGCCAGGTGGCCATTGCGGGCATCGACGTGGGCCGCGACCGGCGCGGTGCGCTCGCCGCAGTCGGGATCCTGTTCCAGAACTCTGATCACCAGATCATTTTCCCCACCGTGTCCGAGGAGCTCGCCTTCGGGCTTATGCAGATGGGACAGGACCGGGCCACCGCCGCACGGGGGGTGGACGCGATCCTTGCGCGTTTCGGCAAAACCGCGTGGCGGGACGCGCCGGTGCAATCGCTGTCGGGCGGTCAGAAGCAACTGGTCTGCCTGATGGCGATCCTTGCCATGCAGCCCCGGCTGATCGTGCTGGACGAACCCTTTGCGGGTCTCGATATCCCGACAGCGATGCAGTTGCGCCGGGTGCTGGACCGCATCGATGTGGCGCTGGTGCAGATCACCCACGATCCCGCGTCGGTGACGGGCTACGACCACGCGCTCTGGCTCGACAGCGGGCGGATCGTGCAGCAGGGCGCCGCGGGCGAGGTCGCCCAAGCCTTTCGTGCGCGGATGGAAGAACTGGGGGCGAGCGATGATCTCACTGACGTCGCCGGTTAGGACCCGCGCCCACGACTGGCCCGCCGGGGTCAAGCTGGCGGCGCTCTGCGCCGCGACGCTGGGTCTGTTCGCGCTGGAGGATGTGCGCGCGCAGGCGGTCGTGGCGCTGGGGGTGCTGACGCTCTACGCGCTGCCGGGGGCCGTGTTCCTGCGGTACGGGCTGGGCCGTCTGCGCCCGCTCTGGCCGTTTGTCGTGCTTCTCGCGCTCTGGCACGGGATCACCGGCACATGGGCCGAAGGGGCTGTCGTCGGCCTGCGGATGCTCAGCGCTGTCGCGCTGGCCAATCTGGTGACGATGACAACGCGGCTCGATGCGATGATGGCGGTGGTGCGCCGGCTCCTGCGCCCTTTCGTGCGGCTGGGGGTGCGTCCGCGCGCAATCGAGCTTGCGGTTGCGCTGGTGATCCGCTTTACCCCGGTTCTGACGCAGAAGGGCGCCGCCCTTGCCGATGCGTGGCGCGCCCGGTCGCGCCGCAAACCGGGCTGGAGGGTCATCGTGCCCTTCATGGCGCTGGCGCTGAAAGACGCGGACGATGTGGCCGATGCGCTGCGCGCCCGTGGTGGTATGAATGACTGAGACAGGATCCTGATATGGAACACAGCCTTACACGAATCGCCCTTTTCGCCGCGCTGATCGCGGCGCTGGGCCTGATCCCGCAACTTACGCTGGCCTTCGGCGTGCCGATCACGGCGCAGAGCCTTGGTGTCATGCTGTGCGGTACGGTTCTGGGGGCGCGCAACGGCGGGCTGGCGGCGCTGTTGTTCGTGGGTCTTGTCGCGCTGGGTCTGCCGTTGTTGGCGGGCGGGCGCGGGGGCCTGGGTGTCTTCGCCTCGCCAACGGTCGGTTTCGTCGTGGGCTTTCCCTTCGCCGCATTCGCCACCGGGCTGGTGATGGAGCGGTTGCACGGCATGGCCGTTGGCTGGGGCGCGGGCCTCGCGGCGATCGCAGGGGGCGTTGTCGTGCTCTATCTTTTCGGGATCACCGGTCTTTCCATCATGCTCGACCGCGCCTGGACAGAGGCGGCGCTGCTGGTCACGGCATTCGTTCCCGGCGATATCATCAAGGCGGTGCTGACCGGGCTGATTACCCACGGTCTCTACCGTGCGCGTCCGCAAAGCATCGGGTCACGCGCGTAGGATCACCGCGCTGGCGATCCCGCCTGCGGCGGCGATGGTGGCAAGCCCCGTGCCGCCACCGCGCCCGCGCAGGTCGTGGAACAGACGCACCGCGTTGATCGCACCGGACGCCCCGATGGGGTGTCCGCGCGCCAGCGCCCCGCCGCCCGCGTTGACCCGCGCAGGATCCAGCCCCAGCGCATCGACACAGGCAATCGCCTGCACGGCGTAGGCTTCCATCACTTCGGCCAGATCAATGTCCTCCACCGTCAGGCCACAGCGCTGCAAGGCGCGGCGGCTGGCGGCAACAGGCGCGATGCCGGGCAGTTCGGGCGTGTCCCCGACGGTTGCGCCGCCAAGGATCTCCACCGCACCGTCGCTGCGGTATCTGTCCGAGACGACCACGCAAAAAGCCGCGGCATCGGCGGCGACCGCCGTATTTGCCGCTGTCACGCTGCCCGCCAGCACCTTGGCGCGCGCTGCCAGGGCAGGCGTCAGGTTACGGGTGAAAGCGTCGCGCGCCAGCCCCTGCAAAGGCACGATTTCCGCGTCGGAGAAGGTGGCCGCCCGTGCCTTGGCGTGGCTGTCGACCGCCCATGCGTCCTGTCGCGCGCGCGGGATCGCGGCGGCCACGGCCAGCGCCTCGGCAGCGTTGGTCATATCGGGGTCGCGGTCGGGCCACGGCGTGAACGGCGGCTGGTCATAGGGCTCGGCCGGGCGGTTGTCCGCGAAGGTGCGCAGGCGCAGCGGCCTGCGCGAATAGCTTTCCACCCCGCCCGCGATCACCACATCGGCATCCCCTGCGAGGATCATCTGCCGCGCCAGCAGCAGCGCGTCGAGGCCCCCTGCGCACTGCCGGTCGATGCTCAGGCCCGCGATGCCTTCGGGCAGACCGGCGGCCAGCGCCACCAGCCGTGCAGGGTTGCCGCCCCCGCCGATGGCGTTCGACACGATCACCTCGTCCACCGCGTCCGACGCGATTCCCGAGTGCGCCAGCGCCGCCCGCAGCACCGGCGCGCCCAGATCGGCCAGCCCGAGTGCCGCAAAGGCCCCGCCGCGCGGTGCCACCGCCGAGCGGCAGGCCGCAAGGACATGCGCGCTCATACCAGACGCTCCAGCGCAGCAAGATCGGGTTTGCCGGAGGGCAGCAGCGGGAAGGGATCGAAGGCGCGCACAGCCTGCGGCCCCACGCCAAATTCGGCGCGGCAGGCCTCGGACAGCCGCTGTGCCAGCGCGTCGTCCGCCACGCCGCTGACCGCCACCGCGATCCGGTGCCCGCGCAACCCGTCCGCGCGGGCCATCACCGCAAGGTGTCGCGGATGCGCCAGCGGCGCGAGGTGGTCCGTGATCTCGTCGAGCGACACACTGCGGTCCGCCACGGTAATCATCCGCCCCGCGCGCCCGCGCAGATAGAGATACCCCGCCGCATCGCGCCTGCCGTATTCGCCCAGCGTCAGCCAGCCACCGTCCAGCCAGCGGGTATGGGCGCTTTCGCCCTGCAAATAGCCGTCGAACAGGTAGGGACTGCGCACCGCGATGGTATCTCCGGTCAGCCGCATCTCGACCCCGGGATAGGCGCGGCCCACGCTGCCCGGCGGTGTCTGCGCATCGGCAAGGGTGATGAAACTCGTCTCCGCCGCGCCGTAGAAAACATGCATATCGGCCTTGGGGCACATCGCCGCCACCGCCCCGCGCGTCACGGCATCGAGCGTGCCGCCGCCGCACAGGATCAGCCGCAGACCGGGCAGCGGATCCGTATTGCGGGCCGCCAGCACCCGCAGCTGCGTCGGCGTGGCGTAAAGCACGCTTGTTCCGGCGGCACGCATCCGCGCGGCCTGAGCCTGCGGCGCCAGATCGCCCAGCGCGTGGAAACCGGCCCCCAGATGCATCGCCTCGACCGCCGCGTAGAGAGCCAGCGAATGCACCGGATCACCGATGACCGCCACGCTGTCGCGCGGTCCGATCCCGAACCGCGTCGCGGCGATCTCGAAGCTTGCGGTCCAGCTCGCCTGGCTGCGGGCCACCACCTTGGGCCGGCCGGCACTGCCGCCGGTCAGCGTGGCAAACCGGTCCGGTCCCAGCCTGTGCAAACCGGCGGGGCGGGTGTCGGACAGGCAGAACGGCACGCCCTGCGCCACCGCCCCCATCACCGCCGCCAGCCGCTGGGCCAGCGGGGCCGGACCGATCCAGCGGTCCTCGGGCGCGGGGGCGGGGGCCAGCGCGATGTCGCCGGCAAATACCCGCGCCTGCGGGTGCAGGGCAAAGCGCGCGGGCGCGGTCGGGGACAGCAACGGTTCCATGGTTTCCGCCTTATCACCCGTCGCGCGCCGCCGCCATATCGTCGGGGGGTGCACATTCCCACGGGCTCGCCTATGTTGCCCGTCAAAGGGCCCGTGCGCCCGCATATCAATCAGGAGGACCCCATGTCGCAGACCATGCAAGCCGTTGAAATCACCGAACCCGGTGGCCCCGATGTGCTGAAACTGACCGAACGGCCCATGCCCGAGGCGGCACCGGGGCAGGTCGTGCTCAAGGTCGCCTACGCAGGCGTCAACCGCCCCGATGCGCTGCAGCGCGCGGGCAACTACGCCCCGCCGCCCACCGCAAGCGATCTGCCCGGGCTCGAAGCATCCGGCGAAGTTGTGGCGCTGGGGCAGGGCGTGTCGGGCCTGTCGCTGGGCGACAAGGTCTGCGCATTGCTGCCCGGCGGCGGCTACGCCGAATATGTGGCCACGCCGGCCGCCCACTGCCTGCCGATCCCCCAGGGCATGGGCATGAAGGAAGCGGCCTGCCTGCCCGAGACTTTCTTTACCGTCTGGTCGAACGTCTTCATGCGCGGCGGCCTGAAAGCCGGCGAGCGGTTCCTCGTGCACGGCGGATCGTCGGGCATCGGGACGACAGCGATCCAGCTGGCCCATGCCTTTGGCGCGCGGGTCTTCGCAACCGCCGGATCGGCGGAGAAATGCAAGACCTGTACCGATCTGGGTGCCGTGCGCGGCATCAACTACCGCGAGGAGGATTTCGTCGAGGTGATGAAATCCGAAGGTGGCGCGAACGTGATCCTCGACATGGTCGGCGGTGACTATATCGCGCGCAACCTGCAATCGCTCGACATGGAGGGGCGTCTGGTGCAGATCGCCTTCCTCTCCGGCCCGACCGCCGAGATCAATTTCGCCCCCTTGATGATGCGCCGCCTGACGATCACCGGATCGACCCTGCGCCCGCAGTCCGATCAGGCCAAGGCCGCCATCGCGACGGAACTGCGCGAAGCGGTGTGGCCGCTGCTCGACGCGGGCAAGATCGCGCCGGTGATGGACAGCGAATACGACTTTGCCGACGCCAGTGAAGCGCACGCGCGCATGGAAGCCGGCGGGCACATCGGGAAGATCGTGCTCAAGGTCGCGGGCTAGACCCGGCGGCACAGGGCGGAGGGGGGCGGCCCCCTCCGCGCCACGGCGCAGGCCCGCCCCGAGGGGCGGGCGCCGGCAGAGACGAAGATCAGCGCATCGGCGTGAACAGCGCGTCCTTCAGCGTACAGTCCTTCACCACGTCCTGCCCGCAGGGCACCGGCGTCAGGTCGCGCGACAGGCAGATCCGCGCCTCCTGAATATAGCCGTTGCGGCAGGTGATGGTGATGCCATCCGCAGTCAGATCGGGGTTTTCCTCCAGAAAGGCCTGTTCGACCACGGCGGCGGGCAGGCGCAGGGGCCGCTCGACCTTGCGAAAGACCGCCGGGCGGGTGATCCGCGCGTAGGCCGCGCGCGACAGCGCATAGTAGTCCTGCGCGCTGAGGTCGGTACAGCTGCCGTGCTTCTTCCACTGGTGCCACGCAAGCCCGGAGGTGCCCATGATGTCGGCCATCGCGGCGGTCATCCCGCGCGAGGGGGGCCGCTGCGCGGTCTGGCAATAGGACGGATATCCGCGGTGGTACTGCGGCCAGAGACCGTGCAGGATCCAGCCGTGATCGCGCGCCGCGTCGCATTGCGGCGACCGCCGCGCATCGCCTTCGATCGCGCACCAGTTTGCCGACCAGCTGAGCGCCACGACATAGTAATCGAAATCCCCCGCGCGTTCGCCTTCGGCCCGCAGGGGCGTGGCGGCAAGCAGGCACAAAATCGCGATCAGGCGGGTCATCATCTGAGGTCTTTCCTTATGGCACGTCCCCCGTTATATACCGCCTGAGTTCCCCCACAATGGAAACGGTTCCGGCCCCCGGGACAGCCTGTTTCAGGCGGCGGGAAAGTCTTGTTCTAAGGAGAGGTCACATGGCCAAACTGCTGCACCCGAAGGCCACTGCCGTCTGGCTGGTCGACAACACCACGCTGAGCTTCAAGCAGATCGCGGATTTCACCGATATGCACGAGCTGGAAATTCAGGGCATCGCGGACGGTGACGTTGCCACCGGCGTCAAGGGCTTCGACCCGGTCGCCAACAACCAACTCGAAGCCGCGCAGATCGAAGCCGCCGAGAAGGACCCGATGGTCAACCTGAAGCTCAAGCCGAACGCCGCCGCCGAGGGCGAGGAAAAGCGGCGCGGCCCGCGCTACACACCGCTGAGCAAACGTCAGGACCGGCCCGCGTCGATCCTGTGGCTGGTCAAGTTCCACCCCGAACTGGCCGACAGCCAGATCAGCAAGCTGGTCGGCACGACCAAGCCGACGATCCAGGCGATCCGCGAGCGCACGCACTGGAACATCGCCAACATCCAGCCCATCGACCCTGTCGCGCTTGGCTTGTGCAAGCAGTCCGAACTTGACGCCGCCGTCCAGATCGCCGCCGCGAAGAAGGCCGCCGAGGGCGCGGTCATGACCGACGACGAGCGCCGCAAGCTGGTCAGCACCGAGCAGAGCCTCGGCATGGATCCCGAACCGAAGATGCCAAGCGCGATCGAGGGTCTCGAAACCTTCACGCTCTCGGGCAACGATGACGACGACGAGGAAGAGGAAAAGAAAGACAGCGATTTCGCGGATGCGGAAAGCTTCTTCAAGATCCCCGACAACGACGGCGACGACGAAGACGACGACGACAAATAATCCCCCCGACGGAACGCATTGCCGGGACAGCGGTTGAGCCATCGCTGTTCCGGCAGCTACAAAATGTCACAGGGGGCGCACATGCAGGACATCGCAGGTCTGATCATTCAGATAGTGACGGGCCTTTTCGTACTGGCCAGCGTCCTTCCCCTGATGAAAGTGCCTTTCGGCGCGGTCCGTGGGTTAGCCTTTCCCAGAGTGCAGATTTTCTGGATCACCCTGCTGCTGGCGGTGGTGGCGTTCTTTGTCATCGGGGCGGGGCCGACCGTGGTCGTCCTGCTGTCGATCGCGGCGCTCCAGATGGTCTATGTCGCCAAGTTCACGCCGATCTGGCGCAAGCAGTCGCTCGACGCCGATCGCGCCCTCGTCGAAGACAACCGCCGCCATATCCGTATCCTCACGGCGAATGTGAAACTGTCCAACCGCGCCTACGACCGGCTGATCGACCTCACGCGGTCCGAGGCGCCGGATATCCTTGTTGCGATTGAAACGGACGACGCGTGGTGCGACGCGCTGATCGACGAGCTGGGCGAACATTATCCCCACCAGTTGCGGGTGCCGCGCGATACGGGCTACGGCATCTGCCTGCTGTCGCGGCTGGAACTGGCCGAACCGCAGGTGCGCGACCTGCTGATCGAAGGCGTGCCCTCGATCCGGACGATCCTGACCCTGCGGTCGGGCGCGCAGATCCGGCTCTATGTTGTGCACCCCGAACCGCCTGTCATCAACCACGATACCAAGGGCCGCGACGGCGAAATCGCCAAGGTCGGCATGGAAGCCGCCGAGGACCGTCTGCCCACCATCGTCACCGGCGATCTCAACGATGTGGCATGGTCCACCACGACGCGCCGTTTCCAGCGGCTATCGGGGCTGGCCGATCCGCGCGTGGGGCGCGGGTTCTACAATACCTTCAGCGCCTTTCACTGGTGGGCGCGCTGGCCGCTCGACCATCTGTTCCACGACCCGCAGTTCCGCCTGCTTGAGATGAAACGCCTGCCCAAGATCGGATCGGACCATTTCCCGGTCACCTTTGCCCTCGCCCTCGGCCAGTCCAAGGCCCGCACCGAAGAAACCGGCGAGGCGGACGAGGAAGAGACCGAAGAAGTGCGCGAGATGATCGACGAAGAGCGCAAGCGCGACCGAAAACCCATCGGCGACGACTGGGAAGACGAGGACTGATCGTCCCCTTCGGGGCGCCTCTGCCGGAGCGTTCGGGCAGGCCGCGGGCGTGACAAATTTGGCGCAGTCGGAGGGCCGCGTAAATAATTACAGCGCGATGCATTTTTCCTATTGCGGGAATCCGTGAATGGCTTAAATGGGCCGATACAGACGCCAACGCACGCGCCTCTGGCCGGTCAGTTACACACTGACTGACCCGCGTTTATGTAGCGACGGTAACGTCTCTTGAAACGACAATTGGGGCTATCGCTCCGCTTGCTCTTTGGAGATGACCATGAACGCTACAGTCCCCGGCGCCCTGCGCGCCGCAACCCCTATCTTTGCCGATCCCGCAGCCGACTATATCGCTGCGCATGATTTCGACCGGCCCACGCTGGTCGTCAGCCGTGCCGTCGTGGCCGATGCCTACGACGCGCTGAAAGCAGGTCTGGGAAAGGCGCGGATCCACTACGCGGTCAAGGCGAACCCTGCGGCTGAAATCATCCACACCCTCGTGCAGAAAGGCTCGGGCTTCGACTGTGCCTCGCGCGGCGAGATCGAGCTCTGCCTCGGCCAGGGTGCGCGCCCCGAGAACCTGTCGTTCGGCAACACCATCAAACGCGCGTCCGACATCGCCTTCGCCCATGAGGCCGGTGTGACCCTCTTCGCCGCCGACAGCGACGCGGAACTGCACAAGATCGCCGCCAACGCCCCCGGCGCGCGCGTGTACCTGCGCGTGATCGTCGAGAACTCCATGGCCGACTGGCCGCTGTCGCGCAAATTCGGCTGCGCGCCCGTGGCACTGCCCGCGCTGATGGACCTTGCGGCCTCTCTGGGTCTCGTCGTCTACGGCCTGTCGTTCCACGTCGGATCGCAAACCCGCCGTGCCGAATTCTGGCATCCGGTCCTCGACCAGATGGCCGGTCTGTGGCACGCCGCCCGCGCCGCGGGCCACGACCTGCAACTGCTGAACCTCGGTGGCGGTTTCCCCGCGTTCTACGGCGAAGCCGTGCAGACCAAACGCAGCTACGCCGCTGCGGTGATGGAGGCCGTGGCCGAGCGTTTCGGCGATGTGCCGGACGTGATGGCGGAGCCGGGCCGCGGGCTGGTCGCCGAGGCGGGCCATATCGCCGCCGAGGTGATGCTGGTCAGCCGTAAATCCGACGCCGACATGCACCGTTGGGTCTATCTCGACATCGGGCGTTTCTCGGGTCTGGCCGAAACCGAGGGCGAAGCGATCCGTTACCAGTTCGCAACCCCCCATGACGGCGGCGCGACAGGCCCCTGCGTTCTGGCGGGACCAAGCTGCGACAGCGCGGATATCCTCTACGAGCGGGCGCCGATTCAACTACCCCTTGCACTGAGGGACGGTGACAAGGTAATGATCCGTAACTGTGGAGCCTACACGAGCAGCTACAGCTCGGTCGGGTTCAACGGATTTCCGCCGCTGGATGTGATCGTCCTTTAAGGGCTTGATCCTGTGCGGTGGTGGGGCCGTCCGTCTGGGAGGAACGGACGGTCCAACTATTTTCGGGATCTTGCGTGACCTTGCGTGACAGTGCCGGTTGGCCAAGCGCCGGCTGTTTCATGCCGCCGCGCGCGGCCCTAGATCTGCTTGCGTGCGCGCATCGCGGCGCTGATTGTTCCGTCGTCGAGATAATCGAGCTCTCCGCCAATGGGCACGCCCTGCGCGAGCGACGTCAGGCGGACCCGGTCTTCGAGCCGGTCGGCGATGTAATGGGCCGTGGTCTGCCCGTCGATGGTGGCGTTCAGGGCCAGAATCACCTCGGTGATGCCTTCCGCCGCCACGCGGTCGATCAGGCGCGGGATGCGCAGCTCTTCCGGCCCGACCGCGTCCAGGGCGCTCAGGGTGCCGCCCAGAACATGGTAGCGGCCCTTGAACACGCCGGAGCGTTCCATCGCCCAGAGATCGGCCACGTCCTCGACCACGCATAATTCGCCGGTGGCGCGTTTTTCGCTGGTGCAGATGTCGCAGACATCGGTGGTGCCCACGTTGCCGCAGTTCACGCATTCGCGCGCGGTGGCCGCAACGGTCTGCATCGTATCGGCGAGGGGGGTCAGCAGCAGCGCGCGCTTGCGGATCAGGTGCAATACCGCACGCCGTGCCGACCGCGGACCCAGCCCCGGCAGCTTTGCCATCAGTTCGATCAGGGCGTCGATGTCGCGGGTCGAACTCAAGCGAAGGTTTCCTGCGGTTGGGGCGGGATTGAGTTTAGGGGCAAAATGGAGACACCGGTTGCGCTCAGAAGGGCAACTTCATGCCAGCGGGCAGGCCGAGGCCTTCTGTCAGCTTGCTCATCTCTTCCTGTGCGCGATCGCTGGCCTTGCTCTGGGCATCCTTGATCGCGGCGAGGATCAGGTCTTCGACGACTTCCTTGTCGTCGCCGTTGAAGATCGACGGGTCGATGTCGAGGCCCTTGAGTTCGCCCTTGGCGGTGCAGGTGGCTTTGACAAGGCCCGCGCCCGCTTCGCCTTCGACCATGATGTTATGCATCTCTTCCTGCATCTCGGCCATCTTGCCCTGCATTTCCTGGGCTTTTTTCATCATCCCGGCCATGTCGCCGAGTCCGCCTAGTCCTTTGAACATATCAAGTCTCCGTGTCGGTGGGGCGCGCCTGGCGGCCCGTGGTGTAAACGATCATCCCTGTACATATTGCAGCGACGAGGGCGATGAACAAGGTGGGGCTGCCGATACATCCCTGCTCTGCTGCGGCGAGGCGCGCGGCATCGGGCGGCAGCAGCACCAGGGCGCTGATCCAGAACGACCACGCCAGCGTCACGATCAGGGCGCCCCACTGGTGGCGGAACCGGATGGCAGCGGCGCTGGCGACCAGCAGCGCCAAGGACAGCGGTGTCATCATCAGCGCGAGGGTTTCGTCGAATACGCTGGCGGGCGCGTCGCCGCTCCAGCCCGGGCGCAGTGCGGCGCAGGCGTCCTGCGCGGCCGCGGACGTCGCGGCGAGGAGCGCTGTGGCCGCCGCGGTCAGTCCTGTTCGAAGGGGTCCCATTCGTCCTCCACCTCCGGCAGCGCCTCTTCGGTGGCCTGGCTGGCGAGGTCCTGCGCGGTGCGGATCGCCGTGATGCGGGCTTTGGGAAACTGGGTCAGCACTGCCTGCATCAGCGGGTGGGCCTGCGCCTCGGCGCGCATCTCGTTCTCGCGCGCGTCGCGCACCGAGGCGATCGTGGGCGCGCCGCCCTCGTTGACCACGCTGACCGCCCAGCGGTTGCCGGTCCACAGTTGCAGCTTCGCGCCCAGACGCTGCGCAAGGTCGCGCGGGGCGTCATCCGTGGGGACGAATTCGATCCTGCCCGGCTGGTAGGCGGCCAGTTGCAGGGTGGTTTCGATCTCGACCAGCAGCTTCACGTCCCGGTTCGACCGGATCAGATCCAGCACATGGTCGAAGCTGGCGTAGTGGGCCAGCGCGCCTTGCGCCTGCGGGGCCAGTGCGGTGACCGTCCCGCCGCCGCCTCCGCCAGCCGTCGGGCCATGACCCTGCTGGGGCGCGGTGCCCCCCTGCGAGGAGCGGCCGGAGGCGAGCGAGGAGCCCTGGCGGGCAGGTGCGCCACCGCCACCGGGTGCAGGGGACGGCGTTTTCTGCAGGCTGCGCACCAGTTCGTCCGGCGAGGGCAGGTCCGCCACATGGGTCAGGCGGATGATCGCCATCTCCGCGGCCATCATCGCGTTCGGCGCCCCCGCGACCTCGTCCAGCGCCTTGAGCAGCATCTGCCAGAGCCGTGTCAGCACGCGGATCGCCAGCGCGTCGGCCATCGTCCGGCCCCTGTCGCGTTCCTCGGGCGAGATCGTCGGATCCTCCGCCGCATCCGGCGTGATCTTTACCACCGATATCCAGTGGGTGATCTCGGCCAGATCGCGCAGCACCGCCATCGGGTCCGCGCCTTCGGCATATTGCGCGCCCAGCTCTGTCAGCGCGCCCGCCGCGTCGCCGCGCAGGATCATGTCGAGCAGGTCCAGCACCCGTGCGCGGTCCGCCAGACCCAGCATCGCGCGCACCTGAACCGCCGTCGTCTCCCCCGCACCGTGGCTGATCGCCTGATCCAGCAGCGATGTCGCGTCGCGTGCCGATCCTTCCGCCGCGCGGGTGATCAACGCCAGCGCGTCATCGGCGATCTGCGCACCTTCGGCCCCGGCGATCTTGCGCAGCAACGCGATCATCACCTCCGGTTCGATCCTGCGCAGATCGAACCGCTGGCACCGCGACAGAACCGTCACCGGCACCTTGCGGATCTCGGTCGTCGCGAAAATGAACTTCACGTGCTCGGGCGGCTCTTCCAGCGTCTTCAAGAGCGCGTTGAACGCGCCCGTCGACAGCATGTGCACCTCATCGATGATATAGACCTTGTAGCGCGCCGACGCCGCCCGGTAATGCACGCTGTCGATGATCTCGCGGATGTTGGCGACACCGGTGTTCGAGGCCGCGTCCATCTCGATCACGTCCACGTGGCGGCCTTCCATGATCGCGACGCAATGCTCGCAGACGCCGCAGGGTTCGGTCGTGGGGCCCCCGTTTCCCTCCGGCCCGATGCAGTTCATGCCCTTGGCGATGATCCGCGCCGTGGTCGTCTTCCCGGTGCCACGGATGCCCGTCATGATGAAGGCCTGCGCGATGCGGTCGGCGTCAAAGGCGTTCTTGAGCGTGCGTACCATCGCATCCTGCCCCACCAGATCGGCAAAGGTTTCCGGACGGTATTTCCGGGCAAGCACGCGGTAGGCTGTGGCGTCTGACATATCGGTCCTGGGGCAAGATTCGGGGCTGGCCTAAAGGTATGCGCTGTCAGCCGTGCCGTAAACCTGCGCTCTGCGGCCGTGTCGCTAGAGCGCCCAGAGAATGCCGCCCACCGATATCGCCCCGACCGCGAGAATGACCGAGATCACGCGCATCCGCCCCATGGGCTGCGGGTTCGCGGCATTGTCGCTCAGCCGTTTCAGGGTCTGCGCCGCCGACCGTTCGGCCGCCCAGAAGATAAAGAGCGACAGCACGATGAAAATCGTCGCAACGGCCTTGGCCAGCCATGTGGGATCGAATTGGCCGAAAACCGCCCGCAGCCCCACCGCCAGCGCGACTGCCGCCATGCCGGTGCGCATCCATCCCGCAAAGGTGCGCTCATTGGCAAGGATTGTACGGTCCTCGGCCCAGTCGGTTCGGTCTTGTGCAAGTTCGTTACTGTCGGGCATTGAACATATCAGGCGCGGGCGCGTTACTCATGCAATATGGATAGGATCGGCGGGAGAAGACGATGCGGCTCAGGGGAATACGGCGCAGCCGGAATGTAGAGATGCGCGGACGCGGACGCGGCGGCGGTGTCGCGGCCAAGGGCGGGCTGGGCCTTGTCGGTGTGCTGGCCGTGCTGGCGATCGGCTATTTCACCGGCATCGACGTATCGCCGCTGTTGCAGGGCGGCACGGTCCAGAACGACCGGCCCGCCGCATCGGTACAGGACGATCCCGCCGCGGGCTTCAGCGCGCAGGTGCTCGCCACGACCGAGGATGTCTGGACGGCGGTGTTTCGCGACCAGCTCGGCCGGACCTATACGCCGCCCAGGCTGGTGATCTTCGACGGCGTCACCCAAAGCCCCTGCGGCGGTGCCGATGGGGCAACCGGCCCCTTCTACTGCCCGGCGGACAGCAAGGCCTACCTCGACACCGGATTTTTCGACGCGCTTGACCGGCAGATGGGCGCGGGCGGTGATTTCGCCGCCGCCTATGTGATCGCCCATGAGGTCGCGCACCACGTCCAGAACGAACTCGGCATCCTGTCCGAGGTGAACGCCGCCCGGCAGCGGGCCAGCCGGACAGAGGCGAATGCGCTGACCGTGCGGCTGGAGCTGATGGCCGACTGCATGTCGGGCATCTGGGCCAGCAATGTGCGTGGTCTGATGGAAAAGGGCGACCTGCAAGAAGCGCTGAACGCGGCGCGCAAGATCGGGGACGACTACCTGCAAAGGCGGGCCGGTCGGGTTCCGCAGCCCCACACCTTTACCCACGGCACATCCGAACAACGCGCCCGCTGGTTCGCGCGCGGCTACGATTCGGGCCAGATCGGCCAATGCGATACCTTCGCGGCGCAGCAACTGTGAACAGGACGCGCGGTGCGGTGAGGATCTTGTAATAATATTTAATGAAATCTGCAGGTTACCCGTGGGTAACGCGGCCCCGCGGGGAGGCGCTGTGGCGTTGACACGATTCCCGGACGCCGACTGCGAAGAAAAATGCTGAATTGAATTCAGGGCCCTCCCGGGAGCATCCTTTGGATGCCCCTGCCGAGCCGCCGCGTTTTTCACGGCGTGAAAAACCCTGGGGTGAGAGATTGATAACGACCCAAGCGGGACTCGTTGCGGCTGCTTCCTTCCGGACCTGACCGGGTTGGCGAGGCGCCTGCCCGCACCAACCTCTCGATGCCCCATATAGGCAAACCGGCTTTCCCTTGCAACCTCAGAGCGTCAGGCGCAGCACCAGAAATCCGTCGCTGTCGGTCATCAGCGGCTCGGGCGCCAGATGCGCGATATCGCCAAGCCACGCCTGTGCGCGCGGATGCGTGCGCAGCAGCGCATGGCGCGTGTCTCCTGCGGCAAAGCGCCATGGCACAGGGAACTCCGCTGCACCATTGTGATCGTGCGGGTGAAAGCTGTCCGCAATCGCCACTTCCAGACCCGGTATCGCGGGCACAACGACGTTTTCGGGGGCGTGACCGACATAGCCGCCTCCACCCGCCGCCCGGAACGGGGTGGTGGCCAGGACGAAGCGCTGATCGGCTGCGACAGGCTGGCCTGCATACTGCACATTCGTGATCCGCGCGCCCGCAGGGCGACGGGGGTCGATCTCGCAGGTGACGCCGAACACCGTATCGAACTGGAAACCGGGCAGGGCTGCATCGACAAGATTCTGGTCGCAGCTGCCGGGGGTCAGCTGCTGGAAAACGGTCGCCGAATGCTCCAGCAAGCGGTGCAGGTCGGCGCCGGTGATTGCGACGCCCAGCGTCCGGTTCGCATAGGGATTGAGCCCCGCGATATGGCGCCGCTGCACGGTTCCGGCAGGGATTTCCAGAAAGTTGTCCGGCCCGTCCCGCCCGCCCGCGGCAAGGGCCGCAACCGCCGCGATGACCGGGCGGTCGTCGTCCGGCCCGAGCGCCTTGCGCACCATCCGCTGCATCGCCCGCGCGACCAGCGATTGCGCAGGCCCGGGTGCGGCGAGCGAAAAATAGGTGTGCAGCGCCTTCGTCGTCCGTCCGACCGGAGTGGAGAGCAGTTCGACCAGCATCCGGTGCACAGGTGCTACCAGCCCTGCGATTGTCGGGTCGCTGGGTCCGTCCTGCGGATTGCGCCGCAGCGTGCTGCGGTGCGTGACAACGCACCATCGCCCCTCCGCGTCGCGGCGCAGCTCAAGGTCCATGACCCCGAGGTCCGATCCGGCATGCCCCGGCATCACCGCCGGTACGCCGGCAATCGCGCCCGCCTCGGCGTCGATCCCTGTCCAGCCGTGGTAGTCGGCGCTTGGCAGGCGGCGGTGCACATGGCCGAGGATCATCGCGTCCACCGTGCCGCTGCGGGCAATGGCAAGGGCCGTGCCATTGTCCTGCGGTGCGCCCGGGCCGTCCTCGATCCCCAGATGGGCCAGCAGCAGCACCAGATCGGCCCCCGCCGCGCGCAGCGCGGTGGCCCGCGCGCGCACCAGAGCCTGCGGATCGAGAAGCATCCGGTCATTGCCCAGACGGTCGCCATGCCAGGCGGCGGTCTGCGCGGGCATGATCGACACCACGCCGATGCGCAGGATCTCATGGGGGCTGCCGGGCAGGGGGCGCTCGATCATCGTGTCCGCGCGCAACGGGCTCAGGTTCGCGCCTACGAGGTTCGTGGACAAGACCGGCATCCGCAGCTCTCCGGCCACCGCGCGCAGATAGTCCATACCATGATCCAGATCGTGGTTGCCCACGCCGACCGCATCATATTCCAGCGCGTTGAGGGCCGCGACGATCGGGTGATCCGCAGCGACCGGCCGCCGCGCGAGGTGGCGCGCCATCGTGGTGCCCTGAAACGTATCGCCATTGTCGAGCAGCAGCGCAATCTGCCCGTCGGCCGCCGCCTCGGCTCGCGCCGCGTGGATGAGCGGCGCAAGAGAAGCAAGCCCCGTACCTTGTGTCGGGCGATCCTTGATGTAGTCATGGGCCAGCAAATGACCGTGCAAATCGGTTGTCGACAGAACTCTCAGTCGCGCCCGGTCTGGCGCGGTGCTGGTGGCCGCGAGGATTGGTGTTTTGCCCATGCCCCGTAAGTACCAGTATGGGTTGAAGTCGACAATCGCGATCACGGTTCCGGACAGGTCAGCCACGGGGGATCGTGATGAAAAACGCAGAGGATGTCACATTCGGAGGATCGGGGCTGGACCGCGCCGGGGAGCTGCGCAATGACCCGGCGGCGCTTGCCGCCGCGGCGGCGGATCCCGATGCGCGCGCGATCGTGTTGTGGCGCGGCAAGCCGTTGATCGCACCGGAGCGGCCTGCGGGTCTGATCCGCCTGCCGATGGACCACGCCGCCCTGGCCCACAGCACCATGCCCCCGATCCTGCTGGGCCGCGAGGACGGCGCACCGGTCTTTGCGGTCGACCTGTCGGCCTGGACGCCGGATGCGGTCGACGAAGCCAGCCTCGGCGGGTTCATGGATCCCAGCGAACAGCGGCATCCGAAACTGCCCGACTGGATGGTCTTTGCCGAACTGCGCCGGATCATGACGTGGCTGTCGCCGCGCGATGCGGAACTGGCCACGACCGGCAAGGCGGTTTTCGGCTGGCACGAGATCCACCGCTTCTGCGCCCGCTGCGGCTGCGAAAGCGAGATGACGCAGGGCGGCTGGCAACGCCAGTGCCCCGCCTGCAAGGCAGGCCATTTCCCGCGCACCGATCCCGTGGTCATCATGCTGATTACGCACGAGAACTCGGTTCTCATGGGGCGGTCGCCCGGATGGCCGCAGGGGATGTATTCGCTGCTGGCCGGGTTTGTCGAACCGGGCGAGACACTGGAGGCCGCCGTGCGCCGCGAAGTCTTTGAGGAGGCGGGCGTGCGGGTGGGCGAAGTCGGCTATCTCGCCAGCCAGCCGTGGCCGTTCCCGGCCTCGCTGATGTTCGGTTGCTGGGGGCAGGCCACCAGCACCGAGATCACCATCGACCCGGTCGAGATCGAGGACGCGCGCTGGATCAGCCGCGAGGAGATGATGGATATTTCCGCAGGGTTTCATCCGGCGATCAAGCCCGCGCGCAAGGGGGCCATCGCACATTTTCTGATTGAGCGTTGGCTTGAGGATACACTCGATTAACAATTAGGCGCGCGGGATGTTGACCGGCGAATGCCCTGCTCGCATTATCGACGCGGGCGGGGGCGCCCCAAACAGAACAATGAACGAGGCGGCATGAAGTTTTCGACCAAGGAAGACATCGAAGCACCGATTGAGGCTGTCTTTGACATGCTGGGCGATTTCGAATTCTTCGAGCGTGCCGCCATGCGGCGCGGAGCCGAGGTGCAGCGCACCGACACGAAAAATGTGCCCGGTGTCGGCATGGGCTGGCGCGCATCCTTTCCGCTGCGCGGCAAGCGGCGTCAGGTCGACATCGAACTGGTTACATACGACCGTCCGACCGAAATGGTTTTCGAGTGCCGCTCGCCCAACCTGATCGCGATGCTGACGGTCGAACTGGTCGCGCTGTCGCGCAGCCGCACGCGGATCATGGTGTCGACGGATATCAAGCCGCTGAACCTGTCGGCCCGCCTGCTGGTCCAGTCGCTGAAGCTGGCAAAGACCTCGCTGACCAAGAAATACAAGCTACGTATCGCGGAATTCGCGAAGTCGCTGGAGGACCGCCACAAGCGCGTGGCGTGAAGCCGCGCCTCAGCCCGGGATGCCCGCGCGGTCCGGATCGGCGGGATAGACGCCGAGGATTTCGAGCATGTTGGTGAAATATTCCAGCTCTTCCAGCGCGCGGCGCACGGGCGGGTCTTCGGGGTGGCCTTCGATATCCGCGTAGAATTGCGTCGCGGTGAAGGAGCCGCCGACCATGTAGCTTTCCAGTTTGGTCATGTTGACGCCATTGGTCGCAAAGCCGCCCATCGCCTTGTAGAGCGCGGCAGGGATGTTGCGGACTTCGAAGACGAATGTCGTCATCATTTTTTCGCTGCGCCGTGTCGTGTCGATGTCGGGGGCCATCAGCAAGAAGCGGGTGGTGTTGTGGTCCAGATCCTCAATCCCGTCGGCAAGCACCTCGAGGCCGTGGATCTTTGCCGCGACCGAACTTGCGAGCACCCCTTCGTGAGGCGGGCCGCCGGCGGCAAGCTCTTCGGCGGCACCCGCGCTGTCGGCGGCGGGTTCTGAGGTGATGCCGTGCTCCATGAGGAACCGGCGCGCCTGCGGCAGCAGCACCAGATGCGCACGCACGTGGCGAATGTCGTCGAGCGTTGTCCCCGGACGCGCCATGAGGGCGATACGGACGCGCACGAACGCCTCTGCGATGATGTGCATCCCGCTTTCGGGCAGCAGGCGGTGGATGTCCGCCACCCGCCCGTAGGTGGTGTTTTCCACGGGCAGCATGGCCAGGTCGGCGTCGCCCTCGCGCACGGCGCGCAGCACCCCCTCGAACGTCGTGCAGGGCACCGGAATGGCGTCCGGACGGGCGTTCAGACAGGCCTCGTGGCTATAGGCGCCAAGCGCTCCCTGAAAGGCAATGCGCGGCTGCGAAGCGGCTGTCATCGCTGTATCCTCCCGAAAAATCCTGAAAGAAGGGCGTTTCGTCGCGGTAAGTACACCTTGCCTGTAGGGAGGGAAAGCAATAGATAGCCCCTCAACCGATAGAATAGACTCAGATGACGGACTGACCCATGGATTCAATGATTATCACGAAAGTTGCGGCCGGTGTGTTGGGCGCTTGGCTGGTTTTCCTGCTGGGCGGCTGGGCCGGTGAGGAACTTTACCACGCGGAAATGCACGGCGAGCCGTCCTATTCCATCGAGGTCGCGAGCGCGGAGCCCGAAGAGGCCGAAGAAGAAGTGCCGTTCGAGGAACTGATGGCGCAGGCCAGCGTCGACGATGGCGCGAAGGTGTTCCGCAAGTGCACCGCCTGCCACAAGGTTGAGCCCGGCGCGAACGCAACCGGCCCCTACCTGCACGGTGTTGTCGGTCGCGACATTGCCTCGGCGGACGGATACGAATACTCCGGCGCGCTTCAGGGCAAGGATGGCGCCTGGGACACCGCGGCGCTGAACGGCTTTCTGGAAGCGCCAGGCGATTGGGCACCGGGCACCACGATGGGTTTCGCCGGTCTGAACAAGCCCGAAGATCGCGCCGATGTGATCGCCTATCTCGACAGTCTCGACGACTGATCTTACCAAAACAGCGCAACATCTCAAAGGCCGCCCCACCCGTGGGCGGTTTTTTTCGTTTTACAGGTGGATTGCCGCCAGATCACAGGTTTGCAACTTGTGTCTTGGCACCGGTCATCGTTAGCCTAGGTTTCGCGTAGACGACCACCGACCAGCCTGATTGGAGCTTGCCGATGAAACCGACCCCCCTTCGCCGCCTATCCGTCTTGCCCGCGCAGTCGCGTGCGCTTTTGTGGTCCGGCCTGATTGCGCTGGGCTGCGGGATGGTCTGGGCCACGCCAAGCCCCGCCGAAGAGCACGAGACGATGATCCGCAGTCACGGCTATTCCTTCTACGGCGATCTGAAGTACCCCGAGGATTACGCGCATTTCGACTATGTGAACCCCGACGCGCCGAAGGGCGGCGAAATCTCGATCTCGACGCTGGGGACGTTTGATTCGATGAACCCCTATTCGCGCAAGGGGCGCGGCGGCGCGCTGAGCACGATCATGTTCGAAAGCCTGCTGGGCGACGGGGTGGGCGGCGAAGCGGCCCCCGCGGATGTCTACGGCGAATACTACTGCCTGCTGTGCGAAAGCCTGGAGTATCCCGAAAGCAAGGATTGGGTGATCTTCCACATGCGCCCCGAGGCGCGGTTTTCGGACGGCACACCGGTGACCGCCCATGACATCGCGTTTTCGCACAACCTGCTGCTAGATCAGGGGCTGCAATCCTACGCCGACGCGGTGCGCAAGCGGATCCCCAAGGTCGAGGTGATCGACGATCACACGATCAAGTTCTATTTCACCGAAGGCATCTCGCGCCGGTCGCTGATCGATCAGGTCGGTTTCGTGCCCGCGTGGTCGAAGAAATGGTACGAGGAATCAGGCGCGCGGCTGGACGAAAGCCGCCTTGAGACCTCGCCCGGCTCGGGCCCCTACATGATCGAGGAGGTCGATGTGAACCGGCGCATCGTCTATGCGCGCAACCCCGACTACTGGGGGAAGGATCTGCCGTTCAACGTGGGCCGGAACAACTTTGACCGCATCCGCGTGGAATATTTCGGCGACGAGAATTCGGCCTTCGAGGCGTTCAAATCCGGCGAATATACATTCCGCTCCGAAGGGAATTCGCGCCAGTGGGCCACGGCCTATGATTTCCCCAAGGTGCAGGACGGTTATGTCGTGAAGGAGGAAATCGCAGACGGGTCGCCGCCGACACCGACGGGTTTCATCTTCAACCTCGGGCGCGAGGTGCTGCAGGACAAGCGCGTGCGCGAGGCGGTATCGCTGGCGTTCAACTTCGAATGGACCAATGAATCGCTGCAATACGGGCTGTTCAAGCCGCGGGCGTCCTTCACGCAGGATACACCGCTGATGGCCACGGGCACGCCCGAGGGCGCCGAGCTGGAGTTCCTGCAATCGCTGGGCGATGCGGTCGCGCCCGAATTGCTGATCGAAGAGGTGCGGATGCCGCATGTGTCTGAGCCGGAACGCCTGCTGGACCGGCGCAACGCCCGCCGCGCCATGCGGCTGCTGGACGAGGCCGGTTGGGCCGTGGGCGATGACGGGATGCGCCGCAACGCCGAGGGAGAGCCCTTGCGCCTGACCTTCCTGCTGAACTCCTCGGGATCGGCGACGCTTTCCGCCGTGGTCGAGAATTTCGTGGCCAATCTGGAAAACTATGGCATCGACGCGGTGCTGGAGAAGGTCGATTCCTCGCAATACACCGCCCGTGAGCGGGACCGCGACTATGACATGATCTACGACAGCTACGCGGCCTTCCTCGGGACCGGCACGGGGCTTGCGCAGCGCTACGGGTCCGAGGCGGCGAGCTATTCGCTGTTCAACCCCGCGGGGCTGGCCAGCCCGATGGTCGACGCCATCATCGAGGCATCGCTGAACGCCGACACCCGCGAAGAGGAAGAGGCGGCGATGACCGCGCTCGACCGGGCGCTGCGCTATGAATTCATCATGATTCCGTTGTGGTATAACGATGTCTTCTGGACGGCCTATTACGACCAGTACGACCACCCCGAAGAACAGCCGCCCTTCGCGCTGGGCTATCTGGACTTCTGGTGGTACGACGCTGAAAAAGCAGCGGAACTGCGTGCGGCAGGCGCGCTGAGGTAATTCATGGGCGCCTATATTCTCAGACGGCTGTTGCTGATCATACCGACGCTGTTCGGGATCATGCTGGTCAACTTCGCGCTGGTGCAATTCGTACCCGGCGGCCCGGTCGAACAGGCCATCGCCCGCATTCAGGGCGGCGGTGACGTGTTCGGCGGCTTTGCCGGATCAGGCAGCGACGCGGGAAACCAGGCCACGGGCGCGAACGAGAATTACGTGGGCGCGCGGGGTCTTCCGCCTGAGTTCATCGCCGAGCTGGAACGCGAGTTCGGTTTCGACAAGCCGCCGATCCAGCGGTTTTTCAGCATGATGGCCAACTATATGATGTTCGATTTCGGAGAGAGCTATTTCCGCTCGATCTCGGTCATCGAACTCATAAAGGAGAAACTGCCGGTGTCGATCACGCTCGGCCTGTGGTCGACGCTGATTGCCTATCTCATCTCGATCCCGCTGGGCATCAAGAAGGCGGTGCGCGACGGCACGCGTTTCGATACATGGACCTCCGGTGCGATCATCGCGGCCTACGCGATCCCCGGTTTCCTGTTCGCGATCCTGCTGCTGGTGCTGTTCGTGCCCGCGAACTGTTTCCGCATCCCCGGTCTGGCCGAGGTCTGGGAAAGCGGCGCGAAATTCAACCCGACCTGCTACGAGCTGTTCCCGCTGCGCGGTCTGACATCGGACAATTTCGACCAGCTGAGCGCATGGGGCAAGGTAAAGGATTACTTCTGGCATATCACGCTGCCGGTGCTGGCCTCGACCATTTCGGCCTTCGCGACGCTGACGCTGCTGACCAAGAACAGCTTTCTCGACGAGATCAAGAAACACTACGTGATGACCGCCCGCGCCAAGGGGCTGAGCGAGGGGCGCGTGCTCTACGGTCATGTGTTCCGCAACGCCATGCTGATCGTGATCGCGGGCTTTCCGGCGGTGTTCATCGGGGTGTTCTTCGGCTCTTCGCTGATCATCGAGACGATATTCTCGCTCGACGGTCTGGGCCGGCTGGGGTTCGAGGCGGCGGTGGCGCGGGATTATCCCATCGTTTTCGGCACGCTGTTCATCTTCGGGCTGATCGGCCTTCTGGTCGGGATCATCTCTGACCTGATGTATGTGCTGGTCGATCCGCGTATCGACTTCGAGCGGAGGGAAGGCTGATGCAGGAGCCTCTGCCAACCCCCGCCACCGATGCGCCGCCGCTGGTCGAGCCCGAAAAGCGCCGCCGCATGGCGCTGTCGCCGCTGAACCAGCGGCGCTGGCGAAACTTCAAGCGCAACAAGCGCGCGTTCTGGTCGCTGTGGATTTTCCTCGTGCTCTTCGTGCTGTCGCTGTTTGCCGAGTTTCTGGCCAACGACAAACCCATCGTCGTGAACTATCGCGGCGAATATTTCACGCCGATTTTCAAGTTCTATCCCGAGACGGACTTTGGCGGGGATTTCCAGACCGAGGCCGCCTATCGCGACCCCGAGGTGCGCTGCCTGATTGCCACCGGCGGGCTGGACCTGTGTTTCGATGATCCCGAAGGCTATATCGCGGACGCCGAGGACGGGATGATCGAGGGCGAAGAGATCGTGCGCGGCTGGGCGATCTGGCCCCCCATCCGCTACAGCTATGACACCGCGGTGGATCGCCCCGGTGCGGCGCCGCTGCCGCCCAACGGCGAGAACCTGCTGGGCACGGACGGCACCAAACGCGACGTGCTGGCGCGGGTGATCCACGGCTTCCGGCTGTCCATCGTCTTTACGCTGCTGGTGACGGGGCTGTCGACGCTGATCGGGATTGCGGCGGGGGCGGTGCAGGGGTTCTTCGGCGGCTGGCTGGACCTGATCTTTCAACGGATCATCGAAATCTGGACCTCGACGCCGTCGCTTTACGTGATCATCATCATGTTCGCCATTCTGGGGCGAAGTTTCTGGCTGCTGGTTTTCCTGCTGGTGCTGTTCAGCTGGACGGCGCTGGTCGGGGTGGTGCGGGCCGAGTTCCTGCGCGCGCGCAACCTTGAATACGTGCGTGCCGCGCGGGCGCTGGGGGTCAGCAATACCACGATCATGTTCCGCCACATGCTGCCCAACGCGATGGTCGCGACGCTCACGATGCTGCCGTTCATCATCACCGGTACGATCTCGTCTCTGGCGGTGCTCGATTTTCTCGGGTTCGGGTTGCCCTCGTCGGCGCCCAGCCTCGGAGAGCTGACCTTGCAGGCGAAACAGAACCTTCAGGCGCCTTGGCTTGCCTTTACGGCCTTCTTTACCTTCGCGATCATGCTGTCGCTTCTGGTGTTTATCTTCGAAGGGATCCGCGATGCGTTCGATCCCAGAAAGACGTTCTCGTAATGGGTGATACGCCGCTACTCGACGTTCAGGACCTGCGCGTGTCCTTCCGGCAGGACGGACAGCTGATACCGGCGGTCAAGGGCGTGTCGTTCCACGTCAACCGCGGGGAAACCGTGGCGCTGGTGGGGGAAAGCGGTTCGGGCAAATCTGTCTCGGCGCTGAGCACCGTCAGCCTGCTGGGTGAAACCGCCCATGTGGAAGGGTCGGTGACCTACGACGGGCAGCAGATGATCGGCGCCAGTGACGCGCTTTTGCGCAAGGTGCGCGGCAATGACATCAGCTTCATCTTTCAGGAGCCCATGACGTCGCTGAACCCGCTGCACACCATCGAAAAGCAGCTGGCGGAATCGCTGTCGCTGCATCAGGGGCTGAGCGGGGCCGCCGCGCGGACGCGTATTCTGGAACTGCTGGACCGCGTGGGCATCAACGACGCGGAAAGCCGCCTGAACGCCTATCCGCACCAGCTGTCCGGTGGGCAGCGCCAGCGGGTGATGATCGCGATGGCGCTGGCGAACAAGCCCGACGTGCTGATCGCCGATGAACCGACGACCGCGCTGGATGTCACCATTCAGGCGCAAATCCTCGAACTGCTGGCCGAACTGAAATCGAGCGAGGGTATGGGCCTTTTGTTCATCACCCACGATCTGGGCGTGGTGCGGCGAATCGCGGACCGTGTGTGCGTGATGCAGCACGGCGAAATCGTGGAGCAGGGGCCCACGGCAGAGATTTTTGCCAACCCGCGCCACCCCTACACCAAGAAACTGCTGGGCGCGGAGCCTACGGGCCGCCCCGCGCCGGTCGCCGAAGGCGCCGAGGTGATTGCCGAGGCCGAGCATCTGAAAGTCTGGTTCCCGATCCAGAAGGGGCTGCTGCGCCGAACAGTGGGCCATGTGAAGGCGGTGAACGACGCAAGCCTGACCGTGCGCGCCGGAGAGACCATCGGCATCGTCGGCGAAAGCGGATCCGGCAAGACGACGCTGGCGCTGGCGATGATGCGCCTGATCGCGTCCGAAGGCGGCATCTATTTCACCGAACGCGATGTGCGCAAATGGTCCACCAAGGAATTGCGCCGGTTGCGCAAGGACATGCAGATCGTGTTTCAGGATCCCTTCGGCAGCCTCAGCCCGCGCATGACCTGCATGCAGATCATCGCCGAGGGGCTGAACATCCACCGCGTCGATCCGGACCGCGACAAGCGGCAACTGGTGCATGACGTGATGCTGGAGGTGGGGCTCGACCCTGCGTCGATGGACCGGTACCCGCACGAATTCTCCGGCGGGCAGCGACAGCGCATCGCGATCGCCCGGGCCATGGTCCTGCGACCGAAGCTTCTGGTGCTGGACGAGCCGACCTCGGCGCTGGATATGACGGTGCAGGTCCAGATCGTCGACCTGCTGCGGTCGTTGCAGGTGAAATACGGGCTGGCTTATCTGTTCATCAGCCACGACCTGAGGGTCGTGCGCGCGATGTCGCATCGCGTCATGGTGATGAAGCGCGGCGATGTCGTGGAAGCGGGCGATGTCGATGCGCTCTATGACAATCCGCAGACGGAATATACGCGCACCCTGCTGCAGGCCGCGCGGTAAACCGGCGCGCGCGGGCGCGCCGGTTCTTGATCGGTTCAGACGACCTCGGCGTAGGCGCCCTGCAGCGCGCCCATGAAGGCCGCGTGCACATCGGGTGCGGAAATCGTCGTGTCACCCATGCTTACCTCGCGCGCACCGCAGGCATCGGCGATGACGGTCACGTCATAGCCCAGATCGCGCGCCGCGCGGGCGGTGGCGTCGATGCACATCTGGCTCATCGCGCCGACGAGCGTGACGGCGGTCACACCCGCGTCCTGCAGGCGCTGGTGCAGGTCGGTTTCGTGAAAGCTGTTCGGACGGTGCTTGAGCACGACAGGCTCGCCGTCGCGGGGCGCGACCGAAGGGTGAATCTCCGCCCCTTCCGTGCCGGGGCGGAAGAAAGGCGCCTCGTCCGAGAGCGCCTCGTGGCGGATAAAGATCACCTTCTGCCCCTCTGTGCGCGCTTTTTCCAAGGCTTTGGCGGCGTTTTCGGCCACGCGATCCATTTCGTGAACGGGCCAGAGGCCGCCGGTGAAGTAATCGTTCTGGATGTCGATTACGATGAGTGCAGTGGTGGTCATATTCGTTTCCTTACAGGTCTTTCAGTTTGGCACCCGGAGAGTGCGACGGGTAAACCAGCGGCGGCGTTTTGGTCCTGACACCGAAGGGATATCGTGCAGGCGCGTTTTGCCGGTTCTCGTCGCATTCATGAAGGTGTTTGCGTAGATGGTGAACATGGTAGTCTCCTTTGCTCTGTCGTCAAACTTGACCATCGCGGCATAAATTGCGACTCATGCATTCTTGCCTCATGTAAGTTGGAGTTACATATGGACTGGCGCAGCCTGCCGCCGCTTTCGGCCCTGCGGGCCTTCGCCGCCTTTGCCGAAGCGGGCAATGTCACGGATGCGGGGGTGGCGCTGGGGGTGTCGCACGCGGCGGTCAGCCAGCAGTTGCGCCTGCTTGAAACCCATCTCGACGCGGCGCTTCTGGACCGCAGTGGGCGGGCGCTGCGGCTGACGGCGGAGGGGCAGCAGCTGGCCCACACGCTGCGCGGCGGCTTTGCGCTGATGGCCGAAGGGGTGGCGCAGATCGTCGCTGCGCGCGAGGAGCGGCCCTTGCATATTTCGGTCACGCCAAATTTTGCTGCCTCGTGGTTGATGCCGCGGCTGTCGGGCTTCCGCAGCCTGCATCCCGAAATCGACCTGATGATCGATCCCACGCCCAAGGTGGTGACCCTGTCGGCAGACGGGATCGACATGGCCATCCGCTACGGCGGCGGTGGCTGGGCGGGGGTCGAGACCGAGCTTTTGTGGGAAAGTGCCATGGTGGTGGTGGGGTCGCCGTCGCTGACCGCCGGAATTGATCCGCAGGATCTGGAGGCGCTGGCCGACCTGCCGTGGATCGAGGAATTCGGCATGTCAGAGGCCAGCCGCTGGCGCTACCGGATGATGGGAGAGACGCGGCGTGGCAGCACACTGCAGGTGCCGGGCAACCTGTTGCTGGACGGGGCGCGGGACGGGCAGGGGGTTACCGTGGTGCCGCGCCGCTTTGTCGAGCCTGACATAGAGGCGGGGCGGCTTGTGGTGCTGCACGAGGAAACAATCCCCGGCACCGGATACCACATCGTCACCCGGCCCGGCGTGCTGCGCACACCGCTGAAATCCTTTGTCACATGGCTCAGGCGCGAGGGGCGGACAGAGTAGAGCGTCCGCTCTGAAACTTTTGATCGCCCGAATCCAGTCCCGCCGCAGATGCGGTTCAGGATGCCTCAGGGCAGATAGGCCGGAGGGTCAGCTTGGCCCGATCATGAAGCAGCTGACATTGCGCGCCTTGAGCCTGCGGCAAGCAAGGTCCGCGGTCTCGCGCGTCATGCCAAGGAAGTTCGCATCGTAGCCCTGCGGCTTGCGCACGACCTTGCGCAGGGTGCCGTCGAGCGTCGCCATTTCGGCAAGCGCGGTTTTCAGCAGCATTTTCTCGGCCAGATAGCGGTTGCCGAACCGGCCCACGTTGACGCCCCAGTGACGCCCGCCGGAGGTGGAGACGCGGGTCACGACCTCTTGCGGGGCTGCTGCCATGCGCGGTTTGGGCGCGGCCCCGATGACCACAAGGCCCTTCGGCCGCAGGGAGGGGCGGGCGGACTGCTGCGCGGCGGCCAGAATCACATTGTCCGATGGCGCGGCCTCGGCGGGGGCTGCGGTGACAGGGGCCTTGACCGCTTCGGCCACCGCGCTGTCGATCGCGGCAGACAGGAAATCGCTGGTGGCGCCGGGCTGTTCGGCGGTGGCGACGACGACTTCGGCCATGGGCCGCATCGCGGGGCGTTTGGATGCCTTCACCGCTCCGACAAGGCGGATGGTCTTGCCCTGTGCGCCGGCGGGGGCGGTTTCGGCGTTCGCGATATAGGCGGGAGCCTGCGGTTTGTTGAGCGGCGCATTCGATGGCGCGCGGCGAAATCCGAGGTCCATCAGTTCGGCCACCTTGGCGTTGCGCGACGCGGTGGATTTGCCGCCGAAAACAGTCACGATCACACGTTCGTTGCCCCGTTCCGCCGAGGCGGTCAGGTTGAAGCCCGCCGCGCGGGTGTATCCGGTCTTGATCCCGTCGGCGCCCTTGTAGGACCCCAGAAAGCGGCGGTTGGTATGCGAGACCTGGCGCACGCCCGCGTCCGCGGTGATGCGCGAGAACAGGTTGTAGTACTGCGGAAAGTCATAGAGCAGGTGCCGCCCCATGATCGTCATGTCATGGGCGGTCGACAGGTGGCCGTTTTCGGTCAGGCCGTGGGCGTTCTTGAAGGTGGTGCGCGTCATGCCAAGCTGCGTGGCGGTGCGGTTCATCCGGCGGGCGAATTTCGCTTCGGAGCCCGAGATCGCCTCGCCGATGGCGGTGGCGGCATCGTTGGCCGATTTCACCGCCGCCGCACGGATCAGATAGCGCAGCGCGATGGTCTGGCCGGATTTCAGACCCAGCTTGCTGGGCGGCTCGGAGGCGGCGTTCTGGCTGATCTTGACCTTCGTATCGAGCGAGATTTCACCGCGCTCGATCGCCTGGAACGCGATGTAGAGGGTCATCATCTTGGTCAGGGAGGCCGGATGCAGGCGTGTATCGGCGTTGCTGGAATGCAGAACCTCGCCGGATCGCGCGTCGATCACATAGGCCGCATAGGGTGCTGCCAGCGCGCTGATCGGCACGAGAACGAGAAACCAGATTGCTGCAAGAATGAATAGCCCAAAGTGGGCCGGCTGCCTGCGCCGAACCTTCATGATAGCCTGCCTTTTTCTGCCTCTGACCCCCGATTTTTCGGGTGGCCATATTATTGATTAAGACAAAGGTAGCACGGTTAAATCAATCCGAAAACCCTTATTTTTAAGGGTTTTATTGGTATTTCTGCGCTGCGGCATTCCATATGTAGACATCCTTGATCGGTCAAACACAACACCCGCGATTAAGGCAGAATTGTGGCGCGATTGGGGCGAATTCCGGTGGAATACGTCTGGCGTGCTACAGTTTAAGTTTATTGAAATCTGGAAAACGCCGCGCGCGGTCCTGATCGAACAGTCAGGTTGGCGCGCGGGCCGTTTCGGGGGCGGGTTTTTCGTGTGGAAATTCGAAATATGCCGGACGGTCGCGCGAATCGGCAAATGGCGCGCTCAACCCGGCGTGCCGGCGATGTCGCGTACCAGCGGCACCAGCGCGGAAAGGTCGTCGATATCGTGAAATCTGGGGTGATCGGGCGGCGGGGCGTGTTCGATCTCCCATGCGATCTCCTGCGGGGCAAAGACGCCCCAGCCGCCCGCGGCAATCATCGGCAGCACATCCGACGCCATGGAATTGCCGACCATCAGCCCCTCTTGCGCGCCGGTGCCGTGCTGGTCGAATATCCGTGCATAGGTTGGCGCCGTCTTGTCCGACACAATCTCGACCCCGTCGAAAATATCGCGCAGGCCCGATTGCGCCAGCTTGCGTTCCTGATCCAGAAGGTCGCCCTTGGTTATGACCAGTACCTTGAAATCACTCCGCAAATCCTCGACCGTTTCGCGCGCGTGGGGCAGCAGCTCGATCTCGTGGCTCAGCATGTCGCGTCCCGCATCGAGGATCTCGCGGATCACGCTGGCGGGGGCGCGCCCGTCGGTCACCTCGATGGCGGTCTCGATCATCGACAGGGTAAATCCCTTTATGCCAAAGCCGTAGTGCGGCAGGTTGCGACGCTCTGCCGCGAGCAGCCGGTCCATCAGCGTCGCGGGCTCCGCGTAGTCGGCCAGAAGCTCGGCAAAATGCGCCTGTGTCAGCGCGAAGAAGCGTTCGTTGTGCCACAATGTGTCGTCGGCATCGAAGCCAATTGTCGTCAACCTGTCGGGCATTCGCAGCCGTCCCTCTTTTCTAATGGGGTCGAGACGTTATATAGACAACTCAAAGTTCAGCTGAAAACGACATTCCGCAGGAGCAGCAATGCACCTAGACCCGATCACGATGGCAGGTCCAGACGACGGTGACGACACCGAACTGTTGACCAAGACCAAACCGAAGACGAAGCGGCCCCCTCTCTACAAGGTGTTGCTGCTCAACGATGACTTCACGCCGATGGAGTTCGTCGTGCATGTGCTTGAGCGCTTTTTCGGGCTCAACCACGCGCAGGCGTTCGAAATCATGCTGACCGTGCACAAGAAGGGGCTGGCCGTTGTCGGCGTTTTCAGTCACGAGATCGCGGAGACGAAAGTGGCGCAGGTGATGGATTTCGCCCGCCGCCACCAGCATCCGCTGCAATGCACCATGGAAAAAGAAGAATAACGAATGCTCGACAAGCGCCTGCCGCTCGCTCTGGACAGTGGCGGCCTTGAATGGCCCGAAGAGGGCCGGATCGCGGTATTCTCTCCCGCTGACGAGGTTGACCTGTCCGATCTGCCGCGCGACCGCGTGCAGATCATACAGGGGTTCCGCCCCTCCCACGATCTGTGGGCCGAGCGCGGCTATGACACCGTGGTGACCTGCGAAGGGCGCTATGCCGCTGCGGTGGTCTGTCTGCCGCGTGCAAAATCGGAGGCGCGTGCGCTGATTGCCGGGGCGGCGGAGGTCTGTGATGGCATCGTCGTGATCGACGGCCAGAAGACAGACGGTGTCGACAGCATCCTGAAGGCGATGAAGCAGCGGGTGACCGTGCACGGCCCCGTGACCAAGGCGCATGGCAAGCTTTTCTGGCTCAGCAGTCCGGCGGCGGATTGTTTCGTCGACTGGCAGGACGGGCCCACCCTGACCGAGGGCGGGTTCTGGACCGCGCCTGGGGTGTTCTCGGCGGATTCGGTCGATCTGGCGTCGGCCCTGCTGGCGGATGCGCTGCCCGAGACACTGGGCGCGCATGTGGCCGACCTCGGGGCCGGATGGGGATTTCTGGCGGCGCATATCCTGACGCGCGAGGATGTCGAGGTTGTGCATCTGGTCGAGGCGCAGCACATCGCGCTGGAATGCGCCCGCCGCAATGTGGTCGACGATCGCGCGGTGTTTCACTGGGCGGATGCGACCACGTGGTCGCCCGCGCACCGGATGGACAGCGTTGTGATGAACCCGCCGTTCCATCAGGGCCGCGCGGCAGAGCCGCAGATCGGGCAGGCTTTCGTGGCGTCAGCGGCGCGTTTGCTGGCCCCGCAGGGGCATCTTTGGATGGTGGCGAATCGTCATTTGCCCTATGAGACCGAGCTGAAGCGGCATTTCGCGCAGGTCGAAGAGATCGGCGGCGATGCGCGGTTCAAGCTTTTTCACGCGGCGCGCCCGCAGCGCAGACGCCGCTAAATCTCCCGACTGGAGGCCCGTCCATGTCCTTTTCCATTTCCGGCAAGACCGCCATCGTGACCGGCGCGGCGAACGGTATCGGTCTGGCCATCGCCCGCACCTTTGCCGACAAGGGTGCCAATGTGATGTGCGCGGATATCGACGAAAAGAAGCTGAAAGAAGAGCTGGGCGAAACCCGCGACGAGGGCAACATCCGCTTCTTCGCGGGTGACCTGCGCCAGCGTCTGACCATTGCCAATCTCGTGTCGGCCACCATCGACGCCTTCGAACAGGTGGATATCCTTGTGAATGCGTCGCGGCAGGTGATGCCCACCGATGCGCTGGATGTCGATGACACCTCGGTCGAGATGTTGCTGGAACAGAACCTGATGACCGCGCTGCGCCTGTCGCAGCAGGTGGCGCGGCGGATGATCAAGCAGTCCGAAGACCAGTCCGAAGGGCAGGTGGGGTCGATCATCAACCTCAGCTCGATCGCGGCGCACCACACGCAGCCGAACCTGATGGCCTATTCCATCGCCTCGGCGGCGCTGGACCAGATGACGCGGTCGATGGCGCTGACGCTGGCACCGCACCGCATCCGTGTGAACGCGGTCGCCTTCGGGTCGGTCATGTCCGCATCGCTGAAGGCATCGGTCGCCGAAAACCGCGAGTGGCGCGACGACATTCGCAGCCACACGCCGCTGGGCCGCATCGCCGCCCCCGGCGAGTTGACGGAAGCCGTGCAGTTCCTCGCGGCCGACAGTTCCAGTTTCATGACCGGCGAGATAATGGTGGTGGACGGCGGACGCTCTTTGCTGGATGCTGTCAGCGCTCCTGCCCACTAGGCGGTGTCCCCATAGCCTGACAGAGAAGACCCCATGACGACCGATTTCGAGACCGAAAAATCCCGCGCCTCCGCGTGGTTCAGGCAGTTGCGCGACGATATCGTCGAGGCTTTCGAGGGGCTGGAGGACAGTCACGACACCGGCCCGCTGACCGATATGGCGCCCGGACGGTTCGAGGTGACAGAAACCGCGCGGACCTCCGATGACGGATCGGATGCCGGTGGCGGGTTGATGAGCGTGATGCGGGGCGGCCGCGTGTTCGAAAAGGTGGGCGTCAATATCTCGACCGTCTACGGCACGCTGGGCGAGCGGGCGCAGCGCGCCATGGCCGCCCGCGGCGTGCCCGGTATGGCCGACGATCCGCGGTTCTGGGCCTCCGGCATCAGCCTTGTCGCGCATATGCAAAACCCCCATTGCCCTGCGGTTCACATGAACACCCGCATGTTCTGGACGCCCGGCGCGTGGTGGTTCGGCGGCGGGTCCGACCTGAACCCCTGCCTCGAATACGCCGAGGACACCGCGCATTTCCACGCCACCCAACAGCAATATCTCGATCCCCACGGGACCGAGATCTATCCGAAGCTGAAGGCATGGGCGGACGAATATTTCTACATACCGCACCGCCATCGCGCGCGCGGCGTCGGCGGGATCTTCATGGACGACCGCAACACCGGCGATTGGGAGGCGGATTTCGCCCTTACCCAGGATATCGGGCGCGCGTTCCTGCCCGCCTATGTGCCGCTGGTGGAAAAACGCCGTCCGAGCGACTGGAGCGAGGCCGACAAGGACGCGCAACTGGTCCATCGCGGGCTCTATGCCGAGTACAATCTTGTCTACGACAGGGGCACGAAATTCGGGTTGGAGACCGGCCACGATGCGAATGCGGTGCTGATGAGCCTGCCGCCGCTGGCGAAGTGGGTCTGAGGGATAAATAACTGTCCCGAACCGGCCAGATTGAGGTTGACGCAGACAAGGGCTTGTCTTAGGTCAGCGCTCCATGGCGTTATAGCTCAGTTGGTTAGAGCGAACGACTCATAATCGTTAGGTCCCTGGTTCAAGTCCAGGTAACGCCACCAAAATCCTCCTTTTCGACATCTCCACGGGCATTGCGCACAGCCGCCGGACGCGGGTGCGCGTCAGGGCGTTTTGGGTCGTGACAACAGGGACCCGAGCGCTTAGCGTCTGGGCACAAACAGGCGCGGGAAACGCGCCGCCAAGGGAGAGAGAGACGATGAATTTTACCCGTAAATCCGTATTGGGCCTGATTGCCGCTGCGCTGATGGCGCCCGCGCTGCCCGCCGCTGCGCAGGACGTGACGCTGCGGATGCACCAATTCCTGCCGGATCAGGCGAATGTGCCGAACCTGATTCTGTATCCGTGGGCCGACCGCGTGGAAGAGGCGAGCGATGGCCGGATCAAGATCGAACGCTACGGCGCGATGGCGCTGGGTGGCAAGCCGCCGGAGCTGATGGACCAGGCGATCGACGGCGTGGCCGATATCGTATGGACTGTGGTCGGCTATACGCCCGGTCGCTACCCGTCGACCGAGGTTTTCGAACTGCCCTTCATGATGACAGACGCGCGCGCGATGTCGTCCGCCTACTGGCAGATGTTCGAAAAGCACATGAAAGACACCGAATTCAAGGATCTCAAGATCCTCGGCACATGGGTCCACGGACCCGGCCTGATCCACGCCAACCGTGAGGTGAAAACCCCCGGCGACATGGAGGGGCTGAAGATTCGCGGCGGATCCCGTCTGGCGAACGCCCTGCTGGAGAAGGTCGGATCCTCCCCCGTGGGTATGCCGGTTCCCGCCATCCCCGAAGCGCTGAGCAAGGGTGTGATCGACGGCACCACGATCCCGTGGGAAGTCACCGGATCGCTGAAGGTGCCGGAGCTTGTCAGCAACCATACCGAATTCGAGGGCAACGCGCTTTATACGCTGACCTTCGTTCTGGCGATGAACAAGGACCGCTATGAGAGCCTCGATCCCGAGCTGCAGAAGGTTCTGGATGACAACTCCGGGCTGGAATTCTCGATCCTTGCGGGTGGCGGCATGCAGGACGCAGACGCACCATCGCGTCAGGCCGCTGTCGACGCGGGCAACGCGATCTATACCGTGTCGGGTGACGAGGTAGAGGCATGGCGCGCGGCGGCACAGCCGGTCTATGACGAATGGCTTGCCGATATGGAAAGCAAGGGTATCGACGGGCAGGCGCTGATCGACGAAGCGCGCAGCCTCATGGACGCCTATACCGACTGATCTGACGCCACACTGACGCCGCGCCGGTTTCGACCGGCGCGGTCATCCGCCGGAAGTTCCGCCACATGATCCACCGCAGCATCCGCAGTCTCGCCCGTGCCACCGCTCTTCTGGGCGGGGTCGTGCTGATCGTCCTGACGGCGATGACCACGCTGTCGATCATTGGCCGATCGCTCAACAAGGCGCTGCACAGCAACGCCGCCGAGGGCGCGTCCGGGGGGCTGTCGCAATGGCTGCTCGATCTGGGCATCGGCGAGATCAACGGCAACTACGAACTCCTCGAAGCGGGGGTTGCCTTCGCGATATTCTCGTTCCTGCCGGTGTGCCAGCTATACGGGGCGCATGCGACGGTGGACATCTTTACCGCGCGTCTGCCGGCCCGCGCCAACCGCGTGATCGCGGCCTTCTGGGAGGTCGTTTTGTCCGCCGTGATCGTGCTGATCGTCTGGCGGCTCTACGGTGGGCTGGAGCGGTACTACGGCAACGGCGAGACGACGTTGTTTCTGCAATTTCCGGTCTGGTGGAGCTATGCCGCCAGCTTTGCCGCCGGTCTGATCGCCTGTATCGTGGCGGTCTACTGCGCGGTGATGCGCATCGCCGAGGCTATGCGGGGCCGCCCCCTTCTGCCCACCGAACACGAGGCCTGAGCCCATGAGTAATCTCGAACTGGGCTTCTGGTCCTTTCCCGTTCTGCTGCTCATGATCTTTCTGCGCGCGCCCATCGGGCTGGCCATGCTGCTCTGCGGGTTCGGGGGGTGGTATTTCGCCATGGGCGGCAACCCCACGCCGCTGCTGGCCAAGCTGAAATCCGAGACCTACACCACCTTCTCCAGCTATTCGCTGACGATCATTCCGCTGTTCCTGCTGATGGGGCAGTTCGCGACCCTCTCGGGGATGAGCCAGGCATTGTTCCGCGCCGCCGAAAGCTTTCTGGGCCATCGGCGCGGCGGTGTGGCGATGGCCGCCGTGGGCGCCTGCGCGGGTTTCGGCGCGATCTGCGGATCGTCGCTGGCCACCGCCGCGACCATGTCCAAGGTCGCCCTGCCCGAACTCAAACGCTACGGCTATTCGGGCGGGTTCTCGACGGCCACGCTGGCCGCCGGTGGCACATTGGGCATTCTGATCCCGCCGTCGGTGATCCTCGTGATCTACGCGATCCTGACGGAGCAGAACATCGCGAAGCTCTTTCTCGCGGCTTTCGTGCCCGGCATCCTCGCGGCCGTCGGCTATGTGCTGACGATCTCGCTGTATGTGCGGCTGAACCCCGATGCGGCGGGGACGCGACCGCCGGTGCCGATGGCCGAACGCTGGATCGCGCTGGGCCGCTGCTGGCCGGTGCTGGCGATCTTTGCGCTGGTGGTGGGCGGTATCTATCTGGGCTGGTTCACCCCGACCGAAGGGGCCGCCGTGGGGGCCGCAGGCACCGGGATCGCCGCGCTCTTTGCCGGGGCGCTGGGGTGGGGCGTGCTCAAGGAAAGCCTTCTGGGGACGGCGCGCACCACCGCGATGATCTTTTTCATCGTGCTGGGGGCCGCGTTCTACAACGGGTTCCTCGCCCTGTCGGGGGTGCCGCAGGTGATGGCCGACTGGGTGGTGGGGCAGGGGCTCAACCCGTGGCTGGTTCTGATCATCATCCTTGCGTTCTACCTGATCTTCGGCTGCCTGATGGACAGCCTGTCGATGATCCTGCTGACGGTGCCGATTTTCTTTCCGGTGATCTCGGCCATGGATTTCGGAATGCCAGCCGAACATGTGGCGATCTGGTTCGGGATACTGGTTCTGATCGTGGTCGAGGTCGGGCTGATCACGCCGCCGGTGGGGATGAACCTCTTCATCATCAACTCGATGGACCGCGAGACCCCGATGTTCGATACCTACCGCGCGGTGATGTACTTCGTGGGATCCGATATCGTGCGGGTGATCATTCTCGTGGCGTTTCCGGCGATTACGCTGTTCCTGCTGCCCTAAGCAGCGTTAGAAACACGCGGCGCCCGAAAAGGTTCCACGCGGTTCAAAATTTCTTTTGACTGTGGGGGCGATGCACTATTTTCGTCAGCATGAGTGATGACGATACAGACACCAGCACAGAAGACGCACGCCGCGCCGTGATCGCGCCGGTGGCAGAGCGGGTCCGCGCCGCCCGCAAGGCGCGCGGTATGCCGCGCCGTGTGCTGTCCGACCGGTCAGGCGTGTCGCCGCGCTATCTTGCGCAGCTTGAAGCGGGGGAGGGCAATATCTCCATCGTGTTGCTGGAACGTGTGGCGCGCGCGCTGGAAACCTCGCTCGAGGCGCTGATTTGCGATGATACCGGCCTCGATCCTGACGCGCTGGATGTGGCGCGGCGCTATGCGGCGGCATCGGCGCGCACCCGCGCGGCCGTCGATCGCGCGCTTGCGGCGGAGGAGGGCGCGCAAGCCCCCCTGCGCGTCTGCCTGATCGGGCTGCGCGGCGCGGGCAAAAGCACACTCGGCCCGCTCTTGGCCGACAGTCTTGGTGTGCCGTTCAACGATCTGGGGGACTGGGTCGCGCGCGAAACCGGACTGCCGGTTGCGGAGGTCCTGAAACTCTACGGTCGTGAAGGGTACAGGCGGCTCGAGGAAGAGGCGCTGGAGCGTTTGCTGGCGCAGGACGGGCCGATGGTGCTGGCCGTGTCAGGCGGCTTTGTGGAGCGCGAGGCGGGCTATGCCCGGCTGCTGGAGCAGTGTCATACGATATGGCTGCGCTGTTCGGTGGCGGAGCATCTGGCGCGGCTTGGCGCAAAGGGCGGCCCCGTGCCGGAGGCGCGCGATCTGGAGCGTCTGCTGCAAGAGCGCGGCGCCCGGCTGGCGCGGGCGGATGCGGTTGTGGACACCGGCGGGCGCACCCGGCGCGATGCCGCCGCAGAGCTGGCGCGGCAGGTTGCGGCGCTGCGGGATGCACCGGCGGCGTAGGCGTCGCGCGCATTTTTCCTAAACGCAAAAAGGCCGGAGCGATGCTCCGGCCTTTTCGCTGGACTGGCGCGATCTTACTGATCGGCGCGGTCGTTTGTCCAGGCCATCCGGGCAGGGTGGTATTCGAAGCTGATGTGATGCTCTGCCCCGACAAGCCCCTCGACCGTGTGGTTGTAGAGCGACCGCCAGTAGGGCTGGATCGTGACGCCCGCGTCGAGGATCATCTGCTCGCCCTTCGCCATCAGCGCGCGGCGCTTTTCGACGTCCGCCGTGGCCAGTGCCTCGGCCAGCAGGGCGTCGAATTCCGGATTGCTCCAGCCGAATTCGTTCCACGCCTCGCCGGAGCGATAGGCAAGCGCCCAGATCTGGACGCCCAGCGGGCGGTGGTTCCAGTTGGTCGAGCTGAACGGATATTTCACCCAGTCGTTCCAGAAGGTCGATCCGGGCAGGATCGTCCGTTTCACGTTGATGCCCGCATCGCGCAGCTGGGCCGCCACCGCATCGGTGGTGTCCTTGCGCCATGCATCGTCGATCGACATCAGCTCGTGCTCGAAATCGGCCATGCCGGCCTCTTCCATCAGCTCCTTGGCACCTGCGGGATCGAAAGGAATGCGTTCGACTTCGGCGTATTCGGGGTGCATCGGGCCGACGTGGTGGTTGTTCGCCACCAGACCGCGACCGGAATAGCCGAGCTCGAGCAGCACGTTGTTGTCCACGGCCATCGCCAGCGCGCGGCGCACGCGCGGGTCTTCGTAGATGCGCTTGCCGTCGACTTCGGCCAGCTGGTTGGGGCGGATCACGATGGTCGCGGCGGTCGCGATCTCGTGCTCGACCCAGCCGTCGAGGCCGGACAGGATGTCGATGAAATCACCCTCCATGGAGTAGAAGGCGTCGACCTCCTCAGCCTCGGCTGCGGCGATCCATGCGGCGGGATCGGTGCCGTAGTCGATGTATTCCAGCCGGTCGATGTAGGGCCCGCCGTAGACTTCGGTGCCCCACCATGTGTGTTCGGTATTCCTGACCAGAACGCCCTTCACGCCCACCTCGAGCGTTTCGGGAATGTAGGGGCCGGTGCCGACCGGGTTCTCGACCATGTTGTTGGCGTCGAACGAGCTGTGGGTGACGGCGGCGGGATAGTCGGCCATGCCCGCGATCAGCGTGATGTCGGAGGCTGGCAGGTTCAGCTTCACGGTGTGCGAATCGACGACCTCGATCGCGCCTTCGAGCGCCTTTCCGGTTTCCTCGTCGATCAGCGTTGCAAAGCGTCCCGCCATCGAGTTGCCTTCGAGCGCCTTGTCACACCAGCCCTCGATGTTGCGTGCGACGTCTTCTGCGGTGAAGTCGTCGCCGTTGTTCCACTTCACGCCCTGACGGACGTTCAGCGTGTATTCGGTCGCGTCGTCGTTGATTTCCCAGCTTTCCAGAAGCGCGGGCGAGAAGGTGCCGTCATTCTCGTAAATGGCGAGGTATTCCAGCCAGCCGCGGGTGAAGTTGGCGATCTGCGACCAGTCGTAGGTGCGCGGATCCTTCAGGGCGCGGACCTCCATCTGCATGCGGACGGTGCCGCCCATCTTCTTGTCGGCGTGGGCTGCGGCCTGCGCGGGGGCGGTCATGCCCATCATCGCATAGGCGGTGGCGGCGGTCGCGCCAAAGGCGCTGGCGGTCGCGAGGAACTCGCGGCGCGAAATTTCGTCGTGCTTGGCGGATTCCGCGCTATCGAGCACGGCTTTCGGCAATGGCTTTCCGGTGCGTGTGGTGAACGTCATCGTCTTCCTCTCTATTGTACAAACGGCCCCGCGTGTCGGCGGTGCCGTACTTGCCTTTCCCGAAGGGCGGCATGGTGATGACGGGTTATTCTCCCGCTTCTTGGTTTCAGGGATACGCTTTTTGCTACCGCACCCGCGTGGGGATGATCCGACGATACGCCCCCGCCCGTCAACCCTTGCGGGCCGACAGTTCATTGCGCGAAACCGACAGATCCCCGCGCGCGGGCCGCAGCGGCGTGCGCCCCGCGACCAGACCGGCGGTGTCGGTGGCATCGCTGATCAGGCAATCGGCGAGTGGCGTATCCTCGATAAGGGGGGCCCGGTGCCCCAGTGCCCGCGCCGCGTCGGTGGTGATCAGCGGCAACCAGTCGCCCATCGGCGGGTCGAGGTGCGCGGTCAGTGCCGCAAGATGCAGGGCGGCCATCGGATCGAACTGGCCCATGGGGCAGAAGGCATCGCTGACGTTGTCGGAACCGGTCAGCACGCGCACGCCCGCCGCCCGCAACTCGCGCAGGCGCGTGATGCCGCGCCGGTCCGGCGTGCCGTCGCGCCGATCCTGAAGATAGAGGTTGGTTGTCGGCAGCGCGCAGACGAATATCCCCGCCCGCGCAAGCTTGTCCGCGATACGCTCGACGGCCTGCGCGTCGCGGTCCATCAGGCTGACAGCATGGCCGCACAGGATCGGCCCGTCGAAGCCCGTCTCCAGCGCGATATCGGCCACCTGTTCCAGCCCGTTGAGATCGCCCAGCCCCTCGTCGACGTGAAAATCGAGCGCAATGCCGTGTTTGTCAGCCGCGCGGAACATGGCGCGCAGATGTGCGGGTACATCGGGCTGGCCGCGCAGGAATACCCCGACCGCGCCGCCGACGGAGGCGACCTCGCCGCCCACGGCCTTTGCAAAGGCCGGCTCCGCCCAGTCGTCCACATCGGTCAGCGGGGACAGTTGCAGCGCGATGTCGCGGCTCTGTCCGGCAATCTCTTTGAGCACCTGCCACGACAGCGGCGGCTCCGCCCCCTTGCCCCAGTCCACGTGGCTGCGCATCAGCCCCGTGCCGTTCGCGCGCGCCTCGTTCAGGCCGCGGGTGGCGCGGGTGCGGATGTCCTGCTCGGTCCAGTTCTGCTTGTCACGCTTTTGCGCCTCGATCGCCGTCATCAGATCGCCTGCCACCGGCCCCATGCGCGGCAGGGTGTGACATTTGTCGAGATGGCAATGCGGTTCCGTTAGCCTTGGCAGTAGGAGGCAGGGCCTGTCGGTCGGCGGCGCGGCCTCGAGCCCGGCAAGATATCCGCCGCGCACCTGCGGACGCCCGCGCTGGCAGTCGCCTTCGCGGGTGCCGCCGAATGTGTCGGGATCGCGCAGCAGGCTGCGTGGGACAAGGATGTCATCGGGCAGGGGCATCGGCGGTCTTCCTTCACTTCGCGCAACACATGGTAGGGCGCGACGGATCAAAACAACCGCAGCGCTTTACTGGCCCCGGATTTCGGGGCAGTGGTGAGGGATGAATGACCAACTCAAAGGCCTGATCCTGACCGCGCTCGGCGTGGCCTTCGTCGTGCCCGACAGCCTGTTCGTGCGCGTGATCGCGGCGGATGCGCTGACCATCGCCTTCTGGCGGCTGCTGAACGCCGGTGCGCTGATCGCGCTGGGGCTTTTGGTCTGGCAGGGGGTGGCGCCCTTCCGCGCGGTGATGCGGACCGGCTGGCCGGGGGTGATCTATGGCGCGGGCACGGGGCTGAGCGGTGCGATGTTCGTGCTTGCCGTCGACAATACATCGGTGGCGAACGTGGTCTTCATCATCGCGTCGATGCCGGTCTTCGCGATGATCTTCAGCCGGGTGTTCCTGAAAGAACCGATCACGCGGCGGATGCTGTTGACCATTGCCGCCGTGGCCGTGGGGCTCAGCATCATCGCCTACGGCTCGGGCGAGACGGAGGGCGCGTCGCTGAAGGGCGATCTGATGGCGCTGAGCGTCTCGGCCATGTTCGCCGGCGGGCTGACCGCGGCGCGGCGCTTGCGGCATGTGTCGATGGTTGCCGCCGTGCCCTTTGCCTATGTTGTCGTGGCGCTGCTGATCCTGCCGCTGGCGGCCCCGCTGTCGGTCGGGGCGGGGCAGGTTCCGCTGCTGGCGCTGCACGCGGGGTTTATCGCGCTGTCGTCGATTTTCCTCGCGCTGGGGCCGCGGTTCATCACCAGCGCCGAGGTGGCGCTGCTGGTGCTGGGCGAAAGCGTCTTCGCCCCGCTGCTGGTGTGGTGGCTGCTGGCCGAGAATCCCGGCCCATGGGCCGTGAGCGGGGGGGCTGTGGTGCTGGGAGCGCTGTTTGTGTCCAACGCAGTCGTGCTGATGCGCCAGCGGCGCCAACGGCGGCGCGGCTAGAAATCCGCGTCGACGCCGGGCAGTTTCAGCGCCTTGATCAGGTCGCGCAGTTCCTGACGCGCCGCGATGTTCGAGATGTTCAACTGCTTGACGCCGATGTCCTTGAGGTCCAGCAGGGTCAGCCCACGCGGGAAAAGCTCGCGGAAGATCACCCGCTCGTTGAACCCCGGCGCGATGCGGAACCCGATCCGCTTGGACAGGTTCTGGATCGCGCGCTCCATCTTTTCCTTGTTGACCATGCGCTGTGCGCCCATCCGGTTGCGGACCACGACCCAGTCGATCGGGGGCAGACCGGCCTGCGCCCGCAACTGCCGCGCGTTCCAGACCATCTCGGAATAGACCGACGGGCCGGTGATCTTTTCGCCGCTGGCGTCGGTGTGGGCCAGCAGGTCAAAGTCGATGAAGCTGTCGTTCAGCGGGGTGATCAGCGTATCGGCAAGGCTGTGCGCGACCTGGCTGAGGCGGGTGTGCGAGCCGGGGCAGTCGATCAGGATGAAGTCGTTCGACGGCTCCAGTTCCGCAACGGCGGCGGACAGGCGATGGTCATAGACGTTTTCACCGGGGGCCAGCGCCGATGCGTCGATCTCGGGCAGGTCGTGGCAGCGCGCGCTGGGCAGGTCCAGCCCCGCCTCGCGCAGGAAATTCACGCGGTTCTCGGCGTAGCGGCCAAAGGTCCGCTGGCGCAGATCCAGATCAAGCGCGCTGACCGAATGGCCCATGCGCGCCAGCGCTGTGGCAACGTGCATCGAGACCGTTGATTTTCCGGCCCCGCCTTTTTCGTTCCCGACGACGATGATATGCGCCATGCCCAATGTCCCTCATGCCAGCCTGCTTTGCCGCAGGATATTGTTGCAGCCACTATATGTGGGGTTTGCCTTTATGGAAAGCACCTTGGACACGCTGGCACAGGCAATCCTGCCGAAAACCAGCGCGCCGGGGCGCGCAGCGGCCGTATTGCAGACAGCGATCGCCGCGTCCAGACATGGCCCGTCCGATTCTGCGTGGATTTACCGGTATTTCGTTCTATTGAAACGAATGAAAGGGGCGATCCATGCTGAACTACCACCATCTGCGCTATTTCCACGCCGTCGCGCACGAAGGGCATCTGACGCGCACCGCCGAGCGGCTGAACCTGTCGCAATCGGCGCTGTCGGCGCAGATCAAGGCGCTGGAGGAACGTCTGGGCCATCCGCTGTTTGATCGCGTCGGTCGCCAGCTGCGCCTGACCGAGGTGGGGCGCATCGTGCTGGACCACGCGGACCGGATCTTTGCCACGGGATCCGAACTCGAGGCCGTGCTGGCCCACGGTATCGCCGACGTCCCGCCGCTGCGGGTCGGGGCGCTGTCGACGCTGTCGCGGAACTTCCAGTTGCAGTTTCTGCGTCCGGTTCTGGGGGCCTGCGAGGTGATCCTGAAATCGGGGCAGGCCGAAGGGCTGCTCGAGATGTTGGGCGCGCTGGGCGTGGACGTGGTTCTGGCGACGGAACCGCCGCGCAGCGGCGAGGCGACTGCCTTTACCACCCACAGCATCGCGGCGCAGCGGGTGGCCCTGCACGGCGCGCCCTCGCGCATGGCCCACGATACGCTGTCGTCGCTGCTCTCGTCCGAGCCGCTGATCCTGCCCACGGGCACGATCCGCGTCGGGTTCGACAGCCTGCTGGCGCGTCTGGACATCACGCCGACCATCGCCGCCGAAGCCGATGACGTGGCCATGGTCCGCCTGCTGGCGCGCGAAAACGTCGGCGTGGCGCTGGCGCCCGATGTGGTGCTGGCCGACGAGATCGCGTCGGGGATGCTGCAAACCGCGCCTTTCGATCTGGACCTGACCGAAACGTTCTACGCGATCACGGTGCCGCGCAGCTTCCCGCATCCGCTGCTGGCGGGCCTGCTGGCCTGACCTGTCCCGATGTTTGTCCGGTCCCGGCGCGCTTTCGGATACAGCCGGGGGATGCCCGCCCGGTCGATCCGCGCGCAGGGCGCGCGCCCCGAAAAGCAAAAGGCGCGCCTGTGGGGGCGCGCCTTCATATCTCTCTGCGGGTCGTCGTGGCTTAGAAGCCCAGACCTGCGTATTTGTTCTTGAACTTCGACACGCGGCCGCCGGTGTCCATCAGGCGCGAGGAGCCGCCGGTCCATGCGGGGTGCACGGAGGGGTCGATGTCGAGCGACAGCTGGTCGCCTTCGGCGCCCCATGTGGATTTCATCTGAACCACGGTGCCGTCGGTCATTTTCACATTGATCATGTGATAGTCGGGATGTGTATCTGCTTTCATCGGTCTGACCCTTACGCTTTGACTGGCTTGTAGTTTGCGTTCTCGGTGATGCGGGCCGATTTGCCGCGGCGCGAGCGCAGATAGTACAGTTTCGCGCGGCGCACACGGCCACGGCGAACGACTTCGATGCTGTCGATGTTGGTCGAGTGCAGCGGGAAGACACGCTCCACACCTTCACCGAAGGAAATCTTGCGGACGGTGAACGAACCGGCGATGCCCTTGCCGTTCTTGCGGCTGATGCAGACGCCTTCGTAGTTCTGCACACGTGTCCGTGTGCCTTCCGTCACCTTGAAGCCGACACGGATGGTGTCGCCGGCGCGGAAATCGGGAATCTGGTGACCCAGTTCGGCGATCTGTTCCGCCTCGATCTGTGCGATCAGGTTCATCTGATCTTCTCCTAAATATGCTCGTGGTATGCCACGAAGGTTTTCATCTGATCCAAGAGCTTCGGTCTGTCCTGTTGCGCCTGCCGCAGCGGCGCACCGAAGGTAGCATCGTCTTTGCTTTGATCCATACGCAACGGCGTACGCGCCCGGAATCGCTGCGCGGTCCAGACAGGGGGCGTATAGGCGGGAAGGGGCGCGTGTTCAAGCCCCTTGGTCAGGTCCCGCGCGTCAGGTGATGGCGATGACGCCGAGGATGACCAGCAGGAACAGCACCAGCACCACCCCGATCAACAGCTTCGCACCGGTCAGCGCAAGGCCGGAGATGCGGCCGAACCCCAAAAGCGCTGCCACGGCGGCAATAACTAGCAGAATGAGAATGATTTCCAGCATGACGGGTCTCCTTTGGCACGCCAACGCGGCCCGCGCGGAAATTGTTCCTTTCAGTAAAGCTTCATACCCATCAGCACGACCTCGGAATACATGTGGTCGATCTCGGCGGGCAGCAGGCTGCTGCCCTTGTAGAAACGCGGCACCTCGATCATCTCGACCAGCGGCGGCGCGGCACCCGGTGCCAGCCGGCTGTCGACGCTGAAGACGGCGGGCGTGTCGGGCAGCACGGTGTCCGCGATGGCAGCCGCGTTGCGCGCCAGCAGGTCGGGCTGGCCCGCGTAGACGACTTCGTGGGTGACGTATTCGTCGCGCTTTTGCTTGACCGACAGCACCAGCGTGCACAGCCCGTCGGGGGTGTCGATGGCCAGCGGGACAAGGTCCAGATCGGCGTGATCGGCCAGCACGCGACGGTCAACGGCATCCAGCGGCGCCTCGGCCAGCGGATCGCGGCTGAGCGACAGGGCGGGCGCGCCGGATTTGCGCCACGTATAGCGGGTGTCGTCGAGCACGCGAAACCCGATGCGGTCCACCAGCGGCAGCGCCGCCTTGGCGCTGGTCAGGTTGGTCGAGGTGACCTGCGGGTCGGCCATGGCGTGATGCATCAGCCGCTCTCCCAACCCCATGCCGCGATGGGATTTCAGAACGTACCACGATGTGAGGTTGCGGTAGCTTTGCGGCCCGCGCGGGGTGTGGCGCAGGCTGTCGTTCATGCCCATCACGCCGACCAGCGCATCGCCGTCCCGCGCCTGCACCGCAAATTCGCCGCCCTCCAGCCAGCGGCTGGCCAGCAGGCGGGTCCAGCCGTCACGCCCCCATTTCGCGCGTGGAAAAGCCGCGTGCATGAACTCTTCGATCTCGACGCGCTGGGCGGGGGTGGCGAAACTGATCTCGACCATTGCTCAGGCCTCCTGCCGCAGGGCGGGCAGATCGTGCCACAGGCCCGCGGTTTCGGCAAAGAGCCGGTCCGTGAAGGCCCAGATGTCATCGCCGGTTTGCAAGTGGTGCGTGACCAGCCCGACCGGATGTGCGGGGGCCCCCGTCCGGCGCTGCGCCAGATGGTCGATCAGCATATCGAGCATCTTGTGCGCGCCGCGAAAGACATTTCCCTTTTTCCAGCGGATCGGGTCGAGATGCGCATCGAGGTGGAAAAGCCCCGGCACCGGGGCGGCATCGCCGCGCCCCTCGTAGCTGGACAGATAGCTGTAGCCCAGATCGGGCAGGCGCGCGCGGGTCTCATCGCCGATGCGGTTCCATGGCGGCACCAGCGCGGGCAGCAGGCGGGGCAAGCCTGCGCCGGCAAGAAGCGCCCAGCCGCGCCGCAGGTCCGCGACCTGATCGGGCAGGGGGCGGGTGGCACCGACTTCGGAGGCGGGGCTGCCCTTGGGTTCGTGGTTGCGGTGGCGCAGCCCGTGCTGCAGCACCCACGCGCGCGGGGCGCGGTCCAGACGCGGGGCCAGATCGGGGTGCAGCCCTTCGGGGATCACCGACAGGTGCACCGGCACGCCGTGGCGATCCGATTGCGACAGCAGCAGGTCGAGCGCGGGGGTGACGGCTTGGGCGTCGTCGTCACGCCACCACAGGCGCGGGCGCAGGCCGGCGTGTTGCCAGCGGTCCAGCTCGTCGCGCAGATCGGACCAGTCAGCCATCGCGTTTTGCGTTCCGCGCGGCCCAGAGATCGGGGCGACGCTCCTGCGTCAGCTTCTCGGACATCTCGCGCCGCCATCTGGCGATTTCCGCGTGGTTGCCCGACATCAACACCGGCGGGATCGCGCGGCCCTGCCATTCGGCAGGCTTGGTATACTGCGGATGCTCCAGCAGGCCGTCCGAATGGCTTTCCTCGACCGCGCTTTCGGCGTTGCCCAGCACACCGGGCAGCAGGCGCACGGTGGCGTCGATCATCGCCTGCGCGGCAAGCTCTCCACCGGTCATCACGAAATCGCCCAGCGATACCTCGGTGATGCCGTAGTGTTCGATCACCCGTTCGTCGACGCCTTCGAACCGCCCGCAGAGCAGTGTCACGCCGTCGCAGCGCGCCAAATCGCGCGCCATCGCCTGATCGAAACGCCGCCCGCGCGGCGACATGTAGAGGATCGGCCAGCGGCCTGACGCCTGATCCATCACAGCCTCGATCGCGGGGCCGACCACATCGGCGCGCAGCACCATGCCCGCGCCGCCGCCGGCGGGGGTGTCATCGACGTTGCGGTGCTTGGTCAGCCCGTGGGTGCGCAGATCGTGGGCGTGCAACTGCCAGCGGCCTTCCTTCAGTGCGCGGCCGGTCAGGCTGGCACCCAGCACACCGGGAAACAACTCGGGAAACAGGGTGATGACATGGGCGCGCCACGCGCCGACGTAATCGGGCGTCTCCTGCATCAGCTCGCGCGGTTTCAGCGTTGCAGTCACGCGGCGGGTGCCGTGGGATTTGAGAGGTCTTTCGCTGTCGCTCATGCGGTGGGGCCCTCTGCGGCGGCAAGGATCGCGCGTTTCGCGGCGCGACGCGTGTCCGGGTCTTCGTGGGTGCGGTTCGCCGCCAGAAGGGCGGCAAGCGTCGCGTCGTCGGCGCGCCGGTTCTGGGGCGGCTGGGCGGGGATGGCGGCGCGCAGGTCATCGGGAATGTCGCACAGATCCAGCACCGCGTCGGCGGGGCCGAGCCGGCGGTCGGCGCAATCCTCCAGCGCGATGGCGTGGACGGGGGCGGGCACGCGGGCGGTGACCTGGCTGACGATCCCGCGCAGGTCCGGCGCATCGGGATAGCTTGCGCAGAACTCCTCGAACGACAGGGTCAGCGAGGAGGAGGTGACATGTTCGGCCCAGGCCGAGCGGTGCCATGTATCGGGGTCGCGGGTGGTGAAGCAGAAATGCACCGGCGTCTCGGTGAACCGCGCGCGGATCCGCTGCCAGTAGAGATACATCAGCACCGGCGCCGCGCTGTAGGTCGCCAGCAGCCCGCGCCCCGGCAGATGCCCCGAAAGCTCCTCCGCTGAGATCAGCAGCGTGCGGCGCGGCATCCCCGGCAGCCCGTCAAGCATCGCGTCGAACCGGCGCGACACCTTGTCGAGCGCGTCTTCGGTCAGGTAGGTCGAATAGCCCCGCGTGGCCTGCATCAGTTCGGTCATCTGGCCCTTCAACCGCAGCGCCAGCGCCGGTTTCAGCGTGCCGCGCGCGGCGCGCAGGGTCTGCTGCACGCTGCTCGTGCCGGTCTTGTGAAAGCCTGCGTGTATGACGATCCGGCGGGGCATCAGCTGTCTTGCTCCATCACGCGGGCCTTGGCGGCTTTCAGATCGGCCTGAGACAGATCGGACCGGTTGAGCGCCAGCAGCTCGGCGGTCTGGGCGGGGGTGGGGGCCGCGTTGCGGTGGCCCTGCGCGGGGCGCAGCCTTGCACGGCGCGCGGCAGAGACTTCCAGCAGGTCGAGTGCGACTTCGGCCAGCCCGAGGGGCGCATCGGCGTGGTCTTCGAGGGCCGCGACGTGCACCTTGTGATCGGGCACTTCGGCGCGGATCCGGTCGATGATCGCCGCGTGATCCGCCGACGCCGCGAGGCGGGAGGTATAGTCATCCGCGTCCAGCACCATGCGGCTGGCGCGCAGATGTTGCACGTAGCAGCTGCGCAGCCACGGATCGGCGGCACGGGTGGTGAAGAGAAAGGCGATCTCGTCCTCGGGGCAGGCCGCACCGAAGGCCACAGCGAGCGCGCGCATCAGGTCGGGGGCGGCGGCATAGTCGCGCAACCCGTGGCGTCCGGGCATGTGGCCGGACAGATCCTCGGAGGTGATGAAGATCTGGTCCGCCATTTCGTCGTCGAGCACGCGCGCGAGGGCCGCGGCCTCGAATTTGACCATGCCGAGGTCCACATCGCTGAGGCTGCGGCTGTAGGCGCGGGCGGATTCGCACAGCGCCGTCATGCCCGGGCGCAGTACCAGCCGGATTTCCGGGCGCAGGGCCTGACGGTTGGCGCGCAGCGTCTGTTGCAGCGCCGTGGTGCCGGTCTTGTGGAAGCCCGCGTGGAAGATCACCCGTCTCATTCGGGGGTGTCGCGGGAGGCGTCCTCCGCGCCTTGGTGCGGCGCGTCCTCCGCAGGGCCACCGGCGGCCTCCGGCAGCAGCCCGTCGGGCGGATCCGCCACGATGCGCCCGGCGGCCAGATCAACCGTCGGGATCGCCGCCTTGGTAAAGGGCAGGAAAACGGTGTTCGACCCGCCCGCCAGTTGCAGCTCCAGCAGGTCGTCGGCGCCGTTGTTCTGGACGGTCTTCACCCGCCCCAGCCGCGTGCCACCGGTGTCGAAGACATCGACGCCGATCAGGTCGGCATGGTAGAATTCGTCGTCGGGCAGGGACGGCAGCTGGGTGCGATCCGCGTAAAGCTGCGCGCCGCGCAGGGCGTCGGCCTCTTCCTTGGTGGCGACCTCGGCGATCCGCGCGGAAAACCCGTTCTTGATCGGATGCAGCAGGGCCAGCGTGAACCTGCGGTCGCCGCTTTCATCGGTCAGGGGGCTGTAGGCCTCGATATCGTCGGGCCGCGCGCAGAAGCTTTTGACGCGCACTTCGCCGCGCACGCCATAGGCGCCCGAGATCGCACCGACGCAGACTTTGGTATCGCTCATTGCAGCAGCTCCGAATCGACGCAGATCGTACCGGTCCACTGGCCCTCGCCAGCGGCGCATTCGCTGCGCATCAGCATCATGTTGGCCTGAAAGCCGAGGTAAACCCCGATCACCAGCACGAACAGGAATTTCAACAGGCCAAACATCAGCGGTCCTCGATATGCAGCTCGGCGGCGCGCGCCTCCCAGCCTTTGGTCTCAAGTTCTGGGGTCGTGGATACATCCTTGGGCCAGCCAAGGCAAAGGTAAGCGACCAGCGTCCAGTCCGCCGGTACGTCGAGATCGCGGCACAGGCGGTCGGGATCGAGGATCGACACCCAGCCGATCCCCAACCCGCGGCTGCGCGCGTGCAGCCACATCAGCGTGATCGCGCCCACGACCGAATAGCGGCGCATTTCGGGCATGGTTGCCGCGCCCAGCCCCGCGCCCTTGGTCGTGCCATCGTCGCAAAAGATGGCAAGCTGTTCGGGAGCATCGCGCATGCCCGACAGCTTCAGCGAGGCGTAGAGGCCGGCTTGATCGCCGGCATATCCCGCGAGCGCCTCGGCATTGGCCGCTTCGAAATTCGCGCGCGCCGCCGCGCGCATGGCCGCGCTGCGCACGCGGATCACGCGCCACGGTTCGGAAAGTCCGACGGAAGGGGCAAGAGAGAGGGTGGAGAGGCACTCGGTCACGAGCGCCTCCTCCACGGGGTCGGTTCTGAACTGGCGCACATCGCGGCGCCAGCGCATCAGGTCGGTCAGCCCGGCACGGAAATCGTCTGAAAACTGCATGCCGGGCAACGCGCCTTATTCTTCGGCGGCTGCTTCTTCCGCGGGGGCCTCTTCGGCGGGAGCGTTGGCGGCTTCTGCTGCTGCGGCTGCCTTGTCGGCTTTCTCCTGTGCGCGGTCCTGGGCTTTCTTGCCCGGTGCACCCTTGTTGGGGTTGTTGCGCTCGGTCTTTTCACGGACGCCTGCGGCTTCGAGCATGCGCTGGACGCGGTCGGTGGGCTGGGCGCCCTGATCGAGCCAGTACTGAACGCGCTCCATGTTCATCTTGACGCGGTCCTCGCTGTCTTTCGGCAGCAGCGGCGCATATGTGCCGAGCTTCTCGAGGAAGCGGCCGTCGCGGGGCATGCGGCTGTCGGCGGCAACGATGCTGTAGAACGGGCGCTTCTTGGAGCCGCCGCGGGCGAGGCGAATTTTCATAGCCATGGGAGTGTATCCTTACGTATCAGATTGGTGTTGTTTGTGGTGCTGAATGACTTCAGCGATGATGAAGTTCAGAAACTTCTTGGCAAACTCGGGATCGAGATCCGCCTGTTTTGCCAAATCTTCGAGCCGCGCGATCTGTGCCGCTTCGCGGCTGGGATCGGACGGGGGAAGGTCGTGGGTGGCTTTCAGTTTCCCGACAGCCTGCGTGTGTTTGAACCGCTCGCCCAGCGTGTAGACGAGAATCGCATCGAGCCGGTCGATGCTGGCGCGGTGCTCCTTGAGGACCTCGGCGGCGCGTGTCACGGCATCTGTCATGGCGTGACCTCCATGCCGCGCCGGGGCGCGACGACAGTCTTGGCGCGCGCAGCAACGTGCTCGCAGGGGCGCGGCGTGCGGGCCGCCGCAAGGGAGACTGGCGCGCGCATCATTTCTTCTTTCCGAAACCGGACAGGCCGGGGGGCAGGCCCATGCCGCCGCCCATGCCACCGGGCAGCTTGCCGCCCATCTGCTTGGCTGCCGCTTCCAGCGCCTTGGGGTCCATGCCCTGCGCCATCGCCGCGGGGTCCATGCCGCCCTTGCCCATCATGGCTTTCATGGCCTGTTTCATCATGCCGCCTTTGCCCTTGCCGAGCTTCTTCATCATGTCCGACATCTGGCGCTGCATCTTCATCAGCTTGTTGAGGTCACTGACCTCGAGGCCCGCACCCTTGGCGATGCGTTTCTTGCGGCTGGCCTGCAACAGCGCGGGATTGGCGCGCTCTTTCTTGGTCATCGAGTTGATCAGGGCGATCTGCTGCTTGAGGATCCGGTCGTCGAGGCCCGCATCGTCCATCTGCTTGGCCATCTTGCCCATGCCGGGCATCATGCCCATCATGCCCTGCATGCCGCCCATCTTCATCATCTGTTCAAGCTGCATCTTCAGGTCGTTCATGTTGAACTGACCCTTGGCCATGCGCTTCATCATGCGCTCGGCCTGTTCGGCCTCCAGCGTTTCCTGCGCCCGTTCGACCAGCGCCACGATGTCGCCCATGCCGAGGATCCGGCCCGCGATCCGCTCCGGCTCGAAGGTTTCGAGGGCGTCCATCTTCTCGCCCAGACCGACGTATTTGATCGGCTTGCCGGTGACCGCGCGCATCGACAGCGCGGCGCCGCCGCGTCCGTCGCCGTCCATCCGTGTCAGCACGACGCCGGTGATGCCGATGCGGGTGTTGAAATTCTCGGCGGTTTGCACGGCGTCCTGACCGGTCAGGCCATCGACAACCAGCAGCGTCTCGCGCGGGTTGGTCACGTCGCGCACGGCCTCGACCTGCGCCATCAGTTCGTCGTCGATTGACAAACGACCGGCGGTGTCGAGCATGTAGACATCGTAACCGCCCAGAGACGCCTGCGTCTTGGTGCGCTTGGCGATGGTGACGGGGTCTTCGCCCTTGACGATGGGCAGGGTGTCGACGCCGATCTGCGTGCCGAGGATCGCCAGCTGTTCCATCGCCGCGGGCCGGTTCACGTCGAGCGAGGCCATCAGCACGCGCTTGCCCTCTTTTTCCTTGAGGCGCTTGGCCAGCTTGGCGGTGGTCGTCGTCTTGCCGCCGCCCTGCAGTCCGACCATCAGGATCGGCGCGGGCGGGTTATCGATCTTCAGCGCACCCGGTTCGCCCTCGCCTTTCAGAACGTCGATCAGCGCGTCGTGCACGATCTTGACGACCTGCTGGCCGGGGGTGATGGATTTGGTCACCGCCTGACCGGTCGCCTTTTCCTGAACGGTCTTGACGAAATCGCGCGCCACGGGCAGCGACACGTCCGCCTCCAGAAGCGCCACGCGGACTTCGCGCAGGGCTGTCTTCACGTCCTCTTCCGAGAGCGCGCCCTGCTTTGTCAGCCGGTCGAAAACGCCGGACAGGCGTTCGCTGAGATTCTCAAACATGGGCGTATGGCCCCTTCGTATCGGTTGCGGTCTGTCCCAAAATAGGAACGCCCGCGTGAATGCACAAATGCCCCAGTGGGCGTAACACGCTGACTGGGGGCGATCCTGAAAAGAACAGGACCGGAAGAACACACTTCCGGAGATGTGAGGGCCGAATACTGCGCGGGGCCGGATCTGTCAACCCGGCCCCGGCGGGGTCAGAGTGCGGCGATCGCGCGGCGGGCGTCAGCCACGGCTTCGTCGCCTTCTTCCATGATGCGGTCGGCGGCAATAACCTCGACATCGGTGATGCCGATAAAGCCCATGACCTGACGCAGGTAGGTCGAGGCAAAGTCGAACTCGGAGCCGACAGGCATCCCGCCGGACGCCAGCACCAGAATCGCGCGCTTGCCTTTCAGCAGGCCTTCGGGGCCGGTTTCGGAGTAGCGGAAGGTCTCTCCGGCGCGGCAGATCTGGTCGATCCACGCTTTCAGTGTTGAGGGGATGCCGAAGTTATAAACGGGCGCCGAGATCACCAGCGTGTCCGCGGCGCGGATTTCCTCGATCAGCGTGTCCGACAGGGCCAGCTTTTCGGCCTGCGCGTCGCTGCGACCGTCCGCAGGGGTGAAGTTGGCGGCGATCCAGTCGCCATCCACGGGCGGGATGCCTGTGTTGGTGTCGCGGTGCGTGACGCTGCCGCCGATCGCGGTCAGAACTTCTTCGCCCAGCATCTTGGATGTCGAGGCGCCGGGGTTCGCGGAGGAGGTGATGTGAAGGATGGACATGGGAGAACTGCCTTTCGTGTTCATGTAGGCTGCTCAGATAGTGAGTTTGCGTTCGCACGATAGGTCGAAATCAAAACAGTCTCTGTGCGAATTTGCGAGATCTCCCGCCGCAAGCCCGGCTGGCGTGGCGCGCGGGTTTCCCGCTTGCGCTTTGTGCGGCATCCCCCCCACAATGGGCGCGTATTGGTAAGCAGACGGGGTGCGCATGGAGAATTGGGATGAGGTCAGGACCGCATTTCAGGTGGCGCGCCTTGGCACGGTCAGCGGCGCGGCCGAGCAACTGGGCGTCCACCACGCGACCGTGATCCGGCACATCGACGCGCTGGAAGGGCGGTTGGGAATCAAGTTGTTCCAGCGCCACGCCCGCGGCTACACCCCGACCGAGGCGGGGCGGGACCTTCTGCGCGTGGCGCAGGCCACCGACGACCAGTTTTCGCAGCTTCTCAGCCGGATCAAGGGGCAGGGCAGTGGCGTGTCGGGGGATCTGGTGATCACGTCGCTGGTGTCGCTGGGGCCACAGCTTGCGCCGCTGATGGTCGACTTCCAGTCGCAGTATCCCGATCTGGTGGTGCGCTACCTGACGGGCGACCGCCTGTTCCGGCTGGAATACGGCGAAGCGCATGTGGCGATCCGCGCGGGCGCCGCGCCAGAGCAACCCGACAACGTGGTCCAGCATCTGATCGAGGCGCCGATGGCGCTCTTCGCCGCGCAAAGCTACGTCGACGCGCACGGGATGCCCGCCGATGCGGCGGATCTGGTCAACCACCGCTTCGTCGCCTCCGATGACGCCAGCAGCCGCGCGCCCTTCGAGAAATGGCTCGCAGGTGCGATCCCGCGCGCCAATGTCGTGTTCCGCAGCAACGACAGCCACGTTCTGGAGGATGCGGTGCGCGCCGGTGCGGGGCTGGGCTTTCTGCCCGAAAACCGCGGGCGCACCACCCCCGGCCTGATCGAGGTCGTCCCCTCGCGCCCGGAATGGACAACGCCGCTGTGGCTGGTGACCCATGTCGATCTGCACCGCACGACCAAGGTGCAGGCGCTGGTGAAATTCCTGAAAACCCACGTCGTGGCGGGCACGTTTTGAGCGGACCTTCCTGATGTCGCCGCAGACGCAGGGCCATGCGGCCATGCTGGTGTTTTCGGCGCTGGTGGCGGGATCATTCTCTCTCGGGGCGATGGTGGCGAACGAGATTTCGCCGCTTGCACTGAACACGCTGCGGTTCGTGATCGCGGGGGCGGCGGTGGGCGCGGTCGCGGTGGCGCGCGGCGGCATCCCGCGCAGCGCCCTGCGCGCGCCATGGCGGTATCTGGTGCTGGGCGGTTTCTTTTCGATCTATTTCGTTCTGATGTTCGAGGGGCTGAAAACCGCGCGCCCCGTCAGTGCGGCGGCGGTCTTTACCCTCGTGCCGGCGATGTCGGCGGTCATCGCGTGGTTTCTGCTGCGCCAGCGCACCACCGCGCGCATGGCGCTGGCGCTGCTCATCGGGGGGGCGGGCGCGCTCTGGGTGATTTTCCGCGCCGATCTGGGGGCGCTGCTGGCGTTCGAGATCGGCCGTGGCGAGCTGATCTTCTTCTTCGGCTGCCTCAGCCACGCGGTCTATACGCCGATGATCCGCAAGCTCAACCGCGGCGAAAGCGCGGTGGTATTCTCCTTCGGCACGCTGGTTGCGGGGGCGGGGCTGATGGCGCTGATCGGCTGGCGCGATATCGCCGCGACCGACTGGACCGCGCTGCGCCCGCTGGTCTGGGTCACGATCTTCTATGTGGCACTGGGCGCCAGTGCGATCACATTCGTGCTGGTGCAGTTCGCCACCATGCGCCTGCCCTCGGCCAAGGTCATGGCCTACACCTATCTTGTGCCCAGCTGGGTCATCGGCTGGGAGGTCGCGCTGGGCAACGCCCTGCCGCCGCCGGTGATGGCCGTGGGTGTGGTGATGACGGTGCTCGCGCTGCTGCTCTTGTTGCGCGATGACGAAAGTTCACAAAATCGGGAACGTAATCCGCGCCCGGCGCGTTGAAAGGTAACGCAAAGCCAAGGAACCGTGTCGTGCGCAGTATCATCTATCTCGTCGGTCTCGTCGTGATCGTCGTCATCATATTGCGCCTGCTCGGGGTGGCCTGACCACCGCTCAGAACTTTGCCTGATAACTGAAAAGGAATACCCCAATGCGTGGCATCATCTATCTCGTCGGTCTCGTCGTCATCGTTCTGGCAATCGTGCAGTTCGTTCTCTGAGGCACGTCGACAGGTTAAATACCGTTTTGATTAACGAGTTTGAGGCAGCGGTCCGGCAAGGGCGGCTGCCTTAGTCGTTTCTGGAACTGTCGGGAAACTCCGCCGCGAGAAACCGCTCGAACGCGTCGAGGTGGACAGGTTCGAACTGGCCGAACCCCTGCATCCAGACCGATGCCGCCTTCAGCGCATCCGGCTCCAGCTTGCACCACTTCACCCGCCCGCGTTTTTCCTGCGCGATCAGGCCGGCATTGGCGAGGATCGCCAGATGTTTCGAGATTGCCGCCAGCGACATCTCGAAGGGCTCGGCCACATCCGTCACCGCCATGTCATCCTCCAGCAGCATCGACAGGATGCGGCGGCGCGTCGGATCGGCAAGGGCGGCAAAGACGGTGTCTAGCGGTGTTGGCATATGTCTAAAGGTCACGCGGGTGCTGCCCCGTCAAGCCCCTCGTGCGGCCCCTGCGGGCGGCGTATCGGGGCAGGGCGCCTCATCGGTCCGCGCAGCCAATTGGGTACAATCAACCGGATGGTTGAATAAGCATTTCTGTCCTATTGGTCGCTGCCGGCAGGCTCGGCAGCCGTGTTTCTAAATTTATATCATTAAAATACAGTATCTTACAGGTCGTCGTCCCGGCGTTGACTCCTTCGCCGCAGCGCAGTAGCTAATCCGCACGTCATCCGGGGTGAAATGCGCGTGGAAGACCAAGATCGCAAAGAACAGATGAAGGCGATCGAGGCGCGCATCGCGAAGGCCAGAGGCCTGACCGCACCCAAACCCCGGGCGGACGAGCATTATTCACAGGCGCAACTGGCCTGGCGGATGGTGATAGAGCTTGTTGCCGGTCTCGGGATCGGTTTCGGCATCGGATACGGGCTGGATGTTCTGTTTGGGACGCTGCCGATATTCATGGTGCTGTTCACGATGCTGGGCCTTGCGGCGGGGGTAAAGACCATGCTGCGCTCGGCGAACGAGATACAGGCGAAGCTGCTGGCAGAGCTGGCGGAAGAGATTGATACGCCCGACACGGGCAGGACTGGCACAGCCCGCGATCCGGGCGACGAGAACAAAGGGGCCTGAGAATGGCGACAGAAGCACACGGCGAAGAGAGCGGCGGTCTGGTTTTTCACCCGATGGACCAGTTCATCGTCAGCCCCCTGATGGGCGACGGTCCGGTCAGCTGGTTTACCCTCACCAACGCAGCGCTCTGGACCGGTCTTTCGGTTCTGGTCGTGTTCCTGCTGCTGGTTGTCGGTACCTCCAAGCGCGCGGTCGTGCCCGGCCGGATGCAGTCGGTCGCCGAGCTTGCCTACGGCTTCATCTACAAGATGGTCGAAGACATCTGCGGCAAGGAAGGGGTGAAGTATTTCCCCTATATCATGACGCTCTTCATGTTCATCGTCTGCGCCAACTTCCTTGGCCTCATCCCCACGGCCTTCACGCCGACGTCCCATTTCGCGGTGACAGTGCTGCTGGCGATGGCCGTGTTCCTGACAGTGACGATACTCGGCTTCGTCAAGAACGGCGCGGCGTTTCTGGGCCTGTTCTGGGTGTCATCGGCGCCGCTGGCCCTGCGCCCCATCCTCGCGGTGATCGAGCTGATCTCCTACTTCGTGCGTCCGGTCAGCCACTCCATTCGTCTGGCGGGCAACGTCATGGCCGGTCACGCGGTGATCAAGGTTTTCGCGGGCTTTGCAGCGATCGCTGTGATCTCGCCGGTTTCCGTTGTCGCGATTACAGCGATGTACGGGCTGGAGGTACTGGTGTCCTTCATCCAGGCCTACGTCTTTACCATTCTGACATGCGTGTACCTCAAGGACGCGCTGCACCCCTCACACTAACGACCGACCAAGGGTGCGCCTGACGGCGCGCCCAACGGTTACCTACTCAACTTCCAATCGTAAGGAGAATTCACATGGAAGGCGAACTCGCACACATCGGCGCAGGTCTGGCAGCAATCGGTTCCGGCGCAGCCGCAATCGGGGTTGGCAACGTTGCCGGCAACTACCTCGCAGGCGCTCTGCGTAACCCATCCGCTGCTGCGTCGCAGACAGCAACACTCTTCATCGGCATCGCGTTTGCCGAGGCTCTGGGCATCTTCGCCTTCCTCGTCGCGCTGCTGCTGATGTTCGCCGTCTAAGCGTCTGACGTTTCGTTCCTTACGCATTGGGCGGTGCGGTCTGTCCGCATCGCCCATCGTAGTCTACACGTTATGACAGGAGGCCATGATGGCAACTGAACCAATCGATGTCGAACTGGCAGGCACCTGTGTAGGGCCCGACGGATCGGCCATCGGGATGCCGCAGCTGTGTTTCGACTGGTGGGGCAACCAGATCTTCTGGCTCGTGGTCGCACTGATCGCGATCTACTTCATCCTGTCGCGCATCGCTTTGCCCCGTATCTCTGCCGTTCTGGCCGAGCGTCAGGGCACCATATCGAATGACATCGCCGCCGCCGAGGATCTCAAGGCGAAGGCGGAAGCGGCCGAAGCGGCCTATGACAAGGCGCTGGTCGATGCCCGCGCCGAGGCGCAGCGCATCATCGACGAAGCCAAGGCAGAAATGCAGGCCGACCTCGACAAGGCCATCGCCGAAGCCGACGAACAGATCGCTGCCAAATCCGCCGAGTCGGAAAAGGCCATCGCGGAAATCCGCGACGGTGCCATGGAAAGCGTGAAGGAAGTCGCCAAGGACACGGCGAAGGAAATCGTTGCCGCCATGGGTGGAAACGCCGACGCCCGCACCGTGACAGCGGCTGTGAACGCCCGGATGAAAGGATAACGCCATGCGTCTTACACTGACATCCGCGCTCGCCCTGCTCGGGGCCACACCGGCCTTCGCGGCAAAAGGGCCCTTCGTTTCGCTCGGCAACACCGATTTCATTGTGCTGCTGGCTTTCCTGCTGTTCATCGCGGTCCTGTTCTACTTCAACGTGCCCAAACTGCTGGGCGGTATGCTGGACAAGCGTGCCGACGGCATCCGGTCCGAACTGGAAGAGGCGCGCAAGCTGCGCGAGGACGCGCAGACGCTGCTGGCCTCCTACGAGCGCAAGCAGAAGGATGTGCAGGAACAGGCCGACCGGATCGTCGCCTCGGCCAAGGAAGAAGCCGCCATCGCCGGTGAGCAGGCCAAGGCCGACCTCGCCAAATCGGTGGAGCGTCGCCTGAACGCCGCCGAAGAGCAGATCGCATCGGCGCAGTCCGCCGCTGTCAAGGAAGTGCGCGATCAGGCGATCGTTGTTGCCGTCGCCGCGGCCCGCGACGTGATCGCCAAGCAGATGACAGCCGCCGAAGCCAACCGGCTGATCGACGACTCGATCGAACAGGTGGACGCCAAGCTGCACTAGCCGCGACCTCCACTGCCGAAATGAAGACAAGCCCCGCATCGCCCCCGGGGCTTGTCTATTTCAGCCCGACTGCAACAGGGCGCCGATCCTCAGCTTTCCATTTCGTGATCCAGCCGCTGGCGCGCGATCTCTTCGTGACGCTCGGCGCGGTGCTGGTCGATCAACGCGCGTTCCACGAAATTCAGATGCGCTTCGACCGCCGCGCGGGAGCCGGCGGCATCCCGTGCGACCAGCGCATCGTGGATGGCCCTGTGCTGTTCCAGAAGCGCGGTGCGGGTGGTCTGCTGGCGGAACATGACCTGACGGTTGTAGAAGACGCCACCGCGCAGCAGCTCGTACATCGACCGCATCATGTGCAGCATCACCACGTTATGGCTCGCCTCGACGATGGCCATGTGGAACTGCGCGTCCAGTGCGGCCTCCTGATCGGCATCGCGGGTGTCGTGGGCCGCCTGCATCTTGTCAAAGATCGCGGCGACAACGGCCAGATCGGTGTCCGACCCCAGTCGCGCGGCGCGCTCGGCGGCAAGCGCTTCCATATCGCGGCGGAAGGACAGGTAATCCATCGCCGCCTCGTCGTGCCGCTCGAACAGGGCAATCAATGCGGGCGAGAAAGCCGACCCCAGAACATCGGCCACATAGACCCCGGCACCGGGCCGTGCGCTCAGCAAACCGGTCTGCTGGAGCTGGGCAATCGCCTCGCGCAGGGACGGGCGCGACACGCCCAGCCGTTCGGCCAGCTCACGTTCCGCCGGCAGGCGTTCGCCCGGGCGCAGGATGCCGCGCAGGATCAGCTCCTCCACCTGCCGCACGACCGCAGTGGACAGTTTTTCGGGGGTGACCGGGCGGAAGGGCATGGGGCGGAACCTCGTGAATTGGTCAAATGATATGACCGCCGGGCGGGCCCGGCAAGGGTGCTGGCGCCGTTCGCGTTAAGTGGACGTTAACCATGCCCGTGCTCAGCTTGCGGCATGTACAGGTTCGCCCCCTTCGTTCTGCTCGTTCTCGCGGCGTGCAACACCGCCGGGCCGCATTTTCGCGGGCTGCCCGCCACGCGCATCACGGTGGACGGATCGGTGTTTGACGTGCGCGTGCGCGGCGATCTGGCAGAGGCGATCCGCATCAACCCGCAATACGCGCCGCGCTTCGGTCCGATCCGCGGCCGCGCGGGCCGCGCGATGGCCCGCGTCAGTGGCTGCACCGTGACCGAGGTGCGCGGCGATCAGGCGCAGGCGCTGGGGCTGCTCGATTGCCGCGGGGCGCGGGGCAAGGCGCGCCCGGTGCTGGCCGTCGATCTTGATTGCGTGCCGGTGCGCGGGACCGAATTGACCGTGCTGGGATCCACCTCGGTCGAGATCGAGTGTGATCCGGCGCTCTAACGCCCAAAATCGCAATATCTTGTGGATAACTGGCGGTGCGCCGCTTTCCATTGTGGTGCACGGTTGACTCGTCCCACCCGATCCCGCCACGCTGACGGTCGAACCGGAATCATCCGCGCGGGCAGGACATGCGTTTTTCCAAACTCAGGCTGACGGGCTTCAAAAGCTTCGTGGACCCCACCGATCTGATCATCGCCGATGGTCTGACCGGCGTTGTGGGGCCGAACGGCTGTGGCAAATCCAACCTGCTCGAAGCGCTGCGCTGGGTGATGGGCGAAAACCGTCCGACCGCGATGCGCGGCGGTGGGATGGAAGACGTGATCTTTGCGGGCGCCGCCACCCGACCAGCGCGCAACTTTGCCGAAGTGGCGCTGTCGATCGACAACTCCGAACGGCTTGCTCCTGCGGGGTTCAATGATGAGGACCAGCTTGAGATCGTGCGCCGCATCACCCGCGATGTCGGCAGCGCCTACAAGGCCGCGGGCAAGGACGTGCGCGCGCGGGATGTGCAGATGCTCTTTGCCGATGCCTCCACCGGCGCGCATTCTCCGGCGCTCGTGCGGCAGGGCCAGATTTCGGAACTGATCAACGCCAAGCCGAAGAACCGCCGCCGGATCCTCGAAGAGGCGGCGGGGATTTCCGGCCTCTACCAGCGTCGCCACGAGGCGGAGTTGAAGCTCAACGCGACCGAGACGAACCTGTCGCGTGTCGATGACGTGATCGAACAGCTGGCCGCGCAACTGGCACAGCTTGCGCGGCAGGCCCGGCAGGCGGCCCGCTACCGCGAGATCGGGGACCAGCTGCGGCGCACCGAGGGGATGCTGCTCTACCGGCGCTGGCGCGAGGCGGACGATGCCCGCGCCGCTGCCGAACAGGAATTGCGTGCGCGCGTCACCGCCGCGGCGCAGGCCGAAGCGCAGGTGCGCGAGACAGCCAAGGCCCGCGAGGCGGCCGAGGCGGCCTTGCCCGCGCTGCGCGAGGAAGACGCGATTGCCGCCGCCGTGGTGCAACGTCTGGTGGTTCAGCGCGATACCATCGCCGATCAGGAAAACCGGGCGCGGCAACTGATCGAGACACTGACCGGACGCATCGCGCAGCTTAGCCGCGATATCGACCGCGAGGCGGGCCTGAACGCCGACGCCGAGGACACGATCAAGCGGCTCGACTGGGAAGCGACCGAACTGGCCAAGGCGGGTGAGGGCCACGAGGACGCGCTCGAGGCAGCCGCCGAAGCCGCGCGCGAGGCCGCCACGGTGCTGCAATCGCGCGAGGAGGCACTGGGTCAGCATACCGAAGATGTGGCTCGTCTGGCTGCGCGCTACGGTTCTGCCGAACGGCTGTTGCAGGACAACCGCAAGACCGAGGCCCGCGCCCAGTCCGAAGCCGATCGCGCCCGCGCCGCGATGGCCGAGAGTGACGCGGCACTGGCCCGCGCGGGGCAGGACCACGCCGCCGCCGAAGCCGCCGAAGCCGCCGCCGCGCAGGCCGCGACCGATGCCGATGCCGCACTTGTCGCCGCCGAGGAAGCCCGCGCCGAAACCCAGACCCGCGAGGCCGACGCCCGCGCCGAACGCTCGGAAGCCGAAGGCGAGATGAACGCGCTGCGGGCCGAAACCGCGGCGCTGGCAAAGCTGCTGGAACGCGACACGGCGGAGGGGGGGCAGATCCTCGACCGGTTGCAGGTGGAACACGGGTTCGAGAAGGCGCTGGGGGCCGCGCTTGCCGATGATCTGCGCGCGCCCGAAGTCGATGCCGACGGCCCTTCGGGCTGGTCGGTGCTGCCCGCCTACAGCGATCCGCAGCCCTTGCCGGGAGGCGTCACGCCGCTGACGGCGCATGTGTCCTGCCCCGACGTCCTGTCACGGCGGATGAGCCAGATCGGTCTGGTGGACGCCGATGACGGGCCGCGCCTGCAAGCCAGCCTGCGGCCCGGCCAGCGGCTGGTGTCGCCCGAAGGCGACCTCTGGCGGTGGGACGGCTTTCGCGCGTGGGCGGAAGATGCGCCATCGGCCGCGGCGTTGCGGCTGCAACAGCTGAACCGGCTGGAGACGTTGAAACAGGCGCTGGAACAGGCGAGCCAGCGGGCCGAAGGCGCGCGCGCTGCCCATGAGACCCTGACCCGCGATCTGGCGACCCGCGCGGAGGCCGACAAACGCGCCCGCGAGACGCGCCGCGACGCGGACCGCGCGGTGGCCGACGCAGGCCGCGCGCTGAGCCGCGCCGAGGCCGAGCGCAACCTTGCCGCAGGGCGGCTGGAGTCGCTGGGTCTGGCGGTCAAACGCCACGAGGAAGAGGCGATGGAGGCCCGCGCGCGGGTGCTGGAAGCAGAGCGCGCGCTGGCCGAGCTGGGCGATCTGGATGCCGCGCGCGCTGCCGTCGAGGACGTGCGCATGACGGTAGAGGCCGCGCGTATCACGATGATGTCGCGCCGCTCCGCCCACGACGAGCTGCGCCGCGAGGGGCAGGCGCGTCTGAAGCGGTCGCAGGAGGTCACCAAGGAATTGAGCGGCTGGCGGCACCGGCTGGAGACCGCGACCACCCGCAGCGCCGAATTGATCGAACGCCGCGACACATCGCAGGCGGAACTGGAGGAGGCCAAGGCCGCCCCCGAAGAGATCGCCGCGCGCCGCGCCGAGCTGAGCGCCGAGATCGCCCGCAGCGAAGGTCGCCGCGCGCAGGCGGCGGACGCGCTGAGCACGGCGGAAGCCGCTTTGCGCGAGGCCACGGTTGCGGAGCGCGACGCCGAACGCACGGCGTCCGAGGCGCGGGAATCACGTGCGCGGTCCGAAGCGCGATCGGAAGCGGCGCGCGAGACAGTGAGCGCCGCCGCCGAGCGGATCGCCGAGGAGCAGCAGCTGACCCCGAACCAGTTGCTGACCCAGCTGGACGTGAACCCCGACAGCATGCCCGGCGCGGATGCGCTGGAAGCGGATGTGAACCGGCTGAAACGCCAGCGCGATGCGCTGGGGGCGGTCAACCTGCGGGCCGAGGAAGACGCCCGCGAGGTGCAGGAAGAGCACGACACTCTGGTGGCCGAAAAGACCGATCTGGAAGCGGCGATCAAGACCCTGCGCAGCGGGATCGCGAGCCTCAACCGCGAAGGGCGCGAGCGTCTGCTGACCGCGTTCGAGCAGGTCAACAGCAACTTCTCGCTTCTGTTCCGGCACCTGTTCGGCGGCGGCGAGGCGAATCTGGTGATGGTCGAATCCGACGATCCGCTGGAGGCGGGGCTGGAGATCATGTGCCAGCCTCCGGGCAAGAAACTGTCGACGCTGAGCCTGTTGAGCGGGGGCGAACAGACCCTGACGGCGATGGCGCTGATCTTTGCGGTGTTTCTGGCCAATCCCGCGCCGATCTGTGTTCTGGACGAGGTGGATGCGCCGCTGGATGACGCCAACGTCACGCGGTTCTGCGACCTGCTGGACGAGATGTGCCGCCAGACCGACACGCGGTTCCTGATCATCACGCACCACGCGGTCACCATGGCGCGGATGGACCGGCTGTTCGGTGTGACCATGGCCGAGCAGGGGGTCAGCCAGCTGGTGTCTGTGGACCTCAAGAAAGCCGAGAAGATGGTCGCGTGATGCCACTCTTGGCGGTTACCCGTGGGTAACATATTGTAAATATTTGGTTAATTTTGACGGGCCGCCGCTCCGGCAGGGGGCGCGACGGCCGGGGGCCAAGGCCCCCCGATTGCCGTCCGGAGCAGCGGGGCGTCAGCCCTTGCGCTCGACCGGGCCGCCGGCCTTTTCCCAGGCAGAAAAGCCCTCTTTGATATGGGCGGCGTCGAAACCCATGTCCTGAAGCGTGGCAACGGAAATGGCGGAGCGCCATCCCGAGGCGCAGTGGAAGACGAATTTCTTGTCCTGCGCGAAGACATCCTTGAAATAGGGGCTGTCGGGGTCGACCCAGAATTCCAGCATGCCGCGCGGGCAGTGGAAACTGCCGGGGATGAAGCCCGAGCGTTCGCGTTCGCGCGGGTCGCGCAGATCGACGATCTGCACGTCGGGGTCATCGACCATGGCGATGGCATCTGCGGTTTCGATTTCCTCGATCCGCGCGCGGGCGCGGGCGACCATGTCGGCGGAACTGGTTTTCAGGGGCATGGGCAATCCTTTCTAAAGTCGTGAGAGCAGGTCGGGCGTGGGCCACGCATCGACGGGCAGGCCGAGGCGGGCCTGTTCGGCGCGCACGGCATCGCGGGTTTTCGCGCCAAGGATACCGTCGACATCGCCGACGTCATAGCCGCGCGCCTGAAGCTTGCGCTGCAATTGCTGCATCTGCGGACCGCTGAGGCCCGGTGCGGGATTTCCTGCGTCGAAAATCGCCGCCCCGTTCAGGCGGTTGGCGAAATAGGCGGCGGTGAGCACGTAGGTAAAGCTCTGGTTCCATTCGAAGAAGACACGAAAGTTGGGATAGGCGAGGAAGGCCGGACCATCGCGGCCCTGCGGCAGCAGCAGCGATGCGGGCAGATCGGAGGCAAGCGCGCCGTCGCGGGCCGTGATCCCGAGCGCGGCCCAGTCGGCGCCGGTCTTTTGCGTCTCGAGCCCGCTGAGCGACCAGTCGAAGCCGGCGGGCACCTGCACCTCGTCCAGCCACGGCTCGTTCGCGCGCCAGCCCAGACCGGCCAGCATCCGGCCGCCCGAGACCAGCGCGTCCGGCGCGGATGTCTTGAGCGTGACGCGCCCGTCGCCGTCGCCGTCGGTGCCGTTTTCAAGGATGTCCTCGGGCAGCATCTGGACCATGCCGATTTCGCCGGCCCATGCGCCGGTGGTGGTGGCGGGATCGAAATCGCCGCGGGCGAAAAGCTTCATCGCGGCAAAGACCTGCGGGCGGAAGAGTTCGGGGCGCCGGCAATCGTGGGCCAGCGTGACCAGCGCGTTGGCGGTGTTGAAATCGCCCTGAAAGCTGCCGTAGTCCGTCTCGAACGCCCAGAACGCCAGCAGGACGCCACGGTCGACGCCGTAGTCGGCCTCGATCCGGTCGAAGACGTTGTCGTAGGTGCGGGCATTGGCGCGGCCGCGTTCGATGCGATCGGCCGAGATGAGGCGGCGCGCGAAATCGGTGAAGGGAAGCTGGAAAACGCCCTGTGCGCTGTCCGCCCTGAGCACGGCTGCGTCCTGCCGAACACCGGCGAGAAACCGTTCGGCGGTCGCCATGTCGACGCCGTGCTCTGGGCTTTCGGCCACCAGCGCGTCCTTGAACGCGGCAAAGCTGCCGCCGCAGGGCGTGTCGGCCCATCCGGCGAAAGGGGCCAGTGCAAGGGCGGCGACAAGGCTCGGGATCGGTTTCATCACTCTCTCCGTCAGTCAATCAGGGCCAGCAGCGCGCAGGCCGCCAGCAGAACGCCCCAGGCGCGCCAGAGGCGGGCGATGGCCGCGTCGATCGCCGGCGGGCCGATGTTGCGGTCGGCGCTGCCGTTGACCCAGGCGAGATCGCGCATCCGCCCATCATAGGCGCGCGGACCGGCGAGGGCCACCGAGATGGCGCGCGCCATTGCCGCCTCGGGCCAGCCCGCGTTGGGCGAGCGGTGCAGGCGGGCGTCCGCCGCCACGTCGCGCCAGCCACCGGTGATGCCCCCCGGCAGCGCGATCAGCAGGGCGGTCAGCCGCGCCGGTATCCAGTTGAGCACATCGTCGGCGCGCGCGGCGGCCTTGCCGAATTCCTCGTAGCGGGGGGTGCGGTAGCCGATGGTGCTGTCGGCGGTGTTGACGATCTTGTAGATCAGGATGCCCGGCAGCCCGCCGACGAGAAACCAGAACGCGGGCGCGATGACACCGTCGCTGAGGTTTTCCGCGCCGCTTTCGATGGCGGAGCGGGCGACGGCGGGCGCGTCCATCGCGGCGGTATCGCGGCTGACGATCATGGCAACGGCGCGACGGCCTGCGGGCAGCGACATGCGCAACCCTTCGGCGACGGCGCGCACATGATCGACCAGCGATTTCTGCGCAAGAAGGATCGCAACGAGGAGCACCTCGACCAGCGGCCCGAAGGCGGACAGCACCGCCCCCAGCGCTCCGGCGGCGACAACCAGCACCGCCAGGGCCAGTGCACCGCGTGCGATGCGCGCGGAGCCGGTGTTCAGCCCGCGTTCGAGCCGTTGGACCGCGCGACCCATGAGTACGGCGGGATGCGGCAGGCGCGACCACAGCCAGCGCGGTTCGCCCAATGCGCCATCCAGCAGGAGGGCGAGGCACAGGATTGCCGCCGTGTTCACGCCAGCGCGTCCTCGAGCCGCGCCCAATGCGACTGCGGGGGCAGGCCGACACGAAGCCAGCGGGTATTATAGGGAAAGACGCGTGTCCAGATGTGGTAGCGGGCCAGCCGGTCCTGCCACGCCTGCGCGTCGTCCACCTCAAAAAGGCGAAAGAGCGTCGTGCCCCCGATGCAGGTCGCCCCCGCGGCGGTAAAGAGCGTATCGAGGCGCCGCGCCTCGCGCGCCAGCCGGTCGCGGGTTTGGGCGGCCCAGTCGGGATCATCCAGCGCCGCCGCACCGATGTCGAGCGCGGGACCGGCGACGGGCCATGGGCCCAGAAGGTCGCGCAGCCCGTCGATGAGGACGGGATCACCGATCGCAAAGCCCAGCCGCAGCCCCGCGAGGCCCCAGAACTTGCCGAAACTCTTGAGGATTACGGTGCCGGGCCGGACGGCATCGGGCATCTGCGACGCGTCGGGCATGACGTCGCAAAAGCTTTCGTCGATCACCCGCAGCGGGGCGGTGAGATCGCCCGCGTCAAAGCATCGACCATCGGGGTTGTTGGGATGCACCACCACCTGCGCATCTGCGGTGCCGGGATCGGCGCAGGCGGTCCAGCCCGCCGCGGCAAAAGCGGCAGCGTGTTCGTTATAGGTCGGTGCTGCGATATGGACGCGGCCCGCAGGCGCCAGCCGTGGCAAGAGCGCGATCGGTGCCGATGCGCCGGGCGTGGCGATGATCGCGGCACCTTCGGGCACGGACCAGAACCGGCGCGCGGCGCTGACCAGACGGGCCTGCGCGGCGTGATCGGGCAGGGCTGTCCAGCTGTGCAGGGGAATGTCCGGCAGCGGGTAGGGATGCGGATTGATCCCGGTGGATAGATCCACCCAGTCCTGCCGCGCGCCCCCGAATCTTTCGGAGGCGGCATCGATTCCCCCACCATGGTCTCGCATCTTGCCCGTAATGCTATATCTGCTAGAATTAAGATCAACTTTAGGGAGACTAGGCGCCCTTCAGCCCATTGACCATCGCGACAAAGCGGAATTCCGCGTAAATGGCAAGCCATGCGGACCGCCGGCCTCGTTGCTTTTATACGTTAATACTTTGTTAATCCTTTCGCCAAACGCTGTTTTTCAGCAAAGGTTCAGACCCATGAGAGATGATGCACAACAGTCCCCGCGCGTGCTGATCGTCGAGAGCAGGCCGGAACTGGCCGCGCTCTGGATGCGGCACCTTGAGCGTAGCGGCATGGAGGTAACTGCCGTTACCCGGCAGGAGGAAGCGATTGCGCATCTGTCCAACAAGACCGTGGACATCATCATTCTGGATCTGGTCATCGATAACGGATCGGCACTGGCGATTTCGGATTACGCCAATTACCGCCAGCCCGACGCGCGGGTGATTTTCGTGACCAACACCAGCTTCTTCTCGGACGGGTCGATTTTTGCCCATTCGGCCAATGCGCGGGCCTTTGTCCAAAGCGATACGCCGCCAGAGGATCTGGCGGCGATGGTTGCGCATTACAGCGCCTGAGCCAAACCGAAACGGCGCAGAGGTCAGCCGCGCCCGTGCGGCGCATCCCAATCGATCAGCGGATTGATCGGGATGATCCGGTGCGGATTGATGGTTTCGTGGCTGTAGTGGTAGTGGCGCACGATATGGTCGAAGTGGACGGTTTCGCGAACCCCGTTCCACTGGAACAGCTCGCGGGTGTAGGCCCAGAGGTTCGGATAATCCACGATCCGCGCGCGGTTGCATTTGAAATGCTGATGATAGACCAGATCGAAACGCACCAGCGTGGTGAACAGCCGCCAGTCGGCCTCGGTGATGCGGTCGCCCATGAGGTAGCGGTTCTTCGACAGACGCTCCTCGATCCAGTCGAGGCTGGCAAAGAGCGGCACCACGGCGGCGTCATAGGCATTCTGCGAGGTGGCGAAACCGGCCTTGTAGACGCCGTTGTTCACGGTGTCGTAGACCCGGTCGTTCACCGGTGCGATGGCCTCGCGCAGATCCTCGGGCCAGTAGTCATCGGTGTTGCCGGTGAGGCCGTCGAAGGCCGAATTGAACATCCGGATGATCTCGGATGATTCGTTGGACACGATGGTCTCGCGCTTCTTGTCCCACAGGATCGGGACCGTGACGCGCCCGGTGCAGTCGGGTTCGGCGTGGGTATAGATGTCGCGGGCGAAGTCGTGACCGTAGACGCGGTCACCGGTGGCGCCGTCGAAATCGGTGTCGAAGGTCCACCCGTCGCCGAGCATGTCCGGATGCACCACGGAGACGTCGATCAGATCCTCCAGCCCCTTGAGTTTACGGAAAACAAGCGCCCGGTGGGCCCAGGGGCAGGCGAAGCTGACATAGAGGTGGTAACGGTCCGGCTCAGCCGCGAAACCGCCTTCGCCGGTGGGGCCGGCGCTGCCGTCCGCGGTGACCCAGTTGCGGAATTTCGATTCGGAGCGTTCGAATTTACCGTCCGATTCCTCGGTGTCGTACCATTTGTCGTGCCATTCGCCGTCGATCAGAAGGCCCATGCTGCGTGTCTCCCCTTGTCTATTCACGATAGACTAACGTTTCGGGCCACAAATGGGATGCATTTCGGAAGCGCAGTAAAGCTGCGTAGGCGCACATTGAAATTTTATTACAAAATTCACTTGTCATATGTAACTATCGACACAGATTCCGGGTATCCAGTGAGGGGGGCTCCGATATGGATATGTTTCTGCCAGAAGGGTTTCGGCCGGGCCGTGCGCGGCCACACAGACACAGTGTGAAGCCGGAACGTCAATTGCACATCGAAGTCGGCCAGATCAGGTTTCCGGTCTTGCGGACGTGGTCGACCGGGTTTGCCGCCGACGCGCGGGCTGTGCCCGCGCTGAGCGGTGTCGTCGATGTGTTCGACGGTAAAGAGCATCTTTACCAGGGTCTGATCGTCGCCGTTCAGGAAAACGACGACGAGCGTATATTCGAGGTCAAGCGCGCCAATTCAAGCCACCTTGCCGGTGTGCTGGAAGCGGATGTGGGGATTCCGTCGCGCGGGTACAAACCGCGCTAGGACGCCGCTGGGGTGCGGTGTGCGCACCGCACGCCGGACTTGCGCCTATTGCAGATCCTTGAAGGCGGCGGTGAGCCTTTCGCACGCCTCTTGCACCCGCGCGCGCGGCGTTGCGATGTTGAACCGCAGGAAGGTATCGCCACCCTTGCCGAAGGTCGGCCCGTGGTTTGCGGCGATGTCCGCGCCCTTTTCGGTGCGCTCGGTGAATTCCTCGCGGGTCATGCCGGTGCCGTCGAAATCGACCCACGCGAGATAGGTCGCCTCAAGCGGCATCGACCGCAGACCCGGGATCGCGTTGACCGCGTCGTCGAACAGCCGGCGGTTCCCGTCGAGATATTGCATCAGATCGTCCACCCACGCGGCCCCGCCGGGCGAATAGGCGGCGGTGATCATGTGCAGGCCGAAACTGTTTGGCGACAGGCCGAGTGCGGCCATCCGTGCGCCGAACTTGGCGCGCAGGTCGGGGTTGGGGATGGTGACGTTGCCGACATGGGCACCGGCGATGTTGAAGGTCTTGGTCCCTGCGGTCATCATCACCAGACGGTCCTCGACCCCGTCGATCAGCGCCATGGGAATATGTTTGTGGCCGGGCATGACAAGATCCGCGTGGATCTCGTCGGAGACGAGCACCAGATCGTGACGCCTGGCGAAATCGGCAACGCCCTGCAATTCCTCGCGGGTCCAGACCGCGCCGCCGGGGTTGTGCGGCGAGCACAGCACCAGCATTTTCTCGGATCCGTCCATCTGTGCGTCCCATGCCGCGAAATCCATCCGGTAACGCCCGTCCTGCTGGGGCATCTGGCATTCCACCACGCGGCGGTTGGAGGCGTTAATGACCTTGGCGAAGGCGTGGTAGACCGGCGTGAACAGCACCACCCCGTCGCCGGGCGCGGTGAAGGCATCGACGCAAAGCGCGGTGCCGTTGACCAGACCGTGTGTCGTGAAGCTATGCGCCGGGTCCATGTCCCAGCCGTGGCGTTCCTGCATCCACCATTTGATCGCCGCGCGATAGGCGCTGTCGTCGCCGAAATAGCCGTAGATCCCGTGATCGACCATGTCGCGCAGGGCCTTCTGGATCACGTCGGGGGCTTTGAAATCCATGTCCGCGACCCACATCGCGATGCCGGTGTCCGGCGATACGCCATAGAGGGTCTCCATCGCGTCCCATTTGGCGCAATGGGTGCCGCGCCGGTCGATCATTGTGTCAAAACTCATCCGCCATCTCCTGTTTGCCGTCCGGCGAGACCCTAGCGCGCGCGCCTGTGGGCGCAAGCCCCGCTTGCGGGATGCGGGGGGTTGCCCTACATGACGTGCCATGAAACGCCCGATCCTTTATCACCCCGACCCGCGTCTGAAGAAAACCTGCCCGCCGGTGGAAGACATCACCGACGATCTGCGCAGCCTTGCCGATGACATGCTGGCGACGATGTACGCGGCACCGGGCATCGGGCTGGCCGCACCGCAGGTGGGCGTGCTGCAAAGGCTGATCGTGCTGGACTGCGTGAAGGAAGAGGGCGAGACCCCGCGCCCGCTGGTGATGTTCAACCCCGAGGTGATCGCCGCCTCGGACGAGATGAACACCTACGAGGAGGGCTGCCTGAGCATTCCGGAACAGTTCGCGGATGTGACCCGCCCCGCCGAAGTCGAGGTGAAATGGATCGACGCCGACGGCAACGAGCACCGCGAGGGGATGGACAAGCTGTGGGCGACCTGCGTGCAGCACGAGATCGACCACCTGAACGGGACGCTGTTCATCGACCACCTGAAGCCGCTGAGGCGCCAGATGATCACCCGCAAGATGGTGAAATTCAAACGCGAGCTGGCGCGCGGATGAGCGTTCTGCCCATCGTGAAGTGGCCCGATCCGCGGCTGAGCGAGACCTGCGCCCCCGTCGAGCAGATCACCCCCGGGATCGAGCGGCTGGCTGCCGATATGCTCGAGACGATGTACGACGCCCCCGGGCGTGGCCTGGCCGCGCCGCAGGTCGGCGCGATGCTGCGGATGTTCGTCATGGACATCGGATGGAAAGAGGGCAATTCCGACCCGCTGGTCTGCATCAACCCGATGCTGCAGGAGGTCGGCGAGGACCGCGAGACCGGCCCCGAAGGGTGCCTGAGCATCCCCGGCGTTTCAGCGGATGTGTCGCGCCCGACGACGGTGCAGATGGTCTGGACCGGATTGGACGGCGGGCGCTACGTGCAGGCGTTCAGCGGGTTCGGCGCCATCTGCGTCCAGCACGAGCTGGACCATCTCGACGGGGTGGTGACCTTCGATCATCTCGATCCCGATACCCGCGCCACGCTGGAAGCGCAGTACAGTGAGGGCCTGACATGAAACCGCAACCGATCCTGCAATGGCCCGACAAGCGTCTGCGCACCCCCTGTGCCGATGTGCCCGAGGTGACGGATGCGGTGCGCGCGATCTGGGACGACATGATCGCCACCATGGACGCGATGCCGGGTGTGGGCCTCGGTGCGCCGCAGATCGGCGTGATGCAGCGGCTGGCGGTGGTCGACACGTCCGAGGCGCGCGACAAGCGGATCCGGCTCGCCAATCCGGAAGTCGTCGACGCTTCGGCGATCCTGAACGAGCACGAAGAGGCCAGCCCCTGCCTGCCCGGCGTCTCGGCGCGGGTGAAGCGCCCGCGCGGCGTGCGGGTGCGGTACATGGATGAAACCGGGGCGATCATCGAACGCGATTTCGTCGGGCTGGATGCGACCAGCGTGCAGCACCAGATCGACCATCTGGCGGGGCGGATGTATTTCGACCGGTTGAGCAAGGTCAAACGCGACATGCTGCTGCGCCGGGCCCGCAAGGCGGGGCGCTGAGCGATGCGGATTGTTTTCATGGGAACGCCCGATTTCTCGGTGCCGGTGCTGGAGGCCCTTGTGGCGGCCGGTCACGATGTCGTCTGCGTCTATTCGCAGCCGCCCCGCCCGGCGGGCCGCGGCAGGAAAGAGCGGCCCGGCCCGGTCCATGCGCGGGCCCTGGAGCTGGGGCTTGAGGTGCGCACGCCGGTCACCCTGCGCACCGCAGGGGTGCAGGCGGAATTCGCGGCGCTGAGGCCCGATATCGCGGTGGTGGTGGCCTACGGGCTGATCCTGCCGCAGGCGATACTGGACACGCCGCGCCACGGTTGTCTGAACATCCACGCCAGCCTTCTGCCGCGCTGGCGCGGGGCGGCGCCCATCCACCGCGCGATCATGGCCGGAGATACCCGCACGGGCGTGTGCATCATGCAGATGGAGGCGGGGCTGGACACCGGGCCCGTGCTGCTGCGCCGCGAAACCGATATCGGGCCGAGCGAGACCACGGCAGAACTGCACGACCGGCTGAGCGAGATGGGTGCTGCGGCGGTGGTCGAGGCGCTGGGGCGTCTCGATAGGCTGAGCGCCGAGCCGCAGCCCGAGGAGGGTGTGACCTACGCCGACAAGATCGACAAGGCCGAGGCGCGGATAGACTGGACACGCCCCGCGGCGCAGGTTGACCGGTTGATCCGCGGGCTGTCGCCGTTTCCCGGAGCCTGGTTCGTGCTGGGCGGCGCGCGTGTCAAGGCGCTGGGATCGCGCGTGGTCGAGGGGGCGGGCCGTCCCGGCGAGGTGCTGGACCCGGCGCTGCATGTCGCCTGCGGCGAGGGCGCGGTGGCGCTGACGCGGTTGCAACGGGCGGGCAAGGCTGCGCAGGATGCAGAGACATTCCAGCGCGGTGCGCAGATCGCGCCGGGCGTTGTTCTGGAAGGATAGCGCAATGTTTCCCACCATGATCGGAACCGTGGTGATCGCGGGCATCGTCGGCTACCTGTCCGAAAAGACGGGCTGGACCCGAAACGGCATCCTGCAGAGCATCATCATCTGCGTGGGCGGCGCCTTCGTCTTCTACTTTGTGCGGCTGATGTTCGGTTTCGGGTTCGCGTCGCCGGGGCTGAATGCCATCGCGTCCTCGATCGGGGCGCTGATCATCGTGCCGTTCCACTGGCGGCGATGACGGGATTCGAGTTTATTGGCAAAATGGAGAAGCGGGCCGTGGCGCCTCAGACGCGGGGCGGGCGGCTTTTGTAGACGGGCAGGTGCCAGCCGAAGAGGATCGATCCGGCGCGCAGCACCCAGGTGACGGCGGCGCCGATCAGCAGGGCGACCGACATATCCGGCACATGCGGTGCCGCCACGGCGGCGGCGGCGGCGCCTGCGAAGGCGGCGGTGACGTAGAGTTCGCCCTGTTTGAGAACCAGAGGGACTTCGCCCACCACCACGTCGCGCATCAGCCCGCCCATGCAGCCGGTGATCATGCCCATCAGGATCACGATCGGTGTGGCGTGGACCAGTGCCAGAGCCACCCCCGCGCCCGCCGCCACCGCCACGGCCAATGCGAGGCTGTCGAGCCAGATGATCGCGCGCATGCGGCTTTCGACCAGATGCGCGGTGAAGAAGATGACCAGTGCCACAGCGCATGCCGCACCGAGGTAGCCAGGCGCCGCGATCCAGAATATCGGGTTTCGATCCAGCAGGACGTCGCGGATGGTGCCGCCGCCCACTGCCGTCAGGCAGGCGATGAAGGCAAAGCCTACCAGATCGAGCTGGGCGCGGCTTGCCACCAAGGCTCCGGTGATGGCGAAGACGATCACCGAGGCATAATCGAGCAGGGCAACGAGGGTCATTTGCGTTTGTAGGGGGCCATGCCCGCACGGGCGAGTTCGTCCGCGCGTTCGTTTTCGGGGTGGCCTGCGTGTCCCTTGACCCACTCCCACGTGACCTTGTGCCGCGCGTTGGCGGCATCGAGGCGTTGCCAGAGTTCGGCATTCTTGACCGGCTTTTTCGCGGCGTTCTTCCAGCCGTTCTTTTTCCAGCCGTGGATCCAGCCGGTGATGCCGTTCTTGACGTAGTTGCTGTCGGTGACGATCGTGATCTTTGTGTCGCGGTCGAGCGCCTCGAGCGCCGAGATCGCGGCCATCAGTTCCATTCGGTTGTTGGTGGTGTTGGCCTCGCCGCCCTTGAGCTCGCGTTCCTTTACCACGGTGTCGCCGTCGCGCGCCTGCATGAGCGCCCCCCAGCCGCCGGGGCCGGGATTGCCGCTGCAGGCACCGTCTGTATATGCGAAAAGTTCAGGCATCTGCGGCGAGGGGTATCCAATGGACGGGGGGAACGTCCAGCCTTTTTCGCGGGCCGGGGCGCGCGCGGTCAGAAAAAGGCGGTGACCGACAGGCAGGCGAGCACGATGGCCGTCAGCAAGAGCCGCAGCGACATCCACCAGCGCGGGGCGAGGCCCCAGCTCCAGAAGGCGATGTCGAGCAGCAAGAGCCCCGCAAAGCCGATCATCAGGTTGAGGCTGGCGGAGGTGGGGCCCGAGCCCGTCATGAAGAAGGCCCAGAGGGCAGGCACCGTCGAGAGCGCGTAGCCCATGGCGGCGCGGGTGCCGGTCGTCTTCGTAGCGAAGCCCCAGAGCACGCCGGACATGAACGAAAGGATCACCGCGCCGTAGAAAAGCTGCACGTAGGGGCCGATGAACCGCGACCCGAGCCAGGCAAGGCCCATGTCCGCCAGTGCGGGCGACAGAACCGTGGCCGCCCCCCAGATGAAGGGAAGAAGGCCGGCGAGGCCGAGCAAGAGCGGCGCGCGGGGAATGGGGGGCATGGTCGGTCTCCGTCTGCGGTGATGGGGCAGAGGTAGCTCAGGCGCGTTCGAGTGCCAACCGGCCAGCGAGGGCTGCGAAGATCGCGGCAAACGAGCGGTTGAGCCAGGTCATCACGCGCCGCGACCCCAGCAGCCAGCGCCGCGCGGCTGCGGCGAAGATGCCGTAGAGGACGAAGATGGCGAAGGTCAGCCCCATGAAGACCGCGCCCAGCACTGCCATCTCTGCCGTTGCCGTGGCCGCGTTGCCGGAGAGGAACGGCGGCAGAAGCGCCAGAAAGAAGATCGAGAGCTTGGGGTTGAGGATGTTGATCAGCGCGCCGCGCCGCGCGACGGTCCACCCCGCCTGCGTGGTTCGTGCGGCGTTCACATTCAGCGCGCCACCCGATCGCAGCGTCTGCCACGCGAGATAGAGCAGATAGGACACGCCCGCCCATTTGACCGCCGTGAACAGCAGCGCCGAGGTGTGCAGCACCGCCGCGAGGCCCAGCGTGGCCGCGGCGAGGTGTGGCACGATGCCGAAGGTGCAGCCCAGCGCGGCCCAGAGTGCCGCCTGCCTGCCCTGACCGAGGCCCAGCGCAATCGTGTAGATGACGCCGGTGCCGGGAGCGATGACCACCACGAGGGCGGTCAGGAGGAATTGGACTGTGATCATTCTGGACCTCTGGTTTGGGGTGTCTGAAGGCTATGCCGTGTTGGCGGTACCTGTGAAGCGTGAATGCGGCAGGACTAGCCGGTCAGGCCGCAGCGGGCGCGGTGCGGGGCAGGGCCAGCAAACCGCAGGTGGTGAGAAGGAAGGAGACGCCAGAGGCGACGGTTCGGATCTGGTTCCACAGCTGCCATCGGGTCGAGTAGCCCTGCCAGATACTCTCGGCCGCTTCGGCTGTGGCCGGAACGGGTTGCATGGCCAGCGCTTCGTTCATCGGCACGTTGACCAGCATCGTCAGGATCAGGCCGAAACACAGATAGACGGTGGCGCCGAGCGCGAAGAGGACGGCGCTGGGCGTAAACCCCTGTTTGCGCAGGAGTGCCGCGGTCAACGCCAGAACGACCGGGGTTGCGAAGAACGCGGGCGCGAAGACCGCGTTGCGGACCGAGGCGTTCATCGCCTGCATCGCGGCAATCGCGACACGCGGATCGGCATTGTCGAGCCCCCACATCGTCGAGCAGACCCAAGCGTAGAAGAAGCCGAAGATCGCCGCGCTGAGCAGGAGCGACAAGAGGATGAGTGCCTGGGCTGTGCGGTGCATGAGGGGTCTCCAAAAGCGTACACATCGTTACGGATTTACCTAAGGCGTAACGATGTGTACGGATTCGGGCAAGAAAAAAATCGGAGCGCGTCATGCAGGGCGACAAGAAGCAGAAGCGACACGAAGCGATTGCAGCGGCGGCCTACGGCTTGCTGGCCGAAAAGGGCTACGACGGCGCGTCGATGCTGAGCATCGCGCGCTCGGCGAAAGCGTCGAACGAGACCCTCTACCGGTGGTACGGTGACAAGCGCGGTCTCTTCGAGGCGCTGGTGCGCGACAACGCCGCAGACATCCGGCGCAGGTTGGAGGCCGCGATCGAGCAGGGGGACGCGCCGCGCCATACGCTGCGGACCATCGCGCCGCTGCTGTTGTCGATGCTGCTGGGAGAGCGCGCTGTCTTGCTGAACCGCGCGGCGGCGGCTGACCCGTCGGGGGAACTGGGCATGGCGATTTCGGCTGGCGGGCGCGAGGTGATCCAGCCGCTCATCGGGCAGGTGATGGCGCGGCTGGGGCCACCAGACACGACAGATCTGCCGGCGCTGACGGATCTGTTTGTCAGCCTGCTGATCGGGGACAGCCAGATAAAGCGGGTGATCGGCGTGCAGCCGGTGCCGACGCCCGCGTGGGTAAAGGCGCGCAGCGACCGCGCGCTTGCCGCGTTTTTCGCACTGCTGGAGCGTGGTTAAACCGGCGGCTCTCAGCCCGCCTGACGCAGGACCCGCGGCACCTTGAATTCCACGTTCTCGACCGCGGTTTCCACCAGTTCCGTCGTCATGTCGAAGCGGTCGGCAAAGGCGTCTATGACCTCGTTGATGAGCACTTCGGGCGCGGAGGCGCCTGCGGTGATGCCGATGCTGGTGATCCCGTCGAGCGCGCGCCAGTCGATATCCTCCGCGCGCTGGACAAGCTGCGCGTAGGCGCAGCCGGCGCGGGCGCCGACCTCGACGAGGCGTTTGGAATTCGATGAATTCGGCGCGCCCACGACCAGCATGGCGTCGCATTTGGGGGCCATCGCCTTGACCGCTTCCTGCCGGTTCGTGGTGGCGTAGCAGATGTCTTCCTTGTGGGGGCCGACGATGGCCGGAAACCGGTTTTGCAGGGCGGTCACGATGTCGGCGGTATCGTCGACGCTGAGCGTGGTCTGCGTGACATAGGCCAGCCGGTCAGGATCGCGCACGTCCAGCGTGGCCACGTCCTGCGGGGTTTCGACGAGCAATACATCGCCTTCGGGAAGCTGGCCCATGGTGCCGATGGTTTCGGGGTGGCCGGCGTGACCGATCATGATCATCTGAAGGCCGTTGTCGGCGTGGCGCTGTGCCTCGATATGGACCTTGCTGACCAGGGGGCAGGTGGCATCGACGTAGATCATGTTGCGCGCCTGTGCGGCGTTCGGGACGGATTTGGGCACCCCGTGGGCCGAGAAGATCACCGGCCGGTCATCGGGGCATTCCGACAGTTCCTCGACGAACACGGCGCCCTTGTCGCGCAACCCGTCCACGACGAATTTGTTGTGCACGATCTCGTGGCGGACGTAGACGGGGGCCCCCCATTTCTCGAGCGCCATTTCCACGATCTTGATCGCGCGGTCCACGCCCGCGCAGAAGCCGCGCGGGGCGGCGAGGTAGAGGGTGAGGGGCGGTTTGGTCATCGTCAACTCCGTCGTGCTGGCCGGTGTCGCCAGCTTTTCGTCTGCCGCGACAAACTGCAAGCGGCGAATAGGGGCCTTTGGGGCACTTAATCAGCCCTGCCGCCGAGGTCCAGCGCCGGCCCCTATTTGCTGCGGATTTCGGGGGGCGGGATCATCAGCGCCGCGGCCCCTGCGGCGTTCGATACGCCAAGCTTGCGATACCCTGCCTTGGCATAGTCCGACAGCGTATGGATCGAGATCCCGCACAACCGCGCGCTTTCGGCGCGGGTCTTGCCCTGTGACAGCAGCATGATGACCTCGGTCTCGCGCGGGGTGAGCTTGTCGAAGGCGTCGGGCAGCTTGCGGTCCACCAGACCGGGGCGCACGTCGGGATCCTGACGGATCGACTCGGGCGCGATCAGTTCTTCGATACGGCGGTGCACGATCATGCAGAACAGCCGCAGTTCCTCGGCGCGGGGCAGGATTTTCGTGCGGAACTGGGCCTGCGTCTGGCCGTTGCCGATGATGAAACCGCCGAAACGGCGCGCCCCCTTGAGGCGCATGGGAATGGCGAGCGCGGCATTCAGGCCAAAGCGCGCGGCGCGTTCGATGAAGGCGCGTTCCTCGTCCGAGACATAGGGGTGGCGGTCGATATGTGCCGCGCCCGCGAGGATCACATCGTAGCTGTCGCAGCAATACTGCAGGAAAGGATCCTCGGCGGCGGGCCGGTCTGAGTAGAGGTCCTCGATCGTGGCGCGGGCGAAGACGTCGGAGAAATCATTGGCGACGCTGAGATAGACAACGTGGTCGATCCCTGCCGTGCCGAACACACTGAGCATCTCTGCCCAGAGTGCGTCGATATCTTCGATCTTCTCAAGCCGGGCTGCGTGGTCGAACAACATGAAACGACAGATTTCCTGTACGGCCCCCCTATTCAGGGGGGAGAAAACTTTTGACTGCTTGGTTAGATTTACGCAAGGGCAGCACGTGTCGAGCGTGTGGGATACTCGCCCGCCATTTCAATGACGCGGACACTCCGGCGCGCTTTCGGGCGCGTTGGAGTGATTTTTTTGCAACGGCTAAACGTGGGTGGCGCGGAGCGGATCAGTCTTCGCTGCGGGTTTGCGCGGGATCGCGTGGCGGGCGGCCCACCACATCGCGCAGATCGTCGAGTTCGATGAAGTTATCGGCCTGACGTCGCAGATCGTCGGAGATCATCGGAGGCTGGCTGCGGATGGTCGAGACAACCGAAACGCGCACGCCCTGACGCTGGAGGGATTCGACCAGCGGACGGAAATCGCCGTCGCCGGAGAAAATCACGATGTGATCGACGCGCGGGGCAAGTTCCATCGCATCGACGGCCAGTTCGATGTCCATGTTCCCCTTCACCTTCCGGCGGCCCATGCTGTCGGTGTATTCCTTCGCGGGCTTGGTCACCATCGAGAAGCCGTTGTAATGCAGCCAGTCGACCAGCGGGCGGATCGGGGAGTATTCGTCGTTTTCAAGCAGGGCGGTGTAGTAGAAAGCGCGCAGCAGTTTGCCACGGCGCATGAATTCCTGCCTGAGCAGCTTGTAGTCGATGTCAAATCCGAGGGTTTTGGCGGCGGCATAAAGGTTTGAGCCGTCGATGAAGAGCGCCAGACGCTCGTCTTTGTAAAACATCACATTCTCCTAAGCCAACGTGTCCTGTGTCGCTGGCCAAAATGCATTGACTCAAATTACAGTCAGGATAGCCGACCGCGCTACAGAAAGTCACGTCTAAGGAAAATGCAGCGGGTCGCAAGAGCGAAACGCGGGGAAAAGTAACAAAGGACCGATGATTTGGCGGCTGAATACCTGATTGCGATGGGCGGAAATCTGCGTAGGGAGGATGCGGAACCGGCCGAAATTCTAGGCGCCGCGATCCGGTCACTGGAGGGGAAAGGCCTGTTGATTCGGGCCTGTAGCCGGTTTTTCCGCACGCCGGCCTTTCCAGAAGGCAGCGGGCCGGATTTCGTCAATGCGGCGGCTGTGGTCGAGGGGCCGGATGATCCTGCAAAAATCATGGCGCTGCTGCACGAGACAGAGGCCGAGCAGGGCCGCGAGCGGCGCACCCGCTGGGGCGCGCGGACGCTGGATCTGGATTTGCTGGCAGCGGGCGAACGGGTGCTGCCGGACCCGGCCACCCACCAGATGTGGCGGGACCTGCCTGTCCGTGCACAACAGACGCGCGTGCCCGACCGGCTGATCGTCCCGCACCCGCGGATGCAGGACCGTGCCTTCGTGCTGGTGCCGCTGCTGGAGGTCGCGCCGGACTGGCGTCATCCGCTGCTTGGCCGGACCGTGCGCGAGATGCACGATGCCCTGCCGCAAGCGGAGCGCGCGGCGGTGGTCGCCCTTTAATACCTGCTTGTAAATCAGGGCGAAGCGACCTAGATACCACACTCTGACAGTTATTTAATTGGAGTGTCCAATGGCCCGCGTCACAGTCGAAGATTGCGTTGATAAAGTCCCGAACCGGTTCGAGCTGGTGATGCTTGCCGCGCATCGGGCCCGCGAGATTTCGGCGGGATCGCCTGTGACAGTGGACCGCGACAACGACAAGAACCCCGTCGTGTCCCTGCGCGAGATCGCGGAAGAGACACAATCGGCCGAGGATCTTCGCGAGCGTCTGATCGAATCGAACCAGACCCAGATCGAGGTGGACGAGCCAGAAGAAGACGCAATGGCGCTTCTGATGGGTGCCGAGCAGGACAAGCCGGAAGAAGACAGCATGTCCGAAGAGATGCTTTTGCGGCAGCTGATGGCTGCACAAGGGCAGGGGTGATCGCAGCGGGATATTCTGTCCCGACCGCCGGGTTTTAGAGGCAGACAATGACGACGACTGCCGACGACCTGATCTCACTCGTCAAAGGGTTTAACCCCAAAACGAACGCGAAACTTCTGCGCTGCGCCTACGAGTATGGCGAGCGCATGCACGAGGGGCAGACGCGCCACTCGGGCGAGCCCTATTTCACGCATCCCGTTGCCGTGGCCGCCATTCTGGCCCAGCAGCAACTGGACGATGCGACGATCATCACCGCGCTTCTGCATGACACGATCGAAGATACCCCCGCCTCCTATTCGGAGGTCGAGGCGAAGTTCGGCACCGAAGTGGCCGAACTGGTCGACGGGGTGACCAAGCTGACCAACCTGCAACTGACCTCGACAGAGACCAAGCAGGCGGAGAATTTCCGCAAGCTGTTCATGGCCATGTCGAAAGACCTGCGGGTGATTCTGGTCAAGCTGGCGGACCGGCTGCACAACATGCGCACGATCAAGGCGATGCGCTTCGAGAAGCAGGCCCAGAAAGCCCGCGAGACGATGGATATTTTCGCGCCTCTGGCGGGCCGGATGGGCATGCAGTGGATGCGCGAGGAGCTTGAGGATCTGGCGTTCCGCGTGCTCAACCCCGATGCGCGGGCGTCGATCATCCGCCGGTTCATCACGCTCCAGCGCGAGACCGGCGATGTGATCCAGCGGATCACCAACGACATGCGCAAGGAGTTGGGCAAGGCCGGCATCGAGGCCGAGGTTTTCGGCCGCGCCAAGAAGCCCTATTCGATCTGGCGCAAGATGGAGGAAAAGGAGCAATCCTTCTCGCGGTTGTCGGATATCTACGGCTTCCGCATCATCGTGGGGTCCGAGGAGGATTGCTATCGCACGCTGGGCGCGATCCACCAGCGCTGGCGCGCGGTGCCGGGGCGGTTCAAGGATTACATCAGCCAGCCGAAATCCAACGGCTACCGGTCGATCCACACCACCGTGTCGGGGCGCGACGGCAAACGGGTAGAGGTGCAGATCCGCACGCGCCAGATGCACGACGTGGCCGAATCGGGTGTGGCCGCCCATTGGTCGTACCGTGACGGCGTGCGGTCGGAGAACCCCTTCGCGGTCGATCCGGTCAAGTGGATCAGCACGCTCACCGAACAGTTCGACGCCGAGGAAGATCACGAAAGCTTTCTCGAGGCGGTGAAGCTGGAGATGTACACCGACAAGGTGTTCTGTTTCACGCCGAAGGGCGAGGTGATCAAGCTGCCGCGCGGGGCGACGCCGATTGATTTCGCCTACGCGATCCACACCCGCATCGGATCGGCCTGTGTGGGGGCGAAGGTCGACGGGCTGCGCGTGCCGCTGTGGACGCGGCTGAAGAACGGCCAGTCGGTCGAGATCATCACCGCCGAGGGCCAGACGCCGCAGGCGACGTGGCTGGACATTGCGACCACCGGCAAGGCCAAGACCGCCGTGCGGCGGTCGCTGCGCGAACTCGATCGCGAGCGGTTCATCAAGCTGGGCCATGAACTGGCCCGCTCCGCCTTTGAGCATGTGGGCAAGCGCGCCACCGACAAGGTCTTGCAAACCGTGGCGCGCAACATGCGTCTGAAAGACACCGACACCCTGATGGAAAAGCTGGGCAGTGCCGAGTTGACCGGTCGCGAAGTGGTCGAGGCGGTCTATCCCGATCTGCGTGGCCGCGAGGGCGACGCCATCGACCGCAAGCGCGCGGTGATCGGTCTGGAGCCCGGGCAGTCGTTTGACCGCGCCGCCTGTTGCGAGCCGCTGCCGGGCGAGCGGATCGTGGGCATTACCTTTCGCGGCAAGGGGGTGACCCTGCACGCCATCGATTGCGACAAGCTGAGCGCTTACGAAGACCAGCCCGAGCGCTGGCTGGACCTGCGCTGGCATGACGGCAGCCACCCGACCGTCTATGATGCCACGCTGGACCTGACGATCGGCAACGACCGTGGCGTTCTGGGCCGGATCTGTACGCTGATCGGGGAGGCGGACGCCAATATCGCCGATCTGACCTTTATCGAACGCAAACCCGATTTCTTCCGCCTGTTGATGCGGATCGAGTTCCGCGATGCCTCGCATCTGCACCGGCTGATGATGACGCTGGAGGCAGACAGCGACGTGGCGCAGATCTCGCGTCACCGTGACCGCGGAACGACGCAGTCGCGGCCCGATCCCGCGAAGGTGACGCCGTGATTTTCAAGCGGCGCGATCCCAAACCCCTGCTGCGGTCGGTGGCCGAGTTCTTGTGGCCGCGCGGCGGCTGGACGCGCGCGTTCCACTACGTCAAGCACCGGATGCGGCGTCTGCCCGACAGCCCCGAGCGTATCGCGCGTGGCATCTGGGCGGGGGTTTTCGTGACGTTCTCGCCGCTTTTTGGGCTGCATTTTGTTTTCGCGGCGCTGTTGGCGAAGCTGATGAAGGGCAATATCGTCGCGTCCCTGATGGCGACTTTTGTCGGCAACCCGCTGACGTTCGTGTTCATCGCGCTGGCATCGCTGAAATCGGGCCACTGGATCCTGGGCAACGAGCTCGACGAGGGCGAGCTGCGCGCGCTGAGCCGCAAGTTTTCGGATGCGGGCAGTGACCTTTGGCACAATGTCATCGCGATCTTCACCGATGCGCAGATGGATTGGTCGGGGCTGGCGATCTTCTCGCGCGATGTGTTCTATCCCTATCTTATCGGCGGCATTGTGCCCGGTATCTTCTTTGCCACCGTGGCCTATTATCTGATGGTGCCGGTCCTGCGCGCCTACCAGAAACGCAGGCGCGGCATGATCAAGGCGAAGTTCGAGGCGCTGAAGGCCAAGACGGCGGCCAAGGCCGAGGAAAAGAAACGTGCGGGCGCGAAGGACAAGAAGGGGAATGCCAATGGCTGAACAGGGTAAACTGCGCCTCGGCGTAAACATCGACCACGTGGCGACCGTGCGCAACGCGCGCGGCGGGGCCTATCCCGACCCTCTGCGCGCCGCGCGCATCGCCGAGCAAGCCGGTGCCGACGGCATCACCGCGCACCTGCGCGAGGACCGTCGCCATATCTCGGACGCGGATATCGAGGGGCTGATGGAGGTTCTGACGGTGCCGCTGAATTTCGAGATGGCGGCCACCGACGAGATGCAGAAGATCGCCCTGCGCCACAAGCCGCACGCGGTCTGTATCGTGCCGGAAAAACGCGAGGAGCGCACCACCGAAGGCGGGCTTGAGGTCGCGCGGGAAGAAAACCGGCTGGCGCATTTCATCGCGCCGCTGCGCGAGGCGGGCAGCCGTGTGTCGATCTTCATCGCCGCCGAGCAGCGCCAGATCGAGGCTGCGCACCGCATCGGGGCCGAGGTGATCGAACTGCACACCGGTGCCTATTGCGACGCCCACGCCGAAGGGCGGACCGACGCGCGCGACGCCGAACTTGAGCGGCTGCGCGAGATGTCGCGCTTTGCCCATGATCTGGGGCTGGAAGTGCACGCGGGCCACGGGCTGACCTATGACACGGTGTCGCCTGTCGCGGCCTTTCCCGAACTGATGGAGCTGAACATCGGGCATTTCCTGATCGGAGAGGCGATTTTCCGCGGATTGCAGCCCGCGATCGCGGAAATGCGCCGCCTGATGGACGAGGCGCGGGCAGATGCCTGAGGGGGCGCGCGCGTGATCCTCGGCGTCGGCACCGATCTGGCCAATATCGAGCGGATCCAGGGGACGCTCGACCGGTTCGGCGACCGGTTTCGCAACCGTGTGTTCACCGAGACAGAGCAGCGCAAGGCAGAGCGCCGGCGCGATGTTGCGGGCACCTATGCCAAGCGCTGGGCCGCGAAAGAGGCGTGCTCGAAGGCGCTGGGCACGGGTTTGCGCATGGGGATCGCGTGGCGCGACATGGCGGTAAGCAACCTGCACACCGGCCAGCCGGTGATGGCGGTGACCGGCTGGGCGCGCGAGCGGCTGGATGCGATGACACCAGAGGGTCACGAGGCGATCATCCACGTCACACTGACCGACGATCACCCCTGGGCGCAGGCCTTTGTCGTGATCGAGGCACGGCCCCGCGACCGGTCCGCACCTTGACACCACCGCACGGCGCAGCGATGTAGCCTGAAGCCAACACTCCCCCCGGAACGAGGATCGCCCCATGGCCAAGACCGAAAAGAAGGGCAATGCAATTGTCGAGACCATCAAGACGGTGGTCTACGCGCTGCTGATTGCGGGTGTTTTCCGCACGCTGTTCTTCCAGCCCTTCTGGATTCCGTCGGGGTCGATGAAGGAGACCCTGCTGATCGGCGATTTCCTGTTCGTCAACAAGATGGCCTACGGCTATTCTTATGCCTCCTGTCCCAGCGTTGTTCTGCCACGGTTCGGGATCAATCTGGACGCCAAGAAGCTCTGCGGCGTGTTCGACGGCGACAATGCGCGCCTGTTCGGCAGCCAGCCCGAACGCGGTGACGTGGTGGTGTTCCGCCATCCCGTGTCGGGGCGCGACTATATCAAGCGGCTGATCGGGCTGCCCGGCGACAAGGTTCAGGTATCCGGCGGGATCGTCACCCTGAACGGCGAGCAGGTCACGCAGGTGGCCGACGGCCAGTTCGACGAATTGATGGAGCTGCAGGGACCGCAGGGGCTGCGTCCGCGCTGTGCCAACGGTGCCGTGGGGCAGGGGGGCACCTGTTCCAAGGGCCGCGCCATCGAAACGCTGCCGAATGGTGTGAGCTACGCGGTTCTCGACATCGGCAGGCAGGCTTCGGACGATACGGGGGTCTATACGGTTCCCGAGGGGCATTATTTCTTCATGGGCGACAACCGCGACAACTCTGCCGACAGCCGCCTTGCGCAGACGGCCGGCGGGGTCGGGTTCGTGCCTTTCGAGAACCTGATCGGGCGTGCGGATCGCATCGTCTTCAGCTCTGCCGGGCGGTCGATGCTGTTCTTCTGGACATGGCGCGGCGATCGTTTCTTCAAAGCGGTCAAGTGAAGCTGTCGGGCGAACTCAGGGCGTTCGAAAAGCGCCTGGGCCACAGCTTCGCCCGACCTGCCTTGCTGAACGAGGCGGTCACCCATTCGTCGATGTCCACGCCCAACCGCGACGACAACCAGCGGCTGGAATTTCTGGGCGACCGGGTGCTGGGGCTGGTGATGGCCGAAGCCCTGCTGGCGCACGACCGCGGGGCGACCGAGGGGCAGCTTGCGCCGCGGTTCAACGCGCTGGTGCGCAAGGAAGCCTGCGCGGATGTCGCGCGCCAGATCGATATCGGTGCGGTGCTGCGCCTCGGCCGGTCCGAGATGCTGTCCGGCGGGCGGCGCAAGCAGGCGCTGCTGGGGGACGCGATGGAGGCGGTGATCGCTGCCGTATACCTCGATGCGGGGTTCGACGCGGCCCGCGGGGTGATCCTGTCGCTCTGGGGTGACCGCATCAGCAGCGTCGAGGAAGATGCCCGCGACGCCAAGACAGCCTTGCAGGAATGGGCGCAGGCGCGCGGTCTGGAACCGCCGCGCTATGTGCTGGTGAAACGCAGCGGGCCCGATCACGCGCCCGTCTTTACGATTGCCGCCCGTCTTGAAACGGGAGAGGAAGCCGCCGCGACCGGGCCCGCCAAGCGGGCTGCCGAACAGGACGCGGCCAGAACGCTGCTGAGCCAGCTGGAGCAGGAACCATGACCACACGCGCAGGATTCGTCGCGCTGATCGGAGAGCCCAACGCGGGCAAGTCCACGCTGCTGAACCGTATGGTCGGCGCGAAGGTGTCGATCGTCACCCACAAGGTGCAGACCACCCGCGCGCGCATCCGCGGCGTGGCAATGGAAGGCGACGCGCAGATCGTTTTCGTCGACACGCCCGGCCTGTTCCAGCCGCGCCGCCGGCTGGACCGCGCGATGGTCGCCGCCGCCTGGGGCGGGGCATCGGATGCGGATGTGATCGTGCTGCTGGTCGAGGCGCACCGCGGTGTGACCGAAGGGGTGGAGCGGATCCTCGAAGGGCTGGCCGAGGTCGGGCAGGGCCGGACCGTGGCGCTGGCCATCAACAAGATCGACCGCGTCGAGGCGCCGAAGCTGCTGGCGCTGACCGAGAACCTGAACGCGCGCTACGGTTTCGAGGAGACCTTCATGATCTCGGCCGAGCGCGGCTACGGGGTGGACGATCTGCGCCGCTGGCTGGCGGGCAGGTTGCCGGAGGGGCCGTGGCTCTATCCCGAGGACCAGATCGCCGATCTGCCGATGCGCATGATCGCCGCCGAGATGACCCGCGAGAAGCTGACCCTGCGGCTGCATCAGGAACTGCCCTACCAGTTGACCGTGGAGACGGAGAACTGGGAAGAGCGCAAGGACGGATCGGCGCGGATCGATCAGGTGGTCTATGTCATGCGCGACGGCCACAAGGGCATCGTGCTGGGCCACAAGGGCGAGACGATCAAGTCGGTAAGCAAGGCGTCGCGCGAGGAGTTGACCGAGTTTCTGGGCCGAAAGGTGCATCTGTTCCTGCAGGTGAAGGTGCGGCCGAACTGGCTGGAAGAGGCCGAGCGCTACTCCGAGATGGGCCTCGAGTTCAAGGACGGCAACGGTTGAGACCGGCAGGAAACCATCGCGCGCGGAGCATCTGCGGGATTGAGTTTATGGGCAAAATGGAGACACCGGCCGTGGCCCCTTGCAGCCGCCGCGCAGGCGGCGCCCGTGAGGCGCGCAGGTGGAGAACGCTTTGGCACGGCTGACGGCGCGGTTCTGGGTGGATGCCTATCTGGCGCGGTTGCGGCTGATGGATATCCCCGCATTCGTCGTGGCCCACGGTGACGATACCGGCGGCGCCGTGATCGTGAAGCTTGCCACGCTTGACGGGCAGGCGCGGGTTTTCCAGCGCAGTTTCGATTTGCAGAGCGGTGAGAGGGTCTGGGGCGAGTTGATCGCGGGGCCCGAAGGGGAGGTCGAAGCGGCCATCGCCCGCCAGCGCGGGTTCGATCCCGACCTGTGGGTGATCGAGGTAGAAGACCGCGCGGGGCGGCATCTGCTGGATCAGGAGGGGCTTGGCTGATGGAGTGGCGCGACCGGGGGATCCTTCTGAGTGCGCGCCGCCACGGCGAGACGTCGGCCATCATCGAGGTATTCACACCCGAACAGGGGCGCCACGCCGGTGTCGTGCGCGGCGGGACCAGCCGCAAGATCGCGCCGATCCTGCAGCCCGGCGCACAGCTGGACCTGGCCTGGCGGGCGCGGCTGGAAGATCATATCGGGGCTTTCACCGTGGAGCCGGTGCGCAGTCGCGCGGCCGTGGCCATGGGCGACCGACTGGCGCTGGCCGGGCTGAACGCGGTGACATCGCTTGTCGGGTTCTGCCTGCCCGAGCGCGAGCCGCATCCGGCGCTTTACGCACGCACCGAGGCGCTGCTGGATCTGCTGGGACAGATGGAGCTTTGGCCCCTGGCCTATCTGCGCTGGGAGTTGGGGCTTCTCGAGGAAATGGGCTATGCGCTGGATCTGTCGGTCTGCGCCGTCACCGGCAGTGCGGAGGATTTGCGCTATGTGTCGCCGCGGTCGGGGCGTGCGGTTTCGGCGGCGGGCGCGGGCGACTGGGCCGACCGGTTGCTGCCCTTGCCGCCGGTTCTGCGCGGCGAGGGCGATGCGCCCGATCACGAGATCGCGCAGGCGTTCCGCACCACGGGGCATTTCCTGCAGGCGCATCTGGCGGCCGATCTGGGGGCGAGGCCCCTGCCGGAGGCGCGCGCGCGATTCGTGGAATTGTTCAGTCGGTCGCTTCAAACACCATGACCAGCCCTGTCGTATTCGACAGGATCAGCGTGTCGCCGGAAACCTCGGCCAGCGTGGCCGCATCGAGGGCGGCGAGATAGGCATTTTCGGCCTCGATATCCGGGCAGGCCATGCGCGTGCTGCCGATCGCACCGGTTTCGAACCACGGATAGGGCGCCTCCATGGCGCCGAAGAACCTGTTGCAGGGGGCTTCGCCCCCGATTTCGCCGGGTTCGGGAAAGGTGAGCGTGGCGCGCGCGCCGAATGTGCTGCCGTTGAGTTCCTTGAGCGTCCAGACGCGGTCTGCACCGCCGTAGGCGCGCACGGTTTCATCCCCCTGACAGGCGATCAGGGCCAGACAGGCCATCAGCGCCAGCGCGGGCTTCATGCCAGCGCGAGAACCGTATCGACAAGCGCGTCGAAGGCGGCGTGCTGGGCGGCGTGGCTTTGCATCTGGGGGAGGCCGATCAGCGAAGCGAGTGCTGCCTGTGCGAAGGCGGGATTGCGCAGACCGGCCTGTTTCAGCAGGTGTTCGAGGTAGATCAGCCGTTCGGCGTCGACCTCGGCGAGGGTGGTCGCAACGGTCTTGTCGCTATGTGCCCAGACCCGCAGGGCGGCTTCGGCGGGATCGTCGAGAATGCTGCGTCCGAACTGGCGCAGCCGGGCATCGGCGGGCCCGTCCGAGCGGAGCAGGTCGAGCACATCGGCGAGCGCGGCGGCGTGCCATTCACGCAGCAGCGCGGCGTGATAGGCGGGGACATCCTTGAAATGCCAGTAGAACGACCCTTTGGTCGTGCCGAGTTGCCGCGCGAGCGGTTCGGCAGCGAGGGCGGACGGCCCTTTCTGCGCCAGCGCAAGGAAGCCGGCGGTGATCCATTTTTCGGGCGAGAGGCGTTGGGTTGGCATGCGCGCAGAACTACGCCCGTGGGGCGCCTCCGGCAAGCAGGCGGCACGGGGGATCGGCGGTCTTTGGCCGAATTGGAACGGCGCGAAAGGGATCTGCCCGATTCTGAAGCGGGGCGGATGACAAATCCGTCAGGGGGCGGATCGTGAAAAAAATCCCGAAGCGCGGTAAACGCGCTTCGGGGAAGCCGTCAGGTTCAGCCCATGATACGGCGGGCGATCACCTGCGCCTGAATCTCGGCGGCACCTTCGAAGATGTTCAGGATGCGGGCATCGCAGAGCACGCGGCTGATCTTGTATTCCAGCGCGAAACCGTTGCCGCCGTGGATCTGCAGGCCGTTGTCCGCTGCGGCCCATGCCACGCGCGCGCCCAGAAGCTTGGCCATGCCGGCCTCGACGTCGCAGCGGCGGCCCTGATCCTTTTCGAAGGCCGAGAAATAGGTCAGCTGGCGGGCGACCATGATTTCGACGGCCATCATCGCCAGTTTCGAGCTGACGCGCGGGAAGTTGATTAGCGCCTTGCCGAATTGCTTGCGATCCTGCGCGTATTGCATCGAGATATCGAGTGCGGATTGCGCCACACCGACCGCACGGGCGGCTGTCTGGATGCGTGCGGATTCGAAGGTTTCCATCAGCTGTTTGAAGCCCTTGCCTTCCTCGCCGCCAAGCAGGTTCTCTGCCTTAACCTCGAAGCCGTCAAAGCCGAGTTCGTATTCCTTCATGCCGCGGTAGCCCAGCACCTCGATCTCGCCGCCGGTCATGCCGGGGGTCGGGAAAGGATCTTCGTCGGTGCCCGGTGTCTTTTCGGCAAGGAACATGGACAGACCCTTGTAATTGTCCGTCGACGGGTCGGTCCGCGCCAGCAGCGTCATCACATGGGTGCGGCTGGCGTGGGTGATCCACGTCTTGTTGCCGGTGATCTTGTAGGTCTCGCCCTCTTTCACCGCGCGGGTGCGCAGGGAGCCGAGATCGGAGCCGGTGTTGGGTTCTGTAAAGACCGCTGTGGGCAGGGTTTCGGCGGATGCGATTCTTGGCAGCCACTTCTGCTTTTGCTCTTCGGTGCCGCCGGCGATGATCAGTTCGGCGGCGATTTCCGAGCGTGTGCCGAGCGAGCCGACACCGATATAGCCGCGCGAGAGTTCTTCGGAGACGACGCACATCGACGCCTTGGAAAGACCGAAGCCGCCGTATTCCTCAGGGATCGTCAGGCCGAAGACGCCCATCTCGGCGAGCTCCTCGATGACTTCCATCGGGATCAGTTCGTCCTTGAGGTGCCATTCGTGGGCAAAGGGTTCGACCTTTTCCGCGGCGTAGCGGCGGAACTGGTCGCGGATCATCTCGAGCTCCTCGTCGAGGCCGGAGGCGCCGACTGTGGCATTGGCTGATTGTTCCTGCATCAGCTCGACAAGGCGCGTGCGCGCCGCCTGCGTGTTGCCGCGCTGGGTCAGCGCCATGATCGCGGGGTCCATCAGGTCGCGCTGGTCTTCCTGACCGAGGCCGAGATCCTGCAGGCGCACGATTTCGCCCTGATTCATCTGGATGCCGCCGTAGATCTGCCAGAGGTATTCACCGAATGCGATCTGGTGGATCAGGGCCTCTGTTTCGCCGAACTTGCCGTCGGCCTGAAGCGCCTCGGCCCAGGCCTGCATCTGGCGCAGGGATTGCGCGTATGTGGCCAGCCACGCAAGCCCGTGGGCGGCGGTCTGATTGGCCTCTACCAGCGCGTTGGACACGCGGCCGTCTTCGGTCACCATGCGCTTGACGCTTTGGCGGGCCTTTTCGAGAAGGGTTTCCACGGGGGCCACAGCCGCACCCGCCAGGGAAAGAAGATCGTCGAGCAGGATGGGTTCTTCGACTGTCAGCTGTCCGTCATGTGCCATTCATCATATCCTTTTCCGGTTGCCGCAGGGCATAGCCACTTTGCAGGTGCAGCGCAACAAACATACGTTTGGCTGCGTCAATTTGGACGAAAATTTCGCCCGCGATTAGAGGTGCGGCTGTCATCCTGCATGATATGTAGGGTCATGGATGCGATTTCACCCCTTATTTCCACGGCGGACCTCATCTTTGCGCTTATGGTCGCGCTGGTCGCGGGGTTTGTCAAAGGTGTCGTCGGATTCGCGATGCCTCTGGTGTTCGTGTCGGGGCTGACGATGATCATGGCCCCCGATCTGGCGCTGGCGGGGCTGATTCTGCCGACGCTGGTCAGCAACGGGCAGCAGGCGCTGCGGCAGGGGCCGCGTGCGGCAATCGAATCGACCTTGCGGTTCCGGACATTCCTGATCGCGGGCGGGTTGGCGCTGCTGGTGAGCGCACAGTTCGTGCGGATTTTGCCGGCGCAGGTGATGCTGTTGGTGATCGGCGGTCCGGTGACGTTCTTCGCGCTGCTGCAACTGGTGGGCTGGCGGCCGAAACTGGCGCGCAGGTCGAGGCCGCTCGAAGCGGCTGTCGGCGGTGTTGCCGGGGCCTTGGGCGGCGTTTCCGGCATATGGGGGCCGCCGACGGTCCTGTATCTGACCGCGCTCGATACCGCCAAGCACGACCAGATGCGTGTGCAGGGGGTGATTTACGGCCTTGGCGCGGTGGCCTTGGTGATTGCGCACGCCGTGTCCGGCGTGCTGCGGATGGAGACCTTGTGGTTTTCGGCCGCGTTGGTCGTGCCCGCCGGGATCGGGATGTGGGTCGGCGGGCGTATCATGGACCGAATCGATCAGACGGTGTTTCGCCGCCTGACCTTGCTGGTTCTGACCATTGCTGGTCTTAACCTGTTGCGTCGAGCAATCTGGGGTTGATCACCCGTGACGAGCAACCGTCATGCCCGACACATCCTCGATAAAGGTAACGATTCGCGTTTTGACGGTGTCGTCCTTGATCGCGGCAATGGCATTGACGATTTCCATGCAGTTGTCGTCTTTTGCCGATTTCTCTTCGCTCGTGTCATAAAGGCCTTCGAAGAAATAGGCTGGCGATACGTCGAAGATCTGCGCAAGTTCGAAAAGACGGCTTGCAGCGATGCGGTTAGAGCCGATTTCGTACTTCTGGATCTGCTGAAAAGACAGGCTTAGCCGGTTGGCAACATCTGTCTGAGACATTCGACGCAAGGTCCGAATTTGCTTCAGTTTCTGACCGACATGAACATCTACGGGATGGGCCATCTGTTTTAACCTCTGGTTGTGATGCCATAGTTCTCGGCAAATTAGCTTATTGGATCAATTGGATAGATTTATTCAATTTCCTGACATTTATGGTAACGTGATGGATGATATATGTTGCATTAATGGGTGATAAATTTAACAATTGATCTGTGAATAAACAAATGGACATAAAATCGGACTGCCGCGTGTCGCGCGGGTCACCGGCGCTTTTGCACGAAATGTTGCGGTCTTTCACCGTACTCGCCCGCACGTTGAATCTGTCGCAGGCCGTAGAAGAGCTGGGAAGTACCCGCCAGACCGTCCGGCGCCATATTTCGCAACTAGAAGAGGCAATTGGCGGCAAGCTGTTCGAGGTGGAGCACCGCCGCTACGCCCTGACTGAACTGGGTGAGCGCGCCACGACGCCCGCGCAATTGATCCTCGACAAGGGTGAAGCCTGGTACAACGGCAACTACGATTTCATCGGTGGCATGAACCGGTTCAGCCACGATGAACAGGACGGCTGGGGCTATCACCAGCAAGAGCAGCCGCTGAGCGGGGTCTGGGAGGGCCGGTCCGATCTGATGCGTGCCGCGGTGTGCGACTGGGCCACAGCCCAGGGGCAGCTGGAGCATCCGGCGATGCAGCGCATCCGCCCCTACATGATCGTCTACCGCGATTCGCTGGACAGCTGGATCTGTACGGAAATCGGCGAGAAATCATTTTACGCCAACTGGTTCGGTTGGGCGCAGGCCCGCAGCAGCGTGGGCCGGCCGCTTGACCAGTTTCCGGGCGGGGACCGTTTCGCCAACCTGATCAACATCCCCTTTGCCGACATCCAGTCGCGGCGGGGTCTGCGGCTGGATCAGGTGCTGTTGTATGTGCCGCGCAGCGATGGCGGTCCGCGCGACATGCTGGTGTTCGAAAGGCTTCTGATGGGCGGGCGCCTTCCCGACGGCAGCCCCGCGCTGATTTCCATCGTCGACCGGCCCTGCGACCTACGGATTACGGGTGTCGATCCGGCGGTTTTGGACGACATGCCGCTCAGCGCGGCCATCGATTTCCTATCGTAAGTTGCAATAAAGCATCCAATACGGAATTTTTTTGGTAGACTTTCCTTAACTGTAAAAGGAAAGGCCGACTCATATGTCTCTTGTTACCATGCCTCCGGGTGATCGCTTCATCGCAAGCAGTGCTGATATTCTGAATGAATACGGCATTGGCCTTGAGGTTGGATACGACTTCGAAATGTACAGAAAGCATCTGGCCAAGGCACGTCCGGATCACACGCTGGGGGCGCCGTTCGACCCGCTTTTGCAGGATATCAGGCCCGGTAACGCCTTCTGGATCATCGGTCGCAACCGCGAAGGTGATATTATCCACACACAGGCGCTGCGGATGCTGTCGCTGGCCGAGATGACCGTGGCGGATTATCTTGCCGCCAATTTCCGCGCCTTCCCGCCCTCTGATGTCGATCTGGATTTGCCACGGTCGCGGTATCGCGCAGGACCGGGGGCGCGGCGCATGACGGGGCAGGTGGCCTACCACGGCGAATTCTGGATCGGCGGCGCGGACAAGCAGTTCCGCGGGCAGGGCGTTTCCTGCGTTCTGGGGCGCTATGGCTTCTGGGAGGCGATCCAGCATTGGGATCCGGACCACATCATCGCCTTCATCCTCAAGCCGGTTGCCTTCAAGGGGCTGGTCGAGCGTGCGGGCTGGATGCATACCGATCCCTGCGCGCTGCGCTGGTTCGAGCGGGACAACGAGATTCCGATGGAAACCTTCATGGCCTACATGCACCGCGAAGACCTGAGTTTCCTTCTGGAGCTTCCGCTGCGCGAATTGTTCGCGATGGCTGCCTGACCCGCTAAACCCAGGCGAACAAAAGAAAAAGGCCGTTGAGCGGATCAACGGCCTTTTCCTTTGTGCGGGGGTCGGGCCTAGCCGATGGCGGCGGCGCGAACTTCGTCGTCGATATGCGGCAGATACTGTTCGAAGTTCTCGGCGAACATCGCGACCAGTTTCTGGACCTGACGGTCGTAGGCTTCGGGGTTGTCCCATGTGCGGCGCGGATCGAGCAGGATGTCTGCCACGCCCGGCACGGAGACGGGAACGTCAAAGCCGAAATTCTCGTCGGTGCGGAACTTGCCTTTCAGCAGGGACCCGTCCAGCGCGGCAGTCAGCAGTGCGCGGGTCGCCTTGATCGGCATCCGGCTGCCGGTGCCGTAGGCGCCGCCCGTCCAGCCGGTGTTGACCAGCCAGCAGGTCGCGCCGTGCTGGGCGATCTTTTCGCGCAGCAGGTTGCCGTAGACCTCGGGGCGGCGGGGCATGAAGGGGGCCCCGAAACAGGTGGAGAATGTCGGCTCGGGTTCGGTGACGCCGCGCTCTGTGCCCGCCACCTTGGACGTAAAGCCCGAGAGGAAGTGGTACATCGCCTGTGCCGGTGTCAGCTTGGCGATGGGGGGCAGGGTGCCGAAGGCATCGCAGGTCAGCATGATGATGTTCTTGGGGTGACCGCCGGTCGCCTTGGAGCTGGCGTTCGAAATGTAGTGCAGCGGGTAGGCGCAGCGCATGTTGGCCGTCAGCGAGTCGTCGTCGAAATCGAGTTCCTTGGTCTCTTCGTCGAAGACCATGTTCTCGATCACGGTGCCGAATTTCTCGGTGGTGGCGTAGATTTCCGGCTCGGCCTCTTCGCTGAGGTTGATCGTCTTGGCGTAGCAGCCGCCCTCGAAGTTGAAGGTGCCGGTATTCGACCAGCCGTGTTCGTCGTCGCCGATCAATGTGCGCGCGGGATCGGCGCTGAGCGTGGTTTTACCGGTGCCCGACAGGCCGAAGAAGATCGCGGTATCGACGGGGTTGCCGGTGGCGTGGTTGGCCGAGCAGTGCATCGGCATGATGCCCTTTTCGGGCAGCATGTAGTTGAGCAGGGTGAAGATCGATTTCTTGTTCTCGCCCGCGTATTCCGTGCCGCCGATCAGGATCATCTTGCGGTCGAAGTTCATCGCGATGACGGTTTCGGAGCGGCAGTCGTGCTTGGCCGGGTCGGCCTGGAAGCTGGGGCAGTTGATGACGGTGAAATCGGCGATGAAATCATCCAGCTGGTCGCGTTCGGGGCGACGCATCATGTGGCGGATGAACAGGCCGTGCCATGCCAGTTCGGTGACGAAACGGACGTTGATCGCGTGCTTGGGGTCGGCCCCGCCCACAAGATCCTGCACGAAATACTCGCGCCCCTGCATGTGGGCGAGCATGTCCTTGTGCAGCGCGTCGAACCCTTCGGGCGACATCTCGGCGTTGTTTTCCCACCAGATCGTGTCTTCGACATTCGGTGTGCGCACGACATGCTTGTCCTTGGGCGAGCGGCCCGTGAACTTGCCGGTGGTGACGAGGAACGCGCCGCCCTTGCCCAGTGTGCCTTCGTCGCGCTTGAGCGCGGCTTCGATCAAGGCGGGTTCGATCAGGTTGTAGTAGACATCGCCCAGCCCACTGATCCCTTGATCTTCGAGGCTGAATTTCGGGTTGACCCGTCCTGTTTGCATCCGGTGTCTCCTGTAGAACCTGCGCTGATGACGCGAGCGGAAATGAAGCAATTGCCGCAGGAGTTTCCGGCCTGCGGCGGGTTCACGATGCGGCCTCTTAACATGAGGTTTTGCGCAATGAACAGACGGGTTTGAACAGTTAGCGCCACCAAAGCGATGATTTGCGATACGCTCCACCAAGCGATGCAGGCAAGCCTGAGGCCAATCTGCGGGGCGGCCGGCGTTTTTGGGCATTTCCTCAGGATGTGCGGCAATTTAGCCATTCCGAAAGATTTTATGTCTGAAATGTGGCTGTTGCATGCGCTGATTCGCATTTTTCAATTGATTCGACCGCGAAAGGAGGCATCAATGGCGGAAAAAATAACAATCCATTGAGCAGTACAAGGAAACAGGCAGTGTCAAAAATTGCATTGGTGGACGACGACAGGAATATCCTGACGTCTGTCTCGATGACTCTCGAAGCCGAAGGTTTCGAAGTGGAAACTTATAACGACGGTCAGGCTGCATTGGACGCATTCAACAAGCGTTTGCCGGACATGGCCGTTCTCGACATCAAGATGCCGCGCATGGACGGCATGGATCTGTTGCAGCGCCTGCGCCAGAAAACGGCGATGCCGGTGATCTTCCTGACCTCCAAGGATGACGAGATCGACGAGGTTCTCGGTCTGCGGATGGGGGCCGACGACTATGTGAAGAAGCCGTTCTCGCAGCGTCTGCTGGTCGAGCGTATCCGGGCATTGCTGCGCCGTCAGGATGCTGTCGCCACCGACGAGGTGGGCGACACCGAAGAGACCAAGGTGATGGAGCGCGGCGATCTGCGGATGGACCCGCTGCGTCACGCGGTCTCTTGGAAGGGCAAGGACGTGTCGCTGACCGTCACGGAGTTCCTGCTGCTTCAGGCACTGGCCCAGCGGCCCGGTTTCGTAAAGTCGCGCGACCAGCTGATGGACGTGGCCTACGACGATCAGGTTTACGTGGACGACCGGACCATCGACAGCCACATCAAGCGGCTGCGCAAGAAGATGCGGTCCGCGGATGAAGAATTCTCCGCAATCGAAACGCTTTACGGTATCGGTTACAGATACAACGAAGAGTGATCCATTAAGATGGCACTGGCCGAAAGGAACTTCGTGCGCGATACGGGCCCGTCAAAACGGGATGCCGATGTTGTTCTGGGGGACGATTGGGTCGCACCGGACAGCGCGGCGCCCAACGAAATAAGGGTGCGCCGCGAACGGCGGGGCCTTTTTTCGTTGCGGGCGTCGCCGCTGACGCGGAAGATCATCACGTTCAATCTGATCGCGCTGAACGTTCTTGTCGCCGGTATCCTTTATCTGAACTCGTCGCGTGACAGTCTGGCCGTGCAGCGCGCCGCCTCGCTGGTGTCGGAGGCGGAGTTGATCGCGGATGTGATCGAGGCGCAGCTTCCGCGCGGGGGCGTGTCCGACATCGCGTCGGGACAGGACGTGAATGTCGAGGAAACGCTGGCGGGTCTGGACCTGCGCAGCGGCATTCAGGTTTTCGTCTACGACACCGGCGGCACCCTGATTTCGCGGTTCGAGGGCGCGCGGGACACGCTGTCTACAACGGGCCAGAACCAGGTCGAAAGCAAGACGGTGCTGACCGATGGTCTGTCGTGGTTGTGGAACGCGGTTTCGGCGCCGTTCTCCTGGGGCAGCGGCGCGGCCCTGACCATCGAGGAGCGGCTGAAGCCGGTCGTCGCCGAGAGCCTGACCAACGGTCCGCAGATCAAGGAAGAGCAGGATGAAGAGGGCGCGACGCTGCTTGCCATCGCGACCCCTATCGAACAGGGCGGTACCGCTGTCGGCGCCGTTGCCATCGCCTCTGCCAGCGGCGAGATCGACAGGCTGGTGCGCGGGGAGCGCGAGCGCGTCCTCCAGATGTTCATCATCGCAACACTGGTTTCGGTGGGGCTGAGCCTTGTGCTCGCCTCGACCATCGCCAATCCGCTGGCCGATCTGGCGGCCGCCGCGGAGCTCGGCCGCGACAAGAACGCGCGCAAGATGAACCCCGGCCGCATCCGCATCCCCGATCTGACCGGACGCCCGGACGAGATCGGCCGCCTGTCGGGTGCGCTGCGCGGGATGATCAGCGCGCTCTACAACCGCATCGACGGCAACGAACAGTTCGCCGCCGACGTCGCGCATGAGATCAAGAACCCGCTCGCCTCGCTGCGCTCTGCGGTTGGAACGCTGCGCATGGTCAAGCGCGAGGACCAGCGCGAAAAGCTGCTGGATGTGATCGATCACGATGTGCGCCGTCTGGACCGTCTGGTCAGCGATATCTCCAATGCCTCGCGCCTCGACAGTGAACTGGTCAAGGAAGAGGAAGAACCCTTCGATCTGCTGAACATGCTGGGTAATCTGGGGCAGTATCTGGGCGAGGACGCGAAATCCAAGGGCATCGATTTCATCGTCGATCTGCCGAAGAACCCGATCACCGTTCACGGTCTCGAAGCGCGGCTGGCGCAGGTTTTCGTCAACCTGATCACCAACGCGATTTCGTTCTGCGAAGACGGCGACGCGATCCGCATCTGGGCGCGCAAGCGCGACAACCGCGTGCTGGTGGTGGTCGAAGATACAGGCCCCGGCATCCCCGATCAGGCCCTGTCGAAAATTTTCAAACGGTTCTATTCCGAGCGTCCCGAACAGCATTTCGGAAACAACTCGGGTCTGGGGCTGGCGATTTCCAAGCAGATCGTCGAAGCGCACGGCGGCGTGATCTGGGCCGAGAATATTCGTCCGACTGAGGCCGACATCACCTCGGACCCGCTGGGTGCGCGGTTCGTGGTGGGCCTGCCCATCTGAGGGTGGGCATGCTGACGCTCCACGCGACCACAGTGGCCGTGGAGGGGCGTGCGGTGCTTGTCCGCGGGGCATCCGGGTCGGGGAAATCAGCGCTGGCGCTGCAACTGATCGCGCTCGGGGCCGCGCTTGTGTCCGATGACCGGACCAACCTGTGGGTCGAGGACGGTCGCCTCTGGGCCGCGCCGCCCGCCACCATCGCGGGCCGGATCGAGGCGCGCCACGTCGGAATCCTGCGGATGCCCTACCTCGCAGCGGCGGAAGTGGTGCTTGCGGTCGAAATGGACATCGCGGAGACCGACCGGTTACCGCCGCAGCGCAGCGTCGATCTGCTGGACAGGGAGCTGCCCTGTCTGCACAAGGTTGACGCACCCTATTTTCCTGCCGCCATTCGTGCCTATCTTAGCGGCAGTGGTACAGATCCCGAATGACACAGACAGAACCTAACCATCACCGCATTGTCCTTGTGACCGGCCCCTCGGGTGCCGGGCGCTCCTCTGCGCTCAACGTGCTTGAGGACGCGGGCTTCGAGGTGATCGACAACCTGCCCCTCCGGTTGATGCCCGCGCTGCTGGAGGCCGCCGCGCAGACCCGCCCGCTGGCGCTGGGCATCGATGCGCGCAACCGTGATTTCGCCACTAACGCGGTGATCGACCTCCTGGGCCAGTTGTCCGCCCGACCGGGCGTCGTGGCAGAGCTTTTGTTTCTCGATTGCAGCACCGACGTGCTGCTGCGCCGGTTTTCCGAAACCCGCCGCAGGCATCCCATGGCCCCCGCGGATCGCCCCGCCGAGGGGATCGAGGCCGAACAGGAGCTGCTGGCCCCCTTGCGCGGACGTGCGGATGTGCTGATCGACACCAGCGATCTCAACGTTCACGAGCTGCGCGCCGAGGTCGAACAATGGTTTGCCCCCGGCGGGAAGCGTCACCTTGCGGTGACGGTACAGTCGTTTTCGTACAAGCGCGGCCTGCCGCGGTCTGTCGACATGGTCTATGACTGCCGGTTCCTCAAGAACCCCTATTGGGAGCCGTCGTTGCGCGCCCTGAACGGCACAGACGCCCGCGTCGCCGAATATGTCGCGACCGATCCGCGCTATGCGTCCTTCGCGCAGCAGGTTCTCGACCTCAGTCTGCTGATCCTTCCGGCCTGTCAGGAAGAGGGCAAGAGCCACTTTTCCGTGGCGTTCGGCTGTACCGGCGGGCAACATCGTTCCGTGACCCTTGCGGAAGAACACGCTTTGCGCCTTGCGCAAGTGGGCTGGCAGGTGTCAATAAGGCACAGGGAAATTGCTGCACGGCAGCGTGAAGGAGCGCGAGAGACGTGATCGGTATCGTGATCGTGGCACATGGCGGATTGGCGCGGGAGTATCTCGCGGCGATCGAGCATGTCGTTGGGTCACAGAACGGGATCCGTGCGATCGAGATCCGCGCTGACCACGACCGCGACGCCAAGAAGATCGAGATCGCCGAAGCCGCCGATGCCGTGGACACCGGGCAGGGCGTTGTGGTGGTCACGGACCTTTACGGTGGCTCGCCCTCGAACCTCAGCCTGCCCGCGTGCAAACCCGCCGGACGCCGCATTCTCTACGGTGCAAACCTTCCCATGCTCATCAAACTTGCGAAAAGCCGCCACAGGCCCGTCGCGGAAGCCGTGCGTGCGGCGCTGGAAGCTGGTAAGAAGTATATCGACGCCCAAAACGTCAGCGCCGAATAAAACCAGCACGAAAGACAGAGCACCGCCATGCCGCGTATCACGCTTGAGATCGTCAACGAAAAGGGGCTGCATGCCCGTGCCTCCGCCAAGCTGGTGGAGGTTGTCGAAGGATTCGACGCCAGCGCCGAGGTCAGCAAGGACGGGATGAGCGCGTCGGGCGACAGTATCATGGGGCTTTTGATGTTGGCAGCGGCCAAGGGAAGCTCTATTGACGTCGAAACGTCCGGACCGGATGCCGATGCGCTGGCACAGGCGCTGTCGGCTCTTGTCGCGGGCAAATTCGGCGAAGGCATGTAGCACACGTGCAAGGAATGCCTGGGAGGGGAGTTGCTTGATCGACGAGTCGCATAGCTTGGCCAATCGTGACCGGAGCAGTGCCGAAAGCGGTCAGGTGAATTTCACCAAATATGATCGCAGCAGCCTGTCCTACGCGTCGACATTCGACGATCCGTGGAAAAGCCGCGTCATTTCGACCATCGAGCTGCTGACCGGCAAGCTGACCATCCTGCGGCTGATCCGCAAGTTCGAGCGTCGCGGCGCCCCCAGCGGGCAGGCGTTCTGGCGCGCGGCACTCGATACGATGGGCATCGCGTTGGAGACCCCGCAAGAGCAGCTTCAGCGGATCCCGGCGGAGGGGCCTGTCATCGTGGTGGCGAACCACCCGCACGGCATGGTCGACGGCATGATTTTTGCCGATCTGATCGGTCGGGTGCGGCCCGATTACCGGATCCTGACCCGCTCTTTGCTGACATCCATCGACGAGGTCGCCGGATCTTTCATGATCCCCGTGCCATTTCCGCACGATCCCGATGCGCAGCGCAAAGGGGTCGAGATGCGGGCAAAGGCGATGGCGCACCTCAAGGACGGGGGCGTGGTTGCGCTGTTTCCTTCCGGTGTCGTCGCCGCCTCCGAGACTTGGTGGGGGCCGGCGGTCGAGGCGGAATGGAACGTCTTTACCGCCAAGATGATCCGCCGGTCGGGCGCGACCGTGGTGCCGATCCGCTTTCCCGGACAGAATTCACGCGCCTACCAGATCGCGAACCGCGTGTCGCCGATGCTGCGGCAGGGCCTGTTGCTGCACGAGATCGTGCACAGCTGCAACAAGCCGCAGGCACCCATCGTGGGCCACCCGATCCCGCAGTCGGAAATCGACGCGCGCGCTGATGACCCGCGCAAGTTCATGGCGTGGTTGCGCGAAAAGACGCTGGCGTTGACAGACTAGGACGTTTTTCTTCCGGCCCCGGTTCGGTCCTGTCCATGGGGTGCCGAGGGCGGCGGCTGCTCCCCGGCATCCGCCCGCGCGCCGGTCAGCGCGTCGGAACGGGCACATCCCCACGGTAGTCATAGAAACCGCGCTGGGATTTGCGGCCCAGCCAGCCCGCTTCAACGTATTTCGTCAGCAGCGGGCAGGGGCGGTACTTGGTATCGGCAAGCCCGTCGTGCAGCACGTTCATGATCGCAAGGCAGGTATCGAGACCGATGAAATCGGCCAGTTCCAGCGGACCCATGGGGTGATTTGCCCCCAGCTTCATCGAGCTGTCGATGGATTGCACCGATCCCACGCCCTCATAGAGCGTATAGACGGCCTCGTTGATCATCGGCATCAGGATCCGGTTGACGATAAAGGCGGGAAAATCCTCGGCCGAGGCGGCGGTCTTGCCCAGTTTGTCCACCACGGCCTTGCAGGCATCGAAGGTCTCTTCGTCGGTGGCGATCCCGCGGATCAGTTCGACAAGCTGCATGACCGGCACGGGATTCATGAAATGGAAGCCCATGAATTTTTCGGGCCGGTCCGTCCGGCTCGCCAGCCGCGTGATCGAGATCGAGGAGGTGTTGGAGGTCAGGATCGTTTCGGGTTTCAGGTGGGGCAGAAGATCCTCGAAAATCGCCTGCTTGACCGTTTCGCGTTCGGTCGCGGCCTCGATGATCAGGTCCGATGGGCCCAGATCGGTCAGTTTCGAAGTCGTCCTGATGCGGTCGAGCGCGCCTTGCATGTCCTCTTCGGAAATCTTGCCACGTCCGACCTGACGCGACATGTTGCCCCGCATGGTTTCCATCGCGCGGCTCAGTGCGTCATCGCTGACATCGTTCAGCAGCACCTCGTACCCCGCGAGCGACATCACATGCGCGATGCCGTTGCCCATCTGACCGGCCCCGACGATACCGATTGTCCGGATGTCCATGTTTCTACGCCCTTTCACATTTCGCGCCACTCTAGGACGGAGCGGCGGGATGCCGCAAGGGCCGCAGGCGCGCAAAACTTTCCAAGATTTGCGCGTTTAACCGAATCACAACCGCGCGCGCAGCATTGTTCAGCTGGGTGAAAATGAGGTGGGTGTGATGACCTTTGATGTGCTGGGGCCTCCGGCTCTTGACTATTTGACGTGCCGGTATGGTACGTCCAAGTTGAACTTTCGTGGGCCCGAACGGCGGCTGGAAGGGCCCTATACCGCATTTCTGGGCGGTATGCTGACCTTCGGGCGCTTCATCGAACAGCCCTTTCCGCTGCTGGTTGAACATCTGACAGGATTTCCGTCGGTCAATTTCGGCCAGTGCCATGCGGGGCCGGATCTGTTCCATACGGATCCTGTTCTGACACAGGCGGCGCAGGGCGCGCGCGTGACGGTGATCGAGGTGCCGGGGGCGGTGAACTTCAGCAACCGTTTCTACAGCGTACATCCGCGCCGGAACGACCGTTTCCTGGCGGCGCATCCTGTGTTGCAGCGGCTGTATCCGGAGGTTGATTTTACCGCGGTCGCCTTCACGCAGCATCTGATTGCCACGCTGCAGCGGTGCGATCCGGGCCGGTTCGATGTGGTGCGCAAGCATCTGCAACGCGGGGGGCTGCGACGGATGGAGCATCTGTTGAAGCGGATCGACGGGCCTGTGGTCCTGCTGTGGCTGGCGGAGGCTGCGCCGCCGGTGCAATGCGTGGCCGGCCCGACCGCAGCGCCGCGTTTCGTGACGCGGGCCATGCTGGATGCGCTGGCGCCGCTCTATGTCGCGCGGGTGCATGTGCCCTTTGCCGAAACAGGCGGCGACGCGGAGCGGGAGGGCAAGCATTTCTCGCCGCTCGAAGAAGCAGCCGCCGCGCGGGTGCCGGGGCCGGAGCTGCACCGCCGTGTGGCGCGTGCGCTGCTGCCGGTTCTCGACATGCTGCCCTGACGGGGCGGCGGGTGGTGAAACGCGAAAGGCCCGCCGGAACCGGCGGGCCTTCGGTCGTTCTTCGGGGAAACCCTTGTCAGAGCTTTTCGGTCAGTTCTGGCACGGCTTCGAAGAGGTCGGCCACGAGGCCGTAATCCGCCACCTGGAAGATCGGGGCCTCTTCGTCCTTGTTGATCGCGACGATGATCTTGCTGTCTTTCATGCCCGCGAGGTGCTGGATCGCACCGGAGATGCCGACGGCGACATAGAGCTCGGGTGCGACGACCTTGCCGGTCTGGCCAACCTGCCAGTCGTTCGGGGCGTAGCCACTGTCGACAGCCGCGCGCGACGCGCCAACGGCGGCGCCGAGCTTGTCCGCGAGCTTCTCGATGAGGGCGAAATCCTCTTCCGAGCCGACACCGCGACCACCGGAGACGACAACGCCTGCGGAGGTGAGTTCGGGACGGTCGCTTTCGGCCAGCTTGTCCTCGACCCATGTGCTGAGACCGGGGTTTTCGGCAGCCGAAATGGTTTCGACCGAGGCGGAGCCGCCGTCGCCAGCCGCGTCAAAGGACGCACCGCGGAAGGTGATGACCTTCTTGGCGTCGGAAGATTTCACGGTCTGGATCGCGTTGCCCGCGTAGATCGGACGCTCGAACGTATCCGCGTCCACAACGCCGGAGGCGTCGGAGATCATCATCACGTCAAGCAGGGCCGCCACGCGGGGCATCACGTTCTTGGCGTCCGTGGTCGCGGGCGCCGTGATGTGGTCGTAGTCGCCAGCCAGCGACACGATCAGCGCCGCTGTGGATTCCGCCAGACGGTGGCCAAGGCTGTCGTCTTCGGCAACCAGAACCTTCGACACGCCGTCGATCTTCGCGGCGGCTTCACCCGCTGCGGCAGCAGAGCCGCCCGCGCAGAGCACGGTCACTTCGCCCAGCTGCTTGGCTGCGGTTACGGCCTTGGCGGTGGCGTCCATCGCCAGTTCGCCGTCATTGACTTCTGCAAGGAGTAGAACAGCCATTATACAACGCCCTTCTCTTTAAGTTTCGCCACCAGTTCGTCCACGGACTCAACCTTGATCCCGGCGGAGCGTTCCGGCGGCTCTTCGGTCTTGACGATTTCGAGACGGTTCTTCACCTCGACGCCGTAGTCGGCGGGTGTCTTTTCATCCAGCGGCTTTTTCTTCGCCTTCATGATGTTGGGCAGGGAGGCGTAGCGCGGTTCGTTCAGGCGCAGGTCCACGGTGACGACCGTCGGCATGGCGACCTCGATGGTTTGCAGACCGCCGTCAACCTCGCGGGTGACTTTCGCCTTGTCGCCGTCGATTTCCACTTCGGAGGCAAAGGTGGCCTGGCTCCAGCCCAGAAGGGCCGCCAGCATCTGGCCGGTCGCGTTCATGTCGTTGTCGATCGCCTGCTTGCCACAGATCACCAGACCGGGCTGTTCCTCTTCGACGACGGCCTTGAGGATTTTCGCAACGGTCAGCGGTTCGATGTCGTTGTGCACGTCGTCGGTGGCGACGATCAGGATCGCGCGGTCGGCACCCATGGCCAGAGCGGTGCGCAGGGTTTCCTGGCTTTGCTTGACGCCGATGGACACGACGACGACTTCATCGACCTGACCGGCCTCTTTCATGCGGATCGCCTGCTCGACGGAAATTTCGTCGAACGGGTTCATGGACATTTTCACGTTGGCGAGATCGACACCGGAACCGTCCGCTTTGACACGGACTTTCACGTTATAGTCGATCACGCGTTTGACAGGTACGAGCACCTTCATGAGCGTTTCTCTCCTTGTTTGCGACTCGGGGGAGACCCCCGGATCGTTGAATCTGCGCCCTGTCTACCGAAGCGTGACCGGCCAAAACAGGGAAAAATCGCCTTACGGCGGTCCGGACACGTCACGTAACAATAATCTTCGGGCGGAAATAGCAAGATTATTTCGTGACCAATTCACCCGCGGGCATCCCGGCCTTTGTGCGACGAGATGGCGCAGAGGCGCGAGCGGCCTAGCGGTTGGCGCCAGGCACCCAGAGCACGTCCTTGCGCCCACTGTCGTTTGCCATGCGTGCGGCCACGAAGAACCAGTCGCTCAACCGGTTAAGATAGCGCACGGCGGCGGCATTGACAGTTTCATTCAGGGCAAGTTCCGTGGCCAGCCGTTCGGCGCGGCGCGCGACGGTGCGGCAGACGTGCAGATGCGCGGACAGCTCGCTGCCACCGGGCAGGATAAAGCTGCGCAGCGGTTCGAGTTCGGCATTCATCAGGTCGATTTCGGCCTCCAGCCGGTCGACCTGCGCATCGGTCATGCGCAGGGGGGGATACTCCGCCTCGGCGTCCTTTTCCATGTCGGGGCGGCACAGATCGGCCCCCAGATCGAACAGGTCGTTCTGGATGCGCGACAGCGCGTCGTCGGTTTCCTTGGTGGCGTGCAGGCGCGCGACGCCGACAAAACAGTTCAACTCGTCCGCTGTGCCGTAGGCTTCGACGCGCACGTCGTGTTTGGCCACGCGTGCGCCGTTGCCCAGTGCGGTATCGCCCTTGTCGCCCGTGCGGGTGTAGATCTTGTTGAGAACGACCATCTGCTCAGCCCCTGATGAAAAAGACGTAGATTGCGATCAGGCAGACCGCGATGAACTGCGTGATCAGGCGCAGGCGCATCAGCTTGTTCGAATTCTCGCGATTGAACTTGCCGCCTTTGGCGAAGCCGCCCAGCCCGAACATGAGAACCACCACCACGGCAAGAACCGAAATGATGACGAGAATGAAAAACGCGTCGGCCATGTAATACTCCTGGGGTTGGCTGGGCCGCGATGTAGCGGTCCGAGCCGTGAGTGCAAATTCTTTATCTGCCAGCCAGCCTGTCGAGCGCCCTTGTGGACAGCATCCGCCGCAGCAGCCCCGCCGCATGCGTCGGTGTGGTGACGTAATAGCGCGGGCGCGGGCGGCGGCTTTCGACCGCGTGGACAAGTTTCTTTACGACAGCTTCGGGCGGCAGTTCAAACTTCGCCTTGTGATCGTTGTAGAGATGTTGCGCCAGTTGGGTCTCGTATTGCTCGGCGCGGGCCGAGTTTTCCCAATCGATCCAGCGTTCGAAATGGGCGATCGCGTTGTGGCGGAACCGGGTGGTGATCGGGCCGGGTTCGATCAGGATCGGCACCACGCCCGTGCCGCGCATTTCCAGCCTCAGCGTATCCGTGAGCCCCTCGAGGGCGAATTTCGTCGCCGTATAGGCACCGCGCCACGGGTAGGCGACAAGCCCCAGCACCGATGAGCATTGCACGATGCGCCCGTGGCCCTGATCGCGCATCACCGGGATCACCGCGCGGGTCAGTGTGTGCCAGCCAAAGAAATTCGCCTCGAAAATATCGCGCAGGGCCTCTGTCGGCAGATCCTCGACCGCGCCGGGAGTGGCATGTGCGCCATTGTTGAACAGCGCGTCCAGCCGCCCGCCCGTCGCTTCGAGCGTGTCCGCCAGACCGGTGATGATGCTGTCGGCGTCGGTGTAATCGATGCGCGGGCTTTCGAAGCCTTCGCTGCGCATGTTGGCGCAGTCAAGCTCCTGACGGCAGGAGGCGAAGACGCGCCAGCCGCGTGCCCGCAGCCCGTGTGCGGCGGCATAGCCGATACCCGAGGAACAGCCGGTGATGAGGATCGCACGTTCTGACATGAAAAAGGCCCCGAAGTTTCGAGGCCTCCCATGCGCGTTTTAGGCCGCTTTGGCAATCGGCCCGTGCAAATCAGCCCGATGTGAGCAGGAAATCGGCCATCCAGCCTTCTTCGCCGGTGTCGAGCGATTCCATCCGGACCCAGCCGTTGCCGTTGTCCTCGATCACGCGGACCTCGTCGCCGCGCGCAAGCTTGCCCACCACGCCGTAGTCGGTGGATGGCCCGCCGCGCACGTTGACCCGGTTGCCCGACACGATGCGCACATCCCCGACAGAGCCGTTCAGCGCGGTTTCGGTCCGTGGCGACGTGGCGATCAGGCTGGGCAGGATGATCTGCGGGGTTTCGGTGCTGTCGGTGATCGTGCCCGCGTTGAAGGTCGCCGGCTGCGCCTCCGGCGCGGTGGTCTGGGTGGCAGCGGGAGCAGCCTCGGTGACATTTGTCAGGTTCAGCGAGACGCGGGTCACTGCCGGTGTCTCGTCCGCAGTTGTGATCACGTTGGCATTGGGTCCGTCTGTTTCGGTCCGCGAAGGCGCGGCAGCGACTTGGACCGGTTCTGCCACGGGGGCAGGAGCCTCGGCGCGTGCGCTCGCGGGCTGGAAATCCTCTCCGCCGCTCATTTCGTAGAGGGCAAAGCCCAGAAATGCGAATGTCAGAACAATGAACGTTTTCATGAAAGAATACCCCGGCAGATCATTTGTAGTACAACGCTGTACCACACCCTTTTGTTTCAATACCAAATGCGGTGATTCCTTTTTAGGGGAAAAAGGAAGAAAGTTGACGCATCACATATCTGCCACAAACAGGACCGCGCCGCGCGTGATCGGGCATTCCGGTCCTTGTGGGGGCGCGGCGGCGGCGATATGCAGTCTGCATGGCTGATACGACCGATCCCGAAAGCACCGGCTTTGCCGATATGTCCGAACCCCTGCGCCGCGCGCTGGGCGACCGGTACCTGACCTATGCGCTGTCGACGATCATGCACCGCGCGCTGCCCGACGCGCGCGACGGGCTGAAGCCGGTCCACCGCCGGATTCTCTATGCGATGAACCGCTTGCGGCTGAATTCGACCGGCGGCTTTCTGAAATCCGCCAAGATCAGCGGCGACACGATGGGGGATTTCCACCCCCACGGCGATGCCGCGATCTATGATGCGATGGCGCGTCTGGCGCAGGATTTCAACGTCCGCTACCCGCTGGTCGACGGGCAGGGCAACTTCGGCAACATCGACGGCGATAACCCGGCGGCCAGCCGCTATACCGAGGCGCGGATGACCGCCGTGGCCGAGGCGCTGCTGGAGGGTCTGGGCGAGGATGTCGTGGATTTCCGCGACAACTATGACGGACGGCTGACCGAACCCGTGGTGCTGCCCGCGCAGTTCCCGAACCTGCTGGCGAATGGATCGTCCGGCATCGCGGTCGGCATGGCGACCAATATCCCGCCGCATAACATCGCCGAGCTGTGCGATGCCTGCATTCATCTGATCAAGAAACCCGACTGCTACGATGATACCTTGCTCAACTACGTACCCGGCCCTGATTTCCCCACCGGCGGCGTGATCGTCGAGCCGCCAGAGAACATCGCGACCGCTTACCGCACCGGCAAGGGCGGCTTCCGCCTGCGCGCGAAATGGGAGGTCGAGGATCTGGGCCGTGGCCAGTGGCAGATCGTCGTGACCGAAATCCCCTATCAGGTGCAGAAGTCCAAACTGATCGAGAAGATCGCCGAGGCCATCCAGACCAAGAAGATACCGGTTCTGGCGGATGTGCGCGACGAAAGCGCCGAAGACGTGCGCATGGTGCTAGAGCCGCGCTCGAAGAACGTGGATCCGGAGGTGATGATGAGCATGATGTTCCGCGCCACCGATCTGGAGGTGCGGTTCTCGCTGAACATGAACGTGCTGATCGACGGCGTCACGCCACGCGTCTGTTCGATGAAGGAGGTGCTGCGCGCCTTCCTCGACCACCGCCGCGATGTGCTGGTGCGCCGGTCGCGCCACCGGATGGCCAAGATCGACCACCGTCTGGAAGTGCTCGAAGGGTTCATCGTCGCCTTCCTGAACCTCGACCGCGTCATCGACATCATCCGTTACGACGACGATCCCAAGGCCGCGCTGATGCGCGAGGACTGGGGCCGCGACCACGTCCGCGCGATGGACGAAAAGGATTACGTCACGCCGCCCCCCGGCGACGGAGAGCTGAGCGAGACCCAGGCCGAGGCGATCCTGAACATGCGCCTGCGCAGTCTGCGCCGCCTCGAAGAACTGGAGCTTCTGCGCGAGCAGTCCGAGCTGATGGAAGAACGCGCGGGCCTCGAAGACCTGCTGGAAAGCGAGACGCTGCAGTGGGACAGCATCACCGACCAGTTGCGTGCCACGAAAAAGCAGTTCGGCAAGGACTATGCCGGTGGCGCGCGCCGCACCCTGATCGAGGAAGCCGCCGAGATCGAGGAAGTGCCGCTGGAGGCAATGATCGACCGCGAGCCGATCACGGTCGTCTGTTCCGAGATGGGCTGGATCCGCGCGATGAACGGCCATATCGACCTCGACCGCGAGTTGAAGTTCAAGGATGGCGATGGGCCGCGGTTCATATTCCACGCCCATACCACCGACCGCCTGCTGGTGTTCGGATCGAACGGGCGGTTCTACACGGTGTCTGCGGCCAACCTGCCGGGCGGGCGCGGCATGGGCGAGCCGCTGCGCCTGATGGTCGATCTGCCCAACGAGGCGCAGATCGTGTCGCTCTTCATCCACAACCCCGAGGGCAAACTGATCGTGGCGTCCTCGGCGGGGGACGGGTTTATCGTGCCGGAGGCCGAGGTGGTCGCGCAGACGCGCAGCGGCAAGCAGGTGCTGAACGTGCGCGGCGACACCCGCGCGCTGGTCTGCAAACCCGTCAGCGGTGACAGCGTGGCGACCGTGGGCGAGAACCGCAAGGTTCTGGTGTTCGGTCTGGACGAATTGCCGGAAATGGGCCGCGGCAAGGGCGTGCGGCTGCAGAAATACAAGGACGGCGGGCTGTCTGACGTGACGACCTTTACCCGTGCCGACGGGCTCAGCTGGCTCGACCCGGCAGGGCGCACGCGCACCGAGACCGATCTGGCGGAATGGACCGGCAAGCGGGCGTCGGCGGGCCGTATGGCACCACGGGGCTTCCCGCGTGACAACGTCTTTACCTGAAACGGCTCCGGCGGTCGGCGCACCGCCGCGACTGCCCGAACACGGGCTTGATGTCTGGTTTGTCGGCAACCGCTCGGCGCTGTTCTGGCTGGCGATCAAGACCGGCTTCTGGACGATCCTGACGCTCGGCTTCTACCGTTTCTGGATGAAAACACGCCTGCGCCGGTGGTACTGGTCCGCGATCCGCCCCGGCGGTCACGCGATGGAATATACCGGCGATCCGTGGGAAAAGCTGCTGGGGTTTTTCATCGCCGTGGTGATCCTGACATTCTACATCGGGCTGGTGAACCTCGTGCTGATGTTCGTCAGCTTCTCGGTCTTCCAAAGCGCCTCTCTGGGGTACATGGCCAGCTTTCTGGGTGTGATTCCGCTGTGGTTTTTCGCGCAGTACCGCGCGCGGCGCTACGTGCTGGCGCGCACCCGCTGGCGCGGCGTGCGCTTCGGGCTGGAGCCGGGGGCGTGGGGGTACGCGTGGCGCGCGATGATCCACTGGCTGGTGACGATCTGTTCGCTGGGTATCCTGTGGCCGCGCATGACCTTCTGGCTGGAAAAATACAAGACCGACCGCACCGTGTTCGGCTCCGCGCGTCTGGTGCAGGAGGGGCGGTGGTGGATGCTCTACCGTGCGGCGCGGCCCTTCATCGCAGGTGTTGGCCTGCTGGTCCTCTGGGCGGCGTGGGTTCTGTGGTTCAGGCCCGTGATACCGCTGGCGGGGGACGGGCTGTCGGATCTTTTCACCAACATCGGGGCGGTGGTCGATTTCCGGTTCATACCCGGTGACTGGGACCGCCCCGCGCGCCTGTTCCTTGTCCTGCCGATTGCCGTGCTGCTGATCTACGGCGCGGTGCACTACCGGTTTGTCAGCAAGCGCATACTGGCCAATCACAAGGTGGCGGACGGGGTGCGCCTGAGCTCGGAGTTGAACGGCCTGCGGGTGTCGGTGATCTATGCGGTGGGCACGACGATCGCCTATACGATCCTGTTTTTCGGTGTGGTCGCCCTGGTCCTGCTGGCCCTTGGCCTGCTGGGGCCGGACGCCTTTCTGGAGGCGCAGATCGGCACGGCGGACCCGCTGGGGGCGCTGCCGCGCTGGCTGTCTGTCGGCTTGCTCGGGTTTGCCTACCTCAGCGTTTTCCTGTTGTGGAGCGTGCTGCATCAGGTCTTTGTCACCTTCCCGCTGATGCGCCATATGGCAATCACGCTGGCGCTGGTGAATGTGGCGGGGCTGGCGCAGGTCAGCCAACGCGCCCGCGATGAATTCGCCGAGGCAGAAGGCTTTGCCGAGGCGCTGGATCTGGGGGCTGCCATATGACCCTGCCCCCCGATCCGCCACCGCACCAGCCGCCGCCGGTGCCTGTGCAGGCCCGCGTCCATGACGCGACCTATTTCGACGGCGACGCGCCGCTGCCCCGCTCGGTGCTGCTGCGGGTGGATGTGCCTGCCGGAGCGCTCGTTATCGCGCGCGCGGGGGCGGCGGATGTGGTCTGGCCCCTGTTGGAAATCCGGGCGGTCGAGGACGTGGCGGGCCGCGACCGGATGATCCTGCGCTGGACCGCCGATCCGCTGGCGCGGCTGCACCTGCACGATGCCGACATCACGCGCCATATGCCGAACCTGCGCCGCCCCGCACCGCCGAAAGGCCGGCGGCGGCTGGCCGGCTGGGCCGTGGCGGCGGTGGCGGCGGTCAGCCTCCAGATCGGCTTTCTGATCCCCGCGCTGGCCGACCGTCTGGCGGTCTTTGTGCCCCCCGCCGGCGAGCGCGCATTGGGCGAGGCGACCTTCGAGCAGATCCGGCAGGCGCTTGCCGGATCGGCCTTGCCCCCGCTGGCGACCTGCCAGAACGAAGAGGGCCTTGCCGCGCTCGACGCGATGCTGGCCACGCTGGGGGCAGGGGGCGCTACGGATACCGAATTGTCGGTTTTCGTTCTGGATCACGAGATGGTCAACGCCTTCGCGCTGCCCGGCGGGTTCGTGGTGTTCTTTCGCGGCCTGATCGACGCCGCCGAAAGCCCCAACGAGGTCGCCGCGGTGATGGCGCACGAACTGGGCCATGTGGTGAACCGCGATCCGACCCGGCACGCGCTGCGCTCGGCGGGGTCCATCGGGATACTGGGGCTGATGTTCGGCGATTTCGCGGGCGGTGCGGTGGTGCTGTTTCTGACCGAACGCCTGATCAGCGCGAAATACGCGCAGGGCGCCGAGGCGGGCGCGGATGTCTTCGCCTACGGCGCGCTTGAACGCGCGGGCGTGTCCCCTGCCGCGCTGGGCGACATGTTCGAGCGGTTGCGCAACAGATACGGCGATACCGAAGGCGTCGTGTCCCATTTCGTCAGCCACCCGACACTGACCAGCCGGATCGCCGCCGCGCGCGCCGCTGCCGATCCGCAGGCGGACTACGGCGATATCCTGACAGACGCGCAATGGCGGGCGCTGAAATCGGTCTGCGACTAGGGGCTAGACCGGCGTTGCGGTCATCCACACGCCGCCCTCGGGGCGCAGGGTGAGGATCATCTTCGGTTCGGGCGTGCGGCCGCGTACCGCGTCAAAGCGAAAGCGCGACAGCAGCGTGGCAAGGATGATGACCGCCTCCTGAAGGGCGAAGGACGCGCCGATGCAGACGCGCGGGCCATCCCCGAACGGCAGATAGGCGAAACGGTCGATGCGGCTGCGCTCGGCAAAGCGGGAGGGGTCGAACCGGTCGGGATCGTTCCAGAGGGCACGGTGACGGCCCAGTGCGTAAACGGGGATCATCACCGTCTCGCCGGGCCGTATGCGCGTGCCGCAGAGCGTGTCATCGGCCCTTGCGGTCCGCGACAGCAATCCCCCCGCTGGGTAGAGGCGCAGCGTCTCGTCGATGATCTGCCGGACCAGCGGCAGCGCCTCTAGATCGTCCGCCGTGGCGGTACGGCCCCCCAGCGCCGCCTGCGCCTCGGCCCGCGCGCGGGCTTGGGTTTCGGTGTCGAACCCCATCAGATAAAGCGCCCAGGCCAGCGTCTGGGCCGTTGTTTCATGCCCGGCCACAATGAAGGTCAGCAGGTTGTCGCGCAGCTCGGGCGTGGTCATCGCGCGGCCCGATTTGGGGTCTTCGGCGGCCAGCAGGTGGTCCAGAAGGTCCGGCACCTGCCGTGGCCCCCGTGCGTGGCGGCGGGCAATCGCTTCATCTGCCGCGCGTTTCGTCTGGTCGAGTTGACTGATCGAGGCCGCGCGCCCGGCACGCGGCAGCCAGTCGGGCAGGCCCAGCACGTCCAGCACGCTGATCTTGCCCGCCGCGTTGATGTATTCGTCGATGGCCCGGTGCACGGCGGCGCGGTCCAGCGTGTCGTCTTCGGAAAAAGTGACGTCTGCGATCACGTCGAAGGTGGTTGCGACCATCTCGTCGGCCATGTTGACCGCGCGCGGTCCCGCCTGCGCGATACGGTCGCAACAGGCGGCGGCGGCCGCGCTCATCACCGGGCCGAGGTCGCGGATGGCGCGGTGTGCAAAGGCCGGGGCAGCCGCACGCCGTTGCCAGCGCCAATGGCTGCCTTCGGCGATGAAAAGCGATTCGCCAATGGCGGGGGACAGCAGCGATTTGGTGACGTCCGACTTGGGATAGCTGTCCAGCCGTTCGATCAGCACGCGGCGGATCGATTTCGGCTCCATCACCATATGCCAGCGCTTGCCGGTGCGTCCGGTGACGATGGGCTCTTCCAGCGCTGCGGCGGGAATGATCGACAGGATGTTGTCGCGCGCCAGCGAGATGCTGCGCAGCAGGCCCGGATCACGCGTTAGCAGCGGCACACGGACGGGAAAAGAGGGGCTCTTGATGCTCACACCCTAAAAGATAGATCGCAGGCGGGGCATCGCAAACTTTCGCGTGCCGCCATCCGCGCGTTGCGCGGCGGACGGCCATGGGATACCCAAACAGGCAGGATACAGCCGAAGGGTGCCCGAGCATGTGGAAGAAAACCGTAGCGGCGATGCTGCTTCTAGGACTGCTGACAGCCTGTAACGGGGCGTCCGACCTCGATGATCCGGCAGTGCCGCTGGGCGATTTCAAGCTGGGCCACAATATTGTCGTCACACCCAAGACGCAGAAAGTCCCGCTGGGGCGCGAGTTGGACAAGGCGCTGATGGAGCGGATGCTGAAAGAGGCCGTCGACGAGCGTTTCGCACGCTACGAGGGGACCGGGCTCTATCATTTCGGCATTTCGATCGAGAGCTATTTCCTTGCACCGCCCGGTGTGCCGGTGGTCGCTGCGCCGAAATCGGCAATGATCATCCGCCTGTCGGTCTGGGATGATGCGAAGAACAAGAAGCTGACCGAGAAGGCGCACCAGCTCACCGTGATCGAGTCGCTCGACCAGGGGCCGCTTGTCGGATCGGGCTATACGAAGTCCGCCGAAGAGCAGTTCAAGAACCTCAGCCAGAACGCCGTGAAACAGATCGAAACCTATCTGGTCAGGCGCAACGAGGAAGAGGGCTGGTTCGGCAGCGCGCCCGTTGCAACCGCGACGGAAGAAGAGCCTGCTGCCGTCGAAGGGTGAGCGGGCGCGCAAATAGCGTTGCTTGCGCAAGACGCGCTTGATTTCGCCCGCCAGACCAACTATGCCGCGCGCCATATGGAATCCGGGCCTGCACAGGGTCCTCATGAATTTGGAAGGGCGCCCCCATGGCAAAATCAAAGTTTGAACGCACGAAACCGCACGTAAACATCGGCACGATCGGTCACGTTGACCACGGCAAGACGACGCTGACGGCGGCGATCACGAAGTACTTCGGCGACTTCCGTGCCTACGACCAGATCGACGGCGCGCCCGAAGAGAAAGCGCGCGGGATCACGATCTCGACCGCGCACGTGGAATACGAGACCGAGAGCCGTCACTACGCGCACGTCGACTGCCCCGGCCACGCGGACTATGTGAAGAACATGATCACCGGTGCGGCGCAGATGGACGGCGCGATCCTGGTTGTGAACGCGGCCGACGGCCCGATGCCCCAGACGCGCGAGCACATCCTGCTCGGCCGTCAGGTCGGCATTCCCTACATGGTCGTCTACATGAACAAGGTTGACCAGGTTGACGACGAAGAGCTGCTGGAACTCGTCGAAATGGAAATCCGCGAGCTGCTGTCCTCCTACGAGTACCCCGGCGACGACATTCCGATCATCCCCGGCTCCGCTCTGGCGGCGATGAACGGCACCGATCCGGAGATCGGCGAAGAGTCGATCCGCAAGCTGATGGCCGCCGTTGACGAATACATCCCGACGCCCGCGCGCGCCGTGGACCAGCCGTTCCTGATGCCGGTCGAGGACGTGTTCTCGATTTCGGGTCGTGGTACGGTTGTGACCGGCCGTGTCGAGCGTGGCGTTGTGAACGTCGGCGACGAACTGGAAATCGTGGGCATCCGCGACACCAAGAAGACGACCTGCACAGGCGTCGAGATGTTCCGCAAGCTGCTGGACCGCGGTGAAGCGGGCGACAACGTGGGCGTTCTGCTGCGCGGTATCGAGCGTGACGGCGTCGAGCGCGGTCAGGTTCTGTGCAAGCCGAAGTCGGTGAACCCGCACACGAAGTTCGAGGCCGAGGCCTACATCCTGACGAAGGAAGAGGGTGGCCGTCACACGCCGTTCTTCGCGAACTACCGTCCGCAGTTCTACTTCCGGACAACAGACGTCACCGGCACGGTCCAGCTGCCCGAGGGCACTGAAATGGTCATGCCCGGCGACAACCTGAAGTTCGACGTCGAGCTGATCGCACCGATCGCGATGGAGCAGGGCCTGCGCTTCGCGATCCGCGAAGGCGGCCGCACCGTCGGCGCGGGCGTGGTGTCGAAGATCACGGAATAAGCCGCTCTTCCCGCGCGACGGCGCCTTGCTGCAAGCAAGGCTGCGAAAGCGCAGGAAGACAAACCGGTTGCAACAAACAAGGGCCGCCCCGCAGGGGGCGGCCCTTGGCATTTGCGGCGCGCGCAGAACGCAATGGGAGATACCGAAGGCGCATGGCCTCCGACAGGCAATGATCACGCGCCACGGCAAAGGGATCCCCGCCGCGCCGCGCGGCGTCACAAGCAGGACGTGTTCTTGCGCCCCGCGCGTGCTATATGGGGCTTATGGCTCAGGTTCATTCGATTATTCGCAGTTTACTCTTGGTCGCCGCGCTGGTGATGCCTGCCGCGCTCTGTGCGCAAGGGATCGACCGTTTCGCGGGCGATTACGCAGGTTCAGCCGATTTCATCTACGACGGTGAAATGCAGCGGCGCGATATGAGCACCACCATCGAGCCGACCAAGCAGGGTTTCGTGCTGACGTGGACCTCGGTCAGCTACAAGGCCGAAGGCCGGACCAAGGCGAAGACCTATAGGATCGAATTCGTGCCGTCGGCACGCGAAAACATCTACCAGTCCGCGATGAAGCAGAATCTTTTCGGCAAGGAAGTCCCGCTGGATCCCTTGCAGGGAGAGCCCTTTGTCTGGGCGCGTCTGGAGGGGGATACCCTGTCTGTCTTCTCTCTTTTCATCAACGAGACCGGGGAATACGAAATCCAGGAATTCCACCGCATATTGGTCGACGAAGGGCTGGCTCTGCGGTTCCTGCGTATCCATAACGGCGCGCCTGAAAAAGAGATCACGACCCTTTTGCGCAAGCAGGATTGAGCGGGCGGCGGAACTGGCCCCTGATCTGTCTGACTTCAGGCCCGTGCCTTTGATTATCTGACGGGATCCGCGCCGGTCAGGTCCAGCCCGTGGGCAAGACAGCACGCGGCATGGGCCTGCGCCATCGCGGCGTGATCGGGATGCGCCGTGCCCAGATTGCGCTGCTGCCACCAGTCCTGTTCCAGATCGTAAAGCTCGGTCGTGCCGTCGCGGTACCGGATGAAACGGTAATTGCCCTTGCGGATCGCCGATCCGTGGTGGTTGAACGTGGGCACCGCGCGGTCGGGGTCCTGCGCCGTGCCGTCCACCATCGGCCGCAGCGAGCGGCCGAAACAGTCCTCCGGCGGCGGCAATCCGGCGTAGTCCAGCACCGTTGGCCCCGCATCGAGCAGGGCCACCGGATCGTTCACCACCTGCGGTCTGCGCAGGTCCGGATCGTAGATGATCATCGGCACGCGGCAGGTCTGCTCGTAGAGTGTGGATTTTCCGAAACGCTGGTTTTCGCCCAGATGGTGGCCGTGGTCGGTCAGGATCACCACCACCGTGTTGTCGGCGTGAGGCGAAGCCATCAGCGCGTCCCACACGGTTCCGAGATGATGATCCCCGTGGGTGAAGGCCGAGTAGTAGTTGCGCACGCTCTTGCGCCAGTGCCGTGTGTTCTGGGTCTTGAAATTCAGGCGCACGTTCTTGTCGGCAAAGGCACTGCGATCGAAGCCCTCCGCCCATTCCGCCGGGTAATCGAATTCCTTGAACGGATACATCTGCTTGTAGGGCAGCGGCGTGATGAAGGGGCTGTGCGGGCTGAAGAAGCCGACCTCGCGGTAGAAGGGCGCGTCGCCATCGTAGTCCTCCAGAAACTTCACGAAGGATTTGGCGCTGTGCGCGTCGTGGTAATAGCCGTCGTCCTTGGGGTTGGTGGTCGATATGCCTTCGCCGTTTCCGCCACTGCGCGATTGTTCGAATTCCTCGCGCAGCTTGAGGTCGATCCGGAAATGTTTGCGCTTGTCGGAATAGAGGACGCTGTGGATCTTTTCGGGAAGCGGCCTGAACCCGTGGTGGACCTTGCCCCCCGAGGAACAGAAATACCCGTCGTCCTTCAGCCGCACCTGCCACATGTCCTGCGGCTGCACGACGTCGTAGATTTTCTTGCGGTTGTCGTAGACGCCGGTCTGCGGGGGCGTCTTGCCCGACATGAAACTGGCGCGGGACGGGCCGCACAGGGGCGACTGGCAATAGGCGGCGTGAAACGCGGTCGATTGTGCACAGATCCGGTCGAGATTCGGGGTTTGCAGGCGCAGACCGAACACATCGCGGTAGTGCCAGTAAGAAAACGCATCATCAAAGCTGATCAGGACGATGTTCTTGCGGTCTTTGGTCATGGGTATTCGGGGTCCACGCTGTCGCAGGTCGGAAGGGTGCAGGGTGTTTCTAGTGGCTGTCCCCCCCCCGCGCGAGGAAAAACTGCTTGGAAAATCAATGCGGCATCGCCCGCCCGCCGTCCGTGCGCGCAAGTGCCGTGATTGAGTCGTTTTCGCAATAGTCGGGGAAAATGTCGGATTGCTGCCACGAAACCGCTTGGTTCGGTGGCGGGTTTGCTGCCACGCTTTCGGCCAACCTGCTACAGCGCGCGACCCGCGCCCGGAAACGCGGCAGGACAGTCAGAGGCAGCGTTCGGGACGTCACTCCATGCATATGATCTACCAGACACGGTATTCCTTTTTCCATCCGTCTCCGGGATGGCGGTCCGAGGCGAGCAAGGAAAAGAAGGCGCTGTTTGACAGCAAAAGGCTCGCGCGGCGCGAATATTTCTTTGAAAAGGTGACGCTGCGGTCACTGGCGGACCAGACCGATCAGGACTTTGTGCTGAATGTTCTGGCCTCCGAGGATATGCCGAAGAAGTACAAGACCCGCCTGACGGATCTGTGCAAGGACAGTCTGGGCGAGCGCGCGCATGTCATCTTTGGCGCCGCAGAGGCGCCGCCGCGCGTGCATTTCCGGAACTATCGCTGGGAGTATCACGCAAAGGACCCGTGGAGCTGCCAGATCGTTCTCGACGACGACGACGCGCTTGCCATGGATTTCAACGAGAAACTGAAGGTCGAGGCCTTCGGCGTGAAGAACATGCGCGCACGGGGCGAAAAATTCGGGTGCATTTCCTTTGCGAACGGGCTGACGGCGCTGTTTCGCGATGGCAAGCTGGAGCTTCACCGGCTGACCAAGCCTGCGATCAACCTTGGCCTCGCGATCGTCGCGCCGAGCAAAACCAAGTACAACCTCTTTGACATCTCGCACAACAACGTGCCGCGTGACCGTCCGACGCGGGTGATCTATTCGCAGTCGCCCTATTACATCCGGTCGCTGCACGACGATAACGACAGCCGTGGCCGGTATCAGGACGATGCCGTTTCGGCGGAAGAGCTGGATGGGATGATCCAGTATTTTCCCCTGCTCAAGGATCTGATCGCGGAGTGGAACGGGGCGGAACCGGCCCCGATCAAGCCGGCCGCCGCGCCGCGCACCAAGACAGCGACCCGCAAGAAGCCTGCAAAGACCCTGACAGCAGAGTAGGAAAGCGAGGCGGTTTGCGCCCCGATTCTGCGCCTTCGGACCACGGCACCCATGCCATGCGGTCCGAAAATCCATCCGTTTGCCTAAAAATAATGCGTGTTCTGCCGCGTCGCGGCAGAGCGTGAATAAAGCTGACGAAAGCAAGCAATTTCAATGCGCCTTGTGCGGATGCAAGTGCAGCACAAACCCGAATGTATACCATGGTCTACCGTTAACCTATTAAAATTACTTGATTTTTTATCGTTCCGTCCAAACTCTGAAGGCATAGAGGGAGGCACGTTATGGATCAGATCAACCTATCCGCATGGATCGACCGCAGTGAAATCACCACCGGCGGTGTGGATGCTGGCATGGCGGCCATGGCGCACGCCGTGCTGGGCCAGCCCGAGACGCAGGCACCCCGCGCGGGCGATCGCCTGCCGCAGTTGTGGCACTGGTTCGGCTTTGCGCCTGTCACACCGATGGCGGGGCTGGGCGCGGACGGCCACCCGCGTCGCGGCGGGCTGCTGCCGCCCGTGCGTCTGAACCGCCGGATGTGGGCAGGCGGCGCGCTGGAGTTTCTTGCGCCGTTGCATGTGGGCGAACGGCTGACGCGCGAGACGCGGATCCTGAACATCTCGGAGAAGCGCGGTGCGGCGGGCGACATGGTGTTCGTGACGCTGGAGCATGACATCAGCGGCGCGCAGGGGCTGGCCGTGCGCGAGCGTCAGGATATCGTTTATCTGGACATCCCCGACAGGTTCAGGGCGCCCAAGCCCATCGCGCCGCCGCAGGCCGAGATCAGCCAGACGGTCGAGGTTTCGCCCCCGCTGCTGTTCCGCTACTCGGCGATCACCTTCAATGCGCACCGCATCCATTATGATCTGCCCTACACCCGGGAGGTCGAACACTATCCCGATCTGGTGGTTCACGGACCTTTGCAGGCCAATCTGCTGATGGATCTGGCGACACGCGAACGCGGACGGGCCCCTTCCATGTTCTCGTTCCGCGGGGTGCATCCGGTCTTTGCCTCCGACCGGCTGACGCTTGCGGCACAGAAAACCGGCGATGCGGAATGGTCGCTTTGTACAATCGCGGACGGCAGCCATCAGGGCATGCAGGCCAGCGCCATATGGGAGATCTGATGTGACACATATTCTCAAGGGAATGCGGGTGGTCGAAGGGTCCGCTTTTGTCGCGGTGCCGCTGGCGGGAATGACGCTGGCGCAGATGGGCGCGGATGTGATCCGCTTCGACCGGATCGAGGGGGGGCTGGACGCGGGCCGCTGGCCCTTGGCGCCAACGGGGGAAAGCCTGTTCTGGGCCGGATTGAACAAGGGCAAGCGGTCGGTCGCGGTCGACATGAAATCCGAGGAGGGCCGCGAACTGGTGACGCGCATCGTGACGGCGCCGGGCGAGGACGCGGGCCTGTTCCTGACCAACCTGCGGGTCCGTGGCTGGATGGATTACGACACGCTGCGGCAGTTTCGAAGTGACCTGATCACGGTCACGCTGACGGGGGACCGGCACGGTCGCCCGCAGGTGGATTATACCGTCAATCCCGCGCTTGGTGTGCCGGATATCACCGGCCCCGAAGGACACGACGAACCGGTCGCCAATGCCGTGCCGGCGTGGGACCTGATCGCGGGCAACCTGTGCGTGTCGTCACTGCTCGCCGCCGAACGGCACCGGCTGCGCCACGGCACCGGGCAGGAGGTCGAACTCGCGCTCAAGGACGTCGCGGCGGCCGCCATGGGGCATCTGGGCTTGATCGGCGATGCGGTGCTGAACGAGGAGGAGCGCCAGAAATCGGGCAACGCGCTGTATGGCGCCTACGGGCAGGATTTCGAATGCGCCGACGGCGAGCGTGTCATGGTGATCGGTCTGACGGGGCGGCAATGGTCCGGTCTGGTGAAAGCCACGGGCACCGCCAACGCCATGGCACATCTGGAGACGCGGACCGGCGCATCGCTGCGCGACGAGGGCACCCGCTGGCGTGTGCGGCACGAGATCACCGCGATCCTGAAGCCGTGGTTCGCCGTCCGCGCGGTGAGCGAGATCGCCCCGCTTTTCGACAAGATGGGCCTGACGTGGTCGCAATTCCGCACGATCCGTCGGGCGGTTGCCGAAGATCCGGACCTGTCGAGCGCGAACCCGATGTTCCGCACGCTCGAGCAGCCGGGAATCGGGCAGTATCCGGTCCCGGGCGCGCCGATGACCTTCTCGAGCGGGCCGCGCAAGGCGCCTGTGGCGGCCCCGCGACTGGGCGCGCATACCGAAGAGGTCTTGGGTGATGTTGTCGGCATGACCGACACGGAAATTGCGCAGCTCTTCGATCGCGGGATCGTGCAGTCGCCCGATTTCGTCAGGCCACGTACCGCCGCCTGATCGGGGCGCTCATAGAAAAACCCCCGCACGCGGCGGGGGTTTGGGGGTCATTCTTTCAGATGCGCGTATGCGTTCACGCGGCTTCTTTGTTGATGCCGCCTTCGGTCGCGATATGCGTCATGCGACGGTCGCCGTCGTAGGTTTCGTCGAGCATGCGCTGAAGCACTGCCGCGTCCTCGCCCAGTCCCAGACGGTTGGCAAAGGCCACAAGGCAGCCGTAACCGGCGAGCGCGTAGTGGACCATGCGCTGGTACTGCGTGATGATCATCGCGTCGCGCGCGTCGTTGTCGCTGAAGGACTGTTCGATTCCGTGGGAACGCGCCTCGCGTGCGAGACCTTCCATGCCCTTGCAATGCTCGCCATCGGGGTCGATGTCGTGCTTGGCGCATAGGGACTTCAGCTCGTCGATGCCGGCGCTGATGCCGTTCGCTCCGGCGATCAGGGCCTCGCTGAGTTCCTTGTCCTCTGCCGCGCGGCCCAGTTCGGTCGTGGCGTCAAGCGATTGCTTGCATGCGCTGTAGAGATCCTGAAGCTGGTCTTTGTAAACGTCTTGGAGCGTATTGAGTGTCATATCGATCCCTTTCTTATATCTGTGTCACTGGTTCAACGTCCGACACCTGTTAGCGTTCCGATGAATCCTGTCGGTCAAAACCTTCGGGACGGGCGCAAACGCTCTTGATCCCGCACGCGATCAAGGCTAGTGACACGGCGGCGTAGGGGTTTAGCTCAGTTGGTAGAGCATCGGTCTCCAAAACCGAGGGTCGTGGGTTCGAGTCCCTCAGCCCCTGCCAGATTTCCGGAAATATTGGATCGTTTGCGCGCTTGCTGTTCGCAGTCGCGGGATAATCGCGCGTCTGAGCGGCCATTGCCCTCGCGGGCGAAATTCTGACGCATTTCGGTCATGGTTTCTCCACGCTCCAGCCCCAAAGGCCACCTAGGCCGAGATTTCCTGAACAGCGCTATGGTGTTACTTCATGACTTCTGCCTCGACCTCCGTTTCCGAAAACCAGACAACCGGGTCCGATGTTTCGGACGAAGGGCTGGACGCTGAATCGCTGGCCGCGATCCGGTCGCTGATCGCGGAGGAGCCCGCACTTGCCGAAGCACCGCCCTCGCGACGCCGCAGCGAAGTCGAAGACACCGCCCCGCCCGAACCCGCTCCGGCCCCGCAGCCCGCGCCGCGCAAGCGGACCAAGGCCGATGCGTTGCCAGTGCTGGAAGAGGCCGTCAACGATACACCGGAATATCTGGACGAGCGGGACAGCAAGCCCTCGCGCCGTCGCGGTCTGCGGCTGCCCCGGCTCGGCCTGCGCCGGAAGGCCCGCGGTGCCGAGGACGTCGCCTATGACAGCTATGCCGAGCCCGCCGCGGTGACGCCCCCGCGCCGCGCGCAGCCACAGGCCACGGAGGAGGGCGCGAGCGCACGGGCGAAGGCGGCCGTTCTCGGCTACCGTCCGACCCCGCGCCATATCGCGCTTGCGGCGCTCGTGCTTCTTGTGGTGATGCGCCCGTGGCTGGTTGTCGGGCTGTTGTTTCTGTTCGCTTTCATCATGACAGGTATCTTCCTGATCCTCGGTTTTGACGGGTTCTGGCACGGCGTGGTCAAGCTGGTGCGCTGGTACGGCCGCCGCCGGCCAAGCCGCGCCGCCGTGCTTCACCGCCGTATCGATACCTTCGCGATGAAATGGGATGCCGTGCTCGACCGCTTTCCCGAAGGGACTGTAGATGGTCTTTACCTGCCCGACATCGGGCAGATCGAAGCCGCCAACAAACGCCATGACGAGGCGGTCGCGCGGCGGCTGGAAGGGCTGCGTCAGGGCAACGCCTGAGCGCGTACGGATCAGCAGTCTTGAAAGACCTGTCCCGAGCGGATAGATGCGGGGCAACCGACAGCAACGGGATCAGTTCCATGGCCACCACCAATCCGCTTCAGTTCATCCAGCAGGTCCGTGCCGAAGTGGCGAAGGTCGTCTGGCCAACCCGCCGCGAAGTCATGTTGACGACCGTGATGGTGTTCATCCTTGCGGCATTGACGGCGGTGTTTTTCGCGCTTGTCGATATCGTGATCCGGACCGGCCTGCAGTACGTTCTCAACGTCTTCGGCTGACAGCATCGCGGCGCGTTCGGGCGCTGCACGAATTTCCCCTCGAAGGCTTGATTCCCGAAGGTACGTGGGCTAGTCCGCAGGCCTGACCAACGGCATGGCGTGCGGCGATTCGAGTTGCGCGCCGATTTTTTGTCGCTGGCGGGCAGGGGCATCGCCCCGCAAATCAGGTTTCTGCGGACTGATGTCCGCGCAAGACAAGGGCGGAAAGTTCATATGGCAAAACGGTGGTATTCGGTCAGCGTCCTGTCGAACTTCGAGAAGAAGATCGCCGAGCAGATCCGCACATCCGTGGCCGAGCAGGAGCTCGAAGACCAGATTGACGAAGTGCTGGTGCCGACCGAAGAGGTGATCGAGGTGCGGCGCGGCAAGAAGGTCACGACCGAGCGTCGTTTCATGCCGGGCTACGTGCTGGTGCACATGGAGATGTCGGACAAGGGCTACCACCTGATCAACTCGATCAACCGCGTCACCGGTTTTCTGGGCCCGCAGGGTCGCCCGATGCCGATGCGCGATGCCGAAGTCCAGGCGATCCTGGGTCGCGTGCAGGAGGGCGAAGAGACGCCACGCACGCTGATCCATTTCGAAGTGGGCGAGAAGGTCAAAGTGGCCGACGGCCCGTTCGAGGATTTCGACGGCATGGTCGAGGAAGTCGACGAGGACAACCAGAAGCTCAAGGTCATGGTTTCGATCTTCGGGCGCGAAACACCGGTTGAGCTGGACTTCACGCAGGTCAACAAGCAGGGCTGAGGCCCCGCAGGCGTCCGTCGGCGCCACGAGAGACACCCGCGCCGGTGGCGCGAGCGTATGAAGGGCGACAGGCCCTTTATCGGGGCAGCGCCCCATCATTGTGGGAGGCGAGGATGCCGCGGCATCCGAACCGGACCACGCAACGAAAAGCCTGAGGGACGCGTCCCGAAGGCGTTGAAAGGAGAAGGCCAATGGCCAAGAAACTCGTCGGTACGATGAAGTTGCAGATCAAGGCGGGGCAAGCCAACCCATCCCCGCCAGTCGGCCCTGCGCTGGGTCAGCGCGGCATCAACATCATGGAATTCTGCAAGGCGTTCAACGCCAAGACAGCGGATATGGAGCCCGGTGCCCCATGCCCGACCGTCATCAGCTACTTCCAGGACAAGTCCTTTACCATGGACATCAAGACGCCACCTGCGTCCTACTACCTGAAGAAAGCCGCCAAGGTGAACTCGGGCGCGAAGACACCGTCGCGTGAGACAGTCGGCACCGTCACCACCAAGCAGCTGCGCGAGATCGCGGAGGCGAAAGCCGCCGACCTGAGCGCGAACGACGTGGAAGCGGCAATGAAGATCATCCTGGGCTCCGCACGGTCCATGGGCATCGAGGTAAAGTAAGATGGCAAAACTTGGAAAACGCAGCCGCGCCGCGCGCGAAGCATTCGTCGGCAAGGAAGACCTGACCGTTGAAGAGGCGATTTCGCTGATCAAGGGCAATGCGAACGCGAAGTTCGACGAGACCGTCGAAATCGCGATGAACCTCGGTATCGACCCGCGCCACGCAGACCAGATGGTCCGCGGCGTAGTCGGCCTGCCAAACGGCACAGGCAAGGACGTCCGCGTCGCTGTCTTCGCCCGTGGCGCGAAAGCCGAAGAAGCACAGGCAGCGGGCGCGGACATCGTCGGTGCCGAAGACCTGATGGAAACGGTTCAGTCGGGCAAGATCGACTTTGACCGCTGCATCGCGACACCGGACATGATGCCTATCGTGGGCCGTCTGGGTAAGGTTCTCGGCCCCCGGAACCTGATGCCGAACCCCAAGGTCGGCACAGTGACCATGGATGTCGAAGCTGCCGTGAAAGCCGCCAAAGGCGGTGAAGTGCAGTTCAAAGCCGAAAAAGGCGGTGTCGTGCACGCCGGCGTTGGCAAAGCGTCCTTCGACGAAGCCAAGCTGATCGAGAACGTGCGCGCCTTCGTCGGTGCCGTGGCCAAGGCAAAGCCTGCCGGTGCCAAGGGGACCTACATGAAGAAGATCGCACTGAGCTCGACAATGGGCCCCGGTGTGACCGTCTCTGTGGACAACGCGGTTACCGAATAAGACAACGGTTCGCAGTATTGCGTGCCAGCAGGGCGTCCCGTGACCGGGGCGCCCTTTTCCGTTCCCCGTCCGCGGTTTTCGCGTGGCGGCGGGGTGGCGGGGCATCGCGCCGTGGCGCGCGAAATCCGTTGCTTTCCGCCGCCGTCTCGGGATAGAATTTGTAGTGGGACCAAGGCCATTTTACCCGGATGGCCTTTTTGCGGTTGGCATTCCGCCGCATTCACTCTAATCCAACACTTGCAATCAAGCGTGCGATTCGTCGTGCGCTTTTTGCACTTCGTCCGAGATGGCCGGTGGTTTGGGGAACCATTCCATAAATCCTGCCTGAGACGGGGAATTCACGACTTTTCAGAGCTTCGCTCTCGGATGGTCTTGGGAAGGACCCGTATGGACCCGCTGTCAGGCAACTCTGCCTGACGAAACGAGCCCGGAGGGATATCCCCTCCGTAACTTTGGAGTGAAACTGTGGATAGAGCACAAAAAGAACAGCTGGTCGACGAACTCGGCCAGATCTTTGAAAGCTCTGGCGTTGTCGTGGTTAGCCACTACACCGGTCTGACAGTTGCCGAAATGCAGGACCTTCGTGCGCGCGCTCGCGCTGCGGGCGGGGCCGTGCGTGTTGCCAAAAACCGGCTCGCCAAGATCGCCCTTGAGGGCAAGCCATGCGCAAGCATTGCTGACCTTCTGACGGGTATGACCGTTCTGACCTATTCTGAGGATCCAGTGGCCGCGGCCAAGGTTGCTCAGGACTTCTCCAAGGATAACCCCAAGCTGGTGATCCTCGGTGGTGCAATGGGTGAGAACGCGTTGGACGTCGCCGGTGTAGAAGCCGTGTCCAAGATGCCTTCGCGCGAGGAGCTTATCTCCACGATCGCGGGCATGCTGGGCGCACCTGCTTCGAACATTGCCGGCGCGATTGGCGCACCTGCAAGCAACATCGCATCCATCCTGTCCACGATCGAGGACAAGGCTGCGTAAGCAACATCTACGTCAAACCGGCGTTCGGGTTGAACCGACACGTTGGAACACACATATCGTTAACGGAAAGAGCTAAACATGGCTGATCTGAAGAAACTGGCAGAAGAGATCGTTGGTCTGACCCTGCTTGAAGCACAAGAACTGAAAACAATCCTGAAGGACGAATACGGCATCGAGCCCGCCGCTGGCGGCGCAGTGATGATGGCCGGTCCTGCGGACGGCGGCGGCGCTGCCGAAGAAGAGAAGACAGAATTCGACGTCGTTCTGAAGAACGCCGGCGCATCCAAGATCAACGTGATCAAGGAAGTCCGCGGCATCACAGGTCTCGGCCTGAAAGAAGCCAAAGACCTGGTCGAAGCCGGTGGCAAGATCAAAGAAGGCGTCGACAAAGCCGAAGCAGAAGACATCAAAGGCAAGCTGGAAGCAGCTGGCGCGGAAGTCGAGCTGGCCTAAGCCTCTCTTGTGGGCAGACGCTCACACGTAAAAATGGCTGGACGGGGTGAAAACCCTGTCCAGCCTAACCTGTCTTGAAAGGCACTCCTGCGATCCGAGTGTCTTTCTGGAGAGGTCCCAAGGTCGGAAGGTGCGCGGTGGGACGCGTGCCAGCATTGACCGGATCAACCCGCTCTGAGGGATGTGCATCGCGGCCCCGGCGATGATGCTCCCGGCAAGAGACACGAAAGGTGACACGACACATGGCACAATCCTTCCTTGGCCAGAAACGTCTTCGTAAATATTATGGCAAAATCCGCGAAGTGCTGGAAATGCCGAACCTCATCGAGGTTCAGAAATCCTCCTACGACCTGTTCCTGAACTCCGGCGATGCCGAGACGCCCACCGACGGTGACGGCATTCAGGGTGTTTTCCAATCGGTTTTCCCGATCAAGGACTTCAACGAGACTTCGGTTCTCGAGTACGTGAAGTACGAGCTGGAAAAGCCGAAGTACGACGTCGAGGAGTGCCAGCAGCGCGACATGACCTACAGCGCGCCCCTGAAGGTGACGCTGCGCCTGATCGTATTCGATATCGACGAAGATACCGGTGCCAAGTCCGTCAAGGACATCAAGGAACAGGACGTGTTCATGGGCGATATGCCCCTGATGACCCCCAACGGTACGTTCATCGTGAACGGCACCGAGCGCGTGATCGTCAGCCAGATGCACCGGTCGCCCGGCGTATTCTTCGACCATGACAAGGGCAAGACACACACATCCGGCAAACTGCTGTTCGCCTGCCGCATCATCCCGTACCGCGGCAGCTGGCTCGATTTCGAATTCGACGCCAAGGACATCGTGTTCGCCCGCATCGACCGTCGCCGCAAACTGCCGGTGACAACGCTTCTTTACGCGCTGGGGCTCGACCAGGAAGCGATCATGGATGCCTATTACAACACCGTGACCTACAAGCTGGAGAAGAGCAAAGGCTGGGTCGCCCCGTTCTTCCCCGAGCGGGTGCGCGGCACCCGTCCGACCTACGACATCGTCGATGCGTCGTCGGGCGAGATCCTGTTCGAAGCAGGCAAGAAAGTGACCCCTCGCGCGGTCAAGAAACTGATCGACGAAGGCTCGGTCGAAAACATCCTGCTGCCCTACGACCACATTCAGGGCAAGTTCGTCGCCAAGGACATCATCAACGAAGAAACCGGCGCGATCTATGTCGAAGCCGGTGACGAGCTGACGCTGGAATACGACAAGGACGGCACGCTGATCGGCGGCACCGCGAAAGAGCTGATCGACGCGGGCATCACCGAGATTCCGGTGCTCGACATCGACAACATCAACGTCGGCCCGTACATGCGCAACACCATGGCGCAGGACAAGAACATGAACCGCGACACCGCGCTCATGGATATCTACCGCGTCATGCGCCCGGGCGAGCCGCCCACCGTCGAAGCCGCCTCGGCGCTGTTCGACACGCTGTTCTTCGACAGCGAACGCTATGACCTGAGCGCCGTTGGCCGTGTGAAGATGAACATGCGTCTGGCGCTGGACAAGGAAGACACGCAGCGCACGCTGGACCGCGACGATATCGTGGCCTGTATCAAGGCGCTGGTGGATCTGCGTGACGGTCGCGGCGACATCGACGACATCGACCACCTCGGCAACCGCCGCGTGCGCTCTGTCGGCGAGCTGATGGAAAACCAGTACCGCGTCGGCCTGCTGCGCATGGAGCGCGCGATCAAGGAACGTATGTCCTCGGTCGAGATCGACACGGTCATGCCACAGGACCTGATCAACGCGAAGCCTGCTGCCGCTGCCGTGCGTGAATTCTTCGGCTCCAGCCAGCTGTCGCAGTTCATGGACCAGACCAACCCGCTGTCCGAAGTCACCCACAAACGCCGCCTCTCGGCGCTTGGACCCGGTGGTCTGACACGCGAGCGCGCGGGCTTCGAGGTCCGCGACGTTCACCCGACCCACTATGGCCGGATGTGTCCGATTGAAACGCCGGAAGGCCCGAACATCGGTCTGATCAACTCGCTCGCCACCTTCGCGCGCGTGAACAAGTATGGCTTCATCGAAACACCTTACCGCGTTGTCAAAGACGCGACGGTGACAGACGAAGTTCATTACATGTCCGCGACAGAGGAAATGCGCCACACCGTGGCGCAGGCCAACGCGACCCTGGACGAGAACGGCAAGTTCACCAACGAGATGGTCAACACACGCCAATCCGGTGACTATACGCTGGCACCCGTCGAAAACGTGGACCTGATCGACGTAAGCCCGAAGCAGTTGGTTTCGGTTGCGGCCTCGCTGATCCCGTTCCTCGAAAACGACGACGCGAACCGCGCCCTGATGGGATCGAACATGCAACGTCAGGCCGTGCCGCTGTTGCAGGCCGAAGCGCCGCTGATCGGGACCGGCATCGAAGAAGTCGTGGCACGGGATTCCGGTGCGGCGATCATGGCGAAACGCGCCGGCATCATCGACCAGGTCGACGCCACGCGTATCGTGATCCGAGCCACCGAGGATCTGGAACTGGGTGACGCAGGCGTGGACATCTACCGCATGCGTAAATTCCAGCGTTCGAACCAGAACACCTGCATCAACCAGCGTCCGCTGGTGAAAGTGGGCGACAAGGTTCAGAAGAACGAAGTGATCGCGGACGGTCCAAGCACCGACATCGGTGAACTGGCGCTCGGCAAGAACGTCGTCGTCGCCTTCATGCCGTGGAACGGGTACAACTACGAAGACTCCATCCTGATCTCCGAGCGCGTCAGCCGTGACGACGTCTTCACCTCGATCCACATCGAGGAATTCGAAGTCGCCGCCCGTGACACCAAGCTTGGGCCAGAGGAAATCACCCGCGACATTCCCAACGTCGGTGAAGAAGCGCTGCGCAACCTCGACGAGGCGGGCATCGTGTACATCGGCGCGGACGTGGAGCCGGGCGATATTCTGGTCGGCAAGATCACACCGAAGGGCGAGAGCCCGATGACGCCGGAAGAGAAACTCCTGCGCGCCATCTTCGGTGAGAAGGCGTCGGACGTCCGTGACACCTCGCTGCGGGTGAAGCCCGGCGATTTCGGCACGGTCGTCGAAGTGCGTGTCTTCAACCGCCACGGCGTGGAAAAAGACGAACGTGCGCTGCAGATCGAGCGTGAGGAAATCGAACGCCTCGCCCGTGACCGCGACGACGAACTCGCGATTCTCGACCGCAACATCTACGCGCGTCTGCGCGAGATGCTGCTGGGCAAGGTGGCCGTGAAGGGCCCGAAAGGCGTGAAGGCGAACAGCCAGATCACCGAAGAACTGCTGGACGACACGCTGACACGCGGTCAGTGGTGGCAACTGGCGCTCGAGGACGAGGACGACGCGAAAATCGTCGAGGCCCTGAACGAACAGTACGAGATCCAGAAGCGCGCGCTCGATGCCCGCTTTGAGGACAAGGTCGAAAAGGTGCGCCGGGGCGACGATCTGCCGCCGGGCGTGATGAAGATGGTCAAGGTGTTCGTCGCGGTGAAGCGCAAGCTGCAGCCGGGCGACAAGATGGCCGGTCGTCACGGCAACAAGGGTGTGATTTCGAAGGTGGTGCCGATGGAGGACATGCCGTTCCTCGCCGATGGTACCCCTGTCGATTTCTGTCTGAACCCGCTGGGCGTGCCGTCGCGTATGAACGTCGGTCAGATCCTCGAGACGCACATGGGCTGGGCCGCACGCGGTCTGGGTCTGAACATCGACGAGGCGCTGCAGGAGTATAAGCGCTCCGGCGATCTGACCCCCGTGCGCGAGGCGATGAAACTGGCCTATGGCGACGATGTCTACGAAGAGGGCATCGAAGGCATGGACGAGGATCACCTGCTGGAAGCGGCGGGCAACGTGACCCGCGGCGTGCCGATCGCGACGCCTGTTTTCGACGGTGCGAAGGAAGCGGACGTGAACGACAGCCTTGCACGTGCGGGCTTTGACACCTCCGGTCAGTCGGTCCTGTTCGACGGTCGCACGGGCGAACAATTCGCACGCCCCGTCACCGTGGGCATCAAGTACCTGCTGAAGCTGCACCACCTTGTGGACGACAAGATCCACGCGCGTTCGACCGGGCCCTACAGCCTCGTCACCCAGCAGCCGCTGGGCGGTAAGGCGCAGTTCGGTGGCCAGCGCTTCGGTGAGATGGAGGTCTGGGCGCTGGAAGCCTACGGCGCCGCCTACACCCTGCAGGAAATGCTGACGGTGAAGTCGGACGACGTGGCAGGCCGGACCAAGGTCTACGAGAGCATCGTCAAGGGCGAAGACAACTTCGAGGCCGGTATCCCGGAATCGTTCAACGTTCTGGTCAAGGAGGTCCGCGGTCTGGGCCTCAACATGGAACTCCTGGATGCGGAGGAGGAAGAGTAGGCGAAACCGAGGGTGCGCAGTCTTTGCGCACCTTCCGCCGAACCCTCCCCCGCACCCTCTGACACTTGAGGAAAAAGTATGAACCAGGAACTGACAAACAATCCCTTCAACCCGCTGACGCCGCAGAAGACTTTCGACGAGATCAAGGTCTCTCTCGCAAGCCCCGAGCGGATCCTCAGCTGGTCGTTCGGCGAGATCAAGAAGCCCGAAACCATCAACTACCGTACGTTCAAGCCCGAGCGTGACGGCCTGTTCTGCGCGCGCATCTTTGGTCCGATCAAGGATTACGAATGCCTGTGCGGCAAGTACAAGCGGATGAAATACCGCGGCGTCGTCTGCGAAAAATGCGGTGTTGAAGTCACGCTGCAGAAGGTCCGCCGCGAGCGGATGGGCCATATCGAACTGGCATCGCCGGTTGCGCATATCTGGTTCCTGAAATCGCTGCCGTCGCGCATCGGCCTGATGCTGGACATGACGCTGCGCGATCTGGAGCGGGTTCTCTATTTCGAAAACTACGTGGTGATCGAACCGGGCCTGACAGACCTTCAGTACGGTCAGATGATGACCGAAGAAGAGTTCATGGATGCGCAGGACGCCTATGGCATGGACGCCTTCACCGCGAACATCGGTGCCGAAGCGATCCGTGAGATGCTCGCCGCGATCGACCTCGAAGCCGAGGCCGACCAGCTGCGCGAAGAGCTCAAGGAAGCCACGGGCGAACTGAAGCCCAAGAAGATCATCAAGCGTCTGAAAGTGGTCGAAAGCTTCCTCGAATCCGGCAACCGTCCTGAGTGGATGGTCATGACCGTTATTCCGGTCATCCCGCCAGAGCTGCGCCCGCTGGTGCCGCTGGACGGTGGCCGCTTCGCGACATCCGACCTTAACGATCTCTATCGCCGGGTCATCAACCGCAACAACCGCCTGAAGCGCCTGATCGAGCTTCGTGCGCCCGACATCATCGTGCGCAACGAAAAGCGGATGCTGCAGGAATCGGTCGATGCGCTGTTCGACAACGGCCGTCGTGGCCGCGTGATCACCGGCGCCAACAAGCGTCCGCTGAAATCGCTGTCCGACATGCTGAAAGGCAAGCAGGGCCGCTTCCGTCAGAACCTTCTGGGCAAGCGGGTCGACTTTTCGGGTCGTTCGGTCATTGTGACCGGCCCCGAGCTGAAACTGCACCAGTGCGGTCTGCCGAAGAAGATGGCGCTTGAGCTGTTCAAGCCGTTCATCTACTCGCGGCTCGAAGCCAAGGGCCTGTCCTCGACGGTCAAGCAGGCGAAGAAGCTGGTTGAAAAGGAACGTCCCGAGGTCTGGGATATTCTGGATGAAGTCATCCGCGAACACCCCGTCATGCTGAACCGTGCGCCGACGCTGCACCGTCTTGGCATTCAGGCGTTCGAACCCGTTCTGATCGAAGGTAAAGCCATCCAGCTGCACCCGCTCGTGTGTTCGGCCTTCAACGCCGACTTCGACGGTGACCAGATGGCCGTTCACGTCCCGCTGAGCCTTGAGGCCCAGCTGGAAGCGCGCGTTCTGATGATGTCCACGAACAACGTTCTGTCGCCCGCCAACGGCGCGCCGATCATCGTGCCGTCGCAGGATATGATCCTGGGTCTCTACTACACGACCCTCGAGCGTGAAGGGATGAAGGGCGAAGGCAAGGTCTTTGGTTCCGTCGACGAGGTTCAGCACGCGCTGGACGCGGGCGAAGTGCACCTGCACACCAAGATCAAGGCGCGGATCAAGCAGATCGACAACGAAGGCAACGAAGTTCTGGTGCGCTACGACACCACGCCGGGCCGTGTCCGGCTGGGTGCGCTGCTGCCGCTGAACGCCAAGGCGCCCTTCGATCTGGTCAACCGTCTGCTGCGCAAGAAAGAAGTGCAGCAGGTCATCGACACCGTCTACCGCTACTGCGGCCAGAAGGAATCCGTCATCTTCTGTGACCAGATCATGACAATGGGTTTCCGTGAAGCCTTCCGTGCCGGGATTTCCTTCGGCAAGGACGATATGCTGATCCCCGAAACCAAGTGGGACCTCGTTGAGGACACCCGCGAGCAGGTGAAGGATTTCGAACAGCAGTACATGGACGGCCTGATCACCCAGGGCGAAAAGTACAACAAGGTCGTCGATGCCTGGTCGAAGTGTAACGACAAGGTCACCGAAGCGATGATGGGGTCGATCTCGGCCGAGCGTCGCGACGAGAACGGCGCCGAAATGGAGCCGAACTCGGTCTACATGATGGCGCACTCCGGTGCCCGTGGTTCGGTCACGCAGATGAAACAGCTGGGCGGGATGCGCGGTCTGATGGCGAAGCCGAACGGCGACATCATCGAGACGCCGATCATCTCGAACTTCAAGGAAGGTCTGACCGTTCTCGAATACTTCAACTCGACCCACGGTGCCCGGAAGGGTCTGTCGGATACAGCTCTGAAGACGGCGAACTCGGGCTACCTGACACGTCGTCTGGTGGATGTGGCGCAGGACTGCATCGTGCGCACGCACGATTGCGGTACCGAAGTCGCGATTACCGCGTCTGCGGCGGTCAACGACGGTGAAGTCGTGGCATCGCTGGCCGAGCGTCTGCTGGGCCGTGTCGTCGCCGAGGACATCCTGCGCCCCGGCACAGAGGAAGTACTGGCCGCGCGCGGCACGATCATCGACGAGCGTCTGTCGGACATCATCGACGAGGCGGGCGTGCAGAACGCACGTATCCGCAGCCCGCTGACCTGCGAGGCCGAGGAAGGCGTCTGTGCCATGTGCTACGGTCGTGACCTTGCGCGCGGTACGCTTGTGAACCAGGGCGAAGCCGTGGGCATCATCGCGGCACAGTCGATCGGTGAACCCGGCACACAGCTGACGATGCGGACGTTCCACATCGGCGGCGTTGCTCAGGGTGGCCAGCAGTCCTTCCAGGAGGCCGGCCAGTCCGGCAAGATCCACTTCGAGAACACCTCGACGCTGGAAAACTCCTCGGGCGAGACGATGGTCATGGGCCGGAACATGAAGATGCTCATCATGGATGAGCATGGCGAAGAGCGCGCCAGCTTCAAGGTCGGCTACGGCACGAAGATCTTCGTCAAGGAAGGTCAGGAGGTCAGCCGCGGCGACAAGCTGTTCGAATGGGATCCCTATACCCTGCCGATCATCGCCGAGGCAGCCGGTACGGCCAAGCACGTCGATCTGGTGTCGGGTATCGCCGTCAAGGATGAGACCGACGATGCCACGGGCATGACCCAAAAGATCGTGATCGACTGGCGCGCAGCGCCCAAGGGCAACGAGCTGAAGCCGGAGATCATTCTGGTCGGTGCGGACGGAGAGCCTGTGCGCAACGACGCGGGCAACCCGATCACCTACCCGATGTCGGTGGATGCGGTTCTGTCGGTCGAGGACGGTAACGAGGTTCAGGCCGGTGACGTCATCGCGCGGATCCCGCGTGAAGGCGCGAAGACAAAGGACATCACCGGTGGTCTGCCGCGTGTTGCCGAACTCTTCGAAGCGCGTCGTCCGAAGGATCACGCGATCATCGCGGAAATCGACGGCTATGTGCGCTTCGGCAAGGACTACAAGAACAAGCGTCGCATCGCGATCGAAAGCTCCGAGGATCCGGATCACAAGGTCGAATACATGGTGCCCAAGGGCAAACACATCCCCGTGGCCGAAGGCGACTTCGTGCAGAAGGGCGATTACATCATGGACGGCAATCCAGCGCCGCATGACATTCTCGCCATCATGGGGGTCGAAGCGCTTGCGGATTACATGATCGACGAGGTGCAGGACGTCTACCGCCTGCAGGGTGTGAAGATCAACGACAAGCACATCGAAGTGATCGTGCGCCAGATGCTCCAGAAGTGGGAAATCCAGGACAGCGGTGAAACAACGCTGCTCAAGGGCGAACACGTCGACAAGCAGGAATTCGATGCGGCCAACGAAAAGGCCATTTCGAAGGGCGGCCGCCCCGCGAAGGGCGAACCGATCCTGCTGGGCATCACCAAGGCGTCGCTGCAAACCCGCAGCTTCATCTCGGCGGCCTCCTTCCAGGAGACCACGCGCGTTCTTACCGAAGCCTCCGTGCAGGGTAAGAAGGACAAGCTGGTCGGTCTGAAAGAGAACGTGATCGTGGGTCGTCTGATCCCCGCCGGTACCGGTGGCGCGACGCAGCAGATGCGCCGTGTTGCACAGGACCGCGACAACGTCGTCATCGAAGCACGCCGCATCGAGGCCGAAGAGGCAGCACGCCTTGCCGCGCCCGAACAGCGGCCCGACGAGGACATCGTCGGCGGTGACGTCTTCGATCAGGCACCGAGCTTTGACGAGGATAGCCGCGACTAAACCGCGCCTTTCCAGCGACTGAAAAAAACCAAGACCCCCGCACCGGCAAGGCGCGGGGGTTTTTCGTTGTCGAGACAGGGCGGATCGGCCCGCACGGCGGGGTGGGCGAAAATTTCTTGCCTTGGCAAGCGTTCCGGGTGCGCTTGCGCATTGCCGTGGCGCGCGGGATCGGCCAAAGCTGTCCGCGACAGATCGGAGGTAGGATGTCCCCCAATGTGACCGGTGCGTTGTTCATGATGGCCTCGATGGTGGCTTTCGTGTGCAACGACAGTTTCCTGCGCCTGACGGGCGGTGACATTCCGCTGTTCCAGCTGATCTTCATCCGCAGTGTGCTGGGCAGTCTGCTGATCTTCGTGCTGGCCTACGCCATGGGCGCGCTGAAGGGGCGGCTGACGGCAGCAGACCGGCGGATCGTCGTCCTGCGCGGTCTGGCAGAGATCCTGACCGCCTATTTCTTTCTGAACGCGCTTTTCGAAATGCCTCTGGGTAACCTCAACGCGATCATGCAGGTCGTGCCGCTGACCGTGACGCTGGGGGCGGCGCTGGTCTACCGCGAACCGGTCGGCTGGCGGCGGATGCTTGCCATTCTGATCGGTCTGGGCGGGGTGCTGATCATCATCCGGCCCGGGCCCGACGGGTTCAACCTGTGGTCCCTTTATGCGCTGGCCGCCGTGGTCGGGGTAACGGTGCGCGATCTGCTGACGCGCCGGCTATCCGCCTCGGCGCCGGGGCTGAAGGTCACGTTGGGAACGTCGCTTGCGATGATGACGGCGGCGGGCCTTGCGTCGACCACGCAGGCGTGGGTGCCTGTGTCCTCGGGAAATGCCGCGCTGATCGTGGGGTCCGCCGGATTTGTCTGTGCGGGATATTTCTTTTCGATACAGGTCATGCGGACGGGCGATGTATCGTTCATCGCACCGTTCCGGTACACCGGATTGGTCGTGGCGATGATCGTCGGCTATCTGGTGTTTTCCGAAGTGCCGACAGTTCTGACGCTGGTGGGGGCGGGCATCGTGATCGCCACGGGAGTGTTCACCTTCTACCGCGAAAGACAGCTTTCACGGCGCTGAGAATACCGCACGCACCTGCGCGTCATCGACACCGAATGTGGTCTTGATATGCGCGGCCTGCGCTGCATCCAGCGGGCGATAGTCAAAGGCGCGGTTCTTGCCTTTCAGCCGGCTGTCGTTGAAATCGTTATGGCCGCGCAGCATCATGTCGTCGCCGGTAAAGGTGACAGTCGGCATCGTCGTCCAGAGATTTTCGTGTCCGTGGTTCATGATCGTATCGTCGCTGCCCGCCTGCACGATCATGCCGAGCGCGATGGCGGAATAGGGATAGTGATAGGGGGCCACGCGCAGACCCTGCGGCCCGGCGCGAAAGACGTACCCCTGATTGAAATCCACCGCGACCGACGTGTGGCGCGCGGTGAGTGCGCGCAGGTCGTCCGCGCTCTGGCGCAACCGCTCGACAAAGCTCACCCCCATGGCGTCGTCATCGTCGAGCCGGAATTGCAGGCAGGGCGCTTCCGGCGGGCCGCGCCATTCGTTTATCACCTTGCGCATGACGCGGCGGTGCGGGCGCGGTGGCACCTGGCGGATTTCGCATTGCGGGATGTCCGCGGTGAGCGCCCGCAAGCGGGTCAGGGCGGGCGCGGGCAGGCTTTTGCCGGTGACGATCAGGAAGGTGAAATCGGGATCGGTTTGCGCGCGGATCGACGGCAGGGTGACCGCCTCGAACAGGCGGAACCGTTCCTCCAGTCGGTCGGGCCGGTAGAGGAATGCCTTGAGCGCGTCGAGATCGTCATCGCCGTTCTTGAACCCGCCCTTGCCCGCATAGGAAAACCGGCACAGGCCGATGCAACGCATGTCAGCCGCCCCCGAAAATGGACTGGATGCGGTCGATATCTATGCCGAAGCGGTCGCGGAATTCGACCGCGCGATCGTAGTCGAGCGGGGCGAGTTCGACCGGCTTCACCGGCTTCTGGCGGCTGTCGTTCCACGCGTTATGGCCACGGATGAACATGCGCGGTTCGTCAAAGCTGACGGCGGGCATGAAGCGGTTGATCTTGTTGTGGGCGAAATTCATGATCGTGACGGGGCAGTTGCCCTTCACCCACATACCCAGCGCCGCAACGTCGAAGGGGCGGAAGATCTCGGTCGCGCGGATGCCGTGGGCGCCGTAGTCGGCGATGTATCCCTTGTTCCAGTCAAAGGCGACGCTGCGATGTTGTGCGGTCAGCCCCGCGCAGTCGGTGGCAGCGTTGCGCAGGCGCGCGATGTAATCGACGGCGACGGCGTCGTCGTCATCGGCGCGAAACTGGATGCAGGGTGCTGCGGGGTCGCGCCTGCTGCGGTTGAGGATCTCTTTCATCACCTCGCGCTGCGGTCGCGGCGGCTCGGCCACGATGGACACCTGCGGCATATCGGCAGTCAGGTCATGCAGCCTGTCGCGCGCCGCTGCGGGCAGCTGGTCGCCCGTCACGATCACGAGGTCGAAATCGGAATCGGTCTGCGCGCGCAGGCTGGCGAGGGCGACGCCCTCGAACAGGCGGAAGCGTTCCTCCAGCCGTTCGGGATCGTAGAGATACGCGATACGTTCCTCGATGGTGTCGTGATCCACCTGAAAGCCGCCGATTGCGGGGTAGGAAAACCGGCAAAGTCCGATCACCTGCATAAGAGAAACTCGTTCCGTCGTTGCCTCGCACCGAACTCTAGCGCCTGTTTCTGGCGAAGTTGAGACTTCTTCGCGCGCAGGGTGCGGATTTGCCGTGGCCTGTGGCGCGGGCAGGCGGACGGCGGGGCCCATTGGCGCCGCGCGGCAGAGGCCTTGTTGCGCTGGGGGCCGCAAGGCCCGCAGGTGAGGGGAGGGGGCTGTTGACACCCATCGCCGGGGTGCGTATATCCCCGACATCTCGCAGATGGGGGTCGCCCCGGACGCGCATATCATACCGCATGTGGTCACGATCCAGGCCGCCTTCATTGGCCCGATCCTCTGTAAGCAAGCCGCCTCGCTTACCTCGGTACGGAAGCGTCGCGGCCAAATTGCTTTGCAACACATGCCCGAACACCGGATCGCGGACGCGCGGTCAGACAGTCACCGCATAGGGGCCGCGCCCCCGTGCATCCATTATGAGCTACACGGGGATTTAACCGGAATGCCAACGATTCAGCAGCTGATCCGCAAGCCGCGCCAGCCGAAACGCAAAACATCGAAATCCATGCACCTGCAGGGCTGCCCGCAGAAACGCGGCGTCTGCACACGCGTTTATACAACCACACCTAAGAAGCCGAACTCGGCGATGCGTAAAGTTGCCAAGGTCCGCCTGACCAACGGCTTCGAAGTCATCTCCTACATTCCCGGCGAATCGCACAACCTTCAGGAGCACTCCGTTGTCCTGATCCGCGGCGGCCGTGTAAAAGACCTTCCCGGTGTGCGTTACCACATCCTGCGCGGCGTTCTGGATACGCAAGGCGTCAAGGATCGTAAGCAGCGTCGTTCGAAGTACGGCGCGAAGCGTCCGAAGTAATTGATGCCGCTGTGCGCAGGATTGCGCATTCTCCATTCATCCTTGGGGCGCGCAGAGCCTGTGCCGCCCCACCCGCCAAGAGGAAGACAACTAGATGTCACGCCGCCACGCCGCTGAAAAACGCGAAGTTCTGCCAGACGCCAAATACGGCGATCTGATCCTGACGAAGTTCATGAACAACCTGATGATCGACGGCAAGAAATCTGTCGCCGAAACCATCGTCTACAATGCTTTCGACCGCGTCGAAGCCAAGATCAAGCGCGCCCCCGTGGAAGTGTTCCACGAAGCGCTCGACAACATCCAGCCTTCCGTCGAAGTGCGTTCGCGCCGTGTCGGTGGTGCGACCTACCAGGTTCCTGTCGAAGTGCGCCCCGAGCGCCGTCAGGCCCTCGCGATCCGCTGGCTGATCAAGGCCGCCCGTGCACGCAACGAAAACACCATGGAAGAGCGCCTTGCGGGCGAGCTTCTGGATGCCGTGCAATCGCGTGGCTCCGCCGTGAAAAAGCGTGAAGACACCCACAAGATGGCCGACGCCAACAAGGCATTCAGCCACTACCGCTGGTAATTCGGTCGGGCGCTGCCCCGACCTCCCAAGATCGGGGCCCGGATGTGCCGGGCCCCTGACCCTTTCAAAGCAATACCTCCAAGGAAGCTTTACAGATGGCACGCGATTATCCGCTTCAAAGATACCGCAACTTCGGCATCATGGCCCACATTGATGCTGGCAAGACGACCTGTTCCGAACGTATCCTGTTCTACACGGGCAAATCCCACAACATCGGCGAAGTGCACGATGGCGCAGCCACCATGGACTGGATGGAGCAGGAGCAGGAGCGTGGCATCACGATCACGTCGGCCGCGACCACCACGTTCTGGCAGCGTCAGGAAGAGCCGACAGCCGACGGTACATCCGACACCAAATACCGCATGAACATCATCGACACCCCCGGCCACGTTGACTTCACCATCGAAGTCGAACGTTCGCTGGCGGTTCTCGACGGTGCGGTCTGCGTTCTCGACGCCAACGCCGGTGTCGAGCCACAGACCGAAACCGTGTGGCGCCAGGCCGACCGTTACAAGGTGCCGCGCATGGTGTTCGTCAACAAGATGGACAAGATCGGTGCGGACTTCTTCAACTGCGTTCGCATGATCGAGGACCGCACCGGTGCGCGTGCTGTTCCCGTCGGTATCCCGATCGGTGCAGAGACCGAGCTGGAAGGTCTGATCGACCTCGTCACCATGGAAGAATGGGTCTGGGAAGGCGAAGATCTGGGCGCGTCCTGGATCAAGAAGCCGATCCGTGACAGCCTCAAGGATCTGGCCGACGAATGGCGCGGCAAGATGATCGAAGCGGCCGTCGAAATGGACGACGACGCGATGGAAAACTACCTGATGGACGGCGCCGAGCCTGACGTCGACACCCTGCGCAAACTGCTGCGCAAAGGGACGCTGTCGCTGTCTTTCGTTCCCGTCCTGGGCGGTTCCGCGTTCAAGAACAAAGGCGTGCAGCCTCTGCTCAACGCCGTGATCGACTATCTGCCCAGCCCGCTGGACGTTGTCGATTACATGGGCTTCAAACCCGGTGACGAGACGGAAACACGTAACATTCCGCGCCGCGCGGATGACGACATGCCCTTCGCTGGCCTTGCGTTCAAGATCATGAACGACCCCTTCGTGGGCTCGCTTACGTTCACACGCGTCTATTCCGGCAAACTCACCAAGGGTGCAACGCTTCTGAACTCCACCAAGGGGAAGAAAGAGCGCGTTGGCCGTATGATGATGATGCACTCCAACGATCGCGAGGAAATCACCGAAGCGTTCGCGGGCGACATCATCGCGCTGGCGGGCCTGAAGGATACCACAACGGGCGACACGCTGTGTGACGACAAGGAACCAGTGGTTCTCGAAACCATGACCTTCCCCGATCCGGTCATCGAGATCGCGGTCGAGCCAAAGACGAAAGCGGACCAGGAGAAAATGTCTCAGGGTCTGGCACGTCTGGCGGCAGAAGACCCGTCGTTCCGCGTCGAAACCGATCTGGAATCCGGTCAGACCATCATGAAGGGGATGGGTGAACTTCACCTCGACATCCTCGTCGACCGTCTGAAGCGCGAATTCAAGGTTGAAGCGAACATCGGTGCGCCTCAGGTGGCCTACCGCGAGACCATCGGCCACGAAGTCGAGCACACCTACACCCACAAGAAACAGTCGGGTGGTTCGGGTCAGTTCGCCGAAGTGAAGATGATCATCTCGCCAACGGAGCCCGGCGAAGGCTATTCCTTTGAATCGCGCATCGTTGGTGGTGCCGTGCCGAAGGAATACATCCCCGGCGTTGAGAAAGGCATCAACTCGGTCATGGACAGCGGCCCGCTTGCCGGCTTCCCCGTGATCGACTTCAAGGTGGCGCTGATCGACGGTAAGTTCCACGATGTGGACTCCTCGGTCCTCGCGTTCGAAATCGCGGCACGGATGTGCATGCGTGAAGGGATGCGCAAGGCCGGTGCGAAACTGCTCGAGCCGATCATGAAGGTCGAGGTGATCACACCCGAAGAATACACCGGTGGCATCATCGGTGACCTGACGTCGCGTCGCGGCCAGGTTCAGGGTCAGGACACCCGCGGCAACGCGATCGCGATCGACGCTTTCGTACCGCTGGCCAACATGTTCGGCTACATCAACACTCTGCGGTCGATGTCTTCGGGTCGTGCGAACTTCACCATGCAGTTCGACCACTACGAAGCCGTGCCACAGAACATCTCGGACGAGATCCAGTCCAAGTTCGCATAACAAAAGGTGCGCCCTAAAGGCGCACCCCACACCCATCCGTAGGGTGCGCATCAATGCGCACCTCCCGCATAAAAGGAGCCACCCCCATGGCAAAATCAAAGTTTGAACGCACGAAACCGCACGTAAACATCGGCACGATCGGTCACGTTGACCACGGCAAGACGACGCTGACGGCGGCGATCACGAAGTACTTCGGCGACTTCCGTGCCTACGACCAGATCGACGGCGCGCCCGAAGAGAAAGCGCGCGGGATCACGATCTCGACCGCGCACGTGGAATACGAGACCGAGAGCCGTCACTACGCGCACGTCGACTGCCCCGGCCACGCGGACTATGTGAAGAACATGATCACCGGTGCGGCGCAGATGGACGGCGCGATCCTGGTTGTGAACGCGGCCGACGGCCCGATGCCCCAGACGCGCGAGCACATCCTGCTCGGCCGTCAGGTCGGCATTCCCTACATGGTCGTCTACATGAACAAGGTTGACCAGGTTGACGACGAAGAGCTGCTGGAACTCGTCGAAATGGAAATCCGCGAGCTGCTGTCCTCCTACGAGTACCCCGGCGACGACATTCCGATCATCCCCGGCTCCGCTCTGGCGGCGATGAACGGCACCGATCCGGAGATCGGCGAAGAGTCGATCCGCAAGCTGATGGCCGCCGTTGACGAATACATCCCGACGCCCGCGCGCGCCGTGGACCAGCCGTTCCTGATGCCGGTCGAGGACGTGTTCTCGATTTCGGGTCGTGGTACGGTTGTGACCGGCCGTGTCGAGCGTGGCGTTGTGAACGTCGGCGACGAACTGGAAATCGTGGGCATCCGCGACACCAAGAAGACGACCTGCACAGGCGTCGAGATGTTCCGCAAGCTGCTGGACCGCGGTGAAGCGGGCGACAACGTGGGCGTTCTGCTGCGCGGTATCGAGCGTGACGGCGTCGAGCGCGGTCAGGTTCTGTGCAAGCCGAAGTCGGTGAACCCGCACACGAAGTTCGAGGCCGAGGCCTACATCCTGACGAAGGAAGAGGGTGGCCGTCACACGCCGTTCTTCGCGAACTACCGTCCGCAGTTCTACTTCCGGACAACAGACGTCACCGGCACGGTCCAGCTGCCCGAGGGCACTGAAATGGTCATGCCCGGCGACAACCTGAAGTTCGACGTCGAGCTGATCGCACCGATCGCGATGGAGCAGGGCCTGCGCTTCGCGATCCGCGAAGGCGGCCGCACCGTCGGCGCGGGCGTGGTGTCGAAGATCACGGAATAAGCCGCTCTTCCCGCGCGGCGGCGCCTTGCTGCAGGCAAGGCTGCGAAAGCGCAGGCAGACAAACCGGTTGCAACAAACAAGGGCCGCCCCGCAGGGGGCGGCCCTTGGCGTTTGCGGCGCGCGCAGAACGCAATGGGAGATACCGAAGGCGCATGGCCTCCGACAGGCAATGATCACGCGCCACGGCAAAGGGATCCCCGCCGCCCCGAGATCCCGAAGACAATCCCGTGAAAGAGATGTCATTGGACAAACTATCGCCAGTATTGCGCCGCTGAATGCGCAAGATGTTACGCGAAAATTCGACTCAAATGTTCGATTTTTTAGGGCGGTCAGAATGCCTGTTTATTACGCGTACAATCAGACGATCCTCGGATCGCAGAGCACGGTTAACGGGACCGCCTACAACTACCAGAGCCTTCCGCCCGCCGGTGCCACCTGGAGTTATTCCGGTCGCCAGTTCATGCATGTCGTCTATGAGGCCGACAACGCCGCGACCCTTTACAACGGGGATCCGACGAACGAGACCGTGCAGTCGACGATGCGGGTGGGGCAGGCGCAGGAGCAGTCTACGGTCATCAACGGGACTGCGACGTCGGTCCTCTACGACTATACTTTCAGGGTGTCGGACGGCACCCGGACCTATGACGTGTCCGTCATCGACGCGGATCTCAACAACGACGGGACGATCAACACCGGTACGGCCGAACAGGGCTATTACCTTGTCTTTCGCGGCGACGCGCCCCCACCGGACACGCAGCTGAGCGTTGTCGGCCTTGTCGACAACGATGCGAACCCGGCCCATACCACTCTCGGTGGCACGCCGATCTGCTTTGCGGCAGGAACGATGATCGAAACGGACCGGGGCCCGGTGGATATTGCAGCTCTTTGCGCCGGGGACAGGGTGCGCACCCTCGACCACGGATACCAGCGCGTGCGGTGGATCGGGCGGCGGGTGCTGCGCCACGCGGAATTGTGCGAGAACCCGAAGTTCGTGCCGATCCGCATCGCGGCGAACGCGCTGGGGCAGGGCTATCCCGAGCGTGATCTGGTTGTATCCCCGCAGCACCGGCTGCTCGTGACCTCGCGCATCGCGGGGCGCATGGTGGGATCGGAACAGGTGCTTGTTGCGGCCAAACATCTTCTGGAGATGCCGGGTGTGGCGGTCGCAAGCGATCTGGTCGAGGTCACCTACCTGCATATCCTGTGCGAGAATCACGAGATCGTTTTCGCCAATGGCACCCCGGCAGAGACCCTTCTGACCGGGCCGCAGGCATTGAAATCGCTGGGCGCTGCCGCCTGCGCGGAAATCATGGCGCTGCTGCCGGAACTGGCCGAGGTGGTGGCCCAAAACGACGCCCCGACAGTTGCGCGTCCGTTGATGACGGGGCGCCGGGTGAAGAACCTGATGATGCGCCACGCCAAGAACGCCCGCCCGATCGCGGCCTTCGGCTGAGCGCTGGTTCGCACACTCCCGAAAACGCCATATCGCCCCTTGCCACGGCTGGCGACTCCTTCTATACGCCCCTTACTTGACCGGGGTGCGCCATTCGCGTGCCCCGTTGACGTTACACAAGATCGCGATGAGGGTGCCGGATGAGCCGCTGTCCTCCTCTCCGTGACCATCCCGAAGATAAGGGATATGACCATGGCTGCCAGCCAGAACATCCGTATCCGCCTGAAGGCGTTCGACTACCGGGTGCTCGATTCCTCCACACAGGAAATCGTCAACACCGCCAAGCGCACAGGCGCTTCCGTTCGCGGCCCCATTCCGCTGCCGAACAAGATCGAGAAATTCACCGTTCTGCGTGGACCCCACGTAGACAAGAAATCCCGCGACCAGTTCGAGATCCGTACGCACAAGCGTCTCTTGGACATCGTTGATCCGACTCCCCAGACCGTGGACGCGCTGATGAAGCTCGACCTCGCCGCTGGTGTGGACGTCGAGATCAAACTGCAATCGTAAGGAGGGTTTCGGAAATGTTGCGCTCAGGCGTTATTGCAAAGAAAGTCGGCATGACCCGGCTGTTCATGGAAGACGGCCGTCAGATTCCTGTCACCGTCCTTCAACTCGACAAGCTTCAGGTCGTCGCACAGCGCACCGAGGAAAAGGATGGCTATACGGCTGTTCAGCTCGGCGCGGGCACTGCGAAGGCAAAGCGGACCTCCCAGGCGATGCGCGGACACTTCTCCGCGGCCAAGGTTGAACCAAAGCGCAAGGTCGCGGAATTCCGCGTCGACGCCGACAACCTGATCGCCGTTGGCGAGGAAATCATCGCGGACCATTACTACGCAGGTCAGTACGTCGACGTGGCAGGCACATCGATCGGTAAAGGTTTTGCCGGTGCGATGAAGCGTCACAATTTCGGCGGTCTGCGGGCGTCGCACGGTGTGTCGATCAGCCACCGTTCGCACGGCTCCACAGGCCAGTGTCAGGATCCCGGCAAGGTTTTCAAAGGCAAGAAGATGGCCGGCCACATGGGCGCTGTCCGTGTGACCACGCAGAACCTCGAAGTTGTCCGGACCGACAGCGACCGCGGCCTGATCATGGTCAAGGGCGCTGTTCCGGGCTCCAAGGGGGGCTGGGTCACTGTCAAGGATGCGGTCAAGAAGCCGTTCCCGGCAGACGCGATCTTCCCGGCCGCACTGAAGTCCGCAGCTGACGAAGCCGCAAAAGCCGCTGAAGAAGCAGCCGCCGCAGCCGCCGCAGAAGCCGAAGCCGAAGCCAAGCGCCTTGCAGAAGAGCAGGCCGCCGCTGAAGCCGAAGCGCTGAAAGCAGCCGAAGCCGAAATCGCCGAAGAGTCTTCCGATGCGGATAACTCCGACGCTGGCGACGCAGACAAGAAAGAAGGTGACGCATGAAACTCGATGTCATCAAACTCGACGGCGGCAAGGCCGGATCGGTAGACCTGGACGAGGCCCTGTTCGGTCTTGAGCCACGCGCCGACATCCTGCACCGCGTCGTTCGCTGGCAGCGTAACAACGCGCAGCAGGGCACGCACAAGGTCAAGACACGCTCCGAGGTCAGCTATTCGACCAAGAAGATCTATCGCCAGAAGGGCACCGGTGGCGCACGCCACGGCGCACGCTCTGCACCGATCTTCCGCAAGGGTGGTATCTACAAGGGTCCGACCCCGCGTAGCCACGGCCACGAGCTGACCAAGAAGTTCCGCAAGCTGGGCCTTCGCCACGCACTGTCCGCCAAGATGAAGGAAGGCGCTCTCGTCATCATCGACGAGGCGACATCCGCAGGCAAGACAGCGGCGCTGGCAAAGCAGGTCAAGGATCTGGGCTGGAAGCGGGCACTGATCATCGATGGCGCCTCCGTCAACGAGGATTTCGCCCAAGCCGCGCGCAACATCGAGGGTCTGGATGTCCTGCCGTCGATGGGCGCAAACGTATATGATATCCTCAAGCGTGACACACTCGTGATCACCAAAGCGGGTATCGAAGCACTGGAGGCCCGTTTGAAATGAGCGCGAAACCAGAACATTACGACGTGATCCGCAAGCCGATCATCACCGAGAAAGCGACAATGGCGTCCGAACAGAACGCCGTGGTTTTCGAAGTGGCGATGGACAGCAACAAACCCCAGATCAAAGAGGCCGTCGAGGCGCTGTTTGGTGTGAAGGTGAAGGGTGTGAACACCACCATCACCAAGGGCAAGGTCAAGCGTTTCCGGGGCCAGCTCGGCACCCGCCGCGACGTGAAGAAGGCCTATGTGACGCTGGAAGAAGGCAACACGATCGACGTCTCCACCGGTCTGTAAGACTTACCGGTTTCGAAATGACGAAGGGCTCCCGCGCAGGCGGGGGCCTTTTTTTGTTGGCGTCAGCGCCGCGCGGACCGGGGATTTCCGCCGATCGCGCGGGGCGCGTGGGAATCGCTTGCTATCTGCGTGCGAAAGGCGCATTGAGGGCGTGCGACGTTACAAATCCATCGAATTTCTGCTCCTACCGGCTCAGTTTTGCGATCTTTCACTGACTTAGCCGACGCTGCCGCATCCTGCGGGCAGCATGAAACAGGAGTAAAGACTATGGCCACAGGCACAGTCAAATGGTTCAACACCACTAAAGGTTTTGGTTTTATTGCACCCGACGGCGGCAGCAAAGACGTGTTCGTACACATCTCTGCCGTTGAGCGCGCCGGTCTGACCGGTCTGCAAGACGACCAGAAGGTCACGTTCGACATCGAAGCAGGCCGTGACGGCCGCGAGTCGGCGACCAACCTCGCACTGGCATAAGCCACTGCGCCCCTGACGGGGTTTTTGAGAATTTTAAGGGCGTAGCTTGAATGCTGCGCCCTTTTACGTTTCTGCGGTGGCGTGAGCGTCGGAAGGCTGCGCGGCGCGCCGAAGAACAGATTTGCCGGATGCGCAAAAAGTGAGTGGCGCCGCCCAGTCCCTGACCAGTCCATCCGTTTCGCCCCGGAAGCGCCCTAGCAGGCCCGCTTCTGACACCCGCAAGATTTGCAAACACGATCTGTGGCTTTTAGGGGTCGTATATAGGGGACCACTACGCACGGAGCGGATGATTGCAGGCATTCCAAGGCATCGCGGCACTTCTCGTGGGCATCGTGCTCATCATGCTCGGGAACGGGATGCAGTTCACGCTGATGGGCCTGCGCGGTGACATCGAAGGGTTCTCCGCACCCGAGCTTGGCATCATCACCTCAGGGTATTTCGCCGGTTTCCTTGTGGGGGCCCGCTACACCCCCGTCCTCATCAGCCGTGTGGGGCATGTGCGCGTGTTCGGAGCTCTTGGCGGGCTGATGTCGGCGGGGCTGATTGCATTTCCGCTGTTGGCTGACCCATGGGCATGGACAGCCCTTCGGGTGATGCTGGGTTTTTGCATGTCGGGCATATACGTCACCGCCGAAAGCTGGCTGAACGCGCAGTCGACCAACGAAACACGGGGCAAGATTCTTGCCGCCTACATGATCTGCCAGACGGTCGGCATCATCGGGGCGCAATGGCTGCTTACACTCGGCGATGCGGCGACATCCGTTCTCTTTATCGGCGCATCGATCCTTGTGTCGGTCTCCTTTGCGCCAATCCTGTTGTCGGCCTCCCCCGCGCCGGCGACCACTGTATCCCGCCCGATGTCTCTGAAGGACCTGTTTTCCAGCTCTCCGCTGGGCGCGGTCGGGATCTTCTTCCTTGGTGCAATCTACGCGACGCAATCGGGGATGGGGGCTGTCTTTGGCGGGCAGACAGGCATGACCGCCAATGCGATCTCCTTGTTCGTGGCGGCGCTCTTTGCCGGTGCGCTGGTCTTCCAGTATCCGATCGGGTGGCTTTCCGATCGCATCGACCGGCGCAAGGTGATCTGCGGATCGGCAGCCATCGGTGGCGGTTTTTGCATGATTGGCTTTTTCGCGGGCGACAACGAATTCGCCCTGCTGGCCGCAGCATTCATCGCGGGCGGTATGACAACACCGCTCTATGCCCTGCTGCTGGCCTATACCAACGATTATCTGACCTCCGATGAAATGCCCGGCGCGTCCGGCGGGCTTGTCTTCGTCTTCGGCGCGGGGGCAATTCTGGGTCCGCTGCTGACAGGGTGGGCGATGGAGGTGACGGGGCCCTTCGCATTCTGGTTAAGCCTGGGGGCGACCTTTGCGGTGATCGCAGTCTATGCGCTCTATCGCATGACACAGCGCGCGCAGATGCCGGTTGAGGAGACTGACAGCTATATCAGCGTCGTTCCGGGTGCCACACCGGTTGCCGCAGAAGCGGCAAGCGCCTGGGCCGCGGACAACGTCGAAGCGGATGTGGCGGACGACAGGGCAACAGCGTAGCACGCTGGTGCGCCGCCACCGGTATTGATGTTCGAGCCTTCGTTTGCGAGGGCGTTTGGGCCGCCGTCGTGCCCGGTGGAAATGGAACGTCCGCATCGCGCGCAAAGCTGTCGGGCAGTCGAATATCGGCGCTCCGGGCTAAATGCCTTGACCCTCCCTTAGACCTGACCTACACGACCCCATCGGCACCGGCCCCGGATTCGTCCGGGGCTTTGCCTTTGAATGTGTGACACCTTGTCATGCGCCCGGTACGCGAATGTGTGTACCTTCACTCTGGCACCTACGGGGGCCTACAACGACACCGCCTTTCGGGGTGGTACATAGCAAAACGGAAGACAGACAACATGGCACTCAAGTCGTACAAACCGACGACGCCGGGCCAGCGTGGGCTGGTACTGATCGACCGTTCGGAGCTTTGGAAAGGCCGTCCGGTCAAGTCCCTCACAGAGGGTTTGACCAAGAACGGTGGCCGGAACAATACCGGGCGGATCACAATGCGTCGCAAGGGTGGGGGAGCAAAGCGCCTCTACCGTATCGTCGATTTCAAGCGCAACAAGATGGACGTACCAGCGGCCGTCATGCGCATCGAATATGACCCCAACCGTACCGCCTTTATCGCGCTGGTGAAATACACCGACGGCGAACAGGCCTACATCCTCGCGCCACAGCGGATCGCCATCGGCGACACCGTCGTCGCGTCGCAGAAGGCCGACATCAAGCCGGGCAACGCAATGCCTTTCTCCGGCATGCCGATCGGTACAATCGTCCACAACATCGAGCTGAAGCCCGGCAAGGGCGGCCAGATCGCACGCGCCGCGGGCACCTACGCCCAGTTCGTCGGTCGCGATGGCGGCTACGCGCAGATCCGTCTCAGCTCGGGCGAGCTGCGTCTGGTACGTCAGGAATGCATGGCCACCGTTGGTGCGGTCAGCAACCCCGACAACTCGAACCAGAACTTCGGTAAAGCGGGCCGTATGCGCCACAAGGGCATCCGTCCTTCGGTACGTGGTGTCGTGATGAACCCGATCGACCACCCACACGGCGGTGGTGAAGGCCGGACCTCCGGTGGTCGTCACCCGGTGACCCCATGGGGCAAGCCGACAAAGGGTGCCAAGACCCGCAACAAGAACAAAGCGTCCAGCCGGCTTATCGTCCGGTCGCGGCACGCCAAGAAGAAGGGGCGTTAATTTATGTCTCGTTCAGTATGGAAGGGCCCTTTTGTCGACTCTTATGTCCTCAAGAAGGCCGAAGCATCGCGTGAGAGCGGTCGCAACGAAGTGATCAAGATCTGGTCGCGCCGTTCCACCATTCTGCCGCAGTTTGTGGGTCTGACCTTCGGTGTCTACAACGGCCACAAGCACATCCCAGTCAACGTCAGCGAAGACATGATCGGTCAGAAGTTCGGTGAATATTCCCCGACGCGGACCTACTACGGTCATGCCGCCGACAAAAAAGCGAAGCGGAAGTAAGCCATGAGCAAGGATAAGAATCCCCGCCGCGTGGCCGACAACGAAGCACGTGCAAAACTGCGCATGCTGCGTACAAGCCCGCAGAAACTGAACCTCGTCGCCGCAATGATCCGCGGCAAGAAGGTGGACAAGGCCCTCACGGACCTGACCTTCTCCAAGAAGCGGATCGCGCTGGACGTGAAGAAATGCCTTCAGTCCGCGATTGCCAATGGCGAAAACAACCACAACCTCGACGTGGATGAACTGATCGTTGCCGAAGCCTATGTCGGCAAGAACCTGACCATGAAGCGTGGACGCCCACGTGCCCGTGGCCGGTTCGGCAAGATCATCAAGCCGTTCTCGGAAATCACCATCGTCGTGCGTCAGGTTGAGGAGCAAGCATAATGGGTAACAAAGTAAACCCGATCGGCATGCGTCTGCAGGTGAACCGCACCTGGGACAGCCGCTGGTACGCCGATACGAAGGACTACGGTGATCTTCTGCTCGAAGACATCGCAATCCGTGAGTTCATCAACAAGGAATGCAAACAGGCGGGTATCGCCCGTGTGATCATCGAACGTCCGCACAAGAAGTGCCGCGTGACGATCCACACAGCGCGCCCCGGCGTCATCATCGGCAAGAAAGGGGCAGACATCGAAGGTCTGCGCCAGAAAATCGCCAAGATGACCGACTCCGAGCTTCACCTCAACATCGTTGAAGTGCGCAAGCCCGAGCTGGACGCAGCCCTCGTGGGTGAGAGCATCGCACAGCAGCTGGAACGCCGGGTGTCTTTCCGTCGTGCCATGAAGCGCGCCGTGCAGAACGCCATGCGCATGGGCGCTCAGGGTATCCGCGTGAACCTCGCGGGTCGTCTGGGTGGTGCGGAAATCGCGCGGACCGAATGGTACCGTGAAGGCCGCGTGCCTTTGCATACCCTGCGTGCCGACATCGATTACGCACATGTCGAAGCGATGACAGCCTACGGCATCATCGGGATCAAGACCTGGATCTTCAAAGGCGAGATCATGGAGCACGATCCGGCAGCGCGTGACCGCAAGGCACAAGAAATGCAAGACGGCCCAGCACCTCGCGGTGCCGGCGGTCGTCGTTAAGGAGGGAATGAGATGCTTCAACCAAAGCGTACGAAATTCCGCAAGCAGTTCAAAGGCTCCATCAAGGGTCTGGCAAAGGGCGGGTCCGACCTGAACTTTGGCACCTTTGGCCTGAAGGCGCTTGAGCCCGAGCGTGTGACAGCGCGTCAGATCGAAGCGGCACGCCGCGCGATGACACGTCACATGAAGCGTCAGGGCCGTGTCTGGATCCGTATCTTCCCGGATGTGCCCGTAACCTCCAAGCCCGTCGAAGTGCGTATGGGTAAAGGTAAAGGTTCCGTGGACTTCTGGGCGGCCAAGGTGAAACCCGGTCGTGTGATGTTTGAACTCGACGGTGTTGGCGAAGACGTCGCGCGCGAGGCCCTGCGCCTTGCTGCGATGAAACTGCCGATCAAGACACGCGTCGTGGTCCGCGAAGACTGGTAATCCCGTCGACCCCGCCTGCCGGGGTCTGGCGCCGGTAAAGATTGAAAATCCCCGCTGATCACTCAGCGGGGGTTTTTGTATTCCGGGTCCATCTGTCCCGCTTCGGCCGGTTGCGCTGGTCAGCGCGGGGCAGGGGGGCTACTATCCGGCAGGAAAACGCGAAAGGCGCTCCGAGATGAAAAAAGTCCCCAAGCCCACAACCGACGAAGACCTGATCCAGGCGTTTCTCGACAACGGCGGCACCGTCAAGAAGGGCAAGACCAAGCCGCTGCCGGACGGTCTGGGCCTGAGCAACAACCAGTGGGGCAACAAGCTGACCCGCGAAGAGAAAGCCGCACGCAAGGCGGCAAGCGAGCAGAAGTAGCCGCAGCGCTCAGCCGACGTTCGGCAGGACCTCGATCCGGTACCCGTGGCTCAGGCGCGCGCCACTGCGCGGATCGGTCAGCGAAAAGTCGAACCTTTCGGCGGGGCGCACGCCGCCGATCGCGGGCAGGGTGCCGCCCATCATGACATCGCCGGGGCCGAAACGGGTGCCGCTGTCGGCCTCGAAAGCCGCGATGAGGGCATCCGCAGGCAGCATCGCCGCCAGTGTCCCGCGCTGGTATTCCACCTGATCTCCATCGATGGTCGCATGGCTTTCCACCGCCAGATCATCCCAGACAGCGCGCAGATGATCGTAGCGCCACAGGACCGTCCCGACGGGTTTGTCGCACATCTGTTTCGATACCGTGATGTTATAGGCTTCAACCTCGCGGTCGGTGTGGTCCGACCCGATGCCGACCCAGATCTCGCCGTCGATATTATAGAGGACGTATTCCACCTCTCCGGACGATCCGGCGCCGGGGGTTTGCAGCAGGTCGGTTGTCACCAGACGCGTGACCGCATTGCGGTAGAACACGGGCGTGGACGCGGGGCGTTTGATCCCCAGCGCCTCCAGCTCGGCCATGTGATGCTCCATCGCGGCCTTGTCGCGTCCGGTCCAGCCGGCGACGATGAAACGTTCGGGCGTGAAGGACACTTGCCGCTTCTCGTCGCCATCCACCAGCGTCAGATCGAGGGTATGTGCAGTCGTCATGTCGTCTCTCCGTTCAGGTTTTCACGCGCCGCGCCCGTCTGGGAGCGGCAAATCTGCCGCAAGGGGTGCCGCCCTCAGCCCCAGCTGTAGTTGAACGACACGCTGATGCGGTCCTCTTCGGACATGTTCATCGGCACCTCGTGGCGCAGGAAGCTTTCCCACAACAACACGTCGCCGACCTTTGGCGCAATGTAGGCGAAGGTGCGCAGGTCTTCTGGTGCGTCCTTGCGGCGCGCCGGAGAGGCCATCATCATCGGCAGCCTCGGATCTTCGAACTTGATCGCGCTGGCCCCGTCGGGCATCGCCACATAGGTCGTACCCGAGATCACCGAATGGGGATGCAGGTGCCCCGAATGCATCCCGCCCTCGGGCAGGATGTTGATCCAGATGTCTTCAAGCTTCAGCGCGCGGCCATCCAGATCCAGCGCCAGCTCTTCGGCGAAAGCCTCGACATGGCTGTCGAGCGCCGCGATGACCTGCGCGAAAATCGGAAACCGCCACCCCAGATCGGTCAGCGAGGCGTAGGAGGTATAGCCGGGGTAGCCGTTCGCCTCGCTCCATTCCTGTCCTGCGTCGTCGTCCTCGGCAATGGAATAGCAGGATGCCTCGAGTTCTTCCGCGTCGACATCGCCGCCCAGCGGGGCGTGGTAGATACGGGTCACGAAGAGAGATCGGATATCGGCCATGACAGCGCCTTTCAGTTGTATCCCGACTGCTTTACGGTGAAACAGGGCCGGACGAAAGGCCGCGCAGCTGCGGACGGCCCGCGCCTTTGTCAAGCAAAGGGGTTGCGCCCCCGGTCAATAGGGGCTATCCGGCGCACTCATCATGAACTCCACCAGAATCATGGTCACCCGCACGGGGCCTACTGGTGATGTTGAAAAAAGGAAAATGGCATGATCGCCAGCGAACTGCGTGACAAGACGCCGGACCAGCTCCGTGACGAACTTGTGAACCTCAAGAAAGAAGCGTTCAACCTGCGTTTCCAGCAAGCCACCGGCCAGCTGGAAAACCCCGCCCGCCTGCGCGCCGTGAAGCGTGACGTGGCGCGTGTGAAAACGCTGTTGAACGAAAAAGCCAAAGCGGCTGCGGAATAAGGAGAGACACCCATGCCAAAGCGTATCCTGCAGGGCGTCGTAACCTCCGACGCGAACGAACAGACAGTCACCGTATCGGTAGAGCGCCGCTTTACCCACCCGGTTCTGAAGAAGACCATCCGTAAGTCCAAGAAATACCGGGCCCACGATGAGAACAACACCTACAAGGTAGGTGACACGGTCCGCATCATCGAATGCGCGCCGAAATCCAAGACGAAACGTTGGGAAGTCTACGCCGGCGCCAAAGCCGAAGCGTAATCGTCCTGCTTAATCGAAACCCTGGGGACAAGGCACGCATCGCCCCCCAAAGGTCGGGAGAAACCAAATGATCCAGATGCAGACCAACCTGGATGTTGCTGACAACAGCGGCGCGCGCCGTGTTCAGTGCATCAAGGTCCTGGGTGGTTCCAAGCGTAAGTACGCCTCCGTCGGCGACATCATTGTCGTCTCGGTGAAGGAAGCCATCCCACGCGGTCGTGTGAAAAAGGGCGACGTCCGCAAGGCCGTCGTCGTTCGCACCGCCAAGGAAGTCCGTCGCGACGATGGCACAGCCATCCGTTTCGACCGCAACGCAGCCGTTATCCTGAATAACAACAACGAGCCGATCGGCACCCGTATCTTCGGGCCAGTGGTTCGTGAACTGCGCGGCAAGAACTTCATGAAAATCATCTCGCTCGCTCCGGAGGTGCTGTAACCATGGCTGCCAAGCTGAAAAAAGGTGACACGGTCATCGTTCTGACCGGCAAGGACAAGGGCAAGGAAGGGACGATCACGTCCGTCGACCCCAAGTCCGGCAAGGCAATCGTTGACGGCGTCAACATCGCGATCCGCGCCACGCGCCAGTCGCAGACGTCGCAGGGCGGCCGCATCCCGAAGGCGATGCCGATCGACCTTAGCAACCTCGCGATCAAGGATGCCAACGGCAAACCCAGCCGCGTTGGTTTCAAAATGGAAGGCGACAAGAAAGTGCGCTTTGCCAAGACAACAGGGGACGTGATCTGATGCTCGACGATGCAAACTACACACCCCGCCTGAAGGCGCAGTACCGCGAAACCATTCGTGCCGCTCTCAAAGAAGAGTTCGGCTACAAGAATGACATGCAGGTGCCACGTCTGGACAAGATCGTCCTGAACATCGGCTGCGGCGCAGAGGCTGTCCGTGACAGCAAGAAAGCCAAGTCCGCTCAGGAAGACCTGACCAAGATCGCGGGCCAGAAGGCCCTGACCACCACGGCGAAGAAATCCATCGCGGGCTTCCGCGTGCGTGAAGATATGCCACTGGGCGCGAAAGTGACCCTGCGCGGCGACCGCATGTATGAATTCCTCGACCGTCTGATCACGATCGCAATGCCCCGTATCCGTGACTTCCGCGGCGTATCGGGCAAATCTTTCGATGGCCGTGGCAACTATGCCATGGGCATGAAAGAGCACATCGTGTTCCCCGAGATCGACTTCGACAAGGTCGATGAGACTTGGGGTATGGACATCGTGATCGCCACCACGGCGGATACCGACGCTGAAGCCAAGGCGCTGTTGAAGCACTTCAACATGCCTTTCAACAGCTGATCGGGAGGGAATAGATATGGCTAAGAAATCCATGATCGAGCGCGAGAAGAAGCGCGAAGCACTGGTCAAGAAATACGCCGCGAAGCGTGCCGCGTTGAAAGAAATCATCAACGACGAGAGCAAGCCGATGGAAGAGCGTTTCCGCGCCTCCCTGAAGCTGGCGAAACTGCCCCGCAACTCCTCGGCTGTGCGTCTGCACAACCGTTGCCAGCTGACAGGCCGTCCGCACGCTTACTACCGTAAACTTAAAATCTCGCGTATCGCGCTGCGTGATCTCGGCTCCAACGGCCAGATCCCCGGCATGGTCAAGTCGAGCTGGTAAGGAGCGCATCAGATGAACGATCCTATCGCAGATATGCTGACACGCATCCGTAACTCTTCGCTGCGCGGCAAATCCACAGTTCTTACACCGGCGTCCAAGCTGCGTGCATGGGTTCTGGATGTGCTGGCGGACGAAGGTTACATCCGTGGCTACGAGAAGACGACAGGCGCCGACGGCCATCCGGCCATCGAAATCAGCCTCAAGTACTACGAAGGCGAGCCCGTCATTCGTGAACTCAAGCGGGTGTCGAAGCCCGGTCGCCGCGTCTACATGGGCGCAAATGATATCCCGCAGGTCCGTCAGGGTCTGGGTGTGTCGATTGTCTCCACCCCGCAGGGTGTGATGTCGGATGCAAACGCACGGGCGGCCAACGTTGGCGGCGAAGTGCTCTGCACCGTATTCTAAGGAGGGCAAGATGTCTCGTATTGGTAAAAAACCGGTCGATCTGCCCGACGGCGTTACAGCGTCCGTTTCCGGCCAGATGATCGAAGTCAAAGGGCCAAAAGGCACCCGTTCGTTCCACGCGACCGACGATGTGACCCTGGCTGTGGATGACGGTGCCGTCACTGTCACGCCGCGCGGCAAATCCAAGCGCGCGCTTCAGCAGTGGGGCATGTCCCGCACCATGGTTGCGAACCTCGTTCAGGGCGTGACCACCGGTTTCAAGAAAGAGCTTGAGATCCAGGGTGTGGGTTACCGGGCGCAGATGCAGGGCAACACCCTGAAGCTGAACCTTGGCCTGTCGCATGACGTGGATTACGAAGCCCCCGAGGGCGTGACCGTGACTGCGCCGAAACAAACCGAGATTGTGGTTGAAGGCATTGACGAACAGCTTGTTGGTCAGGTTGCAGCGAACATCCGTGCGTGGCGCAAGCCCGAGCCCTACAAGGGCAAGGGTATCCGCTACAAGGGCGAGTTCATCTTCCGCAAAGAAGGGAAGAAGAAGTAATGGCAAACACAAAACGTCAGCTGTTCATCAAACGCCGCCTGCGCGTTCGGAACAAACTTCGCCGCACGAACGCGGGCCGTATGCGCCTGAGCGTGCACCGTTCAAACAAGAACATCAGCGTCCAGCTGATCGACGATGTGAACGGCAAGACCGTTGCGTCCGCGTCCACGCTGGAAAAAGCGCTGGGTGTGGTTGGCAAGAACAACATCGAGGCGGCCACCAAGGTGGGCGAGGCGATCGCGGAACGTGCGAAGAAGGCCGGTGTCGACACCGCGTACTTCGACCGCGGCGGTTTCCTCTTCCACGGCAAGGTCAAGGCGCTCGCCGATGCAGCCCGCGAAGGCGGTCTGAAGATCTAAGACCCGGGGTGCGCAGCAACTGCGCACCCTACCACAGACCCTGTAGGGGATGCGTTGTTTGCGTACCCTCGATGACCGGGGCCACCACGGGGTGGCACTTCGGTTGGACTAGACGGACGGTACCGTCCACAAGAGTGAGGAGGCCAGCATGGCCAGAGATGACAACCGGGGCGGACGCCGCAACCAGCGCGACGAAACCCCAGAATTCGCGGACCGTCTGGTCGCGATCAACCGCGTTTCCAAGACCGTAAAAGGTGGTAAGCGCTTTGGCTTCGCCGCACTTGTGGTGGTTGGCGACCAGAAAGGCCGTGTCGGCTTCGGCAAGGGCAAGGCCAAAGAGGTCCCCGAGGCGATCCGCAAGGCAACCGAGCAGGCGAAGCGCCAGATGATCCGCGTTCAGCTGCGCGAAGGCCGCACGCTGCACCACGATATGTCGGGCCGTCACGGTGCCGGCAAAGTAGTGATGCGGACCGCACCTGAAGGTACCGGTATCATCGCCGGTGGTCCGATGCGCGCCGTGTTCGAGATGCTGGGCATCAAGGACGTTGTCGCCAAATCGATCGGGTCGCAAAACCCTTACAACATGATCCGCGCCACCATGGACGGTCTGCGCAAGGAACAGTCGCCCCGTTCCGTCGCACAGCGCCGTGGCAAGAAGGTGGCCGACATCCTGCCGAAACGCGAAGACGCCAACGAGGCATCCTCGCACGTGGCTGAGGAGGCATAAGCATGGCCAAGACAATCGTGATCAAGCAGGTGGGTTCGCCCATCCGCCGCCCCGCAAAGCAGCGCCAGACGCTGATCGGGCTGGGTCTCAACAAGATGCACCGTGTGCGTGAGCTGGAAGATACGCCAGCCGTGCGTGGCATGATCAACAAGGTCAGCCACATGGTCGAGATCGTTGAAGAAAAAGGCTGAGGCCGAGCGGCAATTGCCGCAGTGACACAGCGAAAGCCGCCCTTCGGGGCGGCTTTTTTCGTAGCGCACAGGGGTCAGGCGCCGACCTTGATACCCAGGATGCCACGGGCGCGGTCGCGTATATCCGTGCGTTTGCTGTCGTGGACTGCGAAATAGTTCAATGTCCGCATCGGATAGGCGTGGGCGTCGAGAAAACTGGTCAGGTCAAGCGGGGGGGCATCATGCGCCAGCCTGTCGGGGGTAAAGACCCCGTAGCCCATGTCATGTAGCCAGTTCCACAGAAGGTCGGGCGAATACCCCAGCGCGTTTGTGCCTGTCTCGGTACTCTCGAACATGATCGTGGGCCGATGCACTGCGATGACCTGCGCGCCGCCGCGCAGCGCGCCCAGTTCCGCGCCCTCGATGTCGATCTTGATGACATCGGGTGTCTCGTCTTTCAGCAGGTCGTCAAGTTTCCGGATCTCCACCGAAATCTCGATCTGTGTGCCATCCTCGCGCTTGACCAGAGAGTTGTAGCCGGTCGCATCGGGGTCGATGTAGAAGGTGATCTGCCCCTCGCTGTCGCCAACCGCGCAGGCGTGCAGCGTGATGTAGTCGAACCGTGCCGCAAGGTTCTCGGCCTTCGACGGATCCGCTTCGACAGCGACGATCCGGACGGAACTGTCGAGCCTATGTACCGTCGAAAAGATCGAGCCGATATGCGCGCCGACGTCGATAAACGTCCCCCCAGAGGGGCAGAGCCGCGTGACCAGCCTGTCGGCCAGCACCGCGTTAGCGACCATCGCCGCCCGTTCGGGGTTTTGCGTGCGCAAGGATTTGAGCGATTTGAAGTGGGACAGGCCCAGAAGCGAATGCCCCAAAGCGGTCCCGACGAGGTATTTCTTCATTCTGTGGCCTTTTGTTCGTATATCGCTGGCGCGAAACGCCGCATGGGGCGCAAAGGGCCCGATCCTGTTTCCACTGTTTAACAGCCGTTAACGCGGTTTCGTGGCATAAAAATGGTTTCGTCCTGCCGCGCGTGCAAATTATCACAGCCACTTGCCTCACCAAGGTGCATCGCCTATACGCCCGCAGTGGGCACAGGGGTGCCCGCGAGAATCGAAACGCCGTGGTCATCCGCTCCCGTCGCTGGGGGGTGTATCCGGCAAAAGGAGAAGCGACATGAAACTGCACGAACTTTCCGACAATCCAGGCGCCGCCAAGAAACGCATGCGTGTTGCCCGTGGCCCCGGCTCTGGCAAGGGCAAGATGGGTGGCCGTGGTATCAAGGGCCAGAAATCGCGCTCGGGTGTCAGCATCAACGGCTACGAAGGTGGCCAGATGCCGCTCTACCAGCGTCTTCCAAAGCGTGGCTTCACCAAGCCGAACCGCCGTGAATACGCCGTCGTCAACCTCGGGCTGATCCAGAAGTTCATCGACGCGGGCAAGCTCGACGCGAAAGGCACCATCGACGAGGATGCGCTGATCGCCTCCGGCGTCGTGCGCCGCAAGCGTGACGGGATCCGCGTTCTGGCCAAAGGCGACGTGACCGCCAAGATGACCCTCGCGGTCACAGGCGCGTCGAAGTCCGCGATCGAAGCTGTGGAAAAGGCGGGCGGAAGCCTGACTGTCACGGCACCGGCTGCGGCGGACGCGTCCGAATAAGCTTCGGACTTGTGAGCGGGCGTCGACCCGCTTACATAGACCCTTGAGTTTTCCCTAACGCCGCCCGCCGGAAAACGGCCCGGGCGGCGTTTTGTTTAAAAAGGACAGCCCCAAATGGTTTCAGCCGTCGAAAATATGGCAGCGAACAGCAGCTGGTCCGCCTTTGGCAAGGCCACCGACCTGCGCCACCGGATCCTGTTCACCCTCGGCCTTCTGATCGTCTACCGGCTGGGGACCTTCATTCCCGTGCCGGGAATCGACGGCGCTGCCCTGCGCGAATTCATGGACAGTGCCGGTCAGGGCATCGGTGGCATGGTCTCGATGTTCACCGGTGGTGCGCTCGGGCGGATGGGTATCTTTGCGCTTGGCATCATGCCCTACATCTCGGCCTCGATCATCGTCCAGCTGATGACGTCGATGGTTCCCGCGCTCGAGCAACTCAAGAAAGAGGGCGAGCAGGGGCGCAAGAAGATCAACCAGTACACCCGCTGGGGCACGGTGGCGCTGGCCACGGTGCAATCCTACGGGCTGGCCGTCTCGTTGCAGGCGGGCGATATCGCCGCCGATCCCGGCGCGTTCTTCATCGCGTCCTGCATGATCACGCTGGTGGGCGGCACCATGTTCCTGATGTGGCTGGGCGAGCAGATCACCGCACGCGGCATCGGCAACGGCATCTCGCTCATCATCTTCGTGGGCATCATCGCCGAAGTTCCCGCCGCTATCGCGCAGTTCTTCGCCTCCGGCCGTTCCGGCGCGATCAGCCCTGCGGTCATCGTCGGCGTTCTGGTGATGGTGATTGCCACCATCATGTTCGTGGTGTTCATGGAGCGCGCCCTGCGCAAGATCCACATCCAGTACCCGCGCCGTCAGGTCGGCATGAAGGTCTACGACGGTGGCTCCAGCCACCTGCCGGTCAAGGTCAACCCATCGGGCGTGATCCCCGCGATCTTCGCAAGCTCGCTGTTGCTGTTGCCGGTGACGGTCAGCACCTTCTCGGGCAACTCCACCAGCCCGGTGATGTCCTGGCTGCTGGCGAACTTCGGACCGGGGCAGCCGCTCTACCTGCTGTTCTTCGTCGCGATGATCGTGTTCTTCGCCTATTTCTATACGTTCAACGTATCGTTCAAACCCGATGACGTGGCCGATAACCTGAAGAACCAGAACGGGTTCGTTCCGGGGATCCGTCCGGGCAAGCGCACGGCAGAGTACCTCGAATACGTGGTCAACCGCGTGTTGGTTCTGGGCTCGGCCTATCTGGCGGCGGTCTGTATCCTGCCGGAAATCCTGCGCGGTCAGTTCGCAATCCCCTTCTATTTTGGCGGTACATCGGTACTGATTGTGGTCTCGGTCACCATGGACACGATCCAGCAGGTCCAATCGCATCTTCTGGCCCATCAATACGAAGGGCTGCTCGAGAAATCGCAACTGCGCGGCAAAGGCGCGGGCAAAGGTAAACCACGCAAGAAACGGAGCCCTGTGCGTCGATGAATATTATACTCCTCGGACCGCCCGGCGCGGGTAAGGGCACGCAGGCCCGCCACCTCGTCGAATCCCGCAATATGATCCAGCTTTCCACCGGCGACATGCTGCGTGAAGCCAAGGACAGCGGCAGTGAAATGGGCAAGATCGTCGCCGACGTCATGGCGCGCGGTGCGCTTGTGACGGACGAGATCGTGATCGGCCTGATCCGCGAAAAGCTGGAAGGGGATACCGATCACGGTGGTTTCATCTTCGACGGCTTTCCGCGCACGCTGGCACAGGCCGATGCCCTGGGCGCGTTGATGCAGGCGCAGGGCGAGACGCTGGACGCGGTGATCGAGATGCGGGTGGACGACACCGCGCTTGTCGACCGGATCACGGCACGCTCGACCTGTGGTTCGTGCGGTGAGGTCTATAACGACAACACCAAGCCGATCCCGAGCGACGGCAAGTGCAGCAACTGTGGCGGGACCGAGTTCAAGCGCCGCGAGGACGACAACGAGGAAAGCCTCAAGACGCGTCTGCTGGCATATTACAAACAGACCTCGCCGCTGGTGGGATACTACTACGCCAAGGATATGTTGAGCGTCGTCGACGGTCTGGCAAAGATCGACGAAGTACGCTCCAGCATCGCCAAGGTGCTGGACGCCTGATACCGGCACGACCTGGTTATAGGTAGAAAGGGCCGGCGCCATGGAGGATGCCGGCCCTTTCCGCTTCATGGGCAGTCCGCTCTCCGTCGACGTTCTGGTGGAGCGGAAAATTAGCCGGCGAGGGGGTGTTTGGTCTGCCTTCGGTGCCCATATATAAGGGCATGGTAGGCGGTGACGTGGCGACTTTGACAACCATGAGCGCCGCCGGGTTGACGCCCCCGCGAAAAGCCCCTAGTCAGCACCATCTCGAAAGAGAATCAAACTGCGGACCGGACCCGGATCCGACCGCAAGATCACCTGATCAGCTGTAGCCCGACGGGGGACAAACCCGCGGGCTTACGTTGTGAAAAAAGGGTCTGGAGCTACGGACCCGCAACGAAAAGGAATATGACACGTGGCACGTATCGCCGGCGTTAACATCCCGACTGCAAAGCGGGTTCCAATCGCCCTCACATATATCACCGGTATCGGCAACTCCTCCGCGAAAGCGATCTGCGAAGCTGTCGGCATCGAACAATCGCGTCGCATCAACGAACTTTCGGATGCCGAGATCCTGAAAATCCGCGAGCACATCGACGAGAATTACACCGTCGAGGGTGACCTGCGCCGTGACGTTCAGATGAACATCAAGCGCCTGATGGACCTTGGCTGCTACCGTGGCCTGCGCCACCGCCGCAACCTGCCCGTTCGTGGCCAGCGCACGCACACCAACGCACGTACCCGCAAAGGCCCCGCAAAGGCCATTGCCGGCAAGAAGAAATAAGGAGACGCATCAATGGCACGCGATACACGTCGGACCACAAAGCGTAAGGTCTCCAAGAACATCGCCGCGGGAGTGGCGCATGTGAACTCTTCTTTCAACAACACGAAGATCCTGATCTCTGACGTTCAGGGTAATGCGATCAGCTGGTCTTCGGCTGGCACAATGGGCTTCAAAGGGTCGCGTAAATCGACACCCTATGCCGCCCAGATGGCTGCCGAAGATGCTGGCCGCAAGGCACAGGAACACGGCGTGAAAACGCTGGAAGTCGAAGTGCAAGGCCCCGGTTCCGGCCGTGAAAGCGCATTGCGCGCACTGGCCGCCGCCGGTTTCAACATCACCTCGATCCGTGATGTGACACCGATGGCGCACAACGGCTGCCGCCCTCCGAAGCGCCGCCGCGTTTAAGCGATACATTTGCGATTGGGGCTCGTGCATCCGCACGGGCCCCCTACGACTTTTTGAAACCTCGAGGTGCTGCTCCGGTCGGACATACGGGCGCAGACAGGAATGGAGGGACACATGATCCACAAAAATTGGGCCGAACTGATCAAGCCACAGCAGCTTGACGTCAAACCCGGCAACGATCCTGCCCGTCAGGCGACAGTTGTGGCCGAACCGCTTGAGCGCGGCTTTGGTCTGACCATGGGCAACGCGCTGCGTCGCGTTCTGATGAGCTCGCTTCAGGGGGCGGCCATCACCTCTGTCCAGATCGACAACGTTCTGCACGAGTTTTCCAGCGTCGCCGGTGTGCGCGAAGACGTCACCGACATCATCCTGAACCTCAAGGGTGTGTCGATCCGCATGGAAGTTGAGGGGCCCAAGCGCCTGTCGATCTCCGCGAAGGGTCCGGGTGTTGTCACCGCCGGTGATATCTCGGAAACCGCCGGTATCGAGATCCTCAACCGTGACCACGTGATCTGCCACCTCGACGACGGTGCGGATATCTACATGGAACTGATGGTCAACACCGGCAAAGGCTATGTGTCGGCCGACAAGAACAAGCCCGAGGATGCGCCAATCGGGCTGATCCCGATCGATGCGATCTATTCGCCGGTCAAGAAAGTGTCCTACGACGTGCAGCCGACCCGTGAAGGTCAGGTGCTCGACTATGACAAGCTGACCATGAAGGTGGAAACAGACGGATCGATCACGCCGGATGATGCCGTGGCATTCGCCGCGCGTATCCTTCAGGACCAGCTGGGCATCTTCGTCAACTTCGACGAGCCTGAAAGCGCTTCGCGTCAGGACGATGACGACGGTCTGGAATTCAACCCGCTTCTGCTGAAGAAGGTGGACGAGCTGGAACTGTCCGTGCGTTCGGCCAACTGCCTGAAGAACGACAATATCGTCTACATCGGCGATCTGATCCAGAAGACCGAAGCCGAGATGCTGCGCACGCCGAACTTCGGCCGCAAGTCCCTGAACGAGATCAAGGAAGTGCTGTCGGGCATGGGTCTGCACCTCGGCATGGACGTCGAGGACTGGCCACCGGACAACATCGAGGATCTGGCCAAGAAGTTCGAAGACAACTTTTAAGTTTTGCAGGGTGCGCCTTACCCGCGCACCCTGCACACCCCCGGGTCGGGCAGACCCCAAGGAGAGCTGGCGCTACGCACGCCAGCCGGACAAAGCAAAACCGCCCGTAGAGGGCATCAGTACTGGAGAAAGACTATGCGTCACGCACGTGGATACCGCCGCCTGAACCGCACACATGAGCACCGCAAGGCGCTGTTTGCAAACATGGCAGGCTCGCTCATCGAACATGAGCAAATCAAGACAACGCTTCCAAAGGCGAAAGAACTGCGCCCGATCATCGAAAAGATGATCACGCTGGCAAAGCGTGGCGATCTGCACGCCCGCCGTCAGGCCCGCGCCCGCCTGAAAGAAGATCAGTATGTTGCGAAACTCTTCGACATTCTGGGACCACGCTACAAGGACCGTCAGGGCGGCTACGTCCGTATCCTGAAGGCCGGTTTCCGCTATGGCGACATGGCGCCAATGGCGATCATCGAGTTCGTCGACCGTGACCGTGACGCCAAAGGCGCGTCCGACAAGGCACGCGTCGCTGCCGAGGATGACGCAGCAGAATAAATTCCGCCGCTCTGGCGCGCGAGGCCCCGCTGGCAACAGCGGGGCCTTTTGCGTTCTTGAGGGGCGCGCGCCTGGCGGTCACGATCCGGGCGGAGGAAAAACATCGGGCGCGTTGTTGCGCGCGGTCTCGCGGAAGCGCATATCAGACCCATGAGATATATCGCCCTTCTACTGATTTTCCTCACCGCTCCGGCCATCGCGCAGCAGGTGCCACAATCGGCAGCCGAAATGCGGATGAGCTTTGTTCCCGTGGTCAAACAGGCTGCTCCTGCGGTGGTGAACATCTATGCGCGCATCATGCGCCAGCAACGTGGCACCCCGTTGCAATCCGATCCGTTCTTCGAACGCTTCTTTCGCGACCCTTTTGCCGAGCGCAAGCCGAGGGTCCAGAACTCGCTGGGGTCGGGGGTGATCCTGTCGGAGGACGGCATCGTGGTCAGCAATTACCATGTTGTCGGCATGGCCACGGACATCCGTGTGGTGCTCGCTGACCGGCGCGAATTTCAGGCGCGGGTGCTTCTGGGCGACGAAGAGGCGGACCTTGCCATTCTCAAGATCGACGCGCCCGATCCGCTGCCCTTTCTCGACCTGCGCGACAGCGACAGTGTCGAGGTCGGTGAATTGGCGCTCGCCATCGGAAACCCTTTCGGCGTCGGCCAGACCGTCAGCAGCGGGATCGTGTCGGGCCTCGCGCGGTCGGGGGCATCCGGTGGCGGCGGTCAGGGGTATTTCATCCAGACGGACGCACCGATCAACCCCGGCAACTCCGGCGGGGCGCTGGTCGATGTGGACGGGCGTCTGATCGGGGTGAATACGTCGATCCTGACGCGCTCGGGCGGTTCCAACGGCATCGGCTTCGCCATCCCTGCGGATCTTGTCGCGGCTTTCGTCGCGCAGGCGCGCAGCGGTGCGACGAGTTTCGGCAAGCCCTGGGCCGGTATCAGCGGCCAGCCGCTCGATGCGGATATGGCGGCAACCCTCGGCTTTGATCGCTCGGGCGGGCTGATCATCTCGGGGCTGCATGCGGTCAGCCCCTTCCGTGCAGCGGGGCTGGAGGTCGGCGATGTGATCCTCACCGTCGGAGGCCAGCCGGTGAACACCCCCGCCGAGATGATCTACCGGATGAGTGTTGCGGGGCTGGGCGCCGAGGCCGAGGTCGGGTTCTCGCGGGGCGAGGAGGAACGCACGGCGCGTGTCGCCCTGATCGCGGCGCCAGAGGATCCCCCGCGCGATCCCGTCACGCTGGACACCCAAAGTGCCTTTCCGGGGCTGTCGGTCGTTCGGATCAATCCGGCCGTCCTGTCGGAGCTGAACCTGCCGCTCGAAATCGAAGGTGTGGCCGTGACCGACTCAGGCCCATACGCCGCGCGGGCGGGGCTGCGCGCCGGGGATGTCATCCTTGCCGTCAACGGTATTGTCCCCGCGCATCCCGACGACGTGGCGCAGCTGCTAGATGGACAGATGCGGCGGATCGAGATGGTCGTCCAGCGCGGGGCGCGCCGGATCACGATGCGGTTCAGGGGGTAGGGCATGGCAGATCTTTTCGGAACCGCAGCCACGACACCGGCCACGGAAAGCGCGCACCGGCCTCTTGCCGACCGGCTGCGCCCCAAGACGCTGGCCGAGGTCATCGGGCAGGACCAGATTCTGGGGCCGGACGCGCCGCTGACCGCGATGTTGCAGGACGGCGCGCTGAGTTCGCTAATCTTCTGGGGGCCGCCGGGCGTCGGCAAGACGACGATCGCGCGTCTGCTGGCGGATGAGACCGATCTGCATTTCGTCCAGATCAGCGCGATTTTCAGTGGCGTGCCAGAGCTGCGCAAGGTGTTCGAGGCCGCAAAGCAGCGCCGCGAGACCGGGCAGGGCACGCTTTTGTTCGTGGACGAGATCCACCGCTTCAACAAGGCGCAGCAGGACGGGTTTCTGCCCCATATGGAGGACGGCACGATCCTGCTGGTCGGGGCCACCACAGAGAACCCAAGCTTCGAGTTGAACCGCGCCGTGCTGAGCCGTGCGCAGGTTCTGGTTCTGGAGCGGCTGGACGGGGAGGATCTGGAAGGGCTCGCCCAACGTGCCGAGACCGAATTGGGCCGGCCGTTGCCGGTCACACCCCAAGCGCGCCAGCAGCTTCTGGATATGGCCGACGGGGATGGGCGCGCACTGCTGAACCTGATCGAACAGATCGCTGCGTGGAAAGGCGACGATCCTCTTGATCCCGAAGCTCTGGGCAAGCGGCTGTCAAAGCGCGCGGCGCAATATGACAAGGGCGGGGACGAACACTACAACCTGATCTCGGCCCTGCATAAATCGGTGCGCAGCAGCGATCCTGATGCGTCTTTGTACTGGTTCGCGCGGATGCTGGAAGGCGGGGAGGACCCGCGATACCTCGCGCGGCGGATCACGCGGATGGCGGTCGAAGATATCGGTCTGGCCGATCCCCAGGCGCAGGCAGTCTGCCTGCAAAGCTGGGAAACCTACGAGCGGCTCGGCTCTCCCGAGGGCGAGCTTGCGCTGGCGCAGGCGGTTGTCTACCTCGCGCTGGCGCCGAAATCGAACGCGGCCTACGTGGGCTACAAGGCAGCGCGCCGCGCGGCCAAGAAGACCGGATCCGAACCGCCGCCCAAGCATATCCTGAACGCGCCGACCTCGATGATGAAGGACCTCGGCTACGGCAAGGGATATGCCTACGACCATGACGCCGAAGACGGATTTTCGGGGCAGAACTGTTTCCCGGACGGCATGGCGCGCGAAGAGATGTACCAGCCGGTCGAACGCGGGTTCGAGCGTGAGTTGAAGAAGCGGCTCGACTATTTCGCGAAGCTGCGGAGCAAGCGGGGCGGCTAGGGCCCCATGCTTGACATTTGCCGCGTCAGGGCGGACAGACGCGGCATGATTTCAACTGTTGCTCTTGTTGCCACGGGCGGTGCCATCGGTGCCGCGGCCCGCTTTCTCGTGGGGGTGGGCGTGTTGCGCCTGACCGGTCCGCAGGAGTTTCCTGTCGCGGTTCTGGGCGTCAACGTGATCGGGTCGTTCCTGATGGGCGTTTTCGTCGTCGCGGCGGCGCAGAAGGGTCTGACGCACCTCAGCCCCTTCGTGATGACCGGCCTGCTGGGCGGGTTCACGACGTTTTCCGCCTTTTCGCTGGAAACCGTGACCTTGGTCGAACGGGGGCAGATCGCTGCGGCAGGTGCCTATGTGGCGCTGTCCGTGGGGTTGAGTATCGCGGGATTGATGTTGGGCCTTTTGCTGGCCCGGGGAGTATTTGCATGAGCCGTGTCCAGACCATCACCGTGGCCGAAGGCGACGGGGATCAGCGGCTTGACCGCTGGTTCAAGCGCCTGTTTCCGCATATCCCGCAGGGGCGTGTCGACAAGATGTGCCGCAAGGGGGAAATCCGCGTCGACGGCGGGCGGGTCAAGGGATCGACCCGCATCGAGGTCGGCCAGCAGGTGCGCATTCCGCCCTTGCCCGACACCAAGGCTCCCGCGCCGGAGCGTGGCGGCATCAGCGAGGCGGACGCGAAATTCATCCGCTCCTGCGTGATCTACCGCGATGACCACGTGATCGCCCTGAACAAGCCGCCGGGCCTTGCGGTGCAGGGCGGGTCGGGGATGGGCGAACGCCACGTCGACGCGCTGAGCGAGGCTTTGATGTTCGATCTGGAGGAACGGCCGCGTCTGGTGCACCGGATCGACAAGGATACGTCAGGCGTGTTGCTGCTGGCGCGCACCCGCGAGGCGGCGAAGGCGCTGACGGCGAATTTCCGGCACCGCGAGACGCGCAAGATCTACTGGGCTGCCGTTGCCGGTGTGCCGCAGCCGCGGGACGGGACCATCAAGTACGGGCTGGTCAAGGCCGGTGGGCACGGCAAGCGCGGCGAGGGGGAGAAGATGGTCGCCGTCCATCCCGCCGAAGTCGATGACACGCCCGGCGCAAAGCGCGCGACAACCGATTACACCACGTTGGAACAAGCCGGCACCCGCTGCTGCTGGATGGCGCTGATCCCGGTCACCGGACGGACGCACCAGCTGCGCGCGCATATGGCCGAAATCGGGCATCCGATCGTGGGCGACGGCAAATACGGCGGGTCGGGTCAGGAAAACCTCGGCGACGGCTGGGGCGCGCAGCTGGGCGGAGAGCTGTCTAAGAAGCTGCATCTGCACGCCCGCAGCCTGAAGATCGAACACCCCGCGACCCGCGCGATCCTGCATCTGACGGCCCCCTTGCCGGACCACATGGCCCGCACCTGGGACACCTTCCAGTGGCAGCCATCGGACGTACCCGAAGACCCGTTCGAGGAAGACTGGGGATGAGTGACGACCGCCTGCGTCTGGTGGTCTTCGACGTGGATGGCACGTTGGTCGACAGCCAGGCGGATATTCTTGGCGCGATGACGCTCGCCTTCGAGGCCGAGGGCCTTGCGCCGCCCGACCGCGCGTCCGTTCTGTCCCATGTCGGCCTGTCGCTGGAGGTGATGATGCCACTTCTCGCGCCGCAGGCGGGTGTGACCACCCACCGGCGGCTGGTCGATGGGTACAAGGACGCCTATGTGGCCCTGCGCGCCGCGCAGGGGGCCGCGCAATCCTCGCCGCTTTACCCCGGTGCGCGTGACGCGCTGGACCGCCTGCGCGCACGGGACGAGGTGCTGCTCGGGGTGGCGACGGGCAAGTCGCGACGCGGGCTCGACAAGCTGATCGAGGGGCACGGCCTCGAAGGCTATTTCATCACCCAGCAGGTGTCGGATTTCCATCCGTCCAAGCCGCACCCCGCCATGCTGGAAACCGCGCTTTCCGAAACCGGAATCGATGCGCCGGATGCGGTGATGATCGGCGATACGAGCTTTGACATGGAAATGGCCGCCTCTGCCGGGATCACTGGCATCGGGGTCGGCTGGGGCTATCATCCAGCCGAAAGGCTGGCTTCGGCGACACATCTGATCGCGGATTTCACCGCGCTTGTGCCGCTGCTCGAAGAGATCTGGAAGGAAGAGACATGAGCGAATGGAAGGCGAAACGGTTCTGGAAAGCCGCCGATGTGGTGGAACATCCCGCAGGCTATTCCGTCGCGCTGGACGGTCGTCCGGTAAAGACACCTGCCAAACGCCCGCTTGCCGTCCCGACCCGTGCTATGGCCGAAGCGATCGCGCTGGAGTGGGACGCGCAGGAAAAAGAGATCAAGCCGCACACGATGCCGGTGACCAAAACGGCGAATGCCGCGATCGACAAGGTGGCGGTGCAAAAGCAGGAGGTCGTCGAGATGCTGGCGGCCTACGGCGACAGCGATCTCTTGTGCTACCGCGCCGATCGCCCCGAAGAACTGGTGGCGCGGCAGGCGGAAATCTGGGATCCGATGCTGGACTGGGCGCATCAGGCGCTGGGCGCGCGTCTGGAGCCGCGGGTGGGCGTCATGCACCAGCCACAGGATCCTGCGGCGCTCGAAGTGCTTCACAGCCATACCGCACGGCTGGATTCGTTCGAACTTGCCGCCTTTCACGATCTTGTGAGCCTGTCGGGGTCTCTGGTGCTCGGTTTTGCGGCAGCGCAACAGGTCCGGCCCGCGGACGAAATCTGGCGTATCTCCCGGCTCGACGAGATCTGGCAGGAAGAGCAGTGGGGCGAGGACGAAGAGGCGACTGCGCTTGCGGCGCTTAAACATGAGGCATTCCTGCACGCGACGCGGATGTTCGCTCTCGCCCAGCGGTAGAAGCTAAAATACAGGCATTGCCCCTGGGTCAAGCTGTCTCGTCGCCTCAAAATTGACCGGCCCGCCCTTGACCTTTTGGCGCAAATCCGCCCACAGTGACGGCCACTACGCGGGGAAACCCGTGCAGTATCGCCACCGGCGCGCAAAGCGCCGTTATCTCCGTCTTAACCATGGCGGAAACTCAGGAAGAGGTAAAAATGAAGAAATCTTACATTCTTGGCGCGCTGACCGTCGTTGGTCTGTCCGCCAGTGCAGCAGCCGCAGCCACGCTTGACGATGTCAAGTCGCGCGGCAAACTGAACTGCGGTGTGACAACGGGCCTTGTGGGCTTTGCCGCACCTGACGCCAACGGCGAATGGAAAGGCTTTGACGTGGCAGTTTGCCGCGCAGTTGCCGCCGCCGTTCTGGGCGACCCGAACGCCGTTGAATTCGTTCCGACAACCGGCAAGACACGCTTCACCGCGCTGGCATCCGGCGAGATCGACATGCTGGCACGCAACACCACATGGACATTCAGCCGTGACAACGACCTGAAGTTCGAATTTACCGGCATCAACTACTACGATGGTCAGGGCTTCATGGTGCCAAAAGCACTGGGCGTTTCGTCGGCCAAGGATCTGGACGGCGCGACCGTCTGCATCCAGACCGGCACAACAACCGAGCTGAACCTCGCGGACTACTTCCGCAAGAACAACATCAGCTACGAGCCCGTGCCGATTGAAACCAACGCCGAAGCACAGCAGCAGTACCTTGCCGGTGCCTGCGACGTCTACACGACAGACGCTTCCGGTCTGGCCGCCACACGCGCGACCTTCGAAAACCCAGGCGAGCACATCCTGCTGCCCGAGATCGTTTCCAAAGAGCCACTGGGCCCACTGGTACGTCACGGCGACAACGAGTGGGGCGACATCGTGCGCTGGACTCTGAACGCGCTGATCACAGCAGAAGAGCTGGGCGTTTCGTCGGCCAACGTTGCTGAAATGGCATCGGGCACAAACAATCCCGAAGTCGCCCGCCTGCTGGGCACCGAGGGCGAGCTGGGCTCCATGCTGGGTCTGGATGCCGATTGGGCCAAGCGCGCAATCGAAACCCAGGGCAACTACGGTGAAATCTTTGCCAAGAACATCGGTGAAGAAACGCCAATCGGTCTGGCGCGCGGTCTGAACGCGCAGTGGACAGACGGCGGCCTGCTTTACAGCCCACCTTTCCGCTAAAAACGACAGCCGGAGGGCGCGGTATAATCCGCGCCCTTCGTGCCTTATTGGACGAAGGCAAACTGACCCGGATTAGACGCGAAAAGCGCATCCTTAAGGACCGGGCACACGGGGATACATCTCATGTCGACACTCTCGGACCCTCAGCAGGGCTCGTTCCGGCTATCCATGCTGTTGAACGACACGCGCTATCGCTCGGCGACGCTTCAGGTGATCGCGGCGATAATTCTGGCGGCCTGCCTTTTCTATCTTTATTCCAACCTTGCCGAGAACCTGCGTGAGGCCGGTCTGAACATCGCGTTCGACTTCCTCGGTGCGCCTGCGGGCTATGACATCAACCAGACGCTGATCGACTACAACAGCCAGTCGAGCAACCTGCGCGCCGCCATGGTCGGCATTCTCAATACGCTGCTGGTCGCGTTCCTTGCCTGTATCACCGCAACCGTCTTCGGCGTCATTGCCGGTGTTCTGCGCCTGTCCAACAACTGGCTGGTGCGCAAGCTGATGGCGGTCTACGTCGAGATCTTCCGGAATATTCCGGTGCTGATCTGGATCATCATCATCTTCACCATCATGACCGCCGTGATGCCTGCGCCAAGTGCGTTCCGCGGCGACGATCCCGATTCCACCATGCTTTTCGACCTCTTCGCCTTCACCAACCGCGGCGTCTATATTCCGGGTCCCTATTTCACCCGCGGCATCGGTGGCGAGGATGGAAGCTGGATCAACTGGCTTTTGGTCATCGCGACCATGGTGGCGGCGCTTTTCGGTACGCGAGCGGTGACCGCCCGCGCCGAGGCCAAGCAGGCAGCGACCGGCGTCCGGCCCAACACACTGTGGATCAACCTCGCGATCTGGTTCGTGCCGATCATCATCCTGCTGACGATCCTCGGGCTTGCGTGGGACATTCCCGCGCTGAGCGGTTTCAACTTCGGCGGTGGCCTCAAGATCGGCGGCCCGCTGATCGCCTTGTGGTTCGCCCTGTCGATCTACACCGGTGCCTTCATCGCCGAGAACGTGCGCGCCGGTATCCTTGCCGTCAGCAAGGGGCAGACCGAAGCGGCCTCTGCGCTGGGCCTGCGCCCGCGCCGCGTGATGAGCCTTGTGGTTCTGCCGCAGGCGCTGCGGGTCATCATCCCGCCGTTGATCTCGCAGTACCTCAACATCACCAAGAACTCGTCGTTGGCGATTGCCGTCGGCTACGCGGATATCACCGCGACGCTGGGCGGGATCACCCTGAACCAGACGGGCCGCGCAATTGAATGCGTGCTGCTGCTGATGGCCTTCTACCTCATCATCTCGCTCCTGATTTCGGCGGGGATGAACGTTTACAACAACGCCGTGAAGCTGAAGGAGCGCTGAGATGAGCGATACACACGCCGAATCCGTCGCCTTTGTACGCGAAACAGCGATCCCTGCCTCGGAGCCGCCGGCGACAGCCGCCGGACCAATCAAATGGATGCGCGAGAACCTGTTCGCGACGCCCGCGAACGCGGCGCTGACAATCGCGGCGGCCTATGTGATCTATCTGATCCTGGCCAGCACGCTGCCATGGATCCTCAACGGGGTCTGGAATGCCGACAGCCTGACGGAGTGCCGCGAGATCCTTCAGGGGACAAGCGGTGCCTGTTTTGCCGTGCTGGTGGAACGCTGGCCGCAGCTTCTCTTCGGGTTCAAATATCCGCAGGAAGAATACTGGCGTCCCCTGACTGCCTTTATCCTGATGTTCGTCGCTCTGGCGCCGGTTCTGTTCTTTGATCTGCCGCGCAAGTTGTTGATCGTGACAGCGCTGTTTCCCTTCGTTGCTTACTGGCTGATCTGGGGCGGCACCATCTGGACGCCAATCATGGCGCTTCTCGGCTTCGTAGCCGGATATCTCGTCTACAGCCGGTTTGTCACCCGCAGCTTCGCCCTCGGATTTTTCGGAGGTGTCGCCGCGGCCGTCGTGGTGTGGCTGATTGCTGGATTCATCGTGCCGATGCTGGCGCCGGAAACGCCGCTGCTCGAAGCTGTGCCGTCGCGCGATCTTGGCGGGTACATGCTCAACATGATGCTGGGCCTGACCTGTGTGTCGCTGTCGATTCCGCTGGGGATCGCGCTGGCGCTCGGGCGTCAAAGCTCGATGCCGCTGATCAAATACATCTGCGTCGTCTTCATCGAATTCATCCGCGGTGTGCCGCTGATCACCTTGCTGTTCGTGGCGTCGGTGATGCTGGCGTATTTCTTCCCGCCCGAAGCGACGGTCGACCTGTTCCTGCGGGTGGTGATCATGATCACCATGTTCTCGTCCGCCTATATCGCCGAGGTGATCCGCGGCGGTCTGGCGGCGCTGCCCAAGGGGCAGTACGAGGCGGCGGACAGCCTCGGGCTGGACTACGCGCAGGCGATGCGGCTGATCATCCTGCCGCAGGCGCTGAAGATTTCGATCCCCGGGATCGTCAACATCGCTGTCGGTCTTTTCAAGGATACCACCCTCGTTTCTGTCATTTCGATGTTCGACATCGTGGGCATGATCCGCGGACCGATCCTCGCCTCGACGGAATGGAACGGCGTCTACTGGGAACTTCTGGGCTTTGCCTGCGTCGTCTTCTTCGTCGTCTGCTACAGCATTTCACAATATTCGCAGTGGCTGGAACGCCGCCTCGCGACAGACCATCGTTAAGGAGATCTCGACATGGCTGAGACTGCACAAATGAAAGTATCCGACGAAGTCGCGATCGAGATCAACAAGATGAACAAATGGTACGGGGCATTCCATGTGCTGCGTGACATCGATCTGACGGTCTACCGTGGCGAACGCATCGTCATCTGCGGCCCGTCGGGATCGGGTAAATCGACGCTGATCCGCTGCATCAATGCGCTGGAGGAGCACCAGAAGGGCTCAATCACCGTGGACGGGACGCTGCTGTCGTCGGATCTGAAAAACATCGACAAGATCCGGTCGGAAGTCGGCATGTGTTTCCAGCACTTCAACCTGTTCCCGCACCTGACCATTCTGGAAAACTGTACGCTGGCGCCGATCTGGGTGCGCAAGACACCCAAGAAGGAAGCCGAAGCCACGGCGATGCATTTCCTCGAAAAGGTGAAGATCCCCGATCAGGCCAACAAGTATCCCGGCCAGCTGTCCGGCGGCCAGCAGCAGCGTGTCGCGATTGCGCGCAGCCTGTGCATGCGTCCGCGCATCATGCTGTTCGATGAACCGACATCGGCGCTTGATCCCGAAATGATCAAGGAGGTGCTCGATACGATGATCGAATTGGCCGAAGAGGGCATGACGATGCTCTGCGTCACGCACGAGATGGGCTTTGCCCGTCAGGTGGCGAACCGCGTGATCTTCATGGACGAGGGCCAGATCGTTGAACAGAACGAGCCAGAGGCGTTCTTCAAGAATCCGCAAAGCCCGCGGACAAAACTCTTCCTGAGCCAGATTCTGGGCCACTAGGCTCTTTCGATGGTCAGAATTTCCGGGGGCGAAGGGAAACCTTCGCCCCTATTTCATTATTTCTCGGGGGACCACGAAGTGCCGGACTGTACCGGTGCCGATGCGCAGCTGTGACCAGTCGTTGATCGTGAAGTCTGCAACCAGTGTGGCGCAGGTGGGAAACCGGTGGAAATCAGCGTGCGCGGGCGGGGCAGCCACCAGATCGGATGCCAGCATCGCAGAGCCGGGATTATGCCCGAGCATGAGAACGGTATCGGCATTAGCGGTCCGCAGGATAGCGAGCATCTCTTCGGGGTCGGCGAGGTAGAGCTCTCTCGTAACGGTCACCGCCGTATCCTCTGACAGCTTCAGGCCGGCGAGCGTTTCCTGCGTCCGCGTGGCGGCTGAACACAGCACCGAATCGGGCAGCACGTTCTCTGATCGCATCCAGTCCCCGATCGCCTCGGCGCTGCGGGTGCCGCGCGCGTTCAGGCCGCGTTCGATGTCTGGCAGGTCACCGGCCCAGTCCGATTTCGCATGGCGCATCAGGATCAGTCGCTTCATTCGCCGGTTCCCTTGAAATAGCGCATGTGGTGCGCCGATTGCGCAGACGGGCGGTCAAACGCGTGGCTGACGGGGCAGGCGCGCCGCACCTGACAGCCATGGCTCATACAGGCATCGCCCGCCGTGGTGTCGAGGTACGCTTTGCAGGCGGGCACGTCATAGCCGTGGTCTGCCGACAGGGCATCGACGGGGCAGGCGGTGGTGCAGGGCCGGTCGGCGCAGCTGGTGCAGGGATTTGCCGGTGTTTGATCCGGCAGGGGCAGGTGCCGGTCCCAGACCAGCGCACCACGGTAGGAGATCATCAATCCCGCGCGGGCGTGTACCAGCATCCCCACAGGGCTTTGCCATGCCTCTCCGCTGGCCAGTGCCCAGGCGATGAAGGGGGCGAAGGGCGGGCCGCCGAAAGGAAAGACGTGATCGTCGGCCTCTGCCGCAGTGGCAAGGCCGGCAATGACGCGGCCGGACCAGCGGTCAACGGGGTCGGGTTTTCCATCTTGCGCCTCGGGGCTATCGCGAAAGACGTCCCAGAAGGTGTTGTCGCAGCCGATCAGGGCAATCGTGCGCCCGCCCTCGTGCAGCGCGCCCATCGGCATCAGCCCATGGGGAGCGCAGAGGGCGGCGAGCCCGTTCATCCGGCGCGGATGATAGAGCCGGCGCCGTGCTCGGTGAACAATTCCAGCAGGCAGGCGTTGGGCGCGCGTCCATCGAGGATTACCGCGGCACGCACCCCTGCCTCCAGCGCGTCGAGGGCGGTCTGGGTTTTCGGAATCATGCCGCCCGCAATCGTGCCCTCGGCGGTCATCTGCTGGATTTGTGTCGCGGTCAATTCCGTCACGACCTCGCCTTCGGCGTTCTTGACCCCCGACACATCCGTGAGCAGCAGCAGGCGATCGGCCTTCAGCGCGGCTGCGATGGCCCCTGCTGCGGTGTCACCATTGATATTGAAGGTCTCGCCCGCCATGCCCATTCCCAGCGGTGCGATCACGGGAATCAGCTCCTTCTCGGCCATATCGAGCAGCAGGCGGGGGTTCACATTGGTCGGCTTGCCCACAAGACCCAAGGCCGGGTCTTCCGGTTCGCAGATGATCAGGCCGCTGTCCTTGCCCGACACACCTACCGCCCGTCCGCCTTGCGCGGAAATCGCCTGCACGATCTTGGCGTTGACGAGGCCGGAGAGAACCATCTCGACCACTTCCATGGTCGCGGCATCGGTCACGCGCTTGCCGTTGACGAATTCGGATTTGATATCGAGCCGCCGGAGCATGTCGTTGATCATCGGGCCACCGCCGTGCACGATGACCGGATTGACGCCCACCTGCCGCATCAGCACCACGTCGCGCGCGAATTCCATCATCGCGTCGTCGCTGCCCATGGCATGGCCGCCCAGTTTGATCACGACGGTCGCGTCGTTGTAGCGCTGCATGTAAGGCAGCGCCTGTGACAGGGTGGCGGCGGTAGCGGCCCAATCGCGGTTCATGTCTTGTTTTCTCATTCTTCGGATCCCGTTTGTCAGGGGATCATAGGCGCTTATTCCAGCGTGGCAATCACTGCGCGCAGGGTCGCGATGCCCCAGCCCTTTTCCGAAGAGGTCACGATCATCTCGGGGTAGGCGGCGGGGTGTTTCGACAGGGCACCGCGGATCTGGTCGAGGATCCTTGCGCGGTCCTTTTCCTTGACCTTGTCGGCCTTGGTCACGACCACCTGAAACGTCACCGCAGCGCTGTCGAGCAGGCTCATGATCTCGTCGTCGACCTTTTTCACTCCATGGCGTGCGTCGATCAGAACAAAGGCGCGGCGGAGCGTCTGGCGGCCTTGCAGGAACTGTTTGAGCAGCCGCTGCCATTTCTCGACAACCGGCAGCGGTGCGTTGGCATAGCCGTATCCGGGCAGGTCAACGAGATAGAGATCGTCACCGGCGGTGAAATAGTTGATTTCCTGGGTGCGTCCGGGCGTGTTCGACGCGCGTGCCAGCGCCTTTGTCCCCGTCAGCGCGTTGATCAGAGAGGACTTGCCGACGTTGGAGCGCCCCGCGAAGCAGACTTCGAGGCGGTCGGGATCGGGCAGGCCGGACATGGCGACCACGCCCTTGACGAAAACCGTCTCACCCGCGAACAGCATTCGGCCTTTTTCCAGCGTTTGTGCGTCCGGTTCTTCGACCTCGGGAAAGGGCAGCTGCATCAGATCACCTCCAGACTGTCACCGACGGCAATCTCGCCGGACTGGACCACCGTGCAGTAGATCCCGAAATCCTGATGGCCAAGGGCGTTGAGCGCTTCCAGCGTGTCGATATCACGTGCGCCGGTATCGGTGTTCACGGTGGTGGCAAGGCAGCGGGTGATCCGCTCCTCGATTTTCAGGCGGGCCGAGCCAAGGGAAATCTCGCGTCCGATCCAGTCGAATTCGGCCCATGCGGGCGCCCCGTCGAACCAGATGTTGCCACGCCAGCGCTCTTGCTGGAGCGGGGCCATGGCGATGCTTTCGACAGCCGCGTGGGATGCGGCATTGCACAGCGAGATCGAGGGGAAAGGCGTGTCGGTATAGCCGCGCCGGTCAAGGCGTACGACGTGATCGGGCTGGGCGCGGGCGGGGTCGCACAGGGGCTTGACCCATTCGATCAACGCCGCCCCGTCGCGGTCGGGCTGGACGGTCAGATCAGGCAGATCCGGGTGGCGCAGCGTCAGCGTTTCCGTCTGCGGATCAAGGCTGGCCGTGATGGCCATCAGGCCCGGCGTCTTGGCACCACGGTTGAAATTCTGGCAGCCGACCCAATGGTTGTCCTCCATCTTGGCGGCGTCATGGGCCACGGCCCAGAGCCGGTCAAAGGGCATGGACTGCCCCTCGACAAGGCGAACCCGGTCCAGCGCTTCGCGTCCGTGTGCCTTGACCGGATGTCGCCAGAGCGCCGTAACCTGCATCACTTCTTGCTCTTGGACGGCGACGTGGCCTTGTTCGCCGCCTTGGACTTGCGGGAGAAGCCGGATCTGATGTTGCCCAGAAGGTCCGGTTTATAGCCTTGGCTGCGCATGATCAGATACTGCTGGGTAAAGGTGATCGTGTTGTTCGCGATCCAGTATACGACTAGGCCGGAGGCAAAGCTGCCGAGCATGAACATGAAGACCCAAGGCATCCAAGCAAAGATCATCTGCTGTGTCGGGTCTGTCGGTGCCGGGTTCAGCTTCTGCTGGAGCCACATGGAGATCCCCAGTAGCAGCGGCAGAATACCGATGAACACGAGCGCCATGATCGACCCCGGTTCGGGGCTGGCAAAGGGCAGCAGGCCCCAGAGGTTGAGGATCGTTGTCGGGTCGGGCGCGCTGAGGTCCTGGAAGGGGCCGAAGAAGGGCGCGTGACGCAATTCGATGGTAACGAAGATCACCTTATAGAGCGAAAAGAAGATCGGGATCTGCAGAAGGATCGGCAGACAGCCCGCGGCGGGGTTCACCTTTTCCTTCTTGTACAGCTCCATCATGCCTTGCTGCATCTTCTGCCGGTCGTCGCCCGCCTGCTCCTTCAGCTTTTCCATCTTCGGCTGGAGCTCTTTCATCTTCGCCATTGAAACGTAGGATTTATAGGCCAGCGGGAACAGAAGCGCCTTGATGAAGAGCGTGAGCGCGATGATCGCGACACCCATGTTGCCGATCAGGATATTGAACTGGTGCAGCAGCCAGAAGATCGGCTTGGTCAGGAAAACGAACCAGCCCCAGTCGATGGCGTCGATGAAGTTGTAGACACCGTTGTCCTCGTACATCTTCAGAACGTCCCACTCCTTTGCGCCCGCAAAGAACTGGGTTTCGACTGTCGACGTCGTGCCGGGGGCCACGGTTTCAACGGGCATGACCGCTTCAACCTGATAGATGTCGCGGCGTTCGTCGTATTTGATCACGGATTTGAACGCGGAGCCCTGCGTGGGGACCAGAACGCTCATCCAGTAGTGGTCGGTGAAGCCGATCCAGCCGTTTTCGGTGATATTCGCCTCTTGGGTGCGGGCACCGGCGCGAGGGTTGAATTCGAACTCGGGAATATCGTCCCAATCGGTCTCGGAATATTCACCGTCCGCCATGGCGACCACGCCTTCGTGGAGAATGAAGAAATTCTTGAGGTCGGAAGGCACACCGTGACGGGCCAGAATGCCGTAGGGGGCCATTGCCACCGCGGTTTCGCCGGTATTCTCGACAGATTGGGAAATCGTGAACATGAACTCTTCGTCGACGGAAATCGTCTTGCTGAAGAGCTGTCCCGACCCGTTGTCCCATGTCATGGTGATCGGGCTGCCGACGCCGAGGGTTTCGCCTTCGGACAGGGTCCATTCCGTATTGGGGCCGGGCACGGAGGAAGGATCGACACCTGTTGCGGCGGCCCAGCCGTGGACGGCATATTCCGCCTCCGAAGTACCGACGGGGTGAAGGACTTCGACGATCTGTGCGTCTTCGTCCAGCGATGTGCTGTAATCCTTGAGCGCCAGTTCGTCGATGCGGCCGCCCAGAAGAGAGATCGAACCGGTCAGGCGATCCGTTTCGATGCCGACGCGCGCTGCGGATTCGATGGCGCTGGGCGGTGTCGTTGTATCGGCTTGCGCGCCAGGGGTGCTGGAGGTCAGATCCGCGCTCGGTGCGCTGAGCGAGCCTTCGGCGGGTGCCGTCTGGGAGGTTTCGACGCCGTCTACCGGCACATCGCCCTCCGGAGGAGGGAACAGGACGAACCAAACGAGGATCACTACGAAACTAAGCGCCGTTGCGAGAATGAGGTTCTTGTTCTGGTCGTCCATTGGCACCGCCACCTGCTGACTGAAAACTGTCCGGTGGGTACACAACCTGCCGTGCCAAAGGTCAAGGGGATTCAGGCCCGCGCGCGCCTTTGACACAAGCGTTTCAGTGCATCGGTTACCTATTTCCGGCGGCTCTGCGCGATCTGCGGAACCTCCTGCAGCTTGGCCGTGTGCGCGGTGATCCACGCAACGGTCTGGTCAAAAGGCATGGGGCGCGCGATGCCGAAGCCCTGAACGTGGTTGCAGCCAAGCTGGGCCAGCAGCACATGTTCGCCCATGGTTTCCACCCCTTCGGCCAGCGTGTCGAGGTCCAGCCGCTCTGCCATCGTCAGGATGGCGCTGACCAGCTGCTGCTGGTCCGGGTCGCGGTCCGCGCGGACGACAAAGCTTCGGTCGATCTTGATCCGGCCGATGGCAAACCGCTTGATTGCGGTGAAAGACGCGTTGCCGGTGCCGAAATCATCCAGATCGATCCTGCACCCCAGATCGCCGAGGGCGCTGATGTTGCGGGCGATGATATCCTCGGGCGAATTCGCAACGACGGTTTCAAGGATTTCGATCGCCAGCCGGTCGGCGCCCAGATCGAACCGGTCCAGATCCCATTTGATCCGTTCCACGAGATTGGGATCGCTGAGTTCCGATCCGGTGAAGTTCACACCGACGCACGGAATTTTCAAACCCGCAGCGTCCCAGGCCTTCAGCGCCCGAAAGCTGTGGAAAATCATCTTCTCGGCAAGCCGCTCCATCAGCCCTGCATCGGCGATTGCGGGCAGAAACTCGGCCGGCGGCAACGTGCCCCTCACGGGGTGGACCCACCGGGCAAGCGCCTCGAACCCGCTGACCATGCCTGTGTCGGTTGAGAGTTGCGGCTGGAACCACGGTGCGATCTCTCCGCTTTCGAGCGCATCCTCGACCTCTTCGCGCAGGGTGCGGCGGGGGCGGATCACCTTGTTCATCTGGTCCGAATAGGCGCGTATCGAAGAGGGGCCGCGTGCCTGCGCATGGCTGAGCGCTGTGCGCGCGGCCTCCAGCCATTCTGCGCCTGCTCCGGCAGTGGACCGCGACAGCTGGCAGAATCCAACCGTCGCGTTGATATAGATCGCGGTGCCGTCGACCGCGATCGCGTCCTCGGCAACCGTTTGAAGACGCGCGGCGACCTGAATGCAATGCTCCAGCGACAGCTGCCGCGAAGGCCCCACGCAGACGCCGAAACACCCCTGACCGAGATCGGCCAATGCGTCCTCGTCGCGCAACATGCTGCGCAGGCGCATCCCTGTCTGGTGTATCACATGTTCTGCAGCGGCGGCCCCGTGGTGACCGCGCAGATCCTCAAGCTCTTCGACAAAGACGAGGTGTATGCAGGCCTCCAGCTGGTGCTGGCGGGAGGTTTCGGCGACCTGCGCCACCCGTTCGTCAAAGGCGCGGGCAGACATCGGTTTGTCCGACACATCGCGCCGCGCGGATGTTGCCACCGTCCCGCCCGCCACGAGGTAGAGCACGGGCAAGATCGCCGCGACAACCAGCAGCGCGCCTTCGCCGCCGAACCAGAACGCGGCGAGCGAGAAGGCGGGCACGAATGCCAAGGCGGGCGGTCCGGTCAACGCACGGAACAGGCGTTTGCGCACCATCTGGTAGGCGGATTTGTTTTGCTGTTCCAGCACAGGACCCTCCGGTTCGGGGGCGTCATGGCCAGACATGCGCCCACCCCACTACTCTAGCGGGTACGAAAACAAGCGGAGGTTAACGTATCGAAAATATCTCGAAAAAATTGTTTCTATTTTTCGAGATCCCGGGAAAGGCCAGCGAAATCAAATATTTTGGGGTCGAGCAGATGCGACGGACGGGCGTTCATCAGCGCGCGGAACATCACTTGCCGTCTGCCGGGGCTATTCGTTTCCCAGCCATCCAGAATCGCTTTGACCTGCTGGCGTTGCAGGCCGTCCTGCGATCCGCACAGATCGCAGGGGATGATCGGATATTTCATCGCCGAGGCGAATCTTTCGCAATCCGCTTCCGCGACATGGGCCAGAGGGCGATAGACGAACAGATCGCCCTCTTCGTTCAGCAATTTCGGCGGCATGGTCGCCAGCCTGCCGCCGTGAAAGAGGTTCATGAAGAAGGTTTCCAGAATATCGTCGCGGTGATGGCCCAGAACCACCGCGGTGCAGCCTTCCTCGCGCGCGATCCGGTAGAGGTTGCCGCGCCGCAGCCGCGAGCACAACGCGCAGAAGGTCCGCCCGGCCGGTATCTTGTCCATGACGATGGAATAGGTGTCCTGATATTCGATCCGGTGCGGCACGCCCATCCGCTCCAGAAACTCCGGCAGGACGGTGGCGGGAAATCCCGGCTGGCCCTGATCGAGGTTGCAGGCAAGAATTTCCACCGGCAACAGCCCGCGCCACTGCAGCTCGTGCAGCACGGCCAGAAGGGTATAGCTGTCCTTGCCGCCGGACAGGCAGACCAGCCATTTGCCGCCCTCTTCGATCATCCCGTATTGTTCGATCGCCTCGCGGGTGTAGCGCACGATACGCTTGCGCAGCTTGCGGAACTCGGTCGTCTGCGGGGCACCCTGAAAGAGCGCGTGGATTTCTTCGGGTTGGTCGAGCATTGCGGAACTCCTCGGCGGGCAGTTGAATTTCCCTATATCACGTTAGTTTGTCCGGTGAAGCCCGGAGGAGCGTGTGATGCGTTACATGATAATTGCTGCGGCGTTGTTGGTGTTGGGGGCCTGCACGGGCAAGCCCGCGCTGGACGACGAGAAACTGTCGCAACGGAATTTCGATCTCGAACGGTACTTTCAGGGCCATACCGTGGCCAAGGGCCAGTTTCAGGACGTGTTCGGGACCGTGCGGCGCAGGTTCGACGTGGATGTGACCGGCACGTGGGACGGTGAGACCCTGAAGCTGGTCGAGGATTTCGTCTATGAGGACGGATCGACCGAGCAGCGCATTTGGACCCTGCGTAAGACCGGCCCGATAACCGCGGACCAGACGTGGGAAGGCACTGCCGACGGCGTGCTGGGTGTTGCGACCGGACAGGAGCGCGGCGATACTTTCAACTGGACCTACAGGATCGACCTGCCCGTTCCCGACGGCACCCTGCGCGTCGCATTCAACGACTGGATGTGGGACATGGGCGGCGGCACTGTCCTCAATCGCGCCTACATGAAAAAATACGGCGTCGATATCGGCGAGGTCATCATAACCTTCGAAAAATCCTAGGTCCGGTCAGGGGTCTGACGGTGGCTCGGGAACCGGATCATAGCCGTCGCCGCCCCACGGATGGCAGCGACCGATGCGGCGGGCGGCCAGATAGCTGCCGCGCAACCCGCCATGCTTTTGCAGTGCCTCCAGCGCGTAGGCCGAGCATGTCGGCTGGTAGCGGCAGTTGAATCCCACCCAGGGGCTGAAAACGAGGCGGTAGAACATCACCGGCAGGGACAGCACCCGCGCGAGCGGCGTCACGCCTTGGTGTCCGCGTGCAGTATGGCCAATGCGCGGGCAATGTCCTTGCACAGCGCGGCGAAGGGCTGGTGCGCAGTCGCATCGCGGCGACCGATCAACACATAGTCATGGTCGGGGCGGGCGAGGGGCGGCAGCGTCAGGCGCACAGCTTCGCGCAGGCGGCGCTTTGCGCGGTTGCGTGCGACGGCGTTGCCGACTTTCTTGGAGCAGGTGTAACCGACGCGCAGACCGTCCGTGTCGGTTTCGCCCGCACTCCGCTGACGTGCCTGCAGAATGAAGCCGGGCATGGCGACGCGACGTGCGCGGCTGGCCCGTTGGAAATCACGGCGTTTCGTCAGCGTGGAAGGCGGCACGCACGACGAAACCGCCGCATCCTGCGTCTCTTCCGGCGAAAGGCCGGGCGAGAGAGGGTGCGACGGTGCCATGCGATCAGATCGCAACGCGTGATTTACGCGCTGAGCGATTTCCGGCCACGGGCGCGGCGCGCGTTCAGAATCTTGCGGCCGGCTTTGGTCGCCATACGGGCACGGAACCCGTGGCGGCGCTTGCGGACGAGGTTCGAAGGTTGGTAGGTGCGTTTCATCGCTCCGTCTCCATCAAAAGCAGGGGTGCGGGCGGCGGAATCGCTGCCTCGCGTCAATTCAGACCTGTCCCCTAAAGAGGATGGCGGACCAAGTCAAACCCCGCACGCCGGAAATCCGCCCCGGAAGCAATAAAACTGTGTCAGCAACCGCCCGATATGTTTCAATCGATGAGAAATTCGGGCCAAATGCGCTAGATATCGACACAGCCGATCAATCACGCGTGAGAGCCCCTGTCGCGCGCGATCTTGTGCGGTCATGTCGGACGCAACCGACATGTCGCGCAGGAGCGTCCAGAAATGACCGAGATGAACCAGACCACAGACAGCGAGAAAAGCACGATCGCCCGCTTCGGCCCGCTTGCGCTGGTCGCGGTTGTGTCGCTGGCGGGGCTGTTTTTCCTGCGTGACTACCTCAGCTTCGAGACGTTGCGCGACAACCGCGAGGCGCTGATCGCCTTTCGCGACAGCAATTACCTGCTGACAGCCGCCGTCTTCGTGCTGGCCTATGTGGTGATCGTGGGCTTTTCGCTGCCCGGTGCCACGATTGCCACGCTGACCGGCGGCTTCCTGTTCGGCACGGGCATCGGCACCGTCTTCAATGTGGCCGGTGCGACGCTGGGCGCGATCGCGATCTTTCTGGCCGCGCGTCTGGGATTGGGAGAGATGCTGAAGGCGCGGATCGACGCTTCGGACGGCGTTGTCGCGAAGATCAAGCGCGGGATCGACGAAAACCAATGGTCGATGCTTTTCGCGATCCGGCTGGTGCCGGCGGTGCCGTTCTTCGTGGCAAACCTGATCCCGGCATTTCTTGACGTCCCTCTCTACAGGTTTGCGGTATCGACATTTCTGGGCATCATTCCCGGCGCGATTGTCTATACCTCCGTGGGTGCGGGGCTGGGGGCGGTATTCGCACGCGGCGGCACGCCCGATCTGGGCATCATATTCGAGCCGCATATCCTGCTGCCGATCCTCGGGCTTTGTGCTCTGTCGATCCTGCCGGTAGGGATCAAGGCGGTTACAGGCAGGAAGGATCTACTGAAATGAAACGGATCAAGACCGATATCCTGATACTCGGGGCCGGGTCGGGCGGGCTGTCCGTGGCGGCAGGCGCCGCGCAGATGGGCGCGGATGTGACCCTTCTGGAGGGTCACAAGATGGGGGGGGACTGCCTGAACTACGGCTGTATCCCGTCCAAGGCGTTGATCGCCAGTGCGAAAGCCGCCTACGGGCAGCGCAACACCTCTGCTTTCGGCGTGGCCGATGCCCCGGGAAAGGTGGATTACGCCGCCGCCAAGGACCACGTGGCCGAGGTGATCGCGCAGATTGCGCCCGTCGACAGCCAGGAGCGGTTCGAGGGGCTGGGTGTGCGGGTCATCCGCGAATACGGACGTTTCATCAGCCATGACGAGGTGCAGGCGGGGGACACGATCATCGCGGCGCGGCGCATCGTGATCGCGACGGGTTCGTCGCCCCTCGTGCCGCCGATCCCCGGTTTGGAGGAGGTGCCCTACGAGACGAACGAGACGCTGTTCGATCTGCGCGAAAAGCCCGGTCATCTGTTGATCGTCGGCGGTGGACCCATCGGCATGGAGATGGCGCAGGCGCATATCCGGCTGGGCTGCAAGGTGACGGTGATCGAAGGCGACAAGGCGCTGGCAAAGGACGATCCGGAGCTTGCCGCCGTGGTGCTGGACACCCTGCGCGACGAAGGGGTGGAGATCGCAGAAGGGGCGCAGGCGGCGCAGGTGCGCGGCACCGCCGGCGCGATCGAGGTCGAGGCAGAGGACGGGCGGATCTTCAAGGGCACGCATCTGCTGATCGCTGTCGGGCGCAAGGCCAACACCGACGGTCTGGACCTGCATCTGGGCGGGATCAGGCCAGCGCAGAACGGGATCGACGTGGACGAGAGCCTGCGCACCACGAACCGCAGGGTCTATGCCATCGGGGATGTCGCGGGCGGGATGCAGTTTACCCATGTGGCAGGCTACCACGGGGGGGTGGTCATCCGTTCGCTGCTGTTCGGGCTGCCCTCGAAAGCGAAAACCGCGCATATTCCCTGGGCAACCTATACCGACCCCGAGTTGGCGCAGGTCGGCCTGACCGAAGAGCAGGCCCGCAAATCGCACGGCAGCAAGCTCGAGGTCGTGCGCTTCGCCTACGCGCACAACGACCGCGCCATCGCGGAGCGGCGGACGAAGGGGATGATCAAGGTCATGGTTGTCCGGGGGCGCCCGGTGGGCGCGTCGATCGTCGGCTATCAGGCGGGGGAGTTGATCAACCTGTGGGCGCTTGCGCTGGCCAACAAGATGAAGATGAGCCAGATCGCCAATATGGTTGCCCCGTATCCGACGATAGGTGAAGTGAACAAACGCGCCGCGGGGGCCTATTTCAGTCCGCGCCTGTTCGAGAGCGATACGGTCAAACGGGTGGTGCGATTCGTGCAGAGATTTATTCCATGATGGCGGAAGGCATGCGCGTGCCGCGACATCCCTCCCGCCATCCCGTATAGGGGCGGGCCCGGACGATGGTGAATTCGCTCTCCGGACGATTGCTTGTCCTGACGACGATCTTCGTGATGATCGCCGAAGTGCTGATCTTTGTCCCGTCGATCGCCCGGTTTCGCGAAGACTATATGCTCAACCGGCTGGAGCGCGCGCAGATCGCGTCGCTGACCCTGCTGGCCGACGACATGATCGACGCCGATCTCGAAGCGGAGCTTTTGCGCAACGCCGAGGTGTTCAACGTGGTGTTGCGGCGCGATGCCGTGCGCCAGCTGGTTCTGGCCTCGCCCATGCCGCGGCAGATTGCCGGCACCATAGACCTGCGCGAGAACGACGCGCTGACCCTGATCCGTGACGCGATGCGCCGTCTGCTGCGCAGCCAGAACGAGGTGATCCGTGTGATCGGGGCGCCGGTGCGCGACGCGGGTCTGCTGATCGAGGTGACAATGGAAACCGCGCCCATGCGGAACGCCATGATCGACTACGGCCTGCGCATCCTGGCCCTGTCGGCGGTGATTTCAGTGATTACGGCGCTCTTGCTGTTTGTGGCCCTGCGCATCCTGCTGGTCCGCCCGATCAAGCGCGTGGTGGCCCACATGCAGCGCTATGCGGACGCGCCCGAAGACGCGCGCCGCATCATCGCGCCCTCGGCGGGGATACGCGAGTTGCGCGAGGCCGAAGAGGCGCTGAAGTCGCTCCAGACCGAACTGACAGCGGCGCTGCGCCAGAAAGAGCGGCTGGCCCAACTGGGTGCTGCCGTCAGCAAGATCAGCCATGATCTGCGCAATATCCTCACTTCGGCGCAGCTGTTTACGGACCGCATCGAGGCATCCGAGGACCCTGTCGTGGGGCGTATGGCGCCCAAGCTTGTCGGCTCTATCACCCGCGCGGTTCATCTGTGCGAATCGACACTTGCCTTCGGCAAGGCCGAAGAGCCGACCCCGACCATGTCCCGTGTGCACCTCGCGCCGCTGGTCGAGGATGTGCTGGACGGAGAGCGTCTGGCCGTCGGGGAGGCGCCGATCACCCTGCGGGCCGATGTGCCGCAGCATTTACATCTGCCTGCCGATCCCGAGCAGTTGCACCGCGTGCTGAGCAATCTTGTCCGCAACGCCCGCCAGTCTATCGCCGCAACGGGCAACCCCGGCGACATCGTGGTACAGGCCGAGGAGGTCAGCGACGCATGGCTGATTACCCTGACAGACACCGGCCCCGGCATTCCGGGAAAAGCGCAGGCGCATCTGTTCGAGCCGTTTCAGGGCTCCATGAGCAAGGGCGGAAGTGGGCTTGGCCTCGCCATCTCGGCAGAGCTGATCCGCGGCCACGGCGGAACCATCCGGCTGGCGAGAACCGGCCCCGAGGGGACCGAATTCCGTCTGCGATTCCCCAAGGGCGACAGATCGGGCTGAGGTTTTTTCGACAAAGGTGAAATTCGCGGAGAGAAGGGCTTGCATACCCCGCGCGGGCGGACTAAACCCGCCGCCAGTGGACCGATAGCTCAGCTGGATAGAGTACTTGACTACGAATCAAGGGGTCGGGGGTTCGAATCCTCCTCGGTCCGCCACCCACCCTTGTCTCCATTTTCGATGACCGAACAGCGCAGAATTTTTGCGCAATTCCCGCTATTTGCGAAACCCCCACACCAACAGAGACGCCCCGTGGTGGGCCCATTGGCAGGTTGAATGCCAGTCGTCTCACTGTGCTCAAAACGCCGGTCCGGTTTTCTGGGTATTTCCCTGATAATAACCAATTTACAGGGAAATTTGCGCATTTGACCCAAAATCACTGGGAGTGGAGGTGTATTACAGAAGCAAAGTCAGAGGTTTAGATGGGATTTCCCTAAGGAAGATAACAGGGAAATTTTTAGACGGAACAGGGAATGTTCAGGTGTGTATCAGGGAACGGTTATTCGCAAACAGGGAAGTGGCTATTTGCCAAATCCAAAGCGCTGCTCTTGGTGTGACCAGTCGAGCGGAATGTCTGCGCGCACCAGTGTTTCAAGGGTCATCTCAAGCGGCTGTGTTCCATCCAGGATCGCGCTCTGGATTTTGGGTGAAAGAGAGACCAGGGACGTCACACGTCTGATGTAGCGTTCAGAGTGTCCAACGCGCTGGGCGAGTGTTTTGAGAGGCTCCCCAGATTTGAGGCATTCGGCCCAATCGTGCGCGTTGCGCAAGGCGCGGAGCAATGTCTCGTCCGTTGCCGCGGCGCGATCTCCGGCGATGATTCTGGTCTCAACCCCGCGCCGTCGGCATGTGAACGGAACATCGATGGCGTAAAGAGAGGCGTGCAGGTCATCCGTTTTGAGTTCGACGGCTGCAGCCAGCGCGGTTTGATCAACCGCGATTTGCAATCGACCATGTCCGATCACAATGTTTGAGATAAGTGAACACGCCGGTTGGGCAGTCTCAGTTCTGATCGTTTTGGCCAGGTCACCAACTGCGTTTGATGCGATCTCTGACCTTGTAGCGTCGCATGTGCCGAGAACGGCATGTCGGTCTGCATGATCTTGCAGGTGATCGGAGATAGCGCGCACGACTGCATCCTCGAAGGCTTGCGCAGGGAGTCGCCAGCCAGTTGGATCAGTGCCACCCGAGATCAGCCGGTTGGAGACATAATAGGGTAGCCGCTTGCCGCGCCGTACTGTGTGAGTGGGCGTCAGAATATCGCCGGTCTCATCCCGCACCTTGCATTTGAGCGGTGCGTCCGATCCAGTTGCTTGCCCTGCAGCTGCGCCGCGCCGGCGCGCGCTGGCGGACTTGAGATGCTGGTGTACCCGATCCCAGATGGCTTGGTCGATGATCGCGGGGTGCAGCCCTTCAAAAGTCTGATCCTTGTGACGGATCGTCCCGAGATAAACAGGGTTGGTGAGCATATGATAAATCTGACCAAGGCTGAACGCATTGCCACCTTGAGTCCGCCCCGTTGAAAAGACGTGTCGCTTGGATTGTAGTCTCAGCCTGTCTGTCTCACTCACCACCACGCTCAGACAGCGATGGCTCTCATAGAGTTGGAATATCTGCCGAACGACTTCGGCCTAAACCTCATTCACCACCAACTCCCGGCGTGTCTTGTCCGGATGTGGATCATATCCAAGGGGCGGGATCCCTCCCATCCAGAGACCTTTCTTCTTGGACGCGGCGATCTTGTCGCGGCTACGTTCGGCGGTGACCTCGCGTTCGAATTGAGCGAAAGACAACAGGACATTCAGCGTCAGCCGCCCCATGGAAGAGGACGTGTTGAACGCTTGCGCGACCGAAACGAACGAACAGTTTGCGGCCTCCAGCTTTTCCACCAGCTTTGCAAAATCGGCGAGAGATCGTGTCAGTCGGTCGATCTTGTAAACTACCACCATGTCAACGCGCCCGGCATCGATATCCGTCATGAGTTGCTGCAGGGCAGGGCGCTCCAGCGTGCCGCCGGAGATCCCACCGTCATCATATCGTGCGGGCAGCCTCTTCCAGCCCTCGTGCTTCTGGCTCGCGATATAGGCGGCACAGGCCTCATGTTGCGCATCCAGTGAGTTGGACTCCTGATCCAACCCCTCGTCCGTAGACTTGCGCGTATAGATGGCGCAGCGGATTCTGGCAGCACTCATGATTTGGATGCCCCATTCAGCCCAAAGAACCGCGGGCCCGACCAGTGCGCGCCGGTGATCTCGCGGGCAATGGCAGAAAGCGACCGGTATCGGGTGCCTTTCCATATGAACCCATCTTCGCCGATCTCAACCACATGGGTGACCCCATTCCACTCGCGCAGTATCCGGCCGCCGGGCTTCAAGGCGGGTGACCTCGGGCGTGGTGTATTGTCCTTTGGCTGCCGCAAGGCTTTGCGCACCTGCTTGGTCAAGCCGCCGTATCGGCGGGTCTGCATCTCAATGGCTAGGAACCGGCGCATCAAGGCTTTGCTCAGCCCTTTGGGCACCGGTGTACGCAATAAGGCAGACCAGGTGTCGATCAATGTGGCCCGGTCCATGGTCTCGATGTCGGTCACCGTCATGACGGGGCCTCGGTGCTGGAAACAATCCGGTAAACGGAGGCGGCGCTTCCCTCCTTTGCGATGCGTTCAATCTGATGGTTGGCCTTGCGCAGCCCGCTCAAGGCTGCTCGTGCCGAATGGGGCTGCCAGCCGGTGGCTTTGCAGATCGCCTCCAGCGTGGCGCCCGACGGGCGCTGCAACATGGCCGTTACTTTTGCGGTCTTGGTTTGCTTGGGTTTTGACATTCACTTGCTCCTCTGCGCGGGGCTGCGGGGTGCAGACCCTGTACTGAGGAGCGCCCGAAACAGGGTCGGGCGTGGGGCCATTGATGCGTGCTTTACCGGAGCAGTCCAGTCCTTTGTGCCGGAAGGCCGGGACGGATGGCGAGAGGCTCGCGTCGTGATGGTATTCTAGCAGGATTTTGACCCGCGGCCGTCGGCGCGCATTGCTGGTGGGAGGTAATTGATTGTTCGTCAGCAATGGCTTAGGTCGTTTTAGGCCTTGTCGGTCAGGAGAAAGTTGGCTAGCTTAAGGGCGTTCCATATCGGAACATCACGACTACCGCCCTGGTGGCAGCACGCTGTACGTCTGGACCCGATCCAGGCTTGCTGTAGACCCAGATCCGATCTGATCTTGGTCGAAATCGAGCATTCCAAAGGGCAACAACTCGGATCACTCGGTCCGGGGAGTTGCTATCTATGCTCTCTCCAAAAATCCCGACCTGATCCTTTTGAAACCGTGTCGCGCGCCGACGCATTTGAGAGGAAGCCAACATGGCTCACACCAACACTAAAACGAAACAGGATGTTCCGGCACCTGCTCCACTGATCTGGATGGCCGACACAGTCACCCAGACACCGCTTTGCGATCTGAAGCCCTACAAGCAGAATAACCGAATCCACAATCCTGCGAGTATCAAAAGGCTGGCGACCTCGGTCGAGACCTTTGGCTTTGTCGTACCAATTCTGATCGACAGATCAGGAGTGATTATTGCGGGCCATGGTCGCTATGAAGCGGCAAAGATGATTGGTCTGCCCATCGTGCCTACTGTACTGGCAGATCATTTGAGCGCGGCACAGGCCCGCGCGTTGCGGATTGCTGACAACCGCTTGGCAGAACTGTCTGACTGGAACGAGACGGCGTTGCAGATAGAATTTGCCGATCTTGCCGAACTGGACCTCGCAGGTGAACTGGATTTTGACCTCGACGTAACTGGGTTCAATCTACCTCAGATCGACATCATCATCGGCGGCAACTCCGAGGCGGAGGCGGCACCGACTGAGACAGTCGAGGACCCGGATCCGGATAAGTCAGCCGTGACGCAACCTGGCGATCTTTGGATCCTCGGTGATCACCGCCTCTACTGTGGTGATGCGCTTGCAGAGGCGAGCCATAGGGCCGTTTTGCAGGGTGAAGTGGCCGCGATGATTTTTACCGATCCGCCCTATAATGTGGCGGTGCAGGGCCATGTGCGCAGCGGCAATGGCAGTGCTCACCGCGAGTTTGCAATGGCCTCCGGAGAAATGTCCAAATCTGAGTTCCGTAGCTTTCTCAAGTCCAGTATCACGCGACTGGTCGACAATCTGTGTGCAGGCGGCGTTGCGATGATCTGCATGGACTGGCGTCACGTCGAAGAGCTGATCGGCGAAGGCAGGGCCTGCGGGTTGGATCTGATCAACCTGTGCGTCTGGAACAAGACCAATGGCGGGATGGGTAGCCTCTACCGATCCAAGCACGAGTTGGTCTGCGTCTTTAAGAAGCCCGGTGCGCGCCACGTCAACAATGTAGAACTCGGCAAGCATGGCCGCAACCGCACCAATGTCTGGGATTACGCGGGGGTGAATAGCTTCGGTGCTGGGCGTGATGCTGATCTGGTTGATCACCCGACGGTCAAGCCAACCGCACTGGTGGCCGATGCCATTCTTGATGTCAGCCAGCGCGGCAGCATCGTGCTCGACGCCTTTGGTGGATCGGGGGCGACGCTTCTGGCGGCTGAGAAGGCAGGCCGCAGGGCGCGGCTCATTGAGCTGGATCCTTTGTATGTCGATGTCGCGATACGTCGTTGGCAGGAAGTGACTGGGCAGGAGGCCGCACTGAGCGGATCTGGCGAGACATTTAATGCGCGTAATGACGCTATCGCGGCCCTGACTGAAAAGGAGCTCAAGGATGTCTAAGAAGGATGAACCCGAGTACGAAGTGGGTTACGGCAAGCCGCCGACAGCCAGCCGGTTCCAAAAAGGAAAATCTGGCAATCCGAAAGGGCGACCAAAAGGGGCCAAGGGACTTATTGCTAGCCTCAACCGTGAATTGGAAGCGAAGATCATGGTTCGGGAGGGCGACCATTCCGTCTACATATCCAAGGCGGAGGCGGGCGCAAAGCGCTTGGTGGAACTTGCTCTTAAAGGCGACATGGCAGCTTTGAGGATGCTCGTGACGATTGACAGCTCTTTTGTTGGATCAGCTGACAGCACTAAAATGGATCAGCCAATGGGTACTACGCTGGACAAAACGGACGAAGCGGTTTTGGCGCACTTCACGGCCCAGATCCGAAAAGAATCGGGTGGGTCCGGGGATGATGGGGGGGCAGGGCCATGAAACAGATTGATCCTGTTGAAGCCCGCATGATCACTGATGCGCTATATCGCACCAGTTTTTACGCCTTCGTTTGGCGCTGCTTTGATGAGCTGCATCCCGGAGCGACATCCCAGTTCGTGCCTACCTGGCATGTGGAAGCCATGTGCCATGAGTTGGACAAAGTTCGGGCAGGTGAGAACAAGCGGTTAATCATTAACGTGCCGCCACGACACCTCAAGTCGATCACGGTGGCGGTGGCCTTTGCGGCCTTCGTGCTGGGGCATCACCCAAATTCCAAGATCGTTGTTGCAAGTTACGGACTCGATCTTGCCAAGAAACATTCCGGAGATTGCCTCCGGATCATGAATGCGGCCTGGTACCACCGCCTCTTCCCCGGAACTCGGTTGGCTCAGCGCGGCAACACTATGGATGAGCTCAAGACATCTAGCGGTGGGGGACGCAAATCCGTCTCCATCGGCGGTGCAGTGACCGGGCATGGCGCGGACTACATCATCATCGACGATCTGATGAAGGCCGGGGATGCCACGTCTGAGGTCGAACTTGAAAGGGCGCAGAACTATATCGACGGTTCTTTGCTGTCGCGGTTTGACAACCCTTCGGAGGGCCGGGTGGTGATGATCGCGCAGCGCCTGCACGAAATGGATCCGCCCGGCTATCTGCTGGGGAAAGGGGGATATCGGCATCTCGAGCTGCCAGCCATTGCCGAAAAATCCGAAGTGGTGGCACTGGGGCAGGGCAGGGTCCATCGACGCAATGTCAGTGAAGCGCTGTTCCCCCAACGCATGGGGCTTGAGGACCTTGAACGCACGCGCCGCGAAATGGGGGCGGCTACTTTCAACTGCCAATATCAGCAGAATCCGATCGCGCCTGACGGCTCGCCCTTGAGGTGGGAATGGTTCGGTACCTACGAGGCTGTCGCACAGCGCGACGGCTACCAGATGATCATCCAAAGTTGGGACACCGGCATGTCGGCAGACCCTCGGTCGGATTATTCCGTGTGCACGACCTGGGGGGTCAAAGGGAACAGGTGGCATCTCTTGGATGTATACCGTGGTCGATTGGATTTTCCAGATCTCAAGCACAAGGCAATCGCACTCGGTGACCTTTGGAAAGCCGATCGGGTCCTGATCGAGGATGCGGCAACTGGCAGACCCCTGCTACAGGAATGCCGCCAGACCGACCAGTCACGGTTCATCCTTGTTCGCCCCGAAAAGAACAAGGAAATCCGTTTCAACTCGGCCTGTGCCCCGGTGCAGGCTGGCAATGTCCTCCTCCCGCGCGAGGCACCCTGGCTCCCTGAATTTAAACGCGAGTTACAGGGCTTTCCCCGCAGCCGACACGATGATCAGGTCGACAGCTTCAGCCAATTTCTGAATTGGTCCAAGGGTAATGGCTTCTGGCGCACCCTGCCGCATGATGATCCGATGCGGGTACGGTGTCGGCGCGAACAGATCAACAAACCGAGGATGCGGAGTTGATGCTGGGAAAAAACCTAAGGAACCTTCGGTTCGAAGCCCACCTCCTCCCACCCTGCTTTTAGTTGGATTTAATCCGGCTTCTGCCTTACGATAGATAACGTAAGGAGGCTGCGCGGACACATGACTAGGTGCATTGATTTTTGGTTTTCCCTTGGCAGCACCTATACATATCTGAGTGTCATGCGCTGCTCCGAGGTTTGCTCGAGAAACGATTTGGGCATGCGTTGGCGCCCGTTTCAGCTCAAGTCGATACTCGAAGAACTGAGCGGACTTCCGTTCAAGGAAGGCTCTCCAAAGACCGCGTATATGTGGCACGACTTGGCACGAAAGTCATCGAAACTGGGACTGGAGCCGAACCTGCCAGCGCCCTATCCCAATATGCAGGCTCATCTCGGCAATCGAATAGCGCGTATCGGTCTGGACCATGGATGGGGTGTGGATTTCATCCAATCTTACTACCGCAAATGGTTCGAGACCGAGCACAGCGGGATGGAGGAAAGCGATCTGGTCGAGTGCCTTGATGACATCGGCCAAGATGCTGCATCGGTCATGGAAATCGCGAAAGACCCCGAAACAGTGGCGAGGCTCGATGCGGAAACCGACGAGGCGAGGCGGCTCGGCATCTTCGGGGCTCCGACATTTGTCGTGGGCGAGGAGTTGTTCTGGGGCGATGACCGCTTGGAAGACGCCATCGAATTCTGCACGACGCGGTGAGTTGTCGTGCGTGTATCTAGCCCTGTGAAAAGAAAGCCTGACAGGTCCCGAAAACTCGTTGCCGTCATGTGCGCGGACGTCGTGGGGTACGCGCGCCTCATGCAGCGCGATGAAGTCGCCACACATGCCCGCATCAAGGAATTGGCCTCAGGGATTGTGCGCTGCATCGAGGAAAACAATGGGCGGCTTGTCAAATCGATGGGCGACGGTTTTCTTATGGAATTTGGCAGCGTTTCCAGCGCCGTTTCGTCTGGTTTCGCGATTCAAGAACAGATCGCAGAGAAGAATGCGGGCCTTCGTGACGACGATCGTGTCTTGCTGCGCATTGGCGTGCATGTCGGCGACGTGATCGTCGACGGCGATGACATTTTTGGCGACGGTGTCATCGTTGCTTCCCGCCTGGAAGGCCTGGCCGCGCCCGGCGGCATGTTGGTTTCCAAGCCGGTTTACGGCTATCTGAATGGCGAGGTCACCAGGAAGCTTGTTTCGATGGGCAATGTAGACCTCAAGAACCTGGACACACCGATGAAGGTTTGGCAGTGGCTGCCTGAAAGCGTGGCAGTCGCGCCACCCGAACGCCCCGTTTCCAGTGAACATCGCCAATCGTCGAGACCTTCGGTGGCGGTCTTGAGGTTTCTGAACCTCTCCAACAACGAAGAGCAGGAATATCTCGTGCGCGGGATCTGCGATGACTTGCAATCATCCTTGTCGAAATCGCAACTCTTCAGGGTGGTCGCCCGAAATTCTTCCTTCTCGTTCGACCCAAACGCAATCGATCCCCAGCAAGTTGGCCGGTCGCTGAACGCCCGCTATATCATTCAGGGGAGCGTTAGGACGGCTGGACCACGAATTCGGGTCAACGCAAGCTTGGTGGATACAACCCTTGCGACGGAAGTCTGGTCAGATAAATTCGATGGTGAAATAGAGGACGTTTTCGATCTGCAAGACCAGATGACGGCGGCTTTGACCTCCGCCATCATTCCGGAAATTACGCGCGCCGAGATAGAGCGCACCAGAAAAGTTCGGGTCGGTGACCTTTCAGCGTGGGATCACTATCTTCAGTCCGTTGAACTGATGCAGAAAATGACGGAAAACGCCAATCGCGAGGCTATTTCGCATCTGCACCGGGTTCTGGATCTGGATGCGGAATACTCATCTGCCTGGGCGATGCTAAGCCGATGTCATATCACGGCAGTTTATCAGCTATGGGGGGATAGCGAGGAAGAAGAGCTTAAACTAGCTATAGACTCTGCACATCAAGCGATCGATTGCGGCCCGACCAACCCGCTAGGCTACGACGCCAAAGCTGCCGTACATATTTATTGTCGTGAATTCCCCGAGGCCATCCTGTCGGCGCAAGCCGCGCTGAAACTCGATCCAAGCCTCACCTCTGCCTACAGCTCATTGGCAACAGCCCTCGCATTTACCGGCAAGAGCGAGGAAGCGTTGGAAATCTGCCTGCAGGCCGATCATATAAGCCCACGCGATCTGGACCGGTCTCAGCGTCAAATGGCGATTATTATCGCGAATTTCGTTAGCGGAAACTACGAGATCACCAAGCAGGAATGCCAAAGATATGTTCTCATCAAACCCAACTGGTTTGGTGTTTACACGTTTCTTGCAGCTTCCTGCGCGTTTTTGGGGGAGCTCGAAGAAGCAGGAAAGGCGGTTTCTCGACTGCTGGATATCATTCCGGGCTATACGCGAACCAAACACGAGGATCGGATGTGGCTACAGCGCGAGAGTGACAGGCAAAGGTTGCTTGAAGGTTTGGAACTGGCCGGGTTGCCTTGAGTCAAGGCCCAATGATTTCCGCGTAGGCGCGTGATTCACGGTTCTAAAACCGAGCGGTGTGCATTGTCAGAGGAAGCTGGCTTGAGACGGGTGTGGCGGTTTTGTCGTTTGGCCAGATGACAAAACGCTCTCCATTTCGCTACTTTAAAACCAATCCTGAGATCATCCGCCTGGCAGTGATGCTCTACGTTCGGTTCCCGTTGTCACTTAGAAATGTCGAGGATCTGTTGCAAGAACGGGGCATCGATGTGAGCCACGAAACCATCCGCTTCTGGTGGAATAGATTTGGCCCGATGTTTGCCGCTGAAATCCGCCGCAAACGTATCCAGAAGTTGCGGTGTTACTCGAACTGGCGTTGGCATCTCGACGAGGTTTTCGTGAGGATCAACGGCGCGACGCATTACTTGTGGCAGGCCGTCGACCACGAAGGCGAGGTGCTGGAGAGCTACGTCACGAAGCGCCGGGATCGTAAGGCCGCATTGAAATTCCTCAGGAAATCAATGAAGCGGTACGGCAATCCGGAAATGATCGTGACCGATAAACTCCGCTCCTATGGTGCCGCGATGAAGGTCATCGGCAACACCAGTCGACAGGAAACAGGCCGTTGGCAGAACAACCGGGCGGAGAATTCGCATCTACCTTTCCGACGACGGGAACGCGCGATGCTCCGCTTCCGGCAGATGCGATGTCTGCAAAAATTCGCCGCCGTTCATGCTTCTGTCTGCAACCACTTCAACCAGGAACGCCACCTCTACACACGTGACGATTTCAAGCTGAACCGCGCCGCCGCCCTCGCCGGGTGGCGCCAGCTTTGTTCGGCATAGGTTCAGACATCTGGCGGTGAACTGAGACTGGTTCGAATTGGTCTGACAGAGCCTCTTTTTGGCAAGTGCCGATGCCGTCTACGGAGGGTTGCAACCATCCCGTTTTACCGTCTGCTTGACCCGGGGTGCTACCACCAATAGCGTCGAGTGAACTCATTGCCGATAGGGAATCCAGAATGAATAGCCATACGAATTCCGATATAATCAATGAAAATAAGTATAGGTCGCTTGTACGCGAGAGATACAAAGTCGAAGAAGCAGAGGTCGTCGCGTTGCTGTCGGAACAGATCAAGCTGTCCGATGCAGACCGCGCCAAGGTTGCCAAGGCGGGTGCACGTTATGTGGACCGTGTCCGCAAGGAAACATCGCCGTCGATGATGGAGGCATTTCTTGCCGAATACGGTCTGTCGACAGAGGAAGGCGTCGGGCTGATGTGTCTGGCCGAGGCTTTGCTGCGGGTTCCAGATGCCGAGACGATTGATGACTTGATCGAAGACAAGATTGCCCCGTCGAATTGGGGCGCGCATTTGGGCCAGTCTTCCTCGTCTTTGGTGAATGCATCCACTTGGGCGCTCATGCTGACGGGCCGCGTTCTCGATGACGATCCCAAAGGACCTGCTCGCGTCCTGCGCGGGTTGGTCAAGCGGATGGGCGAACCGATTGTACGCAAAGCGGTGGGGCAATCCATGCGTATTCTCGGCCGTCAGTTCGTTCTGGGCCAAACCATTTCGGAAGGCATGAAGAACGCGCGCAGCGAAGAGGCCGAGGGCTACACGTATTCATACGACATGCTGGGCGAGGCGGCACGGACCGACGATGATGCCAAGCGCTATCAGAAGGCCTACAGCGATGCGATTGCGTCGATTGAGAAAGCAGCCAAGGGTGATGTCCGTTCGAGCCCGGGGATTTCTGTCAAGCTGTCCGCGCTGCATCCGCGCTACGAATATACGCACAAAGAAACAGTCATGCGTGAATTGGTCCCCCGCGCGTTGGAACTGGCCAAGCAAGCGGCCCAAGCCAATATCGGTTTCAACATCGACGCGGAGGAGCAGGACCGCCTGGACCTGTCTCTCGATGTGATCGAGGCGCTGCTCTCGGATCCCGAGCTTGCAGGCTGGGAGGGCTTCGGCGTGGTGGTCCAAGCCTACGGCCGCCGGGCCGCCCCCGTGATCGAGACCCTTTATGACATGGCCGAAAGGTATGATCGCAAGATCATGGTGCGTCTGGTCAAAGGTGCATATTGGGACACCGAGATCAAGATTGCACAGGAATTGGGCGTGGAGCGGTTCCCTGTCTTTACCCGCAAGGTCAATACCGACCTGAGCTACATGGCCTGTGCACAAATGCTCATGGACCGCCGCGACCGGATTTATCCTCAGTTCGCAACGCACAATGCCCATACCTGCGCAGCCGTGATCGCGATGGCCGGCAATGACAAGAACAGCTTCGAATTCCAGCGCTTGCATGGCATGGGTGAATCACTCCACGAGATCGTCATGAAGGCGGAGGGCACGCGCTGCCGCATCTATGCGCCCGTCGGGGCCCACCGGGATTTGCTCGCGTATCTCGTCCGGCGTCTGCTGGAGAACGGGGCCAACTCGTCCTTCGTGAACCAGATCGTGGATACGGACATCCCGTCGGAGGCGATCTCCAAGGATCCGGTCGATCAGGTCAAGGCTTTGGGCGCTCAGGTTGGTAACCCGACGATTGCGCAGCCGTGGGATATGTTCATGCCCCAGCGCAGGAATTCCAAGGGTTTCCGCGTGAACGAACCTGCATCGATCCTACCGCTGCTTGCGGCCCGCGAAGAGTTCGCTGACAAACAATGGGTCGGTGGCCCGATGGTGGCCGGCCTGTCTGCACCGCAGGGAGAGGCGCGCGATGCGCTGTCGCCCGCAGACCCTGACCGTGTCGTGGGCAAGATCTACGATGCGACTCCCGACGAGGTCGAGACGGCCCTGACCGCGGCGCAATCGGCCTTCGAGGACTGGGCGGCGACCCCGGTGGAAGAGCGGGCGGCGATCCTGCGCAAGATCGCGGACCTCTACGAAGAGAACATCGCGGAGCTTACTTCGATCACGACCCGCGAGGCCGGCAAGACCGTGCTGGACGGGATCGCCGAGGTCCGCGAAGCGGTCGATTTCTTGCGCTACTACGCGAACGAAGCCGAGCGTCTGGAGAACGAGGAGCCGGGCAGTGCTTTGGGTATTTTTGTCTGCATCAGCCCGTGGAATTTCCCATTGGCAATTTTCTCGGGGCAAATCGCGGCGGCCTTGGCTGTCGGCAACGTGGTCCTCGCCAAACCGGCCGAACAGACCCCGATCATCGCGCAACGCGCTGTCGAATTGATGCGCGAGGCGGGACTGCCTGAGGCGGTCCTGCAATTGCTGCCCGGTGATGGCCCGACGGTCGGCGGCCCGCTGACCAGCGACCCGCGGATCGCCGGCGTCTGCTTTACAGGCTCCACCGAGGTGGCGCAGATCATCCACAAGGCCTTGGCCAAGAACGCCGGTGCCGACGCGGTGCTGATCGCCGAAACCGGCGGTCTGAACGCGATGATGGTGGATTCCTCCGCCCTGACCGAGCAGGCCGTGCGCGACATTCTGATCTCGTCCTTCCAGTCTGCGGGCCAGCGCTGTTCGGCGCTGCGGATCCTCTATGTGCAGAAAGAAGCCGAGGAACGGCTGACAGAAATGCTCTACGGTGCAATGGATGCGCTGGTGACGGGCGATCCGTGGTCAACGGATGTCGACGTATCGCCCGTGATCGACGCGGATGCGCAAAAGATGGTCATGGAGTATGTGGCCGAGCATGAAAAAGCCGGCACGCTGCTGAAGAAACTCGACGTACCTGCGCACGGCACCTATGCCACTCCCGCCGTGGTAAAGGTGAATGGCATCGCCGATATGGAGCGCGAGATTTTTGGCCCTGTGCTGCATGTCGCAACCTTCCGGGCGCGGGATATCGACAAGGTCGTCGACGAGATCAACGATCGCGGCTACGGCCTGACATTCGGGCTGCACACCCGGATCGACGACCGGGTCGAGCAGATCGTGGAGCGGATCCAGGTCGGCAACGCCTATGTAAACCGCAACCAGATCGGTGCGATCGTCGGCAGCCAGCCGTTTGGTGGTGAAGGCCTGTCCGGCACAGGACCGAAGGCGGGGGGGCCGCACTATCTCACGCGGTTCCGCCGCATTGGCAAAGCGGATCCCGCTGTCGAACCATACGGCACAGTGATGCCCCGCAGCGCAATCGACGCGGCGATCGAAAAGATCGATGCCCGCAATTGGGCCGCACGGGCGGACCGTGTCTCGGTGCTCAGGGCGGCATTGACGGGCCGGACCGGCGTGGTGCGCAAGGCACTGGCCGAAACAGCGGCTTTTGATACCACGCCCCAGACCTTGCCCGGCCCCACGGGGGAGAGCAATCGCCTGCGTATGTTCCCGCGCGGGACGGTCCTGTGCCTTGGTCCGACACCAGAAATTGCGGTGGCGCAGGCCATTCAGGCCCTCGGTGCGGGGTGCGGTGCGGTGATCGTCGTCCCGGGCGCTGCGGCCTCGATGGCCAATGCTTTGGTCGCGGCAGGTGCGCCGGTCGTGGCCCTCGATGGAATGCTCGATCCCGAAACACTGGTCGATTTGGAGGGGTTTTCTGTGGTGGCGGCCGCGGGGGCGTCCGACTGGACACGCAGCCTGCGCATCGCATTGTCCGAGCGCGATGGGGCGATCTTGCCGCTTGTGACCGAAAGTATCGCACCGTGGCGCTACGTCCTTGAGCGGCATCTTTGCATCGACACGACGGCAGCGGGCGGCAACGCAAGCCTGCTGGCAACAACATCCTGATACGGCGGGGGGGCGTCAGAGGAACCTGCTTGAGGTGTGCAGGACGTTTGCGCAGCCTTCACGAGTGACGAAAGGCGCTCCCCTGCAGTGCTTCAAAACCAGCCCTGAGATCGTCCGCCTGGCGGTGATTTTGTAGATTCGGTTCCCGCTGCCTCGACGAAATGTTGAGGATGTGTTGCAGGAGCGCGGTGTGGAAATCAGCCATGAAACGGTCCGGTTTTGGTGGCGCCGTTTCGGCCCGATGTCTGCCTCGGAGATCCGGAAGCGCCGGATTGAGGGGCTGCGATCGAACCGCTGGCGTTGGCATCTGGATGAGATGTTCGTGAAGATCAATGGCGAGCGACAGTATCTATGCCGGGCCGATGATCACTAAGGCGCGGTGTTTGAAAGCTTCGTGACCAAAAAGCGCGACAAGAAAGTGGCATTGAAATTCCTCAGGAAATTGATGAAGCGGCCTGGCCGTCCCCACGTATTCGTCACAGACAAGCTGCGTTCATATGGGGCCGTGCTGAAGGAAATCGGGGTGGCGGATTGTCAGGAAACCGGTCGTTTGCTGGCCTACCAGAGACGAGTTCGAACCCGTCTGGCAGCACCTATTACCATGCACGGTGATAGGTGAGTTGGTCGGTGATCTCGCTCTGGAAATCCAGCGCATTTGCCCGAGGCTTGGTGAAAATGCTGACCGCGATGAAAAGTAGCACACTCGTTCCCCCGACAGCGAAAGGCAGCACTGGGTTGAATACGCTGACCCCCTGGAAGATCGCTAGCCAAACAGCCACGGCCGCGCCGCCGACGATGGCTGCCATGGCGCCTGTCGCGGTGCCGCTGCGCCAGAAGAAGGCCCCCACGATCGGCGGCACAGAGACCATCAGCCCTGCCGCAGAAAGCGCTGCCAGTTGATCCACGATGGCGGCCTTTTCCAGCGCGAAATAGCTCGCGAACAAAACCACCGCAACGATGACGAGGCGACCGGAAAGTATCTGTCGCGCGTCGTTTTGGGCTTCCACCCTCGGCACAACGTCGCGCGCGATCATCGCCCCGACTGTCAACGCGATGGAGTCCAGTGTTGATATCGCTGCCGACAGAATGCCAATGATCAAGAGCAGCACAACCCAAGTTGGAATGACCCCTGAGGAAAGAAGCGCAGGCGTCGCCATCGATGTGTTAGCGATGTCGGGCGCAAGTTGCAGCGCGGCCAACCCCCAGATCACGGCAACGAGCGTGAAGACAAAGCCGAACCCCAGCACCCAGAGGATCATCCGGCGCATGGCTTGGAAGTCCCGCAGGATGAACAACCGCTGGCTGACCTGCGGATTAGAAAGGGTGAAGAAGAACCACGGAAGCGACAGCGCGATAAAGGTCGGAAGGCTCCAGAGACCGGGCCCCGGAACCGTGAGCCACTCGGCATGATCCGCTTGCAGGGTGCCAAGGAATTCTGCCGGACCGCCCAATGCCGCAACTGCGAAGGCGACGGCCAGCAGGCCTGAGACCAACATCACAACGGACATCGCAGCATCGGTCCAGGCTACGGAGCGCAGACCCGCGAGCAAGGCCCAGAACATTGCAAGGGCCGCACCCGTCGCGACCGCCTGAAAGAGGCTAATTTCTCCGCCCGTCACACCCGATAGCAGCAGCCCAATTCCGGCCATCTGCGTCGTGCAATAGGGCAGAAGAAACACAATGCTGACAATGGCCATCGCACGGGCAAGGCCGCGGCTGCCATAGCGCGCACCGATCATCTCGGCCGGCGAAATAAACCCCCAACGCTTGCCCACAAGCCAAAAGCGCGGTGCGAAGATCACCAACAGGGACAGGCCCGCGAAATAGATCAGCTCAAAGCCAAGCGCGCCGATCCCGCCACGGTAGGTGAGGCCTGTCAAAACGACGAGCATGAAGGCGGAATAGGTCGTCGCGGCATAAGAAAGCCCGGCTACCATGCCGCCGATGTCGCGTCCGCCGATATAGTAATCGCTCGCCGTCCCGGAATTCGCGCGTGCCGCGCGCACCGCGATGATAAAGCCGAACGCCGCAAAAACAGCAATGACCACCCAGATAAGGCCAGGCGCGATCATGCGTCATCCCTCCAACGCGCCACGCCGATGACGATCAGGACGATGACGACGATACCGAAAAGAAACCAGAACAGGGGTACGGCCATGGTCATCGCGCTGTCTGTCAACACCCCATAAGGCACGGCGATGCCTGCCAGCACTGTTATGGCCATGGCTGCAAGCCAAATGGCCTTGCCACGCCGTTGCCGTTCTTTTCCGATCTGATCGATGGTCTTTCCCCCCAGTGTAGCAAGTACTGGGTACCCCCTGTCGCATCACGAGACAAGCACGATGAACCCTCGCGTCTTCAGTTTGTTGTCGCATCAAGCGTCCGTGCGTTCCGCGCCTGAAAGGTTTGAGTAAACGCTACAGCGCAGAAGTCCGGCAGGTGCATCGTCAAGTTGTCGGCGATCTTCGCGACGATCGCCTCCGCACCGGATATCAATCAGCCTTCGGCGCGCGCGTGATGTCGTCCCCGATCCAACGGGCGCCGGCTCAGGGCGATCGTGACGGACCTGTGTTCACAACTCGCGTGAGCCAAGCCACTTTTGCTCAAACCCTTCCGGATTGACCTCGGTCACCCAAGCCTTGACAATATCTCACGCGTTTCCTGTTTGCTTACCGATCCGGATACACGGCCTCTTTCGCCTGAAAGCCGTGTCGAGACAAAGGCGGCTGCAACTGGCTCCGGCGCATGCTGGATCAGGATTGACGCGGTCAAAAGATACGCGGTCCTTTCCACGAACCAGCGGGCTTCCTCTTCTGATGGGAGGCCGCGCCAACGTGTTCGGTAGGATTGAAGCGCCTCGTCATACTGCCGATCCTGCCCCGCGACGGCGTCCAGCTCCATGTTCAAGGCCTCACGCGCGCGCGGGTCTTTTGCGAGGGTGCGCAACACATCTAGGCAAATGACATTGCCCGATCCCTCCCAGATCCCGTTCAGCGGGGCCTCCCGGTAGAGCATGGGTAACGGCGTGTCCTCTATGTACCCCATGCCGCCGAGGATCTCCATCGCCTCGCCGACGACCATTGGGCAAAGCTTGTTGTTTATGAACTTCGCCAGAGCGACCCCGGTGCGGGCGAAAGCACGATCTTCCTCGGCGTCCCCGTCAAAGGCTTGGGCCACGCGCATCCCGAGGGCGAGAGACCCTTCCCAGTCCAGCGTCAGATCGGCGAGGAGGCTGCGCATCAGAGGCTGATCGATAAGCTTTTTCTGGAAGGCGGTTCGATGGGCCACCCAGTGATGAGCCTCGACCAAGGCCGCACGCATCAGCCCAGCCGGAGCCATGGCGGTGTCCAGCCGGGTGTGGTGGATCATCTTGATAATCGTCCGGACCCCGCGCCCGCCTTCGCCGATCTGGTAGGCAAGGGCACGGTCGTATTCGATCTCGGCAGAGGCATTAGAGCGGTTTCCCAGCTTGTCCTTCAGCCTTTGGATGCGAATGCCATTGCGCGTGCCCTCCAGCCAGCGTGGCACGAAGAAACATGTGAGGCCTTCGGGGCCCTGCGCGAGTGTCAAGAGCCCGTCTGACATCGGTGCGGAACAGAACCATTTGTGTCCGGTCAGCCGCCACACCGCACCATCGGCCTCGGCGCGCGTTGCGTTTGCCATCACATCCGAGCCGCCCTGTTTTTCGGTAAGGGCCATGCCGATGGTTGCGCCGCGTTTGCCGGACACCGGCCCGACCGAGCGGTCGTACTGCCGAGACAGGATCTTGCGGTGCCAGTCCGAAGGGATGCCTTGGGCGGCAGCGATGACTGGCACGGCGGCGTATGTCATCGTCAGTGGGCAGCAATGCCCCGGTTCCACCTGACTGGCGAGGTAAACCATCGCTGCATGGGTCGCATGCCCGCCCGGCGTGCCTTCCCACGCCACCGCCGAATACCCCGCCGCCGCCGAGACTTCCATAAACTGGTGGTAGGCCGGGTGATAGCGCACCTCATCGAGCCGCCGACCCTGACGATCGAACAGCTCAAGCTCAGGTGTGTGCCGATTGGCATCGCGTGCGGCCTGGCGTAATTCTTCCGTTCCAAGGGCTTTCGCATACCTCTGGAGAGGATCACGCTGCGCGCCCATCTGTGGCGCGATCGAACGCAAGGCAGGATCGCTCTCCCAGAGATCGCAGTCACCTCGGCTCTCGGGCTGGTTATGGACCTCGTGTGTGCCAAGATCCGATTGCGGAGCAGGGTGCGTCATGGAAGCCTCATTGATGCGAAAGGGCCTATCTGGAAAGGATCGTCGGGGCGCGGACACAGGGCCGCCCGTCTTTGCTCTTGGTGAAGTCTAGTACGTTTTGAGTTTTCTATCCATCAATTGAAAGTCGACGCGCGATGACGTCCTCAGCTACAGAAGAAAACTAGGCACTGTCAGACGAAACTGGCTTCAGGCGGGCAGGGCGGCTTCTTAGCAATCAATGGATGACCAAACCTGATCCATTTCGCTGCTTCAAAACGAGCCGTAAGATAATCCGCCTGGCGGTGATGCTGTACATGCGGTTTTCGGCTGTCGCTGCGCAATTTGAAGTATCTTCTTCATGAGTGCGCTCTACAGAATAGACAATTTCAAGCCCAACCATGCCGCTGCTCTTTCGGAAGGGGCGCGGTATCGGCACGGCAAAACGGGCAGTGCCACTGGCCTTGTGGAGACTGGTTCGAATTGGTCTGCCAGCACCTGCCGGTCTTTTCAGCCGTCGCGGCCGGGGTCAGCGGGATTGCTCGAGAACAGGGCGATCTTGTTGCCTTGGGGATCCCTCAGGTAGCCCACGTAGAAATCCGCGCTGTAGGGGGCACGAAACCCCGGCTGGCCTTCGTCCGTGCCTCCCGCCGCAAGCGCCGCGGCATGCAGCTCGCGCACCTGTCTTTGGCTGCGCGCTTGGAACGCGATCATCACGCCGTTTCCGGCAGAAGAGGGGCGGCCATCGAACGTAGGCTTCACGTAGAAATCCGGCAGCATGGGCAACTGGCCCTGGGGCACAGGCAGCGCAAAGCTGAGACCGTCGGCCCCTTCTTTCAGGTCATATCCAAGGGCAGGCAAAAACGCCGTGTAGAACCGTTTCGCCCGCGCGATGTCATCCGCGCCAACCGTGACATAGGCGATCATGCAGCGTGTTCCTTTCTCCTGCGGGGCCTTGCGGGTGAAATACTGCACAGCTGCGGCCCCGCATACAATCCGCCCCAGCGACCTGACGGTTTCGGTGTGCCAAGCAAAGGACGACCGTGTCGCCAGCTTGCAGGAGGCGTGATCGCTTTGACAAATGCGCAACCGGGCCTCACCCTTGCTGCATGACCAGGCTGTTGATTGTCTATCATTCCCGTACCGACGGCACGCGCCAGATGGCGCAGGCGGCGGCAGAAGGCGCCGAGGGCGAGGTTTCGACGCTGCTGCAAACCGCTGACGAAACGTCACCCGAAGACGTGCTGGCGGCGGATGGGTATCTCTTTTGCGCGCCGGAAAACCTTGCGGCGCTGTCCGGTGCGATGAAGGAGTTCTTCGATCGCTGCTATTATCCCGTTTTGGGACGGATCGAGGGCCGCCCCTATGCCCAGTTGGTCTGCGCCGGATCGGACGGAGAGAACGCGGCCCGCCAGACGGCGCGAATCGCGAAGGGCTGGCGGCTTCGCGAAGTCCAGCCGCCGCTCATCGTCTGCACGAAGGCGCAAACGCCGGAAGAAATTCTCGCGACCAAGACCATCGGCGAAGCGGATCTGGACCGCTGCCGCGAGATCGGCACCGCGCTGGGTGCGGGCCTTGCGATGGGTGTATTCTAGCCCGCCGGGGGGCTGTTTCGGTTAAATCGCGGTCCTGCAACCGAGGGGTGTGCGGAAAGGTCACTCTTTTCGCGTAATTTTCAAGGAATTGATGAAAAGGTTCCCCTTTTCATGGATTTACGTTTATTCACAAGTATATTGTTTTGTGGCTTTACGATACTCATTTCTTTTAATCAGGACACCAGGTGCACCATAAACGAGTTAATTTGAGGTCGATGTTCGGCTTCAGGATCGCGCGGGTACAGGCGCGGTTATCAGCCCAGATCGCGCAGTTGTTGCGCGATCATCAGCGGCTATCGGTCATGCAGTGGCGGGTTTTGTTCATGCTCGATGCGCTGGGCAAGACGACACCGGCAGAGATCGTGCGCGAGACCGGCCTGGACAAGGGCCAGTTGAGCCGGACAATCCGCGACATGACAGAGCGGGGTCTGCTGGAAGCGGTCCCCAACACCGATGACATGCGCGGGCAGGTCATCGACTTCAGCGAACGCGGACGTGCCTTGTTTCAGAAGGTTCGGCCCCTGATCTATGACCGTCAGGACCGGTTGCTGTCGGTCATGTCTGAAGAGGAGCGAAAGACCTTCATCCGGGTGCTCGACCTGCTAGAGGACGAAATGAACCGGATCGACGCCGAGGAAAATTGATTGCGCGTGCGGGCCGGGCAACCGGTTCGTTGGGACGCGGCGCGCGCTTGCGGCCCTCGCGGCCACTGGCCCCCGGCGTCGCTTCGGTGCAAAGTCTTTTTCCAGCATGATGGAGGCGCCCATGGGCCGCATATTTTCAGATGCCAGACGGCCCGTCCACGCCGGCCCCTATCCCTGCGAAATGCTGGCGCGGCAGAAGGATCTGCCCGATCTGGAGGCCATCGCGGTTTCGCCTGCGCTGACCTTCGCGCGCGCGGAGGATGGGCCTTCGATCATCAACGCGATGCGCGACCATCAGGCGATGATGGATGCGATCCGCGAGGGCCTTGTGAACGGGGCCGTGGCCGAAGTGCCCGACGACCCGCTCACCCGCGCGCAACATCTCAAGGCGTTCGGATATTTCTGTGACGCCGCCGGGGTCGGGATCTGTGAAATCCCCGGTGCGGCTGTGCTGGCGCGGCCTCACCTCAACCCCGATCTTGCCCGCCTGTCCGAAGACCTCAAGACGCGCCAGACCAAAACGCTGGCGTCGGGGATCGACAGCATCATGGCCGATCTCAAGGAGGCGCTGGACGCGGAGCCCACCACCATCGACGCGCATACCCACGCGCTGGTCCTGATGTACGAAAACCCCCGCGCTCCGGCGGTGGGGGAGGCGGGGTGCGACTGGATCATGGACGCCCAGGCCCACCGCGCGGCGCTGCTGGCCTCGGAAACGGCGGTTGTCTTGGCGGGATACCTGCGCTTGCTGGGATACCGCGCGCGGGCGCATACCGCGTCGTGCAGCGATGTCGATGCAGGTCGGATGGCGGCGGCGGCGGGGCTTGTCACGCTTGAAGATGGGACGCTGAAACACCCCTACATCGGGACGCGGTTCGGACTTGCCGTGGTGACGACCGATTTTGCCATGGCACCCGACCTGCCGCTGGCCCCGATGGCGCAACAGCCCGCCCGCGCCTTTGGGCTGGCGTGGAAAACCGGCCTGCGGTCGGCCAAGCGCGCATCGACGGCAACGCCCTACGCCAAACGCCGCTTCCGTGACGGGGCTCACCCGTTCGAGCGGCTGAAACGTGTCGATACGCCGACAACCTACATAGACGAGCCGAACGTCGCGCGGGTGCCAAAGCGTGCGGATATGTTCGCGCGCGCCCAGTTCGGCGACATGGGCAAGAAGGTGCAGGACACCGCGCGCGGAGGGCAGTACATCCGGCGATCCGCCCCCGCGATGGCGCAGCGCCGGGCGCTGGGCGCGTTCACGCTTCTGCAGGACGGTGCGGCAGCGCCAACGCGGCGCGAGTTCACGGCGCGACAGGCTGCCGATCTGGTCAAGGCGACGGCCTATTGGCTGGGCGCGGATGCGGTCGGCGTTTCACGGTGCCCCGACTGGACATGGTACAGCCACGACGCGCGCGGCGCGCCCATCGACCCGCCCCACGATCAGGCCATCTCGATCATTATCGATCAGGGGTTCGAAACGATGGAGGGCGCGTCGGGCGATGACTGGATCTCGGTCGCGCAGTCCATGCGTGCCTATCTGCGGTTCTCGCTGATCGGCGGCGTCCTGGCGGCGCAGCTGCGCCGGCTCGGATACGGGGCGAAGGCGCACACGGTCACCGACGGTGAAGTCCTGCAACCGCCGTTGCTGCTGCTCAGCGGTCTGGGCGAGGTCAGCCGCATCGGCGAGGTCATTCTGAACCCGTTTCTGGGGCCGAGGCTGAAGTCCGGTGTGGTCACGACCGATCTGCCGATGGAGCATGACCGCCCCATCGATTTCGGGCTCCAGCGGTTTTGCGAATCGTGCAACAAATGCGCCCGCGAATGCCCCTCCGGCGCGATCACCGCCGGTCCGAAGCTGATGTTCAACGGCTACGAGATCTGGAAATCCGACAGCCAGAAATGCGCGACATACCGGTTGGGCACACCGGGGGGCGCGATGTGCGGACGGTGCATGAAAACCTGTCCCTGGAACCTTGAGGGCGTGTTCAAGGAGGCCCCGTTCCGCTGGGCCGCGATGAACGTGCCGCAGCTTGCGCCCGCGCTGGCGCGGATTGACGACGCGGCGGGGCGCGGCGGGATCAACCCGGTCAAGAAATGGTGGTGGGACATCGAGGTGAAGGAAGACGGCGGATACCGCGCCGCTGATGCCCCCGTGAATGCGCGGTCCCTTCAGCGCGGGTTGAAATTGCGCTACGCCGACCAGACGCTGGCCGTCTATCCCGCCCCTCTGGCGCCGCCGCCGTGGCCCTATCCGCATCCGATGGACCGCGAGCGCGGGATCGAGGCCTATCAGGCGATGATCACCGCCGATGAATATCGCGCCCGCGCGGCGCGGGGCGCGGCGCCCCAGCATGTCTATACCGTGCCCGGCGAGAGCCCCGTTCTGGAACTTGAGATCGCGCAGGCGGTCAGGATGACGCCCGAAATCACAAGGTTCCGCTTTCGCCGCCCCGACGGGGGGGATCTGCCAGCGTGGGAGGCGGGCGCGCACCTCGATATCGTGGTGGCGCCGGATTACCTGCGGCAATACTCCATGTCGGGCGATCCTGCCGACAGATCCTGCTACGAAATCGGCGTGCTGCGCGAGGATCACGGGCGCGGCGGATCGAAACTGCTGCACCGCATCTTTGCCGAAGGACGCAGGGTGTTCGTTTCTCGGCCCATCAACCACTTCCCGCTGCACGACGCGCCGTTCTCGTTGCTGATGGGCGGGGGGATCGGTGTGACGCCGATGATCGCGATGGCGCACCAGCTCCACGCCAGCGGAAGGCGTTTTGCTTTGCACTATTCGGGACGAAGCCGGTCGCGCATGGCCTATCTGGACGATCTGGCGCAGTTGCCATGGGCGGATCGCGTCACGCTGCACATCAGCGACGAGGGCAGCCGCGCGTATATCTCGCGGATCGTGTCGGACCTGCCGAAGGGTGCCCATGTCTACACCTGCGGTGCTGAACCCTTCATGCAGGCCGTTGTCGAGACGGCAAAGGCCGCGGACCTGCCCGAAGAGGCCGTGCATCTGGAGTATTTCGCGGTTCCGGAAAGGGCCGAGACGCCAAGCGCGCCCTTTACACTCAAGCTCGCCCGCTCCGGCAGGGAATTTACCGTGCCAGCGGACCGCAGTGCCGCCGATGTGCTGGTCGAGAACGGCTATCACGTCGATCTCAAATGCGCCGACGGGATTTGCGGGGTGTGCCGCTGCGGTGTGATCTCGGGCGAGGTGGATCACCGCGACTTCGTGCTGTCCAAAGCGCAGCGCGCGCAGGAGATCATCCTGTGCCAGAGCCGCGCCGCCACAGCGGGCGGCACGGTCGAGATCGATCTTTAGCGCGGCCCTTTACGGGAATTTGACCGCCGGTTTGATGGTGCTGGTGCAGGTGCCGAAACCGACGGTATAGCCGTCACCCTTCGCCGCGCCGTGCAGGGTCAGGGTATCGCCGTCCTCGATAAAGCTGCGGGTCTGTCCGCCGCCGATGTCGATGGGATCCTCTCCGCCCCAGGTCAGTTCCAGCAGGCAACCGCGCTGGTGCTTGCCCGCACCCGAAATGGTGCCCGACCCCAGCAGATCGCCCGGTGTCATGGCGCAGCCCGAACTCGCGTGATGGGCCAGTTGCTGCGCGGAGGAGTAATACATCTCGCTGTAGTTGGTTTCGCAGATGGTCGTCTCCTCGCCGCCCTCCGGGCGCAACGTGACCGACAGCGCGATATCGTAAAGCATCGGGCGCGGCTCTTGCAGATAGGGCAGCAGATCGCGCTCGCGGGCGGGCGTGGATGTGCGGAACGGCTCCAGCGCCGCCCGTGTCACGATCCACGGGCTGATCGACGTGGCAAATGCCTTGGCCTGAAAAGGCCCGAGCGGCTGGTATTCCCAAGCCTGAATGTCGCGCGCCGACCAGTCGTTCAACAAAACGTAGCCAAAGATCATCTCGTCGGCCTGTGCGACCGTCACCGGATGGCCCAGTTCCGAAGCGCTGCCGACAATCGCCCCCATTTCAAGTTCGATATCGAGCCGTTTGCTGGGGCCGAAGACGGGCGCATTGGCATCCGGCGCCTTGGTCTGGCCGTTGGGCCGGATGATGTCGGTGCCCGATACCACGACGGAGGACGCGCGCCCGTTGTAACCGATGGGCATGTGCAGCCAGTTTGGCGGCAGCGCGTTTTCGGCACCGCGAAACATGGTGCCGACATTGCTCGCGTGGTGTTTGCCCGCGTAGAAATCTGTATATTCCGCCACCACCAGCGGCATTTCCATCCGTGCCTCAGCCATCGGGACCAGATGCGGCGCAACGGCGGCCTGCTCGGTGGAGTCGATGTGCAAAAGACCCATCAGGCGCAGGCGCAGGATTTCCCAAGCCTCCGGGCCCAACTCCATCACGTCGTTCCAGTAGGGCACATCGAACACGGGGTCATCGGCCAGTTCGATCAGCCGTGCCTCTTCCACGGCGGCCATATCGAGGATCATGTCGCCGATGGCCACACCGCAGCGCGGCTCGAGGCTGTTGGTCGAGAACACGCCGTAGGGCAGGTTATTGAGCGGAAACGGGCAGGCGGCGTCATTCGCGCTTTCCACCCAAGAGGTCATCAATGTCATCGCGGTATCCTTTCGGGGCAGGGCGGTCGCGCCTCTGCGCGGGTGTTCCGGTTCGCGGATCGGCGTAGGCCGTATGGCGGTCGCCGGGATCCGGGTTACTGGTCGTTGGGGAAGATACTAGGCCGGGGGCACGCCGGGAACAGGACAATTCGGATTGCTCCGGACGGGTGGGCTGCAGCCCGTTGCGCCACTGACGCGGGCAATGCGCGCGCGCCATTGTGCCGGTGGCACCAAAGGCGACGCTCAGTCCTGCGCGGTGCCGCCCATAGCGCCATGGGTGGAATGGGCGGTCCCGCCGTGGCCCTGTGATCCGCGTTTTTCCACGTTGAACGCCACCGCCAGCGGGCCCGCGCGCTCGAACTCAAGCGTGGCCTCGAACCTGTCGCCCTCTGCCCATTCCTGCCCCGACAGGCCCATGAACATGATGTGCAGGCCTCCGGGTTGCAGGATCACGGTTTCTCCTGCGGGGATGTCGATCCGTTCCTGCCGGGCCATGCGGGCAACGCCCATGTCGTCGGTTTCGGATTTGTGGATCTCGACGCGCTCCAGGCTTTCGCCGCGCAACCCGATCAGCGCGTCATCGGTGCTGCCGGTGTTGGTCAGTGTCAGATATCCGACGCCGACGGCCCCCGAAGCGGGTTTTTCAAAACTGCGCGGGTGATCGACGGAAATATCGCCGGCCCTGTATTCCTGCGCCAAAAGTGCTGTCGCGGAAAGAAGCGCCGCCGTGGCGATCGAGAGGATGGTTTTCATGGTCATATCCGTTTTTGTGCGCCCCGATGTGAACGCTGGTATCTTCTGGATGATGCGGCCTTCGGCCCTGTGGCGATGCCCGCGCCGTGCGGGTCGCCCGGTACAATGACATCCGCCAAGGCGGGCGTGATCGGCGCAGCGCTGGCGCGATGCCCGACAGGCAGCGTCGCACGCACCGCAAAAACCGCAGGCGTCAACGCGGTGTAAGTGGGGGAAATGTGTAGGGCGGTCATGCCGCACCTCTATGCGTCACACGCCGCCTGTACCAGTCCGAAACCCTGCGGCACCCTGCCGCCGGGGCCGGAAAAGTGCCGCCCCGGCGCGGGGGGATGCGCGCGGGGCGGCGGTCCTTCGAGGTAAGCCGAAGGGCCGATCCGGCACCCCTATGGCGGGGATACCGGACTATCGTGGATCGTCCGGGGATCGTTCCGGGCAATCAGGCGTCTTGATCGGGCAGCGTGCCGATGGTCACGTCCAGCGTTTCTTCGCGTCCTTTGCGCAGCAGCACGATCTGTGCGCTGTCATCGGGCTCCGTCAGGGCGACGGCACGGGTCAGGTCGCGCAGTTCCTGCACTTCCTTCCCAGCATAGGTGAGGATGATGTCACCGGTTTTCAAGCCTGCCCTCGCGGCGGGGCTGTCCTCGGTAACGGCCTCGACCACGGCACCGCGCGGGTTGTCATACCCGAGAACTTCGGCGACCTCTTCGCTCATCGGGCGGATCTGAACACCCAGCCAGCCGCGTGTTACCCTGCCGTCGTCACCCAGATCCTCGACCACGTCGACCACCAGATCGGATGGCACGGCGAAACCGATGCCGACAGAGCCGCCGCCGGGCGAAATGATCGCGCTGTTCACGCCGATAACCTCACCTTCATTGTTGAACAGCGGCCCGCCCGAATTGCCACGGTTGATCGCGGCATCGGTCTGGATGAACTCGTCGTAGGGGCCCGCGTTGATGTTGCGCGATTTGGCCGAGATGATGCCCGACGTCACGGTCGAGCTGAGGCCGAAGGGATTGCCCACCGCCACGACTTCGTCGCCCACGCGCATTTCCTCGGAGGAGCCGAAGGTCACGAAAGGCAGCTTCGCGTCCGAGGTGATCTTGAGCACGGCAATATCGGTCGCGGGGTCCGACCCGATAACCTCGGCGTCGTAGGTGCGGCCATCGGTCAGGGTCACGCTGACTGTCTGCGCGCCGGCGACCACGTGATGGTTGGTCACGATCTCGCCGTCCTGCGAGATGATGAAACCCGATCCCAGCCCCTGCTGCGGACGGGCCTCGGGCAGCCGGTCACCGAACTGGCGGCGCAGGGCCTCGGGCATGTTCGGTGGAAGCTGGCCACCGGTTGGCTGGGCCGCGGTCACCTCGATGAAGACGACGGCGGGGGCGACTTCTTCGACCAGATCGCCGTAGCCACCAGGGGGAACCGCCAGCGCGATCCCGGGCAGGGCAACGGAAGCAACAAGCGCGAGAGAGGCGGATTTGGAAAGCACAGATGTCATCTGGAACTCCTTTGAATTCTTCGTTTCGATGACACATCAGATGCGCGCCCAGCATTACGCGGACACCCACCCGCGCTATACAAAACTGTAATTTCACACGCAGGTGCAGGACGAAGGCCGACGCGCTATATGGAAACACTATGAAGATACTCGTGATCGAAGACGATGTGACCACCGGCGGCTATATCGCGCGCGGCCTGCGCGAAGAGGGCCACGTTGTCGATTTGCTCGATAACGGGCGCGACGGGCTGGTCGAAGCGGCGTCCGGCACCTACGACGTGATGATCGTGGACCGTATGTTGCCGGGCGTCGACGGGCTGACGCTGCTGAAGACCGTGCGCGGGGCAGGCAACACCACGCCCGTGCTGTTCCTCACAGCCATGGGATCGGTCGAAGACCGCATCGCGGGGCTGAACGCGGGGGCGGACGACTATCTGGTCAAACCCTTCGCCTTTGGCGAGTTATCGGCGCGCGTGGCGGCGCTGGGGCGGCGGCCGCAGACATCCGATCTGGAAACCACGCTTGTGGCGGGGGATCTGACGGTCGATCTGCTGACCCGCAAGGTAACGCGCGCAGGGCAGGAAATAGATCTGCTGCCGCGCGAATTCGCGCTGCTGGAGTTTCTGCTGCGGCGCAAGGGGCGGGTGCAGACGCGCACCATGCTTCTGGAAGGGGTGTGGGATCTGTCCTTCGATCCCATGACCAACGTGGTCGAAACCCACATCAGCCGTCTGCGCGCCAAGGTCGATAAACCGTTCGACAGCGATATCATCAAGACGGTACGCGGCGCAGGCTACAGGATCGACGGATGAGGCGCCTGTGGCGGTCGACCCCCCTGCGGCTGGCGCTGGCGCTGGTGGTGCTTTTCACCACCGTGAGCCTTCTGAGCCTCGCCGCAAGCTATGCCGTCAGCCGTGCAGCGTTTGAGCAGGCGATCCGCGATGATCTGGCGCAGGACCTGGCCGGTTTCCGCGCCGCACCTTCGGCGCGCGCCGTCGCCATATTGGTGCAGGCAGAATCCCGCGAAACCGATCCCGACCGTCTGGTGCTGAGCTACCTGTCGCCCGCCGGGCAGGTTTACGGCAACGGGGCGGTCGCGCGCGACGACGAAGGGTTTCACATCCTGTCGCTGGAGGACGGTGGCACGGCGCTCGAGGGCGAGTATCTGGCGCTGAGCACAAACCTCTTCGGCGGTCAGTTGACCATCGCCCGCAGCCGCGCGGAAATCGAGGCGCTGCGCCCCGTGTTCGTCAATATCCTGCTGGTCAGCCTGTTGCCCACCGCGTTGATCGCGCTTTGGGGCGGCGTGTTCCTCGCACGGCGATCCAACCGCCACGTCGAGGTGATCCGGGGTGCCCTCGAGAAACTCACCGGCGGCGATCTGGCCACCCGGGTTGAACCGGGGCCGCGCTGGGCCGACGATTTCGTCCGCATCGGCACCGCGATCAACGGCATGGCGCAGGCGCAGGAACGGTCGGTCACCGCGCTCCGGCAGGTGTCATCGGATATCGCCCACGATCTGAAAACGCCGGTGCAACGGGTGTCCGTCCAGCTGGAAGCGCTGGCCGAGAAGGTGGAACCGGACACCCCCGCCGCCGATCTGGTGGCGCAGACGCGCGCAGAAGTCGAGGGTATCGCCGCGACATTCCACGCGCTGCTGCAACTGGCGCAGGTCGAAAACAGCAGCCTGCGCAGTGCCTTTCGGCCGGTCGATCTCGCAGCGCTTTGCCGCACCATGGTCGAGGTTTACGAACCCACAGCCGTTGCCGGAAACCGGACGCTGCTGTGCACCCTGCCTGAGGACGCGCTGGCCGTGACGGGCGAGCGCAATCTGCTGGGCCAGATGCTGGCGAACCTGATCGAGAACGCGCTGCGCCATACGCCCGAAGGCAGCCGGATCGCCGTTATCTTGGCGCGGGGCGCGACCGGCAACGTCCGCCTGATCGTAGAGGATGACGGGCCGGGCGTGCCCGAATCCGAGCGCGCGGCGGTGTTGCAGCGTCTCTACCGGCTGGACCGCAGCCGCCATACGCCCGGCAACGGGCTCGGGCTCAGCCTCGTGGAAGGGGTGGCCAGATTGCACCGGGCAACGCTGTCCCTGACGGATGCGAAACCGGGCCTTCGCGTGGAGATCGAGTTCCCCAGTTCCTGACCGGTGGCAGATTTCTGACCTGCGGGCGTTGTTTTCTGCTAATCCTTTGATGCGGCAAACCGCCTTCTTTGCCATTGGCGATGCTTTACCTAGATGGTTGGCAGAACATCAGAAAGGACCTTCATGATGCTTGACGGTTTCTCGGCAGAGGTGCTGGCGCGGTTTCAATTCGCCTTCACCGTCTCCTTTCACATCATCTTTCCGGCCTTTTCCATCGGCCTGGCAAGCTATCTTGCGGTGCTGAACGCGCTCTGGCTGAAAACCGGCAACGAAACCTACAAGGTTCTGTTCGAATACTGGAAAAAGATCTTCGCGGTCGCCTTTGCCATGGGCGTCGTGTCGGGCATCGTGATGTCCTATCAGTTCGGTACGAACTGGTCCGTCTTTTCTGACCGCGCGGGGCCGGTCATCGGCCCGCTCATGGCCTATGAGGTGCTGTCGGCTTTCTTCCTCGAGGCCGGATTTCTGGGCATCATGCTTTTCGGGCGCGAGCGTGTGGGCAACGGCCTGCACATGGTCGCGACCGCTGTTGTGGCCTTCGGCACATTGCTGTCGGCGACGTGGATCCTGTCGGTCAACAGCTGGATGCACACGCCCGCGGGATACGGCGTCAATGATGTGGGGCAATTCGTTCCCGAAGACTGGTGGGCCATCGTCTTCAACCCCTCCTTCCCCTACCGTCTGGTGCATATGGTGCTGGCCGCATACCTGACGACCGCCTTGGTCGTGGGGGCTGTCGGTGCGCTTCATCTGCTGCGCGACCGCTACGACATGGCCAGCCGCAAGATGTTCTCGATGGCGATGTGGATGCTGGTGGTGGTGACACCGCTGCAGATCGTGGCGGGCGATTTCCACGGGCTCAACACGCTTGAACACCAGCCGGCAAAAGTGATGGCGATGGAGGGGCATTACGACAGCCACCCCGAGGGCGCACCGCTGATCCTGTTCGGCGTCCCGAACCCGGATGAAAAGCGGATTGATTACGCGCTGGAGATCCCCAAGCTCAGCTCGCTGATCCTCAAGCACGATCTGAACGCGCCGCTGGCCGGACTGGATACGATCCCCGACGAGGACGAGCCGTCCGTCGCCATCGTCTTCTGGTCTTTCCGGATCATGATCTCGCTCGGCTTTGCGATGCTGGGGCTGGGGCTGTGGGCGCTCGTGCAGCGCCTGCGCGGCCGGCTCTATACTGCGCCGCTGCTGCACCGCGCGGCGCTTGCGATGGGACCGATGGGTTTCGTGGCGGTGTTGGCGGGCTGGGTCACGACCGAAGTCGGGCGGCAACCGTTCACGGTTTACGGCCTCATGCGGACCTCTGACAGCCTCGCGCCCATTGCGGCACCGGCGGTGGCGGCATCGCTGACCGCGTTCATCGTCGTCTATTTCTTCGTTTTCGGCGCCGGTACCTATTACCTGCTGCGGATGATGAACAAGCCGGTGAAGGAAGTCAGCAGCAAACCGTTCCGCAAGGAAGGGCCGATCCGGTCTTCGGGCACCACGCCCATCGCGCAGTCGATGAAACGCGAAGGGGGGACAGCGTGATGTTTGGTCTTGAGCTTTCATTCATCTGGGCGGGGATCATCGCCTTCGCTGTGCTGGTCTACGTCGTCCTTGACGGGTTCGATCTGGGCATCGGGCTGCTGTTTCCGCTGACCGATGACGAGGAAGAGCGCAGCGTGATGATGAACTCGGTCTCGCCGGTCTGGGACGGAAACGAAACCTGGCTGGTGCTGGGGGGCGGCGGGCTGTTCGCTGTCTTTCCGCTGGCCTATTCGGTTGTGATGCCCGCGCTCTACATGCCGATCATCCTGATGCTCTTGGGGTTGGTGTTCCGCGGCGTCGCCTTCGAGTACCGCTGGCGGACCGAACGCTGGAAACCGCTTTGGGATCTGGGCTTCTTCGGCGGATCGCTGACGGCGGCCTTCTGTCAGGGGATCGCGCTGGGCGCGCTTGTGCAGGGGATCGAGATCGAGAACCGCGCCTACGCGGGCGGTTGGTGGGATTGGCTCACGCCGTTTTCCATCCTGTGCGGGGTGGCTGTCACCATCGGCTACGCGATGCTCGGCGCGACATGGCTCAACATGAAGCTGGAGGGCCGGATCCAGAGTCACATGCGCAGCCTTGCGTGGCCTGCGGCAATCGGCACGGTGATCTGCATGGGGCTGGTCAGCCTGTGGACGCCGTTTCTGGACTCCGTCTACTTTTCGCGCTGGTTCGCGTGGCCGACAGCGGCCTTCAGCGCGGTTGTGCCAGTTCTGGTTGCCGTCGCCGTGGCCGGCTTGTTTTTCGGTCTGCAAAAGCGGCAGGAGGTGCGGCCTTTTCTTTGTGCGCAGGCGCTGTTCGTGCTGGGGTTCATCGGAATCGGCATCAGCTTCTATCCGCATATCGTCCCGCCCAGCCTGACCATCGTGGACGCGGCGGCACCGGACGAAAGCCTGATCTTCGCGCTTGTCGGCACGCTGGTGCTGGTCCCGATGATCCTGATCTATACCGGCTACGCCTACTGGGTTTTCCGCGGCAAGGTCGATCCCGAAGAGGGGTATCACTGATGGCCAAACCGTGGGGAAAGAGGATTGCGTGGTTCGTCTTCCTCTGGGTTGCGAGCGTCGCCGTACTGGGTGCTGTGGCCTATGCGATCAGGCTTGCCATCGTGCCCTGAGGCGGGCTTGTCTTCTTCGGGGGGCGCGGGCAGTCTGCGCGCCAGGAAACAGGAGACACCCCATGCGCGCGATGCAGCTTACCGCCCACGATCAGCCTCTGGAACTGCGCGAGATCGACAAGCCGCAGCCCCGCGCGGGCGAGGTTCTGGTCAAGGTAGCGGCCTGTGGCCTGAATTTCGGTGATCTGCTGATCATCAAGGGCACCTATCAGGAAAAGCCGCCGCTTCCCGCGACATTGGGCATGGAGCTGGCCGGCACGGTCGAAGCCGTGGGCGAGGGTGTGAGGGATCTGGAACCCGGCCAGCGCATCGCGGCCTATTCCGGGTTTCACGGGCTGGCCGATTATGCCGCCATTCCCGCCGACATATGTGTCCAGATCCCCGACGAGATGTCCTTCGAGGATGCCGCGGCGTTTCTGATCGCCTATGGCACCAGCCACGTCGCCCTCGACTACAAGGCGCGCATGCGACCCGGTGAGCGGCTTCTGGTGCTGGGGGCGTCCGGTGGTGTCGGACTGACTGCTGTGGAGCTGGGCAAGGTCATGGGCGCAGAGGTGATTGCCTGCGCACGGGGCGAGGAGAAGCTCGAAATCTGCCGCAGGATGGGCGCCGATCACACGATCGATTCAGACAGCGGCGATATCCGCGAGGTCGTGAAATCGCTGGGCGGTGCCGATGTCGTCTATGATCCGGTAGGCGGCGACCAGTTCAAGGCCGCGCTGCGGGCCTGCAACCGCGAAGCCCGCATCCTGCCGCTCGGCTTTGCCAGTGGCGAGGTGCCGCAAATTCCGGCCAACATCATTCTGGTCAAGAACATCAGTGTTCTGGGCCTCTACTGGGGCGGTTATGCGGCGCTGAACCCCAAGGTGCTTACCGACAGTTTCAGGACGCTCACCGACTGGTACGTTGAGGGCAAGATCCGCCCGCACGTCAGCAATGTGCTGCCACTGGAGCGGACCCACGAGGGGCTGGAGTTGCTGCGCACGCGCAAGGCCACGGGCAAGGTCGTGATCACCACGTCCTAGTGGCGTCTTGCCACCGGGCGCGGTGTGACACGGCGCGCCACGGCGCGCTCGCGGAAGAAGACAAAGAGACCCGAGGCGAGGATCAGCGCGATGCCGGTCCAGACTTCCCAGCTGGGCAGATCGCCGAAAACGGCGAAGCCCCAGAACACGGCAAGCGGCAGGCCGATGTATTCGAATGGCGCGACCGTCGCCGCATCCGCGATCCGGTAGGCCTGGCTGAGGCAATACCCGATCAGCGCGCCGTTCACCCCCATGCCGATCAGCACCCAGAAGTCCTGCGGCGCGGGCCAGACCCACGCGCGCAGAAGAAAGATCAGGGACCGGTTTTCCAGACCTTCCGCAAGCCTTCCGTCACCGGCCACCAGATAGAACCCGACCGAGACCAGAACGAATGTGCCCTGAATGTAGATGGCCAGCACCGACGCGGGGGCCTTCATGCCCAGCCGCCGTGTCATCAACTGGTTCAGCGCATAGGTCAGGGCCGACAGCACGGGCAGCAACAGGACCAGCCGCGACACGTCAAGGCTGGCGCTGCTCTCCCACGGGCGCTGCATGATCACCACGCCGATGAACCCCAGAACGACCGCCCCCAGCCGCAGCGGGCCGACACGTTCGCCAAGGATCGGGATCGACAGCAGGGTGATGAACAGCGGCGCGGCAAAGAACAGCGCGGTCGCATCCGCCAAGGGCAGTACCGCGAGCGCCAGAAAATAGGCCATGTTCGCCACCACGACCAGCAACCCGCGCATCACATGCAGACCCGGCGCATCGGTTCTCAGCGCCGCAAACCCGCCTTCGAACCGCAGGATGGCAAAGGTGCAGATCAGCGCGATGAACGAGCGAAAGAAAACGATCTGGTGCAGCGGGTAGCCGGACGAAAGCTGTTTGATCAGCATATCGTTGAGCGAGATGCAAAGCACCCCGAACAGCACAAAGGCGATCGCGGCGCCCGCGCGGTTTTGGGGAAGAGTGGTCATGGCCAGAGGTTTGATCAAATCCGTTGACCCTGTCCACCCCCAATGCCGCACACCCTTGTTGACCGGCGCCGTTCCGTCCTAGGTAGAGGCTCCCAAGACCGGAGCACCACCATGTCCCCCATCGTTGACGTACAGGACCTGCGCAAATCCTACGCGGACGGGTTCGAAGCCCTCAAAGGCGTGAACCTGCAAATCGAGGAAGGAGAGATCCTTGCCCTTCTGGGGCCGAACGGGGCGGGCAAGACCACGCTGATTTCCACCATTTGCGGCATCACGACTGCAACCTCCGGCGCGGTCAAGGTCGGCGGGCATGACACTGTCAGCGATTTTCGCGCCGCGCGGTCGATGATCGGTCTGGTCCCGCAAGAGATCAACCTCGAGCCGTTCGAACGGGTGCAGAACACGGTGAAATTCTCGCGCGGTCTGTTCGGCAAGCGTGCCGATCCTGCGCTGATGGAAAAGATCCTCAAGCAGCTTTCGCTGTGGGACAAGCGCGACAACCAGATCCGCGAGCTGTCGGGCGGTATGAAGCGCCGTGTGCTGATCGCCAAGGCCTTGGCCCACGAGCCGCGCGTATTGTTTCTGGACGAGCCGACAGCGGGCGTGGACGTGGAGCTACGCCGCGACATGTGGGAGATCGTCGCCGACCTGAAGCGCGACGGTGTGACGATCATCCTGACCACCCACTATATCGAAGAGGCCGAGGCCATCGCCGACCGGATCGGTGTGATCTCGAAGGGCGAGATCCTGCTGGTGGAAGACAAGGACAAGCTGATGGCGCGGATGGGCAAGAAGGAACTGGAAGTGCAGTTGACCGAACGGATCGACGCGATTCCCGAAAGCCTCAGATCCGACGCGCTGCGGCTTTCTGCGGACGGGCAGGCGCTGATCTATACCTACGATGTGAACCGCGAACGTACCGGCATCACCAAGCTCTTGTCCGAAGTCTCCGCTGCGGGGCTGGTCCTGCGCGACGTGGTGACGCGACAGTCGAGCCTTGAGGAGATTTTCGTGGGCCTCGTACACGAAGGAGAAGACGCATGAACTGGACGGCGGTAAAATCCATATACGTTTTCGAGATGGCGCGTTTCTTTCGCACCATCATGCAAAGCTTCATCTCGCCCGTGGTGTCCACGTCGCTCTATTTCGTGGTCTTCGGGGCGGCCATCGGCAGCCGCATCGACCAGATCGAGGGGGTCAGCTATGGGGCGTTCATCGTGCCCGGGCTGATCATGCTCAGCGTCATCACCCAGTCGATCAGCAACGCAAGCTTCGGCATCTACTTTCCCAAGTTCATCGGTACGATCTTCGAGTTGCTGTCCGCTCCGGTGAATTTTCTGGAAATCGTCATGGGCTATGTCGGGGCCGCGGCGACCAAGGCGCTGTTTATCGGGACGATCATTCTGGCCACGGCCTATCTGTTCGTCGATTTCGAGATCATGCACCCGCTGGCGATGGTCGGGTTTCTGGTGCTGACCTGCATCAGCTTTGCGCTGATGGGCTTTATCATCGGCATCTGGGCAGGCAATTTCGAGCAGCTGCAGCTTGTGCCGCTGCTGATCATCACGCCGCTGATCTTCCTTGGCGGGTCGTTCTATTCCATCACCATGCTGCCGCCGGTGTGGCAGACGATTTCGCATTTCAACCCGGTGGTCTATCTGATCTCGGGCTTCCGGTGGTCGTTCTATGGCTCTGCGGATGTCCCCATCGGGATCAGCCTGCTGGCGATTGCCGCCTTCACCACCCTGTGCCTTGGGATAATCTGGTGGATCTTCCGCACGGGCTGGCGCATCCGGGAATAATCGGGGCGCGCTCCTTGTTGCGGGCGGCGGGGCGTTCTACATAGGCCAGCATGACAGAATGGTTTCCTTTCCTGAAAAAGCAGCCCACCGTCGCCGTTATCCGCCTGTCTGGTGTGATCGGAGCGACGGGGCGTGGTGTGCTCAGCGACGCAACGCTGGGTCCGGTGATCGAAAAGGCGTTTTCCAAAGGCAAGCCCGCAGCCGTCGCGCTTGAGATCAATTCGCCCGGCGGCAGCCCGGTGCAGTCCTCGCTGATCGGTGCGCGTATCCGGCGCCTTGCCGAGGAAAAGGAAATCCCCGTAATCGCCTTTGTCGAGGATGTCGCCGCCTCCGGTGGCTATTGGCTGGCCGCTGCGGCGGACGAAATCTATGCCGATCCGTCCTCGGTTGTGGGGTCCATCGGCGTGATCTCGGCCGGCTTCGGCCTGCACGAGCTGATCGGCCGCTACGGGATCGAGCGGCGCGTCTATACCGCAGGCCAGTCGAAATCCATGCTCGACCCGTTCCGCCCGGCCAAGGACGAGGATATCGAGCGGCTCAAGGAGCTGCTTGAGGATATCCATGTGAACTTCAAGGATCACGTCACCGCGCGCCGGTCCGGTAAGCTGCCGGAGGACCGTGATCTGTTTACCGGAGAGATCTGGCTGGCGCGGCGCGCCACCGAGCTGGGATTGATCGACGGGATCGGTCATCTGAAACCGCATCTCAAGGACCGTTTCGGCGACAAGGTCAAATTCCGCCGCTACGGCATCAAGAAGGGCCTGCTGTCGCGCTTTGGCGCGCGGATCGTGGCCGATGCGCTAGGCGCCGTCGAAGAACGTGCGGAATACGCACGGTTCGGGCTTTAGAATGATCCTGAAGATCGTCGCACTGTTCCTCGTCTTTATTGGGGTCTTGGGCTGGTTCGGTAAAATGCACTGGATCGGCGGCAAAACCCTTACCCAGAAGAAGTGTCGCTCCTGCGGGCGCTTTCGCATCGGCAAGGGGCCATGCCCCTGTGAAGGGGGGCGGGGATGATCCTTCAGGTGTGGCTGCTGGCGGGCCTTGGCCTTCTTATTCTGGTGTGCGCGGGGGACGCGCTGGTCAAGGGTGCGGTAAACCTCAGCCTGCGGGTGGGGATACCCGCGCTGATCGTTTCGCTGACCATCGTGGCCTTCGGGACCTCCGCGCCCGAGCTTCTGATCTCGATCAAGGCGGTGCTGGACGATGTGCCGGGCATCGCGCTGGGCAACGTCGTGGGATCAAATACCGCGAATGTCCTTCTGGTCCTGGGCCTGCCTGCGCTGCTTGCGACGATGCATACTTCGGAATGCGACACGCGCACGTCCTACAAGCAGATGATCGCCGCCACGGTGCTGTTCATCATTCTGGCCTTCCGCGGTGTCTTCGACTGGATCGCGGCTGTCGTGCTTCTGCTGGCGCTTGCCGTGATGCTTTATACCGCTGCGCGGGATGCCCGTGCCCACCGCAACGGGGAGCAGGCCTGCGCCACCGATGTGGAAGAGGACCTCGAAGGGGTCGACCCGGACATGCCCGGCTGGAAAATCGGTCTCTACCTCGCGCTTGGCCTGATCGGCCTGCCGGCTGGCGCATCGCTGCTAGTGGACAACGCGACGATCATCGCGCGCGAGTTCGGGGTCAGCGATACCGTTATCGGCCTGACCCTCGTCGCCGTCGGGACCTCTCTGCCCGAGCTGGCGACGACCGTTGCCGCGGCCCTGCGGCGTCAGGCGGATGTGGCGCTGGGCAACGTCATCGGGTCGAACATGTTCAACCTTCTGGCGATCATCGGCATTGCCAGCCTTGTCGGTCCGATCCGTGTCGATCCCGAGTTCCTGCGTTTCGATCTGTGGGTCATGCTGGCCTCCTCGCTTATTCTGGTTCCCTTCGTGTTTATGGGCTGGAATATCACGCGGTTCTGGGGGATCGCATTGACCGCGCTCTATGTCGCCTATCTCTACGTGATACTGGCATTCTAGGGAGATCCCATGACACGAGCTTTGGTAACAGGGGCGGGGCACCGTCTGGGCCGCGCAATGGCGCTTACACTGGGGCAGCGCGGCTATGACGTCGCGGTACATTACGCAAGCTCTCGGGAGGGCGCGCAGGAGGTCGTGGACGAATTGCGGGCCATGGGGCGCAACGCGCAGCCCGTCCAGGCGGATCTTCTGAACCTTGACGAGATGGAAGGCCTGTTGCCGCGGGCCGCTGAGGCGCTGGGCGGCAAGATCACCTGCCTGATCAACAACGCCTCCATCTTCGAGTACGACAATATCGACACGGCAACCCGTGAAAGCTGGGACCGCCATATCAACTCGAACCTGCGCGCGCCCTTCGTTCTCAGCCAGGCGATGAGCCAGCAGGGGCTGACGCCGGGCGAGGATGAAAACGGCGAGGCTGTCGCAGCGGGCGTGATCGTCAACATGATCGACCAGCGTGTGCGCAAACCAACGCCTGAGTTCATGACCTACGGCCTGGCCAAGATGGGGCTCTGGGCTCTCACGCAAACGCTGTCTCAGGCGCTGGCACCGGCGATCCGCGTGAACGCGATCGGGCCAGGGCCCACGCTGAAAGGCGGCCGGCAATCCGAAGAGCATTTCCGCAAACAGCGCGAGGCGCTGATCCTCGAGCGCGGACCCGATCCAAGCGATATCTGCCGGACGCTGGAATACTTTCTGGATATGCCTTCTGTCACCGGTCAACTGGTCTGTGTGGACGGCGGGCAACACCTGGCCTGGCGCACGCCGGACGTGGTCGGAGTGGAGTAAACGCAGGTGACTACAGGAGTTTTGCACCGGTACCGTATCGCGCTGTGAGATGTTACCTTAGGTCAGTTTTGGAGGCGGGAGATTTGCGCTTCAATAAAAATAGTTAACGTTTTCAATGATGTATATTGATGCCCATTTATTGGGCACATTAACGAACTCTTTAGAATTGAAGGCAAAATACATAGCTTCCAAAAGTTATACGCGCAGTTATCCACAGGAACGGTGGACATGTTTCGCATTGATCGGATCTGCGAAACGTGAAGAGGAAAGAGAATCGACAGACCATGCCCGGAACGGACCAGACGCAACCACTCGGACACGAGGTTATCCAAGGATATCTTCGCACGCTCGACGGGTCACCGGGCGTCTACAGGATGCTGGATTCGGAAAGCCGCGTTCTCTATGTCGGCAAGGCACGCAATCTGAAAGCACGGGTCAGCAGCTATGCGCGGCCCACCGGTCACAGCCCGCGCATCGCGCGGATGATCTCGAATACCGCCTCGATGATGTTCCTGACGACGCGCACCGAAACCGAGGCGCTGTTGCTCGAGCAAAACCTCATCAAGCAGCTCAAGCCGAAGTTCAACGTGCTGCTGCGCGACGACAAGAGTTTCCCCAACATTCTCGTGACGACGGACCACGACTACCCGCAGATCAAGAAGCATCGCGGTGCGAAGAAGGAAAAGGGCGCATATTACGGCCCCTTCGCCAGCGCGGGGGCGGTGAACCGGACATTGAACCAGCTCCAGCGGGTGTTCCTGCTGCGTGATTGCAGCAATTCGCAGTTCGAAAGCCGCACGCGCCCGTGCCTGCAACACCAGATCAAGCGGTGTTCGGCGCCCTGCGTGGGCAAGATCAGTGCCGCGGATTATGCCCAGACCGTGCGCGACGCGCAGAAGTTCCTGTCGGGCAAGACGACCGATATTCAGGGCCGCCTTGCCGCCGAGATGGCGCAGGCGAGCGAGGATATGGAATTCGAACGCGCCGCCGCCCTGCGGGACCGGATCAAGGCGCTGACGCAAGTGCAGACCGCACAGGGCATCAACCCCAGGAACGTGACCGAAGCCGACATCATCGCGCTCCACCTTCAGGACGGTCAGGCCTGTGTGCAGGTGTTCTTCATCCGCTCCGGCCAGAACTGGGGCAACCACGACTACTATCCGCGCGTGGGCGACGATGTGGATGCCGCCGAGGTGCTGGAGGCCTTCGTCGGGCAATTCTACGACACCCGTGAGCCGCCCCGCCAGCTGATCCTGAGCAACGAGATCGAGAACCCCGATCTGATGGCCGAAGCCCTGGGCACCAAGATCGACCGCAAGGTCGAGATACTGGTGCCGCAGCGGGGCGAGAAGGCAGAGCTGATCGACAGTGCCCTGCGCAACGCCCGCGAGAGCCTTGCCCGCAAGATGGCCGAAAGCGCCACCCAGACGAAACTGCTGCGCGGTATCGCGGAAGCCTTCGATCTAGAAGCGGTGCCAGAGCGGATCGAGGTCTACGACAACTCGCATATTCAGGGGGCCTACGCCGTTGGCGCGATGATCGTCGCGGGGCCGGAAGGGTTGATGAAGAACCAGTACCGCAAGTTCAATATCCGCGGCGACAGCCTTACCCCCGGCGATGATTTCGGCATGATGAAAGAGGTCCTGACCCGCCGGTTCAAGCGCCTGATCAAGGAGGACCCGGAGCGGAAGGAAGGCCATTGGCCCGATCTTCTGCTGATCGACGGCGGCGCGGGGCAGGTCAGCGCCGTGCGCGAGATCATGCGCGAATACGGGGTAGAGGATATTCCCATGGTGGGCGTGGCCAAGGGCGAGGACCGTGACGCGGGCAAGGAAGAGTTCTACCGTACCGGCAAGCCGGTGAAGGCGCTGCGGCACAACGATCCGGTCCTCTATTTCATCCAGCGGCTCAGGGACGAGGCGCACAGGTTCGCCATCGGCACCCACCGCGCGAAGCGGGCGAAATCCGTGGGGGCAACCCCGCTCGATGACGTGCCGGGCGTCGGGGCTGCGCGCAAACGCGCGCTGCTGGCGCATTTCGGATCGGCCAAGGCGGTATCGCGCGCCAACCTGAGCGATCTCAAGGCGGTCGACGGTGTGTCCGATGCGCTGGCCGAGACGATCTATGCCTACTTCCACGAGGGGGCCTGAGAGCATGTTTGTGGCATTATTCGCTGGCGGGCGGGGCTCGGTCCTTTTACCCGGCACGGCCTGCGTATAGGGTGCGCCCATGACACTGAATTTTCCCAACAGCCTGACTGTTCTGCGTCTTCTTGCGGCCCCCGCCGTGGCTGTGATGTTTCTCTACTTCACGCGGCCCTATGCGGACTGGTTCGCGCTGTTGCTTTTCGTCTCTGCGGCGGTGACGGACTGGTTTGACGGTTATCTGGCGCGCAGCTGGAAACAAGAGACCAAACTGGGCGCGATGCTGGACCCGATCGCGGACAAGGCGATGGTGGTGATCGCCCTGATGGTGATCGTCGGCTTCTCCAGCTGGTCGCCGTGGCTGATCCTGCCCGCGACGGTGATCCTGTTCCGCGAGGTTTTCGTATCGGGCCTGCGCGAGTTTCTGGGCGACACTGCCGGGACGCTGAAGGTGACCAAGCTGGCGAAATGGAAAACCACGGTGCAGATGACCGCGATCGCCGTCCTGTTCAGTCAGGGGGTGTTCGAACACTACCTCGGCATGAGCGTCTACGGCATGGACGCGGCGATGGTGCAGGGCATCCTGAGCGGCCAGCAGGAAGACGTGCTGGGGCTGGGGTGGAAGGTGGCTGCGACTGACTGGTCCGGCATCGTCGGGCTGATCCTGTTGTGGCTGGCGGCGGCGCTGACGGCCATCACAGGCTGGGATTATTTCCGCAAGGCGCTGCCCTATCTGAAGGATGAAAGCTAATGGACGTTCTTTATTTCGCTTGGGTCCGCGAACGCATCGGCATCGCCCGCGAGACCGTGAACACATCGGCGCCGACGGTGAACGATCTGGTGGACGAGCTGCGCGCGCGCGAGGAACGCTATGCCGCCGCCTTCGAGGATACCTCGGCGCTTCGCGTGGCGCTGGATCAGGAACTCTCCGAATTCGACGCATCCCTAGAAGGGGTGCGCGAAGTTGCGTTTTTCCCGCCGATGACGGGCGGCTGATATGCGGATTTCGGTGCAGAGCGAACCGTTCGATCTGGGACGCGAGACCGCGGAATTCGCCCGCGCGCGCACCGACATGGGTGCCGTCGTCACCTTCACCGGTGTGGTCCGTGATCTGCCCGGATCGACATTGCACGCGATGGAGATCGAACACTATCCGGGGATGACCGAAGGCGCGCTGAAAAAGATCGCGACCGAGGCGCGCGACCGGTTTGCCCTGGGCGATGTGCTGGTCATCCACCGCTTCGGGCGGCTGACCCCGGGCGAGATGATCATGATGGTCGCCACCGCAGCGCCGCACCGCAAGGATGCCTTTGACGCGGCGGAATTCCTCATGGACTACCTCAAAAGCCGCGCACCCTTCTGGAAGCGTGAAATCACCGAAGACGGTGCCGCGTGGGTTGCGGCCCGCGACGCCGACGAACGCGCACTCGAGAGGTGGTCGGGCGATCCTGCAGGGGATTGATCTGGATCAACGCGGCCTGCGGCAGGACCTGCGATTCTCGCGACATCCAACACAGGAGAACACGCAATGTTCAAATCCATCATCATCGGATACGACGGGTCGGATCCGGCGGCCCGCGCGATCAAGACGGGCTGCGCGCTGGCCAATTCGCTGGGCGCACGCGTCGAGATCATGCACACCCCCCGCGGAGAGACAGTGACCCACGCCGCCGAGGTCATCTCGGGCGTCTATGTGGGGCAGACCGCGGCGCAGGCCGACATGTTGCGCGAAGCGGCGGAGCATATGGCGCAGCAGGCCAAGGAAATCGCGGCTGAAGCGGATGTGAAAGACGTCGAGGTCCATATCGGCACGGGCGATCCGGCGCATGATATCGTATCGCGCGCCAAGGCGATCAATGCCGATCTGATCGTGACGGGCCGGCGTGGGCTGGGGGATTTGGGCGCGCTGGTGTTGGGAAGCACGTCGCACCAGATCAGCAAGCTTGCGCCCTGCGCGTGTCTGACGGTGCCCTAGGGCCCGACGGCACTATTCCGACCGGACAGAGGCAGGCCGTGACGCGAGTCGCGGCCTTATTTGTCCTGCCTGTCGATCCATGCGCGCAGCTCTTCGGTCTCGTGACGCGCGTCCCTGAGGCCGTCCATCGCGGCGCGCAGTTCCGCCTCGGTCTGGGCCAGCTGGTTGGTCAGCTCTGCCTCGCGCTGCTGAAGATAGGTGATCGCCTGATCGCGGGTTTCTTCGGCTTCGTGCAGTTCCTGGCTCATCCGGTCCAGCTGTGCCACATCGTCGGCGGCCACGCGGGTGAAGCGATGCAAAAGCCAGTTTGCGAACCATCCGAGGCAAAAAGCCACGAACAGAATGGCCGCTGTCGTCAGAACGAATTGGAAACGAGGGCTCATTCGGTGGTGCTTTCTTCTTCTGCGTCTTCTGGCTGGGCGTCCGCAGGCGCGGGATCAGCGCCCTCGGCGGCGCTTTCTAGCGTTGTTTGTTCGGGCGTGTCCACAGTGTCCGGACGGATCAGTTTGAATTCGATCCGGCGGTTTGCCTCGCGGCCTTCTTCGGTCTGGTTATCGGCGATGGGGTTTTCCTCGCCGTAGCCCTTGGCGCTGTAGGAGCCGGTCAGCACACGGCGCGCGCGCAGCTCGTTGAGTACCGATTCCGCGCGGCTCTGGCTCAGCGACAGATTCATGCTCTCGCGGCCCTGGCTGTCGGTATAGCCCTGGATTTCCAGCGGGATATCACCGCAGGTTTTCAGCACTTCGGCGATGTCGTCCATGGTGCCGAGCGCCGAAGCGTCGATGGTTGCCGATCCCGGCTCGAAGTTGATCTTTCCGCGCGACACGATTTCCGCGATCTCGGCCTCGCATTCGTCCGGCGTCGGCAGCCCCAGAACGGGGTCGAGCTTTTCCTGATAGGTCACGTCGACGTCGAAACTGGCGCCTTCGCCCAGCTTCCCGGCCAACAAGGACGCGACCTCGGTCGAGGCATCGGGATTCCCGGTATTGCCGGACAGGCTCAGCCCGTCTGGCGTGACCCGCAGCGCCCCGTTGCTGAGCATCCCCAGTCCTTCCAGACCGGCAAGCACACGGGTTGTCCAGTCCTTCGGCAGGTCATCGACAACCCGCGTCGCCGTGTACACCCTGTCGGATCCGAAGCGCGCCTTGGCATAGCTGGTGGCCAGTTCGCGCAGCGCCACGTCAGACACCCGGCCGCGCAGCTGTACCTGGCCCTCGGGGCTCAGCGTGGCGGTGAATTCCTGTGGACCGGCATTCGGATCGACGGTGTCGGGCAGACTGGCCTGAAGGGCAAAAACATCGGGCAGGGTGCTTTCCAGCTCGCCCACCACCGTGTCGAATTCCGACTGGCTGGTGCCTTCGGCGGCAACCAGCGTGATATCGGCGTCCGCGATGGTCACCGATCCGCCGCCGATCTTTGCCAGCGCGTTGATGGAGGCCGTGACGGCATCGGCCCAGCTGGGGCTTGGCACGCCGAGGCCCACGGTACAGCGCGGATCCTCCGCACCGGCGGCCACGGCGGTCGCGACGATGCGCTCCAGCGCGGCTTCGGTATCAGCCGAACAGGCATCGAAACGTGCGCCGTTCTCGGTGATCTGGAACCGCGTGGTGAAGGGGGTGATGACCGGACGCGGCGCGGAAATCTCGAGGATCAGTTCGACCTCGGAGGGCACCGTGCGTTCGAGGTATCGTTCAAGGTCTGCCTTGGCCTGCGCGCTGTCGGTGATCGCGGTAATCGCCACGCGATTGGCCTCGACCGACACTTTCGCGCGCGGCAGACGGCTCATGGCGCTCAGCGCGAAATCAAGCGCGCGGTCCCAGCCGTCGGGCGCGGGGTAATCGGCGCTTTCCAGCAGGTCGGTGACACCGGTGGACCCCTGAAGGCTGTTGAAGCGTGCGATGACATAATCGCGGTCGGTGGCGGTTGGGATCAGGCCGATGACCGACAGGCCGCTGTCGTTGCGCAATATCTCGGCCGAGAATTTGGGTGGCGCGATCGCATCCTGCGCCGCGACGCTCATTTCGTCCACCACGCGTGCCGCATCGACAACCGTTCCAGCTGTGCTCAGCGCGGAGAAGCGGATTGCCTCGGTCGGCGCGGTGCCGGAGAGCGCGATCTGCAATCCGTTGGCCTGCACCTCTGCCCAGGTCATGCCCCGCGCGTCCAGAGCGTCCCGCACACCGATCTCCGATGACTCCTCTATCAGCTTTACCGAGAAATTCGCAGCAACCAGTGACACCACTGCGGCAGCGGCAAAAGTGAGGAAAATCATGAGGAGGGATGACAGTCGCATGGATTCTTTCAACGTCTGTTGACGGTCCAAAGGTGATACGATGGCAAGTGCGGACGTGCAATCACAGCAGCAACGCGGTGGCGAAAAACAGCAGCGGGATCACGCCGGTATCGCGGTTGGCCCGAAACAATTGCAGCATCTTGGCCGGATCGTCGATGTCGAGGCCGCGCAGCTGCCACGCCATGTGCCAGCCCATGGCCCACGGCCCGGCGATCGCTACGGCCAGCGCCAGCACCGACGCTTCCGGCAGACCGGCATAGACCACGGCGATTCCCATCAGGCCGACAGTCGCCATGAGGAACCGGCGCAGCCATTGTCCGGAGCGTTGCCCGAAGAGCCGCGCGGTCGATTTCACCCCGATCAGGGCGTCGTCCTCGGTGTCCTGATGGGCATAGATCGTATCGTAGAACAACGTCCATGCGATCCCCGCCAGATAGAGCACGACAGCGGGTGCATCGAGCCTGCCTGTATGCGCCGTCCAGGCCAGCAGGGCGCCCCAGTTGAAGGCGAGACCCAGAAACACCTGCGGCCACCAGGTGAACCGTTTGGCGAAGGGATAGATCGCCACCGGCACCAGTGCGAGGATCCCCAGACGGATCGCGGCGGCGTTGAACGTCAGCAGGATGCAGAAGGATACCAGTGCCTGCACGACCATCCAGACCACCGCGCCCCGCGTGCTGACCTGACCCGAGGGGATGGGCCGCGACCTCGTCCGCGCTACCTGCGCGTCGATGTCGCGGTCGGTGATGTCGTTCCATGTGCAGCCCGCGCCGCGCATCAGGAAGGCACCGATGGCGCAGCCCGCGAAGATCCACAAGTCCGACCAGCGCGCCTGCCCGTCATAGAGCATCGCAAGGCTCAACCCCCACCAGCAGGGCAGCAGCAGCAGCCATGTTCCGATGGGCCTGTCGGCGCGGCTCAGGCGCAGGTAGGGGCGCGTGGCGGCAGGGGCGTAGCGGTCGACCCAGTTTCGCGCGTAGGCATCTGCAACCACGCCGTCTGACGGCTGCTCTGGCGGTGGAGGGCTGTCTTGCATATATCGGCCTTATGGACGCAAAAATCAGACTGTATGTAGATCACCCCTTGGGGCAGGAGCAAACGGTTCCTTTGGACCGCGCGCAGGCGCATTACCTTTTCGGGGTGATGCGGCAGGCCGTGGGCGGGGCGGTGTTGCTGTTCAATGGCCGTGACGGCGAATGGCACGCGACGATCACCGATGCCGGCAAGCGCGGTGGCGCCCTGCGGGTCGACGCGCAGACACGCCCCTTGCAGATGCCGCCCGACCTGTGGCTGTGTTTCGCCCCAATCAAGAAGGCGCGCACCGATTTCATCGTCGAAAAGGCGGCCGAGATGGGGGCGGCGCGGATCGTGCCTGTCCAGACCGAATTCACCAACGCGGGCCGGATCCAGCGCGACCGGTTGCAGACACATGCGGTCGAGGCTGCCGAGCAATGCGGTGGCACCTACGTGCCCGAAGTGGCCGATCTGTACCGCATGGACAGGCTGCTCGACCAATGGCCGGGGGATAGGCGGATCATGTTCTGCGACGAGGCGCTGTCCGACGATCAGGCCCCGCTGGCCGGCGATCCGGGCCCCTGGGCAATTTTCATCGGGCCCGAAGGCGGCTTTTCCGACCGGGAACGCACGCGGCTGCGCGAACATCCGGCAGCGGTGCCCGTGTCGCTCGGCCCGCGCATCCTGCGCGCGGATACGGCGGCGGTCGCGGCGCTGACAGTCTGGCAGCAACGGTTCGGAGATTGGCAATGACGCAGGTGTATTCGCTGGAGGGGCAGCATGTTTTTCCGGCCTGAAGCCAAGGCCGCGCTGTGGCGCTGGCGCGAGGTTCTCGTAGCAGGGGCCTTGGTGTGTCTTGGCCTGTGGTGGCTGCTGGGGCCCGGCGGGCTGTTGGCGGTGCCCGCTGTGGCGCTGGTGGGGATCGGGGCCGCGCTCGCGTGGATCGGCGTGCAGCGCGCGCGGTTTCGCGGCAACGGCGAAGGGGCGGGCGTGGTGTCGGTCGATGAGGGGCAGGTCAGCTATCTTGGTCCGCTGACGGGCGGTGTGGTGGCGCTGCGCGATCTTGAGCGGATCAGCCTCGTGCGCACGGCACGCCCGCCGCACTGGCAGCTGGACGCCCCGGGACAGGAGCCGGTGATGATCCCCGTGAACGCCGCAAATGCCGACGCCCTTTTCGATGCCTACGCGTCGCTGCCGCAGTTTCACACCGAACGGATGCTGTCCGAACTCAGGGGCGGGACGGCTCAAGCGGTCGTGATATGGGAACGCACCCCCTTGCGCCCGGCCCACGCGCTGCTGCATTGACGCTCCAGTGATTCCGCTTAGATTGCGGGACCAAGCGTAACCGAGGAGCCTCTGCCCATGTCCATTCCACAATCCGGCGGCGGGCCGATCGAAAGTTTTGATCAGTTGGCACAATATCTTGCCGATGGCTGCAAGCCCCGCGAAGACTGGCGCATCGGCACCGAACACGAAAAGTTCGGGTATTGCCGCGACACCCACAAACCGCTGCCCTACGAAGGCGACCGCTCCATCCGGGTGATGCTGGAAGGGCTGCGCGACCGCCATGGCTGGGCGCCGGTCGAGGAAGCGGGCAAGATCATCGGTCTGGAAAAGGACGGCGCCAACATCAGCCTCGAACCCGGCGGGCAGCTGGAACTCTCGGGCGCGCCGCTCGAGACGATCCACGAAACCTGCGACGAGGTAAACACCCACCTGCGTGAGGTGAAGGACGTCGCCGACGAGATCGGCGTCGGCTTCATCGGTCTGGGCGCCGCGCCGGAATGGACCCACGATCAGATGGATCTGATGCCCAAGGGCCGCTACAAGCTGATGAACGACTACATGACCAAGGTCGGCACCATGGGCCGCGTCATGATGCGCCGCACCTGCACCGTGCAGGTCAATCTGGATTTCGGGTCAGAGGCCGATCTGGTGCAGAAAATGCGCGTGGCCGTGGCATTGCAGCCGCTTGCGACGGCGCTTTTCGCCAACTCCCCGTTTTTCGAGGGCAAGCCGAACGGCCACAAATCGTGGCGCTCGCGCGTGTGGCGCGATCTCGACGATGCGCGCACGGGCATGATCCCCTTCGTCTTCGACGAGGGGTTCGGCTTCGAGGCGTGGGTTGATTACGCGCTGGATGTGCCGATGTATTTTGTCTACCGCGACGGCAAATACATCGATGCGCTGGGCCAGTCCTTCCGCGACTTCATGCAGGGCAAACTGCCCGCGCTGCCCGGAGAGACGCCAACGCTCAGCGATTGGGCCGACCACCTGACAACGGCTTTCCCGGAAGCGCGGATGAAGAAATTCATCGAGATGCGCGGTGCCGATGGCGGCCCGTGGCGGCGTCTGTGCGCGCTTCCGGCCTTCTGGGTCGGGCTGATGTACGACCAGAATGCGCTGGATGGGGCGTGGGATCTTGTGAAGGGCTGGGATGCCGAAACGCGCGAAGGTCTGCGTGTGGCCGCATCCGTGGACGCGCTTCAGGCCGAGGTCAACGGCGTGAAGATGCACGATCTTGCCCGCGAAGTCGTCGCCCTTTCCGAAGCGGGTCTGAAGGCCCGCGCGCGCCCCGGCGCGGGGGGGCTTGTCCCTGACGAGACGCATTTTCTCAATGCGCTGAAGGAAAGTGTCGAGACCGGTAAAGTGCCAGCCGACGAACTGCTGGAACATTACCACGGCGACTGGAACGGCGATCTGAGCCGGATCTACGCCGACTTCTCCTACTGAAGCGACCGGCGCGGCGTGGCGCTCAGGCGCTCGCCGCGGGCTTCAGGACCCGGCTGCGGTAGTAGTCGGAGATTTCCGCCTTGCGGGCAGCTTCCATTTCCGGCGTGACGGGCTGGTCCTTGTCGAACAGCAGCGCGTAGCCCTGCATCGCGCGCTTTTGCGCATCGGCCTGCCGGTTCTTTTGCGACCCCTGGGCGGCGCGGGGGGCCGCAGCGGCCATCACGGCCGGAGACCCGTGTACCGATGTCGTCTGGCGCGAGGGCAGGGCATACATCACCATCAGCAGCAATCCCCCGACGATGGGCACAACGCTTGCGAGGATCCAGAAGCCGGAAAACCCCGCGTCATGCAGGCGCCGCACCGAAAGGCTGGTCATCGGGATGATGAAGATCAACGACACGAGGCCCGAATAGAAATCGAAAAATCCCAGCCCGATCAGTGCCTCCGGCCCGCCAGCCGCGAAGAGCGCCGACACGCTCAAAAGATCCACGACAGCCGCCGCAATGGTGAAAGTCCCGACAAACAGCGCGACCCACCAGAATTCCGACCGCGACGCACGCCCCGAGAAGTTGAAGATCCGCACAAAGGCAAGGTTAAGGGCGGTGAACGGTCCGGTCATTGCTGTCTCCTCGTTGTCCCGCAGAGGTTGCATCGCGTCTGTGTCCGCGAAATGGGCGGATTGTGGCGAAAGCGAGAGGTTGCAGAAACGCAGTGTTTCCCGTTCGGGGGTAGTCGCCCCCATCGGTGGGACAATCAGTCGGCGCGATAGCTTTGTGCGAAGCGGACGACCTTGTCGTGCGGCATCTCGCAGGGGGCAAGTTGGTCACCGGCGGTCAGGCTATAGAAATTGAGACTGATATAGTCGCTGCCGTCCAGCGCTTCGGCGACCAGCTTTTGCGACTTGCCCCCGTTGAACAGGCTGCGCGTCACGAGGTAGAGGCGGCCAAAGGCCTGTCCGCGGCTGGTGCCTTCGGGAATGGCGTCAAGGGTGGCCGCAAACCCGTCGGGTGCGGCCTGTCTCACCCCTTTTGGCCGATCTTGGGTTCGGTTCCGGCCCGCAGGCGCGCGATGTTCGCGCGGTGACGCCAGAACACCAGAAGCGTCAGCAGCGCGCCCATGACCAGCCCGTAGCCGAAGCCCAGAAAGACCATCAGGAAAGTCGATGCCGCCGCCGAGGTGAGGCCGCCCATAGACGAGGTGCGGCTGAGAAACGCGGCCAGCAACCAGATGACACAGGCCGCGAGGCCCACCGGCCACGCGAAGGCGATCAGAATGCCGAGGAATGTGGCGACACCCTTGCCGCCCTTGAAACGAAGCCAGACCGGATAGCAATGGCCCAGCATCGCGGCGACCGCCGCAAGCTGTGCCGCGTCTTCCCCGGTCAGCATCCGGGCCAGCAGGAGGGCTACGGCCCCCTTCGCCCCGTCCAGCAGCAATGTCGCCGCCGCAGCGGGTTTCGATCCCGTGCGCAACACGTTCGTGGCCCCGATGTTGCCGGATCCGATTTCTCGCAGGTTGCCCAGCCCCATGGCCCGCGACAGCAGGATGCCGAAGGGGATTGATCCGATCAGGTATCCGGCAAGCGCCCAGAGGATCAGCAGCGGCAGCAATGTTTCGATCAGGGGCATGGATGGCCTTTCGCTTCAGTTCTCGTAGACGCAATTGCCAGCGACATACGTCGCCAGAACCTTACCTTGCAGGCGCATGCCGTCGAAAGGGGTATTTCGCGATTTCGACCGCAGCGTGGCCCGGTCGAGCACGAAGGGCTTGTTCGGGTCGAAGAGCACCAGATCGGCGGGCGCGCCCGCCTGCAACCGTCCCGACGCCAGTCCGAGCCGCCGCGCCGGGTTGAAAGACAGCGCACGCCACAGCTGCGGCAGGTCGATCATCTCGGCGTGCCACAGGCGCAGCGCCGCTGGCAGAAGCGTCTCGAGCCCGACCGCACCCGAGGCCGCCTCCTCGAAGGGCAGGCGTTTGCTTTCCTCGTCCTGCGGCGTGTGCATGGAGGAGATCACGTCGATCAGACCGGAGGCCACCGCCTCGACCATCGCGATGCGGTCCTCCTCGTCCCGCAGGGGCGGCTTGAGCTTGAAGAACGTGCGGTAATCCGCGACGTCCAGCGCATTGAGCGTCAGGTGGTGGATGCCAACACCGGCGGTCACATCCAGCCCGTTTGCCTTTGCCCGCTTCAGTGCGGGCAGGGCACGGGCGGTGGTGATCTGGTCGGCGTGATAGCGCGCGCCGGTCATTTCGACCAATACCATGTCGCGGTCCAGCGCCATACGCTCGGCCATCGGTGACACGGCAGGCAACCCGCGCAGGGAGGCGAATTTTCCAGATGTGGCAACCGCGCCCGCGCTCAGGATCGGTTCCTGCACATGCGCGATCACCAGCGCGCCCAGACTGCGCGCATAGGTCAGCGCGCGCTGAAACACCTTCGTGTCGCTGACGACGTGATCGCAGTCGGTGAAAGCCACCGCGCCCGCGTCCATCAGGAATCCGATCTCGGTCATCTCGCGGCCCTCGCGGCCCTTGGTCAGCGCGGCCATGGGCAGGACCTGCACAGGCGACGCCTCGTTCGCGCGGCGGGTCACGAATTCAAGCGTTTCGGGGCTGTCGATGGCGGGTGTCGTATCGGGGCGGGTGACCATCGTGGTGACCCCCCCGCGCGCGGCAGCCAGCCCGGCGGAGCGGAAGCTTTCCTTGTGCCGCTCGCCCGGCTCGCAGACTTTCACGCCCAGATCGACCATGCCGGGGGCGAGGTACTGTCCGCCGCAATCCACGATCTGACCCTTGGGGTTGGCAATGTTGCCCTGCGTAACGGCGGTGATCTGGCCTGCCTCGACCGTGACGGACCCTTCGCTCAGCGTTCCGGCCTCTGGATCGATCAGCTGGGCGTTGATGAAATGCAGCGTCATGGGAACACATCCTTACTGAACCTGGCTAGGAGGTGACGGTTTTTGGCCCCTGCGTCAATGTCGACCCGCTGCCACCGCTGCCCTGTCATGCCACGGGTCCGGCCACGGCCCTGTCGCGCGCCCTGAGGATTTGCGCGGCGATTTCAGAGGGATCCTCGACATAGCTGATCCTGACGCGCATCCCGCCGCGCAGGAACGCCACAACGCTGTGGCCAAGACGGCTGCGCACATCGACCACATCGGCCAGCGGGATGCTCTCTTCTCCGTCGGGGAACCCGTGGGTGAGCGTTTCGGTCGTCAGCTGCCAGCGGGTCTGGCGGATGGATCGCCACCTGAGCGGATCGTCGAAGAGCACGAAATAGACCAGAGCCATGGCCGGCCCCGCGTAAAGCGCCTGCCAGTAGCCCGTCGCAACCCCGATGGCCCATCCCGCCGCCGCCATCACCGCCAGCGTCGCGACACCGACAAGTGCGACGTGTTTGACATAGACAGAGAGCGAAGGACGCCAGGCGGCCAGAGGCACGTTCATCCGGCCAGCCAGATCATGCCAAACGCCACGGCGAAGATGACCAGCAGGGCGATCGTTGCGATTCTGCCCGACATTTTCGGATCGGGTTTGGGTTCTTTCATGTCAGCACCAGCCAGAGAACAAGAAGGACAATCGCGAGCATCACCAGCCCCAGAACGCTGCCGAGGCGCGATTTCACCGGACGCGTGGGCGTTGCCGTCTCGGCGGAGTGGGGCCGTGCGGCCTCGGTCCGGATCGGCGCCGCCGCGCGGCTGCGCGTGGGCTCCGCGTAGGTTCCGATCAGGGTAAGCGCAGGATCGGGTGTCACCGTGACCGCGCCGTCCCGCGCGACAGACGAATGCAGCAGCAGCACATAGCCGTCCAGCCCATCCAGACGCCCGCGATCCGCGCCAAGCGCTTCGCGCGGGATGCCGTACCCTTCGGCGAGATAGGCGGCAAGGCCCATTCCCGCCAGATCGCTGATCGCGAAAAGCTCGATGTCGCGTTCGTCGACCCCGTGCCCCAGAAGGTCGCTGGCGACGGCGGATTTACCTCCAGACGCGATCTGGCGCGACATGTCGGGGATCGGCTTCGAGATTGCAAAGACGCGCACAACGCCCAGTTCCTGCTGCGGAATTTCAATTTTCGCCATCTTCGCATCCTTCGCCTTGTTCACGCGTCACGCCCGACGCTACTGCGCATTTTCACCGCCCACCTACAGGGAGACAAGGCGCAGGCCGCGCGTTTCGTTCCGGTCCGCCGCGATTTGCCCTGCGCCCGTTGCGCTCATGCGGCAGCAGAGCGCCGGTTGCGCGCCAGCAGATCCATCGCGGCCATCCGGACAGCCACGCCCATTTCAACCTGATCCTGGATGACGCTGCGGTTGATGTCGTCCGCCAGCGTGCCGTCAATCTCGACCCCGCGGTTCATCGGGCCGGGATGCATCACGATGGCGTCTTCCTTTGCGTGCGACAGTTTTTCGGCATCCAGCCCGTAGCGGTGGTAATATTCGCGCTCGCTTGGGATGAAACCGCCGTCCATCCGTTCCTTTTGCAGGCGCAGCATCATCACGACATCAACGTCTTGCAAGCCTTCGTGCATGTTATCGTAGACCTCGACGCCGAGGTCCGCGATCTGCGCGGGCATCAGCGTCGGCGGCCCGATCAGGCGCACGCGATTCTCCATCTTGCCCAGAAGGATGATGTTCGAGCGGGCCACGCGACTGTGGGCAATATCGCCGCAGATCGCGATGGAAAGCCGGTGCAGACGGCCCTTCTTGCGCCGGATCGTCAGCGCGTCCAGCAGTGCCTGCGTGGGATGTTCGTGCCGCCCGTCGCCCGCGTTCAGAACGGCGCAATTCACCTTCTGCGCCAAGAGGTCGACCGCGCCCGACTGGGGATGGCGCACCACCAGAAGATCGGGGTGCATCGCGTTTAACGTCATGGCGGTGTCGATCAGCGTCTCGCCTTTCTTGATCGACGACGCCTGCATCGCCATGTTCATCACATCCGCCCCCAGACGCTTGCCCGCGATCTCGAAACTGGCCTGCGTGCGCGTCGAATTCTCGAAGAACATATTGATCTGGGTCAGGCCCGCCAGCGCGTCGGCGTGTTTGTTGGGCTGCCGGTTCAGGGCGGCGTATTCGTCCGCCAGATCAAGAAGGGCGGTGATGTCGCCGGGGTGCAGAGGCTCTATGCCAAGAAGGTGGCGGTGGGCGAACGACATGGGCAACCTCGTCTGTTTAAAGCGTTATAGGCGCGCAATGGAAGGCGGGCAAGCGCAGGCCATTCCGGTTGCAGGTCAAGCGGCGTAAGGTCCGGTCATGGAATCACTCGATCATCACACGGCGCGGGCCATGCTGGAATGGCAGATAGAGCTGGGCGCGGACGAATGTATCGTCGATCTGCCCGTTAATCGCTACGATTTGCCGGAAAAGATCGCCAAGCCCGAGGCGGCCTCCGCCCCGGCCCGGGGGCCTGCCGCGCCTGCGCTGCGCGCCGAAGCCGACCCGGTGGCCGAGGCGCAGGCGGCGGCGTCGGCTGCGCGCACGCTGGATGACCTGCGGGCCGCGATCGAGGGGTTCGAACATTGCGATCTCAAGCGCGGCGCGCGCAATCTGGTGTTCAGCGACGGTATCGCAGGGGCCCCCGTGATGATCGTGGGCGAGGCACCGGGCCGTGAGGAAGACCGTCAGGGCAAGCCGTTTGTCGGCACTGCGGGCCAGTTGCTGGACCGGATGTTCGCGGCGCTCGACATGGGCCGGACCCGCGAAGACGCGCCGATCTACATTACCAACACGCTGCCGTGGCGCCCCCCGCAGAACCGCGATCCCAAACCCGAGGAAATCGCGATGCTCAAACCGTTTCTGCTGCGCCATATCGAACTGGCGGATCCCAAGGTTCTGGTGATGATGGGAAATTGGGCCTGTCAGGCGCTTCTGGGCAAACGCGGCATCACGCGGCTGCGCGGGGGCTGGGAAAAGGTTGTGGATAAACCTGCGCTGCCGATGTTCCACCCCGCTTACCTGCTGCGCAATCCTGCCGCGAAAAGAGAGGCTTGGGCCGATCTTCTCACCCTCAGAGAGGCTGTGGACAAGTGATCGACCCGACCTTGCTGCTGGCCTTCGTGCCTGCCGCCCTTGCCCTCAACGTCACGCCCGGACCGGACATGATGCTCTGCCTCGCGCAGGGGCTGCGCAGCGGCCCGCGCGCGGCCTGGGCGGCCAGTGCGGGTGTCAGCACAGGGGGGCTGATCCACGTCACGATTGCAGGTCTGGGGCTGGGCGCCGTGATCGCCGCGATACCGCAGGCTTTCGATATCATCCGGTGGATCGGCGTGGCCTATCTGCTCTATCTCGCGGTGCGGGCCTTTCAGGGCGGACGGCTCAAGGCCAGTGCGCCGGGCATGAGCGCGCAGCGTGCCTTCTGGACGGGCCTCTTCACTAATCTGAGTAATTTCAAGGTGATCTGGTTCGTTCTTGCATTCATACCTCAATTTGTCAGCCCCGATGCGGGCCCGGTGTTCCTCCAGTTTCTGACCTACGGCATCATGATCGCGCTGGGCGGGCTGGTCGTGAACGGCCTTGTGGGATCCTACGCCGGAACGCTGGGCCGCACGCTGGTGCGCCAAAGCGATGTGTTGGGCTATGTCACGGGGACGATCTATGCAGCACTGGCGCTGCGCCTTGCGGTAATGGAGTAAGCGATGAGCACGATCGACGAAGACAAGCCATTCATTCCGGTCCGGATTGCCGTTCTGACAGTCTCGGACAGCCGCGATCTGTCGCAGGACCGGTCGGGCGACACTTTGGTTGCGCGCCTCGAAGGGGCCGGACACCAGCTGGCAGACCGCAAGATCCTGCGTGACGAACGCAGCGAGATCGCGGCGCAGTTGCGCGCGTGGTGCGCGGACGACAGCGTGGATGTGGTGATCTCGACCGGCGGCACCGGCCTGACCGGCCGCGATGTCACGGTCGAGGCGCACCGCGACGTCTACGAGAAGGAAATCGATGCCTTCGGCACGGTGTTCACCATCGTTTCCATGGGCAAGATCGGAACCTCTGCGGTGCAGTCGCGCGCCACGGGCGGCGTTGCCAATGGCACCTATATGTTCGCACTCCCCGGCAGCCCCGGCGCCTGCAAGGACGCGTGGGACGAAATTCTGGAAAAGCAGCTCGATTACCGTCACCGCCCCTGCAATTTCGTTGAGATTTTGCCCCGTCTGGACGAACATCACCGCAGAAAATGACGCAGGGACGCATTTTTCTCACGCAAGAGTGACGGAATCGCGCACAGCTTTCGTATATACTTGCGTGGGCCTTGCCCCGGCCCGAGCTATCTCCCGAAGAGGACAGTGAAATTGGTAGTCGAATGCGCTTTCTGAGGCAGACCATCATCGGCTTTTTTCTGGCGGCGGTTTCGCTGGGGCTGTTGCTCTGGGCGGTTCAGCTTGTCGGTGGCGCGGTACAGACCCGCATGGCGGACGAACCCGATGCGCCGCCGGCGCGCGAACGTGTGTTCGCGGTAAACGTGGTCACCGCCACGCCCGCTGCCGAAACGCCCATCCTAGAAAGCTTCGGTGAAATCGCCAGCCGCCGGACGCTTGAGCTGCGCGCCGCCGGTGCGGGACGTGTGATTGCCCTTGCAGATGGCTTCGAGGACGGCGGTGAAGTGGCAAGGGGCGAGGTTCTGGTGCGGATCGATCCGGCGGATGCGCAGGCCGCCGTTTCGCGTGCCGAAAACGATCTGGCGGATGCAGAGGCAGAAGTGCGTGATGCGGCCCGCGCACTGGATCTGGCGCAAGACGAGTTGCGCGCGGGCGAGGATCAGGCGGACCTGCGCGAGCGTGCGCTGGAGCGCCAGCGCGATCTGGCAGAGCGCGGCGTGGGCACCACGGCCGCGACCGAAACCGCCGAACTTGCCGTCGCTGCGGCGCGTCAGGCGGTTCTGGCGCGCCGTCAGGCGCTGACGCAGGCCGAAGCGCGGATCGATCAGGCGGCAACCCGTCAGGCCCGCGCCGAAATCGCCCTTGCCGAGGCGCAGCGTAGCCTTGATGATCTGGTCATCGCGGCCCCTTTCGACGGCACCATCAGTGATCCCACGGTGATCGAGGGGCGTCTGGTCAGCCCGAACGAAAGGCTTGCCGATCTGATCGACCCCACCGATCTGGAGGTGTCGTTCCGGTTGTCGACCGCGCAATACGCGCGGCTACTGGATGCCCAAGGCGCGATCATCGCCGCCCCGGTCTCGGTCACGCTGGATGTGGCGGGCGTCGATCTGGCGGCCACTGGGCGCATCACCCGGACCTCGGCGGCAACCGGCGCGGGCCAGACCGGCCGTCTGGTATTCGCCGCTTTGGAGACTGCACCCGGATTCCGTCCCGGTGATTTCGTCACCGTGCGCGTGCGCGAACCCACGCTGGACGATGTGATCCGGCTGCCGGCCTCGGCGGTGGATGCCGAAGGGTTGCTTCTTGTCCTCGGCGCCGACGACCGGCTGGAAGAAGCGCGGGTCGAGGTTCTGCGCCGGCAGGGCGATGACGTGCTGGTGCGCGGCCCGATCGACGGGCGCGAGGTGGTCGAGGCGCGCTCGCCACTTCTGGGGGCGGGCATCGCGGTGCGCCCCCTGCGCGGGACGGATCCCGATCCTGCCACCGGCCCCGAAATGCTGGAACTGACGGAGGAACGCCGCGCACGGCTCGTGGCTTTTGTCGAGGCGAATGACCGGATGCCGCAAGAGGCAAAGGCGCGGGTGCTGGCCCGTCTGGCCGAACCGCAGGTGCCCGCGCAGATGGTCGCGCGCATCGAAAGCCGGATGGGAGGCTAGGGGATGGCCCGCGCAATCCCGCAGGGAGCAAAGGGCATCCTGTCCTACTTTACCCGCCACCGAACGATTGCGAACCTGCTTTTGGTTCTGATGCTGGTCGCCGGTATCGCGGCAGCGCCGAACATGCGGGCGCAGTTTTTCCCTGATGTGATCCTCGATAATGTGGCCGTCACCACCGTCTGGGACGGTGCCGGCGCCGAGGATGTGGACGAGGCCATCAGCCAAGTGCTCGAAACCGCGCTTCTGGGCCTTGAGGGGGTCGAAAGCTCTTCCAGCACCTCGCGGGAGGGGCGGTCGCTGATCACGCTGGAGTTCGAGCCGGGCTGGGACATGGCGCGCGCGGCCAACGATGTGCAGGGCGCGGTCGATGCGATCTCTACCCTGCCGGAAGAGGCCGAAGACCCGGTCGTGCGGCGCGGTGCGTGGCGGGACCGCGTGACCGATGTGGTCATCACGGGGCCGGTCGCCCCCGAGCAGCTGGGCCGGTTTGCCGATGAATTCGTGACCCGCCTGTTTGCGGCGGGGGTGACGCGGACCACGATCCAGGGTGTCGCGGCCCCGCAGACACTGGTCGAGGTGCCGTCGGCCAAACTGATCGCCAATGACATCACGATGGCCGAAATCGCGCAGGCGATCGCGTCGGAGGTCGATGCGGACCCCGCGGGGGACGTGGCGGGCGCCAACACCCGTGTGCGGACCGGCACCGCGAAGCGGAGCGCGCAGCAGATCGCGGATATCGCCCTGCGGTCCAATCCTGACGGCTCGAAGCTCAGGATCGGCGATGTGGCCACTGTGCGCAGCGAAGGCGTCGACCGCGAGCAGCAGTTCTTTGTCGGCGACGATCCGGCCATGTCGGTGCGTGTCGACCGGTCGGACAGGGGCGATGCCATCGGCATCCAGAAAAGCGTCGAACGGGTTGCGGCGGAACTGGCCGCGACCTTGCCGTCTACCGTGACGGCCGAGTTAATCCGAACCCGCGCCGAAGCCATCACCGGGCGTCTCGATCTGCTGATCGACAACGGCCTAATGGGCCTGGGGCTGGTGGTCGGCCTGTTGTTTCTGTTCCTGAACGCGCGCACGGCCTTCTGGGTGGCGGCGGGCATCCCGGTCGCGATGGGCGCGGCCATCGCGTTCATGTATCTGGGCGGCCTGACGATCAACATGATCTCGCTCTTCGGTCTCATCATCACGCTGGGGATCGTGGTGGATGATGCCATCGTGGTGGGCGAACACGCCGACCACCTCTACCGGTCCGGTGGGCTGACGCCGGCGGAGGCCGCCGAGGGGGCGGCGCAGCGCATGGCGATGCCGGTTTTCGCGGCAACGCTGACCACGGTCATCGCGTTCTTCGGGCTGGTGGCGGTGGGGGGCCGTTTCGGCGATCTGATCCGCGACATTCCGTTCACCGTGATCGCGGTGCTCATCGCCTCGCTGATCGAATGTTTCCTGATCCTGCCGCACCACATGAACCACGCCCTCGCGCGGGGCGCGGAAAAGGACCGGTACTCGGGCGTCAAGCTGGTCGTCGGCCTGCTGGCCGCCGCCGCCGTCGCAACGGTGCTGAGCCTCGCGGCCCTGTTTGCCGCACTCTACGCCTATTTCAGCATCACCGGCGGCGATGTGACCACGATCATGCCGATGGCGCAGGGGCGGTGGCATCTGCTGGCGCTGGTGCCTGTCGCGGTGATCGCTGCCGTGATCGCGCTGAACGCGGGCAGGCTCGACCGGCTGGTCCGGTCTGTCGGCACCCACGGGATCGATACACCGTCCTACGTGATCAACCGCGGCTTCGTTGCCATGCGCGAACGAGTCTTCCGGCCCTTCATGGCCGGCGTGATTGCCGCGCGCTACGTGGTGCTGGCCGGTGTGCTGGTTGTGCTGGCCTCGCAGGCGGCGCTGTTCATCCGTGGCGACGTGCAATGGCGTTTCTTCAACGCGCCCGAACGCGGATCGGTCACCGGCAACTTCATCATGGCCGAAGGTGCGACCCGCGCCGATACCCTTGCCATGATGCGCGAGATGCAGCGCGCGACCGAAGCCGTCGCCGCGCGGCTCGAAGCCGAACATGGCGCGAACCCGCTTGATTACGTCATCGCGCAGATCGGCGGTAATTCCGGGCGCGGTCTGGACGCGGCGGACGGCAAGGACCCCGACCTGCTCGGCGGTATCTCGATCGAGCTTATCGATGCCGATCTGCGCCCCTATTCAAGCTTTGCCTTCGTCGCGGATTTGCAGGAAGAGGTCGTGCAGCATCCGCTGGCCGAGCAGGTCAGCTTCAGGGGCTGGCGGTCGGGGCCGGGGGGCGATGCGCTGGATGTCCAGTTCTACGGCGCCAATACGCAGACCCTGAAATCCGCCTCCGAAGCGTTGCAGACCGCGCTGCTGCAATACCCCGAGGTCAGCGCGGTTCAGGACAACCTCGCCTATGACAAGGAAGAGCTGATCCTCGACCTGACGCCGCAGGGGCTGGCGCTGGGCTTTACCATCGACGCGCTGGGGCGGGTTCTGCGCAACCGTCTGGGCGGGATCGAGGCGGCGACCTATCCCGAGGGGCCACGCTCTGCCGCGATCCGCGTCGAACTACCCGAGGGCGAGCTGACGGCGGATTTCCTCGACCGGACGCAGATGCGCACGCCCGCAGGCGAATATGTCGCGCTGGGCGATATTGTGAGCGTCGAGCAGCGCACCGGCTTCAACACCGTGCGGCGCGAGAACGGGATCCGGTTGATTTCGGTCACGGGCGATATTTCCGAAGACGACGCCGCACGGGCGAGCGAGATCAACACAGCGCTGGCCGAAGACATCCTGCCGCGCATCGCGTCCGAACAGCAGGTCGAATTCCGCCTTGCGGGCCTGAGCGAGCAGGAAGACCAGTTCCTGACCGATGCGTTGACCGGGCTGATCCTGTGTCTCACCGGGATTTTCCTCGTGCTGGCCTGGGTCTTTGGCAGCTGGACACGCCCTTTGGTTGTCATGGCGATCATTCCCTTCGGTCTGGTGGGCACGATTTACGGCCATTACGTCTGGGATGTGCCGCTCAGCATGTTCACGGTTGTGGGCCTTCTGGGGATGACCGGTATCATCATCAACGACAGCATCGTTCTGGTGACGACGATCGACGAATATGCAGCCGAGCGCGGGTTGATCCCGTCGATCATCGACGGCGCAGCTGATCGCCTGCGGCCGGTGATGCTGACGACGCTGACGACAGTTCTGGGCATGGCGCCGCTTTTGTTCGAGCGCAGCCAGCAGGCGCAATTTCTCAAACCCACGATCATCACGCTGGTCTATGGCCTCGGCTTCGGGATGTTGCTGGTTTTGCTGGTTGTGCCCGCGCTGGTCGCGGTTCAGCACGATGTCGCCCGCCAGATCGTGGCCATGCGGCGCGGCCTGCGGACGCGGGTGACGGCGCTGCGCATGGGGCTGGTGTTCTTGTGGAGCGTGACGCTGGTCTGGGCGGCGCTGACGCTGGGCCACGTGATGTGGCAGGGAACACTTTACCCCGCGCTGGCGAGGGCCTTGCCGATGCTCGGCGGCTTGTCCCCGATGGCCGCAGCGCTCGCGCTGTTCGTGGGTGGTGTCGCGGTCATGGCGATTGCGGGATATATCGTGGGCGCGCTGGCGATGCTGCTGCGCCGGCGCGCGACCTGATCCGTTATCCTGCGGTACATCCGTGCAGATCGACAGCGTGGGACTTGCCGAGCACCGTGAACCGGATCGCGGAGCGGTCGAGCGACAAGAGACCGCCACCGTTGGCGATCATCTCTGCCGTGGCCGTCAGCGTGTTCCCGCTGCGGCTGCTTTCGGCTTCGGACACCCAGACATCGGGGCGACCGGCTTCGATCACCACATGTTCGGTGCCGCCACTGTGGGGCAGGGACAGCGTCGCGGTGATCTTCAATCCGCGGTCGGTGGGTTCCAGCGTGCAGGTGACGCCCCGCGCGCCTGCCTCGCGGGCGGTGAAGGGGCGCTCGGCCAGTGCCGCTGCGATGGCGGGGACGGGTTTGCTGCCCGTGCTGTCCAGCGTGCCCGAGAGTTCCAGCCGTTCGGGCACGCAGATGTCGCTGCACACTCCGATATCGAGCGTCAGGTTCACGTCGACCGCAGGTCCCTTGCCACGGGTCACGACCGCAAGGGGCAGGATCACCTGACCGGTATAGCCGATCGAGGTCATGCCGTTCTGGTCGAAGACTTTCGGTGTCGGCCACAGCACGCTGACCGCTTTGAGGTTGCGCGACCCGCTCCAGTCGAAACTGGGTGGAATGCCCGCATCGCCGGGCGCGCGCCAGTAGGTCTTCCACCCCGGTGCCAGTTGCAGGCGCAGCGCGTCAATGCGGCTGCCGTCGGGCATCTGCCATCCTTCGATCAGGTCTGCGGTCACGGGTCCGCCGGAGGCGTCCTGCGCGGTCGCCGGTGTAAAAAGAGCGGACAGGCCGAGGGCCAGTGCGGCAGGGAGAAGGCGTAGGGTAGGGTACATCATGCGCCCTTTCTGCGAGTTTGCGCGGCGGTTGCCAAGTCACACTTAGGTCAACCCGTGTTACCGCATGCGCCTTGCGCCTTGTTCAGCGGACGGGCAGGGTACGGGTCTGACCGACGCGGGGACGATATGGATCTGACAGGACAGCTTCTGATTGCGATGCCCGGCATGACTGACCCGCGCTTCATGCGGTCGGTCGTGCTGGTGTGCAGCCACGACAGCGACGGGGCCATGGGGCTGACCCTGAACAAGCCGGTGACCGGGATGCGCTTTTCCGAGGTGCTCGACCGGCTCGATATCGCGGGCCGCAAGGAACACACCGGCGGGACGATCCACATCGGCGGCCCCGTGGAGACCGAGCGCGGTTTTTTCCTGCACGACAGCGACTTTCCCGACGTGATCGAGCCGCTGGTGATTCCCGGTGGTTTCGCGCTGACCGCGACGCAGGATATCCTTGAACGGATCGCGCAGGGGAAGGGCCCCGACCGCTATCTCTTTGCGCTGGGCTATGCCGGTTGGGGTGCGGGGCAGCTTGAGGGCGAGATCGCCGAAAACGGCTGGCTGACCGCGACGCCAACGCAGGATCTGGTCTTTGCCACGTCGAACGACCGGAAATGGGATGCGGCGCTGGCCAGCATCGGGATTGATCCGGTCAGCCTGTCTGGCGCTGCCGGGCGGGCCTAGCGCGGCGCCGCGGCGCGGCGCAGCCGGTCATTGATCGCCACGCCCAGACCGGTTTCAGGCACCGCTGCGACGGCGATGGGACGCCCCAGCGCATCAAGTTCGTGGAGCCGCTCGAACAGGCAGGCGGCCGCCTCCACCAGATCGCCGGAGGGCGACAGCGACAGATCGCCCGCCACCGGACCGAAGCCCAACAGAACCTCACTGCCGCGTGCATCGGTCGCGCCCAGCCGCACCTGCGCGCGCGGAGCGTAATGCGACCCCAGCTGCCCCGGCGCGGTGATCGTGTCGGCGGTGGCGGGCGCGGGCACATGGCCCAGCACGTCGGTCAGCGCCTCGACCGGAAGGCCACCGGCGCGCAGCAGGATGGCGCGGTCGCCCTCGAAACCGATGATCGTGCTTTCAAGGCCGACCGTGCAGGGGCCCGCGTCCAGCACGGCCGCGATCCGCCCGTCCAGCCCCGCCAGCACATGCGCGGCGGTGGTCGGGCTGATCCGGCCCGAAGGGTTCGCCGACGGCGCGGCCACCGGCCCGCCGAACGCCGCCAGAAGCGCCTGCGCATCCTTCTGCGCGGGCACGCGCAGCGCCACGGTGGGCAGACCCGCCGTCACCAGCGGTGACAGACCGTGTCCGTCTTTCAACGGCAAAACCAGCGTCAGCGGACCGGGCCAGAAGGCTTCGGCCAGCCTCAGCGCCGTTTCGGGCATTTCGGTCAGCTCCCGCGCCTGCGCAAGCCCGCGCAGATGTACGATCAGCGGATTGAAGCTCGGACGCCCCTTCGCCTCGTAAATGCGCGCGACCGCTTCACCGTGACGGGCATCCGCGCCAAGGCCGTAGACCGTCTCGGTCGCGAAGGCGACCAGCGATCCCGCGCGCAGCAGCTCCGCCGCGACGGCGATCCCCGCCGGATCGTTGCGCAGCCGTTCAGTCCGCACGGGGCTGCGCCCTGCGGCTTTTACGTAGCGTGGTGGTTGCGCTCGGGTGGATTGCTCTACATCCTTATAGTAATTTCGGGCAGGCCAATTTGCCGCCCGCGCCGGACCGGGAGGCCCGGCCTTAATCTGGAGGGAGTTCTATGCCGTATCGTGCACCTGTTGAAGACTACAATTTCCTGTTCGATCATGTGGTCAGCCTGGAGCCCTTGCGCCAGACAGAGCGTTTCGCCGAGGCGACGGATGATGTCACCCGCGCGATCCTGACAGAGGCGGGCAAGATGTGCGACGAAATCCTCGCGCCGCTGCAACGCAACGGGGATCTGCACCCTGCGCATCTGGAAAACGGTGTCGTGCGGACCTCGCCGGGGTTCGAGGACGGCTTCAAGGCGATTGCCGATGGCGGCTGGGTGGGCATGGCCGCGCAGCCCGAATACGGTGGCATGGGCCTGCCGATGGCGCTGACCGCTGCCGTGGGCGAAATGATGAGCGGCGCCTGCCTGTCGCTGCAACTGGCCCCGCTGATGAGCCAGGGCCAGATCGAAGCGCTGGAACACCACGGCAGCGACGAGATCAAGGCGCTGTACCTGCCCAAGCTGATTTCCGGTGAATGGACCGGCACCATGAACCTGACCGAGCCGCAGGCGGGATCGGATGTCGGTGCGCTGACCTCGAAGGCCGAGCCGAACGGCGACGGCACCTACAGCATCACCGGCCAGAAAATCTATATCTCTTGGGGCGATCATGATTTCGGCGGCAACGTCTGCCATCTGGTGCTCGCGCGTCTGCCCGGCGCGCCCGAAGGCACCAAGGGGATCAGCCTGTTTCTGGTGCCGAAATTCATCCCCGACGAGGACGGCAACCCCGGAAAGCGGAACGGCGTGAACACCGTAAGCCTCGAGCACAAGATGGGCCTGCACGGATCGCCCACCTGCGTGCTGGAATATGACAAGGCGACAGGCTGGCTCGTCGGTCCCGAACAGGGCGGCATGGCCGCGATGTTCACGATGATGAACAACGCGCGGCTGGGCGTCGGCGGACAAGGCATCGGCGTGGCCGAGGCGGCGTTCCAACACGCGCTGGCCTACGCGAAGGACCGCAGGCAGGGCCGCACCAGCGGACCGGAGGGGTCGATCCTCGGCCACGCCGACGTGCGCCGGATGCTGAGCACCATGAAGGCCGATACCTTCGCGGCGCGTGCAATCGCGGCAAGCAACGCGGTGGCGATCGACATGGCGAAGGCCACGGGCGACAAGGCGTGGAAGGCGCGGGCGGCGCTGCTGACCCCGATCACCAAGGCCTTCGGCACCGACACCGGCATCGCCGTGGCGGACATGGGCGTGCAGGTGCACGGCGGCATGGGCTTTGTCGAGGAAACCGGCGCCGCGCAATTCGTGCGCGATGTGCGCGTCACCGCGATTTATGAGGGCACCAACGGCATTCAGGCAATGGACCTTGTCGCGCGCAAGATGATGGACGGCGGCGAGGCGGCGATGGCCCTGCTGGACGAGATCGAGGCAGATGTCGAAGCCGCGCGCGAAGTGTTCCCGCGCCTTGCGACCGATGTCTGGAACGCCACCGAATCGATGCGCGAAGCGACCGAATGGCTGGTGGCGCAGAGCGACCTTCAGAACCGTTTCGCGGGGGCCGTGCCCTATCTCCACGCCTTTGCCCGTGTGTTGGGCGGCCACCTGCACCTGAAATCCGCGATGGCCGACCGCGGTGGCGCGCGCGAGAAGATGGCGCGCTTCTACATCCAGCGGATGCTGCCGGAACACGCGGCCCTTCTGGCGCATGCGCAGGCGGGTGCCGAGGACCTCTATGCGCTCAGCGCGGACGAGCTGGCAGCCTGATGCCCAAGGATACGCTGAGATACCCGTGGGACGAAGCGCCGGAAGGCGCCGAGGCAATCGAGGTCGCCGAGGGTGTGATGTGGATGCGTCTGCCGCTGCCGATGAAACTGGATCACGTCAACGTCTACGCGCTGGACGAGGGCGACAGCTGGACCATCATCGACAGCGGGTTCGCGTCGAAAAAGACCAAGGCGATCTGGGAAGAAATCCTCTCGGGGCCTCTGGGGGGCAAGCCTGTCGGGCGCATCGTGATCACGCACCACCATCCCGATCACATCGGGCTTGCAGGGTGGTTCCAGTCCGAACACGGCGCCGAACTGGTCACGACCCGCACCGCATGGTTGACCGCGCGGATGCTGACGCTTGACGTTCAGGAAAAACCCAACGCCGAAACGCTCGCGTTCTACCGCTCGGCCGGGATGGACGGCGCGATCTACGACAAGCGCGCCGCCGACCGCCCGTTCAATTTCGCCGATATCGTGGCGCCCCTGCCGCTGGGTTATACGCGCGTGCAGCAGGGCGACACGATCCGCATGGGCGGGCGCAGCTGGGACGTGCATATCGGCAACGGCCACGCCCCCGAACACGCCACATTCTGGAGCCGCGATGACGATCTGGTCATCGCCGGTGACCAGATCCTGCCCTCGATCAGCCCCAACGTCGGCGTCTACGCGACCGAACCCATGGCCGACCCCATCGGAGAGTGGCTGGAAGCCTGCGAGCGGCTGGCCCCGCTGGCGCGCTCCGAACATCTGGTGCTGGGCGGGCACAAGCTGCCGTTTACAGGGCTGCCCACACGGATGCGCCAGCTGATAGAAAACCACCACGGTGCGCTGGACCGGCTGGCCGATTACATCGACACGCCCAAAACCGCCGGAGAGGTCTTCGCCCCCCTCTTCAAGCGCAAGATCGGCGAGGCGGAATACGGCCTCGCGCTGGTCGAAGCCTTTGCGCATCTGAGCCACCTGCACCAGACTGGGCGCGCCACCCGCACCACCCGCGAAGACGGCGCATGGCTCTATACGCGGACCTGACGGAGACAAGAGCGTGATGGACGACACGATTGCCACGACCGCCGAAGCGCTGGAATCGGGCGCCCTGCCGCGCCGCCACGAGGTCCACGCCGACGATGCAACGCCCTGCGTGCAGAACCAGCCGCTGCCGAAGGCGATGCAGGCCCAGCCGGTCGCCCAGAAATCCCCGGCGCAATGGGCCTACGAGCGGACCGTGCTGTACCTCAAGAAGTTCGAGGAATCGCTCGACGATCAGCACGAGTTGGCGATGGGATTTGCGGGCGCCGATGCGGGCGTGCTGCGGATCGAGGGGATGGGCTATTTCGACCCCGATATCGTGACCTTCTACGGCACCGATCCGGCAGGGGCGAAAATGCAGCTGGTCCAGCATATCAGCCAGCTGAACGTGGTCTTTCGCGCCCTGCCCAAGGCGCGCGACCACGAGGTCGCCCAGCGGATCGGTTTCAAGCTGGTCAAGGATCTGGAAGAAAATACGGGCTGACGGGGCTTCTTGTCGCGCAGGCCGGTTTGTCGCGTGACAGCCGCCGCCAAATGCCGTAATCAGCCGAAAACGCGTAGCCGACCGAGACAGAAGGACATTCCCATGGCAGAGCATGAGCACGGCAGCATGAATACCGACACGCAGGAAAAGACCTTTGACGGGTTCATGACCTTCGTGACCCGCACGGTGATCGCGATCATCGTGTTCCTCATTTTCCTCGCGATTTTCGCACGCTGAACCGCGACTTTACGGGGCAGATAGCCGCAATGATGAAACCTGCGATTGCGCTGGGTCTGGCCTTGGCCGTTTTGGCGGGCTGCGCCGAGAAGGGCAAGGAATCACCGCTGAGCGAGATCGAGGCGGCAGTCTACCGGCCAACGGGCGCGCCCGCCCTGACGCTGTTCACCATGGTGAACAACAACTCCGGCGCGGGGGCCCATTCCGCCCTTCTGGTCGAGGGATCGCAGGCGGTCCTCTTCGATCCGGCGGGCTCTTTCATCCATCCGCAGGTTCCCGAACGCGGCGATGTTCTCTACGGCATGTCGCCGCGCTGGGTGGAGCTTTACAAATCCGCCCACGCCCGTGAGACATTTCACGTCGTCACCCAGCGTATTCCGGTCACCCCGGCGCAGGCCCAGACGGCACTGCAACTGGTCCAGTCCAGAGGGTCGGTCCCGAGTGCCATGTGCGCATCGGCCACTTCAGGCGTTCTTCAGCAGATCCCCGGCTTCGAGGGGATCCGTCAGGGGTATTACCCGCTGAAGCTGATGGAGCAGCTCGAGGCGATGCCCGGTGTCGTCACCGACCGCTACTACGAGAACGACAGCGGCGATATTACCGACGGTGTGCGTGCGCTACCCCAGCAGGTAGAGTAACGCGTAAAGCGTGCCGGCACCGGTGATGATCGCGAGTATGGTGTTCTTCGTGACCAGCCCGATCCCCAGCGCCGCCGCCGCTGCCGCCGCGCGTGGCACATCGAAGGCCCCGTCCGTCGCGGCAGGCCAGACCACCAGCGGTGCCACAAGCGCCGGCAGGATCGCCACGGCGGTATAGCGCAGATGCCGCAGCACCCACGGCGGCATCGCCCTGTCACCGACCAATCCGGTAAAGACGAACCTCAGTCCGAAGCTGCCCAGACCCAGAACGATGATGACGGTCCAGAGCGTGCCTGTATCGATATCGGTCATGGTGCGGTCTCCGCGCGCCGGTCAAGCCACAGTTCGGTCTGCGCACCCGCCATCATGCCCGCAATCCCCGCGATTATCAGCCCGAGCGAATAGGGCACACCGGCGGCCAGAAGTGCGACGACCACCGCGACAAGCGCCGCAACCACATGCGCCAGCGTGCGGAACATCGGTGCGATCATCGCCAGAAAGGCGATGGGGATCGCGAAATCCAGCGCCCAGCTGTCGGGCACCTGCGTGCCCAGCACCGCGCCGACATAGGTGAAGATGTACCACAGCGGCACAACCGGCGTGACCGCCCCCATGAAATAGGCGACACGCTCGCGCACCGTCATCTGCGGCTCGCGCTCGTATTCCGCGACGCTGACGATATAGGTCTGGTCGACCGTCAGATAGGCGCAGATCGCGCGCTGCCACAAAGGGGCAGCGCCGATGTAGGGGGTCAGCGACGCCGAATACATCGCCATCCGCAGGTTCACCGCCAGCGCCGAGGCCAGAACGATCGCGGTGGGCGCGTTCTCCTGCAGAAGCTGCAGCGCGGTAAACTGTGCCGCCCCCGCGATCACCACGACCGAAAAGGCCATGGTTTCAACCACACTCAGCCCCGCCTCGGTGGCGAGCACGCCAAACAGCGAGGCGAAAGGGATGATTACCAGTATGAACGGGCTGCTGTCGATGATCCCCGAGACATAAGGGGATTTGCGTCTGGAAGAGGTCATGCGATGGCCTTAGGTTACGCGCACACTCGTAACGTTTTGCCGAAGGGACTGCAATTGGCGACCGACCCCGATCTTTCCGACTACATCATCGCGCCCGATCCCGCGGCGGCGCGGCTGACGCGCAGCGTCGAGGGCACGGATCACGCCGGGCAACCGCTGTCGCTGTCTGTGGTGGAGGAGCGCCCGCTGACGATCTTTCTCAACAGTCAGGAGATCGTGACCGCCATGACCATCGGGGATTATCCCGACTACCTTGCGCTGGGCTTCCTGCGCAACCAGCGCATGCTGCGCGAGGATGACGAGATCACGCGCGTCGACTACGATGAAGAGCTTGAAACAGTCGTCGTCCGCACCGCCCGCGCAACCGACTACGAAGCCAAGATGCAGCGCAAGACGCGTACGTCGGGCTGCGCCGTGGGCACGGTCTTCGGCGACATGATGGAAGGGCTCGACGGGATCACCTTGCCCGCCAACACGCTGCGGACCTCGTGGCTCTATACGCTGTCGGCCAAGATCAACCGCACGCCGAGCCTCTACCTTCAGGCCGGCGCGATCCATGGCACCGTCCTGTGCCATCGCGATCGTCCGCTGGTCTACATGGAAGACGTGGGTCGCCATAACGCCGTCGACAAGGTGGCGGGCTGGATGCTGTCCGAAGGGGTCAGCGCCGATGACAAGATCCTCTACACCACCGGCAGGCTGACATCGGAAATGGTGATCAAGACCGCGATGATGGGCATTCCGGCGCTGGTGTCGCGTTCGGGCTTTACCGCTTGGGGGGTGGAGATCGCCCGCGATCTGGGTCTGACGCTGATCGGCCGTCTGAAAGGGCAGCGTTTCGTCTGCCTGTCGGGCGAGGCGCGGCTGATTCGCGATGTCGACCCGCAGAGCGTCCCCGAAGAGCCGCGCCGCGCGGGCCGGAAGGGCGCGGCGTGATCCGGACCGGAAGGAACCCTCGATGAAACAACCACTGGGCGTGATCCTCGCAGGGGGGCAGGCGACACGCATGGGCGGCGGCGACAAGGGCCTCAAACCGCTCGGCGGGCGCCGGCTGCTGGACCATGTGATCGACCGCCTCGCGCCGCAGGTCTCTGCCGTCGCGTTGAATGCCAACGGCGATGCCGCGCGGTTCGAAGGCCTGGGCCTGCCGGTGATTGCCGACAGCGTGCCGGGCTTTGCCGGACCGTTGGCGGGCGTGCTCGCTGGGCTCGACTGGGCTGCCGCGCAGGGGGGCGACAGTATCGTGACCGCAGCGGCGGATACGCCGTTCTTTCCCTGCGATCTGGTCCCGCGCCTCTTGCTGGCTGCCGAGGGAATGGATCACCCGCTCGCCCTTGCCGCGACGCCCGATCCCGACCGTGGCACCGCGCGCCACCCCACATTCGGCCTCTGGCCCGTTGCCCGGCGCGACGATCTGCGCGCCGCGCTGGAGGACGGCCTGCGCAAGGTGGTGCTCTGGACGGACCGCCACGGCGGGCGGCTGGCGACATTCCCCGACGCGGAGGCGTTTTTCAACGTGAACACCCCAGAAGACCTCACTCGGGCGGAGGCGATGCTGTGAAGCTTTACGGTGTCGTCGGCTGGAAGAACGCGGGCAAGACGGGCCTGATGGAGCGGCTGGTGACCGAGATCACCCAGCGCGGCATCACAGTCTCGACCGTCAAACACGCCCATCACAGTTTCGACGTGGACCATCCCGGCAAGGACAGCTTTCGCCACCGCGCGGCGGGGGCGTCCGAGGTGCTCTTGGCATCGGGCACCCGCGTGGCGCTGATGCAGGAATTGCGCGGCGCGCCCGAACCCCCCCTGCACGATCTGCTTGCACGGTTGTCGCCCGTCGATCTGGTGCTGGTCGAGGGCTACAAGCGCGACGACCACCCCAAGATCGAAGCGCATCGCGCCGTGACCGGCAATCCGCTGATCGCGCCGGAGGATCCTACCGTGCGCGCCGTGGCCAGCGATACGCCCCTGACGCTCGACCGTCCGGTGTTCGACCTCGACGATACCCGCGCCATCGCCGATTTCATCCTGTCAGAGGTGGGTTTGTGAGCGGTTTCGACAGCTTTCTGGTGGTCGATTGGTCCGCAGCCAAACGCGCCCCCGCGCGCCCGTCAAAGGACGCGATCTGGATCGGGCTGACACGGCAGGGCGTCAACCTTGATCCCGTCTATTGCCGCACGCGGGCCGAGGCGGAAGCATGGATCACCGAACTGGTCGCGACCGAACGCGGCGCCGGTCGACGCCTGCTGGCGACCTTCGATTTCCCCTTCGCCTATCCGCGGGGCTTTGCCAGACGGGTCACCGGATCGGACGATCCCTTCGCGCTCTGGGACTGGTTCGCGGCGCGGATCACCGATGCGCCCGACGGCAGCAACAACCGCTTCGATGTGGCCGAGGGACTGAACGCGCTTTTTGACGGGCCGGGGCCGTTCTGGGGCAAATCCCACCGTGACCGCTGGCCGGGTATTCCCTACAGGAAGGCGGGGGTCGTCTATGACACGGTGCCGGAAAAGCGCCATTGCGATACGGCGTCCATGACCTCTTCCTCGTGTTTCCAACTCTTTTACAACCCGACGGTGGGCAGCCAGATGATGATGGGCCTGCCGATGCTGTCGCGCCTGCGGGGCCTCGACGGTGTGCGGGTCTGGCCCTTCGAGGAGACGCAGGACGCGCCGGTGGTTCTGGCCGAGATCTGGCCGGGCCTGATCGAAAGGGCGGTCAAATCCGCGCCTGCCGATGAAATCCGCGATCGCGCGCAGGTGCGCTTGCTGGCGCAGGCGCTCTCGCGGCTCGATCCCGACGCGCTGGCGGCGCATATGGCGGATGTGCCCGATATCGCGCGACAGGAGGCATGGATCCTCGGCACCGGCATCGCGGACAGGCTGTCGGATCTGGCACAGGACGGGGCGCCGCCGTTGCGCAACGACTGTTTCGCCCTGCCGCCGGGGGTGCATTGGACACCGGTGCAGGAGGCGCTGGACAACCTGCGCCAGCGCCTCCGACCCGTGGCCGCGCAGGAGCTGTTGCCGCTCGGCGAGACCCTGGACCGGATCGCCGCCGCCGATGTTGCCGCGCAACGCCCGAACCCGCCGCTGCCCAACACCGCCGTGGATGGCTACGGTTTCGCAGGCGGGCGCGGGGAGGGCCTTCACCGGTTGCCGCTGGCGCAGGGCCGCGCGGCAGCCGGGGACGCGCCTGCGCCCGTGCCGGAGGGGCACGCGATCCGCGTTCTGACGGGGGCCGCGCTGCCCCATGGCGTCGATACGGTGGTGCTGCAGGAGGACGTGCGCGCGGAGGCCTCCGGCATCGCCTTTCACGGACCCATCAAGACCGGTGCGAATACCCGCCGCGCGGGCGAGGACGTCTCGGCGGGGGCGCCCGTGCTCCGCGCTGGGCGGCGTATAACCCCTGCGGATCTGGCGCTGCTGAGCGCTACGGGCGTTGCCACGGTGCCGGTGTACCGGCCCCTGCGCGTTGGGGTGCTGTCGACCGGTGACGAGCTTGTCGAAGCGGGCCGCACCGCCGCACCGGGCCAGATCCACGATGCGAACAGGCCGATGCTGATGGGGCTGCTCCGGCGGTTTGGCCATCTTCCGGTGGATCTGGGGATTGCGGCGGACGACCGTCCGGCGCTGCGCCGGACGCTGGACCGGGCCGCGCCCGAGGTCGATGCGATTCTGACAAGTGGCGGCGCTTCGGCGGGCGACGAGGATCACGTGTCGGCGCTGCTGGAGGAAGCAGGGGCGCTGAACCTCTGGCGGATCGCGGTGAAACCGGGCCGCCCGCTGGCGCTGGGCGTCTGGAACGGCAAACCGGTTTTCGGCCTGCCGGGAAATCCCGTTGCGGCAATGGTCTGTAGCCTGATCTTCGCGCGCCCGGCGCTGGCGGTGCTCGCCGGTGCGGACTGGCCCGTGCCCGAAGGGCTCACCGTGCCCGCCGCCTTCACCAAGAAGAAGAAGGCGGGCCGGACGGAATACCTGCGCGCGCGCCTGTCAGACGGCCGGGCCGAGGTTTTCGCCTCGGAGGGATCAGGCCGGATCAGCGGCCTGGCCTGGGCCGACGGGCTGGTCGAACTGCCGCCCCACGCCGCCGACATCGCGGAGGGCGATCCGGTCCGGTATCTGCCGTTCTCGGGGTTCGGGCTGTAACCTGCCCGGGGGCTAGTCGAATGTTCCGGCCACGCGCCCCAGCAACATGAACGCCCGCGCCGTGCGCGTGTTCGCCAGCGCCGAGATTTCGGCATCGGTCGCGATCTTCTCGAACTCTTGGAACAGCTTGTCGAAGCGGCGCAGGAAGTGATGCGCGGCGTCGCGGAAAATCGGATCCTGTTTCATCCGCCCCGCCGTCAGCGCCAGCGATGACCGGTCGCGGATCCCGCCCAATGCCGCAATGGGGCGACCGCGCGCGCCCTGTCCGAACATGCGCCAGATTTCGGGGCGCGCGCGGTCGGGCACGAGATCGTCCATGTAAATGCCATCGTGGCTGAGCAGCGTCAGCACATCCTGCGCGGCGGTGATCAGCTGCGCCGCGCCGCGATCTTTCATCGCCCGTCTGAGTGCTGCAAACCCTTCCGCGTCCTCCGCGGTCTCGGGGAAATTCAACGCGCGGATCAGATCGTCGCCCTCGATGGGCGGCAGCAGATCGTCGCTCTGCGTTCCCAGGGCGAGCGATTGCTGTCCCTCGGGGGGCGTGGGCGGTGCCACGGCCACGGGGGCCGCGCGGCGCGGCTCCTCGCGGCGGGTGGAAAAGGTTGCCAGCGCGGTCTCCGCCTTGCGGGTCGAGGCCGCGATCTCGTCAAGCTTGCGCGCCACCGAGCTTTCCGAGTTCAGCGAACCGTTTTGCGTCTGGGCGATATAGGCTTGGCGGATCGCGTCGATCGCGGCCTGAAGCCGCTGGCTTTCCTCGCGCATGACGCGGCTCGCGCGGGCGGCGGTCGCCGCCACCCAGATCATCGCGACGGGCATGAAAACCGCCAGCATCGTCATCAGGAAACGCAGGCCTCCCTGACCGTCATCCGGCGCAGGCTCCGGCGCCAGAACCAGGAAGAACACCGCCGCCCCGAGCAGCCACAAGACCGACAGCGCGATGGCCGCGATTTCGATGCCGGTCACCCCGTCGGCGCGGGTCCGGTCGTAGATGCCCAGCGGCGTCGGCTTGGCGCCCGCGGGCTTGTCGACCGCCGGACGCCCCATAGCCGGACGCGCCGCGTCCGCGGTGGACCTTGGTCGGGGCGCGGAAGAGGTTTCGGTCATGGCACAGGCTCCGGCTCAGGCGTAGACGATCTTGACGACCTCATAGGCTTTTTCGCCGCCGGGCGTGCGGACCTCGACGCTGTCACCCTCTTCCTTGCCGATCAGGGCGCGGGCGATGGGCGACTTGATGTTCAGCAGACCCTTTTCGATGTTCGCCTCGTATTCCCCGACGATCTGATAGGTTTTCTCTTCGTCGGTGTCCTCATCCACCAGCGTGACCGTGGCGCCGAACTTGATCGGGCCGGACAGCTTCTTGGGGTCGATCACATCGGCAAGCGAGATGACGCCTTCGAGTTCCTTGATCCGGCCCTCGATGAAAGACTGCTTTTCCTTGGCGGAATGGTATTCGGCATTCTCGGACAGGTCGCCGTGCTCGCGGGCCTCGGCAATGGCGCGGATGATAGCCGGGCGTTCCGTGCTCTTGAGGTGTTTCAGCTCGGTCTCGAGCGCCGCGAAACCGTCGCGTGTCATCGGGATCTTTTCCATGGGCCTTGTCCGTCTAACTAAGGCGCGCCCCGAAATGACTCTCGGGGCGCGCGTTTGCGTTACCGATACCTGACCCAATCGGCACGATGATTGCAAGCGGAATAGAGGCCCGCGGCGGGCGATGATCCGCCGAAGAGCGCGCGGTCAATCGTATTGGACGACCTCGTATTCGATGCCGTCCGCATCGTGAAAATAGAACCTGCGGCCGGGCTCGTAATCGGCGTGATTGCCGGTCTCGAAGCCATGTGCCCTGACCGCCTTTTCCATCGCGTCAAGGTCATCGACCACCACGGCGATGTGATTGAGCCCGGCCACGTGATTGTAGCTGTCCGCGGCACGGGAGGGCGCGCCGGCGGGCGTGTAGAGGGCCAGATACTGGTCCTTCGTCCCGATATGCACGGTGTGGCCGCCGGCCGTTGCGTCGCCTTCCCAGCGGCGGTGCCAGCCAAAGAGCTTCTCCATCCAGGCCGCGGTCGCCGCCGGATCCGATACCGTGTAATTCGCGTGTTCAAGTCTTGCTGTCATGGTGTTCTCCTGTCTCGCCATCTGTTGCGTTTTTCCACGCTAATTTCTAAACCTAACTTTAGGTCAAGGTATTTTTCGGGAGGGTTCCCATGGCGGTGAACGAAGGTCTGTCGATCGGGGCGCTGGCGCGCCGCACCGGGCTCGCGGTGTCGGCGATCCGGTATTACGAGGCGCAGGGGCTGATCGCGCCGTGGCGCAATGCAGGTGGCCAGCGGCGGTTCCAGCGCGCCGATCTGCGGCGGCTGAGCTTTATCATGATCGCCCAGCAGTTCGGCTTTACCCTGCCGCAGATCAAGGCGCAGCTGGACCTGCTGCCCGGCGGTCGCACCCCTACGAAAGCGGACTGGGCGCGGATCAGCGCATCCTTTCGCGACCATCTGGATGCGCGCATCGCGACGCTGACCAAGCTGCGCGATGATCTGGACGGGTGTATCGGCTGCGGCTGTCTCAGCCTTCGGGCGTGCCGGCTCTACAATCCCGAAGACAGGGCAAATGCGGGCGGGCAGGGGCCGCGATACCTTCTGGGTGACAGGCCCGCGGAACACTAGCAGTCCTTGGGACGTTGGTGGGCATGGATACATCGCAATTCACGCGCCCGCCCGGCTCTGCCTTTGTGACCAGCCTCGGCGTCTGCGCCATCCTTGGCAGCCTCGCCCTGCTGGTCGGCAATGTGGTGGGATCGATCGTCGTGCCGGGGCATGACTGGGTGGCCGACACCGTCAGCGATCTGGCCGCTGGCCGGTACGAGATCATTCAGGACGTCACGTTATACGCCTACAGCGGTGCGCTTGCCGCTTTGGCGCTGGCCGCGGCGCATCTGCATCGCGCGCACTGGCAATGGAGCGCGTTTGTGGGCCTTCTGACGGTGCTGGCGCTCTGCGTGACGGTGATCGGGGCGCGCAATGAATACGGCGACGGGGATACGGACGGCGTCGTCGTTCACATCTACATCGTCTATGCCCTCGGCGCCGCCTATATCGCGTGTTTCGCGCTGGCGGGGCGGATTTTCGCGGATATCAACCGGCCGCTGTCGCGGCTCAGCTGGGTCTGTTGCGCGCTCTGGGCCGTGGGCGTGCCGGTGTTCTTCATGTTGCCCACCGCCTACGATGGGGCGTTCGAGCGTGGCTTGGGCCTTGTCTCGATTGTCTGGACGGTGGCGACCGGCGCATGGCTGGTCAGGCTCGGGCGTGCACTTTGATGACGGGAAGAGCGATAAATCGGCACAACCGCGAAAGTGCGACGATTTTAACGCGGGGTTGCAATTGCAAACCTTCGCGTCCTTCGCTACCTCCCTTGGAACCTGTTTTTTACGCGAAGGGAGCGCCGGAACATGGCTGAGATCGAACGCGAAGCAATGGAATATGACGTCGTCATCGTGGGCGCAGGCCCCGCTGGCCTTTCAGCCGCAATCCGGCTGAAGCAACTGGATGCCGATTGCAACGTCGTCGTTCTCGAGAAGGGATCGGAAGTGGGCGCGCATATCCTGTCGGGCGCGGTTCTGGATCCTGTCGGCCTCGATGCGCTGATCCCCGATTGGAAGGAAAAAGGCGCGCCGCTGAACGTTCCGGTGAAGGAAGACCATTTTTACATGCTGGGCGAAGCCGGCGAAGTGCGTGTGCCGAACTGGCCGATGCCCCGCCTGATGAGCAATCACGGCAACTACATCGTGTCGATGGGCAACGTCTGCCGCTGGATGGCCGAACAGGCCGAGGAACTCGGCGTCGAGATTTTCCCCGGCATGGCGTGTTCGGAAATCGTCTATGGCGAGAATGGCGAAGTCAAAGGCGTGGTTGCCGGTGAATTCGGCATCAGCCCCGATGGCACCAAGGGCGACGGCTACGAGCCCGGCATGGAGCTGCACGGCAAATACGTTTTCCTCTCCGAAGGCGTGCGCGGATCGCTGTCCAAGCAGGTGATCGCGAAATACGATCTCGACGCCAAGAGCGAGCCGCAGAAATACGGCCTCGGCATGAAGGAAATCTGGGAAATCGATCCCGCCAAGCACAAGGAAGGGTCCGTGACCCACACCATGGGCTGGCCGCTGAACAAGAACGCGGGCGGCGGATCCTTCATCTACCACCTCGAGAACAATCAGGTCTACGTGGGCTTCGTTGTCCACCTCGGCTACAAGAACCCGCATGTCTTCCCCTACATGGAATTCCAGCGGTTCAAGCATCACCCGATGGTCAAGGACCTGCTCGAAGGGGGCAAGCGCGTCGCCTACGGCGCCCGCGCGATCACCGAGGGCGGATACCAGTCCATGCCCAAGATGACGGCGCCGGGTGTGGCGCTGCTGGGCTGTTCCGTGGGCATGGTCAACGTGCCGCGTATCAAGGGCAACCACAACGCGATGCTGTCGGGCAAAGCGGCTGCCGAAGCCGCCTATGCCGCCATCCAGGACGGCCGCGCGGGCGACGAACTGCCCGACTACGAAACCGCTGTCCGCGACGGCGACATCGGCAAGGACCTGTGGAAGGTCCGCAACGTCAAACCGCTGTGGTCGAAATACGGTCTGACGACCTCGCTCGCGGTTGGCGGGTTTGACATGTGGTGCAACGAGCTGTTCAATTTCTCGCTTCTGGGCAGCATGCACCACGGCAAATCCGACGCGGAAGCGACCGAACCCGCGTCCAAGCACAAGCCCATCGACTATCCCAAGCCCGACGGCAAGCTGTCGTTCGACCGCCTGACGAACGTGGCTTTCTCTTTCACCAACCACGAGGAAAGCCAGCCTGCGCACCTCAAGCTGAAAGACGCGGATGTGCCGGTGAAGGTGAACCTTGAGAAATATGCGGGCCCCTCGGCGCGCTATTGTCCGGCGGGCGTGTACGAGTTCGTGAAAGATGACAAAACCGGCGAGGACCGTTTCGTCATCAACTTCCAGAACTGCGTCCACTGCAAGACATGCGACATCAAGGATCCCAGCCAGAACATCGTCTGGACCACCCCGCAGGGCGGGGACGGGCCGAACTACCCGAACATGTGATCGGATTACGCGGTCTCCCGCCGAAAAGCGCGGGGGGCCGCCATTGCGCTGCGGCGCAAAGCTGGTAGCCTTGGCACAACTGATGTGAGGCAAATCATGCGACGTATCCTGACAACCGTATCCGCCATGGCTCTCGGTCTGGCGATGATCCTGCCCGCCCCGCGCGGGGCCGACGCAAGTTCGCTTGCGGGCGCCTATCTGGCCGGTCGCTCGGCGGCGCTTCAGCACGACTATGCCAAGGCGGCAGAGTATTACAGTGCGGCCCTCGCGCGCGATCCCGGCAACCTCGAACTGATGGAAAGTGCGGCACTCGCCTATCTCGCGCTGGGCAAGATTCAGCAGGCACTCCCCTTCGCGCGCTCGATCGTCCGCGAGGGGCAGGACAGCCAGGCCGCGCGCATGGTCATCACCGCGGGCATGGCCGACGAAGGGCTCTATGCCGCGCTTGCCGAACGCGAGGTGCAGACCGACGGCATCAGCCCGTGGGTCGACGGCCTGGTCCGGGCCTGGGCGCTGATCGGCGCCGATCAGGTCGATGCCGGGCTGGCCGCCTTCGACACGATCAGCCGGGAGTCCGGGATGGAAGGCATCGTGAGTTACCACAAGGCGCTCGCGCTGGGCACGCTGGGGCGCTACGACGCCGCGCAGGCGCTGTTCGACAGCGGCGCGGTGGCCGGCGCGGCCCGCACCCGTCGCGGCGTGCTGGCGCAGGTCGAGATCCTGTCGCAGCTTGGCCGCAACGAGGATGCGCGCAATGTGATCGGCAACACCTTCGGCGGCTCGTCCGATCCCGAACTCGATGCGATCATCGCAGCCCTCGACGCCGGCGAAACACTGCCTTTCACGCAGGCGCCCACAGCGCGCGCCGGTCTGGCCGAAGTGTTCTATACCTTCGCCGCGCTTCTGCGCGCCGAACAGGCGAGCGAATATTACACCCTTCTCTATGCCCGCGTGGCGCGCCATCTGCGGCCCGATCACGTCGATGCGCTGCTGCTGTCGGCGGAACTGCTCGAGGATCTGGGCCAACACACGCTCGCCATCGAGGAATACCGTGCGGTATCCGCTGACGATCCGGCCTATCACGTCGCCGAACTGGGCCGGGCGGCGGCGCTGCGCCAGCTCGACAAGACCGATCAGGCGGTCGAGGTGCTGCAACAGCTGACCCGCAGTCACGGCGACCTTGCCGTCGTCCATTCCACGCTGGGCGACACCCTGCGCGCGCGCGACGAAGACGAAGCGGCAATCGCCGCCTACACAACCGCGCTAGAGCTTACGCCGGAGGGCGACGAGCGGGCGTGGTTCCTGCATTTCTCACGCGGGATCGCGGAATCGCGCAGCGGTGATACCGTCGCCGCCGAGGAAGACTTCCGCGCCGCGCTCGCGATCAATCCCGACCAGCCGCAGGTGCTGAACTATCTTGGCTATTCGCTGGTCGAAGAGCAGCGCAAGCTGGACGAGGCGCTGGATATGATCGAACGCGCCGTCGCCGCCAGCCCGCAGTCGGGGTATATCGTCGACAGCCTTGGCTGGGTGTATTACCGGCTCGGCCGCTACGAAGAGGCGGTCGAGCAGATGGAGCGCGCGGTCGAACTTGAAGCGGTCGATCCGGTGGTCAACGACCATCTGGGCGATGTCTACTGGGCCGTCGGGCGCGAGCGCGAGGCGCGTTTCCAGTGGAAGCGGGCGCTGTCTTTCGTGAAATACGGCCAGACCGATACCGAAGCCGAACCCGACCGCATCCGCCGCAAGCTGGAGGTCGGTCTGGATCAGGTGCTGCAGGAAGAAGGCGCGCCACCTCTGAAGGTGGCCAATGACGACGGCGGCGAATGATCGCTGCGCCTGCAAAGGTTAACCTAACACTCCATGTCACGGGCCAGCGGGCGGACGGGTACCATCTGCTCGACAGCCTTGTCGTGTTCGCGGATGTCGGTGACAGATTGCGGTTCGCGGACGGGGATATGCGCATCACCGTCACTGGCCCTTTCGCCGAAGGTGTGCCCAGGGACGCGCGCAATCTGGTCTGGCAGGCGGCTGAACTGGCCGGCTGGCAGGGCCATATCACCCTTGAAAAGAACCTGCCCCACGGCGCGGGGATCGGCGGCGGGTCCGCGGATGCAGCGGCGGTGCTGCGCCAGTTCGGCGGGCACGAAGGCGCGCTGACACTTGGCGCGGATGTGCCGGTATGCCTCAGCCCCGCCGCCCAGCGGATGCGCGGCATCGGAGAGGTCTGCACGCCTGCGCCGCCGCTGCCGGATTTCGAGATGGTTCTCGTCAACCCCGGTGTGGCGGTGCCGACCGGGCCGGTTTTCGCCGCGCTGGCGTCAAAGGATAATCCCCCGATGCCGCAGATCCTGCCGCAGTGGTCCGGGTTTGAAGATTTCTGCGCGTGGCTCGCGGATCAGCGCAACGATCTGGAACCGCCTGCCCGCAGGCTCGTGCCGGAAATCGGCACCGCGCTGTCGCGGCTCGACGCGGCAGGGGCGCGGCTGTCGCGGATGTCAGGGTCGGGTGCGACCTGTTTCGGACTGTTCGCCGGGGGCGCCGCCAAAGCGGCCGAGGTGTTGCGCAGGGCGCATCCCGATTGGTGGGTGGTGGCCTGCCGGCCCCTGGGGATCAGTTGATCCGGCTCACCACATAATCGGCCAGATCGACCAGCATGTCCTTGATCGGGTGATCGGGCAGCGGGGCAAGGGCCGCGCGGGCCTTGGCTGCCCAGTCCAGCGCGTCGCGCTGGGTTTCGGCCAGGGTGCCGTGCGCGTTCATCAACGCCAGCGCCTGTTCCAGATCGCCGTCCTGCTGCCTGCCGCGCTCGATGGTGCGCGACCAGAATGCGCGCTCCTCGTCGGTGGCGCGGGCGACGGCCTTGATGACCGGCAGGGTCAGCTTCCGCTCGCGGAAATCGTCACCGATATTCTTGCCCGTGGCGCCGGTGTCGCCCTGATAATCCAGCAGATCGTCCACGATCTGGAATGCGATTCCCAGCGCGTCGCCATAGTTGAACAGCGCCTCGATATGCGCTTCGGGGGCATCCGCGATCACGCCGCCGACTTCGGTGGCCGCCGAAAACAGCGCCGCCGTCTTGCCGCGCACGACCTGAAGGTAGACCCCTTCGGTGGTGGCGAGGTTGCGCGCTGCGGTCAGTTGCAGCACTTCGCCTTCGGCAATCGTTGCCGCCGCGTTGCTGAGAATGCGCATCACCCGCATGGATCCCGGTTCGGTCATCAACTGGAAGCTGCGCGCAAAAAGGTAGTCGCCCACCAGCACCGACGACTGGTTGTCCCACAAGAGGTTCGCCGTGGGCCGCCCGCGCCGCTGTTCGCTTTCGTCGACCACATCGTCGTGCAAAAGCGTGGCGGTGTGGATGAATTCGACCGTCGCAGCGAGGTGGATGTGATAGGGGCCCGTGTAGCCGCACATATGCGCCGCCGCCAGCGTCAGCATGGGCCGCAGCCGCTTGCCGCCCGCTTCGACCAGATGCGCGGTAACTTCGGGAATGCGCGGCGCGTGTTCCGACGCCATCCGTTCACGGATCAACGCGTTCACCGCCGTCATATCGTCGGCGAGTGCCTCGGCCAGACGGTCGTGTGGCTTTTGCATGGTATCGCTGGTCATTCCCGCGCTCTCCCGCTGCGCGCGCACCGCTCGACAAAGCGGGACGGCTCGGCTTACATCACTCTCATGAAAGAACTTTTGCGCAGCACCGACCCTACGATCATCGCCTTTGCCTCAGCCCTCCTGCAAGGCGAGGATATAGACTGCTTTCAGATGGACGTAAACATGAGCATCCTCGAAGGCGGCATCGGGATTTTCCCCCGCCGGCTGATGGTGCGTGACGGCGACCACGAGGCCGCCTTGCGGGTGATGAGCGACAACGAGATCCCGCTGGGCCTGTGACAGACGAGGGCCTGACGCGGGACGCATTCCTTGGCGGACTGCTGCATCTGTGGCAGCCGCGACGCGGCTACCGCGCCGGTGTCGATCCGGTGCTCCTGCAGGCCAGCGTTCCGGCAAGGGCGGGCGACAGGGTGCTCGAACTCGGCTGCGGGGCAGGGGCGGCGATCCTGTGTCTGGGCGCGCGGGTGCCGGGCCTGTCGCTGACCGGTGTGGAGCGTGATCCCGATTATGCGGCACTGGCGCGGCGCAATGGCGGCGACGGGCTTGCCGTGGTCGAGGCCGACATCGCCGCCTTGCCCGTCGACCTGCGCCAGCGGCAATTCGACCATGTGCTGGCGAACCCGCCCTACTGGCGGCGCGACGCCTCTGTCGCCACGGACGATCCCGCCAAGGAAGCGGCCTTTGCCGAGCAGACCCCCCTTGCGCTCTGGATCGAAACGGCAGCACGGCGTCTGGCGCCGCGCGGTCTGTTGCATTTTATCCACCGTGCCGAACGTCTGCCCGACATGATCCGCGCCCTGCCGCATGACATGGGCAGCATCGAGGTGTTGCCGATCGCCGCCCGCACGGGCCGCGGGGCCGACCGTGTCATTCTGCGGGCGCGCAAATCGGGGCGCGGTGATTTCCGTCTGCATCCCCCGCTGATCATGCACGAGGGCGACAGCCACCGCGATGGCGACCAGTTCACACCGGCTGTCCGCGCCGTCCTGCGCAGGGGGGCATCGCTGGATTTCGAGGCGCCGTTAAGCGGATGTTAACCTAGGGTCAGCCTATGCTGCAGGGCAGCGTGACTTTGAAAGGGGTTCATGCTTCACTGAAGATCCAATCAACCAAACGGAGGACGTATGGCACTTAGCGGACATCTTGAGTCGTTGAAGAAAAAGCATCACGACATGAGCGAGGCGATCGAACAAGCCCAGCGATCCCCCGGTGTGGACGGCCTTGAACTGGCGTCCATGAAAAAACAGAAGATGCGCCTGAAGGAAGAGATCACACGCCTTTCGGACTGATCACCCGACCGAAAAGCTGGCGCGCGCTGCGATCAGCGCGCCGCCAGTGACCAACAGCGCGGCCCATAGCAGCGTCAGATCCGGTGTTGCCGCACCCGCCGCCACCAAGGCCAGTGTGGACAGCAGCGGTGCCGCGTAGGAACTCGTGCCGAGCAGCTGGATGTCTCCGCGCTTGCACCCGATATCCCAGACATAGAAGGCCAGCCCCACGGGGCCGAGGCCGAGACCCGCAATCGACGCCCAGCCGATCACCGTGTCCGGCAGGACGGTTTCCTCGAAAATCAGATGCAGCGGCAGCGACAGCGCCGAGGTGCCCAGACAGAACAGCGCGACGCTGGCTGTGGGGGCCGTGCCCACCAGCCGCGACAACACCGAATAGCTGGCCCATGTCAGCGCCGCGACAAGCGCGAGCAGATAGCCCGCCAGATGGCCACCGGCGCCCGCGTCACCGCGACCGGCGATGATCATCGCCGCCCCCGCAAAGCCGCAGAGCGCACCAAGGATATGGCCCGCGCGCAGCTTCTCCGACGGCAGCAGGCCGGAAAACAGCACGATCAGCAAAGGCCACAGATAGGCGATCAGCCCCGCCTTGGCCGGCGGGGCCAGCCGCAGAGCGGAAAAATACAGCAGGTGATACGCGAACAGCCCCAATGTGCCGTAGAGATAGACGGGCAGCGGGACCGCGCGCAAAGCTCTGCCGCTGCCGGTCACCAGCGCCCAGACAACCCCGACAAGACCGCCGATGCCGAAGCTCAGCGTGTTCAGCAGCAGCGGCGGTGTCGGCGCGGAGCCGACCGTAAACAGCGCGAGCAAGGCCCAGAGCAGGACGGCGACAAAGCCTATGGCGGTGGCACGGGCGCGGGTCATCATAGGGGGTCAAGGGGCCTCTGCGGGGATCAGCGTCAAGGCGTCGGTGATATGCGCCGTCTTGTCAATCTCCGCGAGGACCCAGTCCCGGAAGGCTGCGATCTGGGGCCGGTTTTCCATGCCTTCCGGGCACAGGTACCGAAAGCGCGCACCGGTCAGCAGGGCAGTGCCGAAAGGGGCCACCAGACGGCCATCCGCCAGATCCTTGACCACCAGCGCACGCCGCCCCAGCACCACGCCCATGCCCGCAAGCGCCGCGTCCAGCGCATGATCGGCCTGCGAGAACCGCGGGCCGTGGTCCGGCGCAAAGGAGCTGCCCATCGCCGCGAACCACCGCGCCCAGTCGACGGGCGGATCCAGAAAACTGATCGAATCGTCAAAGATGAATGTCGCCTCGCGCAGACTGTCGAGATCGGTAATTCCCTTGGCCAGTTCCGGTGTCATCACCGGCATCACCCATTCCTCGGCCAGCGGCAGTGCATAGAGCCCCGTATCCGGCCCCTTGCCGAAACGGATTGCCACATCCACGTTGTCACGTCCGAAATCCATCCGGTGCAGCGAAGCGGCAAACCGCAGCTCGATCTCGGGGTGCGCCTGCGCGAAATCATAGAGCCGTGGCGCAAGCCATTTGGCGGTAAAGGCCGGTCCGGCGGTGACGGTCAGCGTCTGGGTGTCCTGCGTGCGTTGCGCGGCACGCCATGCGGCGGCCAGCATCTGAAACCCGTCCGCAGCCCCCTGTGCCAGCGCCTTGCCTGCCTCGGTCAGCTCGACGGCACGGTTCAGACGCCGGAACAGCGGCGCGCCCAGATGCTCTTCCAGTGATTTGATCTGGAACGACAGTGCGGCGGGCGTCACGTTCAGCTCTGCCGCGGCCTTGGCAAAGGACATGTGGCGCGCGGCAGCGTCAAAGGCGCGCAGGGCCGTCAGCGGAGGCAGGCGATTCGACATATTCAGTTAAGTAAATCTTGATTGATGATGCTGAAAGTCTCGTTTGTATGACTGCTATCTGGGTCTCATATTAACATCAAGTCAAACAGATTGAACTGATACCCCCGCAGGAGACACCCAGATGTTCGAAGCCACAACAAACCCGCACGCCCGCAGCGCCATGGAGCGCGCCCATACAGAACGCGCCCAGGCCATCGGCGGACTTTTTGCCTGGTTCCGCCGCTCTTCCCGCGGCTGAACGTACCGAGGACGGGTCCGCGGCCTGTCTTGCGGCACGAAAAAGGGGCCGGTGGTGATCCACCGGCCCCTTTTTTACGCATTGCGCGGATCAGACGAAGAACTGGCCGCCGTTCGCGGAAATTGTCGATCCGTTGATGAAGCCCGCGTCGTCCGCCACGAGGAACGCCACCGTGCGCGCGATCTCTTCGGGCTCGCCCAGACGGCCCGCGGGGATCTGCGCGATGATGCTTTCACGCACTTTCTCCGGCACGGCCATCACCATATCTGTCGCGATATAGCCCGGGCAGATCGCGTTGGCGGTGATGCCTGCGCGCGCCCCTTCCTGTGCCAGTGATTTGACGATGCCCAGATCGCCCGCCTTGGTCGCGGCATAGTTCACCTGTGCGAACTGCCCCTTCTGGCCGTTGATCGACGAGATGACGACGATCCGGCCGAACTTGCGCTCGCGCATGCCGGGCCAGATCGGATGGATCGTGTTGAAAACACCGGTCAGGTTGGTGTCGATGACCTCGTGCCACTGCTGCGGCGTCATCTTGTGGAAAGGCGCGTCGCGGGTGATGCCGGCATTGGCCACCACGATATCGATCGGGCCCAGCTCTGCCTCGACCTTCTCGATGCCTGCCTTGGACGCATCATAGTCTGCCGCGTTCCATTTGAAGGTCTTGATACCGGTTTCATCGGTAAAGGCTGCGGCAGCTTCGTCGTTGCCCGCATAGGTCGCGGCAACGGTATAGCCTTCTTCCTTGAGTTTTTTCGAGATGGCAGCGCCGATTCCGCGGCTTCCTCCGGTAACAAGTGCAACACGTGACATTGTGGTCTCCTCCGTAATGTTATTTCCAATTGCATCTATCTGGCGCAATTTTATTTCATCCCTAGTTCCCGTTTAGGGGGGGCAGGCGGTTTTGGCAACATTGAAGCGAGGGCAAAAGCGCGATCATCCGCTGTTTTTCGCCGTGCTTTCCAGAAACCTGCGGCCCGCCTTTTCCCCGGTGGCCCAGCTCTGTCGCAATTTGTCCGGATCGGTAAAGTCGATCTTGTCCGCGGGGACAGCCTTGTCCGGCATGATGTAGTCGCGGGTCGCGATCTCGGGGACGGATTTGTAGTCGCGGGTCAGCAGAATCAGGCTTCGGCCCTCGTCGGGATCGGGCAGGGGCGCCTGATCGGACATGCCGCCGTCGATGATCTTGCGCCCGTCCCACTCGGGCAGATCGAACAGCGGCGGGATCACCGCCGCAGCACAGATCAGATCGGCCAGCTTGCCATCGGCCGCAGCGGCACGGGCGTCGATCAGGCTGGCGCGCACGCCCAGCCGTTCGGCCCAGTTGAAATGCGGGCTGCCGATCAGGTGCAACTCGGCCTCGTAGGCCATAGTCGCAGCGGTGCCTGTGAATTTCGCCAGCGTGTCGGTGGGGGGATGGCCAAGCAGGACCTGAAAGGACGGCCCGTCCGCAACCTCGCGCTGGCGCGAGGCGTCGAAAACGTCGTTCACGATCTCGCGGTAGGTGCGCTGGTGCAGCGACAGGCCTTCGTCCTCAATCAATTCGTGCGGATCAACGTTGCTGTCGAGCGCCGAAAAGGCCGCGCACATTGTGTCCAGCACCGTGCGGCCGCTGCGGGTGACAAAGCCTGCCGCTGTGAGGGCGCCGCCGCTGACGGCCGAAATGCGGTCGGGCGACAGCGCGATCTCGTCGCGCACCACGTCCAGCCATCCACCCTGCCAGCAGCAGCGGGTCCCGCCGCCCGAGCAGACAAGCTGCGCATAGCTGATATCGGTGCGTGACGTCATAGGGGGCGGACGCGGCGATCGGTGTCGCCGCGTCCTGTTGGCTCAGGGGCGCTCAAGGCACATGGCGACACCCATGCCGCCGCCGATGCACAATGTCGCAAGACCCTTCTTCGCGCCGCGGCGCTTCATTTCGAACAGCAGCGTGTTGAGAATACGCGCACCGGACGCGCCGATCGGGTGGCCGATGGCGATGGCGCCGCCGTTCACGTTCACGATTGCCGGATCCCAGCCCATGTCCTTGTTGACCGCACAGGCCTGCGCGGCAAAGGCTTCGTTCGCCTCGACCAGATCGAGGTCCTCAGGCTTCCAGCCCGCCTTTTCCAGTGCCTTGCGCGACGCGTAGATCGGGCCGACACCCATGATGGACGGGTCCAGACCGGCGGTCGCGTAGGAGGCGATCCGCGCCAGCGGTTCGATCCCGCGGCGTTCGGCTTCATCCGCGCTCATCAGCAGGGCGGCGGCGGCACCGTCGTTCAGACCGGAGGCGTTGGCCGCGGTGACCGAGCCGTCCTTGGTAAAGGCGGGGCGCAGTTTCTGCATGGCTTCCATGGTCGCGCCGTGGCGGATGTATTCGTCCTTGTCCACTGTCACGTCCGCCTTGCGGCCCGGAACGGTGTAGGCAAAGATTTCGTCGTCGAACCGACCGGCCTTCTGTGCGGCTTCGGCCTTGTTCTGCGATGCGACGGCGAATTCGTCCTGCTGGTCGCGGCTGATCTGCCATTTTTCCGCGACGTTCTCGGCGGTCTGGCCCATGTGGTAGCCGTTGAAGGCATCCCACAGGCCGTCCTTGATCATCGTGTCGATCAGTTTCATGTCGCCCATCTTCTGACCGGCGCGCATGGCCTGCGCGTGGGGCGACATCGTCATGTTTTCCTGACCGCCAGCGGCGACGATGCTGGCATCGCCCAGCTGGATGTGTTGCGCGCCAAGTGCCACGGCACGCAGCCCCGAGCCGCAGACCTGATTGATGCTCCACGCGGCGGATTCGATCGGCAGGCCGGCATTCACATGCGCCTGGCGTGCGGGGTTCTGGCCCTGCGCGGCGGTCAGGACCTGACCGAGGATCGTCTCGGACACTTCGGAAGGGTCGATGCCGGCGCGCGCCACGATTTCCTTCAGCGTCGCAGCGCCAAGGTCATGTGCCGGTGTATTGGCGAACGCGCCGCCGAAGCTGCCCACGGCAGTCCGCGCGGCGGAAGCGATTACAACATTTGTCATGGAAGGCGATCCTCTTGTCAAAGCATGTGGCGGAGCGCCCTGTCGCGATCCGGCCCTAGTGCCGGTGCAGCAACTCCCCCGTTCCAATAACGGGATACCCTATCGTGCAAACCACGGCAACTGGCGCCGGATCAGGGGCGCGCGGCGCGGCGCTGGCCGGATCAGCCGCTGCGCCGCATCTGTGCGTCTCGCATCCACGCGGGCCGCAGGGCGGGGGCCCCGAAATGATAGCCCTGAAGGCAGTCGACCCCCATCCGGATCGCGCATTCCGCGTCCTCTGCCGTCTCGATACATTCGGCGACCGTCAGCATGCTGAAGTGCTGCGCGATGTCGACCATTGCCCGCGTCAGCGCCTGATTGTCCCTGTCGGCGGCGAGCCCCCGGATGAAACTGCCGTCGATCTTCAGCACGTCGAAGAAGAAATCCTTGAAATAACGGATCGCGGTATAGCCCGCGCCGAAATCGTCCAGCGCGAAGCAGACGCCGGTATGTTGCATGCGGTCCATGAAATCGACCACCAGTTCCGGCACCGTCATGGCAGAGCTTTCCGTAATCTCGAGGATCAGCCGGTGGCTGATCCCGGCGTCCTCGTTCAGGAAGCGGTTGAGCGTGTTGACCCAGGGCCGGAACCCGATCGAGCGGGCGGACATGTTGATCGACAGCCGCAACGTCGGGTTCGCTTTGAGCGCGTGCAGCCCGTGCCGCAGCGACAGCACGTCGATCTGGCGTCCGATTTCGGTAGGTTCGATGGCATGCATGAAATCGGTGGCGGGAATCACCCGCCCGGTCGGGTCCAGCACGCGGATCAGCCCCTCGTAAAATCCGACCTGACCGGGTTTGTCGGTGCGCATGACGGGTTGGTAGGCCAGCAGGGTCTGGCGATGCTCGATCGCCTCGCGGACGGTATCGAGCGTGTCCTGATCGCGCAGCGCCACGGCGTAGTTCAGAGGATTGTCGGCCCCTGCGGGAACATCGGCAAATTTGCGGTTCATGCTGCGTCTCAAGCTCCGGTCCCTGTCTGCGGCCTGCGCGCAGATTGACCCACAGCCGCTAAAGAGGTGTTAAGGGGACGATTTTGTGCAAATCTTCGACGGCGCTGCGGCTGGTTCCGCCCGCGCGGCCAAGAACAGGGAATGACATGACACGTTGCGACTGGGCCGGGCCCGAAGACATCTATATCGCCTATCACGATACCGAATGGGGCGTGCCCGAACACGACAGCCGGGCACTTTGGGAAAAACTGATCCTCGACGGGTTTCAGGCCGGGCTGAGCTGGATCACGATCCTCAAGAAGCGCGAGGCCTTTCGCGAGGCGTTCGAAGGGTTCGATCCGGATGTCATCGCCACATGGGGCGAGGCGGATGTGCAAAGGCTGCTCGCCGATCCCGGTATCGTGCGCCACCGTGGCAAGATCGAGGCCGCGATCACCAACGCCCGCGCGTGGCAAAGGATCGAGGCCGAGCAGGGGTTCGCCACGATGATGTGGGATTACGTCGGCGGCGCACCGCTCCAGAACCGCTTTGCCAGTATGGACGAGGTGCCGCCGAAGACCGCGCTGTCGGAGCGGGTCTCGAAGGATCTGAAGAAGGCGGGCTTCAAGTTCTGTGGCCCGACCATCGTTTATGCGTGGATGGAGGCCTGCGGTCTGGTGAATGACCACCTGACCGGCTGCCCGCGTCACGCCGATTGCGCGGCGCTGGCGCAGCCCTTTGTGCCGCGCGACCGAAGGAGCGGCGCGCGGACCGCCTAGTCGCGGTGCAGGTTGCGTGTTGACTCCCCCGTACACGGGCATATAAGCGCCGCTCATTGGTGTTGGTGGCCCCCGCAAGGGGATGCCTGTCGGGGCTCGCGCCCAGAGGACAACGCCCTTCGCTCGGTTACCCATGGGTAATCGTTAACAAACTATGAAGGAGACCAGCCGTGACAAAACGCACCGCTGCCAAGTACAAGCTCGACCGCCGCATGGGCGAAAATATCTGGGGCCGTCCGAAATCCCCGGTCAACCGTCGTGAATACGGCCCCGGCCAGCACGGCCAGCGCCGCAAGGGCAAACTGTCCGATTTCGGCATCCAGCTGCGCGCCAAGCAGAAGCTCAAGGGCTACTACGGCGACCTGACCGAAAAGCAGTTCCGCCGCATCTACGGTGAAGCCGAGCGTGTCAAAGGCGACACCGGTGAAAACCTGATCGGCCTGCTGGAGCGTCGTCTGGACGCCGTTGTCTACCGCGCGAAATTCGTGCCCACGGTCTTTGCCGCGCGCCAGTTCGTGAACCACCGCCACGTTCGCGTGAACGGCAAGCTGGTGAACATCCCCTCCTACCGCGTCAAAGAAGGCGACGTGATCGAGGTGCGTGACCGGTCCAAGCAGATGACCGCACTGATCGAGGCGACACAATTGCCAGAGCGTGATGTGCCCGACTACATCGAGGTCGATCACTCCAAGATGACCGCGACATTCGTGCGCACACCGACACTGGGCGATGTGCCTTACCCGGTGATGATGGAACCGAACCTCGTCGTGGAATTCTACGCGAAGAACTGATCTTCGCCGTCACGATCCATTCTATTCTGCGAAACACCCCGCTGTCCGGCGGGGTGTTTTTTTGTTCACAGATTGCCTTGCTCGTGCCCGATTTTCGGCACGTTTTCTTGCGATACCGAACCTCCGCAACCGTATCGGTGTTTTGCCGGGATCGTTTCTGGGTGGAGGATGCTACTATGGACGAAACGCAGGCCAGAATAATCGCGTGCGATGTGCTGCGCGGCACGGAAGAGGCGATGCTGAACCGCGATGCCGAGACTTTCGCATCCTATTTCGCCTTGCCGCAGAAGCTGGAAACACTGAACGGGCCCAAGCCCATCGGCAGCAGGGACGAGCTGATCGAGACATTCTACGAAGTCGTCGACTTCCAGCGAAAGCGGGGTATCGACGGCATGGTGCGGCGCTGTGTCGAGGCGAGTTTCAAATCCGAGGACCTGATCGAATACGTCTACGAATCGCGCTTCTTCTCGGGCGCGAGAGAGCTTTCGGGCCGGCGCACGAGCTATGCGATGATCCAGCGCGAGGGCGATGTCTGGAAAATTGTCTACACCCTCTACGGGGTTGAAAGCCTGTCTGATCTGGCGGCCGGGCCGGACGGACCGCTGCGGGCCGCCTAAGCCGCACGCGACAACTGGCCCGCGGGACAATCCGCCACTGGCCCCTTCCCGCCACAGCCGCTAGAAGAGCGTCAGAATTTCCTCGGGGGCTGACGCAATGACCCAACTTATCACACCGCAACCCGGCATCATGGACATCACCCTCTATCAGGGGGGTAAATCCGCCATTGCGGGCCGCACCGACGTGCTCAAGCTCAGTTCGAACGAGAACCCGCTGGGGCCGGTGCCCGCCGCGATCGAAGCGGTCGCGGCAGCGGCGGCGGACATGCACCGCTATCCGTCCACCGACCACGCCGGTCTGCGCACTGCCATCGGCGAGGTCTGGGGCGTCGATCCGGCGCGGGTGATCTGCGGCGTGGGGTCCGACGAAGTGCTGCAGTTCGTGACGCAGGCCTTTGCGGGGCCGGGGGACGAGATCATTCACACCGCGCATGGCTTCTCGCTCTATCCGGTGTTGATCAACATGGCGGGGGCCACCGCCGTCTGCGTGCCCGAGCGTGAGCGCGTGGTCGACGTGGATGCGATTCTGGGCGCGGTGACGGATGCGACGCGGATCGTGCTGCTGACCAATCCGGGCAATCCGACGGGCACGATCCTGCCCGATGCGGATCTGGAGCGGCTGGTGGACGGCCTGCCCGAACGTATCGTGCTGGTGATCGACGCGGCCTATACGGAATATGCGGCGGGCTATGACGGTGGCGCGCGGTTTGCCGAAACCCGCCCCAACGTGCTGATGACGCGCACCTTCTCGAAAATCTACGGGCTGGGCGGTCTGCGCATCGGCTGGGGCTACGGGCCGCAGTGGATGATCGACGTGATGACGCGTATCCGCCAGCCGTTCAACCTGTCGACGGTGCAGCTGGCCGCCGCCGAAGCCGCTGTGCGGGACACCGCGTGGGTCGAAGACTGCGTGGCGCTCAACGAGGCGCAGCGCGGGCGGCTGATCGGTGCGCTGGGCCAGCTGGGCGTGGCGGTCGATCCGTCGCAGACGAATTTCGTTCTGGCGCGCTTTGCGGACGGGGCCGAGGCGCAATCCGCCGAAGCGGCCTTGCTGGACGAGGGGATACTGGTCCGCGCGGCGGGGGGCTACGGGTTTCCCGAAGCACTGCGCATCACCGTGGGCGACGCGGCACAGACGGGCCGTGTGATCGACACGCTGACCGAATGGCGGGCGCGGGCATGAGTGTGATCTACGACCGCGTTGCGCTGATCGGTCTGGGCCTGATCGCGTCTTCGATGTTCTGGGCGATGAAACGCGATGGTCTGGCGGGCGAAGTCACGGGCTATGCGCCCTCCGCCGCGACGCGCGACACCGCGCGCGAAATCGGCCTGTGCGACCGCATCTGCGACGACATCCTCGACGCGGTCGAAGGGGCCGATCTGGTGGTTCTGTGTGTCCCCGTCGGTGTGATGGGCACGGTGGCCGAGCAGATCGCGCCGGCGCTGAAACCCGGTGCGACGGTGACGGACGTGGGATCGGTCAAGCGCGCGGTCATCGAAAGTGTCGGGCCGCATCTGCCGGAGGGTGTGCATTTCGTGCCGGGCCATCCGCTCGCCGGGACCGAACACTCCGGCCCGCGGTCGGGTTTTGCCGAATTGTTCGAGAATCGCTGGCACCTGCTGGTGCCCGTGGAAAACAGCGACGCCGGGGCCGTTGCGCGGCTGCGCGCGCTCTGGGAGGCGATGGGCGCCAATGTCGACGAGATGGAGGCGGATCACCACGATCTGGTTCTGGCCGTCACCAGCCACGCGCCACATCTGATTGCCTATACCATGGTCGGTGTTGCCGACGACCTGCGCCGTGTGACCGACAGCGAGGTCATCAAATACTCGGCGGCGGGGTTCCGCGATTTCACCCGTATCGCCGCGTCGGACCCGACGATGTGGCGCGATGTGTTCCTGTCCAACCGCGAGGCGACGCTGGAAATCCTTGGGCGGTTCACCGAAGAGCTGTTCGTCCTGCAACGGGCGATCCGCGAGGGCGACGGGGAGCATCTGCACGATTATTTCACCCGGACACGCGCGATCCGGCGTAGTATCATCGAAGCGGGGCAGGACACGGACGCCCCCGATTTCGGCCGTGGAGGAGGAAAGAAAGCGTGAAGAAACTCGTTCTGCTGCTGAGCCTTCTTGCGACTGTTTCCTGTGCCGGTCCCGATACGTCCGAGCGTCCGCAAGCCCGACCCGGCGCGCAGATAGAGGCGGATGGCACCATCGACCGCTCCGCCACCGAGAACAATCAGGGCGGGTTCCTGAGGTCGCTGAGGCCGACCTTCCGCTCTCCTGCGGCGGCGCGCGAGTTGCGCCAGCAGCAGAAGGTTCTGGCGGCGGGGGCCGTCTGCGGGGACATCGCGATACAGGGGCAGGCCATGGGTCGGGTGCCGGGGCGGATTTCGGGCTGCGGGATCGACGACGCCGTGACGATCACCTCGGTCGCGGGGGTGCAGCTGTCCACACGCGCCACCATGGATTGCGGGACAGCGCGCGCGCTGAAAACATGGGTCGAGAGCAGCGCCAAGCCCGCCCTGTCGCGCAAGGGGGGCGGCCTGCGCGAGTTGCGGGTTGCCGCGCATTACGCCTGCCGCCGTCGCAACAATTCAAAGACCGGCAAGATTTCCGAACATGGCAGGGGCCGCGCAATCGACATCTCGGCCTTCCGGCTGGCGGACGGCAGCGAGATTTCGGTGCTGGAAGGATGGAACGCGCGCAGCAGCCGCAAGGTCATGCAGCGGATGCACAAGGAGGCCTGCGGCCCCTTCGGCACGGTGCTGGGGCCGCGCGCGGACCGCTTTCACCTTGATCATTTCCATTTCGACACCGCGCGCTACCGGTCGGGCACCTACTGCCGGTAGGGCAGGCGGATCGGGGCCACGCGGCCGAGCGGAATGAAGCCCAGCGTCAGCACGCCACGGTTCACGGTCAGGTTCAGGTCCAGCCGGTCGGTTCCGCCTGCCGCTGCGGAGAGGACGGTTTCGATCTGTTGCCGTCTGTCAGCGGGCAGGGTGCCTGCGTTTTGCAAGAGGTCCAGCAGTTCGCGCCAGCGGGTGACGGAGACCTGCACCGGACCGCTCGCCCGCCCCTGCGGGTCGATCTCCAGACTGGTCCGCGCCGTCAGCGACACCGCGCCCCAGACGATCCGCATGTCGTCGAGCGCCAGCGCCACGGGCTGCACCCTGCCGCGTCCGGTCCGGTCCAGCGGGCCGTCGAACGACAGTGTTCCGCGCATCGCGGTTGTGTCGAAAACCTCCGGCAGGCTGTCCGGCAGGCGCAGGTCGTCGCGCAGCGACGGATCGGGGCGCAGGCCGGTAATGTCCAGATCGAAGCCGTAGGTATTGGGCGCGTCCTGCGCCGACAGCGCCGACAGCCGCGCGTCCAGACGGTCCGCGCTGAACAGGGCGCCGATCGGCGCGGTGACGGCAGTAAGGGCGGTCGCGCTCAGCGTCAGATCCTCCAGCGGCAGCGCGCGGGACGGTCCGAGCGACAGGGCGAGTTGCACCAGATCGCTGCGCATCTCCGTCTGGCCAAGCGCGGTGTCCCACGCCGCCGTGGCCTCGGGGGCGGTGATCGCGATGTTGCCCGGCCAGTAGATCGCGGCGCCGAGATCGGCACGGGGGGCTGTCAGGACCACAGGGCTTCCGGGGGGGGACAGCGACGGCGCGTCAATCGCAGCCCCGATGTGCAGGGGGAAGCCCGCGGGCGCTGTCGGCCCCGTCTCGGCCATCCAGCCCGCGTTGCGCAGCGTCTGCACGCCGCCCACGATGCCGCGCTGCAAGGCCGAGGTCGCGACCCACCACCAGCCGCTCCAGACCAACAGCACCACCGCGCCGAGCCAGATCAGTCTTCGCGTCATGTCAGGATGCCCCCTTTTCTTCGCCCCGAAGATGCGCTTTACCGCCCCGAAGGCAAGAGAAGAAGGGGATGAGCATGTGGGTCTTCGGCTATGGCAGCCTTTTGTGGAACCCGGGGTTCGAGGTCGCGGAAAGCGTGATCGGCACGCTGCCGGGGTTTGCGCGGTCTTTTTGCATGCGCTCGATCCACCATCGCGGCACCGAGGAAAACCCCGGTCTGGTCCTCGCGCTTGACCGGCAGACAGGGCGCGCCTGCGAGGGCGTGGCGCTGCGCGTGGCCGAGGGGGCCGAGGACACGACACTGTCGTACCTGCGCGAGCGTGAACTGATCTCCTCTGCCTATGTCGAGGAAACGCTGGATGTCGATCTGGTGGACGGGCGGCGGGTGCAATCGCTGGTCTATGTCATCAACGAGGACCACTGGCAGTATTGCGGTGGTCTGCCCCTCGAAGAGCAGGCGCAGATCATCGCCCGTGCCGTCGGCGGGCGCGGGCCGAACACCGAATACCTGTTCAATACCTCCGAACACCTCGCCAAGCTGGGCCTGCACGATCCGGCGCTTGAGTGGCTTTCCGAGCGGGTGCGAAAACTGACGTCATAAACCCTTGGGGTTGTGGCGATTTCACGTTAACATCTTGTCAATAATAATGGGTCAGGAGCAGGACGCGCATGGCGCAGCCAGACCGCGAGGCGACACCGCATTTTTCGCAACCCGTGCGTCAGATCACGCTGATGCTGCTTGTCCTTGCCCTCTGCGGCTTTGGCGGGTTTCTGGCGCTTCCGCGGGTGCTGCCGGTATTTCAGGCGAACCCCTATCTGAACGGCTTTATCGGGTTCGTTTTCCTGATCGGTGTCGTGGCCTGTTTCTATCAGGTGGTGCAGCTGATCGGATCGGTGCGCTGGATCGAGACCTTCGTGTCCGAAGGCGAGGTTCAGGCAGACCGCCCGCCGCAGCTGCTGGCGCCGCTTGCGGCATTGCTGCGCACGCGCGGCGCGCGGATGCAGATCAGCGCCTCCTCGACGCGGTCGATCCTCGATTCCGTGTCCACGCGCGTCGACGAGGCGCGCGAGATCACGCGCTACATCGTCAATACGCTGATTTTCCTTGGTCTTCTCGGGACGTTCTACGGCCTTGCCACAACCGTGCCGGCGATTGTCGATACCATCCGCAGCCTAGCGCCGCAGGACGGCGAGGGTGGAACGGATGTATTCAACCGGCTGATGAGCGGGCTGGAAAGCCAGCTTGCGGGCATGGGCGTGGCCTTTGCCTCGTCGCTGCTGGGGCTGGCGGGGTCGCTTATCGTGGGCCTGCTGGAGCTTTTCGCCGGTCACGGACAGAACCGGTTCTACCAGGAGCTTGAGGACTGGCTGAGCTCGATCACGCGGGTCGGGTTTTCCGCGGGCGATGACAGCACGCCGGAGCAGGCGGTCATGGCCTCCATGGTCGACCATATGGCCCAGCAGATGGAAGAGTTGCAGGAGATGCATGTGCGCGCCGAAGCGGGGCGGGCGGAAGCGGATCAGCGGCTTGCCTCGCTGACCACGGCGATCGAGAGGATGGCTGTGCAGCTCGGCGACGGGGGTAACGGGTCTGCCACGCTGGAGCGCATCGCCGAGGGGCAGGAGCGTGTCGTCGCGGCGATAGAGGATCAGGGAAAGAACGCGGGCGACACCAGCGGGCCCGACGCCGAAAGCCGGATGCGGCTGCGGTCGATCGACGTGCAGATGCTGCGCATCCTCGAGGAGATCTCTGCCGGACGTCAGGAAACCGTGGCCGCGTTGCGCCATGAATTGTCGATCCTTGCCAAGGCCCTGTCCGCTCCGCGTGGCCAGACCGAACCGCGCAGGGTTCGCGCCCCCGGACCTTCCGCGAAACCCGACACCGGGGAGAGCTGAGCATGGCCCTGTCGCGACGCACCGGCGCGCGGTTTCAGGCCTCGATCTGGCCGGGGTTCGTGGACGCCATGACCGGTCTCCTGCTGGTGCTGATGTTCGTGCTGACCATTTTCATGGTCGTGCAGTTCGTTTTGACCGAACGGATTTCGGGGCAGGAAACCGAACTGGACGCGCTGGCCGACGAAGTGGCAACGCTCGCCCAGGCGCTGGGGGTTCAGCAGCGCACCAACGCCGATCTGGAAACGCAGCTGGGATCGCTCAGATCATCGCTGGAAGCGGCCGAGGATCAGGCCGCGGCGCAGGGCGCGCTGATCGCGTCGCTCAGGGCGGAACGCGCCGCGCAGGCCGAGGCGCTTGCCGATGCAGAAACCCGCATCACCAGCTTCGAGGCGCGGGTTGCGGCCCTGATCGCCGAACGGGACGGGGCCGAGGCGCGGGTGGCGGATCTGGAAACCCGCGCGGATGAATTGCTGAGCGAGCAGGAGGCGCTGAACGCCGCACTGGCCGCCAGCCGTGACGAGATCGACGCGCAGACCGAAGCCGCCCGTCTGGCGGCGGCGCGCCGTGAGGCGCTTCAGGCGCTGGTCGCCGACCTGCGGTCGCGCAATGCCGATGCGAATGCGGATGTTCAGGCGTTGGAGACCAGCCTTGCCGAGGCCGAGGCGGCGCTGAGTGACGAGGAAGCCGCCCGTCTTGCCGAAGCGGCAGCAGCGCAGGCGCTGCGCGAGCGGCTGGAGAATGCGGACACGGAGCTGACAGCCATGACGCTGTCGCTGGAAGCGCAGCGCAAGCGGGCCGAAGAAACCCTGACGCTGCTGGCCGCGGCGCGCGCCGCTGAGGATGATCTGGACGCGCGGCTTGCCGCCGCCCTGCTGCGGGCCGAGGGGCTGGAAACCGAGCTTTCGCAAACCGAGTCTGACACGCAGACACAGATCGACCAGCTGGCCGCAGCCCTGCGCGCCGCAGAGGCGGAGGCCGAAAGCCTGCGCGGTGAAGTCGCCGCCGGTGACGAGGAAATCGCGGCCCTGCGCGCGGAACTGGACGAAGAGGGCGGCACGGCTGCCGATCTGCGGGACCGGCTGGAGGCCGCGCGGGCGCTGGCCGAGGAAGAGCTGGAAACGCTGCGCACCCGTCTGGCTGCCGCGCTTGCCGCCAAACTGGCTGCGGAAGAGGCGGTCGAGGATACTCAATCGGATGCCGCTCGGCGTGCGGCGCTGTTGATGCAGGCGCAGGCGGAACTGGCGCAGGAGCAGGAGACCTCGGCGCGCGCACAGCGGCAGACCGAATTGCTGAACCAGCAGGTCGCCGACCTGCGGGCGCAGCTGAACAACCTTCAGGGGATGCTCGACACCGCGATTGCCGAGGATGCGGCGCGCGAGGTCGAGTTGCAATCGCTGGGCTCGCAGCTGAACACGGCGCTGGCCCGTGTCGCCGCCGAACAGCGCAAGCGCGCCGAGCTGGAAGCGGCAGAGCGCAAGCGTCTGGAGGCCGAGAAGAAAGACCTCGAACAATACCGGTCGGAGTTCTTCGGGCAGTTGCGCAACCTTCTGGGCACGCAGGAAGGCGTGCGGATCGAGGGCGACAGGTTCGTCTTTTCCTCTGAAGTGCTGTTCCCGCCGGGCGAGGCCGCGCTGTCGCCGGAGGGGCGAGGCGAGGTCGCGAAGGTTGCCGATATCCTGCGCCGCGTGGCGGCGGACATACCCGAGGGGCTGGATTGGGTGATCCGCGTGGACGGTCATACGGACGACGTGCCGCTGTCGGGGCTGGGCGAATTTGCCGACAACTGGGAGCTGAGTCAGGCGCGGGCGCTGTCGGTGGTGAAATACATGTCGCAATCGCTGGGGATCCCGCCGGGGCGGCTGTCTGCGAACGGCTTCGGGCAGTACCAGCCCGTCGATCCGCGCAATACCGAAGAGGCGCGCGCGCGCAACCGCCGGATCGAGCTGAAGTTCACCGAAAAGTAATCTCTCAGGGCAGGGTCAGGGTGATCTCGGCCCGGTCCAGCACACTGCCCGCGCGCCGCATCTCGGCCACGCCGCTGTAATCCCCCGCGGGCCAGTCAGAGCTGCCCGACCGCTTGCCGATCGCGCGGAAGGACTGTGCCTGCGTCCGGTCGAGCGGGATACTGCGGGAGATGACCTCGCCCTGCGGGCCGTCGAGGCGCAGCAGCAGGGTATCGCCTGCGCGGGTGCCGAAGAGATAGCTCCAGATCACCAGAGCGCCCCCGGTGCGGGAGGCCGGTGGGACCGCGCCCTGCTTGACCGTTTCGAAGTCGGGCACGCCATTGGCAAAGCCGAGGGTGATGATGCCCCCCGGGCGGGTCGGGATCTCTTCGGCCCAGAGGGTTTCGGTGGAAGGTGTGCCACAGACGATGGTCCCGTCGGGATCGAAGGGGTCGACGACCTCGCCATCCTTGCGGACAGAAAGATGGACATGGGCGAATTGCGCGCGCCCGGACATGCCCACTTCGCCCAGTTTGTCGCCCGCCGCGACGCTTTGGCCGTTGGTCACGCCAAGCGATCCTTCGCGCAGGTGGCAGTACTGGGTTTCCCACCCGCCGGGGTGGGTCAGCACCACGCCGTTGCCGCACTCGCGGTCGCGCACAAGGTCGGCGGTTTCGCTCGTATATCCGGTGTCGGGCATTCCGTCCCGCAGCCCGCGCACGGTGCCCGCCGCCGCGGCCAGCACATTCACGCCATCGGCAATCATGGATTGGGCGGGCAGGGCGAAATCCGTGCCCTTGTGGCCATCATAGGTCAGGCTGGAACAGGTGAAATCCGATGCCTGCGCACCGGGATCGTGATCGACGTATTGCTGGATATGGCAGGGGCCGTTCAGATCGCAATCTATCGGAGAGATCAGGCGCAGCTCCTGCGTGGCAGCGCCCGATGGCGCGCAAAGGCCAATGGTTCCTGCCAGCAAAAAGGCCCACCCCGAAGGGTGGGCCGATTTCATTCCTGGAGGTCGCACGGCCTCCGCCCTCAGTCAGCGGTGAGCAGCGGCGGCTTGTTGCCCGACAGGCGCGGGCTGTCGGGGCCTTCGACCTGAAGGTCCAGTTCGCCCTTTTTCACACCGACCTTGACGACACCACCCTTCGCCAGCTTGCCGAAGAGGAGTTCTTCGGACAGCGGCTTCTTGATGTATTCCTGGATCACGCGGCCCAGCGGGCGCGCGCCCATTTTGTCGTCGTAGCCTTTGTCGGCCAGCCATTCGGCGGCTTTCTTGCTCAGCTCGATGGTCACGTTGCGGTCCATCAGCTGCGCTTCGAGTTGCAGCACGAACTTTTCGACCACGCGCAGGATGGTTTCCTTGGGCAGCGCGCCGAAGGAGATCACCGCATCCAGACGGTTGCGGAACTCCGGCGTGAACGTCCGCTCGATCGCGGCTGTATCTTCGCCCTCGCGCTTGTCGCGACCGAAACCGATGGCTTCTTTCGCCATCTCGGAGGCACCGGCGTTCGAGGTCATGATCAGTACGACATTGCGGAAATCCACAGTCCGTCCGTTGTGATCGGTCAGGCGGCCATGGTCCATGACCTGCAACAGGATGTTGTAGACATCCGGGTGCGCTTTTTCCATCTCGTCCAGCAGCAGAACGCAGTGCGGATCCTGATCGACACCGTCGGTCAGCATGCCACCCTGATCGAAGCCGACATAGCCCGGAGGGGCACCGATCAGGCGCGATACGGCGTGTTTCTCCATGTATTCGGACATATCGAAACGCAGCAGTTTCACACCCAGCGTATCGGCCAGCTGTTTGGCGACTTCGGTTTTACCCACACCGGTCGGACCGGCGAAGAGGTAGTTGCCGATCGGCTTTTCGGGTTCGCGCAGACCCGCGCGGGCCAGTTTGATCGCCGATGACAGCGCCTCGATGGCCTGATCCTGGCCGAAGACCACGCGCTTGAGCGAGGCTTCGAGGTCCTTGAGCACCACCACGTCGTCCTTGGAGACGTTCTTGGGCGGGATGCGTGCGATTTTCGCGACCACGGCCTCGATCTCCTTGGTGCCGATGGTCTTGCGGCGTTTGGAGGCGGCGACAAGATGCTGGGCGGCGCCGGCTTCGTCGATGACGTCGATGGCGCTGTCGGGCAGCTTGCGGTCGTTGATATAGCGGTGCGCCAGTTCAACCGAGGTCTTGATCGCATCGGCGGTGTATTTCACGCTGTGGTGATCCTCGAAGTAGGGCTTGATGCCTTTGAGGATCTTCTGCGCGTCTTCCACCGAAGGTTCGGCCACGTCGATTTTCTGGAACCGGCGGCTCAGCGCGCGGTCCTTCTCGAAATGCTGGCGGAACTCCTTGTAGGTGGTGGAGCCCATGGTGCGCAGCTTGCCCCCCGCGAGAGCGGGCTTGAGCAGGTTGGACGCATCCATGGCACCGCCGGATGTCGCACCCGCACCGATCACGGTGTGGATTTCGTCGATGAACAGAACCGCATCCTTGTGTTCTTCCAGTTCGGTCACGACCGCCTTCAGGCGTTCCTCGAAATCGCCGCGGTAGCGGGTACCGGCCAGCAACGCGCCCATGTCGAGCGAGAAGATCGTGGTATTCGCCAGAACCTCTGGGGTTTCGCCCGCGACGATCTTGCGCGCGAGCCCTTCGGCGATGGCGGTCTTGCCCACACCGGGGTCGCCCACCAGCAGCGGGTTGTTCTTGCGGCGGCGGCAGAGCACCTGAATGCAGCGCTCGACCTCGGAGTCGCGCCCGATCAGGGGATCGACATCGCCGTCACGCGATTTCTTGTTCAGGTCCACGCAGTATTTCGCCAGCGCGGATTCTTTCTTCTCGCCGTCGGTGACGCCTTGCGCTTCTTCTTCGGCTTCGGGGGCGCCGGACACGGGGCGCGGTTCGCCGTAGGCGGGATCCTTGGCGACACCGTGCGCGATGAAGTTCACCGCGTCGTAGCGCGTCATTTCCTGTTCTTGCAGGAAATAGGCGGCGTTGCTTTCGCGTTCGGCAAAGATCGCGACAAGCACGTTCGCGCCGGTCACCTCAGTGCGTCCGGACGACTGGACGTGGATCGCGGCGCGCTGGATCACGCGCTGGAAGGCTGCGGTGGGTACCGCTTCGGATCCTTCGACATCGGTCACGAGGTTGCTGAGGTCTTCGTCGATGAATTCGACGAGCGTGTCGCGCAATTCGCCCACATCGACCGAGCAGGCTTTCATGACCTGCAGGGCGTCAGGCTCGTCTACCAGCGACAGCAGCAGGTGCTCCAGCGTGGCGAACTCGTGGCGGCGGGCATTCGCCAGCGCCAGCGCCGCGTGGATGGACTGCTCAAGAGTGTTCGAGAATGAAGGCACGGGCGTGCTCCTTTTCGATGGGGGTCGGCGGGGGGCGCGAGGGATGCCGGCACCTGCGATCCGACCATGGCCTGATACCTTAGAGTTTGGTTGAGTGGCGCCAACCTTCAAGTCTTTTCTGCAATAAAGATGTCACAATCGGATGTGGCCCCATCGCGCGACGTTGTTTTCATCACGTCGTACCCGCGATGGTTGTTCCACCCGCGCCACCACCATGCGCCTAAAAAGGTTAAAAATTGTCCTTGCGCGCGCGGATTTCACCGAAAACTTCTGCATCGGTTGCGTCCTGCATCCCCAGACCCGCGCGAATGGTCGCATCCTGCGGGCGCAGGAAGGGATTCGTCGCGCGTTCCTCGCCCATGCGCGACGGCACGGTAAAGCGTCCGGCCTCGCGGGCCGCGCGGATCGCGTCGCTGCGCGCCTGCAGGGCGGCATTGTCGGGATCGACCGTCAGGGCGAACTTGGCATTCGACGCGGTATATTCGTGCCCCGAACAGATCAGCGTCTCGTCCGGCCAGTCCGACATTTTCGACAGGCTGTCCCACATCTGCGCGGGTGTGCCTTCGAACAGGCGCCCACAGCCCAGTGCCATCAGGCTGTCGGCGGTGAAGGCCATGCCGGCGGCGGGTGCGTAGAAGGCGATGTGCCCGATGGTATGGCCCGAGACATCAAGGACGTCGATATCGTTTTCGCCAAAGGCAAAGCTTTCGCCATCGGCGAGGGCAACGTCGAGGTCCGGCAGACGTTCTGCATCGGCCTTTGCGCCGTAGACGGGCGCTTGCTGCTGTTTCAGCAGCGCGGGAAGGCCGTCGACGTGATCGAAATGGTGGTGCGTCAGCCAGATCTGCGACAACTTCCAGCCGCGGGCGTCCAGTTCGTGCAGGATCGGATCCGCCTCGGGCACGTCGATCAGGGCGACATCACCGCTGGATTTGTCGCGCAGAAGAAAGGCGTAATTGTCGGACAGGCAGGGGATCGTGACGAGGGTATGACTGTCTGTCTCGTGGACTTCGCAAGGCATGGGCAAGCTTCCTTTGCTGCGTTAGAGTGGGACAGCATGGCGCAACGAAGGGCACACTGCAATGCATCTCGACGTGCAGGATTTGCGCAACTTCTACTACCGCAGCGCCCTTGGGCGGGCGGCGCAGAAGTCCATGCGCACCCGTCTGCTGGAAATCTGGCCCGAGGCCAAAGGCCAGACCGTCGTCGGATTCGGTTTCGCCGCGCCGCTGCTGCGGCCCTACCTCAACGATGCGCGGCGGGTGATGACGCTGATGCCCGGACCGCAGGGGGTGATGCCCTGGCCTGCGGGCCTGCCCAATACCTCCGTGCTCGTGGAGGAAACCCGCTGGCCGCTCGAGACGGGGCATGTGGACAAGCTGGTCCTGCTGCACGGGCTGGAGACATCCGAGCGGGCGTCCGATCTGCTGGAGGAGTGCTGGCGCGTGCTCGGCCCCGGTGGCCGTGCGCTGTTTATCGTGCCCAACCGCGCGGGGCTCTGGGCGCGGCGCGACCGCACGCCCTTCGGATACGGGCGACCCTATTCGCCGGGCCAGCTCGAGGCGCAGCTGCGCAAGCACCAGTTTCTGCCCGAACGCCATATGGGCGCGCTCTACCAGTTTCCCAGCCAGCAACGCGTCTGGATGAAATCGGCAGCTCTGTTCGAGAGGGTCGGGCGGCATATGCCCACGATCCTTGCCGGCGGTGCCTTCATGGTCGAGGCGACCAAGCTGGTCTATCCGCCCAAGGGCAAGATCGAGCGCAAGCGCGTTCGCAGGCCGGTCGGTGCGCTGGAAGGCGCGCCGAAGCCCGTCTAGCGGCCGATCCCGAAAAGAGCGTGACCGCCACCTGCGCGTGCAGAATCGCCCGAAAAACCGGCAAAAGCGACGGATGATGAAAATTCAGGCATACTGCAAAACGCCCCATCCCCCTCAAAGCCTTTAATTATTGGTAAAGCAAAGCAGGGGCTGCGGCACTATACTGTGTTGCGGCACGGGAAGGGGTCTGCTACATCGCCCCTGATTTAACCGCTCGGACATGGTCCGGGCCGCGCAAACACACTGGCGACGCACGAAACGCGCCCTGCCGGTGCAGACGTATGAGAGGATGGACGTGTCCGAACCAGCTTCGATTTCCACGGGTATTGCAGAACGCTACGCGACTGCCGTCTACGAATTGGCGAATGATGCCAAAAAAGTGAAAGACATCGAGGGCGACCTTGTTGTGCTTCACGATGCGATGAGCGACAGCGCGGATTTCCGTGACCTTATCCATTCGCCCATCTACAGCCGCGATCAGCAAAAGGCCGCGATTGGCGCGCTGTCGAAAAAGATGAAGCTGTCCGAGATCATGTCGAACACGCTTTCGCTTATGGCGCAGAAGCGCCGTCTGTTCGTTCTGCCGCAGCTGGTCCAATCGCTGCGCGAGATCATTGCCGAAGCCAAGGGCGAAGTGACCGCCGATGTGACATCGGCAAAGGCGCTGACCAAGGCGCAGGCCGACAAGCTGGCGAAGTCGCTCAAGGCGTCGACAGGCAAAACCGTTACTCTCCAACAGACCGTTGATGAAAGCCTCATCGGTGGTCTCGTCGTCAAAGTGGGCTCCAAGATGATCGACACGTCGATCCGCTCGAAGCTCAATTCCCTCCAGAATGCAATGAAAGAGGTCGGATAAATGGGTATCCAAGCTGCAGAGATTTCTGCGATCCTGAAGGACCAGATCAAGAACTTTGGTCAAGAAGCCGAAGTGGCCGAAGTCGGTCGCGTGCTGTCCGTCGGTGACGGTATTGCGCGCGTCTACGGGCTCGACAATGTGCAGGCCGGTGAAATGGTCGAATTCCCCGGTGGTATCCAGGGCATGGCGCTGAACCTCGAAACCGACAACGTCGGTGTCGTGATCTTCGGTTCCGACCGGGACATCAAGGAAGGCGACGTCGTCAAGCGGACGAACTCCATCGTGGACGTGCCGATCGGTGACGAACTGCTGGGCCGCGTTGTTGACGGTCTGGGCAACCCCATCGACGGCAAAGGCCCGTTGAACGCTTCCAAGCGTGGCCTTGCCGAAGTGAAGGCCCCCGGCATCATCCCGCGTAAATCGGTACACGAGCCGATGGCGACCGGTCTGAAATCCGTGGACGCGATGATCCCGATCGGCCGTGGCCAGCGTGAGCTGATCATCGGCGACCGCCAGACAGGCAAGACAGCCGTCGCGCTGGACGCGATGCTGAACCAGGCGCAGGTCAACGCGGCAGCGGGCGACGACGAAAGCAAGAAGATGTACTGCGTGTACGTCGCGATCGGCCAGAAGCGGTCCACCGTGGCACAGCTGGTCAAGAAGCTCGAAGAAACCGGCGCGATCGAATATTCCATCATCGTGGCCGCCACGGCTTCCGAGCCGGCGCCGATGCAGTTCCTCGCACCTTACTCCGCCACAGCGATGGCAGAGCACTTCCGCGACAACGGCCGTCACGCGCTGATCGTTTACGATGATCTGTCCAAGCAGGCCGTTTCCTACCGCCAGATGTCGCTGCTGCTGCGCCGCCCACCGGGCCGCGAAGCCTATCCCGGCGACGTTTTCTACCTCCACTCCCGTCTGCTGGAGCGTTCGGCGAAGCTGGGCGATGCGGCCGGTAACGGCTCGCTGACCGCGCTGCCGATCATCGAAACCCAAGGTGGTGACGTTTCGGCGTTTATTCCGACCAACGTGATCTCGATCACCGACGGCCAGATCTTCCTCGAAACCGAACTGTTCTACCAGGGCATCCGCCCCGCCGTGAACACCGGTCTGTCGGTTTCGCGTGTGGGCTCCTCGGCCCAGACGAAGGCGATGTCCTCGGTTGCCGGTCCGGTGAAACTGTCGCTGGCCCAGTACCGCGAAATGGCGGCCTTTGCCCAGTTCGGTTCCGACCTCGACGCTGCGACACAGCAGCTGCTGAACCGTGGTGCGCGTCTGACCGAGCTGATGAAGCAGCCACAGTACAACCCGCTGACCAACGCTGAAATCGTCTGCGTCATCTACGCCGGCACGAACGGTTACCTCGACAAGGTGTCCGTGTCCGACGTGGGCCGCTTCGAGCAGGGGCTGCTGAAGCACCTGCGTTCGAAGAACGCCGACCTTCTCGAAGACATCACCAAAAACGACCGCAAGGTGAAGGACGAGTTGGAAGATAAAATCAAGGCGGCTCTCGACGCGTTCGCTGCTGACTTCGCTTAAGGGGAGATAGCCCAATGGCAAATCTCAAGGACCTTAAAAACCGGATCGCGAGTGTGAAGAACACGCGCAAGATCACCAAGGCCATGCAAATGGTTGCCGCGGCGAAACTTCGCCGCGCGCAGGAAGCTGCCGAAATGTCGCGTCCCTACACCGAGCGGTTCAATGCCGTGATGGCGTCGCTCGCGGCCTCTGTCGGCGACAGCGATACCGCCCCGCAACTGCTGCGCGGGACGGGCAAGCGTGACGTGCATCTGCTGGTCGTCATGACCGCAGAGCGCGGTCTGTGCGGCGGCTTCAATGCCAACATCGCCAAGAAGGCGCGGGCACATGCCCGCAAGCTTCTGGACGAGGGCAAGACCGTGAAGATTCTGACCGTCGGCAAGAAGGGCCGCGACCAGATGAAGCGCGACTATGCGAGCCATTTCGTCGATCACGTCGATCTGACCGACGTCAAGCGGGTCAGCTACGGCGATGCGCAGGGTATCGCGAAAAACGTTCTGACTCGTTTCGACGAAGGTGAATTCGACGTCGCGACCCTGTTTTACGCAGAGTTCGTGAACGTGGTCAGCCAGGTTCCGCAGGCCAAGCAGATCATTCCCGCAACTTTCGAGGCGGACGAAACCTCGGAAGGCGTGAACACCGATACGCTGTTCGACTACGAGCCGAGCGAGGAGCAGATCCTCGAAGACCTGCTGCCGCGTGGTGTGGCCACGGCCATCTTCTCGGCGCTGCTCGAAAACGGGGCGTCCGAACAGGGCGCGCGGATGTCCGCGATGGACAACGCGACGCGCAACGCGGGCGAGATGATCGAAGACCTGACAATCGAATACAACCGCTCGCGTCAGGCGGTCATCACCAACGAGCTGATCGAAATCATTTCCGGCGCGGAAGCGCTGTAAGTTACTGGAGAGACACGACATGGCAAATGCAGTCGGCAAAATCACCCAAGTCATCGGCGCCGTCGTTGACGTGCAGTTCGAGGATCACCTGCCAGAGATCCTGAACGCGCTGAAAACACCAAACCAAGGCAAGGATCTGATCCTCGAAGTGGCTCAGCACCTTGGCGAAAACACCGTTCGTGCGATCGCGATGGATGCGACCGAGGGCCTTGTGCGCGGTCAGGAAGTCATCGACCAGGATGCACCGATCTCGATCCCTGTGGGCAACGGCACGCTGGGCCGCATCATGAACGTCGTGGGCGAGCCTATCGACGAAAAGGGCCCCGTCAAATCGGACGAGCGCCGTTCGATCCACGCGGACGCGCCTTCGTTCGAGGCGCAGTCGACCACATCCGAAGTGCTGGAAACAGGCATCAAGGTGATCGACCTTCTGGCCCCCTATGCGAAGGGCGGTAAAATCGGCCTCTTCGGCGGTGCCGGTGTGGGCAAGACCGTTCTGATCATGGAACTCATCAACAACATCGCGAAGGTGCACTCGGGCTATTCCGTGTTCGCCGGTGTGGGGGAGCGTACCCGTGAGGGCAACGACCTTTACCACGAGATGATCGAATCGAACGTTATCAACCCCGACAACCTCGAAGAGTCGCAGGTGGCGCTGGTCTACGGCCAGATGAACGAACCACCCGGAGCGCGTATGCGTGTGGCCCTGACAGGTCTGACGCTGGCCGAACAGTTCCGTGACCAGTCCGGTACAGACGTTCTGTTCTTCGTCGACAACATCTTCCGCTTCACGCAGGCCGGTTCCGAAGTGTCCGCCCTTCTGGGCCGTATTCCTTCCGCCGTGGGCTACCAGCCGACACTGGCAACCGACATGGGCGCGATGCAGGAACGCATCACCTCGACCAAAGCCGGTTCGATCACGTCGGTGCAAGCGGTCTACGTTCCTGCGGACGACCTTACCGACCCCGCGCCAGCGACATCCTTTGCCCACCTCGACGCGACAACCGTTCTGGACCGTTCGATCTCGGAAAAAGGTATCTACCCGGCTGTGGACCCGCTCGGTTCCACGTCGCGTCTGCTGGATCCGCTGGTTATCGGCGAAGAGCACTACAAGGTTGCGACGGACGTGCAGCAGGTGTTGCAGCGCTACAAGTCGCTTCAGGACATCATCGCGATCCTCGGGATGGACGAACTCTCCGAAGAGGACAAGCTGACCGTGGCACGCGCCCGCAAGATCGAGCGTTTCCTCAGCCAGCCCTTCGACGTTGCGAAAGTCTTTACCGGTGCGGACGGCAAGCAGGTTCCGCTGGCCGAAACCATCCAGTCGTTCAAGGCGGTTGTGGCCGGTGAGTACGATCACCTGCCCGAAGGTGCCTTCTACATGGTTGGCGGCATCGAGGAAGTGAAAGCGAAAGCTGAAAAAATGGCGGCTGACGCGGCCTAAGGAGGGCTCAAGCAATGGCAGACACGATGCAATTCGATCTGGTGTCGCCTGAGCGGCGGCTCGCCTCGGGTGAGGTGAAATCGGTGCAGATACCCGGTATGGACGGCGATATGACGGCGATGCCGGACCATGCGCCGACCATCACCACGCTGCGTCCCGGTCTTCTGACCGTCGAAGGGACCGATGGCACATCGCAATATGTGGTCACCGGCGGCTTCGCCGAGATCACGGCCAAGTCCATTTCGATCCTGGCCGAGCGTGCGCATGCGCGCGAGGACATGACACAGGAGAAGATGGACGAGATCATGGAAGAGGCCCAGCACACCTACAAGAAGGTGAAGGAAGCCTATCAAAATGAACCGGGCCCCGTAGACGATGCGGCCAAGCTGCTGTCGGACATGGTTGCGATGGGCGAAGAGATCGGTCTGAGCGCGAAGCAGCCCAACCTCTGAGCGGTATTCGAGCAAGTTACGGAAGGCCTCGCAGAAATGCGGGGCCTTTTGCTTTGCTTGGCCCTGCCGGGCTGGCATAAAACGCAGGCGGGGAGAACTGTATGAAAAAATTGCGCGCATCCATTCTGGGGATCGACAGCGGGGACGAGATCCTGTTCGAGGATTTCGAGGACGGCGGAGAGATGTGGACAGGCCGCGGCCAGCGTGAACGCCGCCGGCGGATCAAGTTTTCGGAACGCTACCTGTCCACCCCGACAGTGCACCTGTCGATATCGCTGTGGGACATGGATGCAGGCACCGTCCTGCGCGCCGATGTTGCAGCCGAGACTGTCACCGAAAAGGGGTTCGACATGGTGTTCCGCACATGGGGCGACACCCGCGTTGCCCGCATCCGCGTGGCGTGGATGGCGGTGGGCGAGCTGGAAGATGCAGACACGTGGGACGTGGGGTAGGGCAGGCCAAGGGCGCCCGGGTTGAGCCTGAACGATCCATCACCGGAAGCGGCCAGTTCCCATGCCTCTGCCGGTTTCGGGCAAACCGGTTTTCCGAGCCGTATCCGTCGGGGTTATCTGACAAAGACGCCCGTTTTCAGACCCGATCACGCATCCGCCGGGCGCAGGCGATCAACGCCGCGCCGGTGCGCGCGCCTTACTCGGGGTCGTACATCCCGTCATAGATCGGGCCCAGCGTATCCGCCTCGAACAGCGACGAGACCGAATGGCCGTTCCAGATGTTCAGGATCGCCTGCGCAAAGATCGGGGCCGTCGGGACGATCCGGATATTCTCGGCGGATTTGACCGCGCTGGAGGGGGCGATGCTGTCGGTGATGACCAGCGATTTCATCACCGACTTGGTCACGCGTTCCACGGCAGGGCCGGACATCACGCCGTGGCTGATGTAGGCGTGGACTTCTTTTGCGCCGTTTTCCAGCAGCACTTCGGCCGCCTTGCAGAGCGTGCCTGCGGTGTCGCAGATGTCGTCGACGATGATACATGTCTTGCCGGTCACATCGCCGATCACCGTCATCTCGGCCACTTCGCCCGCTTTCTCGCGGCGTTTGTCGACGATCGAAAGCGGCGCGTTCAGACGCTTGGCCAGTTCGCGTGCGCGGGCCACGCCGCCCACGTCGGGAGACACGATCATCAACTCGTCGAGGCGGCCCTTGAACTCGTGCTTGATGTCCAGCGCGAAGACCGGCGAGGCATAGAGGTTATCAACCGGAATGTCGAAGAAGCCCTGTATCTGGGCGGCGTGCAGATCCATCGTCAGCACTCGTTCGATGCCGGTGCTGACCATCATGTTCGCGACCATCTTGGCGGTGATGGGTGTGCGCGCCTTGGTGCGACGATCCTGCCGCGCGTAGCCGAAGTAGGGCAGAACGGCCGTGACCCGTTTGGCCGACGACCGGCGCAGCGCGTCGGCCATGATAAGCAGTTCCATCAGGTTGTCGTTGGCAGGGTTGCTGGTGGGCTGGATGATGAACATATCCTCGCCGCGCACGTTCTCGAAAACCTCGACGAAGATCTCACCGTCGTTGAAACGCTCGACCCGCGCGTCCACCAATCCTACGTTCACACCGCGGTGCAGGGACATCCGCCGCGCTATGGCCTTGGCCAGCGGCATGTTGGCGTTTCCTGAGATCAGTTTTGGTTCGGGTGTGGCGGGCATGGGGAGGGGGCTCCGTGGCAGCGGGATAACAGAATCGTTACGTTGCACACCGCTTAACATGCGCCTACCGTCCCGCAAAGCTGCCACCGAGCGAAGGACGGACCAATGACCCAGATCGACTATTATTTCGCGACGCTGTCACCCTATTGCTACCTTGCGGGGACGCGTCTGGAGGAGGTCGCCCAGAAACACGGCGCGACCATCAATTACAAACCGTTCGACATCATCGCGGGTTTTGCACGCACCGGTGGAACACCCCCCGGCGACCGGCATCCGTCGCGGATCGAATACCGTGCGCAGGAGTTGCCGCGACAGGCCAGAAAGCTTGGCATGCCGTTCAACCTCAAGCCCGCGCACTGGCCGACCAATGGGGCCCCGGCGGCCTATGCCTTCATCGCGGCGCAGAATGCCGGTGGCGGCGATCTGGGCAAGCTGGCACATGCGATCACGCGCTCGGTCTGGGCGGACGAACGCGACATCGCCGAGGATGCGGTGATCCGCGACTGTCTGGAAGAGGCCGGTTTCGACGCCGGTCTGGCGGACAGCGGTTTGCTGGAAGGGGCCGAAACCTACGCCCGCAACCTCGAGGAGGCAGTAGAGGCTGGTGCCTTTGGTGCGCCGTTCTATGTCGTCGGAGACGCGCGGTTCTGGGGGCAGGACCGCATCGGAGATCTGGATCTGCATCTGCAAGGAAAACTGTGACACTGCACTGCCATACACATCTGTTCGAGGGGGCAAAGCGGACCGCGCTCGCCATCCACTGCACATTGGGACACTCCGGAGCGTGGCGCGGCATGGCCGCTGCGCTGAAGGACGATCTGAGCCTTCTGGCCTTCGATCTGCCCAGTCACGGAAAGTCCGGAACATGGGACCGCACCGGCAACGTCCACGACGTTGCCACCGACATGGCGCGCGGGCTGATCGAGGGGCCGATGGATCTGATCGGCCATTCCTTCGGCGCCACCGTGGCCTTGCGGATCGCCATAGAAACGCCGCAGCTTGTCCGGTCGCTGACATTGATCGAACCGGTCTATTTCGCAGCCGCGATCGCCGACGATCCGCAGCTGATGGACGACTACAGGCGCGACAACGCAGCGCTGGATGCCGCGTTTGCCAGCGGGGACGAGCGGGAGGCCGCGCGGGTCTTCAACCGCGACTGGGGCGATGGGACGCCGTGGGATACGTTACCCGAACGGATGCGCGAACACATGACACGGCTGGTTCATTTTGTTCCTGCCAGCTCGGCCTTTCTGCACTACGACAGCGCGGGCCTGCTGGAACCGGGCCGTTTCGCGCAGGCGGCGATGCCGACCCTGCTGATCGAGGGGGACCAGTCACCCCCGATGAGCGAGAAGGTCGCGACATCACTGGAAAAGCGCCTGCCGAACGTTGAGCGGGTGGTGATCGAAGGCGCGGGCCATATGGTGCCGGTAACCCATCCCGACGCCTGTGCGGCGCCGGTGCGCGCATTGATCGCCCGCAGCTGACGGCCCTAGAAGTGGGCGAGGAAGCGGTCGATGTTATCGGTGGTCATCGACCAGTCGCAGACCATGCGGGCCGCGACCATTTCCTCGTCCGGCCCGTTTTCCACGTCTGACATGGGGTAGTATTTCGCGCCCGCCGCCTGCAGCTTCTTGTGGGTCGCGCGCGGGAAGGCCGCGTAGATCATATTCGCATCTGGGTTGTGCAGGATTTCGGCTCCGCGGGCGCGCAGCCCTTCGACCAGGCGCGCGCAGGCGGTATTGGCCGCGCGTGCCATGTCCAGCCAGAGGTCATCCTCCAGATAGCCGGCCATCTGTGCCGACAGGTAGCGGTGTTTCGAAAAGAGATGCGCCGCGCGCTTGCGCCGAAGCTCGAATTCCCACGCCTTCGCGGGGTCGAAGAAAATCACGGCCTCGACGCCCATACAGCCATTCTTGGTGCCGCCGAAGCTGACCACGTCGACACCCGACTTCCATGTCATCTCGGCGGGTGAGCATCCAAGCGAGACAAGCGCATTGGCAAACCGCGCCCCGTCCAGATGCACGGGCAGTCCGGCGTCCCTGGCAACCGCCGTCAGGGCGCGCAATTCGTCCAGCGAATGCACCGACCCGCGTTCAGTGACCTGCGTGATCGACACCGGCCCCGCCTGCGCCATGTGGACGTTATCACCGGATCTGCGTTCAATGGCCTTGCGCAACGCTTCAGTGGTCATCTTGTTGTCGGTGTGGATCAGCGTCAGCTTTGCGCCGCCCGAATAGAATTCGGGCGCGTTGCATTCGTCTTCCTCGATGTGGCTGATTTCCGAGCAGAATACCGTCTGGTAGGGCTGGGTATAGCACGCCAGCGCCAGCGCATTCGCGGCGGTGCCGGTCGCCACCAGATAGACGGCGGCATCGGGGGCTTCGAAAATCTCGCGCAGGCGGGTGCGCACGCCATCCATGATCGGGTCGCGCCCGTAGGGCATGGCATAGCCTTCGTTGGCCTGCGCCAGATGCTGCATGATCTTCGGGTGCACGGGGCCGGAATTGTCAGAGGCGAAAAACATTCAGGTAGGCTCCTCTATGATGTGGTCTTCCCAGTCCTCGAACGCGGTTTCCCACTCGCTGACCGTGCGGCCCCGCATCGAGACCCCCGCGCGGTGGACGCTTTCGGGTGTGCCGGTCAGCAGCGGGTGCCACTCCGGCAGGGGCTTGCCCTGCCACAGCAGGCGGTAGGCGCAGGTCTGGGGCATCCAGTAGGCATGTTCGTCGATGTTTTCGGGTGTCATCACGATACAGTCGGGCACGAACTGGTGGCGGATGTCATACTGGCTGCACCGGCAGCTCCCGTCGTCCAGAAGGCGGCAGGCCACGTTGGTCAGCGCCACCTCGCCGGTGTCCTCGTCTTCCAGCTTGTTCAGGCAGCATTTGCCGCAGCCGTCGCAGAGCGCTTCCCATTCGCGGCTGTTCAGCTTCTTGAGCGGTTTGCGTTCCCAGAACCGGCTGGCCAGCCCGTTGCGGTCGATCGGATCGTCGCTCATAGGGCCGCCAGGATCGCGCGGGCGCGGGCGCTGTCGGCGTCCATCTGGGTGATCAGCGCATCGAGGCTGTCGAATTTCTCCTCGCCGCGCAGGTGCTCGACCAGCCCGACCGACAGCGGTGTGCCGTACAGATCGCCCTTGAAGTCGAAGATGAAGGTTTCGAGGTTCGGGGTGTTCTCGCCGAACATCGGGCGCACGCCCATGGAGGCGACACCGTGGTAGCTGCCCGCATGCGGACCCGAAAGCACATCGACCAGCACCGCGTAGACGCCGAAGGCAGGCGGATGCAGCCCGTCGATGGACATGTTCGCTGTGGGATAGCCCAGTTCACGCCCGCGCCGTTCGCCGCCGATGACGGGGCCTTCGATGCGGTGCCAGTGCCCCAGCATGGCGGCCGCATCGCGGGTGCGGCCCTCGGTCAACGCGGTGCGGATCGCGGTGGAGGAGATCGTATTGGCCGATTTTTCCATCAGCGGCGCGATGGTGACGCCAAACCCCATTTCAGCGCCGAAGGCGGCCAGATCGCGGGCATTGCCGAGACGCCCCTTGCCGAAGCAGAAATCGGCTCCGACGACCACGTGCCGCAGGCCCAGCCCGTCGTGCAGGACCCCTTGGGCAAAGTCGAACGGAGACAGGGAGGCCAGCGCACCATTGAACGGAAGCTGGTACAGCTTCTCGACTCCGACCTTGGCCAGACGGCTGGCGCGCGCGTCCGGACCCATCAGGCGGAAGGGCGGGGCATCGGGGGCGAAAAAGGCACGGGGGTGCGGCTCGAAGGTGACCACGCCCAGAGGCGCGTCGGGGGCCGCGCTGCGCGCAAGTTCGATGACCGACCGATGGCCCAGATGCACCCCGTCAAAATTGCCAATCGCGGCCGTGGCGCCGCGATCCGCATCCGTTACAAATTTATAGTCCGAGATGATCCGCATGCCGCCCTAGGTAGCGCTGCAGCGGAAGGGGCGCAAGTTCAGTCGAACTTGCGCGACGGTGCCAGAACCGTGGCCTCTCCGACGAGAACTTTCTTGCCGTCGACCGAACAGTGGCAGTCCATCTTCACGATCCGCTTTGCGGTGTCGATGTCTGTCACCTTCACCTCCGCATAGACCATGTCACCGGGGCGTACGGGGCGCAGGAATTTCAGCGACTGGCCCAGATAAACGGTGCCGTGGCCCGGCAACTGTTCCCCGATCACCGCCGAGATAAGCCCCGCGGTCAGCATGCCATGGGCGATACGCCCCTGAAAGATCGTGTCCTGCGCATAGTCGTCATCAAGGTGCACCGGATTACGGTCGGTCGAGATCGTCGCGAACATCTCGATATCCGCATCGGTGACTTCCTTGCGGATGTAGCGGAACATGCCGATTTCGATGTCTTCGATGACGATCGTGCCGCGCGGTAGATTGTCAAACATATGCACCCTCTCGGTAATAAAGTGACGTAGCCGTGGCTTTGTGTGAAACTTAATTACTTCGCAAGCGCAGAAAGGCAAGCGGAAAATGAGTTACCGCAGGTGGCCGATGGTGAATGTCGGCATCATTTCCTCTGCTTCCAGATAGCTGGCAAGCGCGGCTGCGTCCGGCTGGTGGCTGGTTTTCGTCTCGGCGGCGGCCAGCCCGCCAGAGATGAACAGCGAATCGATGCCTTCGCCGACCGCGCCCTCGACGTCGGTGTGGATGCCATCGCCAATGGCCAGAATGCGGTCATCGGCGATCGCGGGGCCCAGTTTGGCAAGGCGGCGGCGGGCCAGATCGTAGATCGGCGGATGCGGCTTGCCGAAATAGAGGCTCTCGCCCCCCATATCGCTGTACATCTTGGCCACGGCACCGGCGCACCATTCGCGTGTCTCGCCGCGGTCCACGACGATGTCGGGATTGGCACAGAGCAGTTTCAGGTTCCGCGCCAGACCCGCCTCGAGATCGGCGCGCCAGCTTTCGGGATCCGCCGAGGCGTCGAAGGGGCCGGTGCAGACGATTCCCTCGGCGTCGTCCAGCGCGACGCGCTCGATCTCGACAGGATTGTCGAGGATTTCGAGCGGGTCGAAGAACCGGCTGTCGGTGACCGGCCCGAGGTGCCAGACCTTCTGTCCGACCACGCCGCGATACATCGCGGCACGCGCCGAATCGCCGGAGGTGGCAATGGCGTCAAAGGCATCGTCGGGCACACCGAAGTGGACCAGCTGCTTGGCCACCCCCGCGCGCGGGCGCGGCGAATTGGTGACGAGGATCACCTTGCCGCCGCCCTTTCGATAGGTCTGCAATGCGGCGACGGCAGCGGGCAGCGCCCTGACCCCGTCATGCACGCAACCCCAGAGATCGACGAAGAGCGCGTCATAGGGGGCCGAAATCTCGGATAGTTCGGTGATGATACGGGTCATGGCGGGATCCTTCGCAAGTGTTGGAGCGAGCCTTACGGCAAGCGCTGACAGGATGCAAAATGTCGCTGCGACCGCGCGCAGGCAAAAGGGCGCATCCGGTGGTCCCGACGCGCCCTCTGCAGCGGTGTGACGGGATCAGACCTTCAGGTTCGGGATGATCTGCTTTTTGCGGCTCATCACGCCGGGCAACACCACGGTGTCTCCCGAAACGGTCGCGTCAAAGCTTTTCTCCGCCACGGATCTGGTCAGATCGTTGGGGATCAGCATGGTCGCTTCCTCGTTCAGAATATCCACGACGAAAAGCAGCACCTGATCCGCACCGTCCTCTTCGGCGACGCCGGGCATGGCTGCCATCAGCGCATCCTTCCGGTCGAGGATCGACGCGGGCGATGTGGTTTCCAGAACCGATACGCGGAACTGCTTGCCGCCTACTTCGTATTCCTTGCTGTCCATCCGCAGAAGCTCCGCTTCGGAGAAGGCGGAGACATCGGATTTCGCCGCAAACATCTGCGATGCGAAATCGGTCATGTCGACGCCCAGATCCTCTGCCAGCGACCAGGCGATGGCCTTGTCTTCCTGGGTGGTGGTGGGGGACCGGAACTCCAGCGTGTCGGACAGGATGCAGGTCAGCATGGCGCCCTTGATCTCGGTGGGCATCTGCGCGATGTCACTGCCGATCATCTTCCACATGATGGTCGCGGTGCAAGCGAGCGGCTCGATCCGGATCTCCAGCGGGGCCGCTGTCTCCAGACCGCCCGCCAGCTTGTGGTGGTCGATGATCCCGGTGATGTTGGCGCTGTTGATCGACGGCGGCAGTTCGGCGGGGTTGTTGGTGTCCACGATCACCACGTCCTGGCCCGCGTCCACATCCGCGATGATCTCGGGCTTGTCGAGCTTCCAGTGCTCCAGCATGAACAGCGCCTCGGTGTTGGGCTCGCCCAGCAGCACGGGCTTGGCGTCCACGCCCTTGATCTGGTTGAGGTACCACGCCCAGATGATCGGGCTTCCGGTGCTGTCGGTGTCTGGGGATTTATGGCCAAATACAAGCGTTGTCATAGCAGTCTTCCTTGCCGGTGTGCGTCGAATTTGCGCGCCTTATAGCAGGATCGCCACGGGTGTCACGGACCACTTCATCGCACGGCGCGCCTGTCCCATTGATCCACCGGACCCGCGTCTCCATTTTGCCAATAAACTCATTCCCTCGGTCACCGCACGCGTAGGCCCGCGCGTTCCGCGCTACCGCCCCCGCCAGCCCTGGGCGACCGGCCAACGGGGATTCCCCGCGCGCTGCAATGCTGGTAGCCTGCGGCCATGACACCCCCGCGCGAGACTGATTTATATCCGCCGATCAAGGCGTTCCTGCTGGATCAGGGCTATGTCGTGAAATCCGAAGTCGGCGCGGCAGACGTGGTTGCGGTGCGCGGCGCAGAGCCGCCGGTTGTCGTGGAGCTCAAGCTCGGGTTCTCGCTGGCGCTCTTCCACCAATGTATCGAGCGGCTGAAAGCGGCGGACGAGGTCTATCTGGCGGTGGCCCGGCAGCCGGGCAAACGCTTTGCCAAGGCGCTGAAAGCAAACACGGCGCTGGCGCGGCGTCTGGGTTTGGGCCTGATGACGGTGCGGCTAGCCGATGGCCTGGTCGAGGTCCATTGCGACCCCGGTCCATATATCCCGCGCAAGCAGCCCAAGCGCCGCGCGCGGCTGCTGCGCGAATTCGCGCGGCGTCAGGGCGATCCCAACGATGGCGGCCAGACCCGCGCAGGTCTCGTCACAGCCTACCGGCAGGACGCGTTGAAACTCGCGCTGCACCTCTTCGAGGCCGGCGCGAGCAAGGGGGCGGAGGTGGCGCGCGAGACAGGGGTGGCCCGCGCGACCACGATGATGCGCGACAATCACTACGGCTGGTTCGAGCGGGTAGAGAAGGGGGTTTACGGTCTGACCGCGCAGGGTGCCGACGCCGTGGCCACCGCGCCGCGCGTGTTGGGCGCGGACTGAGCCGCCCGCCTCTCGTCATTCCTTTCGATTTTTGTGCATCCCGCTGTTGACACCTTTCGTCGCACTGCCTAGCTACGGTTCGTTGGCACTCGACGGAGATGAGTGCTAATGGCCAGGTGCTTAATGAAAAGGCCTGGTTCTGGGAGAAACACTTTGAGCGTTAAGGAGCTACAAAGATGGCATTGAAACCGCTTCACGACCGCGTGCTGGTTAAGCGCACTGAAAGCGAAGAAAAAACAGCTGGCGGGCTGATCATTCCTGATAGCGCGAAGGAAAAACCTTCCGAAGGTGAAGTCGTAGCCGTTGGTGAAGGCGCCCGCAAAGACAGCGGCGAGCTGATCACACCGGCCGTCAAGCCAGGCGACAAGATCCTGTTCGGCAAATGGTCCGGCACAGAGGTCACCGTCGATGGCACGGAAATGCTGATGATGAAGGAAAGCGACATCATGGGGATCCTCGACTGAGCCCACCGGCCGGACGAGACCTGAGATCGCTTAACCTCAACCCAACATAAAGGAATTCGAAAATGGCAGCTAAAGACGTCAAATTCGCAACCGACGCGCGTAACAAGATGCTCAAGGGTGTGAACATCCTTGCAGACGCCGTCAAAGTCACACTCGGCCCCAAAGGCCGTAACGTCGTGCTCGACAAATCCTTCGGCGCACCCCGCATCACCAAGGACGGTGTTTCGGTCGCCAAGGAAATCGAACTGGAAGACAAGTTCGAGAACATGGGCGCGCAGATGGTCAAGGAAGTCGCTTCCCGGACCAACGACGAAGCGGGTGACGGTACAACAACCGCAACCGTTCTGGCCCAGGCCATCGTCAAGGAAGGCATGAAATCCGTCGCCGCCGGCATGAACCCGATGGACCTCAAGCGTGGCATCGACATGGCGACAACGAAAGTCGTCGAAGCCATCCGCGCCGCGGCCCGTGACGTGACCGACAGCGACGAAGTCGCGCAGGTCGGCACGATTTCCGCCAACGGCGAAAAGGAAATCGGTCGTCAGATCGCGGATGCGATGCAGAAAGTCGGCAACGAAGGCGTGATCACCGTCGAAGAGAACAAGGGTCTGGAAACAGAAACCGATGTCGTCGAAGGCATGCAGTTCGACCGCGGCTACCTGTCGCCATACTTCGTCACCAACTCCGACAAGATGACAGTCGAGCTGGAAGACGCGATCATCCTGCTGCACGAGAAGAAACTGTCGTCGCTGCAGCCGATGGTTCCGCTGCTCGAGCAGGTGATCCAGTCGCAGAAACCCCTGCTGATCATCGCAGAAGACGTCGAAGGCGAAGCGCTGGCGACCCTCGTGGTCAACAAGCTGCGCGGCGGCCTGAAGATCGCGGCCGTGAAGGCACCCGGTTTCGGCGATCGTCGCAAGGCGATGCTGCAGGATCTCGCGATTCTCACAGGCGGTCAGGTGATCTCCGAAGATCTGGGCATGAAGCTTGAGTCCGTCACCATGGACATGCTGGGTTCGGCCAAGAAAGTCTCCATCACCAAGGACGAGACCACTGTCGTCGACGGTGCGGGCGAGAAGGCCGAGATCGATGCGCGTGTCGCACAGATCCGCAACCAGATCGAAGAAACCACATCCGACTACGACCGCGAGAAGCTGCAAGAGCGCGTTGCCAAACTGGCAGGCGGTGTTGCCGTGATCCGCGTGGGCGGTATGACCGAGGTCGAAGTGAAAGAGCGTAAGGACCGCGTCGATGACGCACTGAACGCGACACGCGCGGCCGTTCAGGAAGGTATCGTCGTTGGCGGTGGTGTTGCTCTTGTTCAGGGTGCGAAAGCGCTCGACGGGCTGACCGGTGCGAACAACGACCAGAACGTAGGTATCTCGATCGTGCGCAAGGCGCTGGAAGCGCCGCTGCGTCAGATCGCTGAAAACGCCGGTGTCGACGGTTCGGTCGTCGCAGGCAAGATCCGCGAAAGTGACGATCTGACCTTCGGCTTCAACGCCCAGACCGAAGAATATGGCGACATGTTCAAGTTCGGCGTGATCGACCCTGCCAAAGTGGTGCGGACTGCCCTGCAGGACGCGGCCTCCATCGCGGGTCTGCTGATCACAACCGAAGCCATGGTTGGCGATCGTCCGTCCAAGGACGGCGGCAACGGCGGCGGCGGCATGCCCGACATGGGCGGCATGGGCGGCATGATGTAAGCCGTTCTCTGAACGCTTGTTTCGGTGTGGTCCCTTCGGGGGCCGCGCCATCCGGAAGGGCTCCCGCAGGGGGGCCCTTTTGCGTTTGGCACGCTATCGCCGCATTTGGTTAACCTCAGCGCAACGCGGCACATGCTAAGCCATGGACCTTCACCAGGTTCATGAAAGGTGCCCCATGTCGCAATCCGCTGTCGATGCCGGCTCTGCCACTCCTCCGACGCAGGATATCGATGATTTCATCTATCTGATGAGCCACGATGTGCGCGCATCGGTGCGCGCCCTGCTGGAATTGCCGCAGTGGATTGCCGAAGATCTGGCGGATGCCGGTGTCGACATCACGGGGCCGGTGGCGCAATCCATCGACCTGATGAACCGGCACACCGCGCGGCTGGACCGGATGCTGGCGGACCTTCTGGCCTATTCGCGCGTGGGGCGGATGCAGGAGGTCTCTGTGGTCGATGTGGGCGCGGCGCTGGAAGAAGTCGCAGGCACGCTGAAGATCCCCGAGGGGTTTATCCTGACGCGGTCGGTCGGCTGTGACACATGTCGCATGGGCGAGCAGGATATCCTCACCCTGTGGCACGCGCTTTTGGGGAATGCGGTGAAGCATCACGACGGGGCCAGCGGTCACATCCATGCCGAAACCGCGCGCGAGGGGCCGATGATCCGCCTGTCCGTGATCGACGATGGCCCCGGTATTCCCGCCCCGCTGCGCTCCAAGGCTCTTGAGGCGATGACAACCCTGCGCCCGCGCGACGAGGTCGAAGGGACCGGCATGGGGCTGGCAAAGGTGCGCAAGATGGCGTCGCACTACGGCGGGCATGTGCTGTTGTCGGCGGCGTCCGATGACGGACGCGGCTTGCGGGTGGACGTCTGCCTGCCACTGGACGGCGCCGCCGTCGCCGCCTGACCGATGCGATAATTTGAAACGTCTCTGCGTCTAATCGAAAGCATCCTGCGCGCGCCCCAACCGGGCGCGTTAAGCTTTTCGTAGGTGCTCCGGCGCTACCCTGACCCCCGTGGTGAGAAGTAGTGGGAGATGGTGCAATGACCTTGCCTGTCCAATTGAGCGGCCCCGAAGAGGAGGCCGCGCCGAAAGTGATCCGTGCCCTGTTGCTGGACGACAGCGCGTTCGACCGCGCGCGGATCAGGCGCATGTCGCGAAAGACGGACCTGATGTTGCAGATCGACGAAGTCGGGTCGATCGGCGAGCTGGAGGCGGCAACCGCGGCTGTCGATTATGACCTGATCCTGATCGACTACCGCCTGCCCGAGGGCGACGGGCTGCTGGTGCTGGATATGATCCACCGCACCCCGCGCAACAGCGAGGCGGCGACGATCATGATCACCGGCAACGGGGATCTGAAAACTGCCGTGACCGCCATGCGCAACGGCTGCCACGACTTTCTGACGAAAGACGGGATGACAGCCGAGCAGTTGCGCACTGCCATGATCGGGGCGATGGACACAGCGCAGGAACACCGCGCGCTGCTGGCCCAGACCGCCCACCAGCGCGAGGTGATCCAGCAGGGGCTGACAGCGGCGCTGATGGACGAGAGAGTGCAGGGCAGCGTGGTCGCGCTGTTTCGCGATCAGATGGACAGTGCGCTCGATGCGCAGCAGGCGCGGATCCGGTTGTTCCAGCCCGCACAGGATCATAGCGCGCTCGATGCGGTCCTTGCCTCGCTCGACGATGACGATGAATTCATCTTCGACTGACGGCGGGGTCTTGGCCTGACAGTCGCGCCGGGGTAGGGCGGAGCATGCGTTTGATCCTGCTGACCCTCCTGACAATGACGGCCTTCGCGGCCAACTCCTTGCTGACGCGCGCGGCCGTCGAGCCGGGCCATATCACCCCGCAGGGGTTCGCGATCCTGCGCGTGGCCGCAGGGGCGCTGACGCTGGGGGCGCTTGTCGCGCTGCGCGGCGGGGCGCTGCCGCTCTTGCGGCTGGCACGGCTGCCCGGTGCGGTCAGCCTCGCGCTTTATATGACGGGCTTCTCGCTGGCCTACATCACGCTTGATGCGGGGCTGGGTGCGCTGATCCTTTTCGGGGTCACGCAGATCGTGATGTTCCTGCACGGTGCCGTGACTGGCGCGCCGCCGACCCGGCGGCAGATCGCTGGTGCGACGCTTGCCTTTGCCGGGCTCGCGTTGGTCCTGTGGCCCACGCGGGGGGCCGTCAGCGATCCGGTCGGGGCCGCGCTGATGGTGGCAGCGGGGATCGGATGGGGCATATATACGATTGTTGGACGCGGGGCGGGCGATCCGCTGGCGGCGACGGCTGCGAATTTCATCCTCTGTCTGCCACTGGTGGTTCTGGCCCTTGCGGCCTACGGCTTTGAGGCCAACGCCTACGGTGTCTCGCTTTCCCTGTTCAGCGGTGCCGCGACATCGGGCCTCGGCTATGCGCTGTGGTACACGATCCTGCCGCGCATGAAGGGGGCAACCGCCGCCGTCGTGCAGCTGAGCGTGCCGATCATCGCGATTCTGGGCGGTGCGGTCCTGCTGGGCGAGGCGGTGAGTGCGACCGTGCTGATCGCGACGGTGCTGGTGCTGGGCGGGATCGGCTGGGCGGTGACGGCGCCTAGACCAAAAGCGGCTCGAGCGGATCGTAGGTGACCGCGCCCGTGTCGTCCCACGCAACCGCCGCAAGGCTATCGGGCTTGACTCGCAGCTGAGCAAGCTCCGTGCGGGTGACCCAACGGCGGTCCGTCACGATCGCGTCCTTGTCCTGCCATGTGTGGTCCAGTGTCGGAGCTCCGTTGAGTGTGCAGCGGAAATAGATGTCGACCTGATGGAAGCTGCCGGAGGGGTCGTGGAATTCGTTGACGAGGCAGGGTGCGCCGACCTCGATCCGCAGGCCGGTTTCCTCGTGAACCTCGCGCGCCAGATTGTCGGGCAGGCTGCTGCCGCGTTCGACCCCGCCCCCGGGCGCGCACATCAGATCGCTTTTGCCCGCCGGCCAAGCGTTGACCAGCAGCAGGCGGTTCTCGTGGAGGATCAGGGCGCGGACGGCGATGCGGGGCATGGGGGTGTCGTCCATGGCGAAGGGCCTTTCGTTGCGTCACGGCCATGCGGGGGATTACAACACGGGCGCGAACGCACTAGATAGCTCCGCATGAAACTCTTCTGGATCATAGGGGCGATGGCCCTTGCTGCAAGCGGTTGTGTCGCACAGCCCGCCGATACCGCGCAGGGCGCGGGGGCGGGGCGATGCGTGATCCTGCTGCACGGGCTTGCGCGAACGGAATCGTCCTTTGCGCTGATGGAGGCGGCCCTGTCCGCCGAGGGCTGGCGGGTGGTTCGGCCCGGATACCCCTCGACCGAAGCGCCCGTAGAGGAGCTGACCCGACGCACTTTGCCCGATGCCGTTTCGGAGTGCGGCACGCAGAAGGTGGATTTCGTGACCCATTCGATGGGCGGCATCCTTGTGCGCCAATGGGTGTCACAGGTCGGCCCGGAGCGGATCGGCCGTGTCGTGATGCTGGGGCCACCCAACCAGGGCAGCGAAGTTGTGGACGAACTTGAAGACGTCATTGCGTTCGACTGGATCAACGGACCGGCGGGGATGCAGATGGGCACGCAGGTGGGATCGCTGCCGCGGACCCTGCCGCCGGTGGATTTCGATCTTGGCGTGATCGCCGGTTCGCAATCGCTCAACCCCTATTTCTCGTCGCTGCTGCCCGGGCAGGATGACGGCAAGGTCGCCGTCTACTCGACGCGGGTGCGCGGCATGGCCGATCATATCGTCCTGCCGGTGACCCATACCTTCATGATGAACAATCCGCAGGTGATCGCGGAAACCGTCGCGTTCCTGCGCACCGGTGCCTTCGACCGGTCGCTGACACTGTTCGGGGCCGTGCTGGAGCAGCTCGGCTGTCCGGAGGGAGGCTGCCTGCCGGGGGTGGAGGCCGAGGGCGATGCTGAACCTTGATTTGACCGGCGCGCAGGTGCTTGGCCCCGACGGGCTGCACGTTGGCCCGCTGTCTTTCGCTGACGGGCGGATCGTGGACGCGCCCGTGGGGCGGGCCGTCAATCTGGACGGATACCTTGTCCTGCCCGGTATCGTCGATCTGCACGGCGACGGCTTCGAGCGGCATCTGGCCCCCCGTCGCGGCGCGATGAAGCAGATGGCGGAAGGCCTGCGCGCGGTCGAGGCGGAACTGGCCGCGAACGGTATCACAACCGCGATCCTTGCCCAGTTCGTGAGCTGGGAAGGGGGCGTGCGGTCACCGGATTTCGCCGAGCAGGTGTTCACGCACCTGCGCGATGTCGCGCCCGGGATGGTCACCGACTTGCGCGGCCAGATCCGGTTCGAGACCGGGATGCTGGAGCTGTACGAGGATCTGCCCGAGCGGCTGAAGGCGTGGGGGCTGCGGTATATCGTCTTCAACGACCATCTGCCGCACGACCGTCTGGCCGACGGGCGCACGCCGCGCCGCCTGACGGCGATGGCGCTGCGGGCCGGGCGGTCGCCGGAAAAGCAACTGGAGCTGATGCAGCAGATGCACGCGCAGCGCGACGAGGTGGCGGTTGCGCTGGACCGGCTCTGCGCGCGTCTGGCGGCGGAGGGTATCGCGATGGGAAGCCACGACGACCGAAGCGCGGAAGACCGCGCCAGATGGTCCGCGCGCGGCGTCAGCGTGGCGGAGTTTCCCGAGACACTGGACGCCGCCGAGGCTGCCGCCACCGGGGGGGGTACGGTTGTCATGGGCTCTCCGAACGTGGTGCGGGGCGGGTCGCATAACCGCAACGTATCGGCCGTTGATCTGATCGCCATGGGATACTGCGATGCCCTTGCCTCGGATTACCACTATCCCAGCCTGAGGCGCGCGGCGTTGATGGTCTGGCAGACGGGGATGCGCGATCTGGCAGGGGCCTGGGCGCTTGTCTCTTCCGGGCCTGCGGCGGTTCTGGGGCTGGAGGACCGTGGGGTGCTCGCGCCCGGGAAACGGGCCGACCTGTGCATTCTGAACCGTGACAGCCTGCGTGTTGCGGCAACTTTCGCGGGCGGGCGCGTGAGCTACATGGCCGGAGATGTGGCGGAGCGTTTTCTTGCCTGATCGGACGTTGCCCGCGCGGTGAGTGCGGGAGTGAGTTTAAGGGCAAAATGGAGGCCCCGCGCCGCGCGCAACAGCGCCGTCGCGTGGAGGGTGGGTCAGCTTGTGATGCGGTTGACGTGGCCCATCTTGCGACCGGGTTTGGCGTCGGCCTTGCCGTAGAGGTGCAGCGCGCAGGACGGATCCGCGGCGAGGGCGGGCACCCGGTCCATGTCGTCACCGATCAGGTTTTCCATGGTGACATCCGCGTGGCGCCTGCCATCGCCCAGGGGCCAGCCGGAGATGGCCCTGATGTGCTGCTCGAACTGGTCGACGGTGCAGCCGTTCTGCGTCCAATGTCCGGAATTGTGGACGCGGGGCGCGATTTCGTTCACCACGAGGCCGCCGGGCGTGACGAAAAGCTCCACCCCCATCACGCCGACGTAGTCCAGCGCATTCAGAACGCGGCCCGCGAGCAGGACCGCGTCGGTGCGCAAGCTTGCCGGGATGGACGCGGGGACGGTGGTGGTGTGCAGGATGCCGTCGCGATGCACGTTCTCGCCGGGATCGAAACAGGCGACTTCGCCCTGCGGGTTGCGGGCGGCGATGACCGAAATCTCGCAGGTGAAATCGATGAACCCTTCGAGCACGGCAGGCGCGCCGGCGAGTTCGGCAAGTGCTGTGTCCGCGTCCTGTGCCGCCATGATCCGGACCTGCCCCTTGCCGTCATAGCCGAAGCGGCGGGTTTTCAGGATCGCCGGTGCGCCGATGCCCGCCAGCGCGTCATGAAGGCTGGCGGCGTCCGTGATGTCGGCGAAGGGGGCAACCGTGAGGCCGATGCCTTCGAGGAAAGTCTTCTCTGTCAGCCGGTCCTGCGAGGTTCCGAGCGCGCGGCGATTGGGGTGGATCGGGGTGATTGCCTCGATCGTGTCGAGCGCCGTGGTGGGGATGTTCTCGAACTCGTAGGTGACAAGATCGACGGAGCGGGCGAATGCCTCAAGCGCATCCGTATCCTCGTAGGAGGCGGTCGTGATCCGGTGGGCCACGTCCCCGGCCGGTGGCTGCGCGCCCGGTTCGAAGATGTGGGTGCGCAGGCCGAGGCGGGCGGCGGCCACGCTGAGCATCCGGCCCAGTTGTCCGCCGCCAAGAATTCCGATGGTGCTGCCGGTCTTCAGGGGATCAGTCATCGACGGGCTCCTCTGGGATGGACGCAGAAAGCGCCGCGCGCCATGCGTCGAGGCGCCGGGCCAGATCGGCGTCCTGAAGCGCGAGGATGCCGGCGGCCATCAGCGCGGCATTCGCGGCTCCCGCAGCGCCGATCGCCATGGTGGCCACGGGGAAACCCTTGGGCATCTGGACGATGGAATACAGGCTGTCGACACCCGAGAGTGCTTTGGTCAGCACGGGCACGCCGATCACCGGAATACGGGTTTTCGAGGCCATCATCCCCGGCAGATGCGCCGCACCGCCCGCACCGGCGATGATCACCTGCAAGCCACGCTCCGCCGCCGTCTTGCCGTAAGACCACAGCCGGTCCGGCGTGCGGTGGGCAGACACGATGCGCGTCTCGTAGGGGATGGCCAGCTCGTCAAGGACCACGGCCGCCTCGCGCATGGTGGCCCAATCCGATTGCGAACCCATGATGATGCCGATGGGGGGTGTGGTCATGCGGAACGCCTTTGTTCTTCGGGTCGGTGAAAGCGCGCACTATAGCCGCTGTTTCACCGGTGGCAATGCGCGGAAACGGGCGGAATTGAAGGGGGCGGGACCGGGGGCTGACATAGGCTGCGGCAGTGATCGGTTGTCAGGCAATGATGTCCGGTGTCAGGCGGTCCTCGATCTGGGCGATCTTGTCCTTCAGGCGCAGTTTGCGTTTTTTCAGGCGCTGAAGGGTCAGCTGATCGGCCACCGCGCGTTCGCTCAGCGCGGTGATCGCGTCGTCGAGATCGCGGTGTTCGCGGCGGAATACCTCAAGCTCGACGCGCAGAACCTCGTCGGTTTTCATCGAAATGTCGCTTTGCGCGTTCATCGTTGCCCTGATTCTGCTCAATTGCTGTGCCAATCATCTTAGGCCGAACGTCCGGCTGCGCCTAGCCCTTGTGCAGCGCCGGTACGCTCCCCATATTATTCCTAGCGGTCGCCGCGAGGCGGGGCCGTTTTGACTGTCGCTTAACGAAAAAGGACGTGTCGCATGACGAAAATGACGCTTGCTTCCTATCCCCATATGCTGGGGTTCGAACAGCTGGAGCGTATGCTGGAACGCAGTGCGAAATCCGGCAACGAGGGGTATCCGCCCTTCAACATAGAACAGACCTCGGAGCATAGTTATCGCATTACCTTGGCGGTGGCGGGATTTTCCGAGAACGATCTGGCGATCACCGTAGAGGATCGGCAACTGGTCATCCGGGGCCGCCAGACCGACGATACCACCGGTCGCGTGTTCTTGCATCGCGGCATCGCAGGGCGCCAGTTCCAGCGCAGTTTCGTGCTGGCCGATGGGGTCGAGGTGGGCGAAGCGCTGATGGAAAACGGTTTGCTGCATGTGGATCTGACACGCGCCGAACCCGAAAAGATCGTGCAGACGATCGCAATCAAGAAGGGGTAAGACATGGATAACCTTGAAATGAACGGCGGCGCGGACCGCACCGTCTACGTCAAGACAATCGCAGTCACCGATCTGCCCCGCGAAGTGCGTGAACAGGCCGAGGGGCTTGAGCAGCTTTACGCGGTGCACGATGCCCAAGGCCAGCAGCTAGCGCTTGTCGGTGACCGCAAACTGGCCTTTGCGCTGGCGCGCGAACATAACTACGCGCCCGTACTGGTGCATTAACCAGCTTGACCCGACGGGTCAGAACAGGATGCTGAAAGGGCCGCCATCGTGCGGCCCTTTTTGCGTTTTGGGGGGATGATATGGCGTTCGAATTCGACTGGGTCGATGCGTTTGCGGACAGGGTGTTCGGGGGCAATGGCTGTGCGGTGGTGCACGGCGGTGCCGGTCTGAATGCGCGAACCTGCATGGCCTACGTGCGCGAAACATCACTGGTGGAATGTACCTTTACCGGACCGTCGGATGTGGCCGACGTGCGGGTGCGCTATTTTCTGGCCAGCCGCGAAATTCCCTTCGCGGGCCATCCCACGATTGCCACGGTTGTCGCCATGCGCCGTCGCGGCCTCATCCCAGACGGTGCTTTGACGCTGGAGACCGACGCCGGAATCATTCCGGTTACCGTAAGCGGCACATCTGTGACCATGACGCAGAATGCGCCCGACTTCGGCGCGCAGGTCGATCCGGCCCTTGTGGCGGCAACGGGCGGCATCGATCCGGCGGATATCGTTGGCACGCCGCAGATCGTCTCGACCGGTTTGCCCTTCTGCGTGACCGTGCTGCGCGACCGCGCCGCACTGGAGCGGGTTCGCCTGAATCCCGACGCTCTGGACGCCTATGCCGCGTCGCTGGGCCACGAGGCCAGCGATATCATGGAGCCTTTCTGGGTGACCCTTTCGGGGGCGACGGAGGCGGGCGATACATTCGCGCGTCTGGTTCTGGCCCCGCCCAGCCCACCCGAGGATCCGTTCACAGGGTCCGCGACCGGCTGCATGGCGGCCTATCTATGGGCGCACAGGCTCATCGACAGGGCCAGATTTGTCGCTGAACAAGGGCACGGGTTGGGCCGTCCGGGGTGCGCCGAAGTCGAAGTGCTGGGCCCGCGGGATGCAATCACGGGCGTCAAGGTCACGGGGCAGGGCGCGATCGTGATGTCGGGAGAGGTTTTTCTGGACAGTTAGGGCAGGGATGCCACCCTGTCGGAAGACAATGCAGGAGACAGACCATGTGCGACGCGACAGGGACCGCGACAGCGACAGTCCAGATTGACAACGAAAGGGTGCGGGTGACGGAATGGCGCTTTGCTCAGCGCGGGCAGAACACCGGCTGGCACCGACACGATTTTGACTATGTGGTTGTGCCGCTCTTCGACGGGGTTCTGGAAATCGACACCGGCGGCGCAGAGCGTATCCACGCCGAGGTACAGAACGGCGTTCCCTATTATCGCCCGCTCGGGGCGGAGCATGACGTGATCAGCGCGAATGATTTTGAATGCGCCTTCATCGAGATCGAATTGCTGGAAGATGCGCAGGCTGCGTCTTCAGGGGCGTGAGCCGGGGCGCCCCACCAGCTGATGCCGGAACGAAAAAGGCCAGCCCGGAAAGGCTGGCCCGTAATCGTTGCCGGTGGAGCGATCAGCCCTTGATAAGGCCCATGCTTTCCAGCTTCAGCAGAACCTGATGCGCGCAGTTGTCGACATCCACATTTTCGGTCTCCACGCGCAGCTCTGGGTTCTCCGGAACATCGTAGGGGTCTGAAATCCCTGTGAATTCCTTGATCTTGCCCTCGCGGGCCAACTTGTAGAGACCCTTGCGGTCGCGGCGTTCGCATTCCTCGATGGAGGTGGCGACATGCACCTCGACGAATGCACCGAAGGCTTCGATGTCTTCACGCACCGCGCGCCGTGTGGTCGCATAGGGTGCGATCGGCGCGCAGATCGCGATGCCGCCGTTCTTGGTGATCTCCGACGCGACATAGCCGATGCGGCGGATGTTGAGGTCGCGGTGCTCCTTGCTGAAGCCCAGCTCGGAGCTGAGGTTCTTGCGCACGATATCGCCGTCCAGAAGGGTCACCGGGCGGCCGCCCTGTTCCATCAGCTTGACCATCAGCGCGTTTGCGATGGTCGATTTGCCCGACCCCGAGAAGCCTGTGAAGAACACGGTAAAGCCCTGCTGCGCCCGGGGCGGACGTGTCCGCCGCAATTCGGTGACCACTTCGGGGAAGGAGAACCACTCGGGGATTTCCAGACCTTCCTGAAGACGGCGGCGCAGTTCGGTGCCCGAGATGTTCAGGATCGTGACCTTGTCCTCGTCCTCGATCTCGTCCGCGGGTTCGTACTGGGCGCGCTCCTGCACATAGACCATGTGTTTGAAGTCCACCATCTCGATGCCCATCTCCTCCTGATGCGTGCGGAAGAGTTCCTGCGCGTCATAGGGGCCATAGAAATCGTCACCGGCGGAGTTCTTGCCGGGGCCGGCGTGATCGCGGCCAACGATGAAGTGGGTGCAGCCGTGGTTCTTGCGGATCAGCCCGTGCCAGACCGCCTCGCGGGGGCCTGCCATGCGCATCGCAAGGTTCAGCAGCGACATCGCGGTGGTGGCTTGCGGATACTGGTCCAGAACGGCCTCGTAGCAGCGCACGCGGGTAAAGTGATCGACATCGCCCGGTTTGGTCAGGCCGACGACCGGATGGATCAGAAGGTTGGCCTGTGCCTCGCGGGCGGCGCGGAACGTCAGTTCCTGATGCGCGCGGTGCAGCGGGTTGCGTGTCTGGAAGGCGACAACCTTGCGCCAGCCCATCTTGCGGAAATAGGCGCGCAATTCGTTCGGTGTATCGCGGCGCGATTTGAAATCGTAATGGACGGGCTGCTGGATGCCGGTGACCGGACCGCCGAGATAGATCTTGCCCGCCTGGTTATGCAGGTAGTTCACCGCCGGGTGGGCGCTGTCGTCGGCGCCGAATACCTTCTCGGCCTCGCGGGCCTTGTCGGGCGTCCAGCGGTCGGTGACCGTCATGGTGGCAAGGATCACACCTTCCTGATCGCGCAGGGCGATGTCCTGCCCGATCTCCAGCTTGCTTGCGAATTCCTCGGACACGTCGAGGGTGATCGGCATGGGCCACAGGCTGCCATCGGCGAGGCGCATGTTCTCGACAACGCTGTCGTAGTCCTGCTCGCTCAGAAAACCCTTCAGCGGGTTGAAGCCGCCGTTCATCAACAGCTCCAGATCGCAGATCTGGCGTGGCGTCAGGTCGTGGCTGACAAGATCGCCGGCCTCGACCTTCAGCTTCTGTGCGGAGTCGTAGGAAACATAGAGCTCGGAAATCGGGGCGAGATTGTTCAATTGGATCATCGGGGGGCTTTCGTTTTATTCGAGACATGCGTCATTGACGGCTGTTGATGCGCGCTTTGCCCCCTTCACCGCCCGATTTCAAGGCATTTGATCGTGGATCAGGGGGCAGGGACCGAATTGCTGCCATGACGTGTCTGCATGGCGGCTGTTCCCTGCCGCTATTCGGCGGCAGGTGCCTCGGCCCCGTATCCCAGAGGTTCGGTGACCTCCTTGCCTTCGACCTCGCCGTGTTCGGCCAGAAACCGTTCGGCTTCGAGCGCGGCCATGCAGCCCATTCCGGCGCTTGTCACGGCTTGGCGGTATTTGTGATCGGTCAGGTCGCCGGCAGCGAAGACGCCCGGCACAGAGGTTTCCGTGCTGTCGGGTTTGGTCACGACGTAGCCGCCCATATGCGTCTCCAGCGTGTCTTTCACCAGTTCGTTCGCGGGGGCGTGGCCGATCGCCACGAACACACCCTTGCAGGGAATGTCGGTGATTTCGCCGGTCTTGACGTGCTTGACCTTCACGCCCTCGACGCCCGGAGGGGTGTCGGTGCCGTAGACTTCGTCAAGCTGGTGGAACCACAGCGGTTCGATCTTTGGATTTTTCATCAGCCGGTCGATCAGGATCTTTTCCGCGCGCAGTTCGTCACGACGGTGGATCAGGGTCACCTTGGAGGCAAAGTTGGTCAGGAAGAGCGCTTCCTCGACCGCCGTATTGCCGCCGCCGATCACCACGATTTCCTGACCGCGGTAGAAGAAGCCGTCGCAGGTCGCGCAGGCCGATACGCCGAAGCCCTTGAACTTTTCCTCGCTTTCCAGCCCGAGCCATTTGGCCCGTGCGCCCGTTGCCAGAATGACGGCATCGGCGACATATGTGGTGCCGCTGTCACCCTTGGCGTGGAACGGACGGCTGGACAGGTCCAGATCGGTGATGATGTCGCCGATGATCTCGGTGCCCATCGCCTTGGCGTGCGCTTCCATGCGCACCATCAGATCGGGCCCTTGCACCTCTGTATCGCCGGGCCAGTTCTCGACCTCGGTCGTGGTGGTCAATTGCCCGCCGGGCTCGATACCCTGTACGAGGATCGGATCCAGCATTGCGCGGCTGGCGTAGACGCCTGCGGTGTATCCCGCGGGGCCGGAGCCGATGATCAGAAGCTTGGTTTTACGTGTCTCGGCCATGCGGTCGGTCCCCCGGGTCAGAATCCTGTGTGTCGGAAGGTGATATATACGCGACCGCTCCCGATCAAAAGCCCCCGGCAGCGGCGGCGCGGGATGACCGCTTTGCCAATCGGTGCCGCTCCGTGGCGGGTAGGGAGCGGCGCTGGGCGCAGCTTGACGCATTATGCCGCTCTGCGGAAAAACATTCTTGCGTCTTGTTGAAACAATATTGCGTATACCTACGTTGGCGCTATAACAATCGCAAAGCTGTAGGGGGACATATGGCAGGCACGCGGCTCGATCCAATTGATCGAAAAATTCTTGCAGAACTTCAGGCAGACGGGCGCATGACCAACGTGGAATTGGCCAAACGTGTCGGTATTTCCGCGCCTCCCTGCCTGCGCCGTGTGCGTACTCTCGAAGAGCAGGGATTCATTCGCGGATACCACGCCGATGTGGATCCCCGCGAACTCGGGTTCGAGGTTCAGGTCTTTGCGATGGTGGGCCTCAACAGCCAGGCCGAAGCGGACTTGTCGGCTTTCGAAGAACGTTGTCGCGCGTGGCCGCTGGTGCGTGAGTGCCATATGTTGAACGGCGAAGTCGATTTCATGCTGAAATGCGTAGCCCCCGATCTGTCGAGCTTTCAGAGCTTTCTGACAGGAAAGCTGTTGACCGCGCCCAATGTGGCCAGCGTGAAGACCAGCCTTGTGATCCGGAACGCAAAGGATGAACCCGGCGTCCCGTTCGATGTGCTGGAACAAAGGCTGAGCGTCGACGCCTGAACCGCGATCAGACCGCTACGGTCAGGAATCCAGTTCCGGCGTGCGCGGATGGGCAAGTGGGCCGAAATCCGCCAGATGGGCGATCCTCGGAAACAGCGAGATGAAGCGGTCGCGCAGGCTGTGGCTGACCTCTCTCGGGGCTTTCGCGCCGGGATGGAAGGTTTCCATCTCGATCCCGTCGACACGGATCACCGCATGGCGCGACAGGCAGATATGGAACAGGCGCGTGGGCGTCGGGGGTGTCACCTCGATCACATTCACCCCGTCGACGAAGTGCGACGCGGGCGTCAGCAACTGGCGGCCATCGGCGATCCCGCGCAGGGCAGGGGGCGTGTGCAGAATGCGCGCGCCGGGCCCTACCGTCAGCGCGCGTTCGGGGCGCGACTGGCCAAGACAATCTGGCATCAGGCGGATCAGCGGCGTGCGTTTGCCCGAATCGGCGGGAGAGAATGTGGACGTGCCGACCCAGACCAGTTCTGCCGCCTCGCCGGTGGCGGTCTGGATCATATCGCCCGGCTGCAGGTCTTCGACCGCTACCTGTCCGTAGTCGGTCTGGATCAGGCTGCCGTGGGTAAAGGCCGAAAACGCGCTTTCGAAAAGATCGATCGCGGGCGCGGCGCTTTGCCCGATAAACAGCGATCCGTCCTCGCGCAGGGCTGCGACTTCGTAATTGCGCTGGGGCAAACGTGTCTGCGGTCCGTTGTTCGGCAGTGAAGAAGTCATGGTTCCGTACCCTTTGGCACGTGCCGACGGACGTGCGGCGGCTGGATTGGCAGTTAGTGTCATGCGATCACCCTGGCAGGTTGGTCACATCCCTCGTCGGCCCCCACCGACAACGACGGAAATGACGGGTTGGTCATTTCGTGTCTTATATACGCCCCAATTCGCCACGATTGCGCCGTATTGTCAAAGTTTGAACAACATTTGAGATGAATCCATCACTAATCGCCAATCCGCCGGGGTTTTGTTTCGCACGCTATGGCGCTGGCCGCCTTATTTCACACCGCAAATAAAAACCCGCCCCGCGATTGATTCGCAGGACGGGTCGGGCGTGCGGGACGCAGGCCGGGGCGCGGGCCGGTGTGGCACGCGCTATGATGGTGGGTGGATCAGGCCGATTTGCGCAGAGATGTCGCTTCGGATGCCTGACGCTTGGCGATGAAAGCCGCGCGACGCTTGCCGCGGGCCCAGGGCATGACGGTTTCGTTTTCGGCGGCGGCTTTGGTGATCGACTTGATGAAGCGTGCGTTGGTTTTCATGGCTGGTATCTCCTGTCTCGTGTTGGTGCGGGCGTTCGCCCTTGCTTGAGACTGAATATGACGGGCCATTCGGGCCGGTTTTGGGCGGCAGCCGAAATTTTTCGCAAAATTTCACTGGCGACAGGTTCGAATTGTGGCCGGCAGCCGGGCGCCCGCGAAATCGTTTAAAAACAGTTATTTTGACCCTATTGTTTCTGTTCGGGGGACAGAAAGCGGCCTTTCGGGGGGATTGTCCGGAAAGCAATGGGGCAGGTCCATGACCGGTTTTGCCCGATTTGCGCCCAGATCAGAGGGTGATCGCGGCGATCAGCCGGCCGTAATCCGCTTCCTTGGCGTGGGTGGTTCGGCGATAGGAATAGAATCGCTGCGCGTCCGAAAAGGTGCAATGGCGCGTCCATTCTGCGTGGCCCACTCCGGCGGCGCGCAACCGGCTCAGCCCGTAGCCGGGCAGATCAAAGAGATAGCGGTCGCCATCGCCGTTGATGAAAAAGCGCGCGTTGTCGGGGTCTTCGTCGAGGAAGGCTTCAAGGAACTCCGGTCCGACCTCATAGGCGCGCTGGCTGATCGTGGGCCCGATCACGGCGACGATCCTGCCGCGCTCCGCGCCCAGCCGCTCCATCGCGTCCACGGTCGATTGCACGATCCCGTCGCGCGCCCCGCGCCAGCCCGCGTGGGCCGCACCGATCACCCCCGCATGGGTATCGGCAAACAGCACGGGCTGGCAATCGGCCGTCAGAACCGAAAGGGCAACGCCCGGTGTCCTTGTCACCAGCGCGTCGGCGCGCGGCTTGTCGGGCAGGGGCCCGTCGACTGTCACTGCGGTGGCCGAATGGATCTGGTGCACCCCGACGAGGTTCTGCGGCGTCACCCCCAGCGCATCGGCGACCCGCGCGCGGTTGATCGATACGATCTCGGCCTGATCCGATGAGCCGTGACCGCAATTCAGCCCGGCGAAGACGCCCGAAGACGCACCGCCCCGCCGCGTGAAGAAGCCGTGTGTGACCCCGTCAAGCGCATCGGATGTGAGTATCTCTAGCGTCATGTTTCCAATCCGGGCAGCATCGGGGCGGATTCGGGGACCACCCCGAGGACCTTGAACAGGTTTCCCATTTCCTCGGGGTGCGTCAACCGGCGATGTGCCGCGATGTGGGTTTCAAGTGCCTCTCCGCCGAGGCTTTGGGCAAGTGCCTGTGCGCGGGCGGTGATGCCCAGCCGTTCCAGAAACACCCCCTGCGGGGTGATCCTGCTGCGCCGGCAGGCAGCGGCAGAGGCGAAGAGGGCTTCGAAATCGACATGCGCGGTCAGGTCGGCGGCACCGGGGGAGGCCAGCGGATCGACCGGCGCGTGATCGGCGACCGCCTGAAGCGTGTCGCCCAGCGTGTGCCAGTCGCCGTAGTCGATCAGCAGTGCTGCCCCCCCGTGCCGGGCGATCCGCGCTGCAATCGTCTCGACGGTCGGCGCAAGGGCTGGACAGTGTTCGATCAGGTCGCCGTCGCGCGTATCCTCAATACGCTGCGCCAGCGCGGGTTGCGCCTGTGCGGGGCCAAGCCCGAAGGCCAGTGCGCCATCGCGCGCGCCGATCTGGCGTTCGCGCCAGCCATCGCCGTCGCGCTGGAATTGCCGGATCGGCAGCGCATCGAAGAACTCGTTGGCGACCAGAAACAGCGGCGCCTCGTCCAGTGCGCCCACGTCGTCCGCGAACCGCACGGTATGGGGGGCTAGGGTTTGCGCCTGTTGCTCGCGCAGGTTTGGTGATGCTTCGACAAGCGTGATGTGGGCGGCGGCATTGAAACCCGGCACACGCGCCGTCGCGCGCAGCACATCGGCCATCAGCGTGCCCCGACCGGGCCCAAGCTCGGCCAGCGTGAAGGGGGCGGGTGCCCCCTGATCGAGCCAGGCCTGCGCCAGCGCCAGCCCGATCAGCTCGCCGAACATCTGGCTGATTTCGGGCGCGGTGACAAAATCACCCGCACGGCCGAAGGGCGCGCGCGTCGTGTAATAGCCGTGGACCGGATGCAGCAGGCAGGCGGACATGTAATCCGACACGCGCAGCGGGCCGCCCGCCGCGATCTGGTCAAGCAGGATATCCTTCAGCGCCGTCACGCCTGCGTCCGTGCCCTTGCCCTTGCCCTTGCGCGCAGCACAAAGAACGCCCCGAGCGCGATCATCGGCAGGCACAGGATCTGCCCCATGGTCAGGCCGTATCCGCCGATGTGCCAGGCCAGACCCAGCGGATTGCCCGCCGAGACGAATTGCGCATCGGGCTGGCGCACGAATTCCACCGCGAAACGGGCAATCCCGTATCCGCCGAGAAACACGCCAAGCAGCAGGCCGGGTGTCTTGAATGCGCCACGCCGCCACGCAAGCCAGATCAGCACCGCGCCCAGCACGACCCCTTCAAGCAAGGCTTCGTAGAGCTGCGAGGGATGGCGGGCGCAGATACCTGTCACATCGGGGCAGTACTGCGCGGCCTCGGTCGGAAAGGCGACGCCCCAAGGCAGGTCCGTAGGCCTGCCCCAAAGCTCGGCATTGATGAAATTCGCGATCCGGCCCAGCAGCAGGCCGGGCGGGACGCCCAGCACGACCAGATCACCCATGCTGACCTTGGCGATGCCGTGGCGCAGGGCGTAGACAAGGCCCGCGAGGATCACACCCAGCGCACCGCCGTGGAACGACATTCCCCCCTCCCAGACCCGCAGGATCTGGCCGGGGTTGGAAAGATAGTATTCGGGTTGGTAGAAAAACGCGTATCCCAGCCTGCCGCCGAGGATGACACCGACAATCACCCACGTCAGCAGATCCTCGATCTGCTGGGGGCGCATCACCGGCGTTTCATCGCGCCACAGCCGCGGCGTGCGGGCGGCCAGCACCACCAGACGCCAGCCCAGCAGAATGCCCACGATGTAGGCCAGCGCGTACCAGCGCAGGGCAAATTCGATACCGAAAAGGGAGACCGAAAAGATCTCTGGCGAAATGTCGGGGAAGGGGATCAGCGCGTTCATGCGGTGATTGAGCGCGCATGGACGGCGAAGTCAACCTTGCGAGACGCGGCAACGCGCCCCATATACACCTTACAGCCAGTGGAGAGAGCCATGCAGACCCGCAACAAGATTTTCGACGACCTGAGCCAGATCATGACCAACGCCATGGGTGTGGCACAGGGGGCCAAGGACGAGGCCGAGAATGCCCTCAAGGGCATGATGGACCGCTGGCTTGCCGACCGTGATTTCGTCACCCGCGAAGAATTCGACGCAGTGCGCGCCATGGCGCAAAAGGCCCGTGAAGAGAACGAAGCGCTGAAAGCACGGCTCGACGCGCTCGAAACGAAGTAAGCCTTCCCTCTGCGACCTTGCTGAAGCGGTGATCGGCCTTCCGGTTGCCGTTTTTCATTTTTGCACGCGCTTCCCGATTTTGTCGGGGCGGGTGCCCCCCGAGGCGATGATATTTGGCGCCTTGGCCAAGTTATCCCCCGCTCTTTCGGGTTATCCCCAGAAAAAGACTTGCCAGAGTCTTCTCCGGCGGCCACCATATCTAGTAGGACGCGCAGGCAAACTAGCGTCCTGTAGCAGAAGCACCCAAGCTTTGGGGGCAGATCGGGGCCTCCATCGCTAGGGCGACAACAAAAAGGTGACCCCATGGCCCTGTCCGAGCAGTATCTGGAAGACGACATTCATCCCATCGACATCGTCGAGAATCTGGCAGCCCACCACGACTGGGAGTTTGACCGGATTTCGGACGAACAGATCGCCATGGCCGTCGAAGGCCAGTGGCGCACCTATTCCGTCACGCTGGCATGGTCGGCCTTTGACGAAACCCTGCGCCTGATCTGCACCTTCGAGATGGAGCCGCCCGAAGCCCGCGTTCCTGCCGTCCACGGATTGCTGAACGATATCAACGACCGCTGCTGGGCCGGTGCCTTCACCTACTGGGCAGAGCAGAAGCTGATGGTCTACCGCTACGGTCTGGTGCTCTCGGGCGGGCATGTCGCATCCCCCGAACAGATCGACACGATGATCGGCGCGGCGGTGTTGAGCGCCGAGCGCTACTATCCCGCGCTGCAACTGGTCGCCTGGGGCGATCAGACCCCGGCACAGGCGCTGGATGTCGCCATTGCAGAGGCCTACGGGCGCGCGTAAACCTGTGCCCGCACACAAAGGCGGGGACACCACATGAAAGAGACACGTATCGCGCGCGACGGCCTGGTTCTGCTGGGTTGTGGCAAGATGGGATCGGCCATGCTGGAAGGATGGCTGGCGCGCGGGTTGCCGCCCGCGTCGGTCTGGGTCAGCGACCCTTATCCGTCTGACTGGTTGCAGGAGCAGGGTGTTCATCTGAACGAGGATCTGCCGCCCGCACCCGCGATCGTTCTGGTTGCGGTCAAGCCGCAGATGATGGCCGAGGCACTGCCGACCCTGCGCAAAATGGGCAACGGTGAAACGCTGTTCATCAGCGTGGCGGCAGGCACGCCGATCCGCTTTTTCGAAGAAACCCTGGGCGCCGAGACCCCCGTGGTGCGCGCGATGCCGAACACACCCGCCGCGATCTCGCGCGGGATCACCGCGATCGTCGGGAACGCCGTCGCGGGGGATCGGTCGCTGGACGAGGCGGAAACGCTTCTATCCGCTGTGGGCGATGTTGTCCGCCTTGCCGAGGAAGCGCAGATCGACGCCGTGACCGGCGTCAGCGGGTCGGGTCCGGCCTATGTGTTTCACATGATGGAAGCGATGGCCGATGCGGGAGAGGCACAGGGTCTGCCGCGCGAGCTGGCGTTGCAGCTGGCCAAGGCAACCGTCGCGGGCGCGGGCGCTCTGGCGATGCAAAGCGATGAAGACCCCGCGCAGCTGCGCAAGAATGTCACCAGCCCCAACGGCACGACGCAGGCCGCACTCGAAGTGCTTATGAACCCGGAAGACGGGTTTCCCCCGTTGTTGCGCCGTGCGGTGGCGGCAGCCGCCGACCGGTCGCGGGAGCTGTCGCGTGGCTGAGATTTCCTTTGACCAGTTTCAGGCCGTCGATATCCGCTGCGGCACCGTCACCCGGGCAGAGCCCTTTCCCGAAGCGCGCAATCCGTCGATCAAGCTGTGGGTCGATTTCGGAGAAGAGATCGGGACGCGCAAGAGCTCGGCCCAGATCACCGTTCACTATTCCCCCGAAACGCTGGTCGGGCGGCAGGTGCTGGCCGTGGTGAATTTCCCGCCCCGCCAGATCGGGCCGTTCATGTCCGAAGTTCTGGTATTGGGCGTGCCGGACAAGGAGGGGGCGATCGTCCTGCTGTCCCCCGATCAGCCTGTACCCGACGGAGGGCAGATGCATTGACAAAGGTATTCATTTCCAGAGGCTTGCCAGAGGGTGTTTATCCATCACTTGAGGGTCTTGAAGTCGTGCGGCGTGACCTGACAACGCCCCTGTCGCCGGAGGAGCTGCGCAGGGTCCTGCGTGATTACGACGGCGCGCTTGTGACAATCGGCGATGCCTTCACCGCCGAGGTTTTCGCGGATGTGTCCTCGCCCCGTTGCAAGGTGCTGGCGAATTTCGGTGTCGGGTACAACCATATCGACGTGGACGCCGCCCGCTCGGTCGGCATTACCGTCACCAACACCCCCGGTGCGGTGACGGATGCCACCGCCGATACCGCGATGACCCTGATGCTGATGAGCGCACGGCGCGCCGCCGAGGGCGAGCGTCTGGTCCGCTCGGGCAAGTGGGAGGGCTGGCATCCGACGCAAATGCTGGGCCTGCATCTTACCGGAAAGACGGTGGGTATCCTCGGCATGGGGCGGATCGGCGAAGCGATTGCGCGGCGCTGCCATTTCGGGTTCGGCATGGCGGTGAAATACTGCAACCGGTCCGCCAAGGAGACGTCTTTCGCGGCAGAGTTCGTCCCCGATCTGGCCCGTCTCGCGGCGGAGGTGGATGTTCTGGTTGCCGCGGTTCCGGCCAGCCCGCAAACACACCATATCATCGATGCGGATGTCATCGGCGCCATGCAGCCCCACGCCCATCTGATCAATATCGCGCGCGGCGACGTGGTCGACGAAGCGGCGCTGATCGACGCACTCTCTTCGGGCCGCATCGGGGGCGCGGGTCTGGACGTCTACGAGTTCGAGCCGAAGGTGCCGCAGGCGCTGCGCGAGCTCGACAATGTCACGCTGCTGCCGCATCTGGGCACATCCACCGAGGAGGTGCGCGTGGACATGGGCCGCATGGCCGCGGCGAACCTGCAAGCGGTTCTTGCGGGGAAGGAGCCGCCGAACGCGGTTTAGGCGTCGGTCGCGGCCCTGTCGTCGATTGCTTCGCGCCAGTGGCGGCGGCACAGGGAGATATAGGTCTCGTTGCCGCCGATCTGCACCTGAGCGCCATGCCGCAGCACCTTGCCCTCGCCGTCCTGCCGGACGACCATCGTCGCCTTCTTGCCACAGTGGCAGATGGTGCGGATCTCGCGCATTTCGTCCGACAGCGCCAGCAGCGCGGCGGAGCCGGGAAACAGTTCTCCACGGAAATCGACACGCAAGCCGTAGCACATGACAGGCACGCGCAGATCATCGACCGCGCGGGCCAGTTGCCAGACCTGGTTGTCCGTGAGGAACTGCGCCTCGTCGATGAAGACGCAGGCGCAGGGGCCCGTATCCAGCCTGCGCTTCAGCTTTGCGAACAGATCCTCGTCCGGAGCGAAAGTGTCGGCCGCAGCACCGATGCCGATGCGCGATGCGATACGGCCCTCGCCCGCGCGATTGTCGAATTGCGCGGTCAGAAGATAGGTGCGCATCCCGCGTTCGGCGTAGTTGTGCGCGGCTTGCAGCAACACGGTCGATTTTCCCGCGTTCATCGTTGAATAGTTGAAATAGAGCTTGGCCATCCGGGTATTTATCCGCCTGGCCGGTCGGGTCGCAAGGGGGCTCCGGGGCATTTGACATGTCTGTCATTTCTTTGCACTAGGATCTGAAACGCGGCAGACTAAAATGGGTCCAGGTCTGGATTGAGGAAACGGTATGAATGCAGTCGGCAGTTATCTGAAGAAGCACACGGAAGCCCTGGTGAAAGCGGTTGGCGTAGAGGCCGCTTGCGAGGTGACCGGAAAGTCCAAAGCGACGCTTGGACGCTACTATTCCGACCACGACGAGCACGTGGACCGGTTTATTCCCGTGGATGCCGTGGCGCTTCTGGAGCAGGCGGCGGGGTATCCGCACGTCACGCAGGCACTGGCCGAACTGTCGGGCGGCCATCTCGATTTCAACGAACGCCGGCCCAATGACACCTCGACCGGTGGGGTGAACGCGGACGTCATCGCCCTGAGCCAGCGCTTTGCCGTGCTGATGGCGGAATACCAGCAGAGCATCGCGGACGGGAAGATCACCGTGAACGAGGCGAAGCGGCTGCTGAAAGAGACAACGGCGCTGCAACAGGTGCTCGTGGATATGAAACTGCATCTGGAAGACGAAAGTGTCTGAAGACCTGCGCGCGCTGCGCCCCGAGGCGCTGCCTGACATCGATGTGGACAGCCTGAAATCGCCAAGTGATCCAGGGCATAAGCCGCGGATCCTGCTTCTCTACGGGTCGCTGCGCGAGGTCAGCTATTCCCGCCGTGCCGCTGAAGAGGCTGCGCGGATCCTGCGCCATCTCGGATGCGAAACGCGGATATTCGATCCGCGCGGATTGCCGCAACCCGATGGCGCGGACGACACCCACCCCAAGGTCGCCGAGTTGCGCGCGCTGGCCGTCTGGGCCGAAGGCATGGTCTGGTCCAGTCCCGAACGCCACGGGGCGATGACCGGCATCATGAAAAGCCAGATCGATTGGCTTCCCCTGTCTCTCAAGGGGGGTATCCGGCCCACGCAGGGCAAGACCCTAGCGGTGATGCAGGTGTCCGGCGGGTCGCAATCGTTTAACGCGGTCAACCAGATGCGCATTCTGGGGCGCTGGATGCGGATGGTTACGATTCCGAACCAATCCAGCATTCCGAAGGCCTGGCTGGAGTTCGACGAAGAGGGGCGGCTGCCCGCCGGAGCGTTCTATAACCGTATCGTCGACGTCATGGAGGAACTGGTCAAGTTCACATGGCTGGTGCGCGGACGGGCCGATTACCTTGTGGATCGCTACTCCGAAAGGGTGGAAAGCGTCGACGAGGTGCACCAGCGGGTGTCGCTGAAGAAGCTCTAGCCGTGCTTTTCCACGATCACCGACCCGACCGAATAGCCGGCCCCGAATGAACAGATCAGACCGGTGTCGCCGTCCTCCAGATCGCTGGAATTCTGCGAGAAAGCGATGATCGACCCCGCCGAAGAGGTGTTGGCGTAGTCCTGAAGGATATTGGGTTGTTCTCCCGGCTCCGGGATCCTGCCCAGCACCTTGCGACCGATGAAGTCGTTCATCGACTTGTTGGCCTGATGCAGCCAGAGCCGTTTGAGATCGCCCGGCGCCACGCCTTCGTCGCCCATATGGCCGGCAATATGGTCTGAGACCATGGGCAGGACTTCCTTGAACACCTTGCGTCCGTTCTGCATGAACTGCATGTCGCGCCGGTCGGCAACGCCATCGGGGCGGGAGCGGCGCAGAAAGCCGTTGTTGTTGCGGATGTTGTTCGAGAACTCCGTCGCGCAGCGGGTTGATTTGATTTCGAAATAGGCGCCGTTCGCGTCTTCGGCACGTTCGATGAACGTGGCTGTGGCCACATCCCCGAAAATGAAGTGGCAGTCGCGGTCGCGCCATTCGAGGTGCGCGGAGCAGATTTCGGGGTTGACCACCAGCGCGCTGCGGATCGACCCGGCGCGGATCATGTCAGCGGCGGCCTGAATCCCGAATGTGGCGGAAGAGCAGGCGACATTCATGTCGAAGGCGAAGCCGTTGATTTCCAGCAAATCCTGAATTTCGATCGCGACGGCGGGATAGGCGCGCTCGAGGTTCGAGGCAGCGCAGATCACCGCACCGACATCGGCAGAGGTCTTGCCCGCCTGCGCCAGTGCCTTGTGCGCCGCATCCAGCGCCATTTCCGCCATCAGCGATGGTTCGTCGTCCGACCGCTGGCGCAGCAGCGGGTGCATGACGTGCGGGTTCAGAATGCCAACCTTGTCAATCACATAGCGCTGTTCAATGCCCGACGCCTTGACGATGAAATCCTCGGATGAATATTCCTTGGCGGGCAAAGTGCCTGCCTCGATCTCGTCGGCGTGTTCCTTGTTATAGATGTCAACATAGGCGTTGAAGGCCTTGACCAGTTCGGCATTGGTGATGACCTGATCCGGCGTGAAGACGCCTGTGCCTGTAATCGCGGGTGTGTACATCTTTTGATCTTCCTTGTTACGCAGAAGGTTACGCCGGTTTGTGCCTGTGGATAACCTTTTTCTGCGCGGGCAGCCTGTGCGTCCGCATTATCCATCCGGCTGGGGGCCGAAGAAACTTGGACTTTTTTTAACGCAGTTGATGCGGCTTGCCCAGAGCATCTGGCGTCTGCGCCGGGCCGGGGCCGCCGATCTTCGCATCCGGCGCAGGACTATCTGACAGGCACGGAGAACAGTCTATAGCCGTCGACAAGAGCGACTTCTACAGCGTCGAAGTCGATGACGAAGACGCCGAGGTTTTCAAGGTCCTCGGGGCAGGCGACAAGATCAGCCGCGTCGTCGAGGTACTCGACGGTCTGCGGTGCCTCTCCGACGCGACGACAGGCATCGCCCTCGAAACGGTAGCCATCGCCGAACAGGGGCAAGGATGTTGCGGCAGGCGGGACCGGCGCGGCGGCGCAGGCCGCCACTGCACCGGCGAGAAAGAGGGATAGGACAAGACGCATGGGAACGCTCCTCTGTGGTTCGCTGCGCGATTTTACCACAAGGGGGGCCGTCCCAGATAGAGGGCGGCGGGCTAGCCTATCCGCAAGGAGGGGCGGCCGCAGGGGTAGCCAATTACCCCTGAAGCGGTTTTACCCCGATCTCGTCCTCGGCCTGTGCCTTGATCGCCAGTGCCGCCGCCTGTGCGCCCGCGGCTGTCGTGTAATACGGGATCTTGTCGTAAAGCGCGATCGAGCGGATGGATTTGCTGTCTTCGACAGCCTGCGCGCCTTCCGTGGTGTTGAGCACCAGGTGGATGCGCCCGTCCTTCATCATGTCGGTGATGTCGGGGCGGCCTTCGTAGACCTTGTTGACCAGGTCGCAGGCAATGCCTGCCGCGTCGAGCCACGCTGCCGTGCCGCGCGTCGCCACGATGGTGAAACCGAGGCCGCTCAGCGTGCGGGCCGCATCGAGGGTCTGGTCGGTCTTGTCCGCGTCCTTGATCGACAGGAACACGCAGCCTTCGCGCGGCAGGATGTTGCCTGCGCCCATCTGCGCCTTGAGGAAGGCGCGGGGGAAATCGCGGTCCCAGCCCATGACTTCGCCGGTCGAACGCATTTCCGGGCCAAGGATGGTATCGACACCGGGGAAGCGGGCGAAGGGCAGCACGGCCTCCTTGACCGAGAACCATGGCATGTTGGGGTCGGCCAGCGTCAGCGGATCGCCCAGCGGCAGCACATCCGCATAGGACGTCTGTTCGGGATAGGGGGCGCGCATCGGGAAGCTGGCAAGCTTTTCGCCGGCCATGATGCGTGCGGCGATGGAAGCGATGGCGCTATCGGTGGCCTTGGCGACGAAGGGCACGGTGCGGGAGGCGCGCGGGTTCACCTCGATCAGGTAGATCTCGCCGTCTTTTACCGCGAACTGGATGTTCATCAGGCCGACGACGTTCAGCGCTTTGGCAAGGGCCTTGGTCTGGGTCTCGACCTCGTCGATAATGTCGCGGGGCAGCGAATAGGGGGGCAGCGAACAGGCGCTGTCGCCCGAATGGACGCCCGCCTCTTCGATGTGCTGCATGATGCCTGCGACATGCACATCGGTGCCGTCGGACAGGGCGTCCACGTCAAGCTCCACCGCGCCGGAGAGGTAGCTGTCGAGCAGGACAGGGCTGTCGCCCGAGACGACGACGGCTTCGGTAATGTAGCGTTCGAGGTTTGCCTGATCGCGCACGATCTCCATCGCGCGGCCGCCCAGGACGTAGGAGGGGCGGATCACCAACGGGAAGCCGATGTCCTTGGCGATCTCGAAGGCTTCTGCGTCGGAATGGGCGATGCCGTTGCGTGGCTGCTTGAGGCCAAGCCCCTGCACGAGCTGCTGGAACCGCTCGCGGTCTTCGGCAAGGTCGATCATGTCAGGCGTTGTGCCCAGGATGGGAATGCCAGCCTCGTGCAGCGCGCCCGCGATCTTCAGCGGTGTCTGGCCGCCGAACTGGACGATGACCCCGTGGAGCGTGCCGTTTTCCTGCTCGACCCGCAGGATTTCCATGACGTGCTCGAAGGTCAGGGGCTCGAAATAAAGACGGTCGGAGGTGTCGTAGTCGGTCGAGACGGTCTCGGGGTTGCAGTTGACCATGATCGTCTCGTAGCCCGCATCCGTGAGCGCGTAGCAGGCGTGGCAACAGCAGTAGTCAAACTCGATGCCCTGGCCGATCCGGTTGGGGCCACCGCCGAGAATCACGACCTTCTTGGCGTCCGAGGGACGGGCCTCGCACTCGACATCGCCCATCATCGGGGTCTCGTAGGTGGAGTACATATAGGGGGTCTGGGCCTCGAATTCGGCGGCGCAGGTGTCGATCCGTTTGAAGACGGCCTTCACACCGAGGTCGAGGCGCGCGGCGCGCACGTCGGATTCGCTCTGGCCGGTGAGGATGGCAAGGCGCGCATCGGTGAAGCCCATCATCTTGAGGTGGCGCATCCCGGCCTCGTCGTTCGGCAGGCCTGCGGCCTGCACCTCTGCCTCGGCCTCGATGATCTCCCGGATCCGGTCGAGGAACCACGGGTCGAACATGGTCGTGGCGTGGATGTCGTCGTTGCTGAGCCCCACGCGCATGGCCTGCGCGATGGTGCGCATCCGGTCCGGCGTTGTGGCGCTGATTGCCTTGATCACCGCCGCTCGGTTGTCCGGTGCGTCGCCCGGCAGGTCCGGATTGAAGCCCTTGATCGCGATCTCGTCGAAGCCGGTGAGACCGGATTCCATCGACGCCAGTGCCTTTTGCATGGATTCGTGGATCGTACGGCCGATGGACATCGCCTCGCCCACGGATTTCATCGCCGTCGTCAGGTAGGGTTCGGCACCGGGGAATTTTTCGAAGGCGAATTTCGGGATCTTGGTGACGACATAGTCGATGGTCGGCTCGAAGCTCGCAGGGGTCACACCGGTGATGTCGTTGTCGAGTTCATCCAGCGTGAAGCCTACCGCCAGCTTGGCGGCGATCTTGGCGATCGGGAAGCCTGTCGCCTTGGACGCCAGCGCCGAGGAGCGCGACACGCGCGGGTTCATCTCGATCACCACCATGCGGCCATCGTCGGGGTTCACGGCCCATTGCACGTTCGACCCGCCGGTTTCCACGCCGATCTCGCGCAGCACCGCGATCGAGTGGTTGCGCATGATCTGGTATTCCTTGTCGGTCAGTGTCAGCGCCGGGGCCACGGTGATGGAATCGCCCGTATGCACGCCCATCGGGTCGACGTTTTCGATCGAGCAGACGATGATGGCGTTGTCGGCGGTGTCGCGGACCACTTCCATCTCGTATTCCTTCCAACCCAGCAGCGACTCGTCGATCAGGATCTGGCCCATCGGGGACGCGTCCATGCCGGAGCGGCAGATCGCCTCGTAATCCTCGCGGTTGTAGGCGACGCCACCGCCGGTGCCGCCCATGGTAAAGGCGGGGCGGATGATCGCGGGCAGGCCGACTTCCTCCAGCGCCTGCATCGCGATGGCGACACCGGCGGCGAGGTCTTTCTTGCCGTTTGTCATCGGGGCAGTGCAGATCGTCGCCTTGGGGTTTTCGATTCCCAGGCGGTCCATCGCCTCGCGGAAGAGCTTGCGATCTTCCGCCATTTCAATGGCTTCGCGCTTGGCCCCGATCATCTCGACGCCGTATTTTTCGAGCACGCCCATCTCTTCGAGCGCCAGCGAGGTGTTGAGACCGGTCTGACCGCCCATGGTCGGCAGAAGCGCGTCGGGGCGCTCTTTCTCGATGATCTTGGCGACGATTTCGGGCGTGATCGGCTCGATATAGGTGGCATCGGCCAGACCGGGGTCTGTCATGATGGTGGCGGGGTTGGAGTTGACGAGGATGACGCGATAGCCTTCCTCTTTCAGCGCCTTGCAGGCCTGTGCGCCGGAGTAGTCGAATTCGCAGGCTTGCCCGATGACGATGGGCCCCGCTCCAATGATCATGATCGACTGGATGTCGGTACGCTTTGGCATGGCGTGGCCCCCTCATATGCAAATTGTCTGCGTTATAGGGATGGATGCGTCCAGCGCAAGGGCGGAATGGGGGCGGCTGTGCATCTGTGCCGCAAAGATCCCGACGCGGGGCCGGGCGCCGGGACGCAAGGGCGCTAGCGGTAGAGGTAATCGCGCGTCAGAGGCACCGCATCGCGCCGGTGGGCCAGCTGCAACTGGTAGACGCATTGCATCTGGTGCTCGAAGGCAGCGATGCAGATCGCGAAATAGTAGCGGAACATGGCGACGAAACGGGCGTCGTACATCTGGGTGATCTGGTCGATGTTCTCTTCAAAGCGGTTGCGCCAGTGGCGCAGGGTTCGGGCGTAGTGCAGGCGCCACACCTCGATGTCGGATTGCCACAGGCCGCTACGCTCCATCGGGGAAGCCAGTTCCGACAGCGACGGCACATAGCCGCCCGGGAAGATGTACTTGTTCAGCCAGGTGCTGTGGGGCAGGGGCGCGGCGCTGCGCCCGATGGTGTGGATCAGGGCAATCCCGTCCGGTTTCAGCACCCGCGCGACACGCTCGAAATAGGTGTCGTAGTTCGGCAGCCCGACGTGTTCGAGCATCCCGACGCTGACCACGCGGTCGAAGGTGTCGGTCACCCGGCGGTAGTCCATCAGGCGAAAATCCACGCGGTCTTGCAGGCCTTCGGCCTCTGCACGAGCGCGGGCCGTGGCCAGCTGGTTCTCCGACAGGGTGATCGCGGTGACGCGCGCGTCGAAATCGCGGGCCAGCGTCAGCGCCATGCCGCCCCAGCCGCAGCCGATATCGAGAACATGCTCTCCGCCCTCAAGGCAGAGCTTGCGCGCGATATGGGCCTTCTTTGCCTCCTGCGCGGCGTCGAGCGTCATGTCGGGATCGCCGAAATAGGCGCAGGAATACTGCATGTCGGGGTCCAGAAAGAGCCGGTAGAGATCGTCGGAAATGTCGTAGTGATGGGCCACGTTCGCCCGTGCGCGGTGCGGCGCATTGCGCTGGATGAACCGGCGTGCGTGATAGCGCGCGCGGTAGCCTGCATTGACCCACCCCGGCAGACGCCCCGCATCGCGGTTTTCGATCAGCACCTGAAGGAAAGTATCGAGCGGCGTATCGACCAGCCGCAGCCGGTCGTCCATGTATCCTTCTCCCAGTGCCATTTCCGGGTCCAGACAGAACTGCCGCAAGAGTGCCTGATCGGTGATCTCAAACCGCACGCTGCGCCCCGTATCGGGGCCGTAGCGGCCGGTGGTGCCGTCCGGATAATCGACTGTCAGACGGTCGCGCACCATCAAGCGGCGAACCATCGTTTCAAATCCCGTCTTCCACATATCCTTGTCCCGTGGTGTGTGATCTGACGTCCCTAAATCTTCACGCAGATCGTGGCAGGGTCAACCCGGTGATGCCTCCGCGTCGAGAAAGGCGCGCAGGGCTGCTTCGAATTCGCGTGGTTTTTCAGCATGAAGCCAATGCCCCGCACCCGGCAGTTTGGCGAAACGCGCCCTTGGAAACAGCTCCTTTATCCGGGGGCGGTGTTCGGGGCGCACATAGTCGCTTTCGCCCCCCGACAGAAAGAACGCCGGACCCTCGAAGACACCTGTGACCTCAGGAAAGCCGATGATCGCGTCCATGTCCGCTTCGAGCGCGTCGAGGTTGAGTTTCCAGCGCTTGTTGGCCACATCCAGCGATTGGGTAAAGAAACTCTGCAGGGCCGGTTCCACGCCGTGGTGGCCCAGTTGCTCGCTGGCTTCGGAGCGGCGCGTCACGGTTGCGAGGTCTACCGACCGCATCGCGGCGATATGGTGGGACTGGCTGTGGGCGTAGGGAACGGGTGCGATATCGGCGACGATCAGGCGGCGCAGCAGATCGGGCCGCGTCAGCGCCAGAACCATCGCCGCCTTGCCGCCCATGGAGTGCCCGCACAGATCGACGGGTCCGCCGATGTGTTCGATCAGTTCTGCCAGATCGGCGGCCATTTCGGGGTAGGAATTGGTGGGCTCGGTCGGGCTGTCGCCGTGGTTGCGCATATCCGGGGTGATCACGCGGCTGCGGTCGGACAGGCGTTTGGCGATCACGCCCCAGTTGCGTCCGGACCCGTAGAGCCCGTGGACGATGACCAGTGGCGGCGCGTCGGTATCGGTACCATGTTCGGAATAGTTCAACATGCTACAGACCTAGCGCCATTGCGCACGGGGTTCCAGAGGCGCTAGGAAAGGGAATGATGTCGGACAGGGATATGGCGGCCAAGGCCAATGCGGTGCTGGGCCTGCTGCGCGAGAAATTCGGGGTGCAGGCGCGTGATCTGCGGCGCGGGGTTCGCCGCGTCGGCCGCCGGTTGCCGCGCCGCGTGCGGGAACGCGCCGACCGGCTGGTAGCGGCAGAGACGCTCGCACAAAATCCCAAGCTGGCCCGCCAGATCGACGCTGCCGCGGTCGAGAAGGATTTCGACGCCGTGGTCAGCCACCTGCGCGGTATCGACGTCGCGGACCGGCGGCGGGGACGATTGCTCGCGGTGGCGGCGACGATCGCTGCGAACTTGCTGGCGGTGATCGCCGCGTTCATCGTCTGGCTGTGGTGGCGCGGCTACGTCTGAGCGCGCCTGTGCCTCAGCCGCCGTATTGCGCGTCCGTCACCGGCTCCATCCAGTTTGCCGTCGCGCCATCTTCGGCCTCCTGCATGGCGATATGGGACATTGCGGTATCGGGCCCGGCCCCGTGCCAATGTTTCTCCCCCGGCGGGATCCAGACCACGTCGCCCGGGCGGATTGTCTGAATCTCCTCGCCCTCTTTCTGGACGCGTCCCGCGCCGGTGGTGACCATCAGTGTCTGCCCGTAGGGGTGCGTGTGCCAGTTGGTGCGCGCGCCCGGCTCGAAGGTCACGAGAATGGCGCGCAGGCGGGCGGGTTCGGGGGCCGCGTTGATCGGGTCCATGCGCACGGTGCCGGTGAAATAGGCGGCATCTGGCACGGTCGAGGGGCGGGAGCCTGCGGGATGGATGATCATGGTGACATTCCTTTGAACTGTTTGCGCCGAGCCTAGGGCGGCATCGCTGACACCGCTAGGGGATTCTGGCAGCCGCCTTCGCCCACAGCGGATCTTGCGCTGCCGGGTGCAGGTCACGCCGCAGCGCCGTGCCGCGCCCATGCATGAAAAAGGGCCGGTGCATCGCTGCACCGGCCCTCTTTGCTTACGGGGGTCTTGCTCAGAGGTTCGGATAGATCGGGAAGCGCGCACAGAGGGCTTCGACCTCGGCCTTCACCTTCGCCTCGACCTCCGCGTTGCCCTCTTCGCCGTTCTGGGCAAGGCCGTCGACCACTTCGATGATCCAGTCCGCGATCTGGCGGAACTCGTCCTCGCCAAAGCCGCGCGTTGTGCCCGCAGGAGAGCCCAGACGGATGCCGGAGGTAACCATCGGTTTTTCGGGGTCGAAGGGCACGCCGTTCTTGTTGCAGGTGATATGCGCGCGGCCCAGTGCCTTTTCTGTCGCGTTGCCCTTCACACCCTTGGGCCGCAGATCGACCAGCAGGACGTGGGTATCGGTGCCGTGGGTGATCGTATCAAGCCCGCCCTTGATCAGCTGGTCGCTCAATGCCTGCGCGTTCTTGATGACCTGCTGGATGTAGCTTTTGAACGAGGGGTCCAGCGCCTCGCCGAATGCTACGGCCTTGGCCGCGATCACATGCATCAGCGGGCCGCCCTGAATGCCGGGGAAAATGGCCGAGTTGAACTTCTTGGACAGTGCCTCGTCATTGGTCAGGATCATGCCGCCGCGCGGGCCGCGCAGGGTCTTGTGGGTCGTCGTTGTGGCAACATGCACATGCGGGAAGGGGTTGGGATATTCGCCTGCCGCGATCAGCCCGGCGAAATGCGCGACATCGGCCAGCAGATAGGCACCGACGCTGTCGGCGATTTCGCGCATCTTGGCGAAATCAATGGTGCGCGGGATGGCCGAGCCGCCGGCGATGATCATCTTGGGCTTGTGTTCGGTCGCCAGCTGCTGGACCTGATCATAGTCCAGCAGGTTGTCCTGCTGGCGCACGCCGTACTGGATGGCGTTGAACCATTTGCCTGACTGGTTCGGCTTGGCCCCGTGGGTCAGGTGGCCGCCTGCATCGAGGCTCATGCCGAGGATCGTATCACCGGGCTCCAGCAGTGCCTGGAACACACCCTGGTTCGCCTGACTGCCGGAGTTGGGCTGCACGTTGGCAAATCCGCAGTCAAAGAGCTTGCAGGCCCGTTCGATCGCCAGCTCTTCGGCGATGTCGACAAATTCGCAGCCGCCGTAGTAGCGGCGCCCGGGGTAGCCTTCGGCGTATTTGTTGGTCATCACGCCGCCCTGCGCTTCCATGACGGCGGCAGAGACGATGTTTTCCGATGCGATGAGTTCGATCTCGCTGCGCTGGCGGGCGAGTTCCTTGTTCGTGGCTTCGGCAATTGCCGGATCTGTCTCGGCGAGCGAGCGGGTGAAGAAGTCTGAGGTCTTGTTGTCCAACATGTGCATGCTCCTTGAGCCTGTGGGATTCCCGTTGGCGGTTTCGTATCGGAAACCCGCGCGGGAATGAAGATGGTAATGCGACTGGCTGTGGGATAGATGCGCCGCGCGGGCTGCGCGACCGCCATTTTGTCGCGTTTGGCGCTTTCGTCGGGCGCATCTGGCGCCACGGGGGATAATGTGTTTGTCTCGGTGGAAGACTTGCCACGATCGGAAACACCATGCCCCAGAAACTCGCCTTCGTGGCCAGCCGTGCGCCGGTGGCGCAGACCGCCCGGGCGGCGCTGACCGGACGGTACGGCAATGTCCCGCTGGAAGAGGCCGAGGTGATCGTTGCGCTGGGCGGTGACGGTTTCATGCTGCAAACACTGCACGAGACGCAGGATCTGCCCGCGCCGGTCTACGGGATGAATCGCGGCACCATCGGCTTCCTGATGAACGCCTACGCCGAAAGCGATCTGCGCGACCGTCTGGCGGCTGCCGAAGAGGCCGAGATCAACCCGCTGTCGATGAAGGCCACGCATACGGACGGCAGCGTATCGAACGCGCTGGCGCTGAACGAGGTGGCGCTGCTGCGCGAGGGGCCGCAGGCCGCGAAGCTGCAGATCACGGTGGACGGGCGCTTGCGCATGCAGGAGCTGGTCTGTGACGGCGCACTGGTGGCAACGCCGGCGGGATCGACCGCCTACAACTATTCCGCTCACGGGCCGATTCTGCCCATCGGCGCGGATGTGCTGGCCCTGACCGCGATGGCCGCGTTCCGACCCCGCCGGTGGCGCGGGGCCTTGTTGCCGAAGACGGCGACCGTGCGCTTTGACGTGATGGAAGCGGACAAGCGTCCGGTGATGGCGGATGCCGACGGCAACAGCCACCGCGACGTGCTGTCGGTCGAAATCAGGTCGGAGCCGAGCATCGTCCACAAGATCCTTTTCGATCCCGGTCACGGGCTGGAAGAGCGCCTGATCTCGGAACAGTTCAACTGACCGGTGCCAGCGCGGGCAGAGCATCTGCCGGTGCGCCTGCGGGCCTCCGTTGCGGGCGGTTCACCCTTGCGGGCGCAGATAACTCAGAACGATGTCGGTGGCTTGCGCCGCGCTGAGCACGGGTGGCAGCACGGTCAGAACGGCCCCGCCACCGTCGAGCAGGTAGACAAGCGATCCGTGGCTGTAGACGGGCCCGTATTCGGGATCTTCGTAGGCAAGCCGGTGATCGACGTTGAAAGCCGCATAGCTGGCGGAAAGGGCCTCGGCGTCGCCGGTCAGGCCGACCAGATCGGGATGCACCCGCGCCAGCGGCGCGCCCATCGTTTGGACCGTATCGCGGGCGGGATCGACCGTGATCATCAGCGGCGTTACCGTGATGCCGTGGGTTGCCACCGCGTCCGTCACATCCGCCATCAGGGGCAGGGCGGCGGTGCAGATGCCCGGACAATTCGCGTAGCCAAAGAACAACAGCTGTGCGTGCCCCTCGGGGTCTATCTGGGTGCGGGTTTGGCCGTTGTGGTCAACCAGTGTGAAAGGCCCGCCCTTGATAAGCGGAAACAGACCGTCCGCGCCGGAGGGGGCCGCCGGTGCGATGAGGGCAAGACCCGCACAGATCACCGCCATGCGGATCACTTGAACAGTTCCTTGATATAGGCGGCGTCCGCCTCCGGCCCGAGGCCGAGATAGCCGTTGCGTTCGATCTCCGCCAGAATCCGCGGCGACCGGCGGAACCACGGACCTTTGCCGGGTGCGTCGGGATTGTTGTCCGCCCAGTCGCGGGTCCAGCGGTTCGCCGCGGTCCAGTCGCCGCCGGATGGTTTGATCCGCTGGACGAGGTAGATGTTATCGGCGCCCAGATCGGGGTCGACGATCATCAAGCCGTCGACTTCGACAGTCTGGTTGCAATAGGGCACAAGATCCACCGCCGCGCCCGAAAACGCGGGCTGCGCGTTTTTCATCGGCAGCACCAGCACACCGTCCGCCACACGCTCCAGCCCCAGTTGGCGACGGCCCGCGCCGCAGTCCTCGGGGCAGTTGCCGGTGAAGGTACACAGCAGGTCCACGACACGCGCCTCGAAACGGGCGGGCTGCTCAGCGTAGAGGTTCCATGGCTTCGCTTCGGAACCGGCCGAGAAATCCTGTGCCGCCACGGGAAACGCCAGCAGGCACGCGAGCGCTGCGATGCGCGCGATCATTTCGCAGGGTCCGGAATGGCAAAGCCCGGCACCGGACCGTAATCGAGATGTGTCAGGTTGGTGATTTCGGGCGCGGCCTCGACCCGCCCGACGACGAGGTATTTCAGCCCGTCACGCTCGTACAGCATCGCGTCGGCTGTCACGTAGTAAGAGGCGAGCGACAACAGCGTGTCGCCCCCCGCGGCCTGATCGTCCTCGTCGACCTTGAGCACGGTATAAACTGTGCCGTCCTCGGCCAGAATGCCGACCGGGATGCCGCCCGCACTGCACCAGAGCGCGCAGGTGTGATGCGCCGTGCCGACCACCGCGTCAGGCCCGCCCATGACGCCGGAGTAATAGCACCACGTATCAATGATCTCTCCGCTGACCTGGACGCGGGTGCCGTCCTGCGCATGCGCCGGCAGGGCCGCAAGAACAAGCCAGCCAAAGGCCGCTGAGAGAGGTCGTTGCATGGCGAGACTCCGGTGGTTTCGGTGTCATCAGCGTAGAGGGCGGATCATCGCCGGAGCAAGGATTTATTCGGGCCAATGCGGAACGGAAGGCTCACGATCGCGTTATATCTATGAACAGCCGGACGTATGTCGAACGGCAAAACAGAACAGACAAAGAGGAGTATCCAAGATGAATTGGGACGAAATCAAAGGCAACTGGAAGCAGTTCAAAGGTCAGGCGCAACAGAAGTGGGGCGAACTGACGGACGACGATCTGGACAAGGCAGAAGGCAACCGTGAGGAGCTCGAAGGCCGGATTCAGGCGCGTTATGGCAAGTCGAAAGAGGAAGCCAAGCGCGAAGTCGACGAGTGGATGGCGAGCCACTAAACACGCCGGATAAAGAGTAAGAATGGGCGGTCCTTGCGGGCCGCCTTTTCTCGTTCGTGCGGGGCGGCGTGCGCTCTATCCCTGTGCGAGGCCGATAGACCGCAACGCCTCGCGGATTTCGTCGAGGATCGCGGGATCGTCAATCGTCGCGGGCAGCTTGAACTCTTCGCTGTCGGCGATCTTGACCATAGTTGCGCGCAAGATCTTGCCCGAACGGGTCTTGGGCAGGCGGTCCACCACCACAGCCAGCTTGAAGGCTGCCACCGGTCCGATCTTGTCGCGCACCAGCTTGACGCATTCGGCCGAGATTTCCGCATGCGGGCGGTTCACGCCCTTGGTCAGGCAGACGAACCCCACGGGCGCCTGACCTTTGAGCGGATCGCTCGCCCCGATCACGGCACATTCGGCGACGTCGGGATGGCTGGCCAGCACTTCTTCCATCGCTCCGGTCGACAGGCGGTGACCGGCAACGTTGATCACGTCATCGGTGCGCGCCATGATGTAGAGGTATCCGTCCTCGTCCATCATGCCCGCATCGCCCGTCTCGTAATAGCCGGGGAAGGTGGTCAGGTAGCTTTTGCGAAACCGTGCTTCCGCATTCCACAGGGTCGGCAGGGTGCCGGGCGGCAAAGGCAGCTTGATCGCAATCGCGCCAAGCGTTCCGGCGGGCAGCGGGTTGCCGCCCTCGTCGAGGATCTGCACGTCGTAGCCGGGCATCGGCACCGTGGGGGATCCGATCTTGACCGGCAGCGCTTCGCAGCCCGCGGGATTGCCCGCGATGGTCCAGCCGGTTTCTGTCTGCCACCAGTGGTCGTACACCGGCTTTTGCAGCATGTCCTGCGCCCAGACGATCGTGTCGGGGTCGGCGCGTTCGCCCGCAAGGTAGAGCGCGCGCAGGCACGACAGGTCGTATTTCTTCAGCTCTTCGCCCTTGGGGTCCTCGCGCTTGACCGCGCGGATCGCCGTGGGCGCGGTAAAGAAGCTGCGCACGTTGTGTTCGGAAATCACCCGCCAGAAGGTGCCCGCATCGGGGGTGCCCACGGGTTTGCCTTCGAAGACGATCGTGGTGTTGCCATGCACCAGAGGGCCGTAGGCGATATAGCTGTGCCCGACGACCCAGCCCACATCGGACGCGGCCCAGAAGACATCGCCGGGATCGACGTTGTAGATGTTCTTCATCGTCCAGTTGAGGGCCACGAGATGCCCGGCGGTGTGGCGCACGACCCCCTTGGGGGCACCGGTGGTGCCGGAGGTATAGAGGATATAGGCGGGATGGTTGCCCTCGACCGGAACGCAGTCAGCGGGCGTTGCCGCGGCAAGCGCCGCGTGCCATTCCACGTCGCGCCCGTCGATCAGCGCGCAGGGCTGTTCGGGCCGCTGGAGGATGATGCAGCAGTCGGGTTTGTGCTTGGCCATCTCGATGGCTCCGTCGAGCAGCGGTTTGTAGGACACCACGCGGCCCGGCTCCAGTCCGCAGGATGCGGCGATGACGGCCTTGGGGGTGCAATCGTCGATCCGCACGGCTAGTTCGTTGGCGGCGAAACCGCCGAAGACCACCGAATGGACAGCGCCGATACGCGCGCAGGCCAGCATGGCATCGATCGCCTCGGGCACCATCGGCATGTAGATGATGACGCGGTCGCCCTTGGTCACGCCCTGATCGACCAGCGCACCGGCCAGCCGCGCAACACGCGTCTGAAGCTCTGAAAACGTGATGGTCTGTTTGCTTTGCGTGATCGGGCTGTCGTGGATGATGGCGGCCTGATCGCCGCGCCCGTTTTCGACGTGGCGGTCGACGGCGTTGTAGCAGCCGTTTACCCGCGCATCCGCGTACCATTCATAAAGATCACCACCGAGGTCGAAGAGCGCCTTCTTCGGGGCTTCGACCCAGTCGATCGCCTGTGCCTGTTCAAGCCAGAAGCGTTCCGGATCCGCTTTGGCGGCGGCATATATATCGGCGTAACCCATCGTCATTTCCTCCCTGACATGTCTTGCCTAGGCGTTTCGGGCTTGCTGTTGCAAGGCTGGATCCATCCTGCGACCCGCTTTGTGTAAAGAAATTTTCCAAAGACGCCGCTCCTCTTTTCCCCACCCGTTCCTGTCGAATTTGGCACGCGGTGTCGAAAACGGATCGGACGCGCGGCGGTGGCTGGTGTAGAGTTGGAAAAGATGCGGGCGATTGGTCCCGTATCCGAAACCTTGAAAGGGTATGTCATGGGCGACAAGCGCGCCAACAAGGAAAAACAGGCGAAGCGGAAGACGAAAGTCTCGCTCGCGCCGGCACCATCCGCAGCACCGGTTGCAGGCGGAAAACCGGCCAGTGTGACCGGTCTGGTCGCACGCAAGAAATAACAGGTGCCGGCAAGGCGGGGGTGCCATGCCCCGCCTTGCCGGCAAAGCTTCAGCCGTATTCGGCCACCGGTGTACCCGCGATGGCCGCCATGTTCAGAAGCCCCCGCGCGGTGATCGCCGGTGACACAATATGCGCGCGGTTGCCCATTCCCATCAGGATCGGACCGACTTCGAGCCCGTCTGCCTTCATCTTCAGAATGTTGCGCACGCCGGAGGCCGCATCGGCGTGGCCGAAGACCAGCACGTTCGCGGGCCCCTGCATGCGGTTGCCGGGAAACAGGCGCGCCCGCAGCTCGGGGTCGAGCGCGGTGTCGATGTTCATCTCGCCCTCGTAGCTGAAATCGACCTGCGCCTCGTCCAGAATGCGGATCGCGCGGCGCAGACGGCTGCCGGAGCCTTCGCCCTGATTGCCGAACTGGCTTTGGCTGCACAGGGCGACATTGGGCGTGATGCCGAAGCGGCGCACGTGGCGGGCGGCGCCGATGGCGATTTCGGCAAGCTGTTCGGGCGTGGGATGCTGGTGCACCTGCGTATCGGCGATAAACAGCGGGCCGTCCTCGAGAATCATCATCGACAGGGCACCGTGGGGGCGGTGGCCGTCGCGCCCGAGCACCTGTTCGATGTAATTCAGATGCCAGCGGACCTCTCCGAAGGTGCCGCAGATCAGGCTGTCTGCCTCGCCGCGGTGCACCATGACCGCGCCGATGGCGGTGGTGTTGGTGCGCATGATCGCGCGCGCGATATCGGGCGACACCCCGCGGCGCGCCATGAGGTTGTGGTAGGTCTCCCAGTAGTCGCGGTAGCGCGGGTCGTTTTCGGGGTTCACGACCTCGACGGTCTCGCCGATGCGCAGGGTCATGCCGGCGCGCTCGAGCCGTGCCTCGATCACCTCGGGACGGCCAATCAGGATCGGGCGTTCCGTCGTTTCCTCGGTGATGGCCTGCGCGGCGCGCAGCACGCGCTCGTCCTCGCCTTCGGCAAAGACGATGCGGCGCGGGGCAAGGCGCGCCGCCTGAAACACGGGCCGCATGAGCAGGGCGGATTTGAACACCGATCCGTCAAGGCGGGTCTTGTAGGCGACCAGATCGTCCAGCGGTCTGGTGGCAACGCCGGTTTCCATCGCGGCCTTGGCCACGGCGGTCGATACGATGCCGACCAGACGCGGATCGAAGGGTTTGGGGATCAGGTAGTCGGGCCCGAAAGTCATCTGCTCGCCCTTGTAGGCGGCGGCCGCCTCGGCAGAGGTGGTGGCGCGGGCCAGTGCGGCGATGCCTTCAATGCAGGCGATCTTCATCTCGTCGTTGATTGTGGTCGCCCCTACATCCAGCGCTCCGCGAAAGATGAAGGGAAAACACAAGACGTTGTTGACCTGATTGGGAAAATCGGACCGGCCTGTGGCGATGATCGCGTCCGGGGCGACCGCGCGGGCGACATCGGGCATGATTTCCGGGTTCGGATTGGCCAGCGCAAAGATGATCGGGCGTGACGCCATCCGCGCTACCATTTCGGGCGTCAGCACGTTGGGGCCGGAGAGGCCGAGGAACAGGTCCGCGCCGTCGATCACATCGTCGAGCGTGCGCAGCTCCGTGTCCTGCGCGTATTCCGACTTGATCGGATTCATGTCGATCTCGCGGCCCTTGTGGACAAGGCCGTGGATGTCGCACAGCCATACGTTCTCGCGCTTGACGCCGAGTTTCAGCAGCATGTTCAGGCAGGCGATGCCCGCAGCGCCGCCACCGGTCGAGACGATCTTGATATCCTCGAAACGCTTTCCCGCCACATGCAGCGCGTTGGTGGCGGCGGCGCCCACGACAATCGCGGTGCCGTGCTGGTCATCGTGGAACACGGGGATGTTCATGCGCTCGCGGCAGATCCGCTCGACCGTGAAGCAATCCGGCGCCTTGATATCCTCAAGGTTGATCGCCCCGAAGGACGGCTCCAGCGCGCAGACGATCTCGGCCAGCTTTTCGGGATCGCTTTCGTCGAGTTCGATGTCGAAACAGTCGATGCTGGCGAATTTCTTGAACAGGACCGCCTTGCCCTCCATGACCGGTTTCGATGCCAGCGCGCCGATGTTGCCAAGGCCCAGCACCGCCGTGCCGTTCGTCACCACCGCCACAAGATTTGCGCGGGAGGTATAGAGCGCCGCAGTGGCCGGATCCTTCTGGATCTCGAGGCAGGCCTCCGCCACGCCGGGGCTGTAGGCGCGGGCCAAATCGCGCCCGTTCGCCAGCGGCTTGGTCGCGCGGATTTCCAGTTTTCCGGGCTTGGGAAAGGCGTGATAATCTAGCGCCGCCTGACGCGCGTTGGATGTGTCGGACATGATGGGCCTCCCCGGGGTATTCAGGATAGTTTAGTATTAAACTATTTTCGGTCGGGCAAGTGCCATGACCGCCTCTATCGGGCTAGCGTGGGCGGATGACGTCGCCCCGTCAAGGGGTGTTGGCCGCCTGCCACCCTCTGCGCGCGGGGTCTGCACCTCCACTTTCCTGCCGTGACCGGACAGGATCTCAGGGGGGCGGCGGGGGCGAGGGTAATCTTGCGGAAAGGGGGCGAAAACCCGTCGCATCTTTGGTGTGGGACAGCTAGTCTGGCACTCCGAAAGAATGGAGATCACAGATGTCAGAGTTGCGCGACGCCGCGGTGGCGGTTCGGGAAAACGCCCACGCCCCCTATTCGAACTTCAAGGTTGGTGCCGCCCTGCGGGGGGCCTCCGGCGCGATCTATGTCGGCTGCAACGTCGAGAATGTCGCCTATCCCGAAGGCACCTGCGCCGAGGCGGGGGCCATCGCCGCGATGGTCGCAGCGGGCGAGACGCGCCTGACCGAGGCCTATGTCGTTGCCGGATCGCCCCTGCCGGTGACGCCCTGTGGCGGCTGCCGCCAGAAGCTGGCCGAGTTCGGTGCGGCGGATGTGCAGGTGACGATGGCAACGGTCGACGGGGCCGAGGAAGTGCGCCGGATCTCGGATCTGTTGCCGGGCGCCTTTGATCCTTCGTTCATGGGGGGCTGAATGGCGGCGCGCGACATACTGGCAAAATTGCGCCACGACCGGCCGCTGAGCGTGGAAGACCTGCAATGGATCGCGGCAGCACTGGCCGATGGCCGTCTGAGCGATGCGCAGGCGGGCGCCTTCGCCATGGGCGTGTGCCGCTCAGGGCTGGACGAGGCGGGGCGCGTGGCGCTGACGCAGGCGATGTGTGCCTCCGGGACGGTTCTGCAGTGGGATCTCGACAAGCCTGTCCTGGACAAGCATTCCACGGGCGGTGTCGGTGACTGTGTGAGCCTCGTCCTCGCGCCGGCGCTGGCCGCCTGCGGGGCCTATGTGCCGATGATATCGGGGCGCGGCCTTGGTCATACCGGCGGCACACTTGACAAGATGGAGGCGATCCCCGGCGTCGGTGTGATGCTGGAGGAGGCGCGGCTGCGCCGTGTCGTGGCCGATGTCGGCTGTGCCATTGTCGGCGCGACAGGCGATATCGCCCCCGCCGACAAGAGGCTCTACGCGGTCCGTGACGTGACCTCGACCGTGGACAGTCTGGACCTGATCTGCGCGTCGATCCTCTCGAAAAAGCTGGCAGCGGGTCTGGAAGGTCTGGTGCTGGACGTGAAGGTCGGATCGGGCGCATTCATGAAAGACATCGAAGCCGCGCGCGCGCTGGCGCAGGCGCTGGTGGGGACGGCGAATGCGGCGGGCTGTCCCACGCAGGCCGTGCTGAGCGACATGAACCAGCCGCTGGTCCCCAGCCTGGGCAACGCGCTGGAGGTGGCCGAAGTCATGGAGGTGCTGACGGGGGTGCACGCCGGCCCGATCGTGGATCTTTGCGCGGCGCTGGGCGGCGCGCTGCTTGACCGTGCCGATCTGGCCGCAGACGCCGAGACCGGAGAGGAAATGATCCGTGAGGTGATTTCCGACGGACGGGCCGCCGAGCGGTTCGGCGCGATGGTCGCGGCCCTCGGCGGGCCGGTGCGCTTCGTCGAGCAATGGCAGAGGTTCCTGCCGGAGGCGACGGTTCTGCGCGAGGTGCCCGCGCCCGAATCGGGTGTGGTGCAGAACATCGACGGCGCGGCGCTGGGCATGGCGGTCGTCGATCTGGGGGGCGGTCGCATGGTCGAAAGCGATCCGGTCGATCCCGCCGTCGGCCTTGCCGAGGTGGTCCGGCTGGGCACCCGCGTCCGCAAGGGGCAGCCGCTGGCCCGTGTCCACGCCGCGCGGCCCGCGCAGGCGGATGCCGCCGTTGCCGCGGTTCAGGCCGCAATCACGCTGGGCGAAACTGCGCCCGCGCCACTGCCGCTGATCATCGAGAGGGTGGGCTGATGGCGCGTGCATTCCTGGCGGTGATGGACAGCGCAGGCATCGGCGGGGCGCCGGATGCCGACAGCTATTTCAACGGCGACACCCCTGACACCGGTGCCAATACACTCGGCCATATCGCGCGCGCCTGTGCCGAGGGCGCCGCCGAAGAGGGGCGCAGCGGGCCACTGGCCGTGCCGCATCTTGCCGCACTGGGCCTGGGCCGCGCCATCGAGGCCGCGTCCGGCCTGCCTGATCCCTTCGGGGTCATCCCTGTCGGCACATGGGCCGTGGCCACCGAAACCTCCCGTGGCAAGGACACGCCATCGGGGCATTGGGAACTGGCGGGGCTGCCAGTGACGTGGGACTGGCACTATTTCACCGCGCGCGAGCATTCGTTCCCGCCGGATCTGGTCGATCTGGTCGCCAAGGCCGCGGGCACGGACGGTATACTGGGCAACTGCCATGCCTCGGGCACGGCCATCATTGACGATCTGGGGGCAGAGCACCTGCGCACCGGCTGGCCCATCTGCTATACCTCTGTCGACAGCGTGTTCCAGATCGCCGCCCACGAAGAGGTGTTCGGCCTCGACCGTCTGTTGCAGCTCTGTGCCGATATCGCGCCGCACCTGCACGGCATGCGGGTGGGCCGGGTGATTGCACGTCCCTTTACCGGAGACACCGACAGCGGTTTCATCCGCACGCCGCGCCGCCGCGATTTCGCCCTGAAACCACCCGCGCCGGTGCTGAGCAACTGGGTGCAGGACGCGGGCCGCCCCTGCTTTGCCGTGGGCAAGATCGGCGATATCTTCTCGATGGAGGGGTTCGACGAGGTCCGCAAGGGGACGGATGCCGAGCTGATGGAGCATCTGTCCGATCTGGTCGACGATGCCCCCGACGGATCCTTAACCTTTGCGAATTTCGTCGAGTTCGACAGCCTCTACGGCCACCGCAGGGATGTGTCGGGATATGCGCGCGCGCTGGAGTTGTTCGACAGCGGCATCGGGCGGCTCATCGCGCGGCTGCGCCCCGATGACGTGCTGATCCTGACCGCGGACCATGGCAATGATCCGACATGGACCGGATCGGACCATACCCGCGAACGGGTTCCCGTGCTGATTGCGGGGCAGGGCGCAGGAAGCCTGGGGATGATCGGATTTGCGGATGTGGCATCTTTCGTTGCGGCGCATCTGGGGGTAGAGGTGCCCGCAACAGCGAAAGACAGGAGCCGGACATGAGCGATCAGCATCTCACCGTGGTGGATCATCCCTTGGTGCAGCACAAACTCACCATCATGCGCGACCGCGAGACGCCGACAGCGGTGTTCCGGCAGCTTCTGCGCGAAATCAGCCAGCTTCTGGCCTATGAGGTCACCCGCGGCCTGCCGCTGACGAGCAAGCGCATCGAAACGCCGATGGAAGAGATGATGGCCCCCACGCTCGACGGCAAGAAGCTGGCGCTGATCAGCATTCTGCGCGCGGGCAACGGGCTTCTGGACGGGGTGTTGGAGCTGATACCGTCGGCGCGTGTCGGTTTTGTCGGGCTTTACCGCGACGAAGAAACCCTGAAGCCGGTGCAATATTACTTCAAGGTGCCCGAGGGGCTGGAGGACCGTCTGGTGATCGCGGTCGACCCGATGCTGGCCACCGGCAATTCCTCGGTTGCGGCGATCGACCTGCTGAAACAGGCCGGGGCCACCAACATCCGCTTCCTGTGCCTGCTTGCCGCGCCCGAAGGCGTGGCGCGGATGAAAGAGGCCCACCCGGACGTGCCGATTGTCACCGCATCCGTGGATACGCAGCTCAATGAACTGGGATATATCGTTCCCGGGCTCGGCGATGCCGGCGATCGCATGTTCGGGACGAAATAATCCCCTAAAAAAGTGCTGATTGTCGCTGCTATCGCTTTACTCAGGGCGACAGCTTTGTCATTCTTGCTACCATATAATGTGGGGGCGGGCATGAAATTTACCAGACTTGTAGCAACAGCGTTCATCTTGGGGTCGATCAGTGGCACTGCGCTATTCGCGCAGTCCGCCCCCAAGGCCACACCGGCTGAATTTCCGCCCGCTTCCTACAAGGGCAAGCAATATGTCGACAGTCAGGGGTGTGTTTTCATCCGTGCCGGGATCGACGGGAATATCACATGGGTGCCCCGTGTTACCCGCGCGCGGCAAGGCGTCTGCGGCTTCAAGCCGACCTTCGCCGGTGAGGTCAGCGAAGCGGCGCCAGCGCCAGCGCCAGCGCCAGCGCCAGCGCCTGTGCAGACCGCTGCCGCCGAACCGGTGACGATCACCAACCCCGCGCCCGCCGCTGCGGCTGGTGCGGTCACGCCCAAGCCGCGCCCGGCGCCGGTCGTGCGCAAGGCTGCGCCAAAACCGAAGCCGAAAGTCGTGCGTCAGGTCGCCAAGCGCCCCGCACCCATCGTCGAGAAGCCGGCAGTCGCCCCCGTGCGCACGGCCCGCGTGACCGACCCGGCGACCGCCTGTCCGAACCTGTCGCCACTGGGGCAGGCCTACACCCGCGCCGGAAAGCTGGCGGTGCGCTGCGGCCCACAGACTGCCCCGATCATCGGCACGCGCAGCGTGCGGGGTGACCGGCCCGAAACTGTCGCAGCGCCAAGCACCCGCCGGGTGGCAAGCGTTGACGCCGCGCCGATCACGGTCTCTCCGAACCGGCGGATCGTGCCGCGCCACGTGGCCGTCAACCGCGTCAACACCACCAACGTGCGCGTCCCAAAGGGGTACAAGCGCGTGTGGGAAGACGGGCGGCTGAACCCGCACCGCGCCGAGCAGACGCTGGCCGGACACCAGGCCATGACGCTGATCTGGACCTCGACAGTGCCGCGCCGCCTGATCAATCAGGCGGATGGCACCGATGTCACAGCCTCCGTGCCGCTGGTCTATCCTTACGTCGATTACGCGCGCCAGCAGCGCGAGCTGGGCGAGGTCACTATCGTGCGCCGCAACGGCCAGATCCTCAAACGGATCCGGCGCGGTGTGACGGCGGCTCTGCAGCCCGGCCAGAACCGTCAGGCCCGTGTCGCGACGGTGGCGCGCCAGCCGGTCTATTCGACACGCTCGGCCCCGGTCACAACCACGCAGCGGGGCGTAAAACCCGCGCAGAAGCGCGCCGCGCTGAAGGCCGAGGTGGCGCGCAGTGGTTTCGTGCAGGCTGGTGCTTTCAACGATCCTGCTGCGGCGCAGGCGCGGGCCAAGCGCATCCAGCGCATGGGCCTGCCGGTGCGCGTGGGTCTCTACACAAAGAACGGCACGACAACGCGTCTGGTGATTGCGGGGCCTTTCGCCAATGACCGCGCGGTGCGCGGCGCGGTGAGCAAGCTGCGCGGCGCAGGGTATAACGCCTTCGCACGCTAGGCCTGCCGGACCGCAAACAGCTGTCAGCCTTCTGGCCCGTCGGAGAGGATCCGGCGGGCCAGATCTTTTGCCCAGGTCGCATAGATCGCGGGGCCGGGGTGAAACCCGTCCGACGCCATATCCGCAGGGTCGAGCGTTTCGGGAAGCGCGATATAGGTCGCGTCCGGCGTCCGGTCGAGCATCAGGCGTAACGCCGCATCGAAGCGGTCGGCACGGCGGCCCAGTACTGTGCGCAGCGGTGCGGGCAGCAGTGGGAACGCGCCCAGCGGCGGCACCTGTGCGACATATGTGCGGCGCACGCCCGCCCGGTCGCGCAGCTGGCCGCGCAGCGCCTCGTGATCTTTCAGCCAGCGCCGCAGTGGCGCACCGTGGGTCACGTCGTTCACCCCCAGCACGATGACCGCGATGTCCGATGGCGGCAGGGCGTAGGCGTCGAGTGCACGCAGCATCCCGTTGGTGGTGATGCCGGTGCGTGCGATCAGCGTCCATTGGACGTGGTGGCGATCCGACAGGGCCAGCGCCAGCTGTCCGGCGAGCGCTTCGGACTGGTGCGACGCGCCGACACCCGCCGCCGAGCTGTCACCGACGATCAGCAGTCGCAGCGGCATGCCGGTGCCGCTGGTTCCGTGGCGTGGCCCGATCGCCTCGGGCAGCTTGAGGGCGCGGCGGCGCAGCCCCACGGCCTGCCAGATCAGCACCGGTGACAGCAACGCGGCGAAAGTGGTGTCGCGGATTACCCGCCGCAGATGCTTTGCAGTCTCAACCATGTGCTATCGGCCAGCAGGGGATCGGTGGCGCGGCCCGCCTGCGGGTCCGCCTCGATCAGGGGCAGGACGGATTCGCCGGTGATGTCGCGGGCGCGCGCGTAGGGGGTGCTGCGCACCTGCGTGCTCTCGAAAAGCGCCAGCAGGTTGCCCATATCGGGTTCGCGTTTTTCCGCCGTGACGAGCTGCTCTGCGTAGGCATCAAGCGCGCTGTCGGAAATCTCTCCGGTGGTCAGCAGGCGGAAATTCTCCCACGGGCCAGCGGCGTCCAGCAGCGTGGCGAGCGGATCGCGTTCGACCTGAAGCGCAAGCTCGGCCAGAATGAACCCCGCCGCGACATCGGGTTCTTCCCAATCCTCGAACACCGACCGGTTCAGAACGATCACGCCGCCGGGCAGGTGCAAGGCGGGGCGCGTCAGCCCGGGCACCACGGCGAGTTTGGGCGTGTTCAGCCGCGCGCCGAGGGTGCGCAGCGCGCGCAGGCCCGCCTCGTCCTCGCAAAGGGGGCCGGCAACCCGTTGCAGGCGGTCCATCAGCGCGACGCCTATCGCCTCGCGCTTGACCTGCGGAACCACACGCAGCGTGTTGTCACGCATCGCACCGGGCAGCCAGAACAGCATCAGCGCCGCCACGGCCGAAACCGACAGCGCCGCGCCGAGCCAGCGCAAACGCCCGGGCCGGGGCCGCGTGCGCAGCACGGCGCGGCGCAGCTGTTCTATCGCCTCGATCATCTCGGTTTCGCCGGCGTCGATTTCCAGCGTCTCGCCGGGATCGCCGTCGGGGTGGTAGATCGCCGGCATTACGCCGGGGTTGAAGCGCTCCACGGCGGCGAGCGACCAATGCGTGATGGCCTGGTCCTTGGTGTCCGAGATCACCAGCGTCGCATCCCCGACCGAGACGACAACCTCGCGCCGCTGGCTGTCGGGACTGGCCCGCCACAGGCCGGTCGCTTCAAGACGCGCGTATTTCTTCAGGGCTGTCACGGGGCGGGGCTGCTCGGGCTATTGTTGTTTCTTGTGTTGCGCGCCACATTAGCACCTGACAGGAGCGGGGCAATGGTCAGCGCAGAGGAGAGGGCAGATGCAAATCAGACCGGCAGTGGCGGCGGACACAGCAGAGATCGCGCGCATCTGGCATCTGGGCTGGCATCAGGCCCACGCGGGGCTGGTGGATGCCGACCTCGTGCGGTTGCGCGACCCCTCTGAATTCGCCAATCGGACCGCCGCGCGCATCGACCGGACGTGGGTGGCCGAAAAGGATGGGGCGCTTGCGGGGTTCTACATGATCGAGGGCAGCGAGCTCTACCAGTTCTACGTTGATGCAGACCACCGCGGTGCGGGTGTCGCCAAGGAGATGATGGCCGCGGCAGAGGCGGATCTGCCTGCGCCGCGCGCGTGGCTGGCCTGCACCGTCGGAAACGACCGCGCGGCGGCATTCTACACCAAATGCGGTTGGGAAAACCGCGGGCCCGAGGACTGCGCGGTTGAAACCTCGGAAGGTCCGCGCAACGTGCGGATCTGGCGGTTCGAGCGCGACATCGCGGCGGCCTGACCGCGCCGACCGCGCCTGCGGCGTGACTAGAGTTCGGAGGCGATTTTCCGCAGGGCGAATTTCTGGATCTTTCCGGTCGATGTTTTCGGAAGCTCCTGGAACACGACTTTCTTCGGTGCCTTGAACCCGGCAAGGGTTTCGCGGGCAAAGGCGATCATCGCGGCCTCGTCCACTTGCATGCCGGGTTTCAGCTCGACAAAGGCGCAGGGCACCTCGCCCCATTTCTCGTCCGGCTTGGCGACCACGGCGGCCAGCATCACCGCATCGTGGCCCATCAACGTGCCCTCGACTTCCACCGAAGAGATATTCTCGCCACCGGAAATGATGATATCCTTGGCGCGGTCTGAAATCTGGATATAGCCGTCGTCGTGCTGCACGGCCAGATCGCCGGAATGGAAATAGCCGCCTGCGAAGGCCTCGCGCGTGGCCGCCTCGTTCCTGTAGTACCCTTTCATGACCGAATTGCCTCGGATCATGATCTCGCCCTGCTCGGTCCCGTCGCGGGCGACAGGGGTCATCTGTTCGGTCATCACGGTGATGTCGTCCATCATCGGCATGAGCACGCCCTGACGCGCCTTGATCGCCGCGCGTCCGCGCGTGTCCAGATCGCCCCAGTCTTCCTCGCGCCAGATACATTCGGTGACGTGGCCGTAGGTTTCGGTCAGCCCGTAGACCTGCGTGACGTTGAAACCCATCGCCTCGATCTTGGACAGGGTGGCGGGGGCAGGGGGCGCGCCTGCGGTGAAGACCTCGACCGTGTGGTCGAATGCGCGGCGGTCTGCGGCATCGGCGTTGACGAGCATGTTCAGAACAATGGGCGCACCGCCGAAATGGGTCACGCCCTCGTCCGCGATCGCGTTGAAGATATTGGCCGCCGTAATGTCACGGCAACAGACCAGCGTGCCGCCGATCAGCGGCATCATCCACGAATGGTTCCACCCGTTGCAGTGAAACAGAGGTACGATCTGCATGAAGATCGGGTGAAGCACCATCCGCCAGCTGATCACGGTGCCCATCGTCATCAGATAGGCACCGCGATGGTGGTAGACGACGCCCTTTGGCCGCCCCGTGGTGCCGGAGGTATAATTGAGCGCGAGGCTCTCCCATTCGTCCTGTGGCATGATCCAGTCGAAATTGGGATCGCCCGCTGCCAGAAGATCATCGTAGGTGCGGTGCCTTCCGGTCGCGGGATAGCCCGCGTCGGGATCGGGGACTTCCACGATCACGGGGCCGTCGCCCTCCATCGCGGCGACAGAGGCTTCGGCCAGATCGAGAAACTGGGTGTCGACCAGCACCATCTTCGCGCCGCCGTGTCCGAAGGTGAAGCTGACCGTCCCTTCGTCGAGGCGCGTGTTGATTGTGTTGAGCACAGCGCCGCAGGCGGGAACGCCGAAATGCGCCTCGGCCTGCGCGGGGATGTTGGGCAGGATCGTCGCCACGACATCTCCCGGTGCGATCCCTGCGCGCGCAAGCGCCGAGGCAAGGCGCGAACAGCGACCGTAGTATTCGCCGTAGGTGACGCGGTGGTTGCCGTAGATGACCGCGGTACGCTTGGCAAAGACATCCGCGGCGCGGCGCATATGCGACAGGGGGGTCAGCGGGACATGGTTGGCCGCGACGCGGTCGAGCCCGGCTTCATCTTGCATCCAGCCCATCTGTTCCGCTCCCCACAACAACATTGCGCCTACTGGTGAACACGATATTCAGGGCGGATAGGAATGCAATCGGCAATGCAGGGGAGGTGCCGCCTTTGACCGACACACCATTGCGTCCGGGGCTTGCGGCCCTCAGCGTCGTCGGAGGCATGTTCGCGCTGGGCATCACCGATAATTTTGTCCCCTATATTTCGGGCACGGGATCGCTGTGGCAGTTCCATATGCTGCGCGGGGTGCTGGCGGTTTTGCTGCTTGTGGCGCTGGCAGCGGCCGGTGTCGGCGTGATCCGCCCGCTCAGCTGGCGCGCGGTTCTCGGGCGCAGCCTGTTTCCCGCCACGGCGATGCTGATCTACTTCGGCTGCCTGTCGGTTCTGCCCATCGGCGTGGTCGTGGCGGGGCTGTTTACCGCGCCGCTCTTCGTGCTGCTGATCTCGGTCGTTTTTCTGGGGGAACGGGTGGGGCCGGTGCGCATCGGCGCGGCGGTGCTGGGCTTTGCGGGCACGCTGCTGGTGATACAGCCCGATCCCGCGGCGCTGGATCCGGTATCCTTCCTGCCCGTGGTGGCAGGCGGTTTTTATGCCATCGGGGCGGTCGTGACGCGGCTATGGTGCGCCCGCGAGGGGGCGGTGGCGCTTTCCGCCGGTTTCTTCGCGATGCTTGCGGTCTTCGGGGCGATCGGTGTGCTGGTGCTGCCCGCGGGCGGGCCGGTCGGCCACGACGGTTTCGCCCTGCGCGGCTGGGTGCCGCTGAGCGTCGAGATGTGGTTCTGGATCGCGGTGCAGGCGGTGGGATCGATCATCGGGATCGGCCTGATATTCCGCGGATACCTTCTGGGCGAGGCGGGCAGCGTCGCGATCTACGAATACTCGCTGCTGGTTTTCGCAAGCTTCTGGGCCTGGGTCCTATGGGGGCAGACCGTGGGGCCCTGGGCATTGCTGGGAATGGCCTGCATCGCGGTGGCGGGCGCGGTGATCTCGCGGCGCTCGGGCGATGCGGTGCCGGTGCGCAACGTCAAGCTTCCCGAGGAGGAGCTTCGGTGATCCTCAGTCGGGGGCGGCAGTATCTATTCGTGCATGCGCCAAAGACCGGGGGGACATCCATGGCGCTGGCACTGGAGGCGCGCGCCATGAAGGACGACATCATGCTGGGCGACACGCCAAAGGCGCTGAACCGCCGGCACCGGGTGCGCCCCGCCCCCGAAAGCGGGCGCCTGTGGAAACATTCGACCCTTGCCGATCTCGACGGTATCGTGACGCGCGACGAGATGGACGGGCTGCTGATCTTCACCATGGTGCGCAATCCATGGGACCGCATGGTCAGCTATTACCACTGGCTGCGCGGGCAAAGCTTTGACCACGAGGCGGTGCGCCTTGCGCAGGGCAGCGATTTCGAAACTTTTGTCCGTGCACCCGTGATCGCCGAGAGTTTCCGTCGCACGCCGGCGGCGCATTACGTCACCGACGCCAATGGCACCGAACGCGGAGATCTGTTCATCCGGCTGGAGCACTGGCGCGAAGACATAGGGCCGCTGGAGGGGCATCTGGGGTTCGCCCTTGAGCTGCCCCACATCAACCGCAGCGACAGAGTGCCGGACTATCGCACCGCCTACTCTGAGGCGAGCCGCGCGGCGGTTGCCGACTATTGCGCCAGCGACATCGCGCGCTTCGGATATCGGTTCGATGAGTCGCCGCAGGCGTAATGGCCGCTGGCAGATGGCGCATGCGTTTCCGAGGCACGGCGCGCGGCACGTCTGAAAGATTGTTGCCGTATTGGTTAAAATCATCCGGCCAAAGCCATATTATACCCCGAAATCACGACAATGCCGCATTCTCGCCGCGAACTCACCCCTTCCTTGCCAGTAGAATCACTCCCCATGGACACATGAACGAAACGCACCACGAAACCGGTGCACGCCATGGGGATGGAAAAATGTTTGGAATGGGGTTCAAATCGCGGCAACCCGCAAAGCGCACGATTGAAATGACCGGCGCATACGATGGCGGGCTTGCGACGCTTACACACGGGCTGATCGCCGGGACGCGGGTTGCCAGCAATCTGGGCTGGCGCGCCATCGACGCGCTGGCGGTCGGTGACAAGGTTCTGACCTTCGACAACGGCATGCAGGAGGTCGTCGCAGTGCGCCGCGCCTCTGTCTGGCTGGACGCGCCCGAGACGGGCGAGACCCTGTGGCCTGTCGTCGTGCCCGAAGGGGCATTGGACAACCGCGAAGAGATGGTTCTTCTGCCCGAGCAGGGCGTCATGGTCGAAAGCGATGCGGCGCAGGACATGCATGGCGATCCCTTCGTCATCCTGACCGCGCAAAGCCTTGTCGGGCTGCGGGGTATCTACCGGCGGCGGCCTGCGATGCGGGTCGAACTCGTCGCCGTGTATTTTGAGCGGGACGAAGTCATCTACGCCGAAGGCGGCGCGCTGATCCATTGCCCGCAGGATCTGTCGACCCTCGACAAATTTATCAAAGGCAGCGCTTCGAGCCAGTACCGGGTGCTCTGCGGGGAGGAGGCCGAGGAAATGGCCGACTGTCTGTGCATCGAAGACCATTTGATGGCGTGGCCAACCTGTGACGCCGGCATGTCGCACACCGCCTGACGCTGACCGCGCCTGCGTTCAGAACACCCGCCACCCCATGGCCAGAAGGGACCGCAGCTGCGGTCCTTTTGTCGTTTATGCCCCCGCAACGATAACTTCGGGCATAAGGACTTCTCTGAGCCTCACGATTGGATTGCTCCCGGATATGTGACCCGTCTGACGGCGCGCGCGGGGCAGGGCTGTCGGCTTCTGTTCCGGGGCCGCCGCCTTGCGGGCTTTGGCCAAGCGACAGGCGGTCTTCCATTTTGAAACCGCGTTTGTGGGCTCGCCGGTTGGCGGACTATTCTTCCGGCTCTGATGCGCGGGCTAGGCCCTGCCAGCAGTCTTGGGCTTCTCGTCCAGCGGCGCCAGCAGAGCGGCGATCTGGTTGCGCAGCCACGTATGGGCAGGATCGCTCGAGAATTTGCGATGCCACACCATTTCCAGCGTCGCTGTGGGGACCGGCATCGGCGGGCGGTAGACTTCAAGCCCCGCATCGGCGGCTACGCGGTGGGCAAGCGCGCTGGGCAGCAGCGCGATCAGGTCAGATCCCGCGACGGCCCTGTAAACGCCGGAAAAAACCGGCAGGGTCATCACGACACGGCGTTTTCGTCCGATCCGCTCCAGCGCGGCATCCCCCATGGCGCGATTTTGCCCTTCGGGGGAAAACAGGACGTGACCCAGCGCACAAAAAAGGTCCAGTGGCACGGTATCGCCGGATGACAGGCCCGCGCCGCCGATCTTCGGGTGATCCTTCCGCGCGACGACGACGAAGGTTGAATGAAAGACCGTCCGGCTTTGAAGCCATTTCGGCTTTTCCGTTCGCGGGATCAGCGCCAGATCGACCTTGAACCGTTCCAGCGTGTCGAGATGGCTGTCAGCCACCAGATCGACCAGATGGACCCGCATGGCGGGTGCGAGTGTCTGGATGCGGTCGGCCAGCGCGGGCATCAGCAGTTCCGCAAAGAAATCGCTGCCCGACAGACGGAAGTCCGATGTCGCACCTGCGGGGTCGAAATCGTCGGAGCGGCGGATCAGGTCGGCCACCGCCTCGAGGATCTCGCGCAACGGCTCTTCGAGCGACAGCGCGAATTGCGTGGGCGCGAGCCCTTGCCCCTTGCGGAAGAACAGCTCGTCCCCGAGCGCTGTCCGCAAGCGGCCAAGTGCCGCCGAGACAGCAGGTTGCGACAGGCCCAGACGCGTGCCGGCCTTCAGCGTCGAATGATCGCGTAAAAGCGCGTCGAGAACCCGCAGGAGGTTGAGGTCAAATGCAGATAAATCACTCATGTAAATTTATTATATATGAAAAATCGATTTTTTGTATGGGAAAACCTGCCGTAAACTTTGTCTGTCCGCACGGGCAGCGCTCCTGACTGCCAGCGTCCAGCGGAAGCAAGAGGAGTTTTCGATGCGATCCATTTCAACTGTATTTTTCATCACCGCTGCCGTCTTTGCGCTGGCTGGGATGGCTTGGGGGATACAAATGTCCGCCAGCCACGATCACAGCCTGTCGCCGGCGCACGGGCATCTCAACCTCATCGGCTTTGTCGCCATGTCGGTGTTCGGTACATATTATGCGCTGTCTCCGCGCGCCGCTGAAAGCGGTCTGGCAAAGGTTCACTATCTGGTGGCGACTGCTTCGGTCGTCGTTCTGGTGCCGGGGATCGTCTTTGCCATTACCGATCGCGGAGAGATTCTGGCCCAGATCGGGTCCGTCCTCGCGGTCCTGACAATGGCCCTTTTTCTCGTTGTCGTGCTGCGTCACGGGATCGAGAGGGGGAGCCGCGCCGTCGCAGCGGAATGAACGCCGATTGCCTGTTCAGACCGGTCGGAAAGCGAAAGGGGCGCCGCTGGCGCCCCTTGTCAATTCACCGACGGTGATCCGGCTCAGGCGGCTGCCTGTGCCTCGGGACCGAAGCGGCCATAGAACGTCTGGTTCTTCTCGGCCATGTCCCGCAGCAGGTCGGGGCATTTGAAACGCTCGCCGAATTGCGCCTCCAGCTGGTCACAGCGTTCTGCCGCGTAGGGGGTGCCGATCATGTCGAGCCAGCTGAGCGGCCCGCCGGACCATGGCGCGAAACCCCAGCCGAGGATCGCACCGACGTCGCCTTCGCGGATGTCCATCAGAACGCCTTCTTCCAGCGCGCGCACGGCTTCGAGAACCTGCACGAACATCAGACGGTCCTGAACGTCCTGAAGGGAGGGCTGTTCGTCCGCCAGCGGGTATTTGTCGTGGATGCCTTTCCAGTAGCCCAGACGCTTGCCCTTTTCGTCGTATTCGAAATAACCGGCTTTCGCCTTGCGGCCCAGACGGCCTTCTTCCTCCATCCAGACGATCAGATCGTCGGCCTCGGACGCGGGATAGGCGTTGCCCATCGCGGCCTTGGTGGCGCGCATGATCTTGGTGGCAAGGTCGATCGAGGTCTCGTCACCCAGCTGGACGGGGCCCACCGGGAAGCCGAGCATCTGCGCTGCGTGATCGATATACCATGGCGCGACACCTTCCGTGATCATCCGGTTCGCCTCATTGCCGTAGGGGATGATGCAGCGGTTGGCGTAGAAGAAGCGCGCGTCGTTGACCACGATCGGGGTCTTGCGGATCTGGCGCACGTAATCGAGCGCCTTGGCCACCGCGCGGTCACCTGTATTGGCACCCTTGATGATCTCGACCAGAAGCATCTTTTCGACCGGAGAGAAGAAGTGGATGCCGATGAATTGCTCCTGACGGCTCGATGCCTTGGCAAGCTCGGTGATCGGCAGGGTCGAGGTGTTGGAAGCAAAGATGCAGTCTTCGGGGATCACGGCTTCGACCTTCTGGGTCATCTCGGCCTTGACCTTGGGGTCTTCGAACACCGCTTCGATGATCAGGTCACAGCCTTTCAGCGCGTCCAGATCGGGGGTCGCGGTAATCAGGCTGAGAAGCTGCTCTTTCTTCTCTGGCGTGGCTTTCTTGCGCGAAATGCCCTTGTCCATGTAATCGGCAGAGTAGGCCTTGCCGCGGTCCGCCGCTTCCTGATCGCGGTCGATCAGCACAACCTCGATGCCCGCCTGCGCAGACACCAGTGCGATGCCCGCACCCATCATGCCGGCACCCAGAACGCCGAGTTTCTTCACCCGCTGGCCCGGCACGCCTTCGGGACGCACGGCCCCTTTCTCAAGCGCTTCCTTGTTGAGGAAGAGCGAACGGATCATCGCCGAGGAAGAGGGGTTCATCAGAACCGAGGTAAACCAACGTGCCTCGATCTTCAGGGCCGTGTCGAAGGGCACCAGCGCGCCTTCGTAGACCGCGCTCAGCAGGGCTTTCGGCGCGGGGTAGGCGCCTTTGGTCTTGCCGTTGACCATCGCGGAGGCGCCAACGAAAGTCATGAAGCCTGCGGGGTGATAGGGGGCGCCACCGGGCATCTTGTAGCCTTTGGCGTCCCATGGCTTGAGGATATCTGCATCCGTCGCGGCCAGAACCCAGGCGCGCGCGTCGGCCATCGGGTCATCGCTGACCTCGTGAATGACGCCTGCCTTCTTGGCGGCTTCGGGAGCCATCATCTTGCCTTCCAGCAGCAGCGGGGAGGCCGCCATCGCGCCCAGCATACGCACGAGGCGTGTGGTGCCGCCCGCGCCCGGGAAGATACCGACCTGGATTTCCGGCAGGCCGATGCGGGCCTTTGGGTTGTTGGCGGCAAAGATACGGTGTGTCGCCAGTGGCAGTTCCAGCCCGATGCCCGCAGCGGTGCCGGGCAGCACAGCGGCGACAGGCTTGCCGCCCTTGTTGGTCTTGGGGTCCATGCCGGCGCGTTCGATCTTGCGCAGAAGGGTGTGCATGCGCATCGTGCCCTCGAACAGGCCCTTGGCCGGGTCATCGCCGGCGCCCGCTTTCAGGTCGGCCAGCAGGTTGAGGTCCATCCCGCCGGCAAAGGAGCCTTCCTTGCCCGAGGTAATGATGATCCCTTTGACGGCATCGTCGGCCAATGCCTTGTCGGTCAGCGCATCGAGTTCCTCGAGGCCGTCTATGCTCATCACGTTCATCGACTTTCCGTCCACGTCCCACGTGATGGTGGCGATGCCCTCGTCATCGACTTTCATTGTAAAATCAGTCATATGCGTTTCTCTCTCTTTCTGTCGCGCCTCAGGCGCCGGGCGCGCTTGGCACGCCGATATCGGTATTGTGCAGGGCGCGCCCTACAGTTGTGTTGTTGTCCACCGCATACTGGCTGGCGCTCAGCTTCCAGTCTCCGTCCACCCGCGCGATCACGCAGAAGGCGGGGAAGGGATCCTGAACCCGGTAGTTTCCGGCCATCATATGCGTTGTGTGAGTCGCTTCGATCCGGTCACTGCCGCGGAACTCGGCCACATCGCAGACGCGCACCAGATCGGTGACGCCTTTTCTTCTGTAGTCGCAGACCACGCGGTCGAAGACGGCGCGCATCTGGTCGCGGGTCTCCAGCACTGCTTTCCTATCGGAGGTCTCGATGCAGTGTGGCAGGTGGAAACAGCTCATGAAGCGGTCGAAATCGCCGCTCAGCAAAGCCGTGCCGGTGATCTCCAGCAGCCTTTGCGACACGTCTTTCGCTGTTTCCATCCGCGGGCTTTGCATCGGTTACAGCCGCTCGATGATCGTGGCGGCCCCCATGCCGGACGCAATGCAAAGCGTCGCCAGACCGACCTGCTTGTCCTGACGCTCCAGCTCGTCGAGAAGCGTGCCGATGATGATTGCGCCAGTCGCGCCCAGCGGATGGCCCATCGCGATGGAGCCGCCGTTGACGTTGACGCGGTCGTGGTCGACGTCGAAGGCTTCCATGAAGCGCATCACAACCGATGCAAATGCCTCGTTCACCTCGAAGAGGTCGATGTCGGAAATGCTCATACCGCTCTCGGCAAGGATCTTTTCGGTCACGGGGACGGGACCGGTCAGCATGATGGTAGGGTCGGTGCCGATCTTGGCCGTGGCACGGATGCGTGCCCGCGGCTTCAGTCCGTATTTCTCACCGAACTCCTTGTTGCCGATCAAAACCGCTGCGGCGCCATCCACGATACCGCTCGAGTTGCCGGCGTGGTGGATGTGGTTGATCTTTTCCAGGTGCGGGTATTTCAGCAGGGCGACCTTGTCGAACCCGGGCATCACTTCACCCATCTGCTGGAACGCGGGGTTCAGGCTGCCGAGCGACTGCATGTCGGTCTGCGGGCGCATGTATTCGTCGTGGCTCAGGATTTCGAGGCCGTTCTGGTCACGCACGGTGATAACGGATTTGTCGAACCGGCCTTCGTCCCATGCCTTCTTGGCGCGCTGCTGGGAGGCCACGGCAAGTTGGTCCGCGTCGTCGCGGCTGTGGCCGTACTGCGTGGCAATGATGTCGGCGGAAATGCCCTGTGGCACGAAATACTGTTCAAGCGCGACCGAAGGATCCGCGGCAATGGCGGCCCCGTCCGAGCCCATCGCGACCCGGCCCATCATCTCGACACCACCGGCGATATAGGCTTCGCCCGCGCCGCCCTTCACCTGGTTGGCAGCCAGGTTCACGGCCTCCATGCCGGACGCGCAGAAGCGGTTGATGGCCAGACCCGGGATGGATTCGTCCAGATCGGAGGCCAGCACGGCAGAGCGCGCAAGGCATCCGCCCTGTTCCATCACCTGCGTGACGTTACCCCAGATCACGTCCTCGACGGCGTGGCCCTCAAGATTGTTGCGTTCCTTCACGGCATTGAGCGTCAGCGCGGACAGGCGCAACGCGGTCACTTCGTGAAGACTGCCGTCCTTGCGGCCCTTGCCGCGCGGGGTGCGCAGGGCGTCGTAGATATAGGCTTCGGTCATCGGTTTCTCCTTGGATTGACCGCTTGCGCGGCCGTCGGTGTTCGAACGCGGCCCGAAGACCGCGAAAAGGTATGGCCCGTTGAAAGGGGCGTTTCGGGATCAGGCCCTGTCGGCGGGAGAGCCGGGCATCAGATCATAGGGGGATTTCCAGCCCGGCGTGTCTGACAAACGGGTCAGCCAGGCGTCGATGTTGGGATAGGCGCTGCGGTCGAATCCGAAGGGCTCGGGGTAATAAAGATACCCGCAACAGGTAAGGTCGGCGTTGGTAATCCCGTCTCCCACAATCCAGTCGCGGCCCTCCAGATGGGTGTCCAGAACCTCGTAGGCCCCTTTCAGACGCCCGAGGTTGAATCCGATAACTTCCTTGGGCTGTTTGTCCTCGGGCAGGAAGTTCATCAAGAACCGCGTGACGCCCGCCATGGAGCTCAGCTTGTGATTGTCCCACAGGACCCAGCGCAGGATCTCGCGACGCTCCGCCGCGTCGCGGCCGCCGAACTTGCCGGATTTCTCGGATACATAATCCTGGATCACGCCGGATTGGGTCAGCTTCACGTCGCCGTCGATCATCACCGGCGCTTCGCCCATGACGTTCAGTCCCTGCCGGAATTCGGACGACCGCCCTTCACCGGCGAAAAAATCGACCTTCACCGGCTCCCAGTCCAGACCTGAGAGTTCCAGTGCAAGGGCCGCCTTGTAGGAATGGCCGCTCTCGCCGAAGCAGTGCAATTTGATCGTCATCTGTCTCTCCCGTTGCTAGCGTTACAGGCGGGGCAAGCCCCGCATGAGTTTATTGGCAAATTGGAGCCTGCGGTTGCGCTCCTGCGGATCCGTTGCGCGAAGGGCTTGAAGGGCTTCTCCATTTTGCCCTTAAACTCAATCCCGCAGCCGGCCACACGCGTGATCCTCAGAGATTGCGCGCGATAAGCTCCTTCATGATCTCGTTTGTGCCGCCGTAAATGCGCTGGACCCGCGCATCCGCCCACATCTCGCCGATGGCGTATTCCTGCATGAAGCCGTAGCCGCCGTGCAGTTGCAAACAGTCGTCCAGAACCTCGCCCTGAGTGTCCGTCAGCCAGTATTTGGCCATTGCGGCGCGGTCGACGGTCAGCTCGCCGCGCAGATGTTCCGCGATGCACTGGTCGAGGAAGGCACGCGCGACCGTGGTCTTGGTCTTGCATTCCGCCAGTTTGAAGCGGGTATTCTGGAACTGCGTCAGCGGGCCGCCGAAGGCTTCGCGTTCCTTGCAGTATTTGATCGTGCGCTCTACGGCACCTTCCATAGCACCCATGGCTTCGCAGGCGATGATCAGCCGCTCCTGCGGCAGCTGTTTCATCATCTGGTAGAACCCCTGGCCCTCTTCACCGCCGAGGATGTTCTCGGGCGGGATCGCGACATTGTCGAAGAAAAGCTCCGAGGTATCAGAGGCGTGCTTGCCGATCTTTTCAAGGTTACGGCCGCGCTGAAAGCCTTCGGCGCCGTCCGTCTCGACGATCACGAGGCTCACACCCTTCGACCCGGCGCTCGGGTCCGTCTTGGCAGCGACGACGATCAGGTTGGCGTGCTGGCCGTTGGTGATGAAGGTCTTCTGGCCCGACAGGCGATAGACGTTGCCATCGCGGATCGCCTTGGTCTTGATGCTCTGCACATCCGATCCGGTCGAGGGTTCGGTCATTGCCAGCGCGCCGACCAGTTCGCCGCTGACCATCTTGGGCAGCCAGCGCTTCTTTTGCTCTTCCGAGCCGTAGGCCAGCACGTAATGGGCGACGATGCCCGAATGGATGGAATGGCCCCAGGAGGCGAGATTGGCGCGGGCCGCTTCGATCAGGATCGCGGCCTCATGCCCGAAATCGCCGCCCGCACCGCCGTATTCCTCGGGGATCGAGGGGCAAAGCAGACCCAGCTCGCCGGCTTCCTGCCAGATCTCGCGGTCCATCTGGCTTTGCTTGCGCCATTTCTCGAACTTGGGCGCCCATTCGGTATTGATGAAATTCGCCGTCATATCGGCGATCATCTGGTGCTCGTCAGTCATCCAGGTGGATGGGCTGGTGGCGAAATCTCTCATCGGGGTCCTCCGGGGCGCGTTAGCGTTTGCGGTCGTCGATCTCGGCGTTGAAAAGCCGCAGGCGTGCAACGAGGTTTTCCTCGTTCATCACGCTGGAAAAATTCTCGAAGAGAAACGACAGTGCCTCGCCTTCGTCCAGCCCCGCATCGGCGCTGAATTTTTTCAGGCGGCGGTAGCCGTCCTCGGTCATGGCGACAGGAAAGCGGCGGGTCAGGCGAAAGCGTTTTGGCATGGTCTCTCCGGGGTTGGCCGCGGGCGGGGAAAGTCCGCCCGCAACCGGCAGTCTAGAAGTTCGCGGCGTCCAGCGCCATGACAGTGTCCGCGCCACTCTGGATGCGGGTCAGGTGCAGCGACGTGGCAGGCAGTTGGCGCGCCATGTAGTAGCGACCGGTTGCGAGCTTCGTCTCGTAGAACGTCGCGTCATCGGTGCCGTTTGCCAGCGCCTCATGCGCGGCCTTACCCATCATCGCCCACATCAGGCCAAGGCAGACATGGCCGAACATGTGCATGAAGTCGTTCGACCCTGCGAGAGCGTTGTTCGGGTTTTTCATGCCGTTCTGCATGAAATACATGCCCGCCGCCTGAAGATCCTTCGACGCCGCCTTCAGCGGTTCGATGAAGTCACGGTCGTAGTCTTCGTTCAGACCGGCGTTATCCTTGCAGAAGGATTTCACCAGATCGAAGAAGGCCATCACGTGCTTGCCGCCGTCCTGCGCCAGCTTGCGGCCGACGAGGTCGAGCGCCTGAACGCCGTTGGCGCCTTCGTAGATCATGGCGATGCGCGCATCGCGGGTGAACTGCGACATGCCCCACTCTTCGATGTAGCCGTGGCCACCGTAGATCTGCTGGGCCTTCACCGTCATGTCGTAACCTACGTCGGTCAGGAAGCCCTTGATCACGGGGGTCAGCAGCGACACCAGACCGTCCGCGTCCTTGTCATCCGAGCGGTGCGCGGCGTCGATCATGGTGGCGCCCCACAGGATGAACGCACGCGCGCCTTCCGCAAAGCTTTTCTGATCCATCAGCGAGCGGCGGATGTCGGGGTGTACGATCAGCGGATCGGCAGGTTTGTCGGGGGCCTGGGCCCCGGTCACTGCGCGGCCCTGAAGCCGGTCGTGGGCATAGGCCAGCGCGTTCTGATAGGCCACGTCGGCCTGTGCCAGACCCTGCATGCCGACGCCGAGGCGGGCTTCGTTCATCATGGTGAACATGGCACGCATGCCCTTGTGCTCTTCCCCCAGAAGATACCCGGTCGCACCGTCGTAGTTCATCACGCAGGTCGAGTTGCCGTGGATGCCCATCTTTTCCTCGATGGAGCCGACGCTGACGCCGTTACGCGCACCCAGAGAGCCGTCCTCGTTCACCAGGAACTTCGGCACGATGAACAGCGATACACCCTTGATGCCTTCGGGGCCGCCCTCGATCTTGGCCAGCACCAGATGGATGATGTTGTCGGACATGTCGTGTTCGCCCGAGGAGATGAAGATCTTCTGGCCGGTGATCTTGTAGCTTCCGTCTTCCTGCGGTGCGGCCTTGGTGCGCATCAGGCCCAGATCGGTGCCGCAGTGGGGCTCCGTCAGGTTCATGGTGCCGGTCCATTCGCAGGACGTCATCTTGGGCAGGTAGGTGTCCTTCTGCGCCTCGGTGCCATGCGCGAGGATCGCGGAGGCCGCGCCGTGGGTCAGGCCCTGGTACATCGTGAAGGCCTGGTTCGCGGCAGAGAAGAACTCGCCAACCGCGGTGCCCATCACATAGGGCATGCCCTGACCGCCGTATTGCTCGGGCATATCAAGGCCGGTCCAGCCGCCTTCGCGCACCTGGTCGAACGCTTCCTTGAAGCCTTTGGGCGTATAGACGACGCCGTTTTCCAGACGGCAGCCTTCCTTGTCGCCCACTGCGTTCAGTGGGGCGAGCACTTCGGACGTCAGCTTGCCGGCCTCTTCCAGAATGGCCGAGGTGAAGTCGGGCTCAAGATCCTCGTAGCCGGGGATCTTGGCTTCGGTCACTTTCAGAACATCGTGCAGAACGAACTGCATGTCCTTTGTGGGGGCTTTGTATGTGGGCATGTAACTCTCCCTAGAGCGTATGTCGGGTTTGCGAGGTGTGCGGCACGACCGCTCTGGGGCGTGCTGCGAAATTTCGGGGGTCTTCAGCCTGCCTTGCGGGGCTGGCGCAGGGACGAGATCATCTTCTCCCCCCATTTCAACTGGTCGCGCAGATCGCTGATCGCACTGTCGAGCTCCGCGCGCTGCTGCTCCAGATCGGCGAGCCGCTTGCAGGCCAGATCGTAGCTTTGTTCAAGCTGGCTCAACTGGCCGTCGCCTTTGTAATAGAGGTCGAGCAACTGGCGGATTTCTTCGAGGCTGAAGCCGAAACGCTTGCCGCGCAGGATCAGCTTCAGGCGGGCGCGGTCGCGTTTGGTGAACAGGCGTTTCTGCCCGATTCGCTGTGGAAAAAGCAGTTCCTTGGCTTCGTAGAAGCGCAGGGTGCGAGGGGTCACGTCGAACGTGTCGCACATCTCGCGAATTGTAAGTGTATCGCTACTCATCGGGTGTCTCGTTATCATCGGGGCCGGGCATATCCTTGGGGTGTCCGAGCCGTTTACATCACTTGGTGAAGGTGACGTAGTCATACGTTACGTCACATGCTAGGGTGACGTGAAGAGACTTTACGTCACGAGTTAAACCAAGACATATTGCCCGCGAAAAATCGCGGAAATCCGTCTTTTGGAGCGGTTCTGTAGCAGTTTTCGGGATTGGACCGGCTGTTTTCCGCCGTGCGGCGCGGATCAGGTGGTCTGGTCCAGCGCCTTTTGCGTGTCATCGCGCAAACGCTTGAGCTCGGACATCGCCTCGTCCAGTTCACGGCGCTTTTCGGCCAGTTCGGCAAGCTGCTTGTCCGCGATGTCGACCCACAGGCGCATCTGCGTTTCGGTGCCTTCGTTTTCGTAGATCAACAGCCACTGGCGGATTCCCTCGAGCGGGAAGCCGAACATCCGCCCGCGCATGATCAGCTTCATGCGGGCGACTTCGCGCGGGCCGTAGAAACGCGCACGGCCTTCGCGGTCGGGGGACAGCAGTTCGATATATTCGTAGTAGCGCAGCGTGCGCGGCGTCACGTCGAACTTCGCGCACATCTCCTTGAATGTCAGACGCTCGTCTTCTGGCATATCCGGCTGATCCTCCCAGACCAAAGCTAGAGCGGCGCGCGCGGATGTGCAACGCCCGCACTTGCCCTTTCTGCGCGCGTGCGGTGTAAAAGGGCCAACCGCCCGAGCCCCAATTTCGCAGGACAAAACAATCATGGTCGACCGAAGCAAACTGGCGCGCCAGTTTATCGAAGCCCTTCCCCATTCGGTACTATTGGGGATGGAGCCACGCGAGATGGGCGAGGGGAGTGCGGCGATCCGGATGCCCTACAAGGAAGAGCTGATCGGCGACCCCGCAACGGGCGTGATCCACGGCGGCGCGGTTTCGGCGCTGATGGATACCTGTTGCGGTGCGGCGGTGATGTGCCATCCCGAGAACCTTGCGGGAACGGCAACGATTGATCTGCGCATCGATTACATGCGCCCCGCAACGCCCGGTCAGGCGATCACGGCGCGCGCAACCTGCTATCATCTGACGCGCTCGGTCGCCTTCGTGCGGGCAACCGCCACGGACGACGACGAAGACAATCCTGTCGCCACGGCCACAGGGGCCTTCACGGTGGAGAAACGCGCATGAGCGGCAAACGCGGAAAACCCGAACCCGTACAGGTCGTCAAACAGCGCCGCGACGGTGCGCTGCGCGCGTTGGTCAATGCAGTCCCCTACATTCGCTTTCTGGGGATCGAATTCGAACGGCGCGGTGACGAGTTGACCGGCATCATGCCGTTCAAGCAGGACCTGATCGGCAATCCGCTGCTTCCCGCGCTGCACGGCGGGGCGACTGCCGCCTTCCTCGAAGTGACAGCGGTGATGACCCTGAACTGGACCTATCTGTGGGACGATCTGGAGGCCGGCAAGCTCAGTTTCGATGATGCCGCACCGGCGGATCTTCCGCGTCTGCCAAAGACCGTGGATTTTACAGTAGACTACCTGCGCACCGGCCTGCCGCGCGACGCCTACGCCCGCGCGCGGATCACCCGGGCGGGGCGGCGCTATGCGTCGGTGCAGGTCGAGGCCTGGCAGGATAACCGCGACCGCCATTACGCCGAAGGGCTGGGTCATTTCGTCATGCCCCACCAGCGTAGCGACTGACCGTGACCATGACCGGGACCGCAGCCCCGCAGCGGCTGAGCCATCGCCGTATCCTGCAAATCGCCGTGCCTGTGGTGCTGTCGAATGCGACGGTGCCGATACTGGGCGCCGTGGACACTGGCGTTGTGGGGCAGATGGGTCTGGCCGCGCCGATCGGTGCGGTCGGCATCGGCGCGGTGATCCTGTCGGCGTTCTACTGGGTCTTCGGCTTCTTGCGCATGGGCACGGTCGGTCTTGCGGCGCAGGCCGAGGGGCAGGGCGACAGTGGCGAGGTGGCGGCGCTTCTCACGCGTGCGCTGATGATCGGGCTGGGGGCGGGTGTCGTGATCATTGCGCTCCAGTCGGCGCTTTTCTGGGCTGCGTTCCGGGTTTCGCCCGCCAGCGCCGAAGTCGAGGTGCTGGCACGCCAGTACATGACCATCCGCGTCTGGTCGGCTCCCGCTGCGATCGCGCTTTACGGTATCACCGGCTGGCTGATCGCGGCGGAACGCACCCGCGCGGTTCTGGTTCTGCAACTGTGGATGAACGGGCTGAATATCGTGCTCGATCTGTGGTTCGTGATCGGGCTGGGCTGGGGCGTGGGCGGCGTGGCCTTTGCCACGTTTCTTGCGGAATGGAGCGGGTTGGCGCTGGGACTCTGGTTCTGCCGGGCGGCCTTTGCCGCGCCCGCATGGCGCGATTGGGTCCAGGTTTTTGACGGGGCGCGCTGGGTACGGATGATGCGGGTGAACTCGGACATCCTGATCCGGTCGCTGCTGCTGGAGGCCATCTTTGTCAGCTTCATGTTTTTCGGTGCGGGGCAGGGCGATGTGACCCTCGCCGCCAATCAGCTGCTTTTGCAGTTCCTGATGATCGCCAGCTTCGCCCTCGACGGGTTTGCCTTTTCGGCCGAGGCGCTGGTGGGCAAGGCCACGGGACAGCGCGATCCGGTGCGGCTGCGGCGCGCGGCCCTTTTGGCATCGGGGTGGGGAATGGCGTCTGCCGGGCTTCTGTCGCTTGCCTATGCGCTAGGCGGCGGAGCGATCATCGACCTGATGACCACCTCCGAGCCCGTGCGTGACGCGGCGCGGATCTATCTGCCCTATCTGGTGGGCCTGCCGGTGCTGGCTTGCGCGGCCTTCATGCTCGACGGGATATTCGTGGGCGCGACCCGCAGCCGCGACATGCGCGACATGATGGCCCTGTCCTTTGTCATCTATGCGGTCGCGGTGGCGCTGTTGCTGCCGCCTCTGGGCAACCACGGTCTGTGGCTGGCGATGCTTATCGCCTTCATCGCGCGGGGCATCACGCTGGGCCTGCGGTATCCCTCGCTCGAGCGCGCGGCGGCCTAGAGCCAGTCGTCGCGGCGGCTGCCGACCGCATCCGCAACGGTCGCAAAACCGTCCCGCGCCAGCAAGGCGTCAAGCTCGTGGGCGATTTTTGGCACCATGCGCATCCCGCCATAAACCAGCGCGGTATAAAGCTGCACCGCCGAGGCGCCCGCGCAGATCTTGGCGTAAGCGTCCTGCGCGCTGGCGATACCGCCCACGCCGATCAACGGCAGATCGCTGCAGGACGACAGCCGCGCCAGCACCCGCGTCGAGCGTTCGAAAAGCGGCGCACCGGACAGCCCGCCTGCCTGTTCGCGCTGCGCAGATCGCAGCCCCTCGCGGCTGAGTGTCGTATTGGTCGCAACGATTGCCGCGACCCCCGCGTCCTGCGCAACCTCGGCGATCTCGGTGATCTCTGCAACGGTCAGATCGGGCGCTATTTTCAGAAAGACCGGCGTTGTCCCGCGCGCGGCCATCACACCATCGAGCAGCGCCGACAGCGCGGCCTTGCCCTGAAGATCGCGCAGTTTCTCGGTGTTGGGGGAGGAGACGTTGACGGTGGCGAAATCGACGTGGTCGCGGGCCGCTTCCATCACGCGGGCAAAGTCGCCCGCGCGGTCGGCGCTGTCCTTGTTGGCCCCGAGGTTCAGACCAACGGGTATCTGGCAGGAGGAGCGCGCCAGACGCGCGACGATGGCGTCCATGCCTTCGTTGTTGAACCCGAAGCGGTTGATCGCGGCGCGGTCGTCGGACAGCCGGAACAGCCGCGGGCGCGGATTGCCTGCCTGCGCGCGGGGCGTCGCCGCACCCACCTCGATAAATCCGAAACCCGCCGCGCCAAGCGGCGTGACCGCCTGCGCGTTCTTGTCGAATCCCGCCGCGAGGCCGACGGGATTGGGCAGCTCGATCCCGGCGACGTTTGTGCGCAGACGCGCCGAGGTCACCGGACCGGTTTTCGGCCCGAGCCCCGCCTGCAAGGCACGGATCGCAAGGCCATGGGCGGTTTCGGGATCAATCTGGCGCAGAAGGCTCAGGCCCATAGCCTCCAGAAGCGCGCTCACGCAAAGATATCCTGCGGCGGCAGCCCACGGGCACGGATCAGCCGCGAATTCTTGATGGAGGCGGTGCGGTGGACAACCGCCTTCTTGTAATCCGGGTCGGTGACCATGGCCAGAAACGCTCCTGCGGTGGGGTAGCGGGCGATGAACATCGCGTCCCACTGTTCGGACGGATCACCGATCAGCGTGACGTCGAAACCGCCGCGCCAGATGATCTCTCCTCCGACCTTTTTCAGGACCGGACCACTGTGTTGGCCGTAAAGCGCGTAGGCCTGCGCCCCGGTCAGCCCGTCGCGGGCCCGCTCGTGGTCGCCCGGATAGTTGGCCAGATCGTTGAATTGCACGAGGTTGAGCATTTCGATCGGTGTATCGCGGGGCAGGGATTTGAAGATCTCGAACTGCGCGCGGTCTGTGTCTACATATCCGGTCACTCTGCGGCCTCCTCTAGCCCGGCGGGGAACTGGTGTTTGCCGTCCACCAGCGGCAGCGGCTGCGCCCAGATCACATCGGCCAGCCGCAGGTTGCGGTAGAGATGCGGGAACAGCGCGTCGCCGCGGGAGGGTTCCCATTTCAGGTCATCGCCCAGGGTGTCCGTCTCGACCGCCAGCAGGAACAGGTCGTCCTCTGCGGCGAAATGCTTGGCGGCGGTTTCCGCCGCCTGCGTCGCAGTAGAGAAGTGAACGTAGCCGTCGGCCACATCGATCGGCGCCCCGGCGGTTTCGCCGTTGGCGCGCAGCGCCTGCCATTCGGCAGCGCGGAAAATCTTGAAGATATGCATGCTTCCCTGAATGGCTTTTCGCGCCCTGAGGGTCAAGTGCCCCGGCTTTGCGCAGATCGGCAGGGGTGACGCTGCGGGAGGTGGCGGGGGCCGCACATCCGCTTTGACAGGCAGCCGGTGGCAGGCTTTGATACCGTCAGAAACCCAACGGGAGACCCGATAATGAAACGATTCCTTCTCAGCGCGGCCGTTCTTGGCCTGAGTGCGGGAATGGCCAGTGCCGAATACAAACTGACCATCCTGCACACCAACGATTTTCACGCACGATTCGAGCCGATCAGCAAATACGACGGTCCATGCGGCGCCGAGGACAACACCGCAGGCGAATGTTTCGGCGGGACCGCGCGTCTGGTGACAGCGATCAAGGACGCGCAATCGCGCACCAACAACGCGATCCTCGTGGACGGCGGAGACCAGTTTCAGGGCACGCTGTTCTACAACTACTACAAGGGGGCCATGGCCGCCGAGATGATGAACAAGCTCGGCTATGACGGCATGACCGTGGGCAACCACGAATTTGACGACGGGCCCGAAGTGCTTGCATCGTTCATGGCGGCGATCGAATTCCCGATCCTGATGTCGAACGCCGATGTCAGCGCCGAGCCGCTGCTGGCCGACAAGCTGCAAAAATCCACCGTGATCGAACGCGGCGGTGAACGGATCGGCCTTATCGGCCTGACGCCCGAGGATACCGACGAGCTCGCGGCCCCCGGCGACAACATCACCTTCTCCGATCCCGTCGCTGCCGTTCAGGCCGAGGTCGACAAGCTGACCGCCGACGGGGTGAACAAGATCATCGTGCTCAGCCACTCGTCCTATGCCGTCGATCAGGAAGTCGCGGCCAACACGACTGGCGTCGATGTGATCGTGGGTGGCCACTCCAACACCCTGCTGAGCAACACCAGCGATCGCGCCGAAGGCCCCTATCCGACGATGGTCGGAAACACGGCTATCGTTCAGGCCTATGCCTACGGGAAATATCTGGGCGAATTGAACGTCACTTTCGACGACGACGGTAACATCACCGAAGCCGTGGGCGAGCCGATCCTGATCGACGCCTCGGTCGCCGAAGACGAAGCGACGGTCGAGCGTATCGCCGAAATGGCGGCACCGCTGGAAGAGATCCGCAACCGCGTCGTGGCGGAAACCGAAGAAGCGATCAGCGGGGACCGCGAAGTCTGCCGCGCGCAGGAATGCACGATGGGCAATCTCATCGCCGACGCCATGCTGGCGCGTGTCGCCGATCAGGGCATTCAGGTCGCTATCCAGAACGGTGGCGGCATCCGTGCGTCCATCGACGCGGGAGAGGTCACCATGGGCGAGGTGCTGACGGTTCTTCCGTTCCAGAACACGCTGTCGACCTTCGAGGTGAAGGGATCGACCCTGATCGAGGCGCTTGAGAACGGCGTCAGCCAGATCGAGGAAGGCGCGGGCCGTTTCCCGCAGGTTGCGGGCATGAGCTATGCCTTCGATGCGAGCGCAGAACCCGGATCGCGCGTGTCCGACGTGATGATCGGCGGCGAGCCAATTGATCCCGAGGCAACTTACGGCGTGGTGTCCAATAACTACGTGCGCAACGGTGGCGACGGCTATGCGATGTTCAAGACCGCGATGAACCCCTACGACTTCGGCCCCGATCTGGCGGATGTCACGGCGGAGTATCTGGCCGCGAACGCGCCCTACAAGCCCTATACCGATGGCCGCATCACGGTGAAATAATCACCGGCCAAAAGAGCCGCGCAATGCAGGCGCGCGCAGGGAAACCCGCGCGCGCCTTTTTCATGGGCCCGCAACAGCGTCAGGATGACTGGCCCGCAGCGGCGGGGCGGTCCGATTGCGCGACGCAGGCCGCCGCGCCTTGCGGTAAAGGCGCAGCCCGCTACCATCCCCTTGGCAAACGGGCGGAGGGACTGGAGATGTGTGGACGTATGGCCGTGACGGTGCCGATCGACGCGATGGCGCATGTCTTTGACGCAGCACCGTCGAACGACCTGCCGCAGACGCCCGACTACAACGTGTGTCCGACAACGCAGGTGGCTGTTGTCAGTGGCGGTGCCGATCGCGCCCGCCGGTTGGAGCCGATGCGCTGGGGGCTCATTCCGCACTGGTACACGAAACCCAACGACGGCCCGCTCTTGATCAACGCGCGTGCGGAAACCGTGCTGGAAAAACCGGCATTCAAGTCAGCGGTCCACGACCGGCGCGTTCTGGTCGTGGCAAGCGGGTTCTACGAATGGACCAAGGACAGCGAGGGTGGGCGCGACCCGTGGTATATCACCCGCGAGGATGGCGCGCCGCTGGCTTTCGCCGGGCTCTGGCAGGCGTGGACGGATCCGAAAACCGGCGAGACGTGGCATACCGTGGCGATCCTGACCACGGCGGCGAATGACGCGATGCAGGAAATCCACCACCGCATGCCGGTGATCGTCGAGCAAAAAGACTGCGGGCTTTGGCTGGGGGAGGCCGGGAAGGGGGCCGCCAGACTGATGCGGGCAGCGCCGGAAGACGCGCTGCGCTGGCACCGCGTGGACCGCGCGGTAAATTCCAACCGCGCCTCGGGGCCCGAACTGATCGAGCCCTTCGATCCCGAAAGCTAGGTCGCGCGCCACGCGCAATCCCGGCGACTGCGTGGGGGGCAGCGCCGGGAAAGATCACGAAAAGAGCGGGTGGCCGTCAGTCAGCCGCGACAATAGTGGGCGCGGTGAAATCAAGCTTGCCGATAACAACTGCAGCCGCGCTTTCCGCGGTTGCGGCTTCGTCGCCGGAGAGTGTCAGGTTGTCATCCGTCAGGGCACCTTCTTCACCATGACCCACGGCAGTGCCGCTGTCGTCATTGGCGGCGCCTTTGACGGAGAGTTTGAATTCGCTGGACATCTCGCTGCTGACGGTGACCGTGAGGCTCCCGCCGTCCATGATGTTTTCGGTGTCCCAGCTTTTGTCCGTGGCCGCGATGTTGCGCGGCAGGCCGGACATGTTCACGAATGTGACGGTGTCACCCGGCTGGACAAAGGTTACTTCCGGGAAGAACGCGTTCTCCATCATGAGGATGTCGAAGTTTTCGGATACGGCCGGACCGGCCGCGCAGGTCAGAAAGGCGGCCGCAAAAGCTGCGCGCGCGCGATATGTGTTAAGCATTTGATGCTCCTTCGTGTCGGCCCCACCCGGTCACTGAAAGACGTTTCTAGAGTATGAATGTGGCCGAATTTTGACAATCAAGGCAAAATTTTAGCAATCTGAGCGTCACTGAACGCTTTTTGCCTGCGTCTCCAGCCATTCGCAAAACGCGCGCAGGGCGCGGGGCGCGGGGCGGTCGTCGGGCCAGACAAGGAAGTAACTGCCGATGCTTTCGTTTGTCTTGTCCGATGCCAGCTTGAGCTGGCCGCTTTTCAGGTAGGGATCGGCAACGAAGGTCGGCAACAGCGCGATGCCCAGCCCGTGCATCGCCGCCTGCGCCATCGTGGCGAACTGGTCGAACATCATGCCGTGCGGCGGCGCGTCCGCGTGGCCGACGGCCTCCAGCCATCGCGCCCATGCGCGCGGGCGGGTTTCTAGATGCAAGAGCGGATGCGCGAGCATCGCCGCGGGGTCATCAAAGGGCGCACCGTGAAGGTCCGGCGCGCAGACCGGCACGACGATTTCGGGCAAAAGCGGCATGTAGTGCACGCCGGGCCAGTCTTCGTGGCCGAAATGGATCGCCGCATCGAAAGGCGAGGGGCCCAGCGAAAACGGCCGCAGGCGCGTCGAAAGATTCACGGTGACTTCGGGGTGGGCGGCGGAAAAACCAGACAGCCGGGGCGCCAGCCAATGCATCCCGAATGCCGGCAGGATTGCCAGCGTCAGCACGCCTGACTGCCGGTCCGTCCGCGCGTTGATGGAGGCCTGCGCGAGCCTGCCCAGCACCTCGCGGACTTCTCTTACGTAATCCTGTCCGACTTGCGTCAGGACCAGCTGGCGCCCCTGCCGTGCCATCAGCTCGACGCCCAGCTGTTCCTCCAGCGTCTTGATCTGGCGGCTGATCGCGGATTGCGTGAGCGAAAGCTCGGTCGCGGCCTGCGTGGCCGACCCCAGACGCGCGCAAGCCTCGAAGGCGAGAAGGGCGGAAACCGACGGAAGGTATCGACGCGGCGCGATCATGTATTACATAAACTCATATGTTGAGGATCAAGCATCGTTAGAATTTTCCCGCGAAAAATGCAATAAAGACGTCAATCCAAACCGTAATCAGCGTGAAAGGAACTACCATGAACGCCGAAGCCCCTATTTTGAAAGCAAAAGATGCCCCCGACATGGCGGCATTCGAATGGTCCGACCCGCTGCGTCTGAACGACCAGCTGGAAGAAGACGAGCGGATGATCATGGAATCCGCGAAATCCTACGCGCAGGAAAAGCTCCAGCCGCGCGTCATCAAGGCCTATGAGAACGAAGAAACCGATCCGTCGATCTTCCGCGAGATGGGCGAGATGGGCCTTCTGGGCGTTACGGTCCCCGAGGAATACGGCGGGCTGGGTGGCAGCTATGTCTCCTACGGTCTTGTCGCGCGCGAGGTCGAGCGTGTGGACAGTGGCTACCGTTCGATGATGTCGGTGCAGTCGTCCTTGGTCATGTATCCGATCTACGCATACGGCTCCGAGGCGCAGCGCAAGAAATACCTGCCCAAGCTGGCGAGCGGTGAATTCATCGGCTGTTTCGGCCTGACCGAACCCGATGCCGGCTCCGACCCCGCAGGAATGAAAACCCGCGCCGAGAAAACCGCGAACGGCTATAAGATCACCGGATCGAAGATGTGGATTTCGAACGCACCGATCGCGGATGTCTTCGTGGTCTGGGCCAAGTCGGAAGAGCACGGCGGCAAGATCCGCGGCTTTATCCTCGAAAAAGGCATGAAGGGTCTGAGCGCGCCGAAGGTGGGCAACAAGCTGTCGTTGCGCGCGTCGATCACGGGCGAAATCGTCATGGACGGCGTCGAGGTTGGCGAAGAGGCACTGCTGCCGAATGTGCAGGGTCTGAAAGGTCCGTTCGGCTGTCTGAACCGCGCGCGCTACGGCATCAGCTGGGGCGTCATGGGCTCGGCCGAGTTCTGCTGGCACGCTGCGCGCCAGTACGGTCTGGACCGTCACCAGTTCAACAAGCCACTGGCGCAGACGCAGCTGTTCCAGAAGAAACTGGCCGACATGATGACAGAAATCACGCTGGGCCTTCAGGCATCGTTGCAGGTGGGCCGTCTGATGGATCAGGCCAATGCCGCGCCCGAAATGGTGTCGATCGTCAAGCGGAACAATTGTGGCAAGGCGCTGGAGATCGCGCGCCACGCTCGTGACATGCACGGCGGCAACGGCATCTCGGGTGAGTTCCAGGTCATCCGCCACATGATGAACCTCGAGACGGTGAACACCTACGAGGGCACGCACGATGTGCACGCGCTGATCCTCGGCCGTGCCCAGACCGGCCTGCAGGCGTTCTTTTAAGACACAGCCGCATCTGTCGTGACGAACAATCCCGCGCACCGATCTGTGCGCGGGATTTTTTGTTTTCATGGGGGGTGTGATGGGGAGGCGGAAAACCCTGTCGCCGTTGCACCGGAACGTGCAGACCGCAAGGGCCAGACCCGAACGGAAAAGGGCCGCCCCGAAGGGCGGCCCAGTTCGTAACAGTCAAGCGCGAGGCTTACTGATTAATGAAGGCGTTGTTGTTGTTGCCTGTCTGCGCCAGGTTCGCAACGTTCGTGTTGCCGACCTGAGAAACCGCAAACTGGTTTGTATTCCCGGCGACAGTGATGTTGGCGGTGTTGTCATCACCAAACTGCAAGCCGGCGAACATGTTGCCGTCGTCAGTGATTGACGCAGTGAACAGGTTGTTGTTGCCTGACTGGTCGATCGTGCCATTCACCAGCAAAGAACCGGCCGCGTAGCCGCTGAAGGTACCCGTACCGTTGAAATCGCCGTTGATCGACAGTTCCACACCAAACCCGTCTGTGCCATCGCCGTTAAGACCGGATTGGGTGATTGATGCCTGGTTGCTGTTGCCCACGATCGAGATGTCGGAGTAGTTCGTTCCGCCCTGCGTTACGCCGACATTGTTGAAGGCTCCGCCGAGGACAGCAAGATCAACGCTGTTCGCGTCGCCGTCCTGATATATGCCCAGCTGGTTGCTGTCGCCGGTGATCGACAGTGTGCCGACGGTGTTGTTGACGCCTTGTTGCGTCACGCCGAACTGGTTCGAGCCACCCGAAATATCCAGCGTGAGGGAGTTGTTGCCCTTAGCCGCGTTGCCGTTATTAACGTCCTTGAAGCCCTGTTTGAGCGTGCTGGTTTCCGCGCCGCTCAAAGCGGCAAAGCCGGAAAGCGTTCCACGGCCGTTGTCACCGCCGGAGATCGTCACAGTCATGTTGTTGCCCTGCACGCCGCCTGTCACAGCCTGAACGACGGACGAGATCGTGTTGCTTGCGCCCGTCATCGTGATGTCGGCTGTGTTGCCGCCGCCGCCCTTGTGCTTGTCCTGCGAGACAGAGGTAATGACGTTGTCGTCACCGCCGGTTTGCAGGATCGTCAGGGCGTTGCCTGTCGCGCCCACGGCGCCACCAAAGCGGTTTTTCTGTTCGACCTTGCCAACAACGTTGTCATTGGACTGCTGTTCGATGTCAGCGGTGTTACCGTTCGGAGACGAAGCGTACTGCGACAGCTGCGAGAAGCCGTTCAAGCCGATATCGTTGTTGTTCCCCGACTGAAGGATGTTCAAATCGTTGTTCGAATTGCTGGAAGCGGTCTGCTTCATGTTCTGAGTTGCCGAACCTGCTTCGTTGTCCGAACCGCTCTGGACAACCAGTGCGGAGTTCGTACCTGCACCCGTGCCAGTCTGCGTTTGCTTCAGATGTGCTTGGTTGGTGTCGGCAAATGCTGCGCCGGCGGTCAACGCCAAAACGGCGAATGTGCTTGTTGTAAATGTAAGACGCGAAATCATCGTATTTTCCCTTTTATCCATCTCCACCCAACGACCATTCGCGGATGGCGCTGTATCCGTTTCGGACCCAGCCGTGAGATAAAGAAAGGTTAATAAAGATCGTATTCTGCGTCACGATCAAATTTGTCGAGAATGTGGCACCAATTGGGCCGAATGTTGTCTAGCAATCTGAAATAAATGGTTTTCTAGTTCAGGAAACAATGCGTTTCCGGCCCCCTCGGGAAGGATGCGGGTATCAAAAATTCAATTCCTGCGGGAATTTAAGATGTTATTCAATTTATGCGGGAATTCATATTGTCAGGCTTGATTCGTTCAATCCTGAAATACTGCGTGCCGCCGGGCGCCGCTTGGACCCCCGGCAGCATCTTTTTAAGGCTTCAGGCCGGGTCGTCGGGCAGGAACGGGTAATCCGTATATCCTTTTTCGTCTCCGCCATAAAAGGTGTCCGGATCGGGATCATTCAGCGCCGCACCGCGGCGGAACCGTTCGGGCAGGTCCGGATTGGCGATGAAGGGCCGGCCGAACGTCACCGCATGGGCGTGGCCTTCGTCCAGTGCCTTGCGCGCCTTTTCCGCATCATAGCCGCCGTTGCTGATGTAGAACCCGCTGTAGTTGGGGCGCAGCGCGCGGATAACATCGCGCGCGCCATCATTGCCGGGGAATTTCTCGACCACATGCAGATAGGCCAGATTGCGGGCGTCGAGCATTTTGTAGATTTCGGCGAAATGGGTTTCCGGATCACTGTCGGACATATCGTTTGCCTCGCCCAGCGGCGACAGGCGCACACCGATACGCGATGTCGGGAAGACGTCGCTGACGGCATCCAGAACTTCTTCGAGGAAACGCATCCGGTTCTGGACAGTGCCGCCATAAGCGTCGGTCCGGTCGTTGACACCGTCCTGCAGGAATTGGTCGAGCAGGTAACCATTCGCGGCGTGCACCTCGATCCCGTCGAAACCCGCATCCCGTGCGGCCTGTGCGGCCTTGGCGTAATCCGCGACAGTCGCGGCTATTCCGTCGGCATCCAGCGCCACGGGTTTGGAGCAGTCCTCGAACCCGTTCGCGGTGAAGGTCTGGGCGTTTGCCGCCTTGTCCGTCGATGAAACCGGCTGCGCGCCATCGGGCAACAGCGACACGTGGCTGATCCGCCCGACGTGCCACAGCTGGCAATAGATCCGTCCACCATGTGCGTGAACGGTATCGGTAATCTCGCGCCAGCCCTCGACCTGCGCATCGTTATAGATGCCGGGCGTATCAAGATATCCCTTACCCATCGGTGAGATCTGCGTGGCTTCCGTCAGGATCATCCCCGCTGTGGCGCGTTGGGCGTAATATGTTTTGGCCATCGCCGCCGGTGTGCCGTCGGCATTGGCGCGATTGCGCGTCAGCGGCGCCATCAGCACTCGGTTCGGTAGGGTCAGGTCGCCCATATTGATCGGGGTGAACAGGGAAGGGGTAGATGTCATTGGCTCTGGCCTCTTGCGTGGTGTTACAGTCTGTCTCACAACGCTTCGGGGCGGCTGGCGTTCCACGCGCCCCGCGCAAGGCTCCCCTGCGTCCAGCGCCTGACAGGGTGGCGACCCTGCAGAGGCCGCGTGGCACCAACCCGACTGCCGCATTTTCGCATCATTTTCAGGCAGCTCTGTGCAAGGTCGCCGGCAGAGTGATTTCGCGTTTTGTCATTCAGACATTCTTTGCAAGGATAAAATAACGTTCGAGCAACGAAAGGAGTTCCCGTGTCAGCAAGATTTTTGTGCCTATGTGCCATGCTCTGTCTTTCGACACCGGTCGTGGCGGAGGACGGCGATACACCCTGCACCCGCGCCGGCGCCGGTGTGACCTTCTGCGCCGGAGAGGATTTCGACCGCATCGACGCAGGCACGCGCAAAGGAGTGAGCTACTGGCTGCACCACAGCGGCTTCGTGTCGAAGATTCTGGCGGAAAAGAACACCACCAACGCAAGCCGGCATACCATCGAGGCGCGCATCATCGAGATGGTGGATGCACAGGCGGATGCGGGCGGTCGCTCGTTCGAATTTGTCGATCTCGACAGTCGCAGCATCGGCGGCGCGCCCTTCGGGACGCTGATCTACACGGTGCGCGGTGCCAAACAGGCCACCCGCATCCTGCACAGCTATGCCGCGCAGGGCGGGGTGCTGGTGCAGGTCCTCAGCCAGGTTGCGCCCAACAACACCGCCGCCGATGACGTTGCGCTGAAGGCCGCGCATTTCGAGGCGCTGGGCGCGCTGCACCCGGCCAAGACCGACCCGCTTCTGTAAGGGTCAGTCGCGCGGCGCGGGCGCGCCGCCTTCGAAACTGTTGCCTTCCACGTAGTTGCAGGGTGCTTCCTGCATCTCGAGGTGAAGGCCATCGCCCGCGTAGGGATGCGCCCGCGCGAGCTCCTCGTCCACCTCGATCCCCAGACCCGGCGCCTGCGGTGCAGCCACGAACCCGTCCTCGACGCGGATGCTGCCCTTGATCAGCCCGTCATGGAACGGGGTTTCGATGGTTTCGGCCATCAGCAGGTTAGGGATACTGGCGGCCAGATGCAGGTTGGCGGCCCATTCAACGGGGCCCGCGTAGAGATGCGGTGCCATCTGCGCGTTATACACCTCGGCCATTGCGGCGATCTTCTTGACCTCCCAGATGCCGCCCGCACGTCCCAGTGCGGGTTGCAGGATCGTGGCCGCCCCCGCGCGCAGAACCGGGGCGAACTCCGCCTTGGTGGTCAGCCGTTCGCCGGTGGCTATGGGGATGCGCACGGCGCGCGCGACTTTCGCCATCTCCTCGACCGCGTCCGGCGGAATTGGCTCCTCGTACCAGAGCGGCGCAAAGGGCTCCAGAGCCTGCCCCAGCCGGATCGCGCCTGCCGTGGTGAACTGCCCGTGGGTGCCGAACAGCAGATCCGCCCGGTCGCCCACCGCGTCGCGTATCGCTCGGCAGAAGGCCACAGACTGGCTGATGTCGCGCATGCCCGGCATATGCCCGCCGCGCAGGGTATAGGGGCCCGCGGGATCGAATTTGATCGCGGTATAGCCACGCTCAACCGCGTCGAGCGCTGCCTCGGCAGCCATGTCCGCAGAGGTCCAGAACGCATCCAGATCGTGCTGCGGCAGGGGATAGAGATAGGTATAGGCGCGGATACGTTCGTTCATGCATCCGCCCAGCATTGCCCACACCGGACGCTCACGCGCTTTGCCAAGGATGTCCCAGCACGCGATTTCAAGCCCAGAAAACGCCCCCATCACCGTCAGGTCGGGCCGCTGGGTGAAACCCGAGGAATAGGCGCGACGGAACATCAACTCGATGTTTTCGGGATTTTCCCCGGCCATGTGGCGGGCGAATACGTCCTCGATCACGGCCCGCATCGCTACGGGCCCCACCGACGCGGCATAGCATTCCCCCCATCCGGTGATCCCGCAGGCGGTGGTCAGCTTCACCAGAATCCAGTATCGCCCTCCCCATCCCGGTGCAGGCGGCGCGGTTACGATAATTTTGAGATCTTGCAGTTTCATCGTTCTTGCGTCCTCTCGCAGACCTCCGGCGCAGATCGCGTCACGGCACCACTCTGCCGGCCCGGGCGCGCCGGTATCTCCATTTTGCCAGTAAACTCAATCCTGCCGGAGCCGCGAACGACCCCGGCGGCGTGGGGTGCTACCGGTCGAACAGGATCACGTTGCGGCGCGCGCTGCCGGTCTTGGTGTCGGCAATGGCGTCGTTGATCTGCCCCAGCTCCCACGTGCCCGAAATCAGCTCGTCCAGCTTCAACCGGCCCTGGCCGTAGAGATCGACCATCCACGGGATATCGCGCTGGATCACCACGTCGCCCATCTTCGATCCGATCATGCCCTGGCCGACGGCGGCCATGACCACCGGCTCATAGGTCGAGGTATCGCCGGAGTGGGGCATGCCGACCATGATGACGCGGCCGCCGTAGGCAAGATAGCGTGGCGCTGTGTCATAGGCGGGGATCGCCCCCACGGTGACGATCACGGCATCTGCCCCGCGCCCCATCGCGCGCTTTGCCTGCGACCACGGCTTCGCCTCCGAGGCGAGGATGCCGTCGGTCGCACCGAATTCCTTGGCGACGGCGAGCTTTTCCTCGCTCATGTCCACGGCGACGATGCGCCGCGCGCCCGCGATCCGCGCCCCTTGGATCGCATTCAGCCCGACACCGCCCGCGCCGATCACGACAACGTCCTGACCCGCGCGCAGACCGGCCGCGTTCACCACTGCACCGACCCCCGTGATCACGCCGCAGGCAATCAGCGCGGCCGACGCCTTGGGGATATCCTCGCCGATCTTGACCACCTGCCGCTGGTCCACGACCACCGCCTCGGCAAATGCACCGCAGGCCATCGCCTGGTGCAGCTTGCCCCCGTCGGCGGTCTTGATCGGGCCCTTGTCACCGTCATATGGCGTCTCGCACAGGGTGGGCGCGCCGCCCGCGCAGGACGGGCAGGTGCCGCAGGACCGGATGAGCGTGACCACCACGCTGTCGCCCTCGCTCAGCCCGTTCACCCCGTCGCCCACGGCGCTTACACGGCCCGCGGCCTCGTGCCCGTAGACAGCGGGCAGCGATCCGCCCCAGGCCCCTTCGGCAAAAGAGATGTCGGAATGGCAGATCGCCACCGCATCAAGGGTCACTTCGACTTCGCCCGCCTGTGGCGCACGGATCTGGATGTCTTCGATCTTGAGCGGATCGCCGAAGCTGTGACAGACAGCGGCCTTGATGGTTTTCATACGATATAGTCCCGTCGGAATGGTGAGTTTCGCCGAGGGTTGCGCAGTTCCGCGCCCCCGGCAACCCCTTTTCCCCTGGCCGGTCAGGGTGCTGTCGCTGACGTAACGTCAGGCGCGGCGGCGCGCGGTGCCCAGCACCACGCCCAGCCCCGCGATACTGAGCGCGGCCGCCAGCAGGAAAGGGGCGCCCGGCAGGTAGACCGGCGCGCCGGTTTCCGTGAAACGGGCGAAAGTCCAGGTCATCACAAGCGGCGACAGGATCATCGCGAGGGCGGACGCCGACGTGAGCGCGCCCTGCAATTCCCCCTGCGCGTCATCCCCCACACGGGCCGACATCATGCCTTGCAACGCGGGCGGGATGATGCCGCCGAAGGCCGCCAGCGGCGTCAGGATCAGGACCCACAGACCCGAGGGGATCACCGCGATGGCCGCAAGGCTGACGATGCTGAAGCCATGACCGGCGATGACCGTGCCACGCTCGCCCAACGCCGCGAGCACGGGGCGGATCAGCCCGCCCTGAATGACCGCCATCATCATCCCGAACAGGGCCAGTGACAGGCCGATCGTGGCCGGCGTCCAGTCAAAACGGGCGATGCCAAAATAGGACCAGACCGCGGGATAGACGGCGAATTGGACGTAGTAGATGAAATAGACCAGCAGGAGGGTGCGCAGCCCCGGCAAACGCCCGAGGCTTTTCAGCGCCCCCAGCGGGTTCGACCGGGCCCAGCTGAAGGGGCGTCTGATGCTGTCGGTCACGGTCTCGTGCAGGACCAGCCAGCCGAAGGCGGCATTCGACAGGGCCAGTGCCGCCGCCAGCCAGAACGGCGCGCGGGTGCCCAGTTCGGCCACCAGCCCGCCCAGCAGGGGGCCCAGCACGAAGCCCGCGCCAAAGGCCGCCCCCACGAGGCCAAAGCGCGCCGCGCGTTCTTCGGGGCGCGAGATATCGGCCATATAGGCCGTCGCGGTGGACTGTGTCGCTGCTGTGATGCCGCCGATCACGCGCCCCAGCAGCAACAGCCAGAGCGTACTGGCCACCGCCATCAGGACATAGTCGAGCGCCATGACCACCAGAGCCACCAGCAAGACCGGCCTGCGCCCGTAGCTGTCCGACACCCCGCCCACCACGGGGCCGAAAAGGAACTGCATCACCGCAAAGGTCGTCGACAGGATGCCGCCCCAGATCGCCGCTTCGGCCAATGTGCCGCCGCCCACGTCGCGGATGAGATCGGGCATAACAGGCACGATCAACCCGATCCCCATGGCATCGATCATGACGGTCAGCAGGATGAAGATGACCGGCAGACGATGCGGGTCGGGCCTGTCTTCGTCAGTCGCCGTCACAGAGCGCGGGCACGGGACGCGAAGGCGCGGGCCTCGACCGGGGCCTCGCCCAGTGCGCGGGCGGGATCGAAAAGCCCTTCCGGAAGGTCGGGATATTCGGCACGGGCCAGCGTCTCCAGCGGGGCACCTTGTTCCTGTGCGGCACGGCACAGCGCCTTGGTAACCCTCTGGGCTTCGGGGCGTGGCAGGGTGGAGGTCAGCGCAAAGCTCAGCGCTTCGGCGTGAATCATGCCACCGCTGCGCGCGAGCGTGTCGGCCATACGCGCGGGATCGGGGGCCAGCCCTTCGGTCAGGTGTTTCGCAACCTCCAGCGCTGACGCGGTCCCAAGGCAGAGTTGCGGCAGGACCATCCATTCGGTAAACCACGCGGCCCCGTCGCGCTGGTGCAGGTGCTGCGTCGCGGGGCCCAGCGCGGCGCGCATCGCGGTCGCGTGGTGCCCCAGCGCCTGAAGAACGCTCGGTCCCACGGGATTTTGCTTTTGCGGCATGGTCGATGATGCGCCGGCGGCGCCCAGACGCACCTCGCCCAGATCGGAGGCGGCCAGTTCGATCAGCGTGGCGCCCATCTGCGCCATCACCGCCGATACCTGCGCCAGCCAGTCGGCAATCCGCAGAAGCGGCCCGCGATCGGTGTGCCAGCTGCGCCCCGGATCGCCCAGGCCCAGCCCCTCGGCCAGCGCCGCGCGGGTCGCCGCCGGGTCCGCACCCAGTTCCGCGGCAGTGCCAGCCGCCCCGCTGAGCGACACCAGCAACGCGCCGGACCGAAGCTGCGGCAGCGCTTCGAGCAGGTCGACCAGCGGCTGTCCCCAGCTTGCCACCACGGCGCCCCAGCTTGTCGGGGTTGCGTGCTGGCCGTAGGTCCGTGCGGCCATGAGGGTTGTCGCGTGATCTTCGGCCTGTCGGGCCAGATGCTGCACCACGGTGCGCAAATCGCTTTCCAGCAGGCTCAGCAACTGCCGCAGGCGCAGCATCAGACCGGTGTCGATGATGTCCTGGCTGGTCGCGCCCCAGTGGACGTATTGCGCGTGTTCGGGGGCGTTCATCTCGGACCGGAAGGCCGCGACCAGACCCGGCACGCTGACGCCGTTTTCGCCGGTCGCCTGCGCAATCGCGCCGGGGTCGATCGCGATTTCGAGGCTCGCGCGGTGGATGGCGGCGGCGCTGATTTCGGGGATGGTGCCCTGCGCCGCCTGAGCCCGCGCCAACGCGCCTTCCACGATCAGCATGGCCCGTACGGCGGCACTGTCGGAAAAAAGCCGCCCTGCCTCCCCGCTTGGGAAGAGGCGGCTGTAAAGCGGGCTGTCAAAAACGGATGCGGCCATGGGGAAAGCTTTCTTCGGGGGGCGGATTTGCGGTCAGACGTGACCGACGCTCTTGAGAAAATCGCCGATGACGCTGGCGAATTCCTGTGGGTGTTCCACGCAGGGCAGGTGGCCCGCGCGGCGGATAAGGTGGAACTTGGACGCGGGGATCAGCTCCATCGTCTCGCGGACCAGATCGGGAGGCGTCGATCCGTCCTCGTCCCCCGCGATGCCCAGCGCGGGCAGGCGCAACCCGCTGGTGGGCGTATAGAAATCCGTCCCCGAAATCGCCGCCGAGCAGCCCGCGTACCCGTCGGCGGCCTGCTGGACCAGCATGTTGCGCCAAAGCTCAAGCTCGGGCTTGGCGCGGAACTGTTTGGAAAACCAGCGCTCCATCACCGCATCCGCGAGGTGTTCGATGCCGTGTTGCTGGACCTGCGCGATGCGCTCGGCCCATAGGTCGGGGTTGCCGATCTTGGCGGCGGTGTTGCTGAGCACGACAGCGCGGATCATGTCGAGCCGTTTGACGGCAAGCCCCTGCGCGATCATGCCGCCAATGGACAGCCCGACGAAGACACAGTCGCGCACGCCCAGATGGTCCAGAAGCCGTTCGCAATCGGTGATGAGCGATCCCATTGTGTAGGGCGCTTTGGGCACGCTCGACAGGCCATGGCCGCGCTTGTCCCAGCGGATGATGCGCAGTCCGGCGGGCAGGTGCGGCAGGATCGGATCCCAAAGGCGCATGTCGGTGCCCAGCGAATTGGCAAAGACCACGGGCGGTGCGTCGTCGGGACCATCGACGCGGTAGTGGATGCGGACATCACCGGTATCGAAGAGTTTCATGCGCGGCTCCTTTGGGTGCGGGATGGGATCGGAAACAATGGCGCCCTAGAGACGGGCAAGGGCGCGGGCGAAGATGTCGGGATCCACGTTCCCGCCAGAGATTGTGACGATCACGTTGTCGCCCGCGATCTCCTGGCTGCGCGACAGGGCTGCGGCCAGCGCGACAGCGCCGCCCGGTTCAGCCACAACCTTGAGCCGCAGGAAGGCCTGCGCCATCGCGTCCAGCGCCTCGTCCTCGGTCACGGCAAGGCCCGGGCCACACAGGCGCTTCAGGATCGGAAAGGTCAGATCGCCGGGCTGGGGGGTGATGATCGCGTCGCAGATGTTGCCCGAGGTGCGCGCGTTGCGCTGGATCTCGCCGGAGGCGAGCGATCGGGCCACGTCCTCGAAACCTTGGGGTTCGGCGGGGCGCACCCGCAGGCCGGGGGCTTCGGCCTCGAGCGCCAGCGCGATCCCGGAGGTGAGACCGCCGCCGCCGCAACAGACGATCACATCCGCCTGATCGATCCCGAGCGCTGCCGCGTCCTCGGCGATCTCCAGACCGCAGGTTCCCTGACCCGCGATGACTTCGGGTTCGTCGAACGGTCTGATCAGGGTCAGGCCACGCTCGGCGCTCAACCGCGCGCCGATCTCTTCGCGGCTCTCGCCCGCGCGGTCGTAGAGCACCACCTCGGCCCCGAAGGCGCGGGTATTGGCGATCTTGAGCGCAGGCGCGTCCGAGGGCATGACGATGACCGACGAAACATTGTGCAGCCGCGCCGCATAGGCCACGCCTTGCGCATGGTTGCCCGAGGAAAAGGCGATCACACCGCGCGCGCGGACGGTCGGCTCCAGCGCGGAAAGCGCCGCATAGGCGCCGCGGAACTTGAAACTGCCGGTGTGTTGCAAGCATTCGGGTTTGACCCAGACGCGCCGGCCCGCGATCTCGTCCAGAAAGGGCGAATTCAGCATGGGCGTGCGCCGGGCATGGCCCTTCAGACGTCCCGCTGCCGCGCGGATCATGTCGATGTTCATTTCATGGCCTCGATCCAGTCGTGCAGAGCCGCAACCGCTTGCGGCTCGTCCAGAAACGGAACGTGACCGCGCCCCGGAACTCTTGCGGTAATCATGTCGGGGTGGCGGTCCTGCATCAGCTTTACCGTTCCTTCGGCCAGCAGGGCGGAATTTTCGCCCCAGATCAGCGCCAGCGGCAGCCCGTCAAGCGCGTCGAAATAGGGCCAGAGGTCTATTTCCTGATCGGCCATCGCCAGCGTGGCATCGCGCAGGTGCGGATCGTATGTGATCTCGAGCCCCGCGTCGGTCTGGCGGTATTGTTTGCGCGCCTCGGCCAGCCAACGCTCATCAGGCACGTCGTCGAAGCCCACGAAGACATGGCGCATGGCGGCGGCCGCCTCTTCGATCGTGCGGGAGGCGGGGTTGCGCCCGATATATTCCTTCAGGAAGGCGACAAAGCCGGGTTCGATCACCGGCCCCACATCGTTCAGGGCCACCCCGAGCAGGCGGTCCTTTGCACCTGCGGCCAGCCCCATCGCGTTGAGCCCGCCGCGCGAGGTGCCGAGGATCGCAACCTTGTCGAGGTCCAGATGCGCCAGAAGTTCGAGCACGTCGCGACATTCGACCGGCAGGATGTAATTCTTCCAGTCAGGATCGAAATCGGACTGCCCGCGCCCTCGGTAGTCCATCTTGATCACGCGGCAGCCCGCCAGATGGGGGGTGACGTAATCGAAATCCTCGGTGGTTCGGGTCAGGCCCGCAAGGCACAGGATCGGGATGCCATCGGCCTTGTCGTCCTCGTAATAGAGGTCGAGACCGTCTGATGTGGTGAAACGGGGCATTCAGGCTCCTGCGAGTTTGGGGATACCGGTGAGATCGGCAAGCGTGTGCGCGGGGGTCCAGGGCAGCCGGTCCACCGGATCCTGCCCGCGATTGACCCACGCGGTGGTAAAGCCGTAGCCGGTCGCGGCGGCGGCATCCCAGCCGTTGGACGACACGAACAGAACCTCGTCACGCGCGCAGCCGAATTCGGCGCCCACAAGGTCGTAGACACGGGCATCGGGTTTGAAGATGCCGACGCTCTCGACCGACAACAGCGCGTCCAGCGTCCCTTCGATGCCCGCCGATTTGACCGCGCCCTGCAGCATGGCGGGCGACCCGTTGGACAGGATCGCGGTGTTCAGACCCGCCGATTTCAGCGTTTCCAGCATTTCGGGGACTTCCGGGTAGGCCCCGAGCTCCCAGTAAAGCTGGAGCAGACGGTCGCGCAGCGCGCCGTTGCCGTGGTGGCCGGTCTTTTCCAGTGCCCAGTCCAGGCCATCCTGGGTCACGCGCCAGAAATCGCAATGGGCATCCGTGACAGCGCGCAGCCAGCTGTATTGCAACTGCTTGAGCCGCCAATGGTCGGCCAGTTGCGGCCAATCCTCGGCAATGGCACTGAAATCGGGTTCCGATGCGGCCTGTCTGGCGGCGGCGGCGACGTCGAAAAGCGTGCCGTAGGCATCGAAAATACAGGTTGTAATGGGCATTTCGCCTCCGATGTGCAGTTTTGTCGCAGACTGGCACGGTGCGCGCCGGTGGAAAAGGCCGAAAAGGGGGTTGCCGCAGGTCGGATGAGTTGAAACAATACGCGCGAGCAAAGGAGCACCCGCGCAGACACGCGGCCTCCTCCATCAAATCCCCCTACAGATTGGAGACGACACATGACTGAAGTGAAGTCAGGCGACACCGTGCAACTGCATTACACCGGCACTCTGGCCGATGGTACAACATTCGACAGCTCCGAAGGCCGCGAGCCTTTGCAGTTCGTTGTCGGGTCCGGCCAGATCATCCCGGGTCTCGACACCGCGATCCCCGGCATGGCCGAGGGCGAGAAGAAGACCGTGAACATCGTGGCCGACGAAGCCTACGGTCAGGTCAATCCCGAAATGCGTCAGGCGGTCCCGCGTGAGGGTATCCCTGCGGATATCCCGCTGGAGATCGGCACGCAGCTGCAAATGCAGACACCGGACGGGCAGGCGATGCCGGTCACCGTGGTCGACGTCGACGAGGCGTCCGTGACGCTGGATGCGAACCACCCACTGGCGGGCAAGGACCTGACCTTTGACATCGAGCTGGTCAAGGTCGACGCTGCCTGAGCGGTGAAACTGAACAGTTTTTAAAAAAGGCCCGGCCGCGTAAGCGGTCGGGCCTTTTTGCTTTCCGGCGCCTTGCGCCAATCGTGCTCCCGGCTTCTCAACCAGAGCTTGGTCGTGAAAAAGCTGCGCTCGGCTGCACCAGATCGGTGGCAGGGGGGGGCGGCTTACCTTTTCGAATTCGGGAATGCGCTGCCAGCTGCATTAGCCGTCAAAGAGCGGGCCCGTTTGGCCGGCCCTGTCGTTCGGTCATGCTTGGGATGGGGCTAAGTTCCCCCCGTGGCTCCGGTGGAGGCGTTTCGCATGACCGGCAGGCAAATCACGGATCAGCTACGCTTCGTCACCCGGTCCGCCAGCGTTGTCGTCGGCCCCGGCCAGCGGATCAATCAGGTTTTCTTGCGCAGCCGGATGACCACATCGACAGAGGCAATTTCGGCCCCTTCGGGCACGTCCGGCAATTGCGCGATCACCAGCTGGTCGGAAGGGGCATCCGAAAGCCGCCCCTCGTCCTCCCAGAAGAAATGGGGGTGGTCGTGGGTATTGGTGTCGAAATAGCTGCGCGAACCGTCGACGGTCACCTCTTGCAACAGACCGGCATCGCAAAAGGCGCGCAGGGTGTTATAGACCGTGGCAAGCGAAACCTGATCGCCGCGATCCTTGGCCGCGTCGAAGAGGCTTTCAGCGGTGACATGGCGGTGCCGACCGTCGCCGACGAGCAGTTGCGCCAGCGTGACGCGCTGACGCGTCGGGCGCAGCCCTGCCCGGGCAAGCCATTCGGTTCCGTGATCTACATGCGTGTCGGCCATGGGCGTCCTCTTTGCGTAGTTGCCTCAATATAGGGGCTGAGGGGCATGGGTTTCAAACGATTTCCCCGTAAAAGCGGGTTGGACCATGTCGCAACGCCCTGACGGCGTCAGATGCGCGCCTCTTGCCCCGACGGGTTTTGCGATGCTAGGAGCGTTCGATCCTTCGCGATAACCAAACAGAAAGCGCACCGATGTCAGACTATCCAACGTATTTCGACAAGGACGATCTTTTGAAATGTGCGCGCGGAGAGCTTTTCGGCCCCGGCAACGCACAGCTTCCCGCGCCACCGATGCTGATGATGGACCGCATCACCGATGTGTCCTCCGACGGCGGTGCCCACGGCAAGGGCCATATCGTCGCCGAATTCGATATTTCGCCGGACCTGTGGTTCTTCGAATGCCATTTCCCCGGCAATCCGATCATGCCCGGCTGTCTGGGGCTGGACGGTCTGTGGCAGCTTACGGGCTTCAACCTTGGCTGGCGCGGCTGGCAGGGGCGTGGCTATGCGCTGGGCGTGGGCGAGGTGAAGCTGACGGGCATGGTGCGCCCCGAGCGCAAGATGCTGACCTACAAGATCGACTTTACCAAGGCGATCCAGACGCGCCGCCTGACCATGGGCGTGGCCGACGGCATCGTCGAAGCGGACGGCGAGCAGATCTATGCGGTCAAGGATATGAAAGTCGCGCTGAGCGAAAGCTGAACAGGCAGGACGTCTGTCCGGTTCTGAAAGCAAAAGGGGCGACCGGCAGCGGACCGGTCGTCCCTTTTTGATTTTCGATACCTGACGGGCGGGCGTCGTCATTGTCGGGCTTGAGCGCGGGGAAAGCCGTGTTCGCACTGGGCGCCTACGCGTTGCATCGGCGCCCGCTGTTCCGTCAGGCGGTTTGCATGTCCAGCGCCTTGCCATCGTATCTGCCCGTCACAGCGGCTTTGGCAAGGACGGCGGCGACATCCGCACGATGCGCCTTGGCGCTTTTGTCCACACTGTCGCCCAGCCGGACCTGACCGGTTTTCGGCCCGTCCGTCAGGGCCACGGGACGTATGATGGCATAGGGCATATCACGCTGCTTGAGGTGCTCGTCCGCATCGTGTTTGGCCTGCAGGTAATGCGCCAGTTCGTGGTCCGGGGGTGGGGCATCGGCCCCTACCGAGCTCAGCATCACGAAACGGGCAACACCCGCCTTTTCGGCAAGATCCATAAGGGTTCGCGCGCCGTCGCGGTCGATCTTGTCGGTCATCTCGGCATCGGTGTCCCCACCGCTGCCCGCGGCAAAAATCACAACATCCATGCCCGCGCAGACATCGTCCTGCAGATTGGCGAGATCGCCCAGAAGTGTGTCTGTATCGTCGGGCAGAACGCTTGTGTCGGAACTCTCGCGGACGAGTGCCACAGGGTGTGCGCCCTGTTCGATTAGTTCGCGTGTAAGCAGGCGACCGGTTTTGCCGGTCGCGCCCGCGACAAGTACATTCATTTTCACGGTAATTCTCCTTCGGGGGAGGGTGACGGAGGGCAAGGATCTGCCCTCCGGTAGAGCGTCAGCTTGGCAGGAACACTGCCTTGGCGTTGATGAATTCCTTCATCCCAAAGCCGCCGTGTTCACGGCCGTAGCCCGAATCCTTCACGCCGCCGAAGGGCATATTGGGATCGGCCGCACCGAAAGAGTTGATCCGGATCATGCCGGTGTCGAATTCTTCTCGGGCGAGCTGGATTGCGTGGTCTTCATCGGTGCAGAAGATCCCGCCACCCAGGCCATAGCGGCTGTCGTTGGCAATCCGCATGGCGTCACGGTCGTCCTTGGCGCGGATCACGGCTGCGACCGGGCCAAAGATTTCGTCGTCGTAGGCGGGCATTCCGGGCGTCACGTCACCGAGGACGGTCGCGGGATAGTAGGCACCGATGCGGTCCGGCACTTCACCGCCGCAGAGGACTTTTGCGCCGTTCTTGACACTTTCCTCGACCTGATCGCGGACGGTCTCGAACTGGTCCTGGCTCGACAGGGGGCCAAGCTTGGTGTCGTCGTCCATCGGGTCGCCCATCGGGATGTCGGCCATCGCCTTGACGTAGGCGTCAACGAAGGCGTCGTAGTTCTTGTCCGTCACCACAAAGCGTTTCGCCGACACACAGGTCTGACCGTTGTTATAGAGCCGGCCCATGGTGGAGAATTTCACAGCCGTTTCGATGTCGGCGTCGTCGAGGACAAGGTAGGCGTCGTTCGAGCCGAGCTCGAGCACGGTCTTTTTCAGCGCCTTGGCGGCGGCTGCACCGATCTGGCGACCCGCACGGTCCGATCCTGTCATGGTCACGCCGCGCACCAGCTTGTGCTCGATCAGCTTGTCGGAGGTGTCGTGATCGATCACGATGACCTTGAAGATATCCTCGGGCAGACCCGCCTCGATGCACAGTTCCCGCAGGCGGATGCCGCTGCCGGTGCAGATTTCGGCGTGCTTCAGGACACAGCCGTTGCCCGCCATCAGGTTCGCCGCCAGCACGCGCACGGGCTGGTAGAGGGGGAAGTTCCACGGCTGGATCGAATAGATCACGCCGATGGGCTGGTACGTGACGATACCGCGTTTCTTGCCGCCGGAATGGGTGCGCTCTTCGTCGGCCAGTGCCTCGGGGCCGTGATCGGCGCTGTATTCAAAAATGCGCGCGCAGAGTTCGACTTCGGTCAGGCCGTCCTTGTACAGCTTGCCGACCTCGCTGGTCATCAGCTTGGCCAGCTCTTCCTTGTGTTCGCGCAGGACCTTCGCGATGTTGCGACAGTGGGTGCCGCGTTCCTCGTGAGTTGTCTTGCGCCACTCCAGAAAGGCCTGATGGCAGGCTTCGACTTCGGAAATGGCCGTTTCTGTCGACATCAGGTCGTAGGATTTCAGTGTTTCTTCGGTGGCTGGATTTTTCGTTGTAATCGTTCCCATGGGGGTAGGCTCCTCGCATTTGGTTCACCAAACCAACACGCCGTAGCCGAGAGAAGTTCCGCTCGTTTCGGGCCGCGACAAAAGGTGCCGCAGGCAGGTCGTGGGCCATGGATCAGCCGAAGGCGAAATGATCCTGCGTGTGCAGATCGGACCAGTCACCGCCCCCTTCCAGATGGACCAGCAGCTGGTGGTTCGTGGCGCGCAGGATCACCTGAATGTAGTCTGTGTCGTCCACCCTCACCGAAAACCCGCGCAGGTCAGACAGACCGTCGGTGCCCGCAAACCCCGACAGCACGATCCGGTCTGTCCCGATCACGAAATCCTCGATCCGGTCGAGGTCGCGCAGGCGGGCATAGGTGCCGCCCTCAAGATCGTCCCAGTCGGCCAGATGGCCGGGGGCGAAGGCAAAAGTGTCGGTGCCCGAGCCGCCGAAGACGCGGTCGCGGTCGGGTCCGCCGCTGATCCAGTCGCCGCCGCGCCCGCCGTCGATCGTGTCCTCGCCCTGACCGCCGCTGAGCACATCGTCGCCGCCCTGTCCGAACAGTCGGTCGCTCCACCCGTCTCCGTCCATCCGGTCATCGCCGTCGCCGCCCCAGAGCAGGTCGCGTCCGCTTCCGCCCCGCACAAAGTCGCTGCCGTCGTCGCCGTAGACCGTATCGTGCCCGCCGTCACCGAATAGGGTATCGCCGTTTTCGCCGCCGCCCAGCCTGTCGTCGCCGTCACCGCCGCTGAGGTGGTCACGGCCGGCACCGCCGCGCAGCACATCGTCGCCAGCATCCCCGCGCAACGCGTCGTCGCCAGTGCCCCCTTCGAGCACGTCGTTGCCGTAGCCCCCGACAAGAATGTCGGTTTCGCTGCCACCGAACAGGAAGTCGTTGCCGCCATCGCCGTAGAGGAAATCCGTGTCCTGCCCCCCGGCGAGGCTGTCGTTCCCGTCGCCGCCGCGCATCGTGTCGTTGCCCTTTCCGGCATTGATCAGATCGTCGCCACCGCCGCCTTCGAACCGGTTGTCGGTCAGGTCGCGGGGCAGGGACCCGCTGCGAACGCGGGTGTCGAACACGGCATCCGCCGTCGGCCCCCCTTCGAAATCGTCGTCATTGCCGGTCTTGATGCTGGCGCGGCGGAAGCTGGCGCTGAGCGCGCTCATCATCGGCTCGGGCACCTCGTTCTTCTGGTCGATAAAGGCGACTTCGGGCCCACGGCTGGCTGCCAGCATCGCCGTCAGATCGGGGAAATCGAGGAAATGCCGTTCCTCCCCGCCGTCGCGCGCACCTTCCAGCGCGTAATAGGCGTTCTGCCCGATCTTCATCCATTGCTGGTCCCTGAACTCGAAAATCTTCACGCTCGCCGGCGGGCGCGCAAGGTTGACCGGACGTCCGTCCAGAGTGATCCGGTCCTCGCTGATGTTCAGATCGTCGATGCGCCCGATGATCGTGCCGCGCGCAGCACCCGGATTGATGAAGGCGAAAGTGTCCGCGCCTTCCCCGCCATAGACGTGGTGGCCCATGTAGCTGACCTGTTTGCCGTTGCGAAAGACGTTCGGGTTTTTCGTCAGGTCAATCTCCAACGTGTCGTTGCCTGCCATGCCGAACATATGCACCTGCCCGGACCCGAGCAGGGTGGCCGACAGGAAATCGTCACCGTCACCGCCGCGCAGACCCGTGGTGCCGGCGCCACCGCGCACGACAAGCACATCGTCGCCGTTGCCGCCCACCAGCGTGTCGGCACCGCCTCCGCCGATCAGCGTGTCGTTGCCGTCGTCGCCTTCAAGCCGGTTCGCGGCGGGGTCTCCTGTGATGCGGTCGTTGCCGGATGTCGTTCTGCCTGTGATCATGCGGGGCTCCGTCTGGGGTGGGGAGGCCCTGTCAGTCCCGCGCCCTTCTGTCGGGGCGTGCGGTTGGGGTGCGTGCGTTATGGCAGCGCTTGATTGCAAAAGGGTTGAGACTTTGCTGACAAACCGTTAGCGCCAGCGCGGGGTTACCGCCTTGCGCCCGCGCGGCGCGGTGGCCTAAGAAGGGTATCAAATCATAGGGAGAGCTGCCCATGCGCCGTGTCGTGGTCACAGGATTGGGAATCGTCTCGTCCATCGGGAACAATGCAAGCGAGGTCACCGCCTCCCTCAAGGCCGGGAAAAGCGGGATCGAGGCATCGCCGGAAATGGCCGAGCACGGGTTTCGCAGCCAGATCGCCGGCACGCTGAAGATCGACGTGGCCGAGCATATCGACAAGCGCACGCTGCGTTTCATGGGGCCGGGGGCGGCCTATGCCTATATCGCGATGGAGCAGGCGATCGCCGATGCCGGCCTTGGCGAGGACGCGGTATCGAACCCGCGCACCGGTCTGGTCGCAGGATCGGGTGGCCCGTCCACATCGTCGATGAAAGCCGCGCACGATACGGTCGAAAAGACGGGTGCCACAAAACGCATCGGCCCCTTCGCCGTACCGAAATGCATGTCGTCCACCGTCAGTGCGAACCTCTCCACGGCGTTCAAGATCAAGGGCATCAACTATTCCATCACCTCTGCCTGTTCTACGTCGCTGCACTGTATCGGCAACGCGGCCGAACAGATCATGCTGGGCAAACAGGATGTGATGTTCGCCGGTGGCGGCGAGGAGCTGGACTGGACGCTGTCGTGCCTGTTCGACGCGATGGGCGCGATGAGCAGCAAATACAACCACACGCCACAGCGGGCGAGCCGGGCGTTCGATCAGGACCGCGACGGGTTCGTGATCTCGGGCGGCGGCGGGATAGTCGTGCTGGAAGACCTCGAACATGCGCTGGCGCGCGGTGCGAAAATCTACGCCGAGGTTACCGGATACGCGGCCACATCCGACGGTCACGACATGGTTGCACCCTCGGGCGAGGGCGGCGAGCGCGCGATGCGCCTCGCGCTCGAAACGCTGCCCGAAGGCCGCAAGGTCAGCTATATCAACGCGCACGGCACCTCCACGCCCGTCGGTGACGTCGGCGAGATTGAGGCGGTGCGCCGCGTCTTCGGGCAGGGCAGCACCCCGCCGGTCAGTTCGACCAAGTCCATGACCGGCCATGCGCAGGGCGCTGCCGGCGCGCTGGAGGCGATCTTCTGCCTGCTGATGCTGGACCGCGACTTCATCGCGCCTTCGATCAACGTCGAGACGCTGGACGACCGGCTGGCCGCCGAAGAGATCGCGACCGCACTGGTTGAAGACGCGGGGCTGGATAGTGTGATGACGAACTCTTTCGGGTTCGGCGGGACGAACGGGTCGATGATCCTTTCGAAGTACAAGGCGTAAGGATCAGTTGGGATGACGGGATTACTGGACGGAAAACGCGGCCTGATCATGGGCGTTGCGAACGAACGCTCCATCGCGTGGGGCATTGCAAAGGCCATGGCCGAAGCGGGGGCCGAGCTGGCCTTTACCTACCAGGGCGAAGCCTTCGGCAAGCGGCTTGAGCCTCTGGCGCAGAGCGTCGGATCGGATTTCATGGTCGATGTGGATGTCACCGACGATGCGTCGCTTGATGCGGCGTTCGACGCGTTGGGCAAACGGTGGGACAGCATCGATTTCGTCGTCCACGCAATCGCGTTCTCCGACAAGTCCGAACTGACGGGGCGATTCCTGAACACAAGCCGTGCGAACTTCAAGCATTCCATGGATATCTCGGCCTACAGCTTTATCGAAGTGGCGCGCCGCGCCCACCCGCTGATGGTCGAGAAGGGTGGCACCTTGATGACGCTGACCTACCAGGGGTCCAACAAGGTCGTGCCGAACTATAACGTCATGGGCGTGGCAAAAGCCGCGCTTGAAAGTGCGACGCGCTATCTGGCGAACGATCTGGGCCCCGAAGGCATCCGCGTCAACGCGCTCAGCCCCGGTCCGATGAAGACGCTCGCCGGTGCTGCCATCGGCGGTGCGCGCAAGACCTACAAGCACACCGACATGAACGCGCCCCTGCGCGCCAACGCCACGCTGGAAGCCGTGGGCGGCACTGCTGTGTGGCTGGCCTCTGACGCGGGCGCCTGCACGACCGGAGAGATCATCCACATCGACGGCGGGTACCATATTCTCGGGATGCCGCAGGCCGAGAACCTCTGAGAAACCTGGTGTGAGCGGGCGTTGCCCCGTCCCCGCGCGTCGCGGGGGCGGCAATGGCGTATGTTCAGCGCAGAGGGCCCGTTTGCCACAGCCAGACCTTAAGGCCGCCGTGCGCAATGGCCGGACCCTGCGGGCCGAACGGTAGCCCGGTGGTTTTCGCCAGTGCCGGATCGGATGTGACCAGCGCCACGCGCCAGCCCGAAAACCGCGACTTCAATGTCTCGCCCAAGGTGCCGTAGAGTGCGTAAAGCGGTTTCTTGTTGCCGATGCGCGCGCCGTAGGGGGGATTGACGATAACCAGCCCGGCGGGCCCTTCGGGCGGTGCGAGATCGCTGGCGGGGGCCATCGTGAACCGCGCAAGGTCCGCCACGCCCGCGCGCTCGGCGTTGTCGGTGCTCATCCTGATGGCGCCCGCGTCGCGGTCGGATCCATGGCAAAGCGGCAGGGCGCCGGCAGGGGCTTCGGGCATCTGCGATTTCAGCGCGGCAAAGGCCTCCGCGTCGAAGCTTGCCAAGCTCTCGAAGGCGAAAGAGCGGCTGCGCCCGGGCCAGAGCCCGGCTGCCATTTCAGCCGCCTCGATGGGGAAGGTGCCCGACCCGCACATCGGATCGACCAGGGGCTCCGCACCGGTATAGCCCGCGCGCCGCAGCATCAGCGCGGCCAGCGTCTCGCGCATCGGGGCCTTGCCAACGGCGAGCTTGTGGCCGCGTTTGTGCAGGCTCTCGCCCGAGGTGTCGATGCTGAACTGCACGGCATTGTCGTCGATCCGCACCTTCAGGACCAGCGTCGCCTCGGGGTCGAGGGTCAGGCCATGGGTGTCGGTCAGCGCGGTTTCCACACGCTGCTGGGCGGCCTTGGCGTGATAGATCTTGGATGCCTTGGTGGTGACCTGAACGCGCAGGGGAACATCCGTGCGCAGGATATCCGCAAAAGGAAACTTGCGGCTGCGCTTGTCCAGCTGTGCAAGGTGGAAGGCCATGAAGCCACCGATCCGCGCCAGCACCCGCGTGGCGCCGCGCAGTTGCAGGTTCGCGCGCCAGACCTCGGGCCAGTCGCCCCGACAGGTCACGCCGCCCGGAACCGCTGCGACATCGGCAAAGCCCCGCTCCGCGGCCTCGGCGGCGAGCATGTCTTCCAGCCCCGGCACCGTCGCGAGGAAAATTTCGAAATCCTGATCCATGGGGCGGGGATAGTCGCTGCATGGCTCCTGTGCGAGCGGTATTTCCGAGCGGGCCCCACTTTCGCCGCTTTCGCGTGCAACGTTCGGGCATGAGTTTCGCACAGACATACCGCGAGGAGCGGCTGATCAGCCGCAGGTCGCGCGCCCGCAAGGCGTGGATCGCCGGCCGGATCATCGGTTTCGGGCTGGCATTGTGCTTTGTCGCGCTGCTGCGGCTTGACCCAGCCTTTCGCAGCGCGGTCGAGGAGGTGGCGATTTCCGCCGTATCCGCCGCCACCGGGCGCGAGCCGCCGCAAAGGGACGTCGAGATGGCAGAGGCCGAAACGCACGCGCCGCAGGCGCTGGAGCAGATCGGGATCGGCGAGACCGTTCAGTCCGCACCACCTGCCAACGCGCTGCCGCAGAGCCGGGTAAAGGTCAATCGCGGCACCGGCGGTTAGGTCAGAACCATTGCCCGGGCTCCATCAGGCCCAGATCCAGCAATTGCCGGGAATGCCATTCGAACGGGGCCGAATTGTGCCACGTGAAGGTGTCGATATCATACCGGCTGCCCGGATTGCTTTTCAGCGCTTTCGCCGTCCGGAAAGAGCAGATTGTCGCCGTGATGTTGTGATGCCACGGGCAGGCGTAGGTATTGTATTCCTCGTCCGAGAAGGTGTGATCGTCGCGCAGCGCCAGCCCGGGGCGGGCGCGGAAAATGGCGATCCGGTCGATCTTGCGGCGGGCAGGGGGGACGTGTTCTTCGAACCGCCAGCGCAGGCCGCCGAAAAAATCCAGCTGCCGTTCCTTGGGGTGGCCGTGCTTGTCTGCGTCCGGGCGCGCCAGCGCGTAATATCCTGAACGGTCCAGATGTGCGGCGTCCAGCGAAACGGCGCCCGGATACCGGTCCAGATCGTCGGCGTAGAGATCCACGATATAGGTCAGCATGGCATCACGCCGCTCTTCGGTGTGGAAGGCCAGCATTTCCCCGATCGTGCGTGTCTCGCAGAAGGGGAAGAACAGATACTCCGCGTTATAGCAGTAATACATCCACTGTCCCGGCACGGCCTTGATCATCGTGTTGACCGCTGTCTGGGTCGCCGCGTCGGCCGAGGTGTCATAATCGACGCGAAAAACCGTTGCCTGCAAGTCGCGCGGCAGATCGAAAGGGGCGGGCATAAAGGCGATGACGTGCCTGAATCCGGACTGGATATGGTGCCGCAGGGTGGTATCGATCTCGACATCGTCCTCGACGAACACCATGGCAATCGGGCCTTTTTTCAGGGCCGTCTTCTGGTCTGCGATGAATGAGTCAAGCGTAGCGTAGCGCATGGGTGCCTGCATGGGTTCGGTTTTCCGACAGAATCGGTTAAATCGGCGTGCATTGCAAGATCGCCGTGCCGCTGATAGGCGCAGCGCATCCCCTTTACCGCCCCCTTTCCGGAGCACCCGCCCATGTCACGCCCCTCGCCAGACCCGCAAAAGAAGCTCTTCATCAAGACCTACGGCTGCCAGATGAACGTCTACGACAGTGAACGCATGGCCGAGAGCCTTGAGGGATACGCGCTGACCGAGCGGGCAGAGGATGCGGATATGATCCTGCTCAACACCTGCCACATCCGCGAAAAAGCCGCCGAGAAGGTGTATTCCGAACTGGGCCGCATGAAGAAGCTGAAGACCGCGAAGCCTGATCTCAAGATCGGCGTGGCGGGATGCGTTGCGCAGGCCGAAGGCGCCGAGATCATGCGCCGCCAGCCCGCTGTCGATCTGGTGGTCGGCCCGCAAAGCTATCACCGGCTGCCCGCGATGGAGGCCGTGCTGCAGGGCGGGGGCCGTGCGCTGGATACGGATTTCCCCGAGGAGGACAAATTCGCCCATCTCAAGGGGCGCGGACAGGCGGCCCGCCGTGCGCCTGCGGCGTTCCTGACCGTACAGGAGGGTTGCGACAAGTTCTGCGCCTTCTGCGTGGTGCCCTACACCCGCGGGGCCGAGGTGTCGCGCCCCGCCGAACGTGTGCTGACCGAAGCGCGCGAACTGGTCGAGCGTGGGGTGCGCGAAGTCACCCTGCTGGGGCAGAACGTGAATGCCTATCACGGCGGAATGACCCTCGCGCAACTGGTGCGGGCGCTGGCGAAAATCGACGGGTTGGAGCGGATCCGCTATACCACCTCGCACCCGAACGACATGGACGACGACCTGATCGCAGCCCATGCCGACACCGACAAGCTGATGCCCTACCTGCATCTGCCGGTGCAGTCGGGGTCTGACCGGATCCTCAAGCGGATGAACCGCAGCCATACCGCCGAAAGCTATCTGCGCCTGATCGAGCGCATCCGCGACGCGCGCCCCGATATCGTGATGTCCGGCGATTTCATCGTCGGCTTCCCGGAAGAGACCGAGGCCGATTTCCAGGCGACGCTCGATCTGGTCGAGCAGATCCGCTACGGCTATGCCTACAGCTTCAAGTACTCCACCCGGCCCGGCACACCCGCCGCAGAACGCCCGCAGGTCGATCCCGCCGAGGCCGATGACCGGTTGCAGCGGCTTCAGGCGCTGATCACCCGCCAGCAGCGCGAGATCCAGCAATCGATGGTGGGCCGGGATCTGACCGTTCTGGTCGAAAAGAAGGGCCGCGAAGCAGGGCAGATGGTCGGCAAATCCGAATACCTCCACGCGGTGCATATCGACGATGCAACGGCTGCAATCGGTGATCTGGTGCCGGTGCGGATCACGGCGGCGATGACAAACTCCCTGACGGCGCGCGAAAGGCGCTGAGGGCTGCGGGCGCGGGTTGCCGTGCGAAGCAGTGCGGGCCCTTCTCGGCGGAGCGGAGGACATCGCGCAACCTCAGAGGGTGTTTTCGCGGTTTCGGACGCTGGAATTAGCGCTAAAGTCGTTTTCACCCACCATATCTGCCACATTGTTCTTTCCTCAGAGGCAATTGTTGCCTAACCTGCAACAAGTAAGGGTGCGCTGGATCGGTCCGTATTTTGCCGCTTGCGTCCCTTTGTGGAACAACATGAGGACGAGAGCTGTGGCACACACACTTCTGACCGCGCTGCGTCGGGTTGCGGGGGCCGCGTTGGTCGCGGCTGTCGCCCTTCAGGCAGGTGCCGCCGACGCGCAGACAAGATCACAACAGGGCCGCGACAAGGGCCAGTATATTCCGACCATCTGGGTCGATCCCGACGGGTGCGAGCACTGGGTCATGGACGACGGCGCCGAAGGCTACATGACGCCACACGTAAGCCGTCAGGGCATACCTGTCTGCCGCCGTGGCAACGTCTGCGGTGTGATGCCCACCGACCAGTTCTTTGCGACCGACAGCTACCGGGTGTCGAAATCCGGCCAGGCGCGTCTGCGCGACTTCTTCCGCGAGGCCAACGCGCTGAGCTATATCATTACCGGTCACACCGACAGCCGCGCGTCGGACGCCTATAACATGCGCCTGTCGCTGAACCGCGCCAATGCGGTCGCCAAGGTCGCGCAAGCCTCCGGAGCGCGGATCGCCGATGTGCGCGGCTATGGCGAACGCCAGCCCGCGGCCTCCAACAACACCGCCGCCGGCATGGCCAAGAACCGCCGCGTCGAAATCATCTGCATCCGCTGAGGGAAGTTATCGTGACAAAAGCAAAAATCATTCTGCTCGCCACCTGCGCCCTCGGACTGGCCGCCTGCGCCGACTACGAAGGCATCGGAGGCGGTTATCCCGCGGACAAGACGGTGGACCGGGGCTTCGACAAGAAACATCTCAGCCAGCTTCAGGCGGGGATCTGGGTCGATCCGAACGGCTGTGACCACTGGATCATCGACGATGGCGTCGAAGGGTATCTTTCCCAGCGGCTCGACAAATACGGCAAGCCCGTTTGCTCGGGCGTGGCGCAACCGACCTATACCGCCGGCGACTTCAAGGGCGGATCGAACGTCAAGGATCCGAACTGATCTTGATCCAGTCATACACATCCATCCAGAAAGGGCCGGAGCGGGCAACGCTCCGGCCCTTTTTGTCTGCCCGCCTCTGGCCCTTGGCCACTGCGTATCCTATCTGGTATTTCAAGCCCGCTGAAAGGAGCTGCTCTTGCCCGCATCCGACGCCGTGACCCTTCCTGATACCGCCGCCCCCGCTCAGGTCCTCGACCTGCCAGACAATCGTCTTCTGATCGACCTGTGCGGTCCCTACGACCAGCACCTTGCCGCCGTGGAAAAGGCGCTGGGCATCCAGATCGTGCGGCGTGGCAACCAGCTGAGCCTGCATGGCGAGGCCGGAGCGACCGAGCGCGGCGCCGCCATCCTCAACGCGCTTTACGCGCGTCTCGAAGGCGGGCGCAGTGTCGAGCCTGCGGATGTGGACATGATCCTGCGCATGGGCAACTCCGCCGTTGATACGGGCGTGCGCGACGGCGACCAGATCGAAATGCCGATCAACCACGGGATCGAGATCCAGACCCGCAAGAAACGGGTCGAGCCGCGCACCGCCGCGCAGAAGGCCTATGTGCAGGCGCTGTTCGAGCACGAGATGGCCTTTGGCATCGGGCCCGCGGGAACCGGCAAGACCTATCTTGCGGTTGCCGTCGGCGTGTCGATGTTTCTGTCCGGCAAGGTCGACAAGATCATCCTCAGCCGCCCCGCCGTGGAAGCGGGTGAAAAGCTCGGCTTTCTGCCCGGTACGCAGGACGAGAAGGTCGATCCCTACATGCAGCCGCTCTACGACGCGCTGAACGATTTTCTGCCGGGCAAGCAGCTTGCGAAGCTGCGCGAGGAAAAGACGATCGAGATTGCGCCACTGGCGTTCATGCGCGGGCGCACGCTGAGCAATGCCTTCGTGGTGCTGGACGAGGCGCAGAACGCGACGACCATGCAGATGAAGATGTTCCTGACCCGTCTGGGCGAGGGGTCGCGCATGGTCATCACCGGGGACCGGACCCAGATCGACCTGCCGCGCGGGCAGGCATCGGGGCTGGCGGACGCCGAACGCCTGCTGAAGCATATCCCCAAGATCAGCTTCAACTATTTTACCTCCAAGGACGTTGTGCGCCACCCGCTGGTTGCGGCAATCATCGAAGCCTACGAGGCCGAAGCCGAGCGCGACACCCGACGGGACGGGTGAGCGCGTGATGGACACGCTCGATATCCTGCTTGAGGATGCCGCCTGGGAGAGCGTCGCGCTGCCGGTTCTCGGCGCGCGCGCCGTGTCCGCCACGCTTGAGCACATGGGGCTCGACCCGCAGGACTGCGAAGTCACGCTGATGGGCTGCGACGACGCGCGCATCGCCGAGCTGAACGTCGAGTTTCGCGGCAAGGCGCAGCCGACCAACGTGCTGAGCTGGCCCGCCCAGCCGCTTGCGCCCGTCGCGGCAGGGGCCGCTCCGCCGTTGCCGCAACAGGGGTTCGATGGCATGATCGAACTTGGCGATATCGCGCTGAGTTTCCAGACTTGTCAGCGCGAGGCGACCGAATCGGGCAAGCCCTTTGCGGACCACCTGACGCACCTTATCGTTCACGGAACACTGCATTTGTTGGGGTATGATCACATAACCGATGGCGATGCGGCGCTTATGGAGCGTCTTGAGGTCGAAATTCTTGGCAATCTGGGCGTCGATGACCCATATAATGACGAACGTTTAACGGACGCCGCCTCCTGACGGGATCGCGGCACATCAAAGACAGGACCCAATGGGCGACACAGACGGATCTTCTGGCGCGGCGCATGGCGCGCAGGCACAGACCTCCCCCGACACGACCTTGCTTGCGCAAGAGACCGACGACAGCACGCGCAGCGGCTTTTTCAGCCGTGTGATCGAGGCACTCAGTCCCACAGACAACACCCCTGATTATTCCGGGGTCATCACGGCGCCCGACCGGGGTATGACCGGCATGGGAAATCTGCGCCGGATGCGGGTGGATGACGTGATGATCCCGAAGGCCGATATCGTCGCCGTGCCGGTGACCGCCGACATGGACGAACTGGTCGCGGTCTTCAAGGAAAGCGGGATGACCCGTCTGCCGGTCTATGACGGAACACTCGACACGCCCGTGGGGATGGCCCACCTGAAGGATCTGGCGCTGAACCACGGCTTCAACGGCAAGCCGCGCAACTTCAACCTTGCCGAGATGCTGCGCCCGCTGGTCTATGTGCCGCCGTCGATGACAATCGGGGTTCTGCTGACCAAGATGCAGGCCGAGCGCCGCCACATGGCGCTGGTGATCGACGAATACGGTGGTGTCGACGGTCTGGTGACCATCGAGGACCTGATCGAACAGGTTATCGGCCAGATCGAGGACGAACACGACGTCGACGAAGACCAGCTCTGGACCGAGGAAAAGCCGGGGCAGTATCTTGCGCTTGCCAAAACGCCGCTCGCCGATTTCGAAGAGATGATCGGCCAGTCGCTGACCGATCACGACGACGTGGACGAGGAAGAGATCGACACCCTTGGCGGGCTTGTCTTCATGCTGTCGGGCACCGTTCCCGCGCGGGGCGAGGTGGTCGTGCATCCCGATGGCCCCGAATTCGAGGTGATCGACGCCGATCCGCGACGGATCAAGCGTCTGCGCGTGCGGCTGAACGGGTCCGTGTGATGAATGCACGCCGACGGGCCTGGGCCCGGGCGCTGGGGATCGCGGCGGCCCTCGGCGGTCTGACGGCATTCGGTCAGGCCCCGTTCGATATGCCGCTGGTGATGTTCGCGGCGCTGGTGGGGGCCTTCTGGTTCTACGCGTCGGCGCGCAGCGCCAAGGCGGCCACGCTCTATGGCTGGGCCTTCGGGGCGGGATATTTCGCCGTTTCGCTGCATTGGATCGTTTCACCCTTTCTGGTCGATATCGCACGGCACGGATGGATGGCCCCTTTCGCGGTGGTGCTCATGGCGGCGGGGGGCGGGCTGTTCTGGGCGCTCGCCTTCTGGGCCGCGCGGCGGATGTCGCACCGCACATGGCCGCTGATCCTCACCCTGCCTGCGGCCGAACTGCTGCGTGGTTATATCTTTACCGGGTTTCCGTGGGCGATGTTCTCTCAGGCGACCGTCGATAGCGTCGCGGGGCAGGCGCTGGCATGGGTCGGTCCCTACGGGCTGACCCTTCTGATCGTTGCAGCCGCTGTCGCCGTGGCCGAACCGAAGCGACATGTCGCCGCACTTGCCGGGCGATTGGCTGTCGCGGTCGGTGCCGGGGTCGTGTTGTGGCTACCGCCGATTGCAGGCCCCGCGCAACTGACTGACCTCACATGGCGGATCATCCAGCCCAACGCGGCGCAGCATCTCAAGTGGGATCCCGATATGATCCCCGTCTTCTACGCCCGCCAACTGGACCTGACGGCGGCCGCGAGCACGGGACCGGCCCCTGACGCGATCCTCTGGCCCGAAACGGCGATCCCGTGGCGGCTCGACCGCGCCGGCCCGGTGCTGGAAGAAATCGCGGCAGCGGCAGGCGGTGTGCCGGTCATGCTCGGCGTGCAGAGGGCCGAGGGACAGAGGTATTTCAACACATTGGTCTCGCTCGACAGCGCCGGGGCCGTGACTCAAACCTACGACAAGCACCATCTGGTCCCGTTCGGTGAATACGTGCCGATGGGCGGTTTCGCTGCGCGTTTCGGCTTCTACGGTCTCGCGCCGCAACACGGGGCGGGATTTTCCGCGGGGCCGGGGCCGCGCATTCTGGATCTGGGGCCGCTGGGGCGCGCAATGCCGCTGATCTGCTACGAGGCGGTGTTTCCCCGTGATCTGCGCGCGGCTTCCGGTCGCGCCGAGTATATCCTGCACGCGACGAATGACGCGTGGTTCGGGCGCTACGCCGGGCCTCAGCAGCATCTGGCCCAGACGCGGATGCGTGCCATCGAACAGGGGCTGCCGGTGGTCCGCGCGGCCAACACCGGTATCTCCGCCATGATCGACCCGCACGGGCGGCTGCGGGCCCAGATCCCGCTGGGGCAGGCGGGGTTCATCGACGCAGCCTTGCCCGCGCCCTTGCCCGCCACGCTCTACAGCCGCACCGGCGATCTGCCTTTGGCCGTCTTTCTGGTGCTTTCGCTCGGGGTGGGCAGCCTGCGCCTGTGCGCGGCCTCCGGTCAGACAAACCCTCAGAATGGGGATTGACCCTTCGCGCGCAGCCGCTTACGCAGCCCTAATGCGCGCCGCAACGGCTTCCTGACGTGGCGCTTTGATATTTCAGTGGAGCAATCTCATGACCCGGCAATCCTACGTGTTCACCTCGGAATCGGTTTCCGAGGGCCATCCTGACAAGGTCTGCGACCGGATCAGTGACGCCGTTCTCGATGCCTTCCTCGCCGAAGAACCGGAGGCCCGCGTGGCAGCGGAAACATTCGCGACCACCAACCGTGTTGTCATCGGCGGCGAGGTCGGTCTGTCCGACCGCGAAAAGCTGGCCGATTACATGGGCCGGATCGAGGATATCGCGCGCGCCTGCATCAAGGATATCGGCTACGAGCAGGAGAAGTTCCACCACGCCACCTGCGAGATCACCAACCTGCTGCACGAGCAATCCGCGCATATCGCGCAGGGCGTGAATTCGGCCGGCGACAAGGAGGAAGGCGCGGGCGATCAGGGCATCATGTTCGGCTTTGCCACCAAAGAAACACCTGAGCTGATGCCGGCGCCCATCCACTACGCCCACGCGATCCTGCGCCGGCTTGCCGAGGTGCGCAAGGACGGCACCGAACCGACGCTGCGCCCCGATGCGAAATCGCAGCTGTCCGTGCGCTACGAGAACGGGCGCCCGGTTGGCGTCAGCTCCATCGTGCTGTCTACCCAGCACGCCGAGGAACGCCAGACCAGCGCCGATATCCGCGATATCGTCGAACCCTATATCCGCGAAGTCCTGCCCGAGGGCTGGATCACCGAAGACACCGAATGGTGGGTCAACCCGACAGGGACCTTCGTGATCGGTGGCCCCGACGGGGACGCGGGCCTGACCGGGCGCAAGATTATCGTGGACACCTACGGTGGTGCGGCCCCGCACGGGGGCGGTGCGTTTTCGGGCAAGGATCCGACCAAGGTGGACCGCTCGGCGGCCTACGCCGCGCGCTATCTGGCCAAGAACGTGGTCGCCTCGGGCATGGCCAGCAAATGCTCGATCCAGCTCAGCTACGCGATCGGGGTCAGCAAGCCGCTGTCGATCTACTGCGATACCTACGGCACGGGCCAAGTGGAAGAGGACGCAATCGAACGCGCGATCCGCGCCTGCATGGATCTCAGCCCCCGTGGCATCCGCGAGCACCTGCAGCTGAACAAACCGATCTACGCGCGCACCGCCGCCTACGGCCATTTCGGGCGCGCGCCCGAAGCCGACGGTGGCTTCAGCTGGGAACGCACCGACCTCGCGGAAAAGCTCAAGGCCGCCGTCTGAGGCCTTTCCCCCGATGTCCGAAAAACAAAAAGGGTCGTCGAAAGGGCGGCCCTTTCGCGTTTCCCAACGTCGCTACACTTAAAGCGCTTCGGACGCGTAGCACCGGTTGCCTCGCGCCTGTCGCGCGGCCCGCTCTCCGCCGCCTGCGCCACTGCACAGCGTTTACGACAGTGCGAGACCGCAACTCCATTTTGCCATTAAACTCAATCCCGCTGTCGCCTCGCGCGTTCCCGCCAGCGAATATGCGCAGCGGCGAAACCTCACGGCTCTGTCTCAGTTCATCCGGCGCGTGAAAGGAGACGGCGGGCGCGGCGCTTGCGACCGGGGACGCACGGATGGTCGCGCGGCGACGTCTCCGAAGTTTTGCAGATCCTCAAGGAAGCTCCACAGCCGGTCGCAAGACGCCTCCAGCTCTTCCACACGGCTGCGCGAGGCTTCCGGCGGGCCGTGCTTGATCTCGCGCAGCTGGCGCATCATGCGGCTTACGATGGGCTTTATCTCTCCCGCACACTCCCGTGAAAACCGGTGCAGCGTGGCGTGGGTTTCGCGCATGGCTGTGCCCGTGCTCTCAAGCCCGGTGACCAGCCCCGATTTCTGCAACGCCGAGATCATCGCCCGGCGCAGCGTCCGGGCAGAGAGTTCTTCCTTGGTCACGTAGTCACTGAACCCCAGTTTCAACGCTTCGCCCGCGATCCGTGTTTCGGTGGTGCCGGTGATCATCACGGTCGCCGCATGGCGATTGATGAAATCCTCGCGGATCATTTCCACACCTTGCAGGCCGGTCCCGTCGGGAAGGTGGTAATCCAGCAGCACCAGATCAAAGCGCTGTCTGCCCAGTTGTTGCACCATTCCCGCAAGGGTCGATGCCTCGGTCAATTCGGTCCTGAGATCCAGCGCGCGGCACATGCGCAGGATACGCATCCGGTCAAAGCGCTGGTCCTCCACGACCAGCACGCGGGCTATATCGGGCAGGCCTTCGGCGGCCTGTCGCGGTGTCGGGCTCGGGGTCTGGAACAGGCTCATCTCGCACTCCTTTCGTGCCAGACTATGCGCCGGTCTGTTAACAACAGGTTATTGCGGCGCGGCGCGCGGGACGGTAAAGCCCCGCCCATGAGCACACCGCAAAGACCCCGCCGTAATTTTTACGGCCGCCTCAAGGGCCACAATCTCAAGCAGTCGCAAGAGACCTACCTGTCAGAGGATTTATCCGCCCTTTCCCCCGGAGCGGTGGATTGGGATTCAAACCCGGACCGCAGGCCGCTGGACCTGCAAGAGATGTGGGGCGGGCGTGAGTGCTGGCTCGAAATCGGCTTTGGCGGGGGCGAGCATATGGTCCATCAGGCGCAGGGCAACCCTGACGTCGGGATCATCGGCTGTGAACCCTATATCAACGGCGTGGCCATGCTGCTGGGCAAGATCCGCAAGGCGGGTGTCGACAATATCCGCGTGCATCCCGGCGACGCGCGCGATCTGTTCGATGTGCTCCCCGAAGCGTCGATCGCGCGGGCCTTCCTGCTCTACCCGGATCCATGGCCCAAGGCCCGTCACCACCGGCGCCGTTTCGTCACGCCCGAACATCTCGCGCCGCTCAACCGCGTGATGAAACAAGGCGCGATCCTGCGCATCGCCACCGATATCGAGGATTACGTCCGGCAAACGCTTGAGCAGGTACCGCGCCATGGCTTCGAATGGCTGGCAGAGCGTCCCGCCGACTGGCGCACCCCCTGGGAGGACTGGCAGTCCACGCGCTACGAGATGAAGGCGCTGCGCGAGGGCCGCACGCCGCATTACCTGACCTTCCGCAAGGCCTAGATTTTCTCGAACGCGATCTTCGCGGAGCGTGCTTGGGTACAATTGTCTCGCGGTTTTCTGAGCCGCATGCCCCTTTTCATACCCTCGCTCACAGTGCTGTTGGGGCGCTGAGCGGTATCGTGGCCTCGCGATGGTGACGTTTCTTTTTGCCATAAGAAGCGGTGACTAGGGTGATGCCGCAGCGGTGCTGAACCGCCACGACATTGATCCGGTGGACCGGCCCGCGCGATGGCCGGGACGTGAAACGCGGACTGCGTGCGTATGCGGTGAAAGCCGCGTAGCGCAGGAGGCCAACCGGCGAGAGGGCTTGCCGTGTATAGGCACCGATGCCGCTGAACGTGTTGCCGGCGACGCGCTCTGACGGTCTTTTCCCCCCGAGTATTCATGGCCAGAAGAGAAGCGGCGCGGGAGGCGATGGCGGGCATGGACCTGCGCGGGAGCCTCGGCTAGAACCGCTGTGGAATTGCTGAAGGGGATACGCATGTCAGGTCACGGTGATCCGATTCCAATGAAATCATCGGCCTGCGGTCCGTTGTCCGGCACGGCGAATGTGCCGGGGGACAAGTCGATCTCGCACCGGTCGCTGATCCTGGGTGCGATGTGCGTCGGGGAAACGACGATCACCGGTCTTCTTGAAGGACAGGATGTTCTGGATACCGCGCAGGCGATGCGCGATTTCGGGGCCGAGGTGACAGACCACGGCGGCGGGCGCTGGTCGGTACAGGGCGTCGGTGTCGGCGGCTTTGCCGAACCTTCGACGGTAATCGATTGCGGCAACTCCGGCACCGGCGTGCGGTTGATCATGGGGGCGATGGCCACCCAGCCGATCACGGCGACATTTTCGGGGGATGCCAGCCTGAATGGCCGGCCCATGGCGCGGGTGACCGATCCGCTGGCCCTGTTCGGCTGTCAGGCCGTGGGACGCAGCGGCGGCAGGTTGCCGATGACGCTGGTGGGCGCACGCGACCCGCAGCCCGTCCGCTACGACGTGCCGGTGCCTTCGGCGCAGGTCAAATCCGCCGTTTTGCTGGCGGGGCTGAACGCGCCCGGCCAGACCGTTGTGGTCGAGCGTGAGGCGACCCGCGACCATACCGAACGGATGCTGGCGGGGTTCGGGGCAGAGATTTCCGTGCGCGACACCGACGCGGGGCGCGAGATCACCCTGACCGGCCAGCCGGAACTGACCCCACAGCACATTGAGGTGCCGCGCGATCCGTCTTCGGCGGCGTTTCCGGTCTGTGCGGCGCTTGTCGTGCCCGGATCGGATGTGCTGGTCCCCGGGATCGGGCTGAACCCCACGCGAGCCGGTCTTTTCACGACGCTGCGCGAGATGGGCGCCGACCTGACCTATGAGAACGAGCGCGAGGAAGGCGGCGAACCCGTGGCAGACCTGCGCGCGCGGTTTTCCCCCGACATGAAGGGGATCGAGGTGCCCCCCGAAAGGGCAGCGTCGATGATCGACGAATACCCCGTCCTGAGCGTGGTTGCGGCCTTCGCGACAGGACAGACCGTCATGCGCGGCGTCAAGGAGCTGCGCGTCAAGGAAAGCGACCGGATCGAAGCGATGGCGCAGGGTCTGCGGGCGAACGGGATCACCGTAGAGGACGGGCCGGACTGGTGGACAGTGACCGGCGCGGGCCACGGCGCCGTGCCGGGGGGCGGTTTGTGCCGAAGTTTTCTGGACCACCGCATCGCCATGTCGTTCCTGATCCTCGGGATGGCGGCGAATGCGCCGGTGCGGGTTGACGATGGCGGACCGATCGCGACCTCCTTCCCGATTTTCGAGCCGCTGATGGCGGCTCTTGGCGCGGATATCACGCGCGATGTCTGAGCGGGTATTCACGGTTGCCATCGACGGGCCCGCAGCAGCGGGCAAGGGAACGGTATCGAAAGCCGTGGCCGCGCATTTCGGTTTCGCCCATCTTGATACCGGTCTTCTGTACCGCGCCGTGGGCGCGAAAGTTCTTGCCGGTCAGGAGGCAGAGGCCGCTGCATCCGCTCTGGTTCCCGCTGATCTGGAAGCCTCGAACCTGCGAAGCTCGGCGGTTGCCGAGGCCGCAAGCAAGGTTGCCGCAATCGAAGCGGTGCGCGCCGCACTGGTCGCCTTCCAGCGCAGTTTTGCGGAGCGTCCGGGCGGCGCGGTGCTGGACGGGCGCGATATCGGCACTGTGATCTGTCCTGACGCGGCGGCCAAGCTGTTCGTGACCGCCAGTGCCGAGGTCCGCGCGCGCAGGCGGTTCGAGGAACTGCGCGGCAAGGGCAGCGACGAGACTTTTGCGCAGGTGCTTGCGGATGTCGAAGCCCGCGACGCGCGCGACATGGCCCGCGCCCACGCACCCTTGCGCCCGGCGGATGACGCCGTGTTGATCGACACCTCCGATATGACGATAGAACAGGCGGTCGCCGCTGCCATCGACGCGATCGGCCTGCGCCTCTAGCGCGGTCTGCGGATCGCACGGTGTAAGCGATGGGATCGCGTTCTGCGGTGCCTGTTCCAACGGTTCCTGCCGGGGTTTTCTCGCCCCGCCGCGCAGGCACAGCGGGGCGCCCTAGCCACCGAACTGGTGCAGGCCGAAGGCCAGTGCCACCCCCAGCGCAACCGCGAAACCTGTCGCCTTGTGGTCCTCGCGGTAGGCAGTGGGAAACACCTCTGTAGCCAGCGAAGAAACCACGGCACCAGCCGCAAAGCTTTGCACAACAGCGATCAGCGTGATCTGCGCCGGTGACAGAAGCGCGTAGCCCGCAAGCGCGGAAGCGCTTAGCACCATCGCGGTGAGCGACCACAGCCCCAGCACCTTGAGACGGCTGTGACCCTTGCCGGTCATTTCCCGCGCGCCGCCCGCCGCTTCGGGAAGGTTGGACAGGAAGATGGACGCCGCCAGAGCCAGCACGCCCTTGGCGTCGCTGCTGACCAGCACGACACCGAGGGCGAGGTTTTCGGGAATGCCGTCGAGAACGACAGCGGCCAGCAGCCCCTTGCCGGATGACCCATCCGCATGCCGGTCAAGCCAGATGTCCACCAAGGTGAATACACCCGCGCCCGCGGCAAATCCCGACAGCACGATCCACAGCGGTGCGTCCCGCGCGGCAGGCTCGAGCAGTTCTGCCACGACGGATACGATCAACGCACCGCCCGCCAGCGCCACCATGAACCCCTCGACGTGGGCGGGAAAGGGGCCGTAGAGCCCCCAGACCGCGCCGAGTACAAGCGCAAGGGTCGTCGCAAGGATGAGCAGAGTGATCAGCATAGGCGCAAAACGCGCCGCCGCGCCCGACCGTTCCGCTGCGGCTTGTCGCGCGGGGCTGTGCGGGATACGTCATGAGAGACCAGCGCGAGAGGATAGGGCATGAAAAAGCAGATTATCTGCATCAACTGGGGCACGAAATACGGCGCGCCGTATATCAACAGGCTCTATGCGATGTGCGCGCGCAACATCACCGGCCCGTTCACTTTCAACTGCTACACCGACAGCAGCGATGGCGTGCGGCCAGAGGTGATCTGCCGCGATCTGCCGCCCAGCGATATCGTGATGCCGAAATCCAAGGGGATTTGGCCCAAGTCGCGGTTGTGGAACCCGACCCTCGAGGGTCTGGAAGGGCCTGTGCTGTTTCTCGATCTCGATCTGGTCATAACCGGCAGCCTGGACGGGTTTTTCGACTTCGGGGATCCGGACGACGTGATCCTCGCCCGCAACCCTACGACCCCGTTCGAGAAACTGGGGCAGACGTCGATCTTCCGGTTTCCGGTAGGCAAGCTTGCGCCGCTGCTGGAGATGTTTCGCGCCGATCCGCAGGGGATCGCGGACGAATATGTGTTCGAGCAGCGGTTCGTGACGCGCAACGCACCCGGCGGGGTCAAATTCTGGCCGAAACCGTGGGTGCGCCATTTCAGGACCCAGTGCATTCCGCTGTTCCCGCTCAATTATTTCATCGCCCCGAAACTGCCGAGCGACGCGCGCGTGGTGATCTTTCCGGCGACCCCGAATCCGCCCGATGCCCTGGAAGGGCGCTGGGTGCCCGAAGAAGGCGACCGCAGCCGGGGCGAGCATATCCTGCGGGCCATCCGCGGTCCGCGCCATTTCAAGAAACGCTTCCGGCACCTGCGCCGGTTCCTGCTACCGACGCCCTGGATCGCGGAGCACTGGCGCGAGTGACCGAAGGCGCTACCTTCATCGCATAACACTCAAGGAGGAAAGATCCGATGAAACATGCCAAGGAATATCTGGACGAAGCAAACGCCGTAGTGCCGAAGATGACTGCCGAAGCGGCAATCGCGAAACACGCCGAAGGCGGCGGGACATTCATCGACGTGCGCGACAGCGCGGCGATTGCCGAAAGCGGGACGATTGCGGGCGCCCACCGCATTCCGCGCGGCTTGATCGAATTCAAGGCCGATCCGGCGGTCGAGGCGATGTATGATCCGGTTTTCCAGCAGGACGCGGATATTTACCTGATCTGCGGTGCGGGCGGTCAGGCGGCGCTGGCGGGCAAGACGCTGATGGATATGGGCTACAAGAACGTGACCAACATCGGCGGATTTCCCGGCTGGAAAGACGCGGGCGGCCCGACGGAAAGCTAAAAACCTGCGCCGGAGCCTGCATCGAAGGCCCCGGCGCGGTACATTTCGGACATTGATCCGACCTGCCCGGTCGGAGGATCCGCCCACAGTACCTGATCTGCGCCGTCGCACTGTGGCGGTTCGTGCAGATATGAATGCCGCTCCGCCCCCCGTCGTGGATCAGGCCGTGCCCATATTACGCGGGCGAGATCGCGCGCGGGCAGGGGGTCAGATGCATGCGGGGCTTGCGTTGCGGGCTTTCATAGCCTATACGCGCGTTTGTCTAAGGGGCGGATACAGGCTCCGGGCGCGATATCTGGGCAGGGTCGGAGTTCTCCGGCCCTCTTTCTTTATCCCGACCGGCAAGATGCCCCTCAGTCCAATTCACACCCAAGACCGGCGGAGACAACCGCGCGGCCGGAAAAACGCTACGGATAAGGATACGATACGCTACATGGCGAATATGATGGATGAGTTTGAAGCGCTCCTAGAAGAAAGCTTCGAAATGGACACGCCCGAAGAGGGTTCTGTTGTCAAAGGCAAGGTTATCGCGATCGAAGCGGGCCAGGCCATCATCGACGTAGGCTACAAGATGGAAGGCCGCGTCGAGTTGAAAGAATTCGCCGATCCCGGCGAGTCCCCCAAAATCGAAGTCGGCGACGAAGTCGAAGTGTTCCTGCGTCAGGTAGAGAACGCGCGCGGCGAAGCTGTCATCTCCCGCGAGATGGCGCGCCGTGAAGAAGCATGGGACCGTCTGGAAAAAGCCTACGCCGCGGAAGAGCGTGTCGAAGGTGCGATCTTCGGCCGTGTCAAAGGCGGCTTTACTGTCGATCTCGGCGGTGCCGTGGCCTTCCTGCCCGGCTCTCAGGTCGATGTGCGCCCCGTGCGCGATGCCGGCCCTCTGATGGGTCTCAAGCAGCCGTTCCAGATCCTGAAAATGGACCGTCGCCGTGGCAACATCGTGGTATCGCGCCGTGCGATCCTCGAAGAGTCCCGTGCCGAACAGCGCGCCGAAGTCATCGGCAACCTGACCGAAGGTCAGACCGTGGACGGCGTGGTCAAGAACATCACCGAATACGGTGCGTTCGTTGATCTGGGCGGTGTCGACGGCCTGCTGCACGTCACCGACATGGCATGGCGCCGTGTGAACCATCCTTCGGAAATCCTGGCGATCGGCGAGACCATCAAGGTCCAGGTCATCAAGATCAACAAGGAAACACACCGCATCAGCCTCGGCATGAAGCAGCTGCAGGAAGATCCGTGGGATCTGGTGGCCGCGAAGTATCCGCTGGAATCCACGCACACCGGTCGCGTGACCAACATCACCGATTACGGTGCCTTTGTTGAGCTCGAGCCCGGCGTCGAGGGTCTTGTCCACGTCTCCGAGATGTCCTGGACCAAGAAGAACGTACACCCCGGCAAGATCGTGTCGACTTCGCAGGAAGTCGAAGTCATGGTTCTGGAAATCGATCAGGCAAAGCGCCGCGTGTCGCTCGGCCTCAAGCAGACCATGCGCAACCCATGGGAAGTGTTCTCCGAAACGCACCCCGAGGGCACGGAAGTCGAAGGCGAAGTCAAGAACATCACCGAATTCGGTCTGTTCGTCGGCCTGCCAGGCGACATCGACGGTATGGTTCACCTGTCGGACCTGTCGTGGGACCAGCGTGGCGAAGAAGCCATTCAGGACTATCGCAAGGGTGACGTGGTTCAGGCCGTTGTCTCCGAAGTCGACGTCGAGAAAGAGCGTATCTCGCTCTCGATCAAAGGCGTGGGCGGCGACAAGTTCGCGGAAGCAGTCGGCGGCGTGAAGCGCGGTTCGATCATCACCGTGACCGTGACCTCTATCGAGGATGGCGGCGTCGAAGTGGAATACGAAGGCATGAAATCCTTCATCCGCCGCTCCGACCTGTCGCGTGACCGTGCCGAACAGCGCCCCGAGCGTTTCTCGGTCGGTGACAAGGTTGACGTGCGCGTGACCAACGTGGACAGCAAATCGCACCGTCTGGGCGTCTCGATCAAGGCGCGCGAGATTGCGGAAGAGAAAGAGGCCGTCGAACAGTACGGTTCCTCCGACTCCGGCGCATCGCTGGGCGATATTCTCGGCGCGGCGCTGAAAGGCGACGACGACTGATAGGCCCTGTCTGCCGGTGGCACCTGCCGCCGCAGCACCGATAACACCAGACCCCGCGCCGCAAGGCGCGGGGTTTTTTGCTGCGAATCACATGCTTACCGATATCCGGCACCGATGGTGCGCCACGGCGTCCTGTGGCGGGCATTTGGGCGGAAGGGTGCCCAAATGCCCGCAATGTCGCAAAAGCATGCGACAATTTGCGCCCTGAGGTCGGTTCCGTCACTTTTCGGATGCCGCCGGTTTCCATATAGTGATTTGGCGCACAACAAAAATCAGCGGGGGAAAATCAGATGATCCGGTCAGAACTGATCCAGAAGATCGCGGACGAAAATCCACATCTATATCAGCGTGATGTGGAACGGATTGTGAATACGATTTTTGACGAGATTACCTCTGCCATGGCGCGCGGCGACAGGGTTGAACTGCGCGGCTTCGGCGCCTTCTCCGTCAAGAAGCGTGATGCGCGCGTCGGGCGGAACCCTCGGACCGGTGAGACTGTTCATGTTGAAGAGAAGCATGTACCCTTCTTCAAGACGGGGAAGTTGCTTCGTGATCGGTTGAACGGGAAAGTCTGAATGCGTTACGTCCGCTACCTATGTATTGCCATCTTCGCGGTGGCCCTTATCGCCGTGGCCCTTGCGAACCGCGAAATTGTTTCCCTGAAGGTTCTGCCGGCCGAAGTGTCGGGCCTGTTCGCGCTGAACCCGCGGTTGGAACTGCCTTTGTTCATCGTCATTCTGGGCAGCATCCTTGCCGGTCTGCTGATCGGTTTCATCTGGGAATGGATCCGCGAATACGCCGAACGCGCCGAAGCGGCCAAGCAGGCCCGCGAGATGCGCCGTCTGGAGCGTGAGGTCGCCCGCCTGAAAGCCGAGCGTCACAAGGGCAAGGACGACGTCCTGGCGCTTCTGGACGAAGCTGGCTGACCGACACATGCCATCCGACATCGCAGTAAAGATCTGCGGCTTGCGGGACCCGCAGGCCGTCAAAGCGGCGTCCGACGCGGGCGCGCGTTACGTCGGTTTCGTGTTCTTCGGGAAATCCCCGCGCAACGTCACCCCGCAAGAGGCGGCAGAGCTTGCCGCCCTGGTGCCCATCGGCGTGGCCAAGGTCGCCCTGACCGTGGATGCCGATGACGCGACGCTCGATGCGATCAATGCGGTGGTGCCGCTGGACGTGCTGCAATTGCACGGAGAGGAGAGCCCCGCGCGGGTGGCCGAGGTCAAAGCGCGATATGGCCTGCCGGTGATGAAGGCGATCGGCATCCGCAAGCCGTCGGACCTTGCGGCGATTGACCGGTACAGCGATGTCGCCGATCAGCTTCTGATCGACGCTAAACCGCCCAAAGGTGCCGATCTGCCCGGTGGCAACGGACTGGCGTTCGACTGGCGGCTGCTTCTGGGGCGGGCGTGGCGCCGGCCCTGGATGCTCGCCGGTGGGCTGACGCCCGATAACGTTGCCGAGGCTATCCGCCGCACGAACGCGCGGCAGGTCGATGTCTCCTCCGGCGTGGAAAGCGCACCGGGCGTGAAGGACGCGGCCAAGATCGAGGCACTTATCGCGGCAGCACGGGCTGCGTAACCTCGCAGGCGGACAAAGGCGTTATTGCGGTGACCAAAACCGTCCGTCTGTCTATTCTGGGCTTAGATACGGGGCGCAGACAAACCCGCGAAATACGGTCGGAGATTAGCCTGTAGACTGGAGATCGCCGCTGCCGGCACAAAGCCTTCGCGATGCCGAAATGGGTGGTAGGGGATACAGCCGACCCAGAAACCTGACCGGATGGACTACTACGGCTATTCGCTTGAGGGTCCGGAAATCCTTGGTGCTGCACGGGAGCGCGATCCTGCGCAGTTCGAGATCGGTCTCGAAAACCGGGTGACGTGGGATCGCTGCTTGGAGCGTCGGGAAGTGAAGCCGCTTCACCGGTAGATTGGGGGCTGCTGCGCAAAACTGCGTCCCGATGCCCGCTTGTCCCGCCCTCGCAACGGCGGTACTGCTGGGCACAACTTAGTCCGCGAAAGGTGCAGCACGCCATGGCAAACGATCTGTTCAACAGTTTCATGACCGGTCCCGACGAAAAGGGGCGTTTCGGCGATTTCGGCGGGCGTTTCGTGTCGGAGACGCTGATGCCGCTGATCCTCGATCTCGAAGCGGAATACGAGCGCGCCAAGGACGACCCGACCTTCTGGGCCGAGATGGACGATCTGTGGACGCATTACGTCGGTCGCCCCAGCCCGCTTTATTTTGCCGAGCGGCTGACGGACGAGCTGGGTGGCGCGAAAGTCTACATGAAGCGCGACGAGCTGAACCACACCGGCGCGCACAAGATCAACAATGTGCTGGGCCAGATCATCCTGGCCCGCCGGATGGGCAAGAAGCGCATCATCGCCGAAACCGGCGCGGGCCAGCACGGCGTGGCAACGGCCACGGTCTGTGCCAAGTTCGGCCTGAAATGCGTCGTCTACATGGGCGCGCATGACGTGGAGCGTCAGGCCCCCAACGTCTTCCGCATGCGCCTTCTGGGCGCCGAAATCGTCCCGGTGACCTCGGGGCGCGGTACGCTGAAGGACGCGATGAACGACGCGCTGCGCGACTGGGTGACCAACGTGCGCGATACCTTCTACTGCATCGGCACGGTTGCCGGTCCGCACCCGTATCCGGCCATGGTCCGCGATTTCCAGAGCATCATCGGCAAGGAAGTCCGCACCCAGATGGATGCCGCCGAAGGCCGGCTGCCCGATACGCTGATCGCGGCCATCGGGGGCGGGTCGAACGCGATGGGTCTGTTCTATCCGTTCCTTGACGACAAGGACGTGAACATCATCGGCGTCGAAGCGGGCGGCAAGGGTGTGAACGAGAAGATGGAGCATTGCGCGTCGCTGACCGGCGGCAGGCCCGGTGTGCTGCATGGCAACCGCACCTATCTTTTGCAGGACGATGACGGGCAGATCCTAGAAGGGTTTTCGATCTCGGCGGGTCTGGACTATCCCGGTATCGGGCCCGAACACGCATGGCTGCATGATATCGGTCGGGCGCAGTATGTTTCGATCACCGACCGCGAGGCTCTGGCGGCGTTCCAGAAATGTTGCGAGTTGGAAGGTATCATTCCGGCGCTGGAGCCGAGCCACGCGCTGGCGCATGTGATGAAGATCGCCCCCGATCTGCCGAAGGATCATATCATCTGCATGAACATGTGCGGTCGCGGCGACAAGGACATCTTTACGGTCGCCCGCGCGCTGGGGTTCGAGATGGGCGAATTCGCCTGATCCGGGGCTGAGAGGCGCAGGCCGTCTGCGCGGCTGGATGCTCCGCCCCGGTGGGGCCACGCCCTTCCCTCCGGAGAGGGGCGTTTTTATTTCAGCGGGTCAGTTCCAGAATGTCGAAATCGCTTTCGTTGACAGGCAGCGGGAACATCAGCCGCGCGCGGGTGTTAGAAACCCTCTCGAAGACCGCCACGTCCGGTGTGATCGTTCCGGTCCCGGTGAAATCGGGCGGCAGATCCGCGTAAGCCTGCGGTTGCTCGGAGCGTACGTATCCGACGCCCAGGTAGACGGCGCGCCCGTCCCTCAGCTCGATCCGGCCGGAGGTGCGTTGCGACCCTGTCAGTTTCTCGAAGGTCACACCCGTCAGATCAAGGGTCATCCGGCAGTCGAACGGGGCGTAGACCACCAGCGCCGACAGCCTGCCCAGCTTCATCGTGCGGCAGCGCCAGTCGCCGGCCATGCCGGGGTCAAAGGCCACCTGCGGCTGCCCGGACAACGCCTGCTGAAGCGCCGCGACATCCTGCGCAGCCCCGCCCGCCAGTGCGCCCAGCAGCGCCTCTCCGGCGGTGCTCTCGAACCGCTCCAGCCGTGTCTGTTCTTGCGGGCGGATGTCCTGCGCGGCGGCTGCGAGAGGGGCGAGGAGCGCCCAGAGGGCAGCGAGGAGCCGCCACTTCAACGGTCGCTCTCCAGCGCGTGCGCCCGCAGCGTGTCGAGCGGTACGACTTCCAGCGCACGCAGATGGGTCGCCGCCAGGTCGACACGCGGCGCGCAGCCTTCGTCGGCGGCCTGCAAGAACCGGCCCGCGCACAGGCACCAGCGGTCGCCGGGTTTCAGTCCGGCAAAGCCGAACACCGGGTTCGGCGTCGTCAGGTCGTTGCCCACGTATTTCGAATAGGCAAGGAATTCGGCCGTCATGACCGCACAGACGGTATGGCTGCCCTGATCGGCATCGCAGGTGTTGCAGTGGCCGTCACGAAAGAACCCCGTGACAGGATCGGCACCGCAGAGCGCCAGCGTGCCCCCTTCGACGTTAACGCTTTCATCGGGTTGCATGGATCATCCTCCGTTCAGGCTGTCGGTGATGGCGCGAAAGATCTCGACGTTGCGCTCGTGCGCCCCTTCCGCGCGGAAGCCGCGATGCGCGGCTGTGGTGGCGATCACAACACCCGCGGCGCGATTGATATAGATATACTGCCCGTAAACACCGCGGGCGAGGAATTCGCCCTCGCGCGCGCCATGCGGGATCCACCACTGGTAACCGTAGCCCAACTCGTCCGGCCCCGTCGGCGCACTCGCCCTCGTCGAGGCCGCAACCCAGTCCGCCGGTACGATCTGTTCGCCGTTCCAGCGCCCGTTCTGCAAATACATCTGGCCGAACCGCGCGTAATCGCGGCTCGTCAGGTTCAGCCCGCCCAGAACAAAGGCGGTGCCCGCACCATCGGTCAGATAATAGGGTTCCGCCTCAAGCCCCATGGGGGCGATGACCTTCTCGCTCAGCAATGTGGGGATGGACCGGTCGGTAGCACCGCGCACGACCATCGACAGCACATGGGTGTCGATTGACACATACTGCCAGTCGGTGCCGGGGTCTGCGAAGCTCTCTTTCAGGTCGACCGTGAAGTCATCCAGCCGCCCGCCAAGCGCGATCACGCGGCCCATCCTGTTGATGTCTGAATCCGGATCCAGGTAATCCTCGTCGAAGACCACGCCGCTTGCCATGTTCAACACGTTGCGGATCGTCGATCCGTCATAGGCGCTGTCGACAAGCGCCGGTGCGTATTTCGTGACCGGATCGTCGAGGGAGTCGATGGCGCCTTCCTCCAGCAGGATACCGATCAGCGCCGAAAGATAGCTTTTGGCGACAGACCAGCTGATCCGCCGGTCGCCGGCCGTCGTGCCCAGATGATAGCTCTCGTGCACCACGGCCCCGTCTTTCAGCACCACCAGTGAGGTCACCGCGTGGTCCTTGATCCACGCCTCGGTTTCCTGCGGCAGCCGGGCTTCGGGGCCATTGGGAAGCGGGCTCACCGGGCCTTCTCCCCGCGGGACAGGTACCGACAGGAAGGCCGCGTTCATGTTCGAGAAATTGGAAACGATTTTGTCTTCGGCAAAGAGCGAATTCACGGCCAGCAACCGCGCGATCTCCTCGCGCTTCCACACCCCGACCGCGATGGTGATCAACACTGTCATCAGTGCGAGCCAGCCGATCCATTTCAACGCTTTGCGCATTTTCTCTCCCCGGTTTGGGTCCGAGTGAAACACGCGCTTCCATGCAACGGAAGAAAGAACTGCCTTCGGCGCGGATTAACCGGCGGAATCGTAGGCCCAGTCGATCCAGCGGCCGTGGAAATCCGCACGCCCCAGCACGACAGTGATGTCGCCGGGCCAGATCCTGAGCGTGATGGCCGCGCCCCTGCCGCCGGTGGTGTCGCCGTCGGTCTCCATAGACAGCCAGGCAAGGGGGCGGTCGCGTTTTGCCCGTGCGCCCGCGCCCTCGATCAGGGCACGTCCCCGCGCCTGAGCGGCTTTTGAAAAATACTGCCACGCGATGGAGTGCTGGATCAGGTGCAGATGGCCCTGCGGCGCCGAGGCCAGCCTCCGCGCGAGCCAGTCGATCGCATCCCCTTTCGCGATCGGCGCGGTCATCACTGACGCCGCCGCGCGGGTCATGGCAAGGCGGTCCGGCTGATCGGGCCACAGATAGGCTGTCAACCGCAGCAGGTCGTCGCCGTGCTGCGGATCAAGCGGATTGAGGTCCACGCCCTCGCGCGCCACGATCCGTGGATTGGCCGCGGGCGGCAGCGGTCCGCTCCATTCAGGCGTCAGGGTCACGGCAGGCATCTGCGGGCCGAACCGGGTGCCCTTGATCTCGAGCGCATAGTGGTCCCACATCATGTTCAACCCGCCGCTGGCGCCCAACTCGCTCAGATGGATCGGCAGCCGGTAGGACGCGACCGCCACCTGTGCGCCCGCGATCATCGCGGCGGAGCGGCGGACCTCGTTCGTCTGGGGCGGGCTCTTGCACCAGTTCACAAGAAACTTCGCATGGTCTTTGATGGCCGCCAGCACGGCATCACGCAGGTCGGCGTCCTCGGCTGTGTGGGGCGGATAGACGGCGGCCAGCGCAGGCGCGCGGCGGGTCAGGACAAGCGCGTGGAGCCCCGCGCAGGTGCGCAGGGGCAGGGAGGCACCCGAAGGCCCCGGCTCTCCGGGGATGGTTTCGAAACTCTTGGCAAGAGCGCTGTCGGCGGGCCACTCCTGCGCGAGCATTGTAAGCAGACGGGCCATGAACGGGCTGCCGAGCGCCTCGCAGCTGACCGCCTGCTGGCGGAAGGCGTCGATCAGTGTCATTTGAAACGATCCATCAATTTTTGCAGCTGGCTGCGGGTATCGGGGCCGGTGTCTTCGCCGGTGGCGCTGTTTTCGTCGGCCGCAGGCGCTGCGCGGGAAGGGGAATCGGGTGTGGCGGGCTTGCGCGTGCCGGTCGAGGGGCGTTGGGGGGCGATCCGCTTGCCTACCTCATTCATGAAGGCGGCGCCATCGCCCGTGGCCAGATAAGGCGCCCCGTCGCTTACACCGCGCAGAACATCGTCAAGCCAGTCCTGATCGGCCTTGGCGAAATCATGCAGCACATATCCCGGTACGCGGTCCTTGTGACCGGGATGGCCTACGCCCAGCCGCACGCGCGCGTAGTCGGGGCCAAGGTGGCTGTGGATTGATCGCAGGCCGTTGTGTCCCGCGTGTCCGCCGCCTTCCTTCCATTTGACCTTGCCGGGGGCAAGGTCGATCTCGTCGTGCAGCACGATGATGTCGGACGCGTCGATCTTGAAAAAAGCCGCCGCGGCCTGAACGCTGTCGCCCGAGCGGTTCATGAAGGTTTCTGGCTTCAGCAGTGCCACACGGTCCGACCCAAAGCGGCCTTCGGTCACGCTGCCCTGATGTTTGGTCTTCCAGCCGGGAAATCCGTGATCCGCCGCAATGCGGTCCAGCGCCATGAAGCCGATATTATGGCGGTGCCCTGCATATTTCGCCCCCGGATTTCCAAGGCCCACGATCAGTTTCATTGCTCAACTCCTCACAACGCCAACGCGAACTGTACTGGCGAGGGAGCAGGGGGTCCAGCCCGCCGGGCGCTGCGGGGACGCGCAGCAGAGCGGAAAGGGGGGCCAAAAGAAAAAGGGGCCGCGTGGCGGCCCCTTCGAAATCTTTTCCCCTGCGGGAAAAAGGATCAATCGTCGGCTTGTTCGCCGTTCGGTGGATCCATTTCCGTTGTCGGAACTTCGTCTGCTGCGACATCTTCTTCTTCGTCGTCGTCCTGCGAGGCAAGACCCGATGGAGCCGAAATCTGTGCAATGACAAAGTCACGGTCGATGGTGGGCTTGGAGCCCGCTGGCAGCTTGACGTTCGAAATTGTCGCACTGTCGCCGATTTCCAATCCGGAAATGTCCACTGTGACGCTTTCGGGGATGTCCGATGCAGTCACAACCAGTTCGATTTCCGGACGCACCAGCGTCAGGACGCCACCGTTTTTCAGGCCGGGGCATTCTTCTTCGCCCGCCACTTCGACGCCGATGAAGAGGTTGATCTTCGTTGTGCGGCGCAGGCGCAGGAAGTCGACGTGTGTCGGCAGGTCCTTGACCACATGGCGCTGAACGTCGCGGCAGATGACGCGCACGTCGTCGTGGCCTTCGACTTTCATGTTGAACAGGGTCGACTTGAACCGGCCCTTGCGCAGCATTGTCAGCAGTTTGTTGAACGGGATGTTGATTGGCAGCGGGTCTTTGTCGCCACCGAATACAATCCCGGGAACCATGCCATCACGGCGTGCCTGACGAGCGGCGCCCTTGCCTGTCCCCGTCCGTTCCACGGCTTCAAGATCTGGAATCTCTCCGGCCATTTTAATCTCCAATTTTTAAACTCGGGACGCCTCCAAGGCTGTCGTCCCGCTGAATCGGCGGATCCTTTTGGGAACCCCCGCGTGAAGCCGTGCCTATAGACGGGTTCGGCCCGCGTGAAAAGAGTGAATCTGCCCCAAGAGGGCGGCGTGTCCGCGCTGCTGGTCACATCCCCGGGCCGGGCAGGCCGGGCCTATGGCCCGCCTCAACCACATCGAAGGCCGGTTTGAGCATCGCGAGGATTCAAACCCCGAGGCGAAAGTGGGTCAGCCGATGCGCGTGACAAGGTGGTCGCCCGCGTCGCGGATGCGCGCGTAGAGATCGAATTCCGCCGCGCGCGCCGATTTCAGCAGCGCCAGCGTGTCGTCGGACAGGCGCGTCGGCGCGGGCGGGGATACGTTCTTGGGTTTGAGTGTGAGGTCGGTTTTCAGCCGCTCCGACAGGAACGAACGAAAGAGCGGCTGGTTTTCGTAGGCGATCACATGCTCGGCCATGACCTGTCCGCCGCCGTCGGTCAGAAAGGCGAACTGGCTGCCGATGCGCGCGCGTGCGGGCGGGTCCTCGCTGACCAGTTCACGCACGAAGTCATCGAAATCCAGGCCCGCCGTACTCAGCTCCGACCCCATCAGCCGGTCGCCGCTGCGGTAGCGGAACCACGATGCGATCTGGTCCACAGGGTCGCGCATGACCGCGACCGCCTCGGGGCGCACGCCGAATGTATCGTCGAGAAACGGCGCGACCTTGACCGCGTAGCGGCGTGCGGTCAGATGCTTGCGGCTTTTGCCGAAGACGATCTCGGCCTTGGGTTTGAGCGCCAGTTCAACCGCCGTGGTGCCGGTCTTGGGATTGGCCAGAAACGCAAGCTTGCGCCGCAGGAAGATCAACACGCGCGGGTCACTCCTGCCAGTCGCCTTCGAAGTCTTTCGGGATCAGAAGGTTATGGCGGCCCAGTCCGGTCACCTGTGTTTCGCCGCACAGGGCCATGGTTGTGTCGAGTTCCTTGTGGATCACTTCGAGCGCTGTTTTCACGCCTTCCTGTCCCATCGCGCCCAGACCGTAGATCCACGCGCGCCCGATATAGGTGCCCTGCGCGCCCATCGCCATCGCCTTCAGCACGTCCTGACCGGACCGGATGCCGCTGTCGAGATGGACTTCGACCTCGCCGCCCACCGCATCGAGGATCGAAGGCAGCATCCGAATGGAGCTGAGCGCCCCGTCCAGCTGCCGCCCGCCGTGGTTACTGACGATGATCGCATCGGCACCGACCTTCAGCGCCATCTTGGCATCCTCGGCGTCAAGAATGCCCTTCAGGATGACCTTGCCGCCCCACTGTTCCTTGATCTTGGCGATCTTTTCCCAGTCTAGCGTCTGGTCGAACTGCTCGGCCGTCCATGCGCCGAGGCTGGAGGCATCCGAGATCCCCTCGACGTGGCCCACGATATTGCCGAATTCGCGGCGCTGGGCCTGCAGCATGCCGATGCCCCAGCGCCATTTCGTGGCCAGATCGGCCATGGTGGAAAGCGTAAGCTTCGGCGGGGCGGACAGGCCGTTCTTGAGATCCTTGTGGCGCTGCCCGAGTATTTGCAGATCGAGCGTGATTACCAGCGCGGAGCATTTGGCCGCGCGCGCCCGTTCGATCAGGCGGCTGACATAGTCGGTGTCGCGCATCGTATAAAGCTGAAACCAGAAGGGTTTGTTCGTGGCCTGCGCGACATCCTCGATCGAATTGATCGACATGGTCGAGAGCGTGAATGGCACACCGAAAGCCTCGGCGGCGCGGGCGGCCTTGATCTCGCCGTCGGCGTGCTGCATTCCCGTCAACCCCACGGGGGCGAGGGCCACAGGCATGGCCACGTCCTGACCGATCATCTTGGTCTTGGTCGATCGCCCTGACATATCGACCGCCACGCGCTGGCGCAGGCGGATCTTGTCGAAATCCGAGGTGTTCTCGCGGAAGGTCTGTTCCGTCCAGCTGCCGCTTTCGGCGTAGTCGTAGAACATCTTTGGCGTGCGGCGCTTGTGCAGGCGCTTGAGGTCGTCGATGTTGGTGATCACGGGCATTGCGGCGGCCTCCGGCAGGGTTGGTCGCTCTTGTCTACCGAGCCATCGGAGCCAGATCAATCGCCAGTGTGCCGCCGCCGGGTCAGGCCGCGTGTGCGCCATCCGCCAAGGTGCGCACGAAATCGAGCACTTCCTGCGTGCTCTTGCCCAATGCGATTTGCGCGACGATGGCCGACCCTACGACCACGCCATCCGCGACTTCGGCGATGGCCTTGGATTTTTCGGGGGTATTCACACCAAAACCCACGATGACCGGCAGGCCCACGGTGTCGCGGATGCGGGTCACTTCGGGGGCGACATCGCCCGCGTCCGCTTCGGCGGATCCGGTGATGCCGGTGATCGATACGTAATAGACAAAGCCCGATGTATTCTCCGCCACCTTCGGCAGGCGCTTGGCATCCGTGGTGGGGGTGGCGAGGCGGATAAAGTTCAATCCGGCGGCCTGTGCGGGCAGGCACAGCTCGTCGTCTTCTTCCGGTGGCAGATCGACAACGATCAGCCCGTCAATCCCCGCCTCCCTGGCCGCGACCAGAAACGCGTCGACGCCCATGGAATAGATCGGGTTGTAATAGCCCATCATCACAATCGGGGTGGTGTTGTTTTCCTTGCGGAATTCCGTGGCAAGCGCGAGCGTGCGCTTCAGCGTCATGCCCCCTTCAAGGGCGCGCTGACCGGCAAGCTGGATGGTGGGGCCATCGGCCATCGGATCGGTGAAGGGCAGGCCGAGTTCGATGATGTCGACACCGGCACCCGGCAGCCCCTTCACGATCTCGAGGGATTTGTCGAAGTCGGGGTCGCCCGCCATCACGTAAGACACGAAAGCCTTGCGGCCTTGAGCTTTCAGGGCGGCGAAAGTGTCGTCAATGCGGGTCATGGGCAATCCTGTCACGGTCTTGGTCGGGGCAGTACGGGTTGTGTCGCATGGTCGCGGCAAATGCAATGCGGAACGTGGCGGGCCGGTCTCGCGTTAGGCAAAGGAAACGCATTTAACCAGTTCAGAAAGGTAAACCCATGCAGGTTGTTGGATACGGCGCAAAAGACAGCACATCGGACCTCGCGCCAGTCCGGTTCGAACGTCAGGATCCGCGCGCCGGAGAGGTCGCGATCGAAATCATGTATTCGGGCGTCTGCCACTCGGATCTTCACCAATGTGCGGACGACTGGAACAACACCGTCTATCCTTGCGTCCCGGGCCACGAAATCGTCGGGCGCATCACGGCCACGGGCGAGGGGGTCAAGGGCCTGTCCGAGGGCGATATCGTCGGCGTCGGCTGCATGGTCAATTCGTGTCAGGAATGCGAGAGCTGCAAGCAGGGGGACGAGCAATATTGTTCGGGACCCAAAAGCTGCACGCTGACCTATAATGGCCCGAAAGTGCCGGACGGTACGAATACATACGGCGGCTACACCGATGCAATCGTCGTGCGGCAGGAATTCGTGGTCCGTATTCCCGACGCGCTGGATCCGGCTGCCGCCGCGCCGATCCTTTGTGCCGGCGTGACCACCTACAATCCGATGAAGCATTTCGGCCTGAAATCGGGCCAGCGACTGGCCGTCGCGGGGATCGGTGGTCTGGGCCACATGGCCGTCAAGATCGGCAAGGCGCTGGGCGCGCATGTCACCGCGCTGACCACCAGCCCGGAAAAGAGCGACGAGCTGCGCGGTATCGGGGCCGACGAGGTGATCGTGATGACCGACGACGACGCGCTTGAGGCTGCGGCGATGTCCTTTGACCTGCTGATCAACACCATTCCCTATCCGCACGACATCGCGCCCTATCTGGGGCTGATGAAACCGAACACCACTCTGGTGATGGTCGGCAACATGATGGGGGTCGAGGAATTCGTTCCCGGTCCTTTGGTGTTCCACCGGATCGCGCTGGCGGGCTCGCTCATCGGTGGCATCGCTGACACGCAGGAAGTGCTGGATTTCTGTGCAGAGCACGGGATCGAACCCGAGATCGAGCGGATCGCGATTGACGAGGTCAACAATGCCTTCGCGCGGATGAAGAACGAGGACGTTCGCTTCCGGCACGTGATCGACATCGAAACGCTGCGTGCCGAGCGTGATACGCTGCTGACCTCTGCCGATGTGATCGCTGATCCCGACCGCGGGGCGGTCGTCGGCGGATGACGCTGCTGCGGGCGGGGAATTCCCGCCCGCATTTCCCCTCTTTAAAAAGGCGGGTTGCAACCCGACATTCCCACCATGAACTATTTGCTTGCGATCCTGCTCCCGCCCCTGTCGATCCTGCTGACCGGTCATCCGATTCTGGGGATCGTCATTTTCTTCATCTGGATTCCCGCGCTCTTCTTCTCGGGCGGGCTGACCCATCCGATGTTCATCCTTCTGGCGTGGTTCCTGATCTTCTCCTCGCGCGAGCGTGCGGCGCGCCGCGAAGACTTGCGCTGACCCTTTCGACCTTCTAGGTACGCCCGGAACACAGTCCGGAGGCACGTCACATGGGTTTCAAGATGGGCATCGTTGGCCTGCCGAACGTCGGCAAGTCGACGCTTTTCAATGCGCTGACCCGCACCGCAGCGGCGCAGGCCGCGAATTTTCCCTTTTGCACCATCGAACCCAACGTGGGCGAGGTGGCCGTGCCCGACGCGCGGCTCGATACGCTGGCGTCCATCGCCAAGTCGAAATCCATCATCCCTACGCGCATGACCTTCGTGGATATCGCCGGTCTGGTAAAAGGCGCGTCCAAGGGCGAAGGGCTGGGGAACCAGTTTCTCGCCAACATTCGCGAGGTCGACGCCATCGCCCACGTCTTGCGGTGTTTCGAGGATGGTGACGTCACCCATGTCGAGGGACGTGTAGACCCCGTTGCGGATGCCGAAACCATCGAGACGGAACTGATGCTCGCCGATATCGAAAGCATCGAAAAGCGGCTCCAGAACATCACCCGGAAAGTGCGCGGCGGCGACAAGGAGGCGGTTCAGCAAGAGCGCCTGATGCGCATGGCGCTCGAGGCGCTGGAGGCCGGTCGCCCCGCGCGGACGGTAGACGTGGATGCCGAGGACGCCAAGGCATGGCGGATGCTGCAACTGCTGACCACGAAACCCGTGCTCTATGTCTGCAACGTGTCCGAAGCGGATGCCGCAGAGGGCAACGCCCTGTCCGCGCGCGTCGGCGAAATGGCCGCCGCCGAGGGCAACAGCCATGTCATTATCTCCGCCCAGATCGAGGAAGAGATCAGCCAGCTCGACCCAGAGGAAGCGGAGATGTTCCTCACCGAAATGGGGCTGGAGGAGGCTGGTCTCGACCGGTTGATCCGCGCGGGTTACGAACTGCTGCACCTTGAGACCTATTTCACCGTCGGCCCGAAAGAGGCGCGCGCCTGGACCATCAAATCGGGCACCAGCGCGCCCAAGGCCGCCGGGGTCATTCACGGTGATTTTGAAAAAGGCTTCATTCGCGCCGAAACGATCGCCTACGATGATTTCGTGGGCCTCGGCGGTGAAACGGCGGCAAAGGAAGCGGGCAAGATGCGTGCCGAAGGCAAGTCCTACATCGTCAAGGACGGCGACGTGCTGCACTTCCTCTTCAACACCTGAAGCCCATCACATCCAGCCAATAAAAAACCCGGCCAATGGCCGGGTTTTTTTGTTTTTGCTTAAAGCCTGTTAGCGGCTGTCGTTGCCGGGGCCGAACCCACCGTAGGGGTAGATTTCCTCGACGCTTGTGATGTCGCTGCGGCTCGAGAAGGTGGTGGAGACATCGGGCTCGTTGTCCGACGTATCAAGGCGCAGATCCGCCGCGCGTGTCGACAGATCTTCGGGCGCTTCACGCACCTCGTCAGAGTATTCCACTTCGGCGGTCTTCGACGTGTCGAGACGCAGGTCGTTGTAGCGTGTGGATTCGTCGGCGATCGCGACGGTACCGATCAGGGCCGCTGCTGCGGTTGCAATCATCAGTTTCATTGGTCTTCCTTTCAATTTCCCAGAGGCGCTGTTGCCCCTCGTTGTGTACCGGAAGAACGACCCGGGACCGCATTCGGTTGCGTCACAGGCGGTCACGTCGGTTGACGAAAATGTGAGTGGAATTAATGGCTTGAGATGGAACTTTCTCGCAGTTGGGCCGCTGGCGCGGGCAGGGCGCAAGCTCGCGCCGCGCGCGTGCGAGAGAGCGGAGCACTCCTGTCTGGATGCGTCTTCCCATCATTGCACGCGACGCGCCGCTGCCGGTCAAATGCTGTGAAAACAAAGCCAATAAACCCTTGCCCTCCCCAGAACCCCCCGCTAAACGGGTCGGCGGAGACGTGGCCGAGTGGTCGAAGGCGCTCCCCTGCTAAGGGAGTAGGCGAGGAATCGTCTCGAGGGTTCGAATCCCTTCGTCTCCGCCACATCTTCGCGTGGCCATGAAGTCCTTGAATTCATTTACGTTTGATTGGCTTCGATTTTTCATACCACACACGTTCACCACACCTTTGTCTGACAAGGGCAGGGCTGAGCGGGGAATACGGCTGGTTAAAGCTTGTCAGCAGCTTTCTAGTGACATCCGAGTGGTGTCACACGTTGCGGTTTGCGCTATGCGAGTAAGGCGGGAAGCTGACGTTCGCCGCGGTTGCATGCTGGTCGTGCCGTAGAGTTCGAAGCCGACGTTCAGATGCCTCAGAGACGGGAAAGTTGTCTGCATCGCCGCAGTGCCGCAGTGAGCCACATTTGCCGATCAAGCTTTTTTCACCAACTCCATTCGACTTCATATTTCCAACACAATCTCGTGTGTAGTAGGATCTACTTAGTTTCTGAAAAAAAGGATGATCTCTGGATCAATCAACCTAGCCAGAAAACAAGGAGCAGCACTATGGCCAAAACGTATACGTTCGAGGCGCTTGGATTGCTGCATGGCAGCATGGACGATAGCCTAAAGAACATTAACACTCTTGCAAGCCGAGTGTTTGGTGTTCCTATCTCTTTTGTCTCGGTCCTGGAAAAGCAAGACGGTCGGCAATACATCTCTACATATGTAGGGTCTTGTTTTGACGATCCCACCGTTCGCGACATCCCCATCGAAGAATCAATCTGTCAATATGTACAGGTAAGCCAGAAGACGGTCGCGATTCCAGATTTGCTCGAGGATGCTCGAACTCGGGAAAATGACTTCGTAATCCAAAATGGTTTGCGTTCCTATCTCGGCAGTCCAATTCATACAGTGTCCGGAAAGGTAATCGGTGCGGTATGCTGCATGTCTGACTCCCCGAGAGAATGGACCCAGCATGAAGTAGGTATCCTTGAAGATATGGCTCGTTGCGTTGACGATATCGTGAGGGCAAGGACCTCAGCCCTCGAGGAACACAAGGCGCGTGTCGATCTGCAAGAGATCATGGCAACCCGCAGTGGATACATTGCGCACGTCAGTCACGAAATCAGAACGCCGGTTACAGGTATTATCGGCGCGATCAAGCTTCTACAGGGTCTAAAATCTGTAGAACAATCGAAAAACTTGATTTCGATCCTTGACCGATCAGCGGACAAGCTATTGAAATTCGTCAACGATGTACTTGATCTGACGAAACTCGATGCTGGACACTTCGAAGTTGTAGAAGAAGAAACCGATATCGGGAAGCTTGCCAGTGATATCTTGAGCGAGTTCCAGAGCCTTGCAGATTCAAAATCCATAACTCTCAGTGTCAACAATCAACTCGCTGGCAACACGTATCTTGCAGACAAAGATGCGCTTCAAACCGTTATGCAAAATTTGGTTGGAAATGCCGTCAAATTTACGGATACCGGCTCCATCACAGTCAGCATTGGCGAAGATTCCTATGGTCAAGTTGCCATTAACGTCGTCGACACAGGCATTGGTATTGCGCCAGAGCATCATGAAAAAATCTTCAAGGAATTTCAACAGGCTGAACCCCATACGGCAAGAACTTACGGAGGAACAGGCCTCGGGATGCCCATCGTGAAACGTATGGTCGACCGGATGGAGGGTACAATCACTCTTAAAAGCGCACTGGGCCAAGGTTCGACATTCTCGGTCTTGGTTCCTTTGGAAATAGCGACCCAGCAGGACGCAGCGGCATAAGTTTAGGCTTCAACGGCCACTGTTAGTTGCTGTCAGAGCCTAACCATCGAAGATGCTGCGCCTTGGATGAATGGCCGGTTTGGCGCGGTTGCATTGCAGCGCACGGGCATGGAGCAAATGGCAGTTTTGGGCCGTTCCTGAACTTGGCTACTCTGTAGACACAAGGGGCGGGAAGCGGAAGTTCGCTGCGTTATGCATTGAGGTCCGCGCTGCGGGTACAGTGACATTCGGCACCGTTCCAAAACATAGTTTGACACGTTCACAATCAGCTAAGTTATCGCAGTCTTCGCACAGTGGGGCTTCGTGCCAGTTGCGGCATGCGGCGAGAACTATTCCGAGGCAGACAATCGTTGCCGATCCGGGGAGTCTCGAATGCCATAATCGCGCCTAACTCTCTTCATAAATTTCTGTTTGGTTCAGGAAAATCCAACTTCTACAAATAGAAAAATTTAGAGGCACGAGATGGACATGACTGCACAGGCAAAAGATATCGACATGATCGGAAGCAAGCGGCAGATCGAAGTTGCTCCGGCTCTCGTCAAAGCGGCTCGCCGGAGTGGAAAAAATCCGGTATCCATCTGGTTTGACTATCGAAAGTTGAGACGGGGACAGGGTAAACTCCGGTTCTACGAATACATGCTTTATGAACTCTATGACAGAAAGCGCTGGAGCGACGAGGAGCGGAACCGGTTTGTTTCAGCACATATCCACTGGCCGATCGTCAATGCCTGCAATGATACAAGTTGGTGGGCAGTCACAGAAGACAAATGGTTGTCCTCAAGCTTTTTGAGCCAACACGATCTGCCCGTTCCTGCAATCGCCGCTGTTTTCGACCAGGGGCCACGTAGCTTTCCTGATGTGCCGAAGTTGGAAACTGCGGAAGACCTCAAATCATTTTTTGATGCAGGACCAGCCTTTCCTTTTTTCGCTAAGCCGATGACGGGCATGTGGAGCGCCGGCGCCTTCCGCATAAATGGCTGTACCAGTTCCCATGTTCTAATTGAGGGTCAGGCCCCCGTCACTTTCAAGGAATTGGCAGAAAATTTCTTTAGTGATCAGAGCTACATTATCCAAAAGTGCCTGATCCCGCACAGCTTTTTTGATGGCCTCACAGATGCAATTGGCACCGTGCGATTGCTAAACCTCATCGGAAAGGATGGATTGAGTGTTCCCTTCGCGGCGCTGAAGATTCCGATGCAGAGCAACGTGGCCGATAACTTCTGGCGGCCTGGAAACCTGCTGTGTCATCTGGACCCTGAGACCGGAACGATCCTGACGATTGTAGACACGCAGGACGGGACCCGTGTTGAATATGACAGCCTGCCAAACTCTGCGCGCAAGCTGATCGGTGAACAACTTCCCATGTGGTCTGAACTTAAGGCGCTGAATGAAAAAGTTGCACTTCTCCATGGGGCAAACAAGTATGGCTCAACCGATATTGCATTGACCGAAGATGGACCAGTTGTGGTTGAGGTAAACAACAGTTGTGCCTTTGAGTTAATGCAAATGGCCACAGGAAAAGGATTGCTGAGCGACGAGATGCTCGCTTTCTTCCGCGAGTGCGGCGCCAAAATATAGAGCGGAAGACGCCGAACAACGAAACCATCGGATGCCAGGCCCCAGAATTGCTTCTGAGATAACTCAAGCAGACAGTTTTATTGAGCTACACTATAAACGCTGGGGGAATTTCGTTTTCGCGAGCGACATCGATGAAGACATGTGAAATTCACAGATGAAGGCACCTGAAATATCTGCAGCGTATAACTTTACGACCTGTGCGTTGGCGCTCAACTAATGCAATTTCTGCTCAACGGCAGCTTTGTTCTCTTTGCGGACCTCGGTTTTGCCAAAATGCTGCGCATCTGTTCCAAGCCTCGGGGATTTCGAGCTTTGCGTACCAGACGCGCCTTCTTTTTTCGATATACTTCGCCATTACCACACACGCTTGCGCCCCTAAGGCTCATGTTTTTAGGGGTTTCAAGGGCTTGATCATCATTGTCCGAGTGTCCCTTCGTCTCCGCCATTTTTCTTAAAACGCTGTTTTTGCGAGGCTTTGGCCCGCATCCGAACAGCCTAGTACGTGGTGCTTTACGTGCCGGCCGGCAATCTCTTTCCAGTACAGACAGGACCCGTTAGCGGCATCTGGCAGATGCACGCGCGAGGTGTTCTTCGTCCGGATTGATGAGTGGCGTGGCTGCCCGCGGGCGGGCGCAAGAGATGCTGGGGAACCGTTCTGAAAAATAGAATGAATTTCTCTGATATTTCTATTTTTCTATTTTCGGTCCACACTCTACCTCAGCGGCACATTGTGCATTCGAGCAGAGGAGGCGCCCGCCTTGGACTTTTTTCCGATCTCCCTTCTGGCCCCGGCAATCATGATTGCCGCCATGGCTTTTGCTTTCACCACGCCCGGGCGTCGTCCGGGCTCCGCGCCCAGGATGGCTGAATACGCGGCGTTCGCGGCCTTTGGTGTCGCCGTGTTGTCGGGCCTGGTGCTGCTCTTCGCCGGACCGGCGTCGGCCGCGCTTTTCGGTCTGACGCTCAGGCTCGACGCGGTAAGTGCGATCATGTTGCTGCTGGTGTCCTTTGTCGGCTGGATCGTGCTGCGCTATTCGGTCACCTACATGGACGGCGAAGACCGGCAGGGTGCGTTTACCGGATGGCTCTGTGCGACGCTGGCCTCGGTGATGCTCTTGGTGACGGCGGGCACGCTGTGGCTTTTCGTGCTGGCATGGTTCGCGACTGGAGCCTTCCTGCAACGGCTCCTGCTTTTCTATCCCGACCGGGTGCCGGCCCTGCGCGCGGCGCGCAAGAAGTGGATTTCGGCGCGGCTGGGCGATCTGGCTGTGGTGACGGCTGCGGTTCTCATGCAGCTCGGCTTTGGCACCGGCGACATCGCCGAAATCCTGCAAGCGGCGCGCGCGGGCGTTGTGCCGGATACGACGATCTGGGCGACCGTTTTCCTGGCCGTGGCAGCGCTGCTGAAATCCGCGCAATTCCCGATGCACGGGTGGCTGACCGAGGTGATGGAAACGCCGACGCCCGTGTCGGCACTGCTGCACGCGGGGGTGATCAACGCGGGCGGGTTCCTGTTGATCCGTTTCGCGGATGTCATGTTGCTGGCCCCCGGTGTGCTGGCGATCCTTGTGGCGATTGGCGGGTTCTCGGCGCTGTTCGGCGGTCTGGTCATGCTGACACAGCCCGCGGTCAAGACATCGCTTGCGTGGTCTACGGTCGCGCAGATGGGGTTCATGATCCTGCAATGCGGTCTTGCGCTTTTCCCGCTCGCGCTTTTGCACATCGTCGCGCACTCGCTCTACAAGGCGCATGCGTTTCTTGCGGCGGGGCAGGCGGTTGAAGGTGTCGCGGCGATCCGGCGGCCCGGACCGGTCGCGATCCCCAACGGGGCTGCGGTGCTCAAAGCCTTTGTCGCGGCGCTGGCGATCTACGGGTTTGTCGGGCTGGGCTTCGGGTTCGAGGGCAAGTCGCCGCAGGCCGTGGCGCTGGGCGCGATCCTGATCTTCGGTGTCGCCTATCTGCTTGCGCAAGGTCTGGCGGACCGGGCTCCCGCGGCTCTGACACGGCGCACGGCGCTGATGTCGGTGGCGGCGTCAGTGGCGTATTTTGCGCTCCAGCGCGGCTCCGAATGGCTGCTGTCGGGCACCTTGCCCGAGACGCCCGTGCCCGGACCGCTGGAGTGGGCGCTGATGGTGCTGGCCGTCATCAGCTTCGGCGCGGTCGCCGTGGCGCAGGCGATGTTTCCTTTGTGGGCCTATCACCCGGCGGCGGCGGGGCTGCGCGTCCATCTCTCGAACGGGCTTTATGCCAATGCGATCTTTGACCGCGTGCTCGGGGGCTGGACCCTGCGGCGGAAAATCTGAGACATGAAAGTGACTGACATGACACGCGAAAATGCACTTCCTTCCGCAGACCTGATGCATGCGGCCGATGCTGCGGGCCGGGCGATACCGCCGGTCTGGCCGCTGGCCTCCTCGGTCGCGGTGAACCCCTTCCTCGGCCAGACGGGCGAGACGCTTGCCACAACGGGTGCGCGTCTTGCACGGGTGGCGGGTGTCCCCGTGGCGATGCCGCGCGACTGGTATCAGGCGCGAATCGCCGATGGCCGGATCACGGACGACGATCTGGCCGCGGCACTTGCGGCGGCACCGGCAGGGGCGCGCCCCGTCGATCTGGATGCGCTGAAAAAGGCCGCGCAAACAGCGGTGCGCACGCCCAAACCTCTGCCCACGGTGGCCGACCTTGCCGCCGATGCCTCGCGGCTCGACTGGCCGGCTTTGATCGCGGAGCGGCTGGGGGCATGGTCTGCCTCCTATTTCGACGCGGGTCAGGCCCTGTGGGCCGCACCCCGCAGGCGGGGGCCCTGGAACGAGTGGCGCGCCGTCGCCTCGCACGATCTGACGCCCGAGATACAGGGGCTTCGCGGCTTCGCCGCACACGCTTTTGATGCGCCCGAGACAGCCGAAGGCGCCATCGCGCGGGCCGCCGCCAGGCTGGGGCTGAGCGAAGCGATGCTTGAGACCTATTTCCACCAGTTGCTGATGACGCTGGGCGGATGGGCGCAATTCGCGCGCTACCGGCTGTGGCAAGCCGAACTGGCGGGCGGCACCGATCCGATCATGGCCGAGATCCTTGCGATCCGGCTGACGTGGGAAGAGGCGCTTTTCATCCAGTACGAGGACGAAGTCGCCGATGAATGGGCCCGCACCTGTGCGGCGCACGCACAAGAGCTTACAGTCTCGCCCGACCTGATCGTGGACGAGATCCTGCAAGAAGCGGCAGAGCGGGCGGGCCAGCGCGATCTTGCTGCGCTCTTTGCATCCGAGGCGCCTGCCGCGCGCGCGCAGAGGCCCGCATTGCAGGCGGCCTTTTGTATCGATGTGCGGTCCGAAGTCTTCCGCCGCGCATTGGAAGCCGTCGATCCGGCGATCGAGACGATCGGTTTCGCGGGCTTTTTCGGTATCGGGACCAAGCATCGCGGGTTCGGCTCTGATGTCGACGAGTTGCGCTTGCCGGTCTTGCTGAACCCTTCGGTCAGCAGCCGGTCCGGTGGCGAAGAACAGGCGGACGAGGATCTGACCTACCGCTTTGCCGCGCGCGCCACCCGGGCGTGGGGCCGGTTCAAGATGGCGGCGGTGTCGTCATTCGCCTTTGTGGAGGCGATGGGCCCGATCTACGCGGGCAAGCTGGTGCGTGACGGTCTGGGGATGGAGCATGCGAGCCTGCCCGACGGTCCCGCGCCGCAGCTCGACCCGGCGCTCGATCTGGACGCGCGGATCACGGCTGCCGAGACGGTTCTGCGCGCGATGTCGCTGACCGAGAATTTCGCGCGCGTGGTGATGCTGGCGGGACACGGGGCGAATGTGACGAACAACCCCCACGCGTCGGCGCTGCACTGCGGGGCCTGTGGCGGATACTCCGGCGAGGTCAACGCGCGGATACTGGCGCAGGTTCTGAACGACAGGGAGGTGCGTGCCGCACTGCCATCACGGGGGATCACGGTGCCCGAGGACACGGTGTTTCTAGCCGCGCTGCACGATACCACGACCGATGCCGTGAAAATCTACGACAAGGATACGGATGCCTCCGCTCACCAGTCGGACCTGCGGCAGGTGAAATCGTGGCTGGAGGCCGCCGGTCAGGTCACGCGCGCAGAGCGCGCCCTGCGGCTGCCACGGGCGGAAGGTGGCGGCGATGTGGCCCAGCGTTCGCGCGATTGGGCCGAGGTGCGCCCCGAATGGGCGCTTGCGGGCTGCAAGGCGTTCATCGCGGCCCCGCGCTCGCGGACCGCAGGGCGCAGTCTGGAAGGCCGCGCGTTCCTGCACAATTACGACTGGCGGGCCGACAGCGGCTTTGGCGTGCTGGAACTGATCCTTACCGCACCGGTCGTCGTCGCAAGCTGGATCAGCCTGCAATACTACGGCTCGACCGTGGCGCCATCGGTTTTCGGTGGCGGGAACAAGCTATTGCACAACGTCACGGGCGGGATCGGCGTGATCGAAGGCAACGGCGGGCTGCTGCGTGCGGGTCTGCCATGGCAGTCGGTCCACGACGGAGAGGATTACGCCCACGAGCCGCTGCGCCTTTCGGTTTGCATCGAGGCGCCGCGCGAGGCGATGACAGACATCCTGCGCCGCCACGAAGGGGTGCGGGCGCTCTTCGACAACCGCTGGCTGCATCTTTTCGCGCTGGATGACGCAGGCCAGATGGCGTGGCGGTATACCGGAGGTCTGGAGTGGGAAGCCGTCGACACCGCCACGCCGAAAGCGGATGTGCCGCACCTCAAAGAGGTCGTCTGAACCGCGACCCAAAGGGGCCCCGGTGCCACGGCACCGCGGGCCCTTTTCGTGGTCTTCTAGCCCAGCTCGCGCCGCGCGACGGGCAGAAGGGTGTCTTCGATCAGCGCCATCAGGTCGCCGAAATACCCGCCACTGCGCGCCGGGCGCAGCGGGTCCGAGGTGATCGCGACCGTCAGGGCCAGATCCGGCACGACACAGATGATCTGCCCGCCGTAGCCGCGTGCAAGGGCATAGCGGTTGCCGCCCGCGCGGCCCAGAAACCAGCCGTATCCGTATTGGAGGCCGGAGAAAGGCGAGCGCGTGCGCGGCTCGAGCGAGGCATCGACCCAGTCGCGCGACAGCACCTGTGCGGCGTCCTCGACCCCGCCCAGCCGGTAGAGTTCGCCGAAACGGATCATGGCGGGCAGGCTCAGCGCCATTTCGTTGCCGCCCAGATACCGCCCCTGCGGGTCGCGGGTCCACGGCGGGATGTCGATGTCCAGCGGCGCGCCCAGACGCTGCCTTGCAAGGCTCAGCAGGCTCTGCCCCGAGACTTCGGACAGGACCGCCCCTAGAATATGGAAGGACCCCGTCGAATAGAGCATCCTGCCCCCCGGATCAGCGACGAACGGGCGCGACAGCGCGTTGGCGACCCAGTTGCCGCTGCTGACCCATTCGCCGTAGTTCGCGCCCGAGGTACGCTCCAGACCGGCCTGCATGGTCACGAGGTTTTCGACTGTGATGTCCGCAACACGCGGGTCCGAGCCCTCGGGGATCAGCCCCGGCGCCAGATCGCCAAGGCGGGCTGAGAGGGTAGGGATTTCGCCGCGATCCAGCGCCGCCCCCGTCAGGGCAGCCACGATGGTTTTCGATACCGATTTCACGGGCACCGACCGGCCCAACGCGGGGCCTTTGAAAACCCGTGACAGCACCTCTTGCCCGTCCTGATGGATCAGGATCGCGTGGCATTGATCGTATCCCGACGCCTGGCTGGCGACAGCGTCCCAGGAGGTTTGCTGCGCTCTGGCAGGCACGGCCGCACAGGCGGCTGCGGAGACGATGAAATGTCGGCGGCTGAATACTGGCATGCGGGCTTTCTGCTTGATCATGCCCAAGAGATAGGCCCGAGCGCCCGGCGGAAAAGCCCTCGCGGGCTCAGCCGTTGAAATTCAGCTTCAGCCCCGGCGTGGGCCAGCGCATGTGATACAGGCACCCCGTCCCGGACGCGGTGATCCAGGCGTCACGCATATCGTCGCCGCCAAAGCATATGTTGGTGATGTAGGGATCGCCCGGCACTTCGACAAAGCTGACCTCGCCCCCCTCCGGCGGCACCACGCTGATGCCGCCGCGCATCAATGTGGCGACACAGATATGGCCGTCTTCCTGCACCGCGAGGCTGTCGAGCAACTGGTAGTTGGGCAATGTCGTCACCAACCGGCCCGGCATGTCGAACCGCACCGGCGCGATCTCTCCGGGGCGGATGATGTCAAAGCTCCAGACCCGCGACGTGCGGGTCTCCGCGACATAGACAGACCGGCCGTCCGGCGACAGACCGATCCCGTTGGGCGTGATCATCGGTGCATGGACGCGCCGGATGCTGCTGCCGTCGGTCTTGGCGTAGTAGAACGCGCCGTGGTGCATGTATTCGGGATTGGATTTGCCCAAATCGGTGAAATAGAAACCGCCTTCGGTGTCGAAAACGATATCGTTCGGTCCGCGCAGGGGCTGTCCGTCGCAGCTGTCATAGATCGTCTCGAAGATGCCGGTGTCGGGATCGACCCGCTGGATGGACCCGCTAATGTAATCTTCGGGCGTGCCGATGGGGCGGCGGATCGGTTCGCCCTTGGTCCAGACGAAACCGCCGTTGTTGCAGACATAGATCATCCCGTCAGGGCCGACTGCGGCCCCGTTCGGACCGCCGCCAAGCTCGGCCACGACGTCGATCCGACCGTCGGGATGCACGCGCGACAGCGTCCCACGCCGGATCTCGACCAGAATGACAGTCCCGTCCGCCATCGCGATGGGCCCCTCGGGGAAATCCAGACCGTCGCAAATCTTTTTCAGTTCCATCCCGTTTCCTCCCGAAACATTTGTGTTTGCACGCATTAAGGGCGACCGCCGCGCACATGGCAACAGCCACCGGCATCCCGCCGGCACGCAATTGGGTGGACGCCCCGCGAATTCTATGAGTTTCTTGGCCAGGACATCGCAGACAGATCGGGAGGACGACATGGGAGCGCTGACAGGAAAAACGGCTTGGGTTACGGGGGCCGGTGGCGGTATCGGCGAAGCATCGGCCAAGGCGCTCGCCGCCAGTGGCGCGCTTGTGGTGCTGTCGGGACGCCGGCAGGAAGAGCTCGACCGGGTCGCGGCCGAGATCGCCGAGGCGGGCGGCAAGGCCGAAACCGCGCAGCTCGACGTGGTGGACGCCGAGGCGACGCAGGCGATTGCCGACGATCTGCTGGCCCGCCACGGGGGCGTCGATATCTTCATGGCAAACGCGGGCATCAACGTGCCGAACCGCGCGGTGGGCAAGATTACGGCCCCCGATTTCGCCAAGGTGGTGGACATCAACCTCAACGGGGTGATGAACGGCATCCTCGCGGTGCTTCCCCAGATGCGCGACAAGGGCGAGGGGACGCTGATCCTGACATCCTCCTGGGCCGGGCGGCACCCCTCGCGTCTGACAGGCCCGGCCTATAGCGCGTCGAAACACGCGGTGGTGGCGCTCAGCCATTCGATCAACCAGGACGAAGGCGTGAACGGTATCCGCTGCACGGCGCTGATGCCCGGAGAGGTCGCGACACCGATCATGAAATCGCGCCCCAAGCCTCCCTCTGCGGAAGATATGGCCAAGATGCTCAAGGCAGAGGATCTGGGTGCCATGGTCCGCTACATCGCCGAGGCCCCTCCGCATGTCTGTGTGAACGAGGTTCTCATCAGCCCGACGTGGAACCGCAGTTTCGTCGGCGTGGCGGAACTGGGCGGGATGAAGCTCTGACCGCGCAGGCGGGGGCAGGGGAGATGACGCAACCCACCGTCGCCGATTTCGACACCTGTGTGCCCCGCGCCGAGCTTGAGGCGCGGGCCGCGCGAGGTGCGCAGGCGCTGGTCGCGGCGGGGGCCGGTGCGGATGTGCCCGTGGCGCTGATCCTGCGCAACGATCTGGCTCAGCTCGAGATCATGCGCGCGGCGGCGCAGGCGGGCACCGTGATCGTGGCGCTGAACTGGCATGGCGCGGCAGACGAGGTTGCCGCGATCTGCGAGGACAGCGGCGCGCGCCACGTCATCATCCACCGCGACCTGATCGCGGATCTGCGCCCGGCGCTGGAAGGGCGGCAGGTGATCGCGGTCACACCGGGCAAGGCACTTTGCACCGCTTACGGAATAGATGCGGCGGCTGCCGGTGCCTGTCCCGAGTATCCCGAATGGCACGATCTGGTGGAGGCGACGTCGCCCATTGCCGCGCGCGAGATGATGCGCCCGCTGATGCGCTATACCTCCGGATCGACGGGTATGCCGAAAGGGGTGCGCCGCACCGCCACCGGCCCGCGCCGCGATTTCGAGGCGGTGCTGGCCCGCGTCGGACACGAGATGATGCGGCTGAAAAGCGGATCACGGTTTTTCACGGCAGCACCGATCTATCACTCGGCTCCCTCCACGCTCACCAGCGCGGCGCTTGTGTCGGAGGGCGTGTCGGTAATCGTCGCTCCCAAATTCGAGCCCGAAGCCTTTCTTGCCACCATCGAGGCGGAGCGGATCACCCATATCTATCTTGTCCCCACGATGATGAGCCGGATGCTCAAGCTGCCGGAAGAGGTCAGGGCCCGCTACGATCTGTCGTCGGTCGAATTCTGCGTCTCGACCGGATCGCCATGGCCCCACGACCTGAAGGTCGCGATGATCGACTGGTGGGGGCCGGTGTTCTGGGAAAGCTATGGCGCAAGCGAGATCGGCTTCATGACCATGGTGTCATCGCAGGAGGCGCTGGCACGCCCCGGAACTGCGGGCCGAATGCAGATGGGCGGCACCATCATGATTCTGGACGAGGCCGGCACCCCGCTGCCCCCCGGCGAGGTGGGCGAGATCTACGCGCGCATGGATGTGTTCGGCGGGTTTGACTATTCCAACGACCCCGAAAGCCGCCGGAACGCGGAGAAGCACGGCCATTTCTCGGTCGGCGATCTGGGCTGGCTTGATGCGGAGGGCTATCTTTTCATCACGGACCGCAAGAAAGACATGATCATCTCGGGCGGTGCCAACATCTTCCCGGCCGAGATCGAGGCGGTGCTGATGCGCGCGTCTTTCATCCGCGATGTGGCTGTCTTTGGCGCGCCCGATCCGGAATTCGGCGAACGTATCGTCGCGGCGGTGGAGCCTGCCGATGGCTGGAAGCCCGATGCGCAGGAGGTGATGGCGTTCCTCGAAGGCAAGCTGGCGCGGTTCAAGATGCCGCGCACCATCGACTTTCACGATCGGTTGCCGCGCGAGGACAGTGGCAAGATCTTCAAACCCCGTCTGCGCGCGCCCTATTGGGAAGGGGTGGACCGCCGGATCTGAGCAGGTCGCTACTCGTAGCCTGTCATCTCGAGGTATCCGCGGCCCGCGTGCGAGCCGCTGACGCTGACCGGTCCCTCCCAGTAGGGGACCGAAACATCCATGAAGGCGCGCGGGTTCACCGCGTCAACCGTCACGTCCAGCGCACGGTCGGGCACCGTCACCCGCCAGCGCGTCGGCACGGTGCGCCCTGCCACATCGGTCTCGGCCAGCGGCTCTGCGGTGAACGCGCCGTCGGGCAGGGCACTCGTGCTGCCATCGGCGGCGATCCATGTGCCCGAAGTAAAGGACCCGCCCGCCGCCTCGCGCAGCCGGAAGCCCATCAGTTTCTCGCCCCCGTCGAAGGACAGCGAAAACCAGTCCCACCCGGTCTGGTTTGCGGCCAGCGGCTGCGAGGACCACTCGCGGTCAAGCCATGCAGTGCCGGTCACGGCGATCTCTCCGCCGGGCAGGGTGAGCGTGCCTTCGAGGTCGAAGAACGGCTGCGAATAGTAATAGCTGGCCTGTCCCTGCGCGGACTTGACCGAATATCCCCCGTCGCCGTGGAAAACCAGCGGGCCTTGCGCGGAAAGCGCGACATCGTAGGCAAAGACATCGCCCGCCGCACGCAGGCGCAGGTTGTCGAAACTCGGTCCGCTCATCTGCCATTCGTCGATCCACGCCTCGAAGGGCTCGGCGCGCACGCCCGCCTGTCCGATGCCACCACGGGCAAATCGTTCGGCGGCAAAGTGGTCGTCGGGCGTGGTGACAGCGGCATGGCCTAACCAGACCTGCGGGCTGTCCCAGCCGTCGGTCGCGACGGGCGCGATGGCGGATCGGAACAGCGTCCACTGAAGCCCGTAGGCGGTGCCGTCGGGACCGGTCATATTCGCGGTCAGGTACCACCATTCGATCCGGTAGTCGGGATGCGGGCCGTGATCGGCCGGAAACGCAAAGGAGGGATCGGGGGCGGGGATGGCAAATCCGTCCGCATCACTGCCCAATCCGGCGAACCCCTGTGCCACAGCGGTGCCGCTGCACACCACGAGGGCCAGCACCGCCGCGAGGAGCGGTCGCAGACCAGCGAGGAGCCTTCGTGCGGGATCAGCGTTCATTGGCAAAGACCTTCAACAAATCCGAGGGTGGGGTGCGGGCCATGCGCCGTGCGGGCAAAGCGGCGGCGAGCAGTGCCGCGACAAGTGCAAAGCCCGCGAGCTTGAGGTAGTCGGAGGGAAACAGGAACATCGGCAACCGCCAGCCGAAGGCTTCGACATTGACGATGGCCAGCAGCACCCACGCCAGCGCCAGCCCGAGGGGCAGGGCGCAGAGTGTTGTCAGCACCGCCAGAACCACCGCCCTGACCAGTTCCAGCCGCCCGAGCGTCCGCCGTGTCAGACCCAGCGCCCAGGCAGGGGCCAGCTGCGGCACCCGCAGGGCGGCAAGTGTCAGAAGGCTCATGAATATCGCAAACCCCGCGACCGCCAGCGTCAGCACGTTCAGCGCGCCGGTAGCGGTGAAGGTACGCTCGAACACGTCGAGCGAGAAGGCCTTGATCTGTGCCTGATCGGTGATCGCGGAGGCCGGAAGGCCGAGGTCCGCCGTCAGCGCGGCGCGCAGGTCTTCGGGCGTGTCCGTGCGCAGCCCGAACCGCAGGGCCGTCACCTCGGGGCGCAGGCTGCGGAACAGGTCTTCGCCCACGATCGCCTGACCGATGGGATTGCCGTAATCGCCGAAAACACCCGCAATCGGCAAGACCGTGCCGCCCCCCAGGGCCAACGTGTCCCCCACCCACAGACCTGCCCGCCGGGCGAGCTGCTCGTTCACCAGAACCGCCTGTCCCTGCGCCACGCGCGACCAGACATCGGGCGCCTTCGCCAGAAGCGCCCAGTTCTCGCGGTACGTGGCCCCGATCCGCGCGCCATAAAGCTCGGCCGGCATCCCGGCCAGTTCCGTATCCGCTGACAGCAGCGGCAATACCTCGCGGGTGCGCGGCGCGACAAAGGCTTGCAGGGCCTGTGCCTCGGCGGCGTCCGTGGTGTTGACATAAAGCTCGGATGCCAGCCGCTGATCGAGAAATCCCACGAAAGTCAGACGGAAACTGGACACCATCGTCGAAACACCGACATTCGCCGCCATCGCGAGCAGCAGCGCCATCAACGCAAGGCTGAGGCCCGGCACCTGCTGGCGCGTATCGGCCCAGAACCACTGCGCCACGACCCCCTTTGCAGGGCGCGCCGCCGCGGCCAGAAGCGCGTCAAGGACAGGCGGCAGGGCAAGGGCCGCGCCGATCAGCAGACAGGCGAGCAGGCCAAATCCCATCAGCAGCCCCTCGCCGAAGGCTGCAAGGACCGCAGCGCCGAGCAGCAGGAGTGCCGCTGCCGCGATCTGCATGCGCCGTGCGCCGCCACGGGCCACCGCCCAGGCACGCGGACGCGCACTCGCCAGCAGCGGCATGCGCGCAATCCCCAAAAGCGCGCCAGCCGACGCCGCCGCAGTCCCGAGCACGGCGATTGCCAGCCCCGACAGCCACCACGCGGGCCGCAGTTGCAAGGTGCCCGACACCCGCGCGCCGTAAAGCCCTTCGAGCGTTGCGGCCACGTCGGGCAGAAGCGTTGCGGCGATGACATAGCCCAGCAACACTCCGACCGTTCCGCCCGCGACCGCCAGAACCAGCAGTTCGGTCGCCATCAGCAGGATCAGGCGCCGTAGCGGCATCCCGAGCGCGCGCAGCGTCCGCACCATGCCGCGCCTTTGTTCAAAGGCCAGGCCGATCGCGCCGTGCACGATGAAGATCCCGACCGCGAAGCTCAGCAAGCCGAAGGCCGTCAGGTTGAGGTGGAAGCTGTCGGTCAGACGGCCCACATCGCTGCCCCCCTGTGCGGGGCGCAGGACCAGCTCCGGCGCGACTTGCGACAGCGCGGGACGTCCCAGCGGCTGGTTCGGCGCGACGATCAGCCGGCTGAGCGTATCGGGCATTTCCAGCAGCCGCTGGGCGACGAAGATGTCGGTGATCGCGGTGTCGGGGGCAATATCGGGCACGACCTTCAGAGGCGCGTCCAGCAGCCCCTCCAGCTTTGCGGCGGTTTCGGCATTCGCAAAAACCGGTCGGCTGTCCAGAAAATCCGCCAGATCGACATCGTCGCCCCCGCCTACGGGGCCCAGACCGCCGGGCGCGGTCAGCGGGTCCAGCCCGACGAGGCGGATGCGCGCACCGGGCGGGCCGACCTGTCCTTCGGTCACGGGCCCCACCAGCCATCCCGAACGGCGCAAGGAAATGAACGTCGATTGTGGAATGGACCCGCCATCCGCCGCCAGAAGCTGGTCGAACTGCCCCTCGCCGAGGGTGGCGGCAGCCGCATCGTAGCTTGCGCGCGCTTCGGTGTTGACCGCTTGCACGCCCGACCACAGGGCAGTCGCCAGCGCCAGCCCCGCGATCAGCGTGAACAATTGCAGCGGATTGCGCCGCCAGTGCGACCAGAGCGCGCCGAGCGCCGCCGCCGTCACGCCAGACGCCCCGCCACCAGACGCAGCTGGCGGCCCATCCGCGTGGCGAGGTTTTCCGAATGGGTCACCATCAGCAGCGCCGCACCGGTCTGTTCAACCAGTGCGAGCATCTGGTTCATCACATCCTCCGCCGTGCCGGCATCCAGATTGCCTGTCGGCTCGTCCGCAAGGATCACCCGCGGGCGCGATGCCAGCGCGCGGGCGATGGCGACCCGCTGCTGTTGGCCGCCCGACAACTGCTCGGGGTATTTCGACAGATGGTCGGACAGCCCCAGCGTTTTCGCCAGATCCCTTGCGCCATCCGGATCGTAGCGCCCCGCGAGCCGCGCCTGAAAGGCGATGTTCGCGGCCACGTCCAGCGACGGGATCAGGTTGAACTGCTGGAAGACGAAACCGACGGTTTCGCGGCGCAGGCGGGCACGGTCGGCATCGTTCATCGCGGTCAGGTCGGCCCCGCCGATGGTGATCCGGCCCGCGTCCGCGGTATCGAGACCGCCGATCAGGTGCATCAGCGTGCTTTTGCCCGACCCGCTCTCGCCCGTGAGCGCGAGCGTCTCTCCGGCCGACAGCGCAAGGCTCACGCCGCGCAGCACCGGCACGGGGCCATCGACGCCCGGAAAGGACTTGTGCAGATCGTGCACCTCGACAAGGGCAGGGGGGCGGGCATCGGATTGGGCACTCATAGGGCTGACCTATCGCACGCGCCCGCGAAAGCCAGCGCAATTCCGCACCGCGCCCGATTGGTCGCACCCGACTGGCAATGCGCCCGCCCGCCGCTAGCTTGGCCTGCATGAGAAATCGACTGTCGGCCTTGGCGTCATGGGCCATTGCAATCACTGTTTTGTCGGCGGGCGCGCCGCTGGACGCAGGGGGGAAGATGAGAAAGCTTGATCCGGATTGGGAGTATGTCGCAGACGCCGTAATGGGCGGCGTATCGCAAGGTGCGCTTCGCATCGAGGATGTGTCGGGGCGCCGCGCCGCGCATCTGCAAGGCGACGTGTCGCTGGAGAACGATGGCGGCTTCATCCAGATCGCCTTTGACCTTGATGGCGACCATGATGCAGCGGCCTATGCCGGCATTGTCCTTTGGGTGCACGGAAACGGTGCGGAATACGAAATGCGGCTGCGGACGACCGCGCTCAGCCGGCCTTGGCAAAGCTTTCGCGCGGTTTTCACCGCCCCCGCCGATTGGACGGAGGTTCGTCTGCCCTTCGCCGGTTTCGAGCCCAACAAGACAGAGGCGTCGTTCGACCCTGCCCAATTGCGGCGCATCGGCGTGCTGGCCTACGGGCGCGAGATGCAGGCCGATATCGCGGTGTCCGACATCGGGTTCTACCGCTGATGGTCGATGCACGCGCCACCTCCACGGCGGTCGCACCATGAGCGACGCCCGCGACAGCCGCCGCGAAAAGGGCCTTGCCGTGCCAGCCACGCGGTTTGGGCGCCTGTCCCGGCTTGGGGCGATGACCGCCGGTGTGGCGGGCAATATGGCGCTGGGCGGCGCGGCGCAGCTGGGCAGGGGCCAGCGGCCGACGTGGCGCGGCCTGCTGATGACGCCGGGCAACATCGGGCGGATCGCGGACCAGCTGGCCAAGATGCGCGGCGCTGCGATGAAGATCGGCCAGATGGTCTCGATGGATACGGGCGATATACTGCCACCGGAGTTGTCTGATATCATGTCGCGCTTGCGCGATGACGCGCATTTCATGCCGCCGGCACAGCTGCGAAAAGTGCTTGATACGGCGTGGGGCGCGAGATGGATGCGATCTTTTCACCGCTTTGACGTGCGTCCGATCGCCGCGGCCAGCATCGGGCAGGTCCACCGTGCGCAGCTGAAAGACGGGCGTGATCTTGCGATTAAGGTCCAGTATCCCGGTGTGGCCCGGTCCATCGACAGTGATGTGGCAAATGTGGGGTCCCTGATCCGCATGTCCGGCCTTTTGCCGAGGGGGATCAAGCTCGATCCCTATCTGGCCGAAGCAGCCGCGCAATTGCACGAGGAAACCGACTACCTGCGCGAGGCGCGATACCTTGAGAGGTTTCGCACGCTTTTGTCGGGCGAGGGTGGATTTGTCGTTCCCGAAAGCCATCCCGACTGGAGCACGGGCACGATCATCGCCATGGATTACGTTGCCAGCCGCCCGATAGAGGAACTGGCAGAGGCAGGGCTCGAGCAGCGGCACCGCGTGATGGCGCAGCTTCTCGATCTCACTTTGAAAGAACTATTTGATTTCAGATTGATGCAGACAGATCCTAATTTCGCGAACTACCGGATCGAGGCCGGCAAGGGCCGTGTCGTCCTGTTGGATTTCGGTGCGGTTCGTGAGATTTCCGACGCAACATCAGAGCTTTACCGCGCACTCTTGCGGGCGGGGCTCGCCGGCGACATGAGGCAAGTTGAAGACATTTCCATAAGTGCCGGATTTATATACGAAAATACTGCTTCTGATCACCGTGCCCGGATCATGCGGATGATCGCGATCGTCTTTGATGCCCTGCGCGCCGACAGTTTCGATTTCGCCGACCCGACGATGTCGCGCAGCCTGCAACGCGAAGGCGAAGCGCTGGCGCGGGATGGCTTTGTTCCTCCGGTCCTGCCCGGGGAAATCCTGTTCCTGCAACGCAAGCTTGGCGGTATGTTCCTGCTGGGTGCGCGACTGGGTGTTCGTCTGCCGGTTGCCGCGATGCTGGCGCCGTACCTCGATGCGCGCGACGGGCCTTCAGCGCCAACGGCAGAGGGTAATTCCCGACCCTAGAACAAAGCTCTCCGCACGGCCCTAGGGCCGCAATGAGCGGAAATTTGACTACGCGGTAAAAAATTCTAGATGGTGCTCATTTCGTCTATTTGCATTTCTGATCACGACCGCTAAACTTTAAGTTGAAGGAGCGGCACAACTCGCGCTAGACCTGATGAGGGTGTTGACGTGTCAACGCTTCGATTTGAGGCAGGTATGATAGAAGATCACGATGGCACCAATGATGTCGCCGAACACATCACGTCATTTCTGACGTTCCGGATTGCGCGTACCCAGAACAAGCTGAACGCCCAGATCACCCATTATCTGAAAACCCAGTCCGACATCAGTCTGGTGGACTGGCGTGTGCTGCGGCTGCTGGATGCCATGGGCGACACCACCATGTCACAGCTTGCGCGCCTGCTGCAGATGGACAAGGGCCAGCTTAGCCGGAAGATCCGCGGGCTGGTCGACCGGGAGCTCGTGCGCAGCAGGGTGGACCGTGTCGACAGTCGCCAGCAGATCCTGCGCATCGGCGAAGCAGGGCGGGCGCTGGTCGCCGAGGTTCTGCCACTGGTGCAGCGGCGCCAGCGGCACCTTGTGAACGGCATCTCCGGTGAGGATCTGGAAACCTTCCTCGATGTTCTGTCCAAGATCGACGCCGCGTCCGAGCACCGCGACCCTCTCTGACATTTCCGGCCTGCCGTTGGGGCGGCTTGAAGGGGCGATGTTTCGCGCGCGCCGGTGACCAAGGCCAGACGGCGCACGCGTGCCCACGCCCGGATCAGGACTTCTTGGTATCGTCGACCACATTCATGTTGGCCAGCCCCGAATTGCCCAGATCGACACCTGCAAAAGGCCCGCCATGGCACATGTGGCTGGGGTCTTGTGGATCCATCGGCGGCTCGTTGGCCAGAACCTCAGCGGCGAATTGTTCGGCGTTGTCCTTCGGGCGGTACCCGATAAACGCGGCCTTGGCGTTGTCCACCGGCGCGCGGTCGTTGTTGCTGACGCCGTAGATGATGGCAAACCCCGTGACCGGTGTGTCGATGCAGCGGGTGACAAGCTGGATCAGGTCATCGTAGCTCAGCCAGCTTCCCAATGCGCGGGCGTTGTTGACCTGCGCGCAGCTGAGGATGCGCATGTGGACGCTCTCCAGCCCGCGCTTTTCCCAATACATGCGACCCAGATCCTCGGTAAAGCATTTGGCGAGGCCGTAGAAGGTATCGGGGCGGTGGGGCACGTCGGTGCCGATGAACTCATTCTTCGGATACATGCCCACCGCGTGGATCGACGAGGCATAGACAACGCGCCGCACGCCGTGGCGGTGGGCGTTTTCCCAGACATTGTAGGAGCCGACAAAGTTCGGCCCGAGCAACTGCTCGAACGGTCCTTCGTCGACGAAAGCGCCCATGTGGATCACCATCTCGGCGCCTTCGATCACACGTCCCATCGCTTCGAAGTCGGCCAGATCCGCCTTCATGTAGCGTTCTCCGGGATAGAGCGTGCCGGGATCGTCCTTGATATCGGTGGAAACAAGTTCCTCGCAAAGCGCTGTAAGCGGTTCGCGCAGGTAGGAGCCGAGACGGCCCGCCGCACCGGTGAGAACGATTTTACCTAGCTTTTTCATGGGGAGCCTTTCAGAAATTCAGAATATGCGCGGTCGCAGCGACCGCGGGAGTGCCAGGGGGCACTTTCACGCGCCGGGCGCTGGTGTGCAAGATCAGAGCTTGATGTCGTAGGTGACCCATGGCGTACGGGTTGCCAGCCGGTCGTAGACGCCGCGCGCGCGATAGTTGTCCTCGGCGGTGATCCAGCGGACGACACCCCAGCCCTTGCTCCGCGCCTGGGCTTCGACGGCGCGGATCAGCGCCTCTGCTGCGCCGGACCCGCGCGCTGCTGGATCGACGAACAGATCATCGAGAAAGCAATTGGTTATGGCGCGCAGCGGTGAAGCGAATGGGCGGTAGTGGGTCAATCCGATCAGGTCGCCTGTCGCGGTTTCGGCCACAAAGCCCGACACCTCGTGGTCGGGATCGTGCAGCCAGCCCCAGACGCGATCGCGCATCGCGTCGTCCTGCGCAACGCCGTAGAAGGCGGCGTATCCGGTATAGAGGCGGTCCCAATCCGCCCGGTCCGAGGCGGCGACGGCGCGGGTTTTCACTGTCATGGCAATGTTCCTTTGGTGGTATTTCGCGCGGTCATATCACCGCTTTTTCCAGAAAACGTTCGCCCCGCAGGGCGCGGTTCACGTCAAAGGCGGACAGATCGATGGCACGGTATTCCCCGTAGGTGATCAGCTCGGCGATGCCGCGGCCCACGGCGGGCGCCTGTTGCAGCCCGTGGCCCGAGAAGCCGTTGACGAAGATGAAATTCGGACAGCCCTCAACCGGCCCGAGCAGGGCGTTTTGGTCGAGGGTGTTATAGGCATAATGGCCGACCCATTCATTCACCAGCTTCACGGTGTCGAATTGCGGGATGCGGGTGGCGACGGCGGGCCAGACCTTGTCCTGCCAGATCGCGTGATCGGCTGCGAAATCGTCATAGGCCACATCGAGGTCTTCATCCGGCCCGCAACCGGCCATGTAGTAGCGACCGTCGCTGCGCACATGCACGCCCGACGGGTCGATCGTCAGCGGAAGATCCTGTTCCAGCGGGCGCGCGGCGTCAAAGACGAAGGTAAAGCGCTTGCGCGGCACGACGGGAATATCGATCCCCGCCATTGCCGCTGTCGCCGCGGCGCGCGGCCCCGTGGCGTTGACCAGCGTGCCGCAGGATACCGAGGTGCCGTCGGCAAGGGTCACGCCGTCCACCCCCGTCTTTCCGCGGGTGATGCCGGTCACGTCGCCGTGGGCGAACTCGACGCCGTTCTGGCGGGCCTTGCGGCGGAACCAGTCGAACATCGTGCCGCCGTCGAAATATCCCTCGTCGACGAGGTTGTGATTGCCCGCGACGATATCGTCGAGCTGGTAGAAGGGGTAGGCGGCGGCGATCTCGTCGCGGGTCATGTGGCGCGTGGCGGCCCCCAGTGCCACCTGTACCGCCTGCGCCTGTCTGAGACTGTGCGCGAATTCCTGCGTGTCCGCGAGGTAGAGATACCCGAAGCTTTGTAGTGTCAGATCTGGCACATCCGGATCATCCCCCATGAACGACCGGAAATTGCGGATGAAGCTTGCGCCGAACTGGCTGACGCGGATGTTGGCCTCGTTCGAGAACTGCTGGCGGATACAGCTGTTCGTGTGCGAGGTGGAGGCAAAGGTGTAGGTCGGATCACGCTCGATCACCAGAACAGTGCCACCGAAGGCTTCGGTGCGGCTTAGCCACCATGCCAGTGACGCGCCGTGCATGGCACCGCCGATAATGACGACATCGTAGCGTTGAAGGCGCGGAGCGGCCATGTCTGATCCTTCGAAAACAGCCGAGGTTGATCCAGCCTAAACACACCTGACGCGCGCAATCCAGAGGGGCTGTTGCGCGGATCAGTCGCCGAAGGGGCGGTCGACGGCGCGGGCGACGAAATCCAGCCTGTCCTGCCCGTAAAACATGTCTCCGTCGACGAAATACGTCGGCGATCCGAAGACGCCGCGCGCGATGGCTTCTGCGGTGTTGGCGGCGAATATCCGCTGCGCGTCCTCGGATTGGCCTTGCTCGAACAGAGCTGCACCGTCTTGTCCTGCCGCTGTCGCGATTGCATCAAGTGTTGCCCGGTCTGCGATGTCCGCATCGTCGCGCCAGTGTGCCTGCAGGATCGCAAAGCTCAGTGCATCGGGGTCGGTAGAGGCGATAATCATGCCGCTCGCGGGGGCGAGCGTGTTGTCATGGTGGACAGGGCGGTGCCGCAGGATCGGCAGATCGCGCCATTCCGCCCAGCGGACAAGTTCGCGCCCGAAGAAATAGTCCCTGTGGGCCTTGCTGCGCGTCTTGCTCGCGCCGGCCCCCGTCACCACCGGCCAGAAATCGAAGGGGCGGTGGACGATCCGGCGTCCCGAGGCCTGCGCGATCCTGGCCAGGGTCGGCGCACCGAGGTAGGCAAATGCCGAATGGGCGGAGTAGAAATATTCGATCGTCCGCGGGGCCATTGGCGTTCTCCTGTCGAAACCGGCTTTTCCCCGATCATGGGGCCGCCGGACATCCGCGTCCAGCCCGCCGGTGTCACCTTGTTGACAAACCGGGCCGCTACACCATTCTTCCCGGTAGTGACGTTGGGGGAGTGGATTGCATGGACCGCGATAAAGTCGATGCCTTGATCGGGCAGGTCGCCCTGAACGATCGCAAGGCTTTCGACCAGCTTTATGATGCGACGTCCGCGAAACTATTCGGCGTCTGCCTGCGTGTGTTGAACAATCGCGCCGCGGCAGAGGACGCCATGCAAGACACATTCATCAAGATCTGGCACAACGCCAGCCGCTACCAGTCGAACGGGCTCAGCCCGATGACGTGGCTGATTACCATCGCGCGCAACACCGCGATCGACCGGTTGCGTGCGACCCGCAAGGGCCATCAGGACATCGACACACCGGGGTTCGAGCTGGCAGCCCCGGGCCCCAGCCCCGAAGCCTCCGCCGTGGCCGCGTCCGAGGCGGCGCGTCTGGTGGATTGCCTCGACGGTCTGGCCGAGGACCGTGGATCGGCTGTGCGCGGTGCCTATCTTGAGGGCAAGACATACGCCGAATTGGCCGAAAGCTTCTCGGTGCCGTTGAACACCATGCGGACATGGCTGCGCCGTGGCCTGATTGCCCTGCGGGAGTGCATGAGCCAATGACAGATACGCCCGACACCGCAAGCGGCCCCGATGAGGACGAAACGCTGGCCGCCGAAATGGCGCTGCGTCTTCTGGACGGAGACGAGGAGCGCGAGGCGCGCTACCGGCTGACCCGTGATCCGGCCTTCGCCGACCTTGTTGCCATGTGGCACGAGCGTCTGATCCCGATGGCCGCCGAATTTGCCGAAGTCGCGCCGAAACGGCGGGTCAAGAAACGTCTGATGGCGCGGCTGTTCCCCGCTTCGCGTGTGCCCTTGGGCCAGCGGCTGTGGGTGTGGAAAGGTCTTGCCTTCGCGGCGCTGGTGGTTGCGGGCTATCTGGGTATCCAGCAGCTCGGACCAGAGGTGCCCGGCACAAGCGGTACGGTCTATGCGACCCAGCTGACCGGCGACAGCACCGCGTTGCAGGTTCTTGCCGTGCTCGATCCCGACCGGGGCAGCATTGCGCTCAACAGGCTTGCGGGTGCGCCCGCGGACGGGCGGGACTTCGAGGTTTGGGCGATCCTTCCGGACAGCGCGCCTGTATCGCTTGGCGTCTTGCCCGCGTCGCAAACCACCCGTGTGGTTCTGCCCGACGTGCTGCTGGCGCGGGCTGGCGAGATCACGCTGGCGATCTCGGACGAGCCGCAGGGCGGGTCGCCCACCGGCGCACCAACGGGCGATGTGCTGGCTGCCGCACCGGTCGCGGAGTTGTGATAACGGCTTTGCCCCTGTTTTAATGGGGCTTTTCGCGGTTTCCGTAAGGGTAATCAAATTATTCCCGCAGGTTCTGAAACTCTCAGGCGTTTCCAATCGTTTTTAAGCGTACCGGCCCCGCAAGGGGCTGCCGCGCAGCGCGGCGCGTCATGGGTCTCCACCACGGCTGCCGCGCGCGCTTTCACCAGTTACGGCTGGGTCCCTGTTTGGGCACAGCCAGAGTTTAGGTGGTTTGTGGGGGCTCCCCGCATGTAACGAGTGGTTGAAAGGCCCGGCGCTTCCCCGCCCGGGCCTTTTGGCTGTCTGGCGCGAAAGGACCGAATGATGGAGATATGGCTGGAACGGATCGGGCGGTGGCTTCTTGCGGGGCTCTTCGTCGCGGGATCCGTGCAGAAGGTGGCGGATCCGGACGCGGCGCAGGCTCTTCTGGCGATGCGCGGCTGGCCGGTTTGGCTGATCTGGCCAGCGTTGGCCCTGAACGCGCTGGGGGCGGTTTTCCTTGTCTTTCGGCTGTTTCTCGGGCCGACGGCGCTGGCGCTTGCCGCCTATTGCGCCGTGACGAGCCTGTTCCACTGGATCCCCGATGATCCCTGGCAGATGAGCATATTCGTCAAGAACTGGGCGATCGCCGGGGGATTGCTGGTGCTGGCCGCGCGTGGAGCCGAGCGCCGCTAGAGGGTGACGCCGCGTTGCGTTTTTCGTGGACCGGCGCGCAGGTTTGGGCCAACGTGGTGCCATGAGAGCGCCGCTGATCGACAATCTGCAATACGCCAATTTCTCTCCGCGCATTTTCGAGGAGATGCATGACGGGGGCGTTGACGCGGTCCACGTGACCATCGCCTATCACGAAAGCTTCCGTGAAATGGTGCTGAACCTCGAGCGCTGGAACCGCTGGTTCGAACAGCACCCGGACCTGATCTTCAAGGGAAGAGGCGCCGAGTGCGTCCGGCGCGCGCAGGCCGACGGGCGGACCGCGATCTTCTTCGGGTTCCAGAACCCCAGCCCGATCGAGGATGACATCGGCCTCGTCGAGATCTGCCATCAGCTGGGCGTCCGGTTCATGCAGCTGACCTACAACAACCAATCCCTGCTGGCGACCGGATGTTACGAGGATGACGATACCGGACTGACCCGCATGGGCCGGCAGGTCGTGACCGAAATGAACCGCGTCGGCATGGTGGTCGACATGTCCCATTCGGCAGAGCGCTCGACGCTGGAGGCGATTGACCATTCGACGCGGCCCATCGCGATCACCCACGCCAACCCCGCGTGGTGGCACGGCGCGTTGCGCAACAAGTCCGACACCGTGCTGCGCGCACTGACAGAGGCGGGCGGCATGGTGGGATTTTCGATTTATCCACATCATCTTGCAGGCGGAAGTGATTGCAGCCTCTCGAGTTTCTGCCAGATGGTCGAGGAAGCCTCGCGCCGCTACGGCGCGGACCGGCTGGGGATCGGAAGCGATCTGTGTCAGGATCAGCCGGACAGTATCGTCGAATGGATGCGGGTCGGGCGCTGGTCCAAGCAGATGGATTACGGCGAAGGGTCTGCCGACAATCCGGGCTTTCCGGCGATGCCGGACTGGTTCGGTGGAAATCTAGATTTTGGAAATATTCGTAATGGGTTGCTGGAAACTTCTCTTACAGAAGATGAAGTAGACGGTATCATGGGCGGCAACTGGTTGCGCTTTTACGAGGACAGCTTCGGGGCACGTCCGTGAAGGACGGGATGCACCTGCCGCCGCAAGCGCCGCTGCGCCCGCCGGCCGAGGTGATGCGGCTGGCGCGGATGGGGGCGATGTTTCCCACGCGGCTGTCCTTTCTGCGCACGCTGATCCGGCGCCTGGCGGCTGAGCGCGCCGAGGTGCGGGTCGATCGTTGGGAGCTTTGCCCGGAAGGGTTCGGCCATGCGGTGATCAGCGTCGCGCTGGGCGGGCACCGCTACGCGCTTGTCGCGGTGGCGCGCGATCTGCCGCCCGAAGCGCGCACCGACCGCGTGATCGCGACGGCGTGGGACAGCGCCTATGTTCTGTTTGACGGGGTGCCGGGTGACGCGGATGTCGCCCGCATCATCGCCAACGCCCCCTTGCAGGAAGCGGGCAGATTCTCTGACAGGGACCTCGTTCTCAGCCGCGCGAACAAATCCGTCCGGCTGTTTGCGCATGTGGTGCAAAGCCTGCGCGCGGGCCGCCAGGCCGACCCCGCGATGATCCGCGACGTCGGGTATCTGATGCGCACCACGGCGGTCTACGGCAACGGAAAGTTCGGTATTGCGGACCGCGCCGTCTACGATACGCGACCGGGCCTTGAAGGTCCGTTTTCCGCCGAGATGCTGACCGTGTTCCTGATCCGGCATTTCACCCATGCCCTGGCCGAGCACGTCGGCCGCGGTACGCTTGATCGCGGGATCAAGCGGCACCTCGGGATCGGCAATTCCACGGGCCTTGGCATGGCGCCCTTTCTGGTCGCGCATCCGGTCTTGCTGAACAACTGGATGATCGCGCGCGAAACCGCGCTGGCCCGTGTCCGGGCGGTGTCCGATCTTGGCCCTGCCCAGCGTGACCGCATCGGGGTTCTGGCAGACCGGGCTGCGGCCCATCTGGCCGAATGGTCGGTGCCGGATCCCGTGCAACAGGCGCGGATCGTGGCGCTGCGGGCCGACTGGAACGTTGCGCGGCGACTGCTCGCGCCCGGCGCGCTTGCCCGGCCCGGTGCCTTGGACGCGGCCATGCGCGGCGCGCAAAGGCAAAGTCTCGACGTAGAGGAGCTAATGGCCGCGCTGCTGATCGAGCCGTTCGGAGAGCTGGTTGACGGGCTGGCCGACTGCATGTCCGATCCCTTCGGCCCGCTCGCACCCCCCATGGCCGATACGCAGATGCTGCGCGCGCGGATCGAACGCGATTTCGACTGGGCACTCGGGCGCGACTATGCGGATAAGGCGGAGTGCAGCCAGTTCTGGTACGTGTCCGAGGCCAAGATGGAGCCGCGGCTGGGCTTGCGGTTCGAAGAGCCGGGCGCGGATCTGGAATCGCCGCTCGACATTGCCCGCCGGGTGGCGGCGGCCTATCGCGATCTTCCCGCGCAGACGGAACCGGTCAGCGCGTTTGTCGACAGGCATCCCGATCAGGCGCTGGCCGTGTCGCGGGTCTGCCTGTCGGCGCGATATCCCTACGCCGAGATACGCGATAACCTTATCGGGCAGGGGTGTCTGCCCGTCGACATGCTGCGCTGCAAGCTGTCGTTTTTCGGGGCCTCCAAATTTGATCCGAAATCCGACCGCTGGACGCGTGTGACCCTGTGTCAGGGCGCGCCGCTGGCCGACGAACTCGGGGCCGGTGCGGATGACTGGTGGCTTCCGGTGATGGCGTTTTGAGCTTTTCCGCCAACGAAGTCATGGCACTGGCGGGCAAGGCCGCGCGCGGTGCGGGTGCACCACCCGCACAGGCCGCACAGTTCGGCCGCGCGGCAGTGGCGCATCTGCTCGCGGGGCGTGATCCGGAGATGCTGAAGGCAGCGCTGGCAAGCCTGCCGCAGGGGCCGATCCTGTCGGTGCCGCGGAGCCTCGACCGTATCGCGGAAGGGGGCGAGAGCGGCCTGTCCATGGATACAGCACTCGTCCGGTCCTATCTCGAAACGCTGCCCCATGCGGCGTGGATCGACGCCGCAGGCCGGGTCGTCGTCGATCTGGCTGCCCCGAACCGGTTGCGCCTTGCGGGGCGCATCGACCTCGACCGGGATACGGTGGCGCAGTGGTCGGCACTGGCGGCCCGCATTCTGGTGCCCGAAACCGAAGCGTCGCGGCGCGCCGGGGCAGGTGCCGGTCTGACCGACAACGACTGACGTCGATCACTCCTGGCTAGGGCGCGAACGGGTCCTGCGGATAGGTGACATGCGCAAGGTAGAGCCCGTGCGGCGGGCAGACCGGACCGCAGGCGGCACGGTCGCGCGCGGCGAGTGCGGCTTCGACATCGTCGGGTGTCATCGCGCCGCTGCCGACACGCTCAAGAGTGCCGACGAAACTGCGGACCTGATTGTGCAGGAAGGACCGCGCGCGCACGTCAAAGTGAATCTCGGGCCCCTGCGCCGTCTCCACCTGCCGCACATCGAGCCGGTCCAGAGTTTTCACCGGACTTTGGGCCTGACAGATGGTCGACCGGAACGTCGTGAAATCATGCTTGCCCAGCAACCGGCCTGCGGCCTCTCGCATCGCGTCGACATCGAGGGCATGCTTGATCTGCCAGACCAGCCCCTTGGCGTGGGTCGCCGGTGCGCGGCGCATCAGCAGGCGAAAGTGGTACTGGCGTTCCTCAGCCGAAAACCGCGCATGGAAGTCTTCGCCCACTTCGGCACAGGCGACGATGGCAACGGGGGCGGGTTTGAGATGGTAATTCAGCGCCTCGGACAGCCGGTAGGCCCCCCAGTCGCGGGTCATGTCGCAATGCGCGACCTGTCCGGTCGCGTGCACACCCGCGTCCGTGCGCCCGGCGGCGGCAATCGTGTGCTCGCGCGGTTCCAGCCGGGCCAGTGCGGATTCGATCGCGCCCTGTACGGACGGCTGTTCGCGCTGGCGCTGCCATCCGGCGAACGGCGCGCCGTGGTATTCGATCTTGAGGGCATAGCGCGGCATAGGGGCGATTTACCCAGCGGCGTCGCGTCTTTCAATCCCCGTGACGCGTGCCTATGTTCAGCCCCAAGTTCAAAGCGGGGCGCGCGTGGTCATTTCACAGATAGCCGATGGTATTTGGCGACAGGTCGAAGCGGTGCAGGACACCGTGTCGGAGACGTTCTTTGAACCGGTGATCCGTCTGGGAGTGACGGGGCTTGCGCGGTCGGGAAAGACGGTTTTCATCACCTCGCTTGTGGCCAACCTGATGGATCGCGGGCGCATGCCCGGCCTGCTGGCGGCCCGCGAGGGCCGGATCGAGGCGGCGTTCTTGCAGCCGCAACCCGATGACACCGTGCCGCGCTTCGATTTCGAAGGGCATCTGGCGGCGCTGACCGCATCGGCGCCGCACTGGCCCGACAGCACCCGCGCGGTGTCGGAACTCAGGCTCAGCCTGCGGGTGCGGCCGAACGGGATGCTGGCCGGGCTCAAGGGATCGCGCACCGTGCATCTCGATATCGTGGATTATCCGGGCGAATGGCTTCTGGATCTGGGTCTTCTGGATGTCGATTACGACAGCTGGTCCGAACAGGTGCTGACGCGCATCGCGGACCGCGATGAGGCGGCGGAATATCTGGACCTCGTCGCGCGAACGGACGCGCAGGCGGAGCTGTCCGAGCCTGTCGCCAAGACGCTGGCGCAGACCTATGCCGCCTATCTTCAGGCCGCGCGCCGGGCGGGGTTTTCGGACTGTACGCCGGGGCGGTTCTTGCTGCCCGGTGATCTGGCCGGATCGCCGGTGCTGACCTTCGCACCGCTGCCGCGCGACGGAGCGGATGGGCGCAAGACCCTGCGCCGCGAAATGGCGCGGCGGTTCGAGGCTTACAAACGCGAGGTCGTCAAACCCTTCTTTCGCGAGCATTTCGCGCGGATCGACCGGCAGGTCGTACTGGTCGACGCGCTGGGTGCGATCAATGCAGGGCCGCCCGCCGTCGATGATCTGCGCGCGGCCATGACCGAGACGCTCGGCGCGTTCCGCCCGGGGCGCAACAGTTTTCTGGCCGGTCTTCTGGGGGGCAAACGGGTTGAAAAGATCCTGTTCGCCGCCACCAAGGCCGACCACCTGCACCATTCCCAGCACGCGCGGCTGACCGCGATCATGCAGGCGCTGACCCGCGACGCCCGGGACCGTGCGAATTTCGCGGGCGCGCGGACGCAGGCGATGTCTATCGCCAGCCTGCGCGCCACCACCGAAGACCGCATGGTCCATGGCGGCGTCGATCTGGACGTGGTGCGCGGCACCCTGCTGGAGACAGGCAAGCAGGCGGCCTTCTACCCCGGTGAGCTGCCCGAGAACCCGTCCGAAATCCTCTCGGCCGCCCGTGCGGGCGCCCGCGAATGGCTGGCAGAGGATTATGCCATCATGCGCTTTGCGCCCAGCCCGCTGACATTGCGCCCGGGCTATGGGCCGCCGCACATCCGTCTGGATCACGCGGCGGAGTTCCTGTTCGGAGACCGTCTGTGACCGCGATCGCCCTGCGTCCCGCCCGCCCGCTGGATGCGGGTCGTCTGGGTGCGATCATGGCGGAGGCGAACGGCCGTCTGGACTGGTTGCCAAAGCTCTATTCGGGGGCCGAGATCATCGGCATGATCGGTGACATGATCGACGCGGGCTGGGTTTATGTCGCGCTTGCGGAAGGTCAGGCTGCGGGCTTTCTCGCGCGGCGGGGGGCGGAGGTGCATGGCCTCTATCTGCGCCCGCATCTGCAAGGACGCGGCATTGCCCGCACGCTGATGCAGCACGCGCAGGCCCAAGCCCCGGCGCTGGGCCTGTGGAGCTACGAGCGCAACGCGCGTGCCACCCGCTTTTACCGCAAGGCGGGCTTTCGCGAGATCACGCGCAGCGACGGGGCGACCAACGATGCGCGGCTGCCCGATATCCGTTTCGAATGGCAAAGGGAGGGCACCTGATGGCCCGAGGACCGGTTCTTTTCGATCTGGAGGACAGGGCAGACGCCCCGTCGGTCGCGGATGCGCCCGCGATTGTCGATCCCGCGCAGGACGCGACGCCCGAAGGGCGCGCCATGCAGATCGCGGCACGGCTGGGCGCGCGCCAGCCGTCACGGCTGACGCGCCTGTTCTGGGGGCTGCTCGCCGCGCTGGTGGCCGCGCTCGTGTCGATTGCGGCGTGGTCTTTCATCACCGACCTGCTGGCGCGGTATCCGCTTGTGGGCTGGGCCATGACAGTGCTGACGGGCGCGTTCCTTCTGGTGCTGCTGCTGATCGCCCTGCGCGAGGCCGCGGCCTTCGGGCGTCTGTCGCGGCTCGACGGGTTGCGCCATGCGGCAGCCGAGGCACGCGCAGCAGAGGATCTGGCTGCCGCGCGCGATGTCACGGACCGGCTGGTCAGCCTTTACAAGGGGCGCGAGGATACGCGCTGGGGCCGTGACCGGCTGGCAGAACTGCGCGGCGACCAGCTCGATGCGCCCGCGCTGCTGGCCCTGGCAGAGCACGAGCTGCTGTCCCCGCTGGACCGCGCCGCCGAGCGCGAGGTCGAGGCCGCCGCGCGGCAGGTGGCGACCGTGACCGCGCTGGTGCCGCTGGCGATGGCCGATGTCGTCGCGGCGCTGACGTCCAACTTGCGGATGATCCGCCGCATTGCCGAAGTCTACGGCGGGCGGTCCGGCTTTTTCGGCTCGTGGCGCCTGACGCGTACGGTGCTGTCGCATCTGGTCGCGACCGGGGCGGTGGCCGTGGGCGACGACCTGCTCGAGCCGTTTCTGGGCGGTTCGATCCTTGGCAAGCTCAGCCGGCGGTTCGGTGAAGGGCTGGTCAACGGGGCCTTGACCGCGCGGGTCGGCGTGGCGGCCATGGAAGTCTGCCGCCCGATGCCCTTCTCGGCAGGCCGGCGTCCCAAGGTCCGTGCTCTGATCGGGCGCAGCCTGTCGGGGCTGATGCCCGCCCGCTCGGGCGCGCCCAAGGACAAGGGCTCCACATAGGTCGCCGGCTGCAACAGGGCGGGGGCCGCGCGGTATCGTCGGGCGACGCAGGTGACCGAAAAGACCGTCAAACCGCGCTTGCCCCCCTGTTGCAGCGGGCCTATAAGCGCTGGCAAGATGTTGGCTTATCTCTGCATACAGCGAATTATTCTCCCGGCGCTCTCCTGAAGGTGGGCCGCCGGGTAAAGGTGCTGACGACCGTCGCGCCGCCCTTCTCCTGATTTGACATGATACGACAGACAAAGGACGCCCAAGATGTGCGCCGAGACACCCGACTATAAAGATACGCTGAACCTGCCCAAGACCGATTTCCCGATGCGCGCGGGCCTGCCCAAGCGCGAACCCGCATGGCTGGAGCGCTGGGAGCGCATCGGCATCTACGACCGCCTGCGCGAGAAACAGGGCCGCACGCCTTTCACCCTGCACGACGGTCCGCCCTATGCCAACGGGCATCTGCACATCGGCCACGCGCTGAACAAGACGATCAAGGACATGATCGTGCGCAGCCACCAGATGATGGGCTACGACGCGCGCTATATCCCCGGCTGGGACTGCCACGGCCTGCCCATCGAATGGAAGATCGAGGAACAGTACCGCAAGAAAGGCCGTAACAAGGACGACGTGCCGATCAACGAATTCCGTGCCGAGTGCCGCCAGTTCGCCGCCGGATGGGTCGACATCCAGCGCGACGAATTCAAGCGTCTGGGCATCACCGGCAACTGGGCCGATCCCTATCTGACGATGGATTTCCACGCCGAACGTGTGATCGCCGAGGAATTCATGAAGTTCCTGATGAACGGGACGCTCTATCAGGGCTCCAAGCCCGTGATGTGGTCGCCCATCGAGCAGACCGCACTGGCCGAGGCCGAGGTGGAGTACCACGACAAGGAAAGCTTCACGATCTGGGTGAAGTTCGAGGTCGTGGGCGGTGGCGAGCTTGAAGGCGCCAGGGTCGTCATCTGGACGACAACCCCCTGGACCATGCCGTCGAACAAGGCCGTGGTCTACGGCGAGGGCATCTCTTACGGGCTATACGAAGTCACCGGCACACCGGACGAATGCTGGGCCTCTGTCGGGGACCGCTATCTGCTGGCTGACAATCTGGCAGCGGATGTGTTTACCCGCGCCCGTCTGGAAGAGGGCCAGTGGACGCGCCTGCGCGATGTCACCAACGACGAACTGGCCACGATCAGCCTGAAACACCCGCTTTATGGGGCCGAAGGCAGCAACGGCGAATGGGATGACATCCGCGATTTCCGCGCCGCCGATTTCGTCACCGACACCGAAGGGACCGGTTTCGTGCATTGCGCGCCTTCCCACGGGATGGAGGAATACGAGCTCTACCGCGATCTGGGGATGCTGCAACAGGTCATCACCTACAACGTGATGGACGACGGGTCTTTCCGGCCGGATCTGCCGTTCTTTGGCGGCAAATATATCCTCAGCCGCAAGGGCGGCGAAGGCGAGGCGAACAAGGCGATCATCGACAAGCTCGCCTCGGTCGGCGGCCTTCTGGCGCGCGGCAAGATCAAGCACAGCTATCCGCATTCGTGGCGTTCCAAGGCGCCGGTGATCTACCGCAACACGCCACAGTGGTTCGCCGCCATCGACAAGCCCGTGGGCGACGGGCAGGACACATTCGGCAAGACGATCCGCGAACGCGCCCTGACGGAAATCGACAACGTCAAATGGACACCGAAATCGGGCCGCAACCGTCTCTATTCCATGATGGAGGCGCGCCCCGACTGGGTGCTGTCACGCCAGCGCGCCTGGGGCGTGCCGCTGACCTGCTTTACCAAGAAAGGCGCGTTGCCCACGGATGACGATTACCTGCTGCGCAATCCGCAGGTGAACGCCCGCATCGTCGAGGCGTTCGAGGCAGAGGGTGCCGACGCCTGGTACGAGGAGGGCGCGAAGGAGCGTTTCCTCGGCGATATCGTCAACCCCGACGGTTACGATCAGGTGACCGACATTCTGGATGTGTGGTTCGATTCCGGCTCCACGCACGCCTTCACCCTGCGCGACCGCGAGGACGGCTCGGACGACGGCATCGCCGATGTCTACATGGAAGGCACCGACCAGCACCGGGGGTGGTTCCATTCGTCTCTGCTGCAAAGCTGCGGCACCTACGGGCGTGCGCCCTACCGGCAGGTGGTGACGCACGGGTTCACGCTGGACCAGAAGGGCATGAAGATGTCCAAATCCATCGGCAACACCATCGTTCCCGACGAGATCGTGAACCAATACGGTGCCGACATCCTGCGTTTGTGGGTCGCGCAATCGGACTATACCGCCGACCAGCGGATCGGGCCCGAGATCCTCAAGGGTGTGGCAGACAGCTATCGCCGGTTGCGCAATACGATGCGCTACATGCTGGGGGCGCTGGGCGACTTTTCGGAAAGCGACCGGGTGGATGCCGCCGAGATGCCGGAACTGGAGCGTTGGGTGCTGCACCGTCTCGCCGAGCTCGACGATGTGGTGCGCGATGGCTACGCCCGATTCGATTTTCAGGGTGTGTTCCAGGCGGTCTTCAACTTCGCCACGCTGGACCTGTCGGCCTTCTACTTCGATATCCGCAAGGACGCGCTCTATTGCGACGGCGATACATTGCGCCGCCGCGCGGCCCGCACGGTCATGGATCTGCTGTTCCACCGGCTGACGACATGGCTGGCGCCGGTGCTTGTCTTCACGATGGAGGAAGTCTGGCTGGAGCGTTTCGGCGGCGACGACAGCTCGGTCCATCTTCAGGATATCCCTGCGACGCCCGACGGCTGGAAGGATCCTGATCTTGCGGCGAAATGGGCAAAGGTGCGCGCCGCGCGGCGCGTGGTGACGGCGGCGCTGGAGGTGCAGCGCACCGACAAGGTGATCGGTGCCTCGCTCGAGGCCGCGCCGGTTGTCTACGTGGAGGATGACGCACAGCGCGCGGCGTTGGAAAGCGTGTCGTTCGAGGATGTGACCATCACCAGCCAGATCGAGGTGACAGGCGATCCCGCGCCCTCCGATGCCTTCCGCCTGCCCGAAATCGACGGCGTGGCGGTCAGCTTTGCCAAGGCGGAAGGACAGAAATGCGCGCGCTGCTGGAAGGTCCTGCCGGATGTCGGCACCCACGAACACGCGGGCCTGTGCCAGCGTTGCGACAGTGCCGTCTCGGGCTGAGATCGCGGCCGAGATCGTGCGGCAGATAAATCTGCGGGGGGCGGGCAAGTCGGTCTGCCCCTCGGAGGTGGCGCGCGGGCTCTCGCCCGTCTGGCGGGACCTGATGCAGCCCGTGCGCGTGGTTGCAGCCGACCTCGCCGAAGGGGGCCGCATCGAGGTCGTCCAGAAGGGCGTTCGCGTCGATGCGCTGACAGCCAGAGGTCCGATCCGGCTGCGGAAACCGCAGGAATCGGATTGAGGCAGCCTCGCCAAAGGGGCACTCTGTCCCCATGCGCCACTGTACCGTTCCCACGCAATTCGGCACGCTCGTCCTGACAGAGGATGACGGCGCCCTCCTGCGCCTCGGGTGGGGGCGTGCACCTACCGAGGACAGCACGCAGGTGCTGGAGGAGGCCCGCCGCCAGCTTCTGGCCTACGATGCGGGCACGCTAAGGGAGTTCGATCTGCCGCTACGCGTGTCGGGCTCTGATTTCCAGCGCGCAGTCTGCGACGCCATGCGCGCCATTCCTTTCGGAGAAACCTGCACATACGGCGAGATTGCCAAGGCGCTCGGCGTGCCAGCGCAGGCTGTGGGACAGGCCTGTGGCGGCAATCCGATCCCGGTCATCATTCCCTGCCACCGGGTGATGGGCGCGAAAGGCCTGACCGGCTTTTCAGGGGCGGGCGGCGTCGAGACGAAAGTCGCGCTGCTGCGGCACGAGGGGGCAGGCGGTTTCCTGATCTGAGGCGCCGGGCGCGGCGGCCCGCCTCATTCCTTGGGATCGAAAAAGGCCTGCTGCACGATGCCTGCCAGCATCAGGTAGACGGAAGTGATCACAAGGCCCCACTGCGCCCAGCTTTCGGGATGGAAATTCACCCATGCGGCCCAACCGGCAAAGAAGGTCCAGGCCAGCGCCATCGGCAGCGTGACCGCACGCCAGCGCTCGGTGCGGACCGGATGCACGAATTTCAGCGGCAGGAACATGGTGATCGACAGGAAGAGCACCAGGATCAGGCTGACATACCACGCAGGGTTCAGCGCAAAGATCACCAGAACCAGCATGTTGAAGCATCCCGGAAATCCCCAGAAGGAATTATCCTTTGTTTTCATGCGCGTGTCGCAAAAATACATGGCGGATGCAAAGGTGACGATGATGATCATCACCCACCCCGACCAGCCGTCCATCAACCCCGAAGCGAACAAGGCGAAGGCCGGAATGAACACATAGGTCAGGTAGTCGATGATCAGATCCAGCAGCACACCGTCGAATTCCGGCGCGTTTGCCTTGACATCGTACTTGCGTGCCAGCGGCCCGTCGATGCCGTCCACGAAAAAGGCCACGACCAGCCACAGGAACATCATGTCGTATTTGGCGTCGACCGCCGCGAGCATCGCCAGCATCGCAAAGACGGCGCCTGTGGCGGTGAGCAAATGGACGGTGAGGGCTTTTTGACGCATGTTCATGGAAACTGTCTCGCAAATTGGCTGGCGGGATGCAAAGGCAAAAACCGGTGTCAGGCGCGCGGGTGGGCGCGGTTGTAGACATCCATCAACCGCAGCGTATCGACTGCCGTATAGGCCTGCGTGGTCGACAGCGACGCGTGGCCCAGCAATTCCTGGATCGCCCGCAGATCGCCGCCGGCATCCAGAAGGTGCGTGGCAAAGCTGTGGCGCATCGCGTGCGGTGTTGCCGATGCCGGAAGCCCCAGCTGCATCCGCGCGGCGGCCATCACCTCCTGGATCGCGCGTGGATTCAGCGCACCGCCCCGCGCCCCCCGGAACAGCGGCCCCTTATCCTCTTGCGGATGCGGGCAGAGCGACAGGTACTGATCGACCGCCGCACGGGCAGCGGGCAGAACCGGCACGACCCGCTCCTTGCCGCCCTTGCCCAGAATCCGCAGGCTGGCGGGCAGGGGGGCATCGCCGCCCGTCAGACCGAGCGCCTCGGAAATGCGCAGCCCGCAGCCCCAGAGCAGTGTCAGCACCGCCACGTCCCGCGCGGCGACCCAGGGCGCCTTGCCCTGATGTTCGACACAGTCGATCAGCTCTTTCGCCGCGTCGATGGCCAGAGGGCGCGGCAGTTTCTTGGTGAATTTCGGCGCGCGCGTCTGCAAAACCGCCGTGGGCTCGAAGCCTTCGCGCTCGGACAGCCAGCGGTAGAACGCCTTGACCGCCGACAGCTTGCGCGCCAGCGACCGTGCGCCCACGTCCTGTCCGCGTGTCTGGGCCATCCAGGCGCGCATGTCGGAAATGGTGATCCGCGACAGCGCCCCCAATCCCTGGCTCTGCCCGTGGTGGACAGACATGAATGCCAGCCAGCCGGTCACATCGCCGCGATAGGCGGTGAGCGTGTTTTCGGCGGTGCCCTTCAGCGCGCGCTGGTGCTCCAGCCACGTTTGCAGGGCATCGCGCGCGGCGGGGCTGATGGCGAGGGTATCTTGTGGACCGCTCAAGACAGCCAGCGGCGCATCGTCCGCTCGAAGACGCCGGTGAAGAAAGCCAGCAGATCGGTGCCCTGTTGCGGGCCGAACATATGCGGATCCTCCGCACCCAGCACCAGAAGGCCGGGCAGGCGGCCCGCGCCGAAATCGAGCTTGAGGCAGGCTTCGGAGCGTATCCAGTCCGCGTTCGGGCCGTAAATCTGTTCGGATGCATCCTGCACCGACCGCAGTGTCACCTGCCGCACCGTGCCGCCGCGTCCCTGCGTGAGGTAGGCGTCGATGAACCCCGGTTCGGCCACGCTGAGCACATCGCCCAGCCGTTTGACCGTCGGGTCATTGTCGTTCTGGACCGATTCCAGCACCAGCTTTACCGAATCCACGCGCAGGATCTCGGCAACTTCGCCGCCCAGATCGCGCAGGAAGGTTTCGAATTCCACCGGATCGAGCATCCGCAGGATGGCGCGGTGGATCTGGTTGGTGCCGGCAAGGTTCTCGTAGGCGGCGGCAATCACGCTGCGATGGGTGTCCTCGAGCCGGTCGAGCCGGGTCTCGAGCCGTTCCATCGCGATGCCGCGCAGATCGACGATATTGCCCCCCATCGCCTTTTCATTCGCCGCGATCAGCGCCTGCATCACGTCGGTGTCGTCAAGGATCACGTCGGGACGCGAAATGATCGCCTCGCGGACGGTGTCTTCAATCTTGGGGCTGCTGCTCATGCTGCTCTCGGTTTTCTTGTTTGGCGCGACATTAGCAGGGGCAGCGCCAAATTGCTGCCCCTTTTTCCGCCGCATTGAAGTTATTTTCCGCGACTGTGACGCGACCTGCGCCGGCCCTACGGGATGTCAGAGGATTTTCTGACCGGTCTTTGCCCAGTCTTTCATGAACTGGTCGAGCCCCTTGTCGGTCAGCGGATGGGCCGCCAGCTTGCGGATGACTTCCGGTGGTGCGGTCATGACGTCGGCACCGATGCGCGCGCAATCCTGTACATGGTTGACCGACCGGATCGACGCGGCAAGGATTTCCGTCGAGAAACCGTAGTTGTCATAGATGGTGCGGATATCCTCGATCAGATCCATCCCGTCGAGGTTGATATCGTCGAGCCGCCCGATGAAGGGCGAGATGAAGCTCGCACCCGCCTTTGCCGCCAGAAGCGCCTGATTGGCCGAGAAGCACAGGGTGACGTTGATCATCTTGCCTTCGCCCGACAGCACCTTGCACGCTTTCAGCCCGTCCCATGTCAGCGGCAGCTTGACGGCGATGTTCGGGGCGATCTCGGCCAGCTTGCGACCTTCGGCAATCATCGCATCCGCCTCGAGCGCGACAACCTCGGCCGATACGGGCCCCGAGACGATGCCGCAGATCTCCTTGGTCACTTCGAGGATGTCGCGACCGGACTTCAGGATCAGCGAGGGATTCGTCGTCACCCCGTCGACCATGCCCAGATCGTTGAGCTCTGCGATGGCGTCGACATCGGCGGTATCTACAAAAAACTTCATATCCGGTCCTTCGTGGTTGGAATGAGGGCAGGGGCGGTTATATCTGGTCACGCTTTAGCGCATGATCCGCCGCGCGAGAACCCCCGAAACCCGCCCCGCCGAAACGAGAGAGGCCGCCTTGGTGCAAGATGAATTCTTTGACGAAGGTGCCTTGGTGGCGGTTCTGACCACGCAGCCGCTGGACCGTCTGCTGGATTACAAGGCGCCCGAAGGTGGCTGCCGGCCCGGTGCCTTCGTCGAAGTGCCGCTTGGGCCGCGCAAGGTGCTGGGTGTCGTCTGGGGGCCGGGCAAGGGAGATTTCGACTATGCCAAGGTGCGCTCGGTCATTCGCGTTCTGGATGCGGCGCCGATGCGCGAGGAGATGAAAAGCTTTCTGGAAAAATCGGCGGCCTACACGCTGACACCGCTCAGCGCGATGTTGCGGCTGGCGACGCGCGCGCCGGGGCTGGGCGATCCGCCGTCGATGCGCAAGATCTACCGGCGGGGGGCCGGCGATCCCGACCGTGTGACCAAGGCGCGCACGGCGGTGATCGAAACCTTGGCCGAATACGGCGATCTGGCGTTCACGCTCAAGGAACTGGCCGAGATGTCCGGCGTGACCCCATCGGTCGTCAAGGGGCTGGTCAAACAGGGGGTTGTGCGCGAGGAGGACAGCCCGCGCGATCTGCCCTTCGGGCGGCTGGATCCGGAACTGCCGGGCAAGGCGCTGACGCCGGATCAGGCGGCGGCCTCCGACCATCTGGCCTGTGCCGTCCAGTCTGGCGACTACGGGACCACGCTTTTGCGCGGGGTCACCGGGTCGGGCAAGACCGAAGTCTACCTCGAAGCGGTGGCGGCGGCCTTGCGGCAGGGGCGGCAGGCGCTGGTGCTGTTGCCCGAAATTGCGCTGACGGCCGAATTCCTGACCCGTGTCGAGGCGCGTTTCGGCGCCAGACCCGCCGAATGGCATTCGGGCGCCACGATGACCGAACGCCGCCGGATCTGGCGGATGGTTGGGCAAGGGCAGGCGCAGCTGGTGATCGGGGCGCGGTCGGCCCTTTTCCTGCCGTTTCAGAACCTCGGGTTGGTGGTCGTGGACGAGGAGCACGACACCTCCTACAAACAGGAAGACGGGGTGCTTTACAACGCGCGCGACATGGCGGTGCTGCGGGCGTCGATCTGCGGGGCGCATGTGGTGCTTGCCTCGGCTACACCGAGCCTTGAAAGCTGGGTGAACGCGCAGGCAGGCAAATACGAAAGGCTCGAGCTGACATCGCGCTTCGGTCCGGCGGTGATGCCGCAGATGGGTACCATCGACATGCGCGTGGAGGGCCTGCCGTCGGACAGGTGGGTGTCGCCAAGGCTGAAGGCCGAGGTGGACGCCCGGCTGGAGCGCGGGGAGCAGGCGATGCTGTTCATCAACCGCCGCGGCTATGCGCCGATCACCCTGTGCCGGGCCTGCGGACACCAGATCGGCTGTGACGATTGCGACGCACGGATGGTAGAGCACCGGTTTCTCAAGCGGCTGATCTGCCACCAGTGCGGCGAGAGCAAACCGATGCCCACGGTGTGCCCTTCGTGCGAGGCCGAGGACAAGCTGGCGGCGATCGGCCCCGGTGTGGAGCGGCTGGGCGAGGAGGCCGCGGCGCTCTGGCCGGAGGCGCGCATCGCCACGCTGAGTTCGGACATGTACGGATCGGCCCGCGCGCTCAAGGCCGAAATCGCGGGCATCGCCGAGGGGGCCGCGGACATCGTGATCGGCACCCAGCTGGTGGCCAAGGGCCATAATTTTCCGAAACTGACGCTGGTCGGTGTGATCGACGCGGATCTGGGCCTGAGCGGGTCGGACCTGCGCGCGGCGGAGCGGACATTCCAGCTGATGCGGCAGGTGGCGGGCCGCGCGGGCCGCGCCGAAGCGCCGGGCACGGCGCTGTTGCAGACCTACCAGCCCGAGCATCCCGTGATCCGCGCGATCCTCGCCGGTGAGGAAGAGGCGTTCTGGCAGGCCGAAGCCGACGAAAGGCGGGCGGCGGGCATGCCGCCCTACGGCAGGCTGGCGGGGATCATACTGAGCGGGCCCGATGTCGCGGCGGTGTTCGACGCGGGCAACCGGCTGGCGCGCAACGACCGCGCGCTGCGCGCCGTCGGCGCGCAGGTTTTCGGACCGGCGCCCGCCCCGGTCGCACGGGTGCGCGGACGCCATCGGGTGCGGCTTCTGGTGAAGGCCGACAAGGCCGCCCCGCTGCAACGGGCGCTGGCCGAATGGGTCGGCCAGATCCGGCTGACCGGTGATTTGCGTCTAGCGGTCGATATCGATCCCCAGAGTTTCTACTGACGCCGTGCGGCGCTCTTGCGCGCGGGCGCAAGACGCCCCGCCCGCCGTCCCGTTTCCGCCCCCTAGGCGACGGATCGCGTGCGGGCGGGCTCGGGCATGAGTTTAGGGGCAAAATGGAGACCCACAGACCGTGCCGTTTTGCCCAAAACAGTCTCGCCAAAGGCGAGGCGCGGGCGTAATGAAATCCGCATGATGGATTTTCTCACACTCGATCAGGCGAAGGACCAGCCCCTCTGGCGTCGGCCCGTGACGCTGCTGTTCCTGATGGCGCTGGCGATGCCGGTGGCATTCTTCACCTGGTACGCGCTGTTGAACAACTTCGTGAAAGAGGTCGCGGATTTCGACGGCGCCGATATCGGGCTGTTGCACACGATCCGCGAAATTCCGGGGTTCCTGAGTTTTCTGGTGATCTTTCTGATCATCGTCCTGCGCGAGCAGGTTCTCGGGCTCGTGTCCCTGATGCTGCTGGGGGCTGCCACGGCGATCACCGCCTGGTTTCCGCAACTGACGGGGATCATGATCCTGACCTTTCTGAGCTCGGTCGGGTTCCATTACTACGAGACGGTGAACCAGTCGCTGCAATTGCAATGGCTTCCCAAGGATCGTGCGCCGCAGATTCTGGGCTGGCTGATGGCCACCGGATCGGCCGCGACTTTCTGCGTCTATTTCGTGATCATGGTCCTGTGGGAGCCTCTGGGCCTGACCTATAACGTGGTCTTCATGGCGGGGGGCGGGATCACCATCGGCGTGGCGCTTTTTGCGCTGCTGGCCTATCCGCAATACGAAAGCCCGCATCCGCAGATCAAGCGGCTGGTGCTGCGCCGGCGGTACTGGCTCTATTATGCGCTGCAGTTCATGTCGGGCGCACGGCGGCAGATCTTCATGGTTTTTGCCGGTTTCATGATGGTCGAGAAGTTCGGCTTTGCCGTGCACGAGATCGCGGGTCTGTATCTGATCAATCTGGTGCTCAACATGATCGTGGCGCCGATGCTGGGCCGCATCGTCGCGCGTTTCGGCGAGCGCAACGCGCTGTTGTTCGAATACGCGGGACTGGTCTGCGTCTTTCTTGCCTACGGCGGCGTCTATTTCTTCGACTGGGGGTTTCAGGTGGCGGCGGTTCTCTATGTGTTGGATCACATGTTTTTCGGGCTCGCCCTTGCGTTGAAGACTTATTTCCAGAAAATCGGCGCGCCGGGGGATATGGCGCCCACGGCTGCCGTTGCCTTCACGATTAACCATATCGCTGCGGTGTTTCTGCCGGTCTTGCTGGGGCTGTTGTGGCTTGCGTCGCCTGCGGCGGTATTCCTGCTTGCCGCGGGCATGGCGATGATCTCCTTCCTGCTGGCGGCCATGATCCCGCGCCATCCGGTGCCCGGGGGCGAGACCGTCTTTGCCGGGGCGCTGCCGCAGGCCGCCGAATGAGCGAGGCGGGGCGATTCCTGACAGGGTCCACGCTGGGGCATGTCACGCGGATGACGGCGACAGGTGCGCTGGGGATCACGTTTGTGTTCATCGTGGATGCGGCGAACCTGCTCTGGGTGTCGCAACTGGGGGATCCGCAGCTGGTCGCGGCGGTGGGCTTTGCCTACGCGGTGCAGTTCTTTTCCGTCTCCATCGCGGTCGGGCTGATGATCGCCGCAACGGCGGTGGTGTCGCGCAGCATCGGGGCGGGGGACCGCGAGCGCGCGCGCCGTCAGGCCGGGGCGGCGGTGGCGATTGCTGCGGCAACCCTCGCGGTTGTTGCCTCGCTGATCGTGGGCTTCCGGCATGCGCTGGTCGGTTTTGCAGGGGCCGAAGGGGAAACCGCGCGTCTCGCGGCGCGCTATCTGGCGATCACCATTCCGTCGCTTGTTCCGATGTCCGCCGCGCTGGTGATGTCGGGGACGCTGAGGGCAGACGGCTATGGCGCGAAGGCGATGTATATCACTCTTCTGGGGGGCTGCGTTCTGCTGCTGATCGATCCGGTGCTGATCTTCTGGATGGGTCTGGGGCTGGACGGGGCTGCGATCGGGCTGGTCCTGTTCCGCATTTGCCTGCTGGTGCTGGCCGTGCACTTCGCGATCCGCCAGCTGGCGCTGGTTGACCGGCCCCGGTTGAGCACCCTGCGCAACATCGGCAGTCCGTTCGTTGCCGTTGCCATTCCCGCCATCGCCACCCAGATGAGCACACCTGTCGGCAACTACCTTCTGACGATCGTGATGGCCCCCTACGGCGATGACGCGGTCGCCGCCTGGGCTGTGGTCGGGCGGCTGACAGTGGTGGTTTTCGGAGGGATTTTCGCGCTGAGCGGCGCGATTGGCGGCATCTTCGGGCAGAACTTCGGCGCGGGACAGCTGGACAGGGTGCGCAGCACCTACCGCGATGCGCTGATCTTCTGTCTGGGCTATACGCTGGTGGCCTGGGGGCTGTTCGTTCTGCTGGTTCCCTACATCATCGCCGCCTTCGGCTTGACCGGACAGGGGGCCGAGGTGCTGCGCGCCTTCGCCGTCATCGGTGTCGGCGGGTTCATTTTCTTCGGGGCGCTTTTCGTGTCGAACGCGGCGTTCAACAATCTGGGCAAACCGGGGCGCTCGACCCTTGTGAACTGGACCAAGGACGGGCTGCTCAGCTGGCCCGCGGCGCTGTGGTTCACGGGCATTTTCGGCGCATCGGGCGTCATCTACGGCCAGGCGGCTGCGGGGATCGTTGTTGGCGCGGCGGCGGCCACCTGGGGCTGGTTTTACGTCAGGACCCTCGAAGCGGTCGATCCGGTCACCCTTGACGCCCCGCCGCCACGGACCTACCCGAACCCCGACAGACACAGGAGACGCTGATGCCCACCTTTACCGCGCTGACGACAATGCCCGGCCGCGATGCAGCCTACCGTTTGGGCGATGCCATGGAGGCGCTCGATCCCGCGCCGACGGGTGTCGGCGTTTTCGAGATGGAGGACGGTTCGGGCCTGTGGGAGGTCGGCGGCTATTTCGAGCAAGCCCCCGACGATACCGCGCTTGCGCTGCTGGCTGCGGCGGTCGGGGCGCGCCCCTTTACCGTCAGCGAGCTGCCGGAAACCGATTGGGTGGCCCATGTGCGGCGTGAACTGGCACCGGTCGAGGCGGGGCGCTTCTTTGTCTACGGCAGCCACGATGCGGATAAGGTGCCGGACGCGTGCGAACCTTTGCTGATCGAGGCCGCGATGGCGTTCGGCACGGGCCACCACGGCACCACGCTGGGCTGTCTGCGGGCGCTGGACCATCTGGCCAATGACGGATTTGTCGGGCGCAGGGTTGTCGATATCGGCTGCGGGACGGCGGTGCTGGCCATGGGGGCTGCGCGCATCTGGGACGATCCGGTGCTGGCATCGGACATCGACGAGGTTGCGGTCGAGGTTGCAGCCGCCAATGTGGCTGCCAACGGGCTGGAAGGGCGCGTGTCCTGCGTTGAGGCAGCGGGCTTCGATCATCCGGCGCTGGCCGCTGCCGCGCCCTTCGATCTGGTCTTTGCCAATATCCTCAAGGGGCCGTTGGTCGCCCTTGCCCCCGATATGGCGGACGCACTTGATGCGGACGGCTTCGCGATTCTCTCGGGTATTCTGAACGAACAGGCTGACGAGGTGATCGAGGTTTATGCACGATCCGGCATCAATCTGCACCACCGCGAGAGCATTGGTGACTGGACGACGCTCACCCTGCGGAAAAACACCTGATTACAAACGCAATTTCGTTGAATTTGCCGCAATTGCCCCATTTCCGCCACATTTAGCCCTTAGGAAATTCTCCCAGCAGCGGTGGGGGCCACTGCAAGAGAGACCACTGTCATGGTTGAAACGAAAGAGCACTTCATTGCCCGCCTCAACACTGTAGGCGACCGGCATTCAAAGATGGTTCGTCGCGGCTATACCACACGGGTTGACCGCAACGGTGTGATCTTTGCCCAACCCAAGAAGATGCGCCTTCGCCTGCCCGTCAAGGGCGCGTTCCTGCTGGTGCTGGCCTTCTTTGTTTTCAAAGCATTCATTCTGTCGGCCAACGGGCCCGACGCCTACAAGGACCGGCTGAGCACGCTCGAGGCGGGCAACTTTGTCGAAGTTCTGGGCGCGCGCGTTCTGGCGATTGATCCGGCGACCGAATTCCTCGCCAACCAGATGGGTCCGCTGTTCCGCTGAGCCGCTTCACCCATTTCGGTCGCCGCGTCGATCCTCCGGGGGGATGGGCCGCGCGGTGATCGCGTTGCGCGTGTGTCTTGATGCGCAAAGAAAAGGCCGCGTCCGGAGAAATCCGGCGCGGCCTTGAGCTTTGGGAGGCGGCAGAAAACGGGAGGGAGGGGCCCGCGTTGCCGCGACCCTCAGCGGATCAGGTTGCTGCGCGCGACGCTGTCGATGTCGCCCCGCTCGAGGCCGATGTCGGCCAGTTCGCGGTTTGTCAGGCCAGAAAGGGCCTTGCGGGTGATCCGTGCATCATTCCATGCGACGACAGAAATCGCGAGGTCGGCAACAAATGCGACTGTGCGGTTTGCGGCAGAAGCAACGCCGTAGCTGGTGCGGGTGGTGTCAAAAGCAGCCATTGTAGCCGTCCTTCTCTTGATAGGGTTAAGCTGATTTTCTCAGCGTGGTGATCGGCAAATAGGCAGAGTGAGAACCCCGCGCAAGGACCGAATACGCCTAGCTGATATGCGTTTTCTGCATGTCGCAAATATTCGCTTAATTAACTGTAATACATAGGGAAATTTAAAGTCTGCCCGTGCCGCTTTGCTGCGACGCAGCGTCGTTTTTGGACGCGGGTTTCGCGCCGCGTTGCAAATGCGACACCGGCAATGTCGCAATTGGAATGGTGGTACAAAACCGTATGCAATGTTCGCGTTTCGTGCTAGTGCAGCGGAAAAGCAACAATAACGAGGGTGCGAGCGGATGATCAGGGTGATCGGGATCGACCCCGGCCTGCGCAATATGGGCTGGGGTATTATCGATGTGGCGGGCAGCAGGCTGAGCCACGTGGCAAACGGGATCTGTCATTCGGATGCGGCGCAGGATCTGCCCGCGCGGCTGCTGGCGCTTCATGGCCAGCTGACACGGGTCTTTGCCACCTACCGTCCGCATCAGGCGGCGGTCGAGCATACATTTGTCAACAAGGACGGGGCCGGTACGCTGAAGCTGGGGCAGGCGCGGGGCATCGCCTTGCTGGTGCCGGCACAGGCGGGGCTGCAGGTGGGTGAATATGCGCCCAACGCGGTCAAGAAAACGGTGGTCGGGGTCGGCCACGCCGACAAGGGACAGATCGCCCATATGGTGCGGATGCAGCTTCCTGGGGTCGAGATTGAGGGTCCCGATGCGGCGGATGCGCTGGCGGTGGCGATCTGCCACGCCCATCAGGGCGGCGCATCGGCGCTGGCGGCGGCGGTCGCGAGGGCGGCGTCTTGATCGGGAAGATCACCGGCCGCATCGAATACCGCGCGGCGGATCACGTGCTGATCGATGTGCGCGGTGTGGGATATCTGGTCTATTGCTCCGAGCGGACGCTGGCGGGGTTGCCGGGCGCGGGGGAAGTCGCGGCGGTCTATACCGATCTTCTGGTGCGCGAAGACCTGATGCAGCTTTTCGGTTTTTCGACGCTGGCAGAGAAGGAGTGGCACAGGCTTCTGACCTCGGTGCAGGGGGTGGGGGCGAAGGCCTCGCTGGCGATACTCGGGGCGCTGGGCCCGGACGGTGTGAGCCGCGCGATCGCGCTGGGCGACTGGAATGCGGTGAAAGCCGCCAAGGGCGTGGGGCCGAAACTGGCGCAGCGGGTGGTTCTGGACCTCAAGGACAAGGCCCCGTCGGTGATGGCGATGGGCGGCAGCGTGGCCGAGGCACTGGGCGATGCGGAGGCGGAGGTCGTCGAGAGTGCGGCACCGAAGAAACCCCGCGCAGCACCTGCGGCGAACGCCAATGCGCAATCGGAGGCCCTGTCCGCGCTGTCGAACCTCGGCTACAGCCCCGGCGATGCGGCGGGCGCCGTGGCACAGGCCGCCGCCGACGCGCCGGAGGCCGAAACGCCCGCACTGATCCGCGCGGCGTTGAAACTGCTGGCACCGAAAGAGTAGACGTAAGGCTCATCAAGCCCTTGTTCGGGCATTCTTCGCGAGGCCAACATGACCCAGAGCGATCCGACCCTTCGACCCGAGCCGATGCCCGAGGATTTCGACCGCGCGCTGCGGCCGCAGATGCTGGATGAATTCGTGGGGCAGGCAGAGGCGCGCGCCAACCTCAAGGTGTTCATCCAGTCGGCGCGCCAGCGCGAGGAGGCGATGGATCACACCCTGTTCCACGGCCCGCCCGGTCTGGGCAAGACCACGCTGGCGCAGATTATGGCACGCGAGCTGGGGGTCGGGTTCCGGATGACATCGGGGCCGGTGCTGGCCAAGGCGGGCGATCTTGCGGCCATCCTGACCAATCTCGAAGCCCGCGATGTGCTGTTTATCGACGAGATTCACAGGCTCAATCCGGCGGTGGAAGAAGTGCTCTATCCCGCGCTGGAGGATTTCGAGCTCGATCTGGTGATCGGTGAGGGGCCGGCGGCGCGCACCGTCAGGATCGAGTTGCAGCCTTTCACGCTTGTCGGGGCGACAACCCGCATGGGGCTGCTGACCACGCCGCTTCGTGACCGGTTCGGCATCCCGACGCGGCTGCAATTTTATACCGAGGATGAGTTGTTCGTGATCGTCGAGCGCAACGCGCGCAAGCTCGGCGCCCCCGCCGAGGAGGCCGGCGCCCGCGAGATCGCGCGCCGCGCGCGCGGCACGCCGCGGATCGCGGGACGCTTGCTGCGGCGGGTCGTGGATTTTGCCGTGGTCGAGGGCGATGGTCGGGTGACACAGGCGCTGGCCGATATGGCACTGACGCGGCTGGGTGTGGACAAGCTGGGCCTCGACGGGGCCGACCGCCGGTATTTGCGCCTGATCGCGGAGAATTATCAGGGCGGCCCCGTGGGGATCGAAACCATGTCTGCTGCCCTGTCGGAATCGCGGGATGCGCTGGAAGAGGTGATCGAGCCCTATCTTCTGCAGCAGGGGCTGATCCAGCGGACCCCGCGCGGCCGGATGCTGGCGCAAAAGGCCTGGATTCATCTGGGAATGACGCCGCCCAAGGGACAGGTCGATCTGTTTGGCTGAGGCCGGATTAGAGTTTATTGGCCAAATGGAGAGCCGACGCCGTGGCCCCGTCCGCCGCAGGTGCGGGGATTGATGCCCGCGGCCCGGATGGAGTAGGCAGGGCGCGAAAGGACATCCGCCATGACACCAGAAGAGATCGAAGCCCTGTTCACCCGCGCCGATGGCGCGTTTTTCTTTGCGCGCTGGGGGCGTCCCATCGCTCCGGTTGTTTTCGGTGTCGAGGAAAAGACGCTGGAAGTGGTGAAAGGCGCGCTCGAGGCGGTGTCGGTACTGGCGGGTCACAAGATGGCCGAGACCGATGCCGAACTGGGCTCGAATTTCATGGTGTTCTTTTTCAAGGAGTGGGCGGAGCTGCCGGAGGTGCCCGGGATGGACCGGCTGGTGCCCGACCTGCTGGCGCTGGTCGACCGGTTGCAGAAGGCGGAGGCGAACCAGTACCGTTTTTTCCGCTTTGACGAAAACGGCGCGATCAAGGCCTGTTTCGTGTTCCTGCGCATGGACGCGCAGCTGAGCGCCGTCCCGGCGGAGACACTGGCGCTAAGCCAGATCGTGCAATCCTATCTTCTGTGGTCGGATACGGCCTTTCGGGATCGCTCCGCGCTTGCCGTTTCTTCCGAGCGGACGATCCTGCGGCCCGAGATCGCGGATCTGATCCGCGCGGCCTATGATCCGGTGCTGCCGCCCGCGTCACAGGACGCAAGCCATGCCCTGCGGCTCTATGCGCGGATCGAAGCCGCGGATCGCGCGCAATGACGCATCGCAAGCAAATACGGGTCTACTACGAAGACACCGACATGGCGGGCATCGTCTATTACGCGAATTATCTGCGCTATATCGAGCGCGCGCGCAGCGACTGGGTGCGGGATGTGGGCATCGACCAGCTTGCCATGAAGGAGGCGGGGGTCGTCTTTGCCGTGCGACGGGTGGAGGCGGATTACATCCAGCCCGCGCGCTTCGACGATATACTGGACGTGCGCACTGCACTGGAGAGCCTGTCGGGCGTGCGGATGGTGATGACGCAGGAGGTGATGCGCGGCGAGACGCTTCTTTTCACCGCGCGGGTGCAGATCGTGTGCATCGGGGCGGGCGGGAAGCCTGTGCGCCTTCCGGCAGAACTCCGCCGACTTGAGGGCTAGGAGCGGCGGCGCTCAGCTATCTCTCGCCTTTTGGATTGCGCTGGGCTAGTTTCCACGCAAATGGAGTCCGATAGCGGACCCGCCGAGGCAGTTAGAGTAGAGCACACCCATGCAGACAGCATTGATCGCCGCCGAAATCGGGGGCAGCATCACCGTTTGGGGCATGTTTGCCCAAGCGACCGTCACCGTAAAACTCGTCATGATCGCGCTGGTTGCGGCGTCTTTCTGGTGCTGGTCGATCATCGTGCAGAAAATCATCCAGTATCGCGCCGCCCGGCGCGAGGCGGAGGCTTTTGACCGTGCCTTCTGGTCGGGAGAGCCGCTGGACGGGCTTTACGACGAAATCGGTCCCGAGCCGCGCGGGGCGTCGCAGAAGATATTCGTCGCGGGCATGACCGAATGGCGGCGGTCGCACCGCGAGGACGGCGGCCTGATTCCCGGTGCGACCGCGCGCATCGACCGGTCCATGGACGTGGCCATCGCGAAAGAGGCCGAGCGGCTGCAAAAGGGGTTGCCGGTGCTGGCGACGACCGGATCGACCGCGCCCTTCGTCGGTCTGTTCGGGACCGTCTTCGGGATCATGAACGCCTTTATCGAGATCGCGGAGCAGCAGAATACGAACCTTGCGGTCGTTGCGCCGGGTATTGCGGAGGCCTTGCTGGCCACCGGGCTTGGCCTGATGGCCGCGATCCCGGCGGTGGTGTTCTACAACAAGCTCAACGCCGACAGCGACCGGATCCTGAACGGCTATGAAGCCTTTGCGGACGAATTCGCCACCATCCTCAGCCGCCAGTTGGACAGCTGAGCCATGGGTGCGGGTGTCATGCAAAAGAAATCCGGGGGCGGCAGACGCCGCCGCCGTGGCGGTGCGCAACCGATTTCCGAGATAAACGTCACACCTTTCGTGGACGTCATGCTGGTGCTGCTGATCATCTTCATGGTTGCGGCACCTCTGCTGACCGTCGGTGTGCCGGTGGAGCTTCCGAAAACGGCGGCGCAGGCGCTGCCGAGCGAGCAGGAAGAGCCGCTGACCGTCACGCTCACGGCAGAGGGCGCGGTGCAGATCATGACCACCGAGACCCCGCGCGAGGAGCTGGTGAGCAAGCTGCGTGCGGTAGCGGCCGAACGCGAGGGCGACCGCGTGTTCCTGCGCGCGGACGGGGCGGTGCCTTACAGCTCGGTGATGGAGATCATGGGTGCGCTCAATGCCGGCGGATTCTCGAACATCGGATTGGTGACGGACATCGGCGGACCGACGCTGGACCAGACCGGGGACTGAGCTGATGTCGCGCACGCGCAAGATCGGCAATATCGTATCCGGGGTAGGGCACGTCGGCCTGATCGGCTGGATCATGTTCGGGGGCTGGTTTTCCAGCCGTCCCGAACCTGTCGAGTTTCAGGAGGTCGCGGTCATCAGCGGTGCCGAATTCGCCGCGATGATGGACGCCCGCCAGCAGCCGCAGGAGATCGCCGAGACCCCGACGCCCGCAGCACCTGAAGTGACCGAAGACGCCCCCGAAGTGGACGTGGCGCCGCAGGAACCGGTCACGCCGCCGCCACCACCCGCCGAAGAGGCAGCGGTGCCCGAACCGGTCGAAGAGCCCGTGCCGCAGGTATCGGAGGCTGCGCCGGAACTGCCTGAGCCGCCTGCCGAAGTGACGGTCAAGGACGCGCCGGTCGATGACACGCCCGTTGAACGCCCCGCCGACGTTGTGCGGCCCGAACCGGCACCCGCGCCCGAGCCCGATGTGGCCGAAGCGCCCGAGCCGCAAGAGGCCGCGGTGCCGGAAGAAACAGGCGAAACCGTGGAGGAGCCACGCGAGGCGGCCCAGACGCCCGAAGCTTCCGACCGGATCGTGACCGAAGCCGCAGAGCCCCCTGCCGCGTCTCCGACAGCTTCGCCGCGTCCGCCCGCCCGCCGCCCCGAGCCACCGCGCCCTGTGCAGGCTGCGGAAACACCTGCACCCGCTGCGCCGCAGGAAGACACGAGCGCCGTGGACGATGCCGCCGTTCAGGCCGCGCTGGAAGCGGCGATGAGCTCGGCGCAGACCGAGGTGCCGACCGGGCCGCCGATGTCTTCTGGCGAAAGGGATGCGCTGCGGCTTGCGGTGCAGAACTGCTGGAACGTCGATACCGGCGCACGCTGGCCGACCGTGACCGTGGCAATGTCCATGACGCAGGACGGCAAGGTCGTGCAAAGCAGCCTACGCATGGTCGCCAGTGAAGGCGGTGACAGTGCGCTGGCCAATGCGGCCTTCGGCGCCGCGCGCCGCGCGATCCTGATCTGCCAGCGCGAAGGCTATCCGCTGCCGCCGGAGAAATACGGCCAGTGGCAAGAGATCGAAATGACGTTCAACCCCGAAAGAATGCGGATCCGATGACCCGACTCGCGCGTTCAGCCGTGAAAAGATGCGCGTCATTCCCCTGCGGGAGAAGGCAGTTCTTTCTCCCCGTTGCGAAATGCGGGATGCGACGAAATACTGCGGGGGCGTATACGCTCCGAAAGGATGAGGGACTATGAGACTTCTGACACTGTGCCTGGCGATTTTCTGTGCGGCGATGACCGGTGGTAGTGCCACCGCCCAGCAAGGGCCGCTGCGGATCACCATCGAAGAAGGCATCATACAACCGATGCCTTTCGCGGTGCCGAATTTTCAGGCTGAAACCGGTGAGGCCGGACAGCTTTCCGCCGATCTCGCACGGGTGATCGCGGCCGATCTGCAAGGGACGGGCGTCTTTCGCGAAATCCCGTCCAGTGCATTCATCTCGGACTACAGCGATTTCAACGCCCCGATCCAATACGCGGATTGGAAGGCGATCAATGCACAGGCGCTGGTCACAGGTGCGGTATCGGTGTCCGGCAACAGCGTGAACGTGAAATTCCGCGTCTACGACGTGGTGTCCGGCACCAACATCGGCGAAGGCTTGCAGTTCTCGGGCACCACCGACGGCTGGCGCCGGATGGCCCACAAGGTCGCCGACGAGGTCTACTCGCGGATCACCGGCGAGGGCGGCTATTTCGACAGCCGCGTTGTCTTTGTTTCCGAGACCGGACCGAAAGACGACCGGATGAAGCGGTTGGCGATCATGGACTATGACGGCGCCAACGTGCGCTACCTCACCGACAGCAGCTCGATCGTGCTGGCGCCGCGTTTCTCGCCCAACGGCGACCGGGTGCTCTATACCAGCTACGAGAGCGGTTTTCCGCGGATCTACGTGCTCGATGTGGGATCGGTCCAGCGTCGGGTTCTGGAAAGCGCCGAAGGAAACATGAGTTTTGCACCGCGGTTTTCGCCGACGGGCCAGACGGTCGTTTTCTCGATCAGCCAGGGTGGCAATACCGACATCTACACCATGGATATCAATTCTGGCCAGTCGATCCGCCTGACGAATACGCCCAGCATCGAAACCGCCCCCAGCTACAGCCCCGACGGCACGCAGATCGTGTTCGAAAGCGACCGGTCGGGATCGCCGCAGCTTTATGTGATGCCCGCAACGGGTGGCGAAGCGCGGCGTATTTCCTTCGGCGAAGGCCGCTACGGCACCCCGGTGTGGTCACCACGCGGCGATCTGATCGCCTTCACCAAGCAGAACGCGGGCCGTTTCCACATCGGCGTTATGCGCACCGACGGCTCAGAGGAGCGCCTGCTCACGGCATCGTTTCTTGACGAGGGGCCGACATGGGCGCCGAATGGCCGCGTGATCATGTTCACCCGCGAAACGCAGGGCGAAGGAGGCGCGTCATCTCTCTATACGGTCGACATCACGGGCCGTGTGCTGCGTCAGGTCAGTACACCCGACGGCGGGTCTGATCCCAGCTGGTCGCCGTTGCAGCAATAACGCGCAGGCTGCCACGGCTGGCCTTCCCCCGGGACAGGCCGCTGTGATAGGGTTTGGCGCATAACAACAAGAAGCACTTCATTTCTGATCGAGGTCGAGACCCATGAAATTCCTTACCGTATCGGCACTGGTGGCCGCAGTTGCGCTGAGCGCGTGCACAAATCCCAGCCGCTTTGGCAACGACGATCCGCTTGCGGGCAGCGGCAACCCGACAGGCGGGCAGCCGCTGAACGGGGTTGTGCCCGGCAGTGCCAGTGATCCTACCTCTACCGCCTATTTCAACCAGACGGTTGGCGACAGAGTACTGTTCGAGGTGGATCAATCGAACCTGACGCCGGTCGGGCGCGCCACGCTGGACGGGCAGGCGTCGTGGCTGCTGACCAACTCGGACTATCAAGCCGTGATCGAAGGTCACGCGGATGAACAGGGCACCCGCGAATACAACCTCGCGCTCGGTGCGCGCCGTGCGAATGCCGCGCGCGAGTACCTGATCGGGCAGGGCATTCCTGCGGCGCGTCTGCGTGTGGTCAGCTACGGCAAGGAGCGGCCGATCGAAATCTGCTCGAACGAGGCATGCTACGCCAAGAACCGCCGCGCCGTGACCGTGCTGGCCGGTGGCGGCATCAGTTAAAGGGTAGCCACATGCGTTTTGCTTTCATTTTTGCGCTGGTGCTGGGCGCCGTCCCCATGGGGGCGGTAGCGCAGGACGCGCAGACCCTCGCGGACATCCGGCAGGAACTGGTCGTTCTCAATACCGAGATGACCAAACTGCGGCGCGAACTGTCGACCACCGGCACCGCCGGTGCGGGCAGCACGCTCGCCGCCGGATCGGTGCTGGACCGTGTCGCCGCGATGGAAAGCGAATTGCAGCGCGTTACCGCGAAGGCCGAAGAACTCGAGTTCCGCATCAACCGCATTGTCGACGACGGCACGCGGCGGATCGCGGACCTTGAATTCCGTCTGCTGGAACTCGAGGGCGGGGACATCAGCACCTTGGGGGAAACCACGACTCTCGGCGGCGATGATCAGGCGCGCGCGCCTGCCCCCGCCGAGGCCCCTGTGGCGACAACCGACACACAGCTTGCCATTGGCGAGCGGGACGATTTCGAGCGGGCGCAGGAGGCGCTCGCATCCGGTGACTTTCGCACCGCCGCAGAGCAGTTTGCGTCCTTCAATCAGACCTATCCGGGTTCGCCCCTAGCGGCCGAGGCAGATCTGCGCCGGGGCGATGCGCTGGCGGGGGCGGGTGACACCCGCGAAGCGGCGCGCGCCTATCTTGCCAGTTTCGGTGCTGCGCCCACGGGGGCTGTCGCGCCGGAGACGCTGTTCAAGCTCGGCTCTTCGCTGGGCACGCTCGGCCAGACATCTGAGGCTTGCGTCACCCTTGCCGAAGTTCTGGTCAGGTTCCCCGACAGCCCCTTTGCTGCCACTGCCGTGGCGCGCCGGGCCGAACTGGGATGTTCTTGATCCCGTGACAGAGCCGCTGACCGGCGCTGTCCTGCGCGGTCTCGGAGACGCGCCGCCCCGCACTCTGGGCGTCGCGGTGTCCGGCGGTGGCGATTCCGCTGCCCTTTTGCACCTTCTTGCGACACAGAGCTGCTTCGGCGGTATAGCCCTGTCGGCTGCGACCGTGGATCACGGATTGCGCGAAGGCGCGGCTGCCGAAGCGGCACAGGTCGCGCAGCTGTGCGACAGTCTGGGCATTGCCCATACGACCCTGCGCTGGCGGGGGTGGGATGGCTCGGGCAATCTGCAGGATGAGGCCCGCAGGGCGCGCTACGGGTTGCTGGCGGATTGGGCAAAAAGCGCGGGTCTGGATGCCGTCGCACTGGGGCATACGCTGGAAGATCAGGCCGAAACGGTTGTCATGCGCCTTGCGCGGCGGTCCGGGGTCGACGGTCTGTCTGCCATGGCACCGCGCAGAACCCGCGAAGGGGTCGTCTGGCTAAGACCACTGTTGGACGTGCGCCGACAGGACCTGCGCGCGTATCTGGCGGGGAACTCCGTCGAGTGGATCGATGACCCGAGCAACGATGACCCGAGGTTCGAGCGGGTGCGAATCCGCCGCGCGCTGGCGCTGCTCGACGATCTGGGGGTGAGCGCCGCCGCGCTCTCGGAGGTATCCCAGCACATGCGCCAGGCGCAGGGCGCCTTGGCCGATGCGACCGCGCGGTTGGCGCGGGATGCGGTGCGGATCGAGGCAGGCTGCGTCGCGGTGGACTCCGCGCTGCTGCGCGCCGCGCCAGAGGAAATCCAGCGCCGCCTGTGGCGCGCCGTGCTGCGCTGGATCAGCGGTGCCGAATATGCGCCGCGCCGCACTTCACTGGAGGGGCTCACGCGCGCCGCGCGCGACGGCACGGCAGGAACGCTCGGCGGTGTGGCGCTGTGCAGCCGAAAGGACAAGGTTTGGGCATACCGCGAATACAATGCGGTTAGCGCGCTGCGGTCTGACGCCGCACGGGTCTGGGACACGCGCTGGCAGGTCAAGGGCAGTGATGGCGCGGGCGCCAACGCGGCACGGATCTGCGCACTTGGGCCCAATGGCTTGAAACAATGCGATAATTGGCGCGCACATGGCATCCCGCGCGCCGCCCTTCTGGGGCTGCCGGGCCTGTGGCACGATGACACGCTGGTCAGTGCACCGGTCGTAAAGCACCACCCGCAATGGCATTGGTCCCTCACAAGAAGTGCGGATGCCTTTATTGCGCAGCCATTATGACATTGAACTGACAGTCTTCATGTCTATCTTAAGGCCGTGGAGCGCAAGCCATCGCTTCCGAAACCGAAGTCAGGAGATTTTCCTTGGGTAACTTTCGCAATCTCGCCTTCTGGGCCGTCCTGCTGATCCTCGTCTTTTCGTTGTTCAATCTGTTCAACGGCGGATCCGGGGGCTTGCAGAACCGCGAGATCAGCTATTCCGAATTCGTGACCGCCGTCGAGAACGGCGATGTCAGCAATGTAACTCTCGACGGAGAGCAAGTTCGCTTCCGCCGTGCGGACGGGACCGATTACGTCACGATCCTGCCGACCGATGCGGAAATCACATCGCTGCTGATCGAGAACGACATCCCCGTGCGTGCCGAAAGCCAGCAGGAAAGCGGCTTGCAGACATTCCTCGTCTCGCTGCTTCCGATCCTTCTGCTGATCGGCGTATGGATCTACTTCATGAACCGCATGCAGGGCGGTGGTAAAGGCGGCGCCATGGGCTTTGGCAAGTCCAAGGCCAAGATGCTGACCGAAAAGCATGGCCGCGTGACCTTCGATGACGTGGCGGGCATCGACGAGGCCAAGGAAGAGCTCGAAGAGATCGTGGAATTCCTGCGCAACCCTCAGAAATTCTCGCGGCTGGGCGGCAAGATCCCCAAGGGCGCGCTGCTCGAGGGCCCTCCGGGCACCGGTAAGACGCTTCTGGCGCGCGCCATTGCGGGCGAGGCGGGTGTGCCGTTCTTCACCATCTCCGGTTCCGACTTTGTCGAGATGTTCGTGGGCGTCGGTGCCAGCCGTGTGCGCGACATGTTCGAACAGGCCAAGAAAAACGCGCCCTGCATCGTGTTCATCGACGAAATCGACGCGGTGGGTCGCCACCGTGGTGCCGGCTACGGCGGCGGTAATGACGAGCGCGAACAGACCCTCAACCAGTTGCTGGTCGAGATGGACGGTTTCGAGGCAAACGAAGGCGTCATCATCATTGCGGCCACGAACCGCAAGGATGTGCTTGACCCCGCGCTGCTGCGTCCCGGCCGTTTCGACCGTCAGGTGACCGTTGGCAATCCTGACATCAAGGGCCGCGAAAAGATCCTCGGGGTGCACGCGCGCAAGACGCCGCTTGGCCCGGACGTGGATCTGCGGATCATCGCGCGCGGGACGCCCGGGTTTTCGGGTGCCGATCTGGCCAACCTCGTGAACGAGGCGGCCCTGACCGCTGCGCGCCTTGGTCGTCGTTTCGTGGCGATGATGGATTTCGAATCCGCCAAGGACAAGATCATGATGGGGGCTGAACGCCGCTCCATGGTGCTGACACAGGATCAGAAGGAAAAAACCGCCTACCACGAGGCCGGACACGCCATTGTCGGCATCAAGCTGCCGAAATGTGATCCGGTCTACAAGGCGACGATCATTCCGCGCGGTGGTGCCTTGGGAATGGTGATGAGCCTTCCCGAGATGGACAAGCTCCAGATGTTCAAGGACGAAGCCGAGCAGAAGATCGCCATGACAATGGCGGGCAAAGCGGCCGAGATCTGGAAATACGGCGCGGAAACCGTTTCCTCCGGTCCGATGGGCGACATCATGCAGGCCAGCCAGCTGGCGCGCGGCATGGTCATGCGCATGGGCATGTCCGACAAGGTCGGCAACATCGACTATTCCGAAGCGGCGGCAGGCTATCAGGCCAATGGCGGGGCTGGCGGATTTTCGGTGTCGGCGGCCACCAAGGAGCTGATCGAAAGCGAAGTGAAGCGCATCATCGACGAAGGCTACCAGCGCGCCTACAGCATCATCGAAGAGAACGCCGAGCAGTTCGAGCGACTGGCGCAGGGCCTTCTGGAATACGAGACCCTGACCGGTGACGAGATCCAGCGCGTGATCGAAGGCAAGCCACCGCAGGCGCCGGAAGACGAGGACGACACGCCCGATAGCGGGTCGGCGCCCAGCGTCACGGCGATTCCGAAAGCGAAGGGAAAGAAAAGCCCACCTTCCGGTGGCGGTCTTGAGCCCGAACCCTCGGTCTGACCTTTCTGATGTCGAAAGAATCAGGCCCCGCGTTCTTCGCGGGGCCTTTTCTTTTGACACGCTCCCGCGCAGTGTCTCCGGGCATGCTTCGAGGACAGATATGCCCGCACTCATTCCCACGGATTACACCGCCACCATCACCTGGCTGGGTCTTGTGGCGGACCGCGCAGCCGGTTTGCGCGCCGCCCCCCGCGATACGCTGACGCTGGATTTCGCGGGTGCCGTAGGAGAGGACCACGGCGGGCTCACACGTCCTTCGTGCAGTCGCGTCACGTCCCAGCATCCGCGCGGGACCGAGATCGCGAATGTGCGGCAGCTGTGCGTGATGAGCGCCGAGGAAATCGCCGAAATTGCCGCCGCCATGGGGCTCGACACGCTCGACCCGTCCTACATGGGGGCGTCGATCGTGCTGGAGGGGTTGCCCGATCTCACCCATCTGCCCCCTTCCTCCCGCTTGCAGGCGCCGGACGGGGCGACGCTGGTCGTGGACATGGAAAACCGGCCTTGCCAGTTGCCCGCGCGCGAGATCGAAACGGATATGCCGGGGCTTGGCAAAGGGTTCAAGGCGGCGGCGCGGGGACGGCGCGGCGTGACCTGCTGGGTCGAGCGTCCGGGGCATCTGGCGGTGGGGACTACGGTACGGCTGCACATCCCCGATCAGCGGGCGTGGCGGCCCTGAGACCCAAGCATAGGGAAGCGGGGCGGCAAGCTGTTCCTTGCAGGTTTCGGAAAAGAAACCTCGCCCCCGAGAAAGCCGCAACCGCATTTGAATAGGTCGGAAAACAGACCTGCACAGTCTGGCGGCCCTTGTATGCAGGCGTCATAACCTGCCGCAACGGCACAGAATGGGGATCACCATGGCATTCAAAACCGACATCGAAATCGCACGCGAAGCGTCCAAACGCCCCATTCAGGAGATCGGCGCGAAGCTGGGCATCTCTGCGGACGATCTGCTGCCCTACGGGCACGACAAGGCAAAGGTATCGCAGTCTTTCATCAACTCGGTGCAGGACCGCGAGAATGGCAAGCTGATTCTCGTGACGGCGATCAACCCGACGCCCGCGGGCGAGGGCAAGACCACGACCACCGTCGGTCTGGGCGATGGTCTGAACCGCATCGGCAAGAACGCCTGCGTGTGCATCCGCGAGGCATCGCTCGGGCCGAACTTCGGGATGAAGGGCGGGGCGGCCGGTGGCGGCTACGCGCAGGTCGTGCCGATGGAGGAAATGAACCTCCACTTCACCGGGGACTTTCATGCGATCACCAGCGCGCACAACCTGCTGAGCGCGATGATCGACAACCACATCTATTGGGGCAACGAGCTGGAGATCGACCTGCGCCGCGTCGTCTGGCGCCGCGTGGTGGATATGAACGACCGTGCGCTGCGCCAGATCACGGCGAGCCTCGGCGGCGTCTCAAACGGGTTCCCGCGTGAGGCCGGTTTCGACATCACCGTCGCATCCGAAGTCATGGCGATCCTGTGTCTGGCAAAGAACCTCGACGATCTTCAGGACCGTCTGGGCGCGATGATCGTTGCCTACCGCCGCGACCGCAGCCCCGTCTATTGCCGCGACATCAAGGCGGACGGTGCGATGACCGTGCTGCTGAAAGACGCCATGCAGCCCAACATCGTGCAGACGCTGGAAAACAATCCCGCATTTGTCCACGGCGGCCCGTTTGCGAATATCGCCCACGGCTGCAATTCCGTGATCGCGACAACGACGGCGCTGAAGCTGGCGGACTATGTGGTGACCGAGGCCGGTTTCGGTGCCGATCTGGGGGCCGAAAAGTTCCTGAACATCAAGTGCCGCAAGGCGGGGCTTGCGCCCGCTGCGGTGGTGATCGTCGCGACCGTGCGCGCGATGAAGATGAATGGCGGCGTGGCCAAGGCCGATCTGGGCACCGAGAACGTCGACGCGGTCAAGAGCGGTTGCGCCAACCTTGGCCGCCACATCGAGAACGTGAAATCCTTCGGCGTGCCCGTGGTGGTCGCGATCAACCACTTCGTCACCGACACCGATGCCGAAGTGCAGGCGGTGAAGGATTACGTCGCCTCGCAGGGGTCGGAAGCGGTGCTGTCGCGCCACTGGGAGCTCGGTTCGGAAGGATCGGCGGATCTGGCGTGGAAAGTCGTCGAGACGATCGAGCGCGGAGAGGCGAATTTCGCACCCATCTATCCCGACGAAATGTCGCTGGCCGACAAGATCAATACCATCGCGACCAAGATCTACCGGGCCGACAGCGCGGTCATGGATCAGAAGATCCTCAACCAGCTCAAGGACTGGGAAGAGCAGGGATACGGCACGCTGCCGGTCTGCATGGCGAAGACGCAATACAGCTTTACCACCGACCCCGAGCGCCGCGGCGCGCCGACCGGATTTACCGTTCCGGTGCGTGAAGTGCGCCTTTCTGCCGGTGCCGGTTTCGTCGTCGCGATCTGCGGGGAGATCATGACGATGCCCGGTCTGCCGCGCAAACCCTCGGCGGAGGCGATCAAGCTGAACGCGGATGGCGACGTGGAAGGCTTGTTCTGAGCGGATTGGGCCAAGATACCCGGGGCGGAGGGATTGACCCTCCGCCCCGGGTCGCGCTTTGCGCGTGAGTTTAAAGGCAAAATAGAGAAGACGAAGGAGCATCCGGCATGGCTGCGACAGTGATTGACGGCAAGGAATTCGCGGCACGGGTGCGCGGGCGCGTGGCAGAACATGTGACCCGCCTGAAAGACAGCCACGGGATCACACCGGGCCTTGCGGTGGTGCTGGTGGGCGAAGACCCTGCCAGCCAGGTCTATGTCCGCTCGAAGGGGAAAATGACGGTCGAGGTCGGAATGAAATCCGTCGAGCACCGGTTGGAGGCCGATACATCCGAGGCGGATTTGCTGGCGCTGATCGAGCAGTTGAACAATGACGACGAGATTCACGGGATCCTTGTCCAGCTTCCGCTGCCCGGTCATCTGGACGAGGACGCGGTCATCAACTCGATCTCGCCCGAGAAGGATGTAGACGGATTTCACATCTCGAACGTGGGGCGTCTGGGCACCGGACAGAAAAGCATGGTGCCCTGTACCCCGCTTGGATGTCTGATGATGCTGCGCGACCATCACGGATCGATCTCCGGCATGGATGCGGTTGTGATCGGGCGCAGCAATATCGTGGGCAAGCCGATGGCGCAGTTGCTGTTGAACGACAGTGCGACGGTGACGATCGCGCATTCGCGCACGAATAACCTGGCCGACGTGGTGCGCCGCGCGGATATCGTGATCGCGGCAGTCGGCAGACCGCAGATGGTGCCCGGCGACTGGATCAAGCCGGGGGCGACGGTGATCGACGTGGGCATCAACCGGCTGGATGCGCCCGAGCGCGGCGAGGGCAAGACCAAGCTGGTCGGGGATGTCGATTACGAAAGCTGCGCCGCCGTGGCAGGCGCGATCACGCCCGTTCCGGGGGGCGTGGGGCCGATGACGATCGCCTGTCTGCTGGCCAATACCGTCACGGCCTGCTGCCGCGCCCATGGCGTGGAGGAGCCCGACGGCCTGACCGCCTGAGGCGCGCGCGGCAGAAAGCGATCTAGAGAAATCGGGACCGCCCCAGGCCGCTAGCGGGGAACCGGAACCATCGTGCCTTGCAAGATCGCAATCGGTGTCGATGTTCCGCCCGCTTCGGCGTGGACCTCGGCCGTCACCACGCAGAGCCTGCGGCCCGATTTGACCACGCGGCCGGTTGCGATCAGCCGGTCGCCACGGGCGGGGGCCAGCAGATTGATCTTGATCTCGGAGGTCACCACCTCTGTGTCGAGCGGCAGCATGGTCAGCGCCGCATAGCCCGCCGCGCTGTCACCGATGGAAAACGTCAGCCCCGCATGGCCGAAGCCCTGCTGCTGCGTCGCAAGATCGAGAACCGGGGCTGCAATGCGGACCAGCCCTTCGGAGACCTCGAGGATCTCGGCGCCGAGCGTTTGCATCATCTTCTGTGCCGCGAAGCTGTCTTTGATACGGGCGATGGCGTCTGGTGTCATGTCTACCTCGGCATGGGGATGGCGATGGGTGTCGGGCCGGTCAGGATGGCGCGGGCGTCGATATGCATGAGGTCGCGCAGAACCGGTGTTTGCACCCTCAGGCCGCCAGTATAGGTGCCATAGGCGGGCATCACCACACGGGTTTCGTCGATCAGGAAGGCAGGCCGCGTGATGGTGCGTCCGCGGGTCGGCACGCTGGCTTTCGGATGATAGTGGCCCGAGACTTCGCCGCGCCCGTCGGGCTGTGCAATGTGGCGGAAAACGAGAGGTCCGCAGGCAAACTCCGCCAGATGGCTGCCGCCGAATTCGACTGGGCCGGGATCATGATTGCCCTCGATCCAGATCCACTGGCGACCGGCCTGAAGCCGCAGGATCCAGTCCCGTTCGTCCTGCAACAGCGCGTCTGAGGCGGAGAGATCATCGAAACTGTCCCCCAGACAGATCACTGTCCTTGCCCCTGTCGATGCCAGATCCGTGGCAAGCCTGCCCAGTGTATCGCGTGTCTCGTAGGGGGGCAGGGACGCGCCGCCGCGTCTGGCGATCCGTTCGGATTTGCCAAGGTGCAGGTCACTGACCACCAGCAGGGACTGCTCTGGCCACCACAGTGCGCCAGAGCCCAACGCGCAAAGCTGTGCGCCACAGAGCGAAAAATCAAAACCCTTCATCCTGCGCAGGGATGGAACATTCTGCGAACGGAGGCAAGATCAAAGGCGTCGCGCAGCCCCCCCGTCTACCAGCCGACGCGCCACTTGGGTTTGTCGGACGGTGGTGGTGTGATCTGGTTCAGACCCGAGGTTTCCATCAGCCGCGCGGCTTCTTCCGCAAGCAGGCGTTCCTCGGCTTCGCCTTTGACGGGGACGCGCCCTGCCTCGAGGAAGAGAGGGGCGGACAGCGGGCTGACGCGATCGAGTGTCAGATGGTCGATACGGTCGCGGGTCCGCTCTAGCATTTCCTCGATCCGGCCGAAATCGACCAGCCCGCGCAGGGCCTCTTCGCGGGTGATGTCGAGCATCAGGTGGTCGGGATCGTATTTCGCCAGCGTATCGTACAGGATGTCGCTGCTGAACGTGGCCTGCCGCCCACTTTTGCGGGCCTGCGGGGTGTTGCGTTCTATCAGGCCCGCGATGGTTGCGGAGGCGCGGAAGGTCCGTTTCATCACGGCGTTCCCGGCAAGCCAGGTTTCGACACCGTCGTAGAGCGCCGTTGCGTCGACGAGTGCGTTTGCATCCGTCAGCCGGTCCAGCCCCCAGATCAGGGTGGCGTAGTCGGTGGCGACGAAACCCAGCGGGTGCAGGCCCATCTCCTCCATCCGCTTGGTCAGCAACAGGCCGAGGGTTTGTTGGCCATTGCGCCCCGCAAATCCGTAGACAACTGTCTGTTCGCGCCCGTCGTGGGGGAAGCTTTCGATCAGCAGGCGGCCCGGTTGGGGCAACTCGCTCACTTTCCGTTGCAGGGCAAGCCAGTCGGCGGTGTGGGCGGGCAATTCGGGCCAGCTGTCCTGGGTAAACATGCGCTGCACGCGGGCCGACAGCTGGGTGGAGGTTGCGAATTTCGTCCCCATGAAGGTGGCGATCTTGGGCTTCCTGGCGGCATCGCGCGACACTTCGACCGTCATTTCGCGCAGGCCCTCGTATTTGACGATCTGCCCGCCGATCAGGAACGTATCGCCCTTGGTCAGGGTCGCGGCAAAGCCTTCCTCGATCTCGCCAAGGGGCTTGCCGCCACGGTTGCGCTTCATCCGCACCTTCAGCGTGTCGGTGTCCTGGATGGTGCCGATGTTCATGCGGATGCGCTGTGCGGCGCGGGGATCGCGCAGCTGCCACAGACCGTCGGGGCGCTGGATCAGCCGTTGCCAGCGGTCGTAGGCGCGCAGGGCATAGCCGCCGGTCGCGCAGAAATCGAGGCAGCTGTCGAAGGCCGCACGGCTGAGATCGCTATAGGCTCCGGCGCTGCGAAACTCGGTAAAGAGCGCTTCGGCGTCGAAAGGGCCCGCGCAGGCGGTGATCAGGATGTGCTGGCACAGGACGTCCCGCGGGCCGCGGCCGCGTGGATCACCGTCGAGATCGCCTTCGAGCACCGCCTCGAGCGCCGCGATACATTCGACCACCTCGAAACGGTTTGCCGGCACCAGCAGCGCCTTCGAGGGCGCGTTATAGCGATGGTTCGCGCGCCCGATGCGTTGCACCAGCCGTTTGACGTTCTTCGGTGCGCCGATCTGGATCACCAGATCCACATCGCCCCAGTCGATCCCGAGATCGAGGCTGCCGGTGCAGACGATCGCGCGCAGATCGCCGCGCACCATCGCGGCTTCGACCCGTTCGCGTTGCTGCCGGTCGAGAGAGCCGTGGTGGATGCCGATGGGCAGGCTGTCCTCGTTCGCGAGCCACAGGTTGTGGAAGAAAATCTCGGCCTGTGCACGGGTGTTGTGAAAAATCAGCGTGGTGCGGTGCTTGCGGACCTCTTCGAGAACGGCGGGAATGGCGTAGGCCGCGCCACCGCCGGACCACGGCGGCGCCTCCTGGGTGCGCAGCATCGAGATGTCGGGCGGGGGACCGGGATCGGCCTGCAGGATCTCGCAGGGATCGGGGTGGCGGGCCATGAAATGCGCGATGGCTTCAGGATCCTCGACGGTGGCGGAAAGCCCGACGCGCTTCAGGTCGGGACAGAGGCTTTGCAACCGTGCGAGGGCCAGCATCATCTGGTCGCCGCGTTTCGATTCAGCGAGCGCGTGGATTTCGTCGATCACCACACGCTTGAGACCCGCGAACATGCGCGCCGCATCGGGGTAGGAGACGAGCAGCGCGAGGCTTTCGGGGGTTGTCAGGAAGATATGGGGCGGATCCGCGCGCTGACGCTTGCGGCGGGTTGCACTTGTGTCGCCGGTGCGCTCGTCGATCGTGATGGGCAGGCGCATTTCCTCGACCGGGGTGGTCAGGTTGCGCTTGATGTCGGCGGCCAGCGCCTTGAGCGGGGAGATGTAGAGCGTGTGCATCCCCTCGTGGTCGCCCGCCGCCAGATCGATGAGCGTGGGCAGAAACCCCGACAGCGTCTTGCCGCCCCCGGTTGGCGCGATCAGCAGAAGCGATGGCGCATCGGCGCGCGCGAGCATGGCGCGCTGGTGAGGGTGGATGGTCCAGCCTTTGGAGCTGAACCACTCGCTGAACTGGCGGGGCAAATCGCGCATGCCCCGACAGATAGCACCCGCCGGAACGGGGGCCAGCCCCCATCGCGCAAAGCGCGATTCCCCCGGAGTTTTCTGGCAAAGCAGAGAAGACCGGGGAGCGTGCGTTATTTCACGATATGCTCGTCCTTGACGAACATGTTGGCCCATGCGCGGTCGATAAGGTCGGGCCGCATCTGGTAGGGGATACCTTCGAATTCGCAGATCGCGATCATCTGGTCGATCAGGAAGATCGGCTGGTAGTTGGCGTAGGTGTTGTTGATCGTGGGATATTTGTTCTTCAGAAGATGGATGAGCGTCGCTTCGTCCAACGGCATCCCGCGTTTCTTTGCCACCATCGAGAAGATCTTGAGGAAGTTGGCCTGATTGGGGCCGTCGATCTTGATCTTGAAGAAGATACGGCGCAGGGCGGCCTGATCGAAGATCTCGTTGGGATGGAAGTTGGTCGAGAAGATCACCAGCGTGTCGAAGGGGACCTCGAATTTTTCGCCCGATTGCAGCGCGAGGATGTCCTTGGATTCTTCCAGAGGGACGATCCAGCGGTTGACGAGGCTCTGTGGAGGTTCGGCCTGACGGCCAAGGTCGTCCACAATGAAGATCCCGCCGGTGGATTTGAGCTGGAGCGGCGCCTGATAGGTGCGTGCGGTGGGGTTATAGACCAGATCGAGCATGTTGAGGCTGAGTTCACCGCCGGTAATCACCGTCGGGCGTTCGCAGCAGACATAACGGGCGTCAAAACGGGTCACCCGCCGCAGGGACGTGGGATCCTGCTCGGCCTGCGCAACCTCGTTGTGCACGATGGGGTCGAAGACGGTGATCACCTGGCTGGCGTATTCGATGGCGCGAGGCACGTAGACCTGATCGCCGAGGGCATCGCGGATGCCGTTGGAGATGGAGGATTTGCCGTTGCCGGGCGGGCCGTACATCAGGATCGAGCGTCCGGCGGAGACAGCGGGGCCGAGATTGTCGAGAAGATCATCGGGCAGGACCAGATGGCCCATCGCCCCTGTCAGCTGGGCACGGGTGATCTGCATGTTGCGCACCGACTGGCGTTTGACCTGCTCGCGGTAGACCGACAGCGGCACCGGCATCGGGCCGAAATATTCCGACTGCGCCAGCGCATCCATGGCGCGCGCCTTGCCGCTGTCGGTCAGCTGATAGCCCATCTCGCCGCCCTTTTCGGCGCTGAGTGTTCCCGTTGCCTCGAGCAGGCGCTGGGTGCGGCACATGTCCACCAACTCCTGCGTGACCGGGATTGGCAGGCAGATCGCCTTGCTGAGTTCGCTCACCATATCGACGTTCTGGCGGAAAATTGTCTTGAGGAGGATGTCGCGCATCATCACGATCGGCAGGCGCATCTCCTGCAGCGTCTTGGGGGGCGGTGGCGCGATGACGGCTGTTGTCGGGGCGTTCATTTGTTTTCCCTCTGCTCGAATGGGGTATTCCCAGACTGCTACGATAGGAAAATGGCGATTTTCAGGCGCCGTAGAAAAGTCCCAGACCAAGGTAGATCGCGAGGGTTGCGCCGAGCGCCAGTCCCATCGGGAATTTCTTTCCCTGCTCCCAGGACGTCCAGTGCGGGGCCAGACGGCGCAAGGGGGTCAGCCGGATGCCCCGGTGGGTGACGACCGCCGCGAGAAGCGCTGCGGTGAAGAGCCACATCAGCATCCTGAGGTCGCCCACGGCGATGAACGGTGCGGCGGCGGCGGCGAACTTGCTGTCCCCGGCGCCCATCGCACCGGCCATGTTCAGCACGAAGCCCACGATCAGCACCACCACGAGGCTGACCAAGCGCCACAGGTAGAGATCGAAGGGCAGGGCGGCCAGCCCCACGACGAGGAACACCGCGGTGAGCAACAGGTTGGCACCGTTCGTGATCTTCATCCGCGACATGTCGGTATAGGCCACGTAGAGGCAGATCGGCAGGACGAACGGAAAGAACCACAGCGCCTCGGTAACGGTCAGCGACATGGTCAACCCTCTAGGGCAGAGAGCGATCTCGACGCAGCCTCGAAGTGCTGGGGATGGGTTTCGATGGCGTCGCGCAGAAGCCCCTTGCCGGTTTCCACATCGCCTTGCTTGATCGCGGAGAGGGCAAGCGTGTGCAGAAGCTGCGCGCGCTCGGTCTGGTCCATGGGCACGACAGGCAGCGCATAGTTACGCTGCGCGCCGCGCGCGAGAACGAGGTTGTTCTTGGCCGTGAAGAGGCCGTTGTCCTGCGTTACGGCCTGCGTGAACAGACGCTCGGCGTCCTTGTAGTCGCCGCGTGTCAGTTTGGAATACCCCCAGTTGTTCAGAACCGGTGCGGGTTTTGTCGTCAGCCCCACGGCGGTTTCGTAGAAACTGTCGGCCTTCTTCCACTGTTGTTTGCTGTCGGCGACGATCGCCTCGAGGCGGTAGCGCGCGAATGTCTCGTGGGTGGGCGGGATCGACGAAAGGGTCTTTTCGGCGCGGTCCCAGTTGCCCGACCGGATCAGGGCATCGGCCAGTTCGACGCGGTCACTGTCGCCTGCACCTGTGACCGTCAGCGCGCGGTCCCATGCGACCACTGCTTCGTCGTAGCGGCGCGCGCGGACGAGGGACTGGGCCAGACCGCGATGGTTGTCGATGTTGTCGGCGTTGTCCTGAAGGGTCCGCTGGAAGTAGATGACCGCCTCGTTCGGGTCACCGACCGTCAACATCACATCGCCGAGGTTCGCCTCGTCGATGGCATTCACATCCTTGAAGGCGCGTTCGACGGTCTCGTCTGCGCTTTTCTCGGAACAGGCACCCAACAAAAGGGCGCCGGCGAAAACGGTGCTCAACACGGAAAAATGGCGCATGCTTGCGTCCCCTACTGCTTCTGCCTCATAAGGTGCGCCTTGGCCTTGTGATGCCCTGCCTATTTTTAGGTCAGAGCGTCGACCGGATCACGAAGTCAGCGGATCCACGGCGAACCAGTTTATAGTCTTGGTCATCCGGTAAAACAGTACCAGAGTTTTCTGTTTTTTCGAGTGCCAATCGAAGATTGTCACGAATTGAGACACTTTCGCCATTATCGAGGGCGAAAGCCTTGCGGAATATCTGGGTGGCATCGGCATTTTTGCCACGTTCCATCAGGACCACGCCGAGATTGTTCCAGATTTCGGGCTGGCTGTCGTCGCGCTCCAGCGCCCGGCGCAGCAAAAGCTCGGCTTGTCCCAGACGCCCGAGCCCAAGGTTCGCCGTGCCGAGACCGGACAGGATTTCGGCGTCGATACGGCCCCGATCGAGGGCCGCACGGTTGAATGATTTGATCGCCAGTTCGTATTCGCCTGCCGCCACCAGACGGTGGCCGACCTCGAGATTGTCGGCACCCGTCGCGCGGCGATCCACGCCGGGGGCATCCAGCGTGCTGGGTGCGCCCCTGCCGAACGGACCAAGGCCGCCCGATGAACAGGCGGCCAGACCGAGGGTCAGAATTAGGAGGAGACTGCGGCATGTGCCGCGTCTCGCCATTGCTTGCATTATTGTCCTGGTCCGCTCATTTCACCCAGTTTCGCGATACCCATTGCCGATGGACCCACAAGGATGACCAGCAGTGGCGGCACCGTCAGCATCATAGTGGCAAGTGTCATCTTGGTTGGCAACTTGTTTGCGGCTTCTTCGGCGCGCATCACGCGCTTGTCGCGCATTTCCGCGGCGTAGACCCGCAGAGCGTCGGCGATGGACGTACCGAAGGCCGCCGACTGGATCAGCACGGTCACGAAGGATGACACATCCTGCACGCCGCAGCGTGTGCCCATGTCGTTGAGGACAGTCACCTTGTCCTTACCGGCCTTCATCTCTTGGCTCACGACCTCGAATTCGTCCGACAGCGCGGCGTAGGAGGCGCGCAGTTCCTTGGCGACGCGGTTGATACACTGGTCGAGCGATTGACCGGCCTCGACGCAAACGAGCATCATATCCAGAGCATCGGGAAAGCCCTGTTCGATCTCTTCCTTGCGCGCCGCGACCCGCCGCGCGATCCAGTATTTGGGCAGCCAGTAACCGATCGCGCCGGGCCCGAGGGTCCACATGATGGTCTTTTGCGTGCTCATTTCTACTTCGTTGATGACGTTGGTATAGACGACACCGATGATCAGGCCGAGAATGCCAAGCGCCATTTGCGCGAAATAGAAGATCCGCACGGCATCGCGGCTTTGGTATCCGGCCTGACGCAGCTCAAGCTGTTTCTGGCTCAGCTCCTGGGTGTCTTTCGGCTCAAGGAACGTCGAAAACTTTTCGAGCTGGGCGTTGCCGTCTTTCTGGCGCAGCTTGGCCTGTGCGCCGTCCTTGCCGCCCCGCGGTGCTTTCGCGTCGCGCTTGAGCTTTTCCAGCGGGTCTTCGGGCTGGTTCAACATCAAGGCGACGGTGATCAGAACCATCACGACGCCGAGCACACCAAGGATGATGATCATCCCGAAAGGGCCGAGAACGCCGGAGATCTGTTGGTTGATGGCCTCAAACATGGTCGGTGCCTCTCAGACTTTGATATTTGTAAGCATGCGCATCACGAACAGGTTCAGCGCCAGGAAGATGCCCACGAAGAAACAGGCGGGGATGAAGTAGGGGGTATCCTTTACCTCGTCATAGTAGTGCGGATCACCGATATTGATCACGATCAGCGCCATCACGGGGAACCCGGAGAGGAACTTGCCCGACCATTTCGCTTCGGCCGTGATCGCCTTGACGCGGCGGAACAGGCGAAAGCGTGCGCGGATCACCTTGGCCAGACCGGCGAGGATTTCCGCGAGGTTACCACCCGATTGCTGCTGGATGGTCACAGCCACCGCGAGAAAGCGCAAATCCTGCATGTCCAGCCGTTCGGCCATATCCTTCAACGCTTCGCCCACGTCGCGGCCATAGGCGCTTTCGTCCGCGATCACCCCGAATTCGGATGCCAGCGGATCCTGGATTTCCTTCGACACGATCGAGATCGCGTTCGAGAACGGGTGCCCCACGCGCAGCGACCGCACCATCAGTTCGACCGCATCGGGAAGCTGTTCTTCGATCATCGACATCCGCTTGTTGGCCTTCATCGAGATCCAGAAGAACACCGCGCCGATGCCCATGCCGACCGACATGACAATCCGCACCGGCGCTTCGGTGGCTGTGCCGATGGTCAGGCCCATGAAGATCACGACCGAAAGCCCCGCCATCACCAGTATCAGCTGCTTTGGCGTGAAGGCGATGGCCGCCTTCTGCGCCTTGTCCGACAAAAGCGAATAGAGCGGGATCGTCCGCGCGTTCATGTGCTGGCGCATTTCCTTGCGCAGCTTATCCAGCACTTCTTCGCGGCGCTGGCCCTTTTCGAGCATCTCGAGGCGGCGGTTGACGCGGCTGTTGAGGCTGATCGACTTGCCGAAGGCGACAAGATACAGGCCTTCGACCAGCACCAGAACGCCGACGAAGATCAGGCCATAGATAATTGGTTCTGCACTCATTTTTCAGATCCTCGAGTAGCGGAGCGGTAGGGCGAAAAGGTCATGTCCCTATTCGGCCGCAACGGGTTCGTAGATGGACGACGGCAGATCGTAGCCCCACATGCGGAAGCGTTCCGCATAGTGGCTGCGCACACCGGTGGCGGTGAAATGGCCGATGATCTTGTTCTCGGGCGTCAGGCCGACGCGCTGGTAGCGAAAGATTTCCTGCATGGAGATCACATCGCCTTCCATACCGGTAATCTCGGTGATCGAGGTCATCCGGCGCGAGCCGTCCTGCAAGCGCGAGGCCTGCACGATCAGATTTACCGCCGACGAAATCTGGCTGCGCACAGCCTTCAACGGCATTTCGATCCCGGCCATGGCGATCATGTTTTCCAGACGGCTGACGCCGTCGCGGGCGGAGTTCGCGTGGATCGTGGTCATCGATCCGTCGTGGCCGGTGTTCATGGCCTGCAGCATGTCGATGACTTCCTCGCCGCGGGTTTCACCCACGATGATCCGGTCAGGGCGCATCCGCAGGGCGTTCTTCAGACAGTCGCGCGGCGACACCTCGCCCTTGCCCTCGACGTTCGGCGGGCGGCTTTCCATCCGGCCCACGTGGGTCTGCTGCAGCTGGAGTTCGGCCGTATCCTCGATGGTCAGGATGCGTTCGGCGTTGTCGATGAAAGACGACAGCGCGTTCAGCGTGGTCGTTTTACCCGAGCCCGTACCGCCCGAAACGATGATGTTCAGACGGGTCGCCACCGCGGCCTGAAGATAGGCGGCCATTTCCTCGGTGAAGGCACCGAACTGCACCAGATCGTCGATGCCCAGCTTGTCTTTCTTGAATTTACGAATGGAGACGAGGCTGCCGTCGACCGCGACAGGCGGCACCATCGCGTTGAAACGCGAACCGTCTTTCAGACGGGCGTCAACGTAGGGGTTGCTTTCGTCGACGCGACGGCCCACCGCGCTCACGATCTTGTCGATGATGCGCAGCAGGTGGCGCTCATCCTTGAAGGTGATGTCCGTCAGTTCCAGCTTGCCCGCGCGCTCCACGAAAATCTGCTGCGGACCGTTCACCAGAATATCGTTGACGCTGTCGTCTTTCAGCAGCGTCTCCAGCGGGCCAAGGCCGGTAACCTCGTCGTAGAGTTCGGAGTTCAGCTGGATCCGGTCCTCGCGTCCCAGAACGATGGATTTCTCGGCCAGCACCTCTGCCGAGATGGCGTTGATTTCCTGGCGCAGATCCTGTTCGGTCGCGTGCTCGAGCGCCGCGAGGTTGAGATTGTCGAGAAGCGCGCGGTGCAGATCGAGCTTGATCTCGCCCATGCGCTGCTTGCGCTTGAGTTCCTTGTCAGCCGGGGCCACCGCCGCAGGCTGGGGCGCACGGCGCGACACACCGGAAGGGACCGCAGGTTTTGCATCCGCGATCTTCGTGACCTTTTCCGGTGCAGGCTGGACCGATGAGGCTTCAGAGGTCTTCTTGTATTTGGAAAACATCGCGTTTCTCTTTCCTTCGACGATCAGGCCGCAGCGGCCTTGTCGTCTTTGAGGGTGTGGATTGAGGCTGCCAGTTTGGCGATTTCGCGGCGCAGCGGGCTTTTCGCGGCGGAAGAAGCCAGCGGCAATCCGTGGTCATTGGCCTGCGTGATCGGTTTGCCGCCGTCGGGCAGTTGCAGATCGATCGAAATATCAAGGCTTTCGGCCATCCGCTTCACGCGGCTCTTGGCGCTCAGATCGGTGAACTTCGGAGCACGATTGAGCACATAGCGCAGCTTTTCGATCGGCAGCTCCTCGGACTGGAGCGCGCGTTTGAAGCGCAGCGCGTTCTGCGCCGATCGCATGTCGAGTTCGAAGGTGGCGAAATAGATATGCGCCGATGACAGGACCGTTTCGGACCACTGCACCAGCGTCGATGGCATATCGACGATAACGTAATCGAACTGGTTCCGCGCCATATCGAGCACGCGCATGATGTCGTCGGAACTGACCAGATCGAGCGGCAGCATTTCGGTCGGCGCGGTCAGGACATGCAGCTTGTCTTCGAAGGTCACCAGCGCCTGTCCGAAAATCTCTTCGTCCATCGCTTCCGTGTCCGACAGCATTTCATAGACGACTTCGCGGCGGGGCAGATCAAGGAAGGTCGAAACCGATCCGTATTGCAGATCGAAATCCAGAATGCAGACCGAGGGGCTGTCTGTCTTGCTTACCGTTGCCAGTTCCCACGCAAGGTTGACGGCCAGGGTCGTGGCTCCGGTCCCGCCGGCGAGACCGTGCACGACGATGACCGCGCCATCGCGCTGGTTGCCCGCCTTCAGGTGAGGGCCGTCATGGGCGGCCACCGGAACCGGATCGGGCGTGCGGATGCGTTCGATCGCGCGGGCCAACTCGCCTTCGGGCAGGGGGTAGGGGACAAATTCGTCCGCGCCCTGACGCAGGAGCGAATGCAGCGCGCTCGGGGTCACATCCTCGGCGATCAGAATCACCTTGATGTCGCGTTTCTTGGCCTGTGTGATGATCTCGCTCATCAGGGGCAAATTGTCTTCGTCTGCGTCATCCATCGCCAGCGCGATGAATTCCATACCGTCGGCTTCGGGCTGTCCGAAGAAGGCAAGAGCTTCGGCAAATCCCAGATCGCCCCAGCTTTCACCGAGGGTGGCTTCCATATCCTCAATCAACAGATCGAAGTTCTGGACATCTCGACAGACAGTACAGGCCAGAATGGCCGCCTGTTCGGGTTGTGGCAGTGTGCTGCTCATAGCCTAAATCCTTCTACCAAAGGGCGTCATCTGCGGGTCGTAGCCGTTTCACGGCGTTCCGGGTGACCCGATCAAGTCCACCCCCTGCCGGCATATTTGTCCGGACAGAGCTTTTTCGTTGGGGAATATATCGCAGTGCTTTGGGGCGAGATTTGGGCCGAAATGCTTCCATTGTTGGATTTGGTGAAACGATGGCGGCAAAAACGCAGGATTGGTCAGAGCGGGCAGGGCGCCCGGAAACAATGAAAAAGCCGCGAACGAATCGCGGCTTTTTGAAAGATGTAACTGTTTTTCAGCGGTTTAGTTTTCGGTGACAGATCCGACTTCGGCAGTAGACAGTGTCGATGCCGGTACCGCGCTCTGAACATAATCGCGGTAGATGATCTGCGCGTACTTGCCGTCCAGAACGGTGGGGTGGCGCTGCACGAAACCGCTGACCTCGGTCACGGTTCTGCGGTTCCTGCGCTCGCGTCCTTGCGTTACGACCAGCGGCTGTGTTTCTCCGAAGGAAACGACCGCTTCAAGACGGTTGCGGCTGATGCCCATTCCCACGAGATAGCCCACGACTGCCTGCGCCCGCTGAAGGCCAAGCCGCTTGTTGTAGGCATCCGATCCTACCATGTCGGTGTGGCCATACACCTTGAAGCGTACTTCGGGGAATTGTTTGATCCAGCCCGCCTGACGCCGCAGGATGACCTGCGCTTCGGGGCCGATTGCGGCGGAGTTGAACGCGAAGTTCACGGTACTGTCGACTTCGGCGGCAAAGCGTTGCGCGAGATCGAAGGTGTACTGGCGCTCTCCGGTCATGACGAGCTTGTTGTTGAGCGTCGCGTTTCCGAAGCCGCCCGTGTCCAGCAGCAGTCCCGCTTCTTGATGGAACTGGGTATAGACGGGATCGTTCGAGGTGCCGCATGCTGCCAGTCCAAGCAGGGCGGTGGTCAGGCCGAAGGCTCCGAATGTTCTGGCAAGTGCTCTTTGCATGTCGTCAATCCAATACATAGCCATAAGAGCCGGTAAAGTCCTGCTTGGCAACCTCGCCCGCGGCGCCCTTCTGGGGGGTGCGGGTTCCGGCTGCGGTCCGGCCGTAGAGGAAAAGATCCTTTTCGGTCGGTGGCTTGATCCGGTCGGTGGGCAGGGCCAGCGCTTCGCCGCGGACGGGTGTCACAAGGTGCGCACTGATGATGATTACCAGCTCGGTCTGGCTGCGCTGGTAGTCGGCGCTGCGGAACAGCGCGCCCAGTACCGGCACATCGCCGATCCATGGCAGCTGCGAAGAGTTGTCGCTGAAGTCGTCCTGAAGCAGACCGGCGATTGCAAAGCTTTCGCCATCGCGCATCTCGACGGTGGTCGAGGTTTCACGGCGCGAGAAGGCCGCGACGGAGAAACCGCCGTCCAGCGTGATCCCGTTCGACGGGTCAATCGCCGATACAGCCGCCTTGAGCTCGAGGTTTATCAGTTCCTTGTCCACGACACGGGGGATGAAGGACAGTTCGACACCGAACGGTTTGAACTCGATCGAGGTCGTATTGTTGTCCTGCGCGACCGGAATGGGATATTCCCCACCGGCAAGGAATTTCGCCTCCTGACCGGAAAGCGCGGTCAGGTTCGGTTCCGCGAGGAAACGGACAACGCCTTTGCTTTCAAGGGCTTCCAGAAGGATGCCGACCTGCGTCGATCCGGCATTGAAGCCGAACAGAACGGCGCCGGTGTTCGTGTTTGCGGCGGGCAGGGTGCCCGCGAGCGCGCCGGTCGATCCGCCGGAGGTTGCCAGGGTTCCGGTGCCGCCGCGCACACCGACATCACTGCCGATCCCGCCGCCGAGGGCGAGAGAGGAGCTGAGCGATTTCGAAACCGAACGCTGCATTTCGGCAAAGCGTACCTTCAGCATGACCTGCTGGATGCCGCCGACGCTCATCAGGTTCGACACGCGGTCGGGCGCGTAACGCTGCGCCAGATCCAATGCGCGTTGCAGTTTTTGCGAGGACGAAACGATGCCCGACAGCACGATACCGTCATTGGCCGACCGCACGTCGATCCGTTCACCGGGCAGGATCTGCCGCAGACGTTCCTTGAATTCGGAAAGATCAGGGATGACCTGCACTTCCACGTTGGTGATCAACCGACCGGCTCCATCGAAGAGCGTCAGGGTCGTGATCCCGGGCGACTTGCCCAGAACGTAGATCGTGCGATCCGAGAGCGATGAAAGATCGGCGATGCCGGGATTGGCGATGCTCAGCTCTGCGAAGGGTGTGTCGCTTTCGACCACGACTGCACGGTTGAGAGGCACAGACAAACGGGTACTGGTTCCGCTTTTGACAACGCGCAATGCATCTGCCTGTGCAATGGTAGGAGCGGTCATCGCAAGCGAGGATACACTCAGAGTCAGCCCAAGCAGGGCTGCTTTCAGGAATCTGTCGATTTTCATGTGACCTGCCTTTTTGATCACGCCTCAAAATAGGGTCTTGGTGCCCGTCGTTTCGATCACCTTGGGGCAGTTTTAGTTTTTTTGCAATAATCAATGCATTCCGGGCGATAGCTGCTGTGGATAAATAGCAACAGATACCATGACGCAGAACGCCGCCCCGGAGGGGCGGCGTCCTTTGTTTTCTGGTAATTTCAGGCGATCAGTTGGTGCAGGGGATCGGCAACTCGACCACCTCGGCGCCCTTGCGGGTACGGATTGTACATACCTTTTCGGCGGGGGCGGCGGGTGCTGCGACCTTCTCTTCGATACCCAGAAGAGAGCGCTGGTTCATCTCGATCGGGGGCGACACGCTGTCGTCACCGACACCGACCAATGCAAGGGACAAGCGGCCTGTCGACTGGGCCTGTGCAAGTGCCGCAACCTGGTTCGGGTCTACCGCGACGGTCACTGTCCGCGCGATCTGCGCGCCTTCGAGGTCACCGGCACGCTGGTCGACGGCGATCAGCTGGATGCCGGTCTCGATCAGCTTGGTGACTTCGGTGCGGGTCTGACCGCCGCCGACACCACCGGTCCAGTAGACGTCGACCCTGTCACCGGGGCGCAGGAAGCCCGACACACCGGAGGACACATCGACCTTGATCGCAAAGGCGCGCATCCCGCGCTCCAGTCGCGATGTCAGGCCCGCGTCTTCACCGGGCAGGGTGACCTTGACCGCAAGAAGCGCTTCGTTTTTCTCGATCGGGCGCAGGACGACGCGGCGCTCTTCTGTATTTTCGGGAAAGATCGACTTTTCATCGCCGAAGGTTCCTTCGGGGATGGCCGTCACCGGGAATTCCACCGGGCGTACATCTTCTTTTTCCAGCTTCTCGCCGTATTTGAGCGAGCGGGTCACGACGTAGACGGTCTGCGTCGGGACAATTTTCTGCTTCGCGGCTTCTGCCCGCGCGATCGCGTTCTTGTATTGGCCGATCTGGTCTTTCGCCAGATAGACGGCGCCGCCTGCAAGGGCGATGCCCACCAGCAATACGAGCCCAAAAATCATACGCATGTTCGTACTCCTCTAACCTCAAGCTCCGGAAGGGCCGGATGCTTCGTCTCCCGTTCTGTATGCCAGGCGACTTTGTTCTTTTTTTGGCTCACGGAAGAAAAAAGGCGTGCCTGCTTCTTCGCGGCGACGTCAGCCTTCTCAGCCGCCCGTGGATGTGGCGATCACTTCTTCGACCGAAGTGTCGGTCAGGTAGGTTCCGACCCTGTCGCCAACGCTCTTGCTGCCTTGCTGGATGGACGCAAAGGAAGCGAGGGCGAGGCCGCAAACGGCGGCGGTCAGAACGACCCAGTCAACTGTTACAGCACCGTCTTCATCCGCGAGGAATGAGGTAATTGGCTTTGCCATGATAAATCTCTCGTAGGGCGGCATAATCTACCGGACTAATGGGAAAGGGGGCTGCATCCCTTGCAGAACGCAGCCCCCCCAAGTCTCAAGCTACGAGGTAGCTATTAGCCGCCGGTGCCTGTGTCAGCTGCTGGTGCGCCAACTTCACCGATTGTCTGGGCGCCCAGGAAGTCGGAAGTGTTGCTTGTCATGTTGGATGCGCCGGTCTGGATCGAACCGTATGCGGCGATCGCCAGGCCCACGACTGCGGCTGTCAGAACAACCCAGTCAACTGTTACGGCGCCGTCTTCGTCGTTGCGGAAGTTTTTCACGAATTTCATCATTGTAGTGTCCCTCCAAAGGATCAGTTTGATTTCAGTCTCAACCTTGCCCTGCGTCCCGGCCCGCTCTCATTCAGGCCTGCTTGACTTGGTATGACGCTATATAGCCGGATGATTGGGGCAGGAGTTTGGCGGGAATTAAGACATTTGCAGTATCAACGATTTTTCTTGAGGGTTTTTCGTTATCTACATGAAAAGAATATGTTTTTCGTGTAATTTCGGGGGTTTTTGGTTAACGGTTGCGACCCAAACGCACCAATTATGGCAAATTCGCCATGTTCAAATGCCGCATTCACTGGCCTGAAGGGCATTTCTGCGTAATGCTGGTCGAAAAAATCGAGCAATAATCAAGAAAAGAGCAGGCCCGATGACCTCTTTCCCCCTTACGCTCGCCTTTGCGGCGGGATTTGCCGTCGTCTGTGCGGCCGGATCCTTTGCGGATTCGCCCAAACCGTTCCCCGATTTCAAACCGAAGTTCGTCAAGCCGCCGCAGGCAAGTGCGCGCAAGACCTCGCGGGTGAAGATCAACCGCCCCGTTTACGCGCCTGCACCGGCGCCCGACGCGCAGGATGTGGCCCTCGCCCCGTCGGGCGAGATCGAGCGCCCGGCTTCCGGCCGCTATGACTGGTTTTGGACCAAGGTTTCGCCAGAGGCCGCCAAAGCGGGGCCGGGGCGCTTGGAAGAAGCGATGACCGCGCTGGCTGCTGCCTCCACCCGCGTGCCTGCACCGCGCCTGCAACAGATGCAGGACATCGCACGCAGCCACGGGGTGGATATCCTGCGGTCGAGCATCGGGACGCGTGTGTCGCCCGCGCTGGCGCTTGCGGTGATTTCCGTTGAATCGTCGGGCAAGCCCGATGCGGTCAGCGGGGCGGGCGCGCAGGGTCTGATGCAGCTGATGCCCGACACTGCCAGCCGCTTCGGGGTCAAGGACAGTCTCGCGCCGCAGGAAAACATCGCGGGCGGTATCAAGTATCTCGATTGGCTGATGGGGGAGTTCGGCGACGATCCGATTCTCGTTCTCGCCGGGTACAACGCGGGCGAGGGATCGGTGCGCAAACATGCGGGCGTGCCGCCCTTTGCGGAAACCCGTGATTACGTGCCGAAGGTGCTTGCCGCGTTTCAGGTGGCGAAGGGTCTGTGCAAGACCCCCCCACAGCTGATTTCCGACGGCTGCGTCTTTGCCACCATGAAATGACCGCAGCGCAGGGGGCAGCGGCCAGAGCTTGAACACATGCGCCCGGTCGGGACGCTCGGTGCGCGTATGGCGTTGCCAAGAGGGCAGTGCGAGTGAAGGCCGACGCCCCGTCTGCGGATATTTTCGACCAGAGGTCACACCGGCGGCTCGCTGGCGCCGTTTCCCGTCAGGCGAGGGGAGCTTCGATAAAATCCTCTATGAAACAAATGGGCCGAGCCGGAGATATGCCGGCTCGGCCTCTTTGGGTGTCTCGCTCAGGGCTTACCGCCCTCAGCTGACGCGCGTGTGTTGCGTGATGCGCGGATCAGACGATGGTTGCTTCGGTCGCGGCGCGCAGTTCGTCCTCGGTGACGCCATCGGCGCATTCGACGATCTTCAGCCCACCCTCGACCACGTCGAGCACACCAAGGTTGGTGATGATGCGGTCGACCACGCCTGTGCCCGTCAGGGGCAGGGTACATGATTTCAGCAGCTTGGATTCACCCGCCTTGTTCTGGTGGTCCATCACGACGATCACGCGGCCCACGCCCGCGACAAGATCCATCGCGCCGCCCATGCCCTTGACCAGCTTGCCGGGGATCATCCAGTTCGCAAGGTCGCCGTTTTCGGCAACCTCCATCGCGCCCAGGATCGCCGCCGCGATCTTGCCGCCGCGGATCATGCCGAACGACATGGCACTGTCGAAATAGGCCGTGCGGTTGAGTTCGGTGATCGTCTGCTTGCCGGCGTTGATCAGGTCGGGGTCTTCCTCTCCCTCATAGGGGAAGGGGCCCATGCCCAGCATACCGTTTTCCGATTGCAGGGTGATGTCCTTGTCACCGACGTAGTTGGCCACCAGCGTCGGAATACCGATGCCAAGGTTCACATACATGCCGTCTTCGAGTTCTTCCGCGGCGCGTGCCGCCATCTGGTTGCGGTCCCACATGATCAGGCCTCCTCACGCTGGCGGGTTGTGCGTTGTTCGATACGCTTCTCGTGCGTGCCCTGCACAATGCGGTGCACGTAGATGCCCGGCAGGTGGATTTCATCACCGGCCAGTTCACCGCGCGGCACGATTTCCTCGACCTCGGCGATGCAGACCTTCCCGCACATGGCCGCAGGCGGATTGAAGTTGCGTGCTGTCTTGCGGAAGATCAGGTTGCCTGTGTCGTCGGCCTTCCATGCCTTGACGATGGCGAGGTCCGCGAAAATGCCCTCTTCGAGGATGTAATCCTCGCCATGGAACTGCTTCACTTCCTTGCCCTCGGCAATCTGCGTGCCAACACCGGTTTTCGTGTAGAATCCGGGAATGCCGCAGCCGCCGGCGCGCATCCGTTCGGCCAGCGTGCCCTGGGGCGAGAATTCCAGCTCCAGCTCGCCGCTGAGGTACTGGCGCATGAACTCCTTGTTCTCGCCGACGTAGGAGGAGATCATTTTCTTCACCTGTTTGGTCTGCAACAGGATGCCGATGCCGAAATCGTCCACGCCCGCATTGTTCGAGGCAAATGTCAGATCCTTCACGCCCGCGTCGCGGATCGCATCCAGAAGCAGTTCAGGGATGCCGCAGAGGCCAAAGCCCCCCGAAGCGATAAGCATGCCGTCCTCGAGAACCCCTTCGAGGGCTTCGGCGGCGGTGGCGTAGACTTTCTTCATGGAATGAAGCTCTCCATCATCGTTGATTGATTGCGAAGAGTTGTGACGCCGGGGCGGTCGGGTGTCAATCGCTCGCCCGCCCCTGCGTAAGGTATCACAGGATGCGCACCTGCGTGCCGATGGGCGCGATGGCAAAAAGTTCCTCGATCATGTGGTTGTAGAGCCCGATACATCCGGCCGAAGACTGCCGCCCGATCTTGCGCGTGTCGTGGGTGCCGTGGATCAGGTAGGCAGGCCAGCTGAGGTACATGGCGTGGGTGCCCAAGGGGTTGCCGGGGCCGGGGGGCATGTATTTGAGCGACGGGTCTTCTTCGAGCATCGACTGCGTTGGCGTCCAGTCCGGTCCGACCTTCTTGCGCACGATCTCGGTATAGCCGCGCTTTGTCAGCTCGTCGGTGCGCGGAACGGAGGTGGGATAGACATTATATGTCTCGCCGTCGCCGTCCCAGTAATGCAGCGCGCGCGACGTGGTGTCAGCGACGATTGCGGCCTTGCCGAGAGTGTCGAAGTGGTCTTGCCAGCGCTGCGGACTAAAGCTCATCACGTTGCGCCGGTGCGGAACCTCTTGCGCAAGCACCAGCGATGGCATCGCAAGCGCCGCGCCGGTACCGCCCAACATGAAACGTCTGGAAATCTTTCTGTCTGTCATATTCTGCCTCTCGATCATTTCCGGGTGGCCCCGGTTAGGCGATCCGTACCAAGTCACCACGCAAAAAGCCCCTGACATTCTTGTGAGGGGCCTTCTGTGTCCGGATGAGCCGCGACTGCGTCAGTCGTCTTTTGTCGCGGTCTTCTTGGCCGGTGTCTTTTTGGTGGTCGTTTTCTTGGCCGCGGTCTTTTTCGGCGCGGCTTTTTTCTTTGGCGCGGCTTTCTTCTTGGCGGCAGGTTTCTTCTTGCCGGCCTTGGCTGCACGCTCGTCGATCAGATGCACGGCCTGCGCCATGGTCAGCTCTTCTGGGTCGATCGTGTCGGGGATCGTCGCGTTGATCTTTTCCCATTTCACGTAGGGCCCGTATTTGCCCTTCATCACGTTGACCGCACCGCCCGCTTCGGGGTGCTCGCCCAGTTCGCGCAGCGGTTTGGCGGCGGCCCCGCGCCCGCCACGGCTGGCGAGTTTCTCGGCCAGAAGCTGGACCGCGCGGTTCATGCCCACGGTCCAGACCTCGTCGATGCTTTCGAGGTTGGCATTGGTGCCGCCACGGTGCGATGTGCTTTCGGCGTGTTTGATATAGGGGCCGTAGCGCCCGATATTGGCCCAGACCATGACCCCGTCCTCGGGGTGCGGCCCGATCTCGCGCGGCAGCGACAGCAGCATCACGGCGCGGTCGAGTTCAAGTTCTTCGGGCTCCCAGTCCTTGGGAATCGACTGGCGCGGGGGTTTCTTGTTTTCTTCCGTGGCTTCGCCGCGTTGCACGTAGGGGCCGAAACGTCCCTTGAACACACGGATCTCGTCGCCCTGATCCTCGCCCAGAAGCTTGCCTTCCGGCGGGATTGCGGATGCTTCCGCCTCGGGGTTCGGTGGGCCGAAGGGGCGGGTGTAGCGGCATTCGGGGTAGTTCGAGCAGCCAATGAACGCACCGCCCGAGCGCGCGGTGCGCATGCTGAGCCGTCCGGCACCGCAGTTGGGGCACAGTCGCGGATCGGTTCCATCGCCGGTGGGCGGGAAAAGATGCGGCTCGAGCACCTCGTTGATCTTTTCCAGAACGTCGGTGATGCGCAGTTCGGATGTCTCGGCGATGGCCGCCGAGAAGTCGCGCCAGAAGCGTTCGAGCACCTTCTTGTATTCGGCATCGCCCGCCGACACCTTGTCGAGCTGGTCTTCGAGATCGGCGGTGAAATCGTAGCCGATGTAGCGGCGGAAGTAGTTTTCCAGAAACGCGGTGACCAGACGCCCCTTGTCTTCGGGGATCAGGCGCTGACCTTCGCGGCGCACATATCCACGGTCCTGAATCGTGGTCACGATGCTGGCGTAGGTCGACGGGCGCCCTATGCCGAGTTCTTCCATGCGCTTCACAAGGGTCGCTTCGGTATAGCGCGGGGGCGGCTGGGTGAAATGCTGGGCGCCCAGAACGGCGGCGTTATCGGCCAGAAGGGCGCCGGATTTCGCCTTCAGGCCGGAGCGCTCCTCGTCCGCTGCGCCTTCGGCCTTCGCGAACTCCTCGCTATAGCGGGCTGCTGCCGCCTTGCCGAGTTTGTCGCCCTGGCTGATCTGCGGCAGGCGGTTGTCATCGTCGTCGGCGACCACGTCATCACGGCCTTCTTCGTAGACCTTGAGAAACCCGTCAAAGAGCACGACCTGACCGGTGGCGCGCAGGGTGACCTGTTCGTCCTTCGAGGACACTTCGACGGTCGTGCGTTCCATGCGGGCGCTTTCCATCTGGCACGCGAGCGTTCGTTTCCAGATCAGATCATAGAGCTTGCGCTGGTCGGCATCCATCAACCCCAGTGCCGCCACGTCCTTGGTCATGTCGGTCGGGCGCACACATTCGTGGGCTTCCTGAGCGTTCTTGGCCTTGTTCTTGTAGACGCGCGGCTTGTCCGGGACATAGCTGTCGCCGTAGCGGTCCTTGATCGCGTCGCGGGCCATGGTCACCGCTTCGGGAGCCATATCGATCCCGTCGGTCCGCATGTATGTAATGTGCCCCGCCTCATAGAGGCGCTGGGCCGTGCTCATGGTCTGGCGCGCGCCCATGCCGAACTTGCGGCTCGCCTCCTGCTGGAGGGTCGAGGTCATGAAGGGCGCCGAAGGGTTTCGCGATGTGGGCTTTGCCTCGACGCTTGCAACATGCAGGTCGCGGGAGCTGACGGCCTGCACGGCCATCTCGGCCTGCGTGGCATCCCCGAGATCGAAGCGGTCGAGCTTCTTGCCTGCCAATGTGGTCAGGCGCGCTTCGAATTCCTGTCCCGAGGGGGTCGTCAGGATCGCCTTGACCGACCAGTATTCGCGCGGGCGGAAGGCCTCGATCTCCATCTCGCGCTCGACGATGAGGCGCAGGGTGACGGATTGCACCCGTCCGGCCGATTTCGCGCCCGGCAGCTTGCGCCACAGCACCGGCGACAGGTTGAACCCCACCAGATAGTCCAGCGCGCGGCGTGCCAGATAGGCTTCGACCAGCGGCATGTCGACCTGACGGGGATTTTTCATCGCCTCCGTGACGGCCGATTTGGTGATCGCGTTGAAAACGACCCTGCTGACGGGGGTATCCTTGTTGATCGACTTGCGTTTGGTCAGCGCTTCCTGAAGGTGCCAGCTGATCGCTTCGCCCTCGCGGTCGGGGTCCGTCGCGAGGATCAATTCGTTGTCGTTCTTCAGCGCGTCGGCGATGGCCTTGACGTGTTTCTTGCTGTCGCTGGCGACCTCCCACAGCATGTCGAAGCCGTTTTCGGTGTCCACCGATCCGTCTTTAGGCGGCAGATCGCGGACGTGTCCATAAGAGGCGAGAACGGTGAAATTGTCGCCCAGATACTTGTTGATCGTCTTTGCTTTCGCGGGCGATTCGACAACGACAACTGGCATTCAAACGGTGTCCTTGGGTCAGGGGCTTTGGCGCGTCTAAGGCCTTTGTCATGTGGAATGCAAGGGGGCTTTGTCAATCCCGCGGACCGGGACAGGCCGCTGGAGCTTGGGGGATTTACCCAAGGGCAAGGCGCATCCGGTGCCCTGTCTTGTGCCGGTTTCGGGCTGTGGGAGAGGTACTACCCCTCAGTCGCTGCGCGACAGTAAACCGCCTGCCGCGCGGCTGATCTTGCCTTCGAGTTCAAGTTCCACAAGCGCGGGGGCAACGGCCGCGGAATGTACGCGCAGATCACGGATCAACTGGTCCTCGGCCACGGGCGAGGGGCCAAGGCGCGACAGGATCGAAAGGTGCAGCTTGGCGGTGTCGCGCAGGCTGCGTTTCGCTGCCGGTTGCAGTGGCGGCGGTGGGGCAAGCGGCAGTTCCGGCCTGTGGGCCCCCAGCGATCCGAGCGCTTCGAGCACATCCTCGGCGCGGCGCACCAGCGTCGCCCCGTCCCGGATCAGCATATTCGTACCCGCCGCCCGCGCGTCGAAGGGATGGCCGGGAACCGCCATCACATCGCGGCCCTGATCCAGCGCATCGCGTGCGGTGATAAGGCTGCCGGACTTCGCCGCCGCCTCGACCACGACGGTGGCGCGGCTCAGACCGGAAATGATCCTGTTGCGGCGCGGAAAATGCCGAGCCATCGGTTGCAGGCCCATGGCCTGTTCGCTGATCCGCAGACCTCTTTCGCCGATCTGGCGGGCAAGATCGGTGTTTTCCGCCGGATAGAGGACATCCACACCGCCCGCCTGCACCGCGACTGTGCCGGTCGGCAGAGCGGCAAGATGCGCAGCGGCGTCGATCCCGCGCGCAAGGCCCGAGACCACGACGAACCCCGCCTCGCCCAGATCGCGGGCGAGGGCGCGCGCCATCCGCGTCCCCAGTGACGACGCGTTGCGCGCCCCGACGAGCGATATCATCGGGCGCGACAGGATTTCGGGGTCGCCGATCACCCACAGGAACGGGGGCGCATCTTCCAGATCGAGCAATGCGGCAGGGTAAAGGGGATGGTCAGTGTCAAGAAGGCGCGCATGTGCCGCGTGGGCCGCGCGCAATTCCGCACGGATCACGCCCTCGGGGCAGACCTCGTAATTCGGGACGCCCGCGGCGCGCGCTACCTCAGGCAGCGCGGCCAGCGCGTTTTGCGCAGTGCCGTGTTCAGCCAGCAGTCGTTTATACGTGGAAATGCCGACCCGGCGCGAGCGCAACAGACGGAGACGGGCAAACTGTTCGTCTTCCGGGGTGGGTGGGAGTGGGGGGTGAGTGGAAGAAGGATTGTGGTCCCTGTCAGTCATCCCGATCTCCGTCCGTTGCTGGAATCAGGTATAAGGCTTTAGTGGTTAACAGGGGATGAATCAGAAACCGGCAAATCGACTAAACCCGCCATCCACACTCAGCCCGCCGATCCGCCGACCGTCAGCCCGCCGATCATCAGCGTCGGCTGGCCCACACCCACCGGCACCCATTGGCCCTGTTTGCCGCAATTCCCCATACCGGGGTCAAGTGCCGGATCGTTCCCGATGGCGCGGATCTTTTGCAGCGCGGTCGCACCATCGCCGATCAGCGTGGCGCCCTTGACCGCGGCCCCCACGACGCCGTTCTCGACACGGTAGGCTTCGGTGCACGAAAAAACGAACTTCCCGTTCGTGATGTCCACCTGACCGCCGCCGAACCCGACGGCATAGATACCGTCCTTCAGGTCTGCCACGATGTCGCCCGGTGCTACGTCCCCGCCCAGCATATAGGTGTTGGTCATGCGTGGCATGGGGATGTGGGCAAAGCTCTGGCGGCGTCCGTTGCCGGTGCTTTTCACACCCATCAGACGCGCGTTCTGCCGGTCTTGCATATAGCCGACCAGCTTGCCGTCCTCGATCAGCACATTCTTGGCGCTTGGCGTGCCCTCGTCATCGACCGAGATACTGCCGCGCCGGTCGGGGATTGTGCCGTCGTCCAGCACGGTCACGCCGGGTGCAGCGATCTGCTGGCCCATCAGCCCCGCGAAGGCGCTTGACCCCTTGCGGTTGAAATCGCCCTCGAGCCCGTGACCGATGGCTTCATGCAGCAGAATGCCCGGCCAGCCCGGGCCGAGCACCACGTCCATCACCCCCGCAGGGGCCGGTACGGCAGACAGGTTCACGACCGCGATCCGCAGCGCCTCGCGGGCCTTGCCCTGCCAGTCGGCGCGGTCGAGCAACCCGTCCAGCCCCACACGGCCGCCGCCGCCCGCGCTGCCGCTTTCGCGGCGCCCGTCCTGTTCCACGATGACCGATACGTTCACCCGCGTCATCGGGCGCACATCGCGCACGGTGGTGCCCTCGGGGCGCAGAATCTCGACCTCCTGAATCGATGCGGCGATAGAGGCGGTCACCTGAACCACGCGCTGGTCCAGACTGCGGCAGAAATCGTCGATCTCGCGCAGGGTCTCGACCTTTACCGGAAAGGCGGCGCCCGCGATCGGATCCTCGTCGGTATAGAGCTTGGCGTTCGTGCCTTCGGGCGCATCCGCCCATGTGCCGCCCCCGTCGCCCACCGCGAGGCGCGCGGTTTCGGCGGCACGGGTCAGGGCCGCCTCGCTCAACTCGGTCGAATGGGCATATCCGGCGACCTCGCCGCGCACCGCGCGCAGGCCGAAACCTTCGGCTGCGTCATAGCTTGCTGTCTTGAGGCGTCCGTCGTCGAACACCAGTCCTTCCGAGCGGCGCCGCTCGAAAAACAGCTCTCCGTCGTCTGCGCCATCGACCGCGCCGCGCAGGATCCTCAGGGCGTCCTCGCGAGCGATGTTCTGCTCGAACGGCGAAAAAGGCGTATCGGCCATGGAAAGGCTCCTTCGATTTGGGGGATTGCTTCGGGTCAATCTGACGCAAGCATGGCTCTTTCTTTCGGTATCAGAATATGATTGTAAGACGCGAGATTACAACGCCGGGGTCGGACTTCGGCGTTTCAGCCACCATCGGTCGAGACTATCAGGACGGAAATGATGAAAAAGCACCTCACACTTGCGGGCCTTTTGGCCAGCATCGGTAGCCTGCCAGCACTGGCACAAAGCGTTGATCCACAGGGACTTGAGATCATCGGCAAGCCTGAGCAGGGGGCGATGGGCTTCCAGCCGGCGGTAACGGAGCTGGCGAGCGATCTGCAATGGCTCGACGGAATGATTCTGGTCATCATCACGCTGATCACATTGTTCGTGACCGGTCTGCTGATCTGGGTGATGATCCGCTACAACAGCAAACGTAACCCGAAACCCGCGTCCTTTACCCACCACACCCCGGTGGAAATCGCGTGGACACTCGTCCCGATCCTGATCCTTGTGGGCATCGGCGCATGGTCACTGCCGATCCTGTTCCGCCAGCAGGAAATTCCGCAGGCGGACCTGACGATCAAGGCAATCGGCAACCAGTGGTTCTGGTCCTATGAATACGTCGACGAGGATTTCGGCTTCGACAGCTACATGATCGGCGCTCCGGCGCTGGGCGGCGAGAACAAGAAAACTCCCGAAGTGATCGCACAGCTTGAGGCGGCCGGTTACTCCGAGGATGATTTCCTGCTGGCCACCGATACAGCCGTGGTCGTGCCCGTGAACAAGACGGTCGTCGTGCAGGTCACCGGGTCGGACGTGATCCACTCCTGGACCATTCCCGCCTTCGGCGTGAAGCAGGACGCCGTTCCCGGCCGCCTTGCCGAACTGTGGTTCAAGGCCGAGCGTGAGGGTGTCTATTTCGGTCAGTGCTCCGAACTGTGCGGCATTGCGCACGCCTACATGCCGATCACCGTCAAGGTGGTGTCCGAGGAAGCCTACGAAGAGTGGCTGGGCCGCGCGCGTGAAGAATACGCCGGCATCCCGCAGACCCTGACAGTCGCATCGGCGGACTGAAGGCGCAGGCGTCTGACCGACGTTTGGAAATGCATGCGGCGCGATCCTGTCGCGCCGCATTACCCGCTAAGAATGGTTTGAGAACACAATGACCGACATCACCACCGCCAGATCCTACGAGGACGAGCCGCAACTGGGCGATTACTATGCCCTGATGAAGCCGCGCGTGATGCAGCTTGTGGTGTTTACGGCCGTGGTCGGCATGTTGGCAGCGCCGGTGTCGGTCAATCCTGTGATCGGGTTCGCCTCGATCCTCTTCCTCGCAATCGGGGCAGGGGCGTCGGGGGCGCTGAACATGTGGTGGGATGCGGATATCGACGCGGTGATGAAGCGCACCAGAAGCCGGCCTATCCCCGCGGGCAAGGTGACTCCGCAGACGGCGCTTTACCTCGGGGCGGGTCTGTCGCTGTTGTCGGTGATGATGCTGTCGCTCAGCGCCAACCTGCTGGCGGGCGCGATGCTGGCCTTTACCATCTTCTTCTACGTTGTGCCCTATTCCATGTGGCTCAAGCGGTCGACGCCGCAGAACATCGTGATCGGCGGGGCCGCAGGTGCCTTCCCGCCGGTGATCGGCTGGGTCATCGCCACCGGCAGCTTCGCCCTGGAGCCGTGGTTGATGTTCGCGCTGATCTTCATGTGGACCCCGCCGCACTTCTGGGCGCTGGCGCTGTTCATGCGCAACGATTACGACGATGCCGCCGTGCCGATGTTGACTGTCACGCACGGGCGCCGCGTCACCCGTAACCACATCCTCGGCTATACCGTGCTTCTGGCCGCTCTGGCCGTTGGCACCGCCTTCACCGGGGTCGGGGGATACATCTACCTTGCCGTGGCGCTGGTACTGAACGCGCTGTTCCTCAAGGGCGCCTACGCGATCTGGCAGCGCGACGAGGAAATGAGCGAGCAAGACAATTTCGCGGTCGAGCGTAAGTTCTTCCGCCTGTCGCTGTGGTATCTCTTCGCGCATTTCGGCGCGATCCTGATCGAAGCGACGCTGAAACCCTTCGGAATGGGAGGCTGGTAAGATGGCAATCAAAGCCGAACACGAAATGCACACACGCCGCCGGGGTCTGAACCTTGGTGTTGGGCTGATGCTGGGCGGGTTCGTCGTGCTGGTCATGGCACTGACATTCGTCAAGATCACGTCGAGCGACTTCCGCATCCCCGCAAGCCAGGCCACCGGCGTGGGCGAGCAGGTTACAACAAGCGGTGGAGGATCCGACTGATGGCCCTTTCCGGTCCCAAGAAAACAGTGATCCAGACCGTCGGTGTTGTGGTGCTGATGGGCGGGCTGGCCTGGGCGTCAGTGCCGTTCTACGACTGGTTCTGCCGTGTCACCGGCTTTGGCGGCGTCACCGGCGTGTCCGAGGTCGCACCGGACGAAGTGCTGGAGCAGACCATCACGGTGCGCTTCGATGGATCGCTGAACGGTCAGATGCCGTGGGAATTCGCCCCGGTCGAGCGCGAGATGACCGTGCGCATCGGCGAGACCAACCTTGCCTTCTACGAGGCGCACAACCCGACTGACAAACCGGTCGCGGGTCAGGCGGCCTATAACGTCACGCCGTATCAGGCGGGCGCGTTTTTCGAAAAGATCGCCTGCTTTTGCTTCGAAGAGCAGGTCCTCGCCCCCGGCGAGACAGTGCAGATGCCTGTCAGCTTCTACGTCGACCCCGAAATCGTGGACGACCGCGAGGGACAGTATATACACACCATCACGCTGTCTTATACTTTCTACGAAATCGATCTGCCCGAGGGCTATGCCGCCCTTGATACGGATCAGCCAACAGACCTGAACTAAATACGAAAAGGGAATAGGGACGCACGCCATGGCCCACGCAAAAAATCACGACTACCATATCCTCTCGCCCTCGATCTGGCCGCTTCTGAGCGCACTTTTCGCATTTGTCATGCTGCTGGGCGGCGTTCTGTGGATGCACGAAGTCACCCCGTGGGTCTTCTTCGTCGGTCTGGCGGGCACGCTTTACACGATGTTCGGATGGTGGTCCGAGGTGGTCGAGGAATCCAAGATCGGCGACCACACCCCGGTCGTGCGGATCGGCCTGCGCTACGGCTTCATCCTGTTCATCATGTCCGAGGTCATGTTCTTCGCCGCGTGGTTCTGGAGCTTCTTCAAGCACGCGCTTTACCCCATGGAAAGCTATCCGGGCACCGAATACGTCGCGCCCTATATCTATCCAGTCGATGCCTTCCACCTGCCGCTGATCAACACGCTGATCCTGCTGCTGTCGGGCTGTGCCGTGACGTGGGCGCACCATGCGCTGGTACACGAAGAAAACCGCTCCGATCTCAAGACAGGTCTGATTATCGCGGTTGTACTGGGTGTGCTGTTCACGGCGCTTCAGGCCTATGAGTACCAGCATCTTCTGCACGAAGGCTGGGAATTCGGCGCCGACGAGTTCTATTCGAACTTCTTCATGGCCACAGGCTTCCACGGTTTCCACGTCGTGATCGGGACGCTGTTCCTGTTCGTGTGCTACCTGCGCGCGCGTGCCGGGCATTTCTCGTCCGAACGTCACGTCGGGTTCGAGGCCGCCGCATGGTACTGGCACTTCGTTGACGTGGTGTGGCTGTTCCTGTTCTTTGCCGTCTACATCTGGGGCATTCCGTCCTGATCGGCAAAGTGGCCTTGCACCAGCCGGTGCTTTGAGTAAACCGACGCGCGGGAGAGAGTATGTCTCCCGCGCGTTTCTCTTTTGCGGTTTCTGTCAGAGGACACACCATGCGGCGCACCATCTTCCTGATCGTGATCGGTCTCGGCGGGGCCGCCATCCTGCTTAGCCTCGGCGTATGGCAGATCCAGCGCCTTGCATGGAAAGAGGGCGTGATCGCGGATATCGAGGCCCGGATCGCGGCGGATCCCGTCGCGCTTCCCAAAACGCTCGATCCCGAACAGGACAGCTATCTGCCCGTGCGGGTGGAAGGGACGCTGGGCGACAGGTATCTGCGCGTTCTGGTCAGCCAGAAGCAGATCGGCGCGGGATACCGGATCATCTCTCCGCTGGAAACGGATGCGGGGCGGATCATGGTCGACCGGGGTTTCGTGCCCACCGACCGGAGCGATATCACCACGCCTGACGAGCCGGTCGGCATTTCGGGAAACCTGCAATGGCCGCAGGAGACCGACAGCTTCACGCCGGAACCGGACCTGTCCGGCAATATCTGGTTTGCCCGTGACGTTGCGGCCATGGCCGCAGCCCTCGATACGCTTCCGGTGCTGGTGGTCGCGCGACAGAGCACCTTCGATGATGCGCCCGTCACGCCGCTGCCTGTTGACACCAGCGCCATTCCGAACGACCACCTCCAATACGCGATAACCTGGTTCTCGCTTGCGGCCATCTGGGTCGCGATGAGCCTTGCCTTTCTCCTGCGCGCACGCCGCGCCAAGACCCCGGACTGATCCATGCGCTATATCTCGACCCGTGGCACCGCCCCCGTTCTGAGCTTTGAAGAAGCGATGTTGACGGGGCTCGCCCGTGACGGCGGGCTCTACGTTCCAGAGACGATTCCGCAACTGTCCCATGACGATATCGCCGCAATGCGCGGTCAGAGCTACGAAGAGGTGGCGTTCACCGTCATGCGGCCCTTCATCGGCGATACCTTCACGGATGCCGAATTCCGCGACCTGATCGCGCGCGCCTACGCCGGGTTCGGCCACGATGCGCGGGCGCCGCTGGTTGAACTGGCGCCGAACCATTTCCTGCTGGAGCTTTTCCACGGGCCCACGCTGGCCTTCAAGGATTTCGCCATGCAACTCATCGGCCAGATGTTCCAGCTTGCGCTGGGACGCAAGGGCGAGCGGGTGACCATCGTGGGAGCCACATCGGGCGATACCGGATCGGCGGCGATCGAAGCGTTCAAGGGGCTCGACAACGTCGATGTGGTGATCCTCTACCCGCACGGGCGCGTGTCGGACGTGCAGCGCCGCCAGATGACCACGCCGCCGGAAAGCAACGTGCACGCGCTCGCGCTGGACGGGGATTTCGATGACTGTCAGGCGCGCCTGAAGGACATGTTCAACGATTTCGAATTCCGCGACGGTGTGCGTCTGGCGGGGGTGAATTCGATCAATTGGGGCCGCGTTCTGGCGCAGGTCGTCTACTTCTTTTCCTCCGCGGTCAGCCTTGGCGCGCCGGACCGGCAGGTCAGCTTCACGGTGCCCACCGGCAACTTCGGCGATATCTTCGCGGGCTATATCGCCAAGCGCATGGGCCTTCCCGTCGACAGGCTGGTGGTGGCCACCAACCAGAACGACATCCTGCATCGCTGCCTCAGCGGGCAGGGCTATCACAAGTCCGGCGTCCATCCGTCGATCAGCCCGTCCATGGATATCCAGGTCAGCTCGAATTTCGAGCGTGCGCTCTTCGATGCCTACGGGCGCGACGGCAAGGCGGTCGCGCAATTGATGGCCGAGCTGGGCGAGGGGGGCTTCGATGTCTCGCAGGGCGCCATGCAGGCACTGGCCGAAATCTACGCATCGGGCCGCGCCTCGGAAGAGGAGACCTCGCAGACCATCACCGATATGCTGGCGCGCACCGGCGAGCTCTTGTGTCCGCATTCCGCCGTGGGCGTGAAAGTCGCCAACGAATTGCGCACCGCCGCCGTGCCGATGATCACGCTGGCAACGGCGCACCCCGCCAAATTCCCCGACGCGGTAGAAGCCGCTACCGGCCAGCGCCCGGCGCTGCCGCCGCGCATGTCGGACCTATTCGAGCGCGAAGAGCGTTTGACCCGCGTGCCCAATGATCTGGACGCGCTGAAGACCCATATCAAAGGACTGATCGCCAAGTGAGCTTGCAAACCCATCGTCTTTCCAACGGTTTCCGTATCGTCACCGAACATATGCCGGGGCTGGCATCGGCCTCTATCGGCGTCTGGGTGGGCGCGGGGGGCCGCAACGAGACGCCCGAGCAGAACGGCATCGCGCATTTTCTCGAACACATGGCGTTCAAGGGCACGAAGACCCGCACTTCCTTGCAGATCGCCGAGGCGATCGAGGATGTTGGCGGCTATATCAACGCCTATACTTCGCGCGAGGTGACGGCCTATTACGTGCGCGTGCTGGAAAACGACGTGCCGCTGGGGCTGGATGTGATCGCCGATATCCTGCGCAATCCGGTCATGGATGACGCCGAAATCGAGGTGGAGCGCGGCGTGATCCTGCAAGAGATCGGGCAGGCGCTGGATACCCCGGACGACGTGATCTTTGACTGGTTGCAGGAGCAGGCCTATCCCGACCAGCCCATGGGGCGCACCATCCTCGGGCCCAGCGAACGGGTGTCCGCCTTCGGCCGGCGCGATCTGACCGGCTTTATCGAACAGCACTACGGCCCCGAACAGATGATCCTGTCGGCGGCGGGGGCTGTGGACCACGATGCGCTTGTCGCGCTGGCCGAGAAGTACTTCGGCGATATGACACCGCGCGGTCAGGCCGATGCGGCGCCGGCCCTTTTCAGGGGCGGCGAGTTCCGCAAGGCCAAGAAGCTGGAGCAGGCGCATTTCGCCCTCGGCTTCGAAAGCCCCGGCTATCGCGCCGACGATATCTACGTCGCACAGATCTATGCTTCGGCGCTGGGGGGCGGCATGTCGAGCCGGCTGTTCCAGGAGATCCGCGAGAACCGTGGCCTGTGCTACACGATTTTCGCGCAGGCAGGGGCCTATGCCGATACCGGCATGATGACCATCTATGCGGGTACTTCGGGCGAGGAGTTGCCCGAACTGGCCGGGATCACCATCGACGAGATGAAGCGCGCGGCGACCGATATGTCGCCTGCCGAGGTGGCCCGGGCCCGTGCGCAGATGAAGGCGGGTCTGCTGATGGGCCTTGAGAGCCCCAGTAATCGCGCCGAACGTCTGGCCCGTCTGATCCAGATCTGGGACCGCATCCCGCCGCTGGAGGAAACCATCGCGCAGATCGACGCCGTCACCACCGGTGACGTGCGCGACTTTGCCGAGCGGATGGCCACGCAGGCGCCGGCGGCGCTGGCGCTTTACGGTCCCGTCGAAAAGGCTCCGACGCTGGAGGAACTCCACGCGCGGCGTGCTGCTTGATGCTGCTGAGCCTGCGCAAGCTGCGGCTCGAAACCGAGCGGATGACTTTGCGTCCGCCGATCCACAGCGATTTTCGCGCGTGGACCGCATTGCGCACCGCCAGCCGCGATTTCCTGACCCCGTGGGAGCCGACGTGGGCGCATGACCATCTGTCGCGCAAGGCGTTCTCGAACCGCGTCTACTGGGCCAACCGGTCGATCAATTCGGGCACCGCTATGCCGCTCTTCCTAATCCGGCGCGACGACCAGACGTTGCTGGGGGCGATCACGCTCGACAATATCCGGCGCGGGCCTGCACTGGCGGGCACGCTGGGCTACTGGACGGGCGAGGCGTTTGCGCGGCAGGGATACATGCGCGAGGCGATCGAGGCGGTGGTGCATTACGCGTTCAACCATCTCGATCTCAGCCGGATCGAGGCCGCCTGCCTGCCCGAAAACAAGGCGTCGCGCGGTCTGCTGGAGCGGTCGGGTTTCAAATACGAGGGCGTCGCGCAAAGCTATCTGCAAATCGACGGCCGCTGGCGGACCCATGTGCTCTATGCCAGCCTGCGCGGCGACCGGCGCGGCCGGATCGGGGCGACCGGGCAGGGCTGAGCGGCAGGCCCGGCACATCGCCGGACCGCAGGGGCCCGCCGGCGAGGGTGCGACAAAAAGGCTGATCATTGCGCTTTGGGCTGGGGCAGGGACGGTGCTAACCTTGCGTCATGCTGTACCGTGTTCTTCTGTCCGCTTTGACCGCCGCTACCCTTTCCTCGCCGCTGCTGGCGCAGCAGGCCGCGCCCGACAGGACGCCGTCGCATTGCCATGCGCTGGCCGATGCCACACCGGGCATCGAATATATCCACCGCGCAAGCCTCGGCCCGGTCGAAGAGGAAACGGTCGATATCCACTATATCTCTCACGCCAGTTTCCTGATCCGCAGCCACGGCGGGCTGAACATGGTGACCGATTTCACCGGTTTCATCGGTTCCACCCGGATGATCCCCGATGTGGTGACCATGAACCACGCCCATGACACGCATTGGACCGCCTATCCCGATCCGGCGATCCCCCATGTGCTGCCCGGTTGGGGCGAATTCGGAGTGGGCGTGACCCACAACCTCGAACTGGGCGAGGTGCTGGTACGTAACGTATCGACCGACATCCGCTCGCAGTTTTCGGGGGTAGAGGAACGCGGCAACTCCATCTTCATTTTCGAGATGGCGGGTCTGTGCATCGGGCATCTGGGGCACCTGCACCACGCGCCAAACGATGAACAATTCGCGGCCATCGGCCGTCTGGACGTTGTGATGGCGCCGGTGGACGGGGGGTATACGCTCGATCATGCGACGATGATTTCCGTGCTCAAACGCCTGCGTGCCTCCATCGTGATACCGATGCACTGGTTCTCCTACATGGCGCTCGATGACTTCCTCGAGGGGATGTCGGACGATTTTACCGTCATTCGTGTCGACGACAGCCGCCTGACGGTGCGGCGCGATGTGCTGCCGTCCCAGCCGACGATCATGGTGCTTGATCCTGGGTATATCAGCGACGACTAGGCGATCGCACTTGCATCCGGCGGGCGGGCATTGGATCGTAGGGTATGACACTCAATCCCGCAGATACCGCATTCGCCGACAAGCTCAAATCCGTATTGCCCGATGACACGATCAGTGCCGCCGGACCAAGCTACCTTGAAGAACCGCGTGGCCGCTACATCAGCGAGGCGGGCGTGCTCGCGCGCCCACGCTCCACCGAAGAGGTCGCGACGCTGATCCGCATGGCCGGAGAGGCGCGCGTGGGGGTCATCCCCTACGGCGGCGGGACGGGGCTGGTTGCCGGACAGGTCGCAGCGGGCGAAACGCCGCGGCTGATCCTGTCGCTGGAGCGGATGAACCGGGTCCGCGACATTCTGCCCGACGAAAACGTGCTGGTGGCCGAGGCGGGTGTCATACTCGCCGACGTTCAGGCGGCGGCGGAAAAGGCCGACCGGCTCTTCCCGCTCAGCCTCGCGGCGCAGGGATCGGCCCGCATCGGCGGCAACCTTGCCACCAACGCGGGCGGGACCGGCGTGCTGCGCTACGGCAACACGCGCGATCTGTGCCTCGGGCTGGAGGCCGTCTTGCCCGACGGTCAGATCTGGCACGGGCTGACACGCCTGCGAAAGAACAACACCGGCTACGATCTGCGGCACCTGCTGATCGGGGCGGAAGGCACGCTCGGCGTCATAACGGCGGCGGCGCTGAAGCTTTTCGCGCGTCCTGCGGTGCGTGGTACAGCGCTCTTCGTTGTCAGGGACGCGCGCGCAGCGCTTGATCTGCTGAACCTTGCGCGCGCCCAGATGGGCGAGATGATCAGCGCGTTTGAATTGCTGGACGGTCAGGGGTTCGATTTTCTGAGCGAAACCATGCCAGAGGTCCGCCAGCCCTTTGATACGCCCCCGCGCTGGTCGGTCCTGATCGAACTGGGCCTGTCCGACGGCATGAATGCGCAGGACGCGCTCGAGCGGTTGTTCGTGGCCGCATCCGAAGCTGGCTATGCCACCGACGGGCTGATCGCGCAGTCCGAGGCGCAGGGGGACGATTTCTGGAACATCCGTGAAAACCTGCCCGAGGCCAATCGCCGGATCGGGTCGATCTCAAGCCATGATATCTCGGTCCCGCTGGGCGCGATCCCGGAATTCATTGCTCAGGGCGGCGCACGTCTGGCCGAGCTCGGTGACTGGCGCATCAACTGCTTCGGCCACGTGGGCGACGGCAATCTGCACTACAACGTGTTCCCGCAGAAGGGACGCACCCGCGCCGACCACGAAAACCAGCGCGAAGCGATCAAGGTCTGCGTGCACGATCTGGTCCATGAACTCGGCGGGTCGGTTTCGGCCGAGCACGGAATCGGGCGGTTGAAGGTGGACGATCTGGAGAAATACGGCGATCCGGCCAAGCTGTCGGCGCTGCGCGCGATCAAGGGCGCGCTGGATCCGAAGGGCATCATGAACCCCGGCGCGGTCCTGCGCGAGCTGTCCTAGCCCGCGCAACGCGGCGCCGGTGGGATCAGGCGGTCATTCGCCGTCGAAGCTGCACAGGGCCTGCACGTCCATTCCCAACGCTTCAAGGCGCTTGCGACCGCCCAGATCCGGCAGGTCGATGATGAAAGAGGTCGATACGATCTCGGCGCCCAGCTTTTCCAGCAGCTTGATACCAGCCTCTGCGGTGCCGCCGGTGGCCAGCAGGTCGTCGACGACAAGCACCCGTTCGCCTGCCGCGATGGCGTCGTCGTGGATCTCCATCGTCGCCTGCCCGTATTCAAGCGTGTAGTCCTGCGACAGCGTCTTGCCGGGCAGCTTGCCTTTCTTGCGGATCGGCACGAAACCGATGGAAAGCTGGTGCGCAATGGCACCGCCCATGATGAAACCGCGCGCCTCGAGGCCGACAACCTTGTCGATCTTCACGCCCGCGTAGGGGTGCAGCATCTGGTCGATCGCCATGCGAAACCCGCGCGGATCGGCAAACAGCGTCGTGACATCGCGGAACATGATGCCTTCGTGCGGGAAGTCGGGAATGGTGCGGATGTAATCGCGGACAGTTTTCATGGCGTGCTCCGGCGCAGGGTTGCTGTGAGAACGCCCATCGCGATGAGCGCGCTGCCGCCGGCACGGGTGATCCACGCAAGCGCACCGGGTCTGCGGATGAGGTGCCGCAGACGATCGGCGGCCAGTGCGTAGGCCATTGCGTTGACCGCCGCAAGCCCCGTGAAGCTGGCGACAAGAATGGCGAACTGCGGGGCAAGCGGGCTGTCGGGCCGGATGAACTGTGGCACGAAGGCGATGAAGAACGCGATGGATTTGGGGTTGAGCGCGGTAACAGTGGTTGCGTGGGCGAAAACGCGGGTCGCAGTGACGTCGGCGGCATCGGGCAGGGCGAGCCCCTTGGCGGGGGCCGAGCGGATCAGTTTCACGCCGAGATACACCAGATAGGCCGCGCCGATCCATTTCAGCACCGTAAAGAGCGTGGCGGAGGCCAGAACCAGCGCGCCGAGCCCCAGCAGCGACGCCGTCATCGCAATCAGATCCCCAAGCGCCACGCCCGCTGCACAGGCGACCGCGACGGACCGGCCCTTGGACAGGGCATAGGTCAGCACCAGCAGGACGGTGGGACCGGGAACCAGCAGCAGCGCAAAGGCCGCGGCCATGAATGTCAGCCAGAGGTCAAGGGGCATGAGAGGAGCCTTTCAGTTGCGGGGATAATGCGTTCGCAGCGCCATTTCGTCCTGTGCTCCCAACCGTTTCAGGCTGTTGTCGGCATTCTGCGACAGGATCGAACGGGTTTGATAGTGGGGATTCTCGATATCCGTGACCAGACCGAGCGCCTGCAGGATTTCTTCGAGCATGACGGATTCGTATTGCCGGATCGTCATGTCGCGGGAAAACCCGACATGCGCCGCCTCGATCCGGTTGCCGCGCACCGACAGGCGGGTGATCGCATTGGCCAGCGTCAGCCCGTCCAGTGGTGTGCCAGAGCCTGCGATGACGTCACCGCGCAGCGTATCGAGCAGGTGGATCGCGATATCCGGCGCGCGGTCCGTCACAACCACGCGCAGGCCCGCGCCGGTGGCCGTGAGCCTCTGCGCCGCGCGGACAACGGAGGCTTCCGCGCGTTTCATCTTGCCGCCCAGATAGGGGGGTGTGCGCGTCACGATGCCGACGGTAACCTCGGGTTTCTCCCATTTCAACAGCGGCTTGCGGCAAGCCGCGCCGGGGGTGGCGGCGCAGGCCACCAGCCGGTAGAAATCGCGGTCGCTCAGTGCGCCGTCACTGCGGACCGCGTCTTGCGCGGCCGCCGCGACCGGAAGCAACAGCGACAACGGCAGGGCAAGCCACCATGGCCGCATGTCTCACAACATCCGGCCCGCGACCGCGTCCAGCTTTGCCACGAGCGTGGGGTCGCGCGCGTCGGGCTGGGTCAGGATCGCGTATTCCAGCGCCCGGTCGCATCCGTGCGGGCAGGGCGCGCGGTCCGCACCCAGCAGGGCCGGCAGGCGGCTGACCAGCGCGCGGCCCTTGTCGGCATTGCCGGTGAGCGTTTTGATGATCTCGGTCACGTCAACCTCGCCGTGGTCGGGATGCCAGCTGTCGTAGTCGGTGATCATCGCAACGGAGGCATAGCAAAGCTCCGCCTCGCGGGCGAGCTTGGCTTCGGGCATGTTGGTCATGCCGATCACATCCGCACCCCAGCTTGTCCGGTACATCCGCGATTCCGCGAGGGTCGAGAATTGCGGCCCCTCCATCGCCAGATAGGTGCCGCCCCGGTGGACGGTGATGCCCGCGTCGCGGGCGGCAGTTTCGCAGGCATCGCCCAGACGCGGACAGGTCGGATGGGCTACACTTACATGGGCCACGCAGCCGGTGCCGAAAAACGATTTCTCGCGCGCGAAGGTGCGGTCGATGAACTGGTCCACGATCACGAAATCCCCGGGCGCCATTTCCTCGCGGAAAGACCCGCAGGCGGAGACCGAGATCACGTCGGTGCACCCGATCCGCTTCAGCGCGTCGATATTGGCGCGGTAGGGCACGCTGGTGGGCGAATGGACGTGCCCGCGCCCGTGGCGCGGCAGGAACGCCATGTCGACGCCGTCGAGTGTCCCTGTCAGGATCGCGTCCGAGGGCGCGCCCCAGGGTGTTTTGACGGTGATCCATTCGGCATTGTCGAGGCCGTCGATCTCGTAAATACCCGAGCCGCCGATTACGGCGATTTTGGTCTTGGTCATTAGGGGGGCTCCGCGTCGGTTGATGCGGCGATGTTCGCGGGGAAGCGGGGTGAATGCAACCGCGTTATCCTGCTGCGCGCAAGGGGTGACTGCAGGGCCTACGGATGCGCGGGCGCGCTGCGGCCTTTCCATCCCGGCCCATCCTTGCTAGGGGGGCGCAACTCCTCCGCTAGTTTCAAGGATTTTCGCATGGCGCGCAGCGTATTTCGTTCGTTTACGCAGAACCTGACCCCGAAGACGCTGGACGTGACCGATCTTCGCTGGATGGGCGAGGACGGGTTCTCTGTCGGGCGCCTGCGGGTCGAGCTGTTGTCGGGTCTGACGGTTGCACTGGCGCTCGTGCCCGAGGCGGTGGCCTTTGCCTTCGTCGCCGGAGTTCACCCGCTGGTCGGCCTCTATGCGGCGTTCATCGTCGGTCTGATCACGGCGCTGATCGGCGGGCGGCCCGGCATGATTTCGGGCGCGACGGGCGCGCTTGCGGTCGTGATGGTGGCGCTGGTGGCGCAGCATGGCGTCGAATACCTGTTTGCCACGGTGGTCCTGATGGGGCTGTTGCAGATGTTCGCGGGCTTCATGCGATGGGGCAAGTTCATCCGGCTGGTACCGCATCCGGTCATGCTGGGCTTCGTCAACGGGCTGGCGATTGTTATTTTTCTGGCCCAGCTGGGCCAGTTCAAGGTGCCGGGCACGATGGTCGATACGGGCCACGGCATGGGTGGCGGCGAATGGCTGTCGGGCCAGCCGTTGTACCTGATGCTGGCACTCGTCGCGGCGACCATGGCGATCATCTGGGTCATGCCACGCATCACCAAGCTGATCCCGGCACCGCTGGCAGGGATCGGGATCGTCGCGGCACTGGTCATTTTCACAGGAATGGACGTGCCACGGGTGGGCGATCTGGCCTCTATCCAGGGCGGTTTGCCAAGTTTCCACAACCCCTTCGGCACCGGAACCGGCCTTTATGGTACGGCAATGGCACCCTTCACGCTTGAGACCTTCTATATCATTCTGCCCTATGCCGTGATCCTCGCGGCCATCGGGCTGATCGAAAGCCTGCTGACGCTCAACCTTGTCGGGGATATGACGAACCAGCGCGGTGGCGCCAGTCAGGAATGTGTCGCGCAGGGTGTCGCCAATACCGTCACCGGCTTTTTCGGCGGCATGGGCGGTTGTGCGATGATCGGCCAGTCGATGATCAACGTGAAATCGGGGGGCCGCACACGGGTGGCGGGCATCGCTGCCGCGCTGTTCCTGCTGGTCTTCATCGTGGCTGCCGCACCGATGATCGAACTGGTGCCGCTGGCGGCGCTGGTCGGGGTGATGTTCATGGTGGTGATCGGGACATTCGCGTGGAACTCGCTGACGATCCTGCGCAAGGTGCCGCTGATGGATGCCTTCGTCATCGTGCTGGTGACGGTCGTCACCGTCTACGAGGACCTTGCCGTTGCGGTTGTCGTCGGTGTGATTGTCAGCGCGTTGGCCTATGCGTGGAACAACGCCCGTCGCATCTATGCCAAGACCCATACAACGCCGGAAGGGGCCAAGGTTTACCAGATTCAGGGGCCCTTGTTCTTCGGATCTTCCGAAGGTTTTGCCGAACTCTTCAACGTGCTTGAAGATCCCCAGGAAGTGATCGTGGATTTCGAAAACAGCCGCGTCGTGGATCAGTCCGCGCTTCAGGCCATCGAGGCGATTGCGGGCAAATACGAGGACGCGGGCAAGCGCCTGCAATTGCGCCACCTCAGTCGTGACTGCCATGCGTTGCTGAAACGGGCGGGCCACCTGATGATCGACAGCGACGACGACCCCGAATACCAGCTGGCGGTGAACTATCAGGTCCGCACCGGCGTTCTGGGCGGACACTAGGCAACGACCGATCGGGCGGGCATGGGTAACTTGCCTGAAAGGTTTTCCTTGGCTAGTGTTCAGCAAAGAAACTAGGCGCCGCGGAACGTGTTGCCGGTGATTGAGCAATTCGGGTAAGGCGCATGCGGACATATCCAATCCCATTCAACGAAGAGGCGCGCGTGCGCGCCGTGCAGGAGGTTCCCGGGCTCACCCGCGAGAACCACGCGGTCTTTGACGCGATTTGCCATGCGGTGGCGGCCTTGCTGGATTGTCCCATCGCCCATGTCAGCGTCGTCGAGGAGGCGACGCAGTGGTACAAGTCCGTCGTCGGGATCGAGCTGGGCGAGATGCCCAAGGATTCCTCCTTTTGTACCCACACGATCATGTCCGATTCGCCCATGGTGGTGACGGACCTCAGCGCACATCCGCGGTTTTCCGAACACCCGATGGTCGCGGAGGGCGGGCCGGGGGCGCGGTTCTACGCGGGCGTGCCGCTTGTACTGTCGTCGGGATTTCGCTTTGGCAGCCTGTGCGCGCTGGACCTGCAGCCGCACAAGGCCCCCACGGACAAGCAGATAGAGATCCTGTCCCACCTTGGCGATGCCGTGGTTGCAGCCCTGGAGAAAGCGCCGCCGGGGAACGCGGCGGCGGTGCCGGAAACGGCGCAGCGCAATTTTCTGGCCCTTGTAGGTCACGAGTTGCGCACGCCCCTGACGGTCATGCGTGGCGCACTCGAGCTGATCGTGGGGCGGCTGGACGATCCGATCAACACGCGCCTTGCCGAAAGCGCCCGCAAGTCGACCGAACACCTGAATAAACTGGTTGAAACGATCCTGCGCTACAGCGATGTCTCGACGGGGGATATGTCGCTGGACGAGACGCCGGTCAGGATCTGCGACATGCTTGCCCAGATGCAGGAAGCCCATGCGCCCAGCGTCGACGAGCTGAACAAGGTTCTAATCCCCCCCATCTGCACGGTCTCCGACGCGATCCTCGCGGACGAGGGCCATCTGCGGATTTGCCTCACATCGCTTTTGTTGAATGCCGTGCTCCACGGCGGGGACGAGATCGGCTTGAAGGCGGAACTCGACACTGCCGGGCATGTCGTCATATCCGTGCTCGATAACGGCCGTCTGGACGACGCTGTCGAACTGCACCGTCTGTACGAGCCCTTCGCCGTGGGTGGTGAGCTCTCAGAGCGCGGAACGGGCGGAGGACTTGGCCTTGGCCTGCCGCTCACGCGCAAACTGATCGAGCTGCACGGCGGTGAACTGCAAATCGAAAGCTCTGCAGAAGGCACCGCCGCGCGGATCCGGCTGCCGAAATGGCGCTACCAGACCAAGAGAACCCATTAGTCGTCGGGGCGCGCCATCTCGAAGACCTCGCGGACGCGCGTGTAGTCACGGTATCCCAGACGGCTGAGCGGTTCATAGCGGGTGACGTCGAACTTGCCATCGACAAGACAGTCGTCGCGCAGATGCACGCCGATCACTTCCCCGAAACACACGAAATTGGCCGCGCCCTCGATCTGAACGATCTGGGTCAGGCGGCACTCCATCGCCGCGGGGGCATTGGCGACGCGCGCGCAGGCAATCTCATCGCATTCGACTTTTTCCAGTCCGGCATGGACGAATTCGTCGACGTCATGCGGCAGATGCGCGGCAGAGGCGTTCATGGCGTCGCGCGCGGCGTATTCGACGATGTTGACGCAAAAGACGCCGGTGTCGCGGATGTTTGCCATGCTGTCCTTGGTGCCGTCGCGGTCGTCCTTGGCGCCGGTCGAGGCGAACATGACCTGCGGCGGTGTATAGGCCACGCCGTTGAAAAAGGAGTAGGGTGCGAGATTGTCGCGACCTTCGGAGTCGCGGGTCGAGATCCAGCCGATGGGACGGGGTGTCACGATAGCGTTGAAAGGGTTGTGTGGCAGGCCGTGACCGTCTTCGGGACGATAGAACATGTTGGGGTATCTCCGTTGTGATTGAACCCAGTGCTAGCGTCATGTTAGTCCGCTTTCCAGCACGAATGACCGGAGCGCGCCCGTGTACAGCCTATTTCCCGAAGGCGCTGACGACCATTGGGAGGTCGAGGCGCTGTACGATACGTGTTTCGCGCCCGGTCGGACGGCGTTGTCGTCCTACCGTCTGCGCGATGGCGTGGCGCCCGTGGCGGGCTTGTCGATGCTGGCCCGCGACGGCGACGGCATCCTTGCCGGGGCGATCCGGTACTGGCCGGTCGCGGTGGGCGGGCATCCCGCATTGCTGCTCGGACCGGTTGCAGTCCACCCGACACGGCAGGGCGAGGGGCTGGGCGCGCTGCTTATTGAAACGTCGCTGGAGCGTGCTGTCCCGCTGGGCTGGACCCGTGTGATGCTGGTCGGCGATGCGCCCTATTACGGGCGCTACGGTTTTACCAAGCTTTCCGATGTGGAAATGCCCCCGCCCACGAATCCCGACAGGGTCCTGGGGCGGGCCTTGTCCGACGGGGCGTGGGACAGCGTGTCAGGCTTGGTCGAGAAAGCCGCGCGTTAGGCGGTATTCGGCCTTCCGCGCGCCGTTGCATTGCGCCCGCAGGACGCCCACATTGGGGCGGAGGGAGGCGCCCATGACCGACAACACCAGTTTACCCGCCGAGATCGACGTCGAGGCCGAGCTTGAGCGTATCGCGCGGCGCTACAAGAAAGCCGGCGGCGTTGGAATTACCGTGCTCAACATGATCGGCGGGCAGGCCGAGAACCTCCTCGACAGGCTGCCTGCGGGGGTGCGCCGCCAGCTCGAGACGGCGACCGTGCGCGCGCTCGAGCATGCGATGAACGCCGCGCATACCAGCCGCGCGCGGGTTCCCGACCAGTCCTCGTGGCTCAATTCGGCGGTGTCTGTCGCCATGGGGGCTGCGGGCGGGGCCGGGGGGCTGCCCACCGCGCTGGCCGAACTGCCTGTGACCACAACGCTTCTGCTGCGCGTGATCGAGGGCGTCGCCGCCGAGCACGGCTTTGACACCGAGGCGGAAAGCGTGCGCTTCGATTGTGTGCGGGTCTTTTCGGCGGCCGGTCCGCTGACGGATGACGACGGGTCGGACCTCGCGTTCCTGACCGCGCGTCTGGCGCTTTCGGGAAAGGCGGTGCAGGCGATCGTGCATAAGGTGGCACCGCGCCTTGCGGTCGTCATGGGCCAGAAACTCGCCGCGCAGACCGTGCCGGTGCTGGGCGCCATCGCGGGGGCCGCGACGAATTATGCCTATACCAGCTATTACGAGGATATGGCGCATGTGCATTTCGGGCTGCGCAAGCTGGCGATCGACGCCGATATCCGCCCCGAAGAGCTCAACAAGCGCCTCGCGGTCAAGATGAAACAACTCACGTCCGTTTAGGGTCCGCCCTGCGAGGAGCGCCCGCAGGGCAGCGAGGAGCGCGCGGGTCAGCGTCCGATGCTGCCCTGTGCGATGGCGGTGGATTTCAGTACGGCGAAACAATCCTGCCCCTCGCGCAGGTCCAGCTCCGAAACCGCCCGCCGCGTGATCCGTGCAAGCAGCTGGTCTGTCCCCGCCGCCAGCGCGATTGCCGCGCCGGGCCCTTCGCCGGTGCGGATGTTGCGCACCCTCACGGGCAGGATGTTCAGCGCCGAAAGCCCCTCTGGCCGCGCGCGCGCGATCAGGATGTCCTGCGCCTTGATCCGCAGGCGCACGCGCGCCCCGACAGCCGCTTCCACCCCCGGCAGCAACAGCGTTCCCGCACTCACGCCAAGCCGCGTCAGCCCGTCGGCCTCATGCGCCAGAACCTCTGCGTCAATCACCGACCCGGCCTCGCGCACCCCCAGATGCGGCACGGCGGCGGGATCGGACATCACGTCGCGCAACGGGCCTTGCGCGGCAACGCGGCCCGCGCGCAACAAGACCAGCGTGTCGGCCAGACGCGCCACCTCGTCCAGCGAATGGCTCACGTAGAGGATCGGCACCCGCAGCGGCCCATCGCGCAGCCGTTCCAGAAACGGCAGGATCTCTTCCTTGCGCGGCGCATCGAGACTGGCCAGCGGTTCGTCCATCAGCAGCATCCGCGGGGCGCTCAGCAGAGCGCGCCCCAGTGCCACGCGCTGGCGCTCGCCGCCCGACAGGGTTTCGGGTTTGCGCCGCAGCAACGGGGCGAGACCCAGAAGGTCTATCACATCCGCCCGCGGCACGCGCACCCCTGCGGGGGCGTAGCGGGCGCCGAAATCAAGGTTCCGCGCCACGTCGAGATGCGGAAACAGGCGAGCGTCCTGGAACACCGTGCCGAACCGTCGCTTGTGGGGCGGGACGAACCGGCCGGTGGCCGTATCCATCAGGGTCTCGCCGGCGATGCTCAGATGTCCCTCGTCGGGGCGCAACAGACCCGCGACTGCCTTGATCACCGTACTTTTACCCGCGCCCGAGCGCCCGAAAAGCGCCGTGACCCCGCCGCCCGCACGCAGCGACAGGTCGAGGTCGAACTCCCCGAAGCGGTGGCGCAGCGACAGCTCCAGGCTCATGCCCGGTCCCCGATGCGCGCGGCCACCCGGCGGGCAAGAAGTTCGGAGGCGAAAACCGCCCCCAGTGCAACGACGCAGGACAGCAGCGCCAGCGCTGTCGCCTGCGCCTCGCCGCCCGGAATTTGCAGCGCGGTCCAGATTGCGATGGGCAGGGTTTGCGTTTCTCCGGGGATGTTCGCAACGAAGGTGATCGTCGCGCCGAATTCGCCCATCGCCTTGGCAAACCCCATGACGGCCCCGGCAAGAATACCGGGGGCGATCAGCGGCAGGGTCACGCGCAGGAACACCTCCGCGCGCGACGCGCCGAGCGTTGCAGCAGCCTCTTCAAGCCTCGGATCCACCGCCTCGAACGCCAGCCGCATGGCGCGCACCATCAGCGGAAACCCCATCACCACCGCCGCAAGCACCGCGCCGGTCCACTTGAAGGCAAGCGTGATGCCGACTGTTTCAAGCGCGGCGCCCACCGGGGCCGCGGGCGAAAAGAGGCTCAGAAGGATATAGCCGGTGACCACCGGCGGCATTACCAGCGGCAGATGGACAAGCGCGCTGACGAGCGTCTTGCCGCGAAAGTCGCGCCGCGCCAGCAGCCATGCCACCCAGATCGACAAGGGCACGCCCAGCAGCGTCGCCCAGACAGCGACCCGCAGCGACAGCGCCAGCGCGGCCCAGGCCGCCGCATCAAGGGTCATGGCCCGTCCGCCGGAGCCGCAAAGCCGAACTGCGCAAAGATCGCCTCAGCCTCGGGACTGCGCAGGAAGGCCACGAAATCGCGGCCCTCTTCGGTCAGAGCGGCTGCGGGATAGCGGATCGGCGGATGCGCGGAGGCCGGCACACGGTAGAGCACGTCCACACGCGGCTCTGCGGCCGCATCGGCGGCATAGACCACCCCCAGCGGTGCGGCCCCCTGCGCCACCAGCGCTAGTGCCGCGCGCACATTGTCGGTCTCTGCGAGACGCGGCACCAGCGTCTCCCACAGCCCCGCATGCTGCAACCATGCCCGCGCGTAGGAACCTGCGGGCACCGCATCGCGCTGGCCGATGGCAAGGCGCCCGCGCGGGCCCAGCAGGGCCATCAGCCCCGGACCGTCCACCACCGGTAGGTCCGGGCTGCCCTTGCGGCCCACGAGCACCAGCGCGCCGCCCGCGACATCAACGCGGCTGCCCGCCAGCAGCACGTCGCGCTCAGCCAGCCAGTCCGCCCAGTCGGCATGCGCCAGCACCACGGCATCCACCGGCGCACCAGCGGCGATCTGGCGGGCGAGCGTCCCGGACCCCGCGAAGGAAAGTGTCACCTCCTGCGGGAAGCTCCGCGCAATCTCGCTAAGCGCGTCGCGCAGGCTGGCGGCAGCGAATACGGTGACCGGACGGGCCTGCGCCCATCCGGCAAAGCCGAACAAAAAGACGGTGAGGGCGAGGATGCGTATCATGTCGCTGCGACTATCCTTCAACCGGCCACGGGCGGCAAGAGGCACCGCAGGCCGGTTTTTTGCGGTGGCCAGCCGTCCACTCTGGCGCTAGCTGTGTTGCAGATCGGACCGCGTAGGTGAAGGGGATACGCCCGAAGATGGCAAAACAACTGCCGATATCGCTCTACGGGGGCGCAAAGGACGCCGCGCGGGTGCAATTTGCGGCCCTGTGCTGGCGCGTGAAAAAGGGCAAGGTTGAAATCCTGCTGGTGACATCGCGCACGCGCAAGCGCTGGATCGTGCCCAAGGGCTGGCCGATGGAGGGCAAGACCCCCGCCGCCAGTGCCGCGCGCGAAGCCTGGGAAGAAGCCGGTGTCCGCGGTGTTGCGAGCGATTCCTGCCTCGGCGTTTATTCCTACATGAAAAACAGCCGCAGCGGCACACCGATACCGGTTGTGGCGATGCTGTATCCGGTGCGGGTGCGCACAACAGAAAAACGGTTCCCCGAAGCGCGCGAGCGGCGGCGCAAGTGGGTCTCCCGCAAGCGCGCAGCCAAGCTGGTGCAGCAAAAGGAACTGGCGAAGCTGATCGTGGGGTTCGACCCGCCCGAAGCCCGTGGCCCCAGCGCGCCCGCTTGACCGAACGGGGGTGCAGCGCCATTTATAGGTTAGTCACTGTCTGCAACGAAGGAATGGTCAGATGATCCGCTACGCGCTGCGCTGCGATGACGGACACGAATTCGAAAGCTGGTTTCAATCGGCTGCGGCCTTCGACGCGCTCGCGAAAGCCGGACATCTGAGCTGCGGGGTCTGCGGGTCGGGGGCCGTGCGCAAGGCGCTGATGGCGCCGAACGTGGTCGAAAAGGCCGCACCGGCCAAGCCGCCGCGCACAGCCGAGCAGGACCCCGCGGTGAGGCTGGCGGAGCTGCGCCGGGAGATCGAGGCGAAAGCAACCTACGTCGGCGGAAGCTTTGCCGAACGCGCGCGCGAGATGCACGAGGGGCGCAGCCCCGAAAAACCGATTTACGGAGAAACGACACCGGCGGAGGCGCGCGCGCTTCTGGACGACGGTGTGCCGGTCGCGCCGCTGCCGTTCAAGCCGCGCCAGAAAATGCAGTAACGGCCCCCGATCCCCACAGGAAGGACGACAGGAATGACCATCGTGATCACCGGCGCAAGCCGCGGCATTGGCGCAGGCCTTGCCGAGCATTACCGCGCAGCCGGAAAGGACGTGATGGGCGCAAGCCGGTCACCTTCGTCGGATATCCAGCTCGACGTGACGCAACCGTCGAGCCACAGCGCCATGGCGCAGGCGCTGGGCGAGGGGCCGGTGGAGTTGCTGGTGTGCAACGCCGGTGTCTACCTCGACAAGGGCTGCGATCTGGATACCGGTTTCGGCGCGGACCTCTGGGCGCAGAGCTTTGCGGTGAACGTCACCGGGGTATTTCTGAGCATTCAGGCGCTTCTGCCGCATCTGCGCCGCGCCCCGGCGCCGAAAATCGCGATCATCTCGTCCCAGATGGCGTCCAGCACTCTGGCTCCGGGTGGCAGCTATATCTACCGCGCGTCCAAGGCGGCAGTGCTCAATCTGGGTCGGAACCTTGCTACAGACCTCAAGCCCGAAGGCATTGCCGTGGGTATCTATCACCCCGGCTGGGTGCAGACGGATATGGGGGGCGGGACCGCCGATATCGATGTGGATGCCTCTGTCGCGGGGCTGGTGGATCGTTTCGCGGCCCTGGATCTGACGCGCACAGGCTGTTTCGAGACATGGGACGGGCGCGACCACCCCATGTAGCCCGGGAAGGCATGCTGTCGGGATCCGATGGAGCGCGTTCTGGACCCTACCGGCCGCCTGACGCTTGCAAGGGCGCTCCGGCTGTCGTAGAGGGCGCGGGAGACCGCAAACGGGGGTACGATGCCTGTTCTCGTGATGAAATTCGGTGGCACGTCGGTTGCCACGCTGGACCGTATCCGCCGCGCGGCAAAACGCGTGGGTGTCGAGGTTGCCAAGGGATATGACGTGATCGTCATCGTCTCTGCCATGGCGGGCAAGACCAACGAACTGGTCGGCTGGGTCGGCGAGACGTCGGCGCTCTACGATGCGCGCGAGTATGACGCCGTCGTGTCTTCGGGCGAAAACGTGACGGCGGGGCTGATGGCCCTGACCTTGCAGGAAATGGATATTCCCGCGCGCAGCTGGCAGGGCTGGCAAGTGCCGGTCCAGACGACCTCGGCGCATTCCGCCGCGCGGATCGAGGATATTCCCCCCAAGAACATCCTCGCCAAATTCGCGGACGGCATGAAGGTCGCTGTCGTGGCGGGCTTTCAGGGCGTCAGCCCCGAAGGCCGGATCACCACGCTGGGCCGGGGGGGATCGGATACCACAGCAGTTGCTTTCGCCGCCGCCTTCGATGCCGAGCGCTGCGATATCTACACCGATGTCGATGGTGTCTATACAACCGATCCGCGCGTATCGTCGAAGGCGCGCAAGCTGGACAAGATCTCGTTCGAGGAAATGCTCGAACTTGCGTCGCTGGGTGCGAAGGTGCTGCAAACGCGGTCGGTCGAACTGGCCATGCGCTACAAGGTGAAGCTACGGGTGCTTTCGAGCTTCGAGGAACAATCGGACGATGCCGGCACACTTGTGTGCGACGAGGAGGAAATCATGGAAAGCAATGTAGTTGCTGGGATCGCGTTCAGCCGCGACGAGGCGAAAATGACACTGGTGTCGGTGGCCGACAGACCGGGGATCGCGGCGAGCATCTTTACCGCGCTTTCCGATGCGGGTGTGAACGTCGACATGATCGTGCAGAACATCGCCGAAGAAGGGCGGACCGACATGACGTGGTCCTGTCCGGTCGATCAGGTCAAACGCGCGGATGCGGCGATGGCCAAGGCGGCCGCCGACGGGGTGATCCGCTATCAGGATCTGATCGCCGACGAGGATGTCGCGAAGGTGTCCGTGGTCGGCATCGGGATGCGCAGCCACACGGGTGTTGCGGCCAAGATGTTCAAGGTTCTCTCGAACGAGGGCATCAACATCAAGGTAATCACCACCTCCGAAATCAAGATTTCGGTGCTGATCGACCGCAAGTATATGGAGCTTGCCGTGCAGGCGCTCCACGACGCCTTCGAGCTTGAGAAAGCTGTATAATTCAAATATATCAACGTAATGCGTCGTAAAGTTAATTTGACGCATTAATTGTATATGGCGCCGGTCGCCGGTTTGGCGTGCCTAAATCTGCGGCGCGGGCAAGTGCTGTGCCCTATTCGTAACCCTGTCGGGACACCCTTTGCTGTTCACCCTCCCCAAATACGGGTAGAGACGCTATAAAGAGTGTCGCACGAGCAATCGGGAAGAATATGGCGGAACGGACAGAGAGCGATAGCCGAAAGCTGCTTGGCCGCCTGCGCGATGCCATGGCAGGCGACGACGCTGGGCAGGCGCGGCTGGACAAGATCACGCATCTGATCGCGACCTCGATGGGGTGCGAGGTGTGTTCGATCTACCTGTTCCGCGACGAGAACACGCTGGAGCTTTGCGCGACCGAAGGTCTGAAGAAAGACGCGGTTCACCAGACACGGATGAAGATGGGCGAGGGCCTTGTGGGCCGTGTGGCGCGCCGCAAGCGGGTCATCAACACGCCCGACGCGCCGCAGGCGAAGGGTTTCCGCTACATGCCCGAGACCGGGGAGGAGATCTATTCCAGCTTCCTCGGCGTGCCGATCCAGCGGCTGGGCGAGATGCTGGGCGTTCTGGTCGTACAGTCCAAGGAAGCCCGTGAATTCAGCGCCGACGAGGTCTATGCCCTCGAAGTGGTAGCGATGGTGCTGGCGGAAATGACCGAGCTTGGCGCCTTCGTCGGCGAGGGCGCCGCGATGTCGGCGCGGCACTCGCAGCCGGTGATGATCCGCGGCACTGTTGCGCAGGAGGGTGTGGCCGAAGGCCATGTCTGGCTGCACGATCCGAGGGTTGTCGTGTCGAATCCCATCGCCGACGACCCCGATCGCGAAAGCCAGCGCCTGATCGAGGCGGTGGATACGCTGCGGCTGAGTGTCGACCAGATGCTGACGCTCTCGGTCGGCGACAAGGACCAGCGGCAGGTCATCGAAACCTACCGGATGTTCGCCAACTCCAAAAGCTGGATGCAGCGGATGCAGGCCGACATCACCCAAGGCCTGTCCGCGGAAGCGGCGGTGGAAAAGGAACAGTCGCTGGCCCGCGCGCGGATGGGACAGGCATCGGATGCCTATCTGCGCGAACGCCTGAGCGATCTGGACGATCTGTCCAACCGCCTGCTGCGCATCCTGACCGGGCAGGGGCGTGACACCGGCGCCGAAATGCCGCCAGACCCGATTCTGGTGGCGACCAATATCGGCCCGGCGGAATTGCTGGAATACGGGCGCAGCCTGAAGGGCATCATCCTCGAGAACGGATCAGTCGGCAGCCACGCCGCGATCGTCGCGCGGGCGCTGGCCATTCCACTGATCGTGAACGCGGGCCGCGTCACGCTCGAGGCGCTGAACGGCGATCACGTGATGGTCGACGGCGAGCAGGGCATCGTGCACCTGCGGCCCGAAGACAACGTCGCCACGGCGTTCCGCGACAAGATCGCGATGCAGGCAGCAGCGCAGGAGCGCTATGCCTCGATCCGTGACAAACCGGCAGAGACGAAATGCGGCAGCGTCATCGGCCTTCACATGAACGCGGGCCTGATGGCAGACCTGCCGTCGCTGAGCGGGTCCGGCGCCGAAGGTGTGGGTCTGTTCCGCACCGAACTGCAATTTCTGATCCGCAACCACATGCCCCGCCGGTCCGAGCTGAGCGCGCTTTACGCCCGTGTTCTGGATGCCGCGCAGGGCAAGCGCGTGGTGTTCCGCACGCTCGATATCGGGTCGGACAAGGTGCTTCCCTACATGAAGCCCAATGAGGAACCGAACCCCGCCTTGGGCTGGCGCGCGATCCGCGTGGGGCTGGACAAGCCCGGTATCATGCGCATGCAGCTGCAGGCGCTTTTCCGTGCCGCCAAAGGCGGACCGCTGACCGTGATGTTCCCCTTCGTCGCCCAGTTCGAGGAATACCGCGCCGCGCGCGCCGAGGTCGACCGGACGCTGGAGATCGAGGCGCGGCTGGGCCACAAGCTGCCGTCGAAAATCGACGTGGGCGCGATGCTCGAGACGCCGTCGCTGGCCTACGCCCCGCGCAAGTTTTTCGAAGAGGTCGATTTCCTGTCGATCGGCGGTAACGACCTGAAGCAGTTCTTCTTCGCCGCCGACCGCGAGAACGAAAGGGTGCGCAAGCGTTATGACACGCTGAACGTCAGCTTCCTGACCTTCCTTGAAAATATCGTCGCGCGCTGCAACGAGACGCAAACGCCACTGTCGTTCTGTGGCGAGGACGCGGGCCGTCCAGTGGAGGCCCTCTGTTTCGCCGCGATCGGTTTCCGGCAGTTGTCGATGCGGCCCGCCTCTATCGGGCCGGTGAAAAGCCTGCTGCGGCGCTGCGATCTGCAAGAGGTACGCGCGGTCATCGAAGCGGCACGCGAACGCGGCGACATGTCGGTACGCAGCTCCGTGATGGCCTATCTGCGCGAGCAGTACTGACGCCGGACTGTGCTAGCCGGTGCGCCGGATCGTCAGGCGCGCGCGCAGCCCGTGCTGGGTATCCTCGAACCGCAATGTGCCGCTGTGCAGCTGTGCGATGGTCGCAACGATGGTCAGCCCCAGACCGTGGCCGTCGACCGCCTCGACACCGTCGCCGCGTTTGAAAGGGTCGATCAGGCTTTCGACCTCTGCCGCCGATACATCCGTGCCTTCGTCCTCGACCAGTATCGTTGCCGTATCGGCGGTGGATTCCCAGCCGACAGTTGCGCGGCGTCCGTATTTCAGCGCGTTGTCCACCAGGTTAGACACGGCACGTTCCAGCGCGATCGGACGGCCTGTCACGATGATCTGGCGGTCGCCTGAAAGGGTGGCGTGGCCCCGCGCGGCCCCGAAAATCGACGGCGCGCCGCTGACAACGGTGTCGCGAGGCGCGCGCAGGGACACCGCCGCACCGGTATCGCGGTAGTCTTCGACAATCGCGTCCAGCAGAGAGGTCAACGACAGCTCGCGCGCGGTTTCGCCACTGGTTTCGGCGCGGGTGTAGGTCAGCACGCTGTCGATCAGCCCTGTCATCCGGTCGATATCCGCCTCAAGCTTGCGGCGCAGGTCGGCGTCTTCGATCAGGGCGGCCCGCAGGCGCAGTCTGGTGGCAGGCGTGCCGAGATCGTGGCTCACCCCCGAAAGGACGCCCGCGCGGCGGGCCAGCTGGTCGCGCTCGGCCCCCAGATAGCTGTTTACGGCGGCAACGATGTCGCGCAGTTCGGCGGGGCCGTTCGCGTCGTAGCTGTCGGGCCCGCCCAGCCGCTGGCGCATGCGCAGGGCGCGCGCGAAGGTGTCGAAGGCGGCAGTGGTGTTGCCGATATGGGTGACGATGGCCGCGAGGGCGAGAACGGCAAGGCCCGCCGCCACGAGCCGCCAGTCCTTCGGCGCCGCAGCGCAGCCCCAGAGCGCCGTGCCGTCCACGCGGGTCCACGCGCCGCGCCCCAGCCGGGCGTAGAGGATCGGATCGCTGCAATAGGTCGCGAAAAGCCGTGTGAGATCTGCCAGTTCTGCGGCGGCAGACCGCGCGGTGCCCGACCGGATATCCGCCACGGGATAGCGAAGCTTGTCCGAGACGACACCGATCTGCACCCCGCCGCTGTCGGATTGCAACGACAGCAGGGTGATGAACGCGGGCTGCGGTGCGCCGGGTAGGCGGTCGAACGCGCCCGCTTCGGCCAGCGTGGCAAGGTCGGGGGGCAGGGGGGATACGTTCAGACCCATGCCCGGATCCGCCCCGCTGCGCAGCGCTTCGAACACGCGAAAGCCCGCCTCGTAGGCGTCGGTCAGATGGCTGTTCCACGCCTGCGCGGACCGGTACCAGAGCGTCGCGCTCAGAACGCCCGCCAGCATCGCGGCGGTGACCCACAGAACTGCCAGCTGGCTCAGGCGCAGAGGGTGGGTCATGGATCGTCGCTGGTGTCGATATCGACGGCCATGACATAGCCGATCCCGCGTTCGGTGCGGATCATCTCGGGCGCTTTGGGATCGGTTTCGATCTTGGACCGCAGGCGCCCGACCAGCACGTCTATGGCGCGCCCGCTGGCCTCTGTCGCGCCGTCGCTGCCGGTCACGTCAAGCGCGGTCGCGATCTCCTCGCGGGTGAGGGGGATATGCGGATTGGCCAGCAGCACTTTCAACAGCCCCGTCTCGCGCCGCGAGAGCGAGACCTGATACCCCTGGGGCGAGATCGCCTCGTCACGCTTGCCGTCGTACGTCCATCCGCCGAAGCGGAAGGTCTGTGTGCGCCTCCGGTACGCCAGAGAGGACGAACGGCGCGCGCGCGACAGTACCGCACGAACCCGCGCGAGCAGCAGATCGGGATTGAACGGTTTGGCGACATAATCGTCCGCGCCCCTTTCGTATCCCGCCATCCGGTGGTGGTCGGCCGACTGCGCCGAGACCATGATGATCGGCACATCCTGTTCGCGCCTCAGGCTCTGGCAGATGTCCAGCCCGTTCTCGTCGCCCAGCATCACGTCGAGCAGGATAAGGTCGATGCGCCCGTCCGCCAGATGCGCCCGCACGCCCGCTTCGGTGTCGGCGGGCAGGGCAATATGGCCGTGTTTCCGGAGGTACTGCACCATCATATCGCGCATCTCGGGGTCGTCATCGACCACCAGAATACGTGGAATCGCCATTGTCGTCCCCTGCCTGTGCGGCCATTCCGGCGCCGCGCCATGTAACAGGTCGGCGCCCGTATCCGTCAAGTGTAACAGCCTGTAACGAAAGCGCCGAAAATCTTGCGCCAACCGCCGGCTTCGCGTCATGCGGGCGTTGCGCGGTGCATGGGGATTGGGCAGACTCGTCCGAAGCAGTGCCCAAAATGGCACGCTTATCTGGGAGGATACCATGAAGATCTATTTGACAGGCGCGGCTTCCGCGCTGGCGCTTGGCGCGACCCTTGCCCATGCTGAACCTCAGGCCGAGGTTCTGCATTACTGGACATCCGGTGGCGAGGCGAAATCCGTCGCCGTTCTGCAAGAAGAATTCGCGGCCAACGGCGGCACCTGGACCGACATGCCCGTTGCGGGTGGGGGCGGCGATGCCGCGATGACCGCGCTGCGTGCGCGGGTCCTGTCCGGCAACGCGCCGACAGCGGTGCAGCTGAAGGGCCCGGCCATTCAGGAATGGTACGAAGAGGGCGTTCTGGCCGATATCTCGAATGTCGCGGAAGCGCAGAACTGGGCCGAGGTGCTGCCCGAATCCATCGCCAGCCACATGAAATGCGAGGGCACATGGTGCGCCGCACCTGTGAACGTGCACCGCGTCGACTGGATCTGGGCCAACGCGGATGTGCTCGAGGCGAACGGCATCGAGATGCCGACTACGTGGGACGCGTTCAACGCAGCCGCAGACACGCTTCAGGCCGCTGGCATCACGCCGTTGGCACACGGTGGTCAGGCATGGCAGGACGCGACCATTTTCGAAGCCGTGGCACTGGGCATTCTGGGGCCCGAAGGCTACCGCAAGGCCTTTGTCGATCTCGATATGGACACGCTGAAATCCGACGAGATGAAGGCGGTCTTCGACCAGATGCGCAAGATGCGCGGCTATGTCGATGACAACTTCTCGGGCCGCGACTGGAACCTTGCCACCGCGATGGTCATGAACGGCGAAGCGGCGTTCCAGATCATGGGCGACTGGGCCAAGGGCGAATTCACAGCCGCAGGCAAGGTGCCGGGCGAGGATTTCCTCTGTGCCTCCACGCCGGGTGAAGGGTTCCTCTATAACGTCGACAGCTTCGCGATGTTCGAAGTCGAAGGTGACGACAAGCGGGCCGGTCAGGAACTGCTGGCCGAACTGGTCGTCGGCAAGAACTTCCAGGAGGTGTTCAACCTCAACAAGGGCTCGATCCCCGCGCGCACCGATGTGTCGCTAGAGAAATTCGACCAATGTGCAGAGCTTTCCTCGGCTGACATGACCGCAAGCTCCGACAGCGGTTCGCTGTTGCCAAGCTATGCGCACGGCATGGCGCTGCGCGGCGCGCAGGCGGGTGCGATCACCGACGTGGTGACGGCGCATTTCAACTCCGACATGTCCTCGGATGAAGCGGTGCAGATGCTGGCCGACGCGGTCGCCAACAGCATGTGATCACGGCCCTCTCCGTCCGGTGGTTTGCGCCGGGCGGAGATTTCCCCCGAAGGGACCAATCCCATGACCAAATGGCTCGAAGAGAACACGCCGAAACTGGTGCTGGCACCGTCGTTCATTGCCGTGCTGGTTTTCGTCTACGGATTTATCGGCTGGACGGCCTGGGTGTCGCTGACACGCTCGCGGCTGATGCCGCGCTACGAGATCGAGGGGCTGATCCAGTATGATCGGCTGTTTGCGTCCCCGCGGTGGGACACGGCGCTGAACAACCTGTTCATTTTCGGCGCGCTGTTCATCGTTATCGCGATGGTGCTGGGGTTGGTTCTGGCGATCCTGCTGGATCAGAACATCCGCACCGAAGGCGCGCTCCGAACGATCTATCTCTACCCCATGGCGCTGTCGATGATCGTGACGGGCACAGCGTGGAAATGGATCCTCAACCCCGGTCTGGGGATCGAGAAGACCGTGCAGGGCTGGGGTTTCGAGACCTTCGAGTTCGACTGGCTCGTCGATCCGGATATGGCGATCTATACCATCGTGCTGGCGGCCATCTGGCAGAGCTCGGGTTTCGTCATGGCGCTGTTTCTGGCCGGGTTGCGGTCCGTGGACGGCGAGATCATCAAGGCCGCGCAGGTCGACGGCATTCCCACATGGCGCGTCTATACGGCGATCATCCTACCCTCCATGGCGCCAATTTTCCTGTCCGCCTTCATCGTGCTGAGCCACCTCGCCATCAAGAGCTTCGATCTGGTGATCGCCCTGACGGGCGGCGGGCCGGGCTATGCCACCGATCTGCCCGCCACCTACATGTACGCCATGGCGTTTTCGCGCGGCGATATCGGGCAGGCGGCCAGTTCGGCAATGGTCATGATGATGGTCGTTTTCGCCATCGTCGTACCCTACCTATATTCCGAGTTGAGGACGCGTGATGACTGATGCCGCACTCGCCACCCGATCGGAGCGCCGCACCGGCAAGGTGATCCTGCGCTGGATCCTCTACCTGCTGCTGGGTCTCTTCGCGCTGTTCTACTTGATGCCGCTTTTCGTGATGGTCACGACATCGCTCAAAAGCCTGGAAGAGATCCGCACGGGCGACCTGATCGCCCTGCCGCGCGAGATTACCTTCGATGCATGGGCCACCGCATGGTCGGGCGCCTGTACCGGCGTGCAATGCGAAGGGATGCGCCCCTATTTCTGGAACTCGGTCCTGATCGCGGTTCCAGGGGTGGCGATATCGACGCTTCTGGGTGCGCTGAACGGATTTGTCGTGGCGCAGTGGCGCTTTCGCGGGGCGAACATCATCTTCTCGCTGATGCTGTTTGGCTGTTTCATCCCGTTTCAGGTGGTCCTGCTGCCGATGGCGCGGATGCTGGGGCTGATGGGTGTCGCGGGCACGATCCCGGGCCTGATCTTTGTCCACGTGATCTATGGCCTTGGATTTACCACGCTGTTCTTCCGCAATTATTACGTGTCGATCCCGTCCGAGCTGACCAAGGCGGCCAAGGTCGACGGGGCGGGATTTTTCCGCATCTTCTGGTCGATCTTCCTGCCGCTCTCGCTGCCGATCATCGTGGTTACGGTCATCTGGCAGTTCACGCAGATCTGGAACGATTTCCTCTTCGGTGTGTCGTTCAGCCAGGCGGGGACGCAGCCGGTGACGGTCGCGCTCAACAACATCGTCAATTCGACCACCGGCGTGAAGGAATACAACGTCGACATGGCCGCAGCGATCATCGCCGCCCTGCCGACGCTTCTGGTCTATGTCGTCGCCGGCAAATATTTCATCCGCGGTCTGACCGCCGGTTCCGTGAAGGGATAACGCAATGGCCCCCATCCTCGAAATCAACAAATTGTTCAAGAACTACGGCGCGACCGAGGTGCTGAAGGACATCAACGTCAGCATCGACGAGGGCGATTTCCTCGTGCTGGTCGGCCCGTCGGGGTGCGGGAAGTCCACGCTGCTGAACTGCATCGCGGGGCTGGAGCCGATCACCGGCGGCGATCTGCACATCGGTGGGCGCAACATGACCAATGTCAGCCCCAAGGACCGCGATATCGCGATGGTGTTCCAGTCCTACGCGCTTTATCCGACAATGACGGTGGCCAAGAACATCACCTTCGGCATGAAGGTGCGCGGGGTCGATGCGGCGACGCAGGCCGAAAAGCTCAAACAGGTCGCGGCGCAATTGCAGATCGAACCGCTGCTCAACCGGCGGCCGGGCCAGTTGTCGGGTGGCCAGCGCCAGCGGGTCGCCATGGGCCGTGCGCTGGTGCGTGACCCCAAGCTCTTTCTGTTCGACGAACCGCTCAGCAACCTCGACGCCAAGCTGCGAGTCGAGATGCGCACCGAGATCAAGGCCCTGCACCAGAGGCTCGGCGCGTCCATGGTCTATGTCACCCACGACCAGATCGAGGCCATGACACTGGCCACCAAGATCGTCGTGATGAAGGGCGGTGTGATCCAGCAGATCGGCAGCCCCTCCGAGATATACAACCGGCCCGCAAACCTGTTTGTGGCGGATTTCATGGGCAGCCCCGCGATGAACCTGATCCCGGCAAAATGCCGCGCGGACGGCGACGGCACCCGGATCGAGATTGCGCGCGAAGGGGCGGCGCCCGTGGTGCTGACCGACCGGCGCAACCGCGATCTGCCGGAGGATGTCATCATCGGTGTCCGCCCCGAGGACATCGCCGACCCCGACCTGCGCGGCGGGCAGGACGCGCAGGAAGCCGAATGCGTGATCGATATCCTCGAACCGGCGGGCGCGGACACCTACGCGGTGCTGCAACTGGGCGGCAAACACGTCACCGCGCGCCTTCATGCGGAAACCAACGCCCGCGCGGGCGCGCCCAAGCGGCTGGCCTTTGATCTGGCGAAAGTCAGCTATTTCGCGCCGGATACCGGATTGCGGGTAAACTGACGGTCGGTTTTGGCCGTGCGCTGCGCGGCCCGCCGGATGATAGCCCCTGATTTCACGTCCTGACGTCATAGCACAGGCGAAACCCCGTGTGGCTGAGGGTCGTATCCGGGGTGTTGGAACTGCGCGCGGCAATCCGGTAGCGATAACAATAGCTCCGGTGGCAAATGAAAGAGCCGCCCTTGACCGTGCGGGCATCCGTACGGGCCGCTTCGGCGTTCCTGATCTTGGCCGCTTTCGCGACGGACCGGATGCGAAAGCGGTCTGCCGTCCATTCCCAGGTATTGCCGACCATATTGTAGAGACCGTAGCCGTTTGGCGCGAAGCTGCAAGCGGGGGCAGTGCCGCGATATCCGTCCGCGCCGGTATTGTGGTCGGGAAACCGCCCCTGCCAGATATTGCAGGGCAGGAACCCGGTGTCCTGCGGATCTTCATCGCCCCAAGGATAGCGCGCCGTTTCCCGTCCGCCGAGGGCCGCGAACTCCCACTCTGCCTCGGTCGGCAGGCGCCCTCCGGCCCAGGACGCAAACGCCGTGGCGTCGCGCCAAGAGACATGGGTGACGGGGTGCTCCTCGCGCCCTTCCAGATCGGTGGCGGGGCCTTCGGGGGTGCGCCAGCACGCGCCGTCGACCTTGCGCCACCATTCCAGCCCCGCAAGGGGCTCGTGGTCTTCGGGCCGGTCCATAAGCCCGTGGAAGACAAAGCTCCAGCCGAAGCTTTCGGCGTCTGTGGTGTAGCCCGTGTCGTCGATGAAGCGCGCAAAGCGTGCCGCCGTGACGGCGCAGCTGTCGATCGCAAAAGGGCGCAGCCGTGTCTTGCGGGCAGGGTATTCGCCGTCCTGCGGCAGGATCTTGTCATCCGTGCCCATGCGGAAACTGCCCCCGGGCAGTGTTACACGGTCGGACAGATCACGCTGCGCGGGCGCAAAGCGGATGGGGTCGGGGCTGCCTTGGGGGCGCGCGGAAGAGGGACAGCATGTCATGGGGCAGATCTACCACCATGGCCGGGGTCGGTCGACCGTGCCGTGCGGCGCAACCTTCTCGACCTGTAACGCCCGAGCGGGTAGGAAAAATCGGAGCGGCTGGCGGCAGCGAAAAATCGACGCTGCCGGTGTATCGCCGGAAACGCGAGAGGACCGGATATGGATTGGGACGAATACGCGCGCTGGGGCAGCCATATCGCGCAATGGGGCGCGCGGTACCATCAGGACCTGCGCGACCGTCCGGTGCGCGCGCAAACAGCGCAGGGCGACATCGCGCGCCAGATCGCGCCTGTGCCCCCTGAAACCGGTGAAGCGATGGAGAGGATCCTTGCGGATTTCAACACTGTCGTGATGCCCGGCATGACCCACTGGCAGCATCCACGCTTCTTTGCCTATTTCCCTGCCAACGCGACGCCCCCGTCGATGCTGGCGGAAATGCTGGTCAATACCGTTTCGGCGCAATGCATGCTGTGGCAGACCTCCCCCGCCGCGACGGAAATCGAAGGGGTGATGGTGGACTGGCTGCGGCAGGCGCTCGACCTGCCGGACGGGTACACCGGTGTCATTCAGGACAGTGCCTCCTCGGGTACCCTTTCTGCCGTGCTGACGATGCGCGAGCGTGCAACGGGCTTTACCGGCAACCGCGAAGGGCTAGCAGGCAAGGGGGCGCTGCGTATCTATTGTTCCGATCAGGTGCATTCGTCCATCGACCGCGCCTGTTGGGTGGCGGGCATCGGACAGGACAATCTGGTCAAACTGCCGGGAACGGGGAAAGATTTCGGCATGGATGCGCAGGCGCTCGACCGGGCGATCCGCGAGGACATCGACGCAGGGCACACGCCCGCGGGCCTGATCGCGATTACCGGCGGCACGGGGGTAGGGGCCTGCGACGATCTGGCGGCGCTGCACAAGGTGGCAAAGACATACGATCTCTATACCCACCTCGATGCCGCCTGGGCGGGGGCCGCGATGATCTGCCCCGAGTTTCGTGCGCAATACTGGAACGGGGCGGACGGTTTCGACAGCATCGTGTTCAATCCGCACAAGTGGCTCGGCGCGCAATTCGACTGCTCGGTGCAATTCCTGCGCGATCCTTCCGCCCAGCTCAACACGCTCAAGATCGAGCCGGAATACCTGCGCACAAGCGGAGAGGCCGTCACGAATTATTCGGAATGGACGATCCCGTTGGGGCGACGGTTCCGGGCGCTGAAGATCTGGTTTTTGCTGCGCTCCTACGGGCTGGAGGCCTTGCGCGGCCGCATCCGCAACCACGTTCTCTGGGCGCAGGAGCTTTGCGAGGCGCTGCGTGCGCTGCCCGATTTCGACATCGTGACCGATCCGATCCTGAGCCTGTTTTCGTTCCGGTGCAGGGGCGATGATGCAGCGCAGCAGGTACTGGTCGATGCGCTGAATGATGACGGACGCATCTACCTCACCCAAGGTATGCACCAAGGGCGCAAGGTGATCCGGTTTCAGGTTGGCCAGTTCGACACGACCCGGGAGGACGTCATGCTGGCCCGCGATGTGATCGCCGAGGTTCACAGCCGGATCACCTAGAGCGCGCCTCTTTTCCGTCCGCCCCCGCTGCTAAGTGCCCCGGCGCGGATTTTTTTAGGTTCTTAGGGCATTAATCACGCTCTTCCAGTAAACGCCCGGTACATCATCGCCGATGTACTTGGTGGCGATTACCGACGCCACTTGGTCAGTGATTTGTGAACGATTTGCGCGACAATGTGGGTATTGGCAAAAAATTCGGACTGCAAATGTGCAGTAAAAGCTGTCAGGGGTGCGGGGGTGCGCAAGTTAGCGGCACTGGATCGCGTGATCCGCTAAGCCATTTAAAGTAAATGGAGGCGAGTAGGAGATTCGAACTCCTGTACACGGATTTGCAAGAATCCGGATGTAGTTGGTTTTGTTCAGAGTTTTGCGTAGATTTGTCCGCCGAAATCGGCGGACAAAACGTGAATGTTTAGACGCAAATATCCGCAGCGAAACACCCGCTCATGGTCTCATGCAACAGCTGCAGCCGGAAGTTCAACCGGTGTTTGGATTTTAGCCAAATCTGACAATAGGGACTTTGCTTTTGCAACACGATCTGCTGTTGATTTGTCTGGCTTTCGGTTTGCGGTCTCTTGCCAAGGGTCCGGGTACCCATCGTGTGAAAGGAACACAGCAGTCGCTGCCAGCTCCAGCACAACGGAGTCAACCGATGAACAAAGGCGCGCGAGTTCTTGTCGTGCAGAATCAGCACTCACCTGAGAAGCGGTGTTGGCTGAATAGGTCGAATAAGTGCCACCCCATGAGGCTTGCTCTTGACGCTCTTCAAATTCGCCAACCAATGCACCGATTTTCGCTGAAGACGCTAAGTCCTCACTAAATGGCCCGTAGTGCTTGTATGCAAACCTGAAGCTGTCGTCCAACCCTGTTGCAAAAAACAAGTAAGCGATCTTCTGCAGCCTTGTTCGACCCACCACCTGACCACCAGCATCTCTGATAATCTGAGCAACTTCCTGAATCTTAAATCCGGACATCAGTTGACCTCCCCGTCAATAATATCTTGTATCACAGATTTGGCGTCGTCATCTGAGACATCATGATAGACACGTGTAAGCTTGAAAACGCTCAACGAACGCACGATTTCGGAGCGCTGGCGAAGGTCAATCAACTGACCACCATCCGTACGCACGTTGATCTGTTCAGTTGGACCACTGCCGCCGCCGCCTGTCTTGTAGGGCTTTCGTACAGCCTCATCGGTGATGAGGCGCGGGACGATACCCCCTTGTTCGTTTTGCCAGTCTTGTAGCTTTAGAAGCACATTTGCACAAGATTTTTCGATTTTTTCTATATCTTGTTCATCTTGACGATTGTCGGGATCGCATGCGTGCGCAACCGCAGTGCGAACGTCGAAGCACTTGTATAGCTTGCGGCCAAGGAGGCGCTCTGCGAATTGAGAAAGTAGGTCGTCGGGTGCTTCCTTCAAAAGCTGAAGAGCCCCCCACACTACGGTGTCATCGAGAGCGAGCGCAGTATCGAGCGCTTCGGGGTCTTTGGCAAAGCGGACCAATGGATGATTGGCCGGTAGCCCTGTTTTGCTGGTAGCGTCATCAGCAACCAACTGGACAATGCGAACCAGAATTTCTGCGAAAATCTTCTCCGCCCCACGTGTGGCTTTGTGGAAGTAAATTGTCGGATAAAGCTGAAAGAGCCCCAATACGTAGGCTTCGGCGGCTTGAACCGCTTTCGGGCCAATCACAAACGTTGGCACTTTGCCAATAGCTTCTTCATCCACGCCAACTTCGACTTCGCCAATTTCGAGGTTCGCGCGCAACCAAGTAAGGTCGATGGCGGAGTGCTTGCTACCTGTCATCATCCTGTCGCGCTGCATGTAGTCAAGCCGATCGGCATCAAACTGGCTGGAAACCACCGAATTGTGCAGCGTGATCTTTCCTTCCTTCTTGATCATATTCGCAACGTTGCCCGCGAAGCCATCTTCAAATCCGTCATTTAAGATTTGGGCAATTTCACCATTGCGGATCAGTTCGTCGCTCATGACCTCATGGTCGGCGAGTTTGAGTCCTAGACGTTTGCCGACCGTTTCAAATGCATGACTGAATGGCCCATGGCCCACGTCATGAACCATAGCTGCGGCCAATGCGGTCATTTCCCTCGTCTGATTTTGTTCCTCAACCCGCTCACGCACGATCTTCATCAACTCTCTTGCAGTGTGAAAAACACCTATGCTGTGTGCAAACCGCGTATGCGTTGCCCCCGGATAGACAAGTTCAGAAAACCCAAGTTGCTTCACACGACGAAGTCGCTGGAAAGGTGCGCTTTGCACAATTTGCCAAACTACCCGTTCCAGTTGGTCCGATGTGTCAAACTCAATCAGGTCATGGATCGGGTCTCTAACGCGCTGCACCACCAACGTTTGTTCCGCCTATGTTCTACACTAAAAACGATTCAGTCAAGCATTAGCATATTTTGTATGCGGTTCCAGCATATGGTGATTGTCGACCTGCCGACTACCAGTGATCGCGGTGGGAACAAACGGAGAAAGCTTAGACGGCCTGCTTAGACGAAAAACCTGCGCGTCAGGCAAGTGCTATCTAAGTCATTGAAAAGATTGTGGAGGCGAGTACCGGAATCGAACCGGTGTACACGGATTTGCAATCCGCTGCGTAACCACTCCGCCAACTCGCCGAAGTGGCATCGCTATAGACCGCTGATCCTGGTACCGCAAGTGGGAAGATCGCGCGCGCCGGGCGTTCGGCCGGTGTTGCCGAAATGAACCGATCCGTTCAACTGCCGTTGCCGCTGCGGACCGGATATGGCACATTCGCGAAAACAGGATTCTGGACAGAACAGGCTGATCCCCATGACAGACTTTGCCGCCCGCCGGACGATGATGGTAGACACGCAAGTGCGCCCGTCGGACGTCACCAAGTTTCCCATCATCGATGCGATGCTGAGTATCGCCCGCGAGGATTTCGTTCCGTCCGCGCAGCGCGAAGCGGCCTATGTCGGGGAGAACCTTGCACTGGGGCAGGGGCGTGTGGTGCTTGAGCCGCGCACGCTTGCCAAGATGCTGGATGCGCTGAACATCGAGGGCGACGAGCTAGTGCTCGATATCGGTTGTGGCATGGGGTATTCCACCGCCGTCATCGCGCGCATGGCCGAGGCGGTGATCGCAGTTGAACAGGACGAGAGCCTTGCGCAGGAAGCGCAGGAGGCGCTTGTCGAAGCCGGTGCGGACAACGCCGTCGTGCAGCACGGTGACCTTGTCGCCGGGGCTGCCGAACACGGGCCCTACGACGTGATCATCCTGCAAGGGGGCGTCGGCCAGATCCCCGGCAGCCTGCTTGCGCAGGTCAAGGACGGGGGGCGGATTGCCGCGCTCTTCATGCAAGGCGAGCTGGGCGAAGTGCGCGTCGGCTACAGGCGTGGCGAAGACTTCAGCTGGCGCCGCGCTTTCAACGCGACGGCACCGATCCTGCCGGGGTTCGCGAAAGAGCGCGCCTTCACCCTGTGAGGGGCTCAATCGGCGGTGATCCAGATTAGAGTGACATATTTCCACATCCACAAACGGCAATTCTAGGCCATCGATCCGGGGATCCGACCATGTACACCAAACGAGTGGCACATCGCTTCAAACGCGGCGCGGGCATCCTGTGCATCGGTATCGCCGGTCTTGCCGTAACGGTTCCGGCAAAAGCGGAAACGCTCGCTGATGCGCTGGTCAGCGCCTACAACCATTCGGGCCTTCTGGTACAGAACCGCGCGTTGCTGCGCGCTGCGGACGAGGATGTCGCATCGGCCAGTGCCGCGCTTGAACCTGTGGTCCGCTGGACGGCGGAAGTAAGCCAGCAGTACGGGCGCAGCCGCACGTCGCCGGCCTTCGGCGTGCAGGACACCGACAGCCTGCGTGCAAGTGCCTCGCTGATTGCCGAACTGCTGCTCTACGATTTTGGCGCGACGGCCTTCCGGATCGAGGCAACCAAGGAAACGGTGCTGGCAACGCGGTCGTCGCTGATCGGAGTTGAACAGCAGGTTCTTTTCCGCGCGGTGCAGGCCTATATGGGCGTCATCGAGGCCAGCGAATTCGTATCGCTGCGGCAGAACAACCTGCGGGTGCTGACACAGGAACTGCGCGCGGCCCGTAACCGGTTCGAAGTCGGCGAAGTGACCCGCACCGATGTGGCCCTCGCCGAGGCGCAGCTTGCTCAGGCCCGCAGCGGCCTTGCCACGGCGCAGGGTAACTACCTGATCGCGGTAGAGGAATTTCGCAATGTCGTCGGGCGCGCGCCCGGACAATTGAACCCGCCTCCGCGCCTGCCCAACATCGGCAACGACCTCGAAGCGGCAAAGATGCAGGCGGTGCGCCAGCATCCCGATCTGCGCGCCGTGCAGCATCAGGTGGCCGCTGCCGAATTGTTCATTCGCCAGGCTGAGGCCGCGAAGAAGCCAACCGTCAGCCTGCAAGGGTCCCTGTCGCTTTCCGAAAACCTCGATTCGAGCAATTTCAGCACCGGCGGCTCCGTCGGCGTGGTTGCGGGCGGCACGCTGTACCAGGGCGGGCTGCGGTCTTCGACGGTGCGCCGTGCAATCGCACAGCGCGACGCGCAGCGCGGCAACCTGCACGTGGTACGCCATAACATCCAGCAGAATGTCGGCAACGCCTATGCCAGCCTGACGTCGGCGCGGGCCTCTATCGAAGCCTCCGAACGGCAGGTGCGCGCCGCGCGTATCGCCTTTCGCGGGGTCCGCGAGGAAGCAACGCTCGGCGCGCGCACCACGCTGGACGTGCTGGACGCAGAGCAGGCGCTGCTCGATGCGCAGGCGACGCTGATCTCGGCGCAGTCGCAACTCTACGTGGCCGCCTATGCGGTGCTGGCCTCGACAGGGCAGCTGACCGCGCGCAGCCTTGCCTTGCCCGTGCAGCTGTACGATCCGGCGGAATATTACAATCTGGTCAAGGACAGCCCAACCAGCACGTCGAAGCAGGGCGCGCAATTGGACAGGGTTCTCAAGCGCTTGCAACGCGACTGAACCGGGGATCGCGCACGGTTGTTCGGCAACAGCGCGATTTAATCTTTTTCCTATCTTTCCGCCCCATTGTGGGAATCCGCAGGTGAGGCTATCCTTCTGGTCGAGCAGAGAGTGGTGATTTATGTCAAAGCCCGTCACACAGGATGAGGTAGAGGACGTCCTGTCTTCGATCCGCAGGTTGGTTTCGGAAGACAAGCGGCCCCTTGCAGGGATGCGCAGCCCCGCCGCGCCGGAGCGGGCACAGCCTGCCGCGCGCGCGGCGTCGCAGGACAAGCTGGTGCTGACACCCGCATTGCGCGTGGCGAATCCCGACGCGTCCGACACAGCGCAAGAAGAGGACACGGCAGAGCCGCTGATCCTCGACGAAGCCGTGCTGGCACCCTCCGACGGGGATGCGGATACGCAGCCCGATACGCTTTTCTCAGACGAATTGACCGTCCCGGATACGACAGCCCCGACCGAGCGGGAGACTGCCGAAGACGAAGAAGCGCAGGCATACGGGGCAGAGGATGTCCTGGAGGACGAGGGCGAGGGGGATTATTCATCCGCCAGCTACTGGGAGGACGATGATCCCGCCGATGACGACCAGAACCAGCCGGAGGACACGCGCGCGCAGCCCGAGGGCATCGAGGATGCGGTTCTGTCCGCATTGGCCAACGAACCTGCCGAGGCGCCCTTTATCGACACCGATGCCGAGCAGACTGCCTCGGAGGGCGATACCGCTCCATCCGAAGACGACGCGCCCGATATCGCGGCGTTCACGCAGCGGCTGCGCTCTGCGACGATCTTCCGCCCCAAGCTGTCCGATGATGGCGGCGACAGGGTAGATGCCGCGCCGCGCCCTGCGCCGGAGGCGGACAGCCAAGAGACCTTTTTCGACACCTCGCTGACCTCGAAGATCGCCGCGCTGGAGACAGCCATCGGTGCCATCCGTCAAGATTTCGAACCGGACGGTGACGAGGCGGAGGATATCATTCACTCCGAAAATCCGGCACTTGCGTGGGAGGATGACGTTGAGCTTGATGCACGCGGCACCCCGCTGCGCGAGCAACCGGACGAACGCGAGCCTTTCCAGCACGCCGCGCGCGAAGCGCAGGCCGCAGTCGATACCGCACGCGCTGCCGACGCGGACGAAGAGGATACGCTGACGCTGGACGACGGGTTGATGGACGAGGAAACCCTGCGCGATCTGGTCAGCGAAATTGTCCGCGCCGAACTTCAGGGCGCGCTGGGCGAACGGATCACACGCAACGTGCGCAAACTCGTGCGCCGCGAAATCCACCGCGCGCTGACGGCACAAGACCTCGAATAATACGGCTCAGCCTTCGGACTGAACCTCTGCCGCCGATGCGATCAGCATGTCGATGTCGAAATAGGCCTCGACGTGGGCTGCGAGCCTGTCGAGCGTGTCTTCGACGCCCTCTTCGAATGCAACCGAAGACTGCGCGCCGAGCGTTTCAAGAAATGCCGCGCGAAAGCTGTCGGACGCGAATATCCCGTGGAGATAGCATCCCCGCACCTGACCGCTGCGGGATGCCGCGCCTTCCGGCGTACCTTCCAATGTCAGCCAGGGTCGTTCGCAATCGGGGCCGCGGGTCGCCCCCATGTGAATCTCGTACCCGCTGAGCGCTGCACCAGAGGCCAGATCGGTCCCCGAGCGCAGAGCAAGGTTCTTCTTCGGTTCAAGCACGGTTTCCACGTCGAGATGGCCCAATCCCGCGACGGTTCCGGCGGGCCCTTCGATGCCTTCGGGATCGCTGAGCGTGCGTCCCAGCATCTGGTAGCCACCGCAGAGGCCCAACACCTGTCCGCCGCGCCGGATGTGGCCGGCGATGTCCACGTCCCAGCCTTCGGCGCGCAGGGCGGTCAGATCGGCGATGGTGGACTTGCTGCCGACCAGCAGGATCAGGTCCGCCTCGGCGGGGAGGGGGGTGCCGGGCGGCACGATCCGCAGATCGACGCCCGGTTCGGCGGCGAGCGGGTCGAGATCGTCAAAGTTCGAGATCCGCGGCAATTGCGGCACCGCGACAACGATCCCCGCACCGCCGGAGCGGGCGCGTGCGGGCAGGTCCATCACATCTTCGGCGGGCAGCCGCGCGGCACGGTCGAACCACGGGATCACCCCGAGGCTGGGCCAACCCGTGCGGGCAACGATGTCGTCGCGCCCCGCATCGAAGAGGCTGCGGTCGCCGCGAAACTTGTTGACGGCAAAGCCCCTTATCAGCGCGTTGTCGGCATCCGACAGCACCGCCTTGGTGCCCACGATCTGTGCGATCACTCCGCCGCGGTCGATACAGCCCATCAGGATCACCGGCACCCGTGCCGCACGGGCAAAGCCCATGTTGGCAATGTCACCATGGCGCAGGTTCGTTTCGGCGGGAGATCCTGCGCCTTCGACGACGATCATGTCGCAGCTGTCGGCGAGGCGGTGAAAGCTATCCAGAACCGCTGGCATCAGCGCCTGCTTGTTCTTGCCGAAAGCCTTGGCTTCCTGATGGCCTGCGACCTGCCCCTGTACGATCACCTGCGCCCCCGTCGCGGTCTGGGGTTTCAGAAGAATCGGGTTCATATCCGTATGCGGTGCGACACCACAGGCACGCGCCTGCAACGCCTGCGCGCGCCCGATCTCGCCACCATCGGCGGTGACGGCGGCGTTGTTGGACATATTCTGCGGCTTGAACGGCCGGACGGTCAGGCCGCGCGCGCGCAAGGCCCGCAGAATGCCTGCGACGATCATCGACTTTCCGACATTGCTGCCGGTGCCTTGTATCATGATCGCTTTTGCCATCTTGTCCTCCGATAGGCTGCGTCCGGCAAACTGACGCAACTGCGATTGAAGGGGAAGAGGCATTCATGAACACGCCTGCGCATCTTTTGCTGGGCACGGCGGTTTTCGGGCGGGGTGGCGACCGCAGGGTCATCGCGGCGGCAATGGCCGGATCGCTCTTGCCCGATCTGTCGCTGTATCTGTTGGCGGGTGGGGCTCTCTACGTTTTCGGCTACGCGCCCGAGATCGTGTTTCGCGAGTTGTACTATTCGGACGCGTGGCAAACCGTCTTCGCGATCGACAACTCGTTCATCCTCTGGGGGCTTCTTCTCGCAGTGGCACTGATCCGGCGCAGCCCGATCCTGATCGCCTTTGCAGGGGCAGGGGTGCTGCATCTCGCTCTTGATTTTCCGCTTCACCACGATGACGCTCGCGCGCATTTCTGGCCGGTCAGCGACTGGGTGTTCCGAAGTCCGTTCAGCTATTGGGACCCTGCGCAGGGTGCGGGCTGGGTCAGTCCGGTCGAGGTTGTGCTATCGGCGGTTGCCGCCGTGCGCATCGTGATGTTGCGGGCGGGCTGGTGGATCAGCGGGATCGCGGTGCTGGCACTTGTGGCCGAGCTTTCGGTCTCTTGGGTCTGGGTTTACGTGTTCAGCCCCTGAGAAGGCGGCGCAGACCCGTAAAGAAAAAGACGCGGACCGAAAGGTCCGCGTCTTTTTGATTCTAGAATCCCGATCGGGATCAGGCTGCTTCGGCCTGCAGTGCCGCATTGCGACGCTCGGACTCTTCGCGGCTGAGGGCGACGGAGGTCCGCACACCTTTACCAACGAAAGTCATCAGACCTTCGACAACCCGCTCGTTCGGGTCGATACCGGCGCAGCTCAATACTTCGCGACCGTCACGCGAGCGCGCCCAGCGGGCGATCTGCTCGGGGCCATTGCCGTACTTCTTGTCGTCAGCAATTGCATCGTCCAGAGCAGCCAGTACAACGGCTGCGAAAAGTTTCCGGGCGCGGTTACCTTGTTCGTTATTGAATGCTGTGCCATCAACGAAATCGTTCACTTCGTCGTCCTTTCGTTATTCTTGCTCTTGTCATTTTGGCGTCTGGACCTTCTGACAGATAAAGAGCGATTCGGATACCCCATTTGCGCATGGCGCCTATGCGTTTCTTGCATGGCTTTCTGCGCGTGCAGCACGAAGGGGGCTATCTTGCGCCCCACCCCAACACCAGATATAGGGCTCGTCAAACTTTCATCAACCTTTTGCCAGAGTTTCATCAAATGCCAAAAATCAACGGAAACGAGATCCGCCCGGGAAACGTATTGGAACATAATGGCGGTCTTTGGGCGGCTGTTAAGGTCGACCATGTGAAACCGGGCAAAGGTGGGGCGTTTGCGCAAGTTGAGATGAAAAATCTCCGTAACGGCTCCAAACTGAACGAGCGTTTCCGCAGCGCCGACAAGGTGGAGCGCGTGCGTCTCGAGCAGAAGGACCAGCAGTTCCTATACGAAGACGACGGGATGCTCGTCGTGATGGATACCGACACCTACGAGCAGGTACAGGTTCCGGCCGACCTTCTCGGAGAGCGGCGCCCCTTCTTGCAGGACGGTATGATGATCGTCGTGGAATACCACGAAAGCGAAGCGCTGAACGCGTCGCTGCCGCAGAAGGTGACCTGCAAGATCGTCGAGACCGAGCCGGTCGTGAAAGGCCAGACTGCCGCGAACAGCTTCAAACCGGCAATTCTGGACAACGGTATCAAGATCAGCGTGCCGCCCTTCGTGGGGCAGGACGAGGATATCATCGTCAACACCGAAACAATGGAATACGTCGAACGCGCCTAACCCGCGACGTGTGTCTGAGACAGAAAACGCGGCCCTCGGGGGCCGCGTTTTTCGCTTCCTTCAGTCGATGCGCGTCAGGCTCGCGTCCGCCGCGACCAGATCACCGCCCGCGCGGTCGAACCGCAGATAGGCCAGCGCGGTATTGCCCGATCGTGTGTGCAGCGTGCCCGCGGGTTTTCCCGAAGACAGGATTTCCGCGCCCGGTTCGGCAAGCCCCTCCAGCGCGACCCGTGCGAGGCCTTTGCGCAGCTCGGTCTTGTGCTTCATCCGCGCGGTGACTTCCTGACCGACATAGCATCCCTTGCGGAAATCCACGCCGTTCAAACGCTCGAACCCCATTTCAAGGATAAAACTGTCCGGCGTCAGTTCGCGACCGGCTGCGGGAACCAGATTTTCAACCCGGATCGCGTCCCAGTCTGTCGTGTCGTCGGTTTGCGGCGTCTCTCGCAGCGCACGCCAGCCCAGTGCGGGCGTGCGCGGATCGTCCAGAGCATCCGCCGGACGCTCCCCCAGACCCCGGTGCACATGCAAGTCGGTCGGCGTGATCGTGACATCGGCGCGCAGCTTGTACATCGACAAGCGCTGGAGCAGGGCATCGGCCTGCGTGATATCCGCATCCAGCAGCACGTCGTCGCCGTCGGCCTGTAGAAAGAAGTCGGCGAGGTACTTGCCCTGCGGGGTGAGGATCGCCGCGTAGACCAGCCCGTGGTCCAGTTTTGCGATATCGTTGGTGATCAGCCCTTGCAGGAAATCGCGGGTGTCTTTCCCAGAGAGGCGGAGGATCTTGCGGAGGGTCATGGCACTGTCCTTTTTCTGGTACACTCTATATAGCGACGCAAATTTCCGACGAAAGGGGCGCAGACACCGCATGCCCGCAAGACTGTCCGTCATCGTACCCACGCTGAATGCCGAACCCGCGCTTGCCGCCTGTTTCACCGCGTTGATGGAAGGGCTCGATGCGGGATTGATCCGCGAGCTGATCGTCAGCGATGGCGGGTCCGACGATGCCACTGGTGCGGTGGCACAGGCATGGGGGGCCGAGGTTCTGCACGGCCCGCCCAGCAGGGGAGGACAGCTGCGCCGCGCCGTGGCCGAGGCGCGTGGCGAATGGCTGCTGGTCCTGCACGCAGATACCGTCCTGCGCGCGGGCTGGAGCGAAACCGTGGCCCGGCATCTGGAAACCTCGGACGACGCGGGCTGGTTCCGGCTGGCCTTCGACCAGCGTGGGTTTGCCCCCTCGGCGGTGGCGTCGTGGGCGAACCTGCGCAGCCGGATGGGATTGCCCTATGGCGATCAGGGCCTGTTGATCTCGCGCGCTCTTTACGATGCGATCGGAGGGTATCCCGATCAGCCCCTGATGGAGGATGTGGCGATGGCGGGCAAGCTGAAGGGGCGGTTCGCCGAACTCGACGGGGTGGCTGTCACTTCGGCGTCCAAGTACCGCAAACAGGGCTGGATGCGTCGCGGTGCGCGGAACCTGTGGACCCTCGCGCGCTATGGCGCGGGCGTGTCGCCGGACCGTCTGGCCGCCGCCTACCGCCGCTAGGATCAGCCGAACAGCCGCTGCGCCACGCGCTGGATCAGGGTCATCTGTTCCTCGCCCGGCGCGGGATCGGCAAAGCGTGCGAGCGCGCCGCGCGGACGGTCCGAAACGGTTTTCCCGTCCTTGAACTGAAGCCGGTAAAGATCGGCGTAGATGCCGCCGCGCGACAGCAGTTCCTCGTGCGTGCCTTCGTCCACGACGCGGCCGCGGTCCATCACGACGATCTTGTCGGCGCCCTGAATGGTACTGAGCCGGTGCGCGATCACCACCGTCGTGCGCCCCTTGGACAGACGGTCGAGCGCGCTCTGGACGATCTTCTCCGATTGCGCGTCCAGCGCCGAGGTCGCCTCGTCCAGCAGCAGGATCGGGGTGTCGCGCAGAAGCGCGCGGGCGATCACAACCCGCTGGCGCTGTCCGCCCGACAGTGACGATCCGCGCGGGCCCACGCGGGTGTTCAGCCCGTCGCTGAGGTTCGGCAGGAAATCCGATACATGGGCGGCGTCCAGAACCTTCTTCAGGGCCTCATCGCTGACATCGGTGCGCCCCAGAACGATATTCTCGCGCAGGGTTTCATCGAACAGCAGCGCCTCCTGGCTCACCACCGAGAACAGCTGCCTGAGATCGGGAATGGACATGTCGCGGGTGGATACGCCCCCGATGCGCACATCGCCCTCCTGCGGGTCGAGAAGCCGCGTCAGCAGGTTGAAGATCGTCGACTTTCCCGCCCCCGACGCCCCGACCAGCGCGGTCGTCTGGCCGGCCTCGGCCCGCAAGGACAAGTCGCGCAGCACGGGCGTGTCGCCGAAGCGCAGGGTGACGTTTTCCAGTGCGATATCCGGCGTTCCCTCCGGCGCCTTTTGCGGTGTTTCGGGCGAGGTCAGATTGACGGGGGCGTCCAGCAGTTCCTTGATCCGCTCAAGCGCGGCGGCGGCGGTCTGCCACTGGCCGCTGATCGCACCCAGACGCCGCAGCGGGTTGAAGGTGAAGCCCATCGCCGTGAAAAAGGTCATGAACTGGCCGATGGTCTTGTCGCCGGTGATGATCTCGTTCCCGCCGTAGAGAATCACGGCCATGAACCCGATGCCCGAGATGATATCGATCATCGCCGGAATGGCGGAGTTGCCGAAAGCGGTGCGGACCTCGGTACGCACGAAAATGCGCGTGATGTCGCGGTATTGCCGGGCCTGATAGGCCTCCAGCGCGTTCAGCTTGATCTGTACGATCCCGTGGAAAACCTCGTCCAGTCGCGTCGACAGCGTGGCGCCCAGATCGCGGGCCTCACGGGCGCGGCGGCGCACGAAGCGCTGTGCGAAGGCGGCGGGCAGGACCATCACGGGGATGCCGATACATGCCAGCAGCGCCCAGACCCAGTCGATGGAGATCGCCACACCCAACAACACAAGCAGCCCGATGAAATCGCGGCCCGCGCCGGTGATGATCGCGCGCCAGACATCGTTGACGGCGTTGACGTCCGACTGGACCCGTTGAACCAGAAATCCCGGCGGGTGATCCTGGTGAAAGGCGCCGTCCTGCAACATCATCCGGTCCAGCAGGTCAATGCGCATATCCGCTGCGGAGCGTTGCGAAATGCGTGTCAGCAGCACCTTTTGCGCAACCGACGAGATCGCGCGCAGCACGAAGATCCCCATCAGAACCAGCGCCACGATCCACAGCCACGATCCGTTGCCGGCGACGAACACGCGGTCGAACATCGGCTCCATCAGCTTTGCCATGGCGCCCAAGGTCGATCCTTCGATGATCATGAAGATCAGCGCGATCGCCAGCTTGCCCATGTGCTTGCGCAGATAGTCCCGCCAGAGCCAGCGCATCAACTGGCCGGAGGTATATGTTTCTGCGCTCATTCCGGGGCCTTTGGATTGGGGCGTTCAATCGGCGCAGTCTATCGGCCGTGCGGGACAGGGGCAAGCAAGGCCCGCGATTGACGGGCGCGCGCAGGGGGCTATGGTGCCGGAAAGGCGCAGCGCCCAACAGTCTGAGCATCAAGGAAAACTTCATGACCAACGCACCCAACCTGTCGCACGGTCGCGGCTATCTCGCTATTCCGGGGCCTTCCGTGATGCCGGAAGCGGTCTTGCAGGCGATGCATCGCCCTGCGCCGAACATCTACGCGGGCGAACTGCCGGACATGATGCCGGGCATCATGACCGATCTCAAACGGGTGGCGCGCACCAGCCATCATTGCGCCATCTACATCGCCAACGGCCACGGGGCGTGGGAGGCGGCGCTGGCCAATGTCGTGGCCCCCGGCGACCGCGTGCTGGTGCCTGCGACGGGCCGTTTCGGCCACGGATGGGGCGATATGGCGACGGGGCTCGGGGCCGATGTGGAGGTGATCGATTTCGGCAAATCCGATCCGTTCGACCTGAACCGCATCGCCGAGACGCTGAAAGCCGACAGCGGGCACAAGATCAAGGCTGTGCTTGCGGTCCACGTCGATACCTCGTCCTCGGTGCTCAACGACGTGGCGGGGCTGCGCCGTGTGCTGGACGATCTGGGGCATCCGGCGCTGTTGATGGCCGATTGCATCGCGTCACTGGGATGCGACCGGTTCGAGATGGACGACTGGGGCGTCGATATCATGGTGACCGGCTGTCAGAAGGGGCTGATGGTGCCGCCGGGCTGTGCCTTCGTCTTCTTCAACGACCGCGCGCAGGCCGTGCGCGACGCGATGCCACGGGTCAGCCGTTACTGGGACTGGACACCGCGCAGCCAGGCTGAAGAGCTGTGGCAGTATTTCGATGGCACCGCGCCCACGCACCATCTGTTCGGATTGCGCGTCGCGCTCGACATGATCCACGCCGAGGGAATCGAGGCCGTCTGGGCGCGCCACACGACACTTGCCCGCGCTGTCTGGACCGCCTGCGAAGCCTGGGGGGAGGGCGGTGATCTGCGCCTCAACATCGCCGACCGGGCACATCGGTCGACGGCTGTGACCTCCCTGCGGCTCAATGGCAGCGACGGCACACGCCTGCGCGAATGGGTAGAGGGGCAGATCGGCCTGACCCTCGGCATCGGTCTGGGTATGGCGGAACCGGACGATCCCAGGCGCGACGCGTTCTTCCGGCTGGGTCACATGGGCCATGTGAACGGACAGATGGTCATGGGGATGCTGGGCGGCATTGATGCGGGGCTGAAGGCGCTGGGCATTGCCCACGGCCGTGGCGCGCTCGATGCGGCGTCCGATGTCATCGGGGGGGCGGGGGCCTAGCCCCGGCGCGCCTCGACATAGCTGATCGCGCGGTTGATGCACCATCCCGTGCAGGCCACGGCGATCAGCCCCCAGATCGCCCAGATCGCGATCAGGATCCACGACAGGTTCACGCCGAACATCACAAGGCAGGCTTTTCTGAAGTCCGGAGCACGACCGGGATAATCGTCCATCGTCTGATCCACATTGCTATCCGCCTTCGACGATAGCGCAAATTTCCGATGGGTCAGCCGTTTTCTGCATCCGCGATCGCCGCCGGCAGGGCCTGCGCGAAAGTATCCAGCATTTCCGGTGTGCCGCAGCTGACGCGAATACAGCGGTCCTGCGGTGCGACGAAGGGCATCCGCACGAATATGCCGCGTGCGATCAACCCGGCCAGCACGCCCTTGGCGAAACTGCCGTCCCTGCCGCAATCTATGGTGACAAAATTCGTGGCCGACGGCAGTGGCTTCAGCCCGTTCTCGCGGGCGATATCCGCGATACGCGTGCGGGCGGCGGCGATTTTTGACTGTACCTCCGCCAGATAGGCCTGATCGGCCAGCGCCGCGAGCGCGCCCGCCTGTGCCGCCCGGTTCATGCCGAAATGGTTGCGCACCTTGTGAAAGGCGCGGATCAGCTCGGGATGCCCGATGGCATAGCCCACGCGCGCACCGGCAAGCCCGTATCCCTTCGAGAAGGTGCGCATCCGCACCACGCGGGGGTCGTCCGCGGGCAGGGGCAGTTCGGTCCCTTCGGGCGCGCATTCCACATAGGCCTCGTCCAGCACCAGAAGCGTGCCTTCGGGCAGATCGGCCATCGCGGCCACGATATCCGCGCCGCGGTGATGGCTGCCCATCGGGTTGTCGGGATTGGCCAGATAGACCAGCTTGGCATCGGTTTCGCGTGCCATGGCAAAGAGGCTCGCAGGGTCTTCGCAGTCGTCGACGTAAGGCACCGTATGCAGATCACCGCCGAATCCCGCGACATGGTAGTTGAAGGTCGGATAGGCACCGGCAGAGGTGACAACGGCGTCACCGGGGCCGACACAGAGCCGCACGAGATAGCCCAGCAGCGCGTCGATCCCTTCGCCGACCATGATATGATCCGCTGTCGTGCCGTGATGCGCGGCAAGCGCCTCGCGCAGGTCAAAGCTTTCCGGGTCGCCGTACATCCAGATCTCGGCATCGGCCATTGCCGCGACGGCCTTGGGTGACGGGCCGAAAACGCTTTCGTTCGCGCCCAGACGCGTGGCGAAGGGGCCGCCCCGGGCGCGCTCCTGCGTTTCCGGGCCGACGAAGGGAACCGTGGCGGGCAGGGATCGGGCGAGCGGGGTGAGGCGTGCGTTGGTCATGGCGGCAGTTAAGGCAGGCCGGTGCCAAAGGGCAAGGGGTGTCGCGCCTGCGTCTAACGTCACGTTTTGCTGGCGGCATGGCGTGGAATCGGGTTCCCTGCGGTCAAACATTCATCACCCGGAGGAAACCCATGTCCCGTGTCGACGTTACCTTTGAGAACCACATCGCCCACGTCCGCCTGACCCGCGCCGACAAGATGAACGCCGTCGATCAGGAGATGATCGACGCAATCATCGCCGCGGGCCAGCAGGTGGCCGCATCGGATGCGCGGGTGGCCGTGATCTCGGGCGAGGGAAAAGCCTTCTGTGCCGGTATCGACGTGTCCGGCCTGTCGGCCATGGCGGGCAAGGACCCGGCCGAGATGCTGATGCCGCGCACGCACGGCGAGGGTACGACCAACCAGTGGCAGGAAGTCGCGATGATCTGGTCGCGGATGGACATTCCGGTGATCGCCGCCGTGCATGGCGTCTGTTTCGGGGCGGGGATCCAGCTGGCGCTGGGCGCGGATATCCGCATTGCGGCACCGGATGCCAAGTTCGCGGTGATGGAGATGAAATGGGGGATCGTGCCGGATATGGGCGGCATGGTGCTGCTGCCGCGCCTCGTGCGGTCGGACGTGCTGCGCCGGTTGACCTACACCGCCGAGCCCGTCGACGCCGCACAGGCGGAACGCTGGGGCCTTGTGACCGAGATCGCAGAGGATCCGCTGTCGGCGGCGATGGATCTGGCCGCGACCATCGCGGGCAAAAGCCCGTCGGCGATCCGCGCGGCAAAGCGGCTGATCGGTATCGCAGAGACATCGCCTGCGGCGGAGGTTCTGGAGGCTGAATCGCGCCTTCAGGTCGATCTGATGGGCAAGCCCGACCAGATGGAAGTGATCGCCGCGTCCTTCGCCAAAAGGGCACCCGTCTTCAAATGAGGAAAAGCCGGGAGGGGCCAGCCCCTCCCTTTAGCGTTCAGCAAGTAACGACTGCCGGAAGAGAAGGGCGGCGACGGCACCGCCCCCCTCCCGGCACTCAGCCGATTTCGGACAGCCGGTCGAGCGCGGCCTGAAGCTGTTCGGCCTCTTCATTGCGCGCGGCGAGGTTTGCCTCGGCCTCCTCCACCACATCGGCGGGGGCGGACGCCTTGAACTTGGGGTTGTTGAGCCGCCCCTTCAGGCCGCCGATCTCCTTGGCCAGCTTGTCGAGCGATTTCTGGAGCCGCGCCTTTTCCGCATCGATGTCGATGATCCCTTCCAGCGGCAGGCCGAAGGTGGCGCCGGGTGCCGCGATGCTGACGGTGCCTTTCGGAAAGGCGTCGGCGCGGGTCAGGCTGTCGACACGCGCAAGGCGTTTGATCATGATCTCGTTGTTCTGCCACGCGGTTTCGCCCGCCTCGTCCATGGCAGTCACGATCATCGGCACCTTCAGGCCTGCAGGTACATGCATCTGGGCGCGCGCCGACCGGATATTCTCGATCACGGTGATCACCCAGTTCAGTTCGCGGTCGGCGGCCTCGTCCAGCAGATCGGCGGTGGTGTAGGTCGGCCAGTCCGCGTGTACCAGCGGCTTCGCGCGCTCTGTCGTCGTGCCCCACAGCTCTTCGGTGATGAAGGGCATCATCGGATGCAGCAGGATGAGACACTGATCCAGCACCCAGCCGAGCGTCTGGCGGGTTTCCTCGGCTTCGGGGGCATCGTCCTGCAACAGCGGTTTGGAAAGCTCGACGTACCAGTCACAGACCTTGCCCCAGACGAAGGCATAGAGACCGTTGGCCGCGTCGTTGAACCGGTAGGCGGCAAGGGCCGCGTCGGTTTCCTCGCGGATGCGGGCGGTTTCGCCGACGATCCACTTGTTCAGCGTGGCCGTGGGCTGTGGCATCTGCGCCGGTGTGCCGGTGAACACGCCGTTCATTTCGGCAAAGCGGTGGGCGTTCCACAGCTTGGTGCCGAAGTTGCGGTAGCCTTGGATGCGCGCGGTCGACAGCTTCAGATCGCGGCCCATGGCGGCCATGGATGTCAGGGTGAAGCGCACGGCATCCGCGCCGTATTCATCCACCAGATCCAGAGGATCGAGCGCATTGCCGAGCGATTTCGACATCTTCTTGCCCTTCTCGTCGCGGACGAGGGCGTGGACGTAGACAGTGCTGAACGGCTTCTGATCGACCACGGCGTATTGCATCATCATCATCCGGGCGACCCAGAAGAAGATGATATCGAAACCGGTGATCAGGACCGAGGTGGGGAAATATTTCTGCAGCTCTTCGGTCTGTTCGGGCCAGCCCAGCGTGCCGATGGGCCACAGGCCGGAGGAGAACCAGGTATCGAGGACGTCGGGGTCACGCGTGAGCGATTTGCCCGGCGCCATGGCCTGCGCCTCCGCCTCGGTGGCCGCGCAATACTGTTCGCCGTCCTCGTCGAACCACACCGGGATCTGGTGCCCCCACCACAACTGGCGGGAGATGCACCAAGGCTCGATGTTCTCCAGCCAGTGGAAGTACACCTTCTTGTCCTGCTCGGGCAGGATCTCGACCTCGCCGGAACGCACGGCGTCGAGCGCCGGGCCGACGATCTTGGCGGTGTCCACGAACCACTGGTCTGTCAGCATCGGCTCGATCACCACCTTGGAGCGGTCACCGAAGGGCTGCATGATTTTCTTGGCCTCCACGAGCGGGACGAGCGCTTCGTCGCGCGGCTCGCCGCCTTCTTCGGGCGCCACGGGAGTTGCGGCGGCCTTGCCCAGACGCGGGTCGTGGGCCTGCGTCATCACGGCGAGGCCTTCGGCGGTGATGTCGGCCACAACGGCTGCCCGCGCTTCGAAACGGTCCATGCCGCGGTACGCTTCGGGGACAAGGTTCATCGCGGCGATCTTGGCCTCGTCGAACCCTTCGTCGCCCCGCGCGATGGCCTGCGCGGTTGCGGCCTCTTCGGCGTAGGGGCGGCCATCGCTGCGCATCGCGCCCTTGGTGTCCATCAGGCTGTACATCGGGATGTTGCCGCGCTTGGCGACTTCGTAGTCGTTGAAGTCATGCGCGCCGGTGATCTTCACCGCGCCCGAGCCGAAGTCGGGATCGGGGTATTCGTCGGTGATGATCGGGATCAGGCGCCGGTGCTCTTTCGGGCCGACAGGAATTTCGCATAGTTTCCAGACGATTGCGGCATATCGTTCATCTGATGGATGAACGGCAACGGCGCCGTCGCCCAGCATGGTTTCGGGGCGCGTGGTGGCGATGGAGATATAGTCGCGCTCTTCCTCGAAGAGCACGTTTCCATCCTCGTCCTTCTCGGCGTAGGTATAGCTCGCGCCGTCCGCCAGCGGGTATTTGAAATGCCACATGTGGCCGTCGGTCTCGATATTCTCGACTTCCAGATCGGAAATCGCGGTCTCGAAGTGCGGGTCCCAGTTGACCAGCCGCTTGCCGCGGTAGATCAGGCCCTTGTTGTACATCTCGACGAAGACCTTGATCACGGCATCGTGGAAATTGCCTTCCTCACCCGCTGGCGCATTGGGCGCACCGGACATGGTAAAGGCTGTGCGCGACCAGTCGCAGGACGCGCCGAGACGCTTGAGCTGTTCCATGATCGTGCCGCCCGACTGGGCCTTCCACTCCCAGATCTTGGACGTGAAATCCTCGCGGGTGAAATCGGTGCGGCGCTTGCCGTCCTTGGCCAGTTCGCGTTCGACAACCATCTGGGTCGCGATGCCCGCGTGGTCCATGCCCGGCTGCCAGAGGGTGTCGTGCCCCTGCATCCGGTGCCACCGCGTCAGGATGTCCTGAAGGGTATTGTTGAACGCATGGCCCATGTGCAGCACGCCGGTGACATTCGGCGGCGGGATCACGATCGAGAATGTCTCGGCCCCGGCTTCGGCGTTTGCCCCGGCCTTGAAAGCGCCGGATTTTTCCCACGCCTCGTACAGCCGTGCTTCGGCTTCTTTCGCGTCAAATGTCTTGTCCAGTGCCATGATCTTCCACCTCGCCTTGTGCGCGATTGGCGGTCTATCTCAGCTTGAGCGAGAGGGAAAGACCCGCCGCAGCGGGCCGTGTGCCGGCGGCCTTTGCGGGGCCCGCAGCTGCGCGAAAGGTGCTGGGTGCGGGAAATGCGGCAATTGGCGTGGTTAATGCGCTTGCGGGCGGTGAATCGCGCTGCGTGCTCTGGACACCCGCTGCGGCGAGGCTAACCTGCACACAACAATGCTTCCGCGAAAGGGATTCACGTCATGGAAAAATTCGGCAAGAGCCAGTCCACCCAGCGGGTCGAAGACATTCGTTTTCTCACCGGCCACGGCAAGTATGTGGATGATATCGCGCCCAAAGGGGCGCTGCACGCCTTTGTGTTCCGCTCCCCCGTGGCCCACGGCAAGATCACGTCGATCGATGTGGCTGACGCGCGCGAGGCGGCGGGCGTGCATCTGGTCTTTACCTGTGCGGATCTCGAAGAGGCGGGGGTGAAGATCGGGATGAGTGGCGCGATCCTCGACAATCGTGATGGGACCAAGGGCGCCAAGCCGCTGCGCCCGATGCTGGCCAAGGACAAGGTCCGCTACGTGGGCGAACCTGTCGCGATGGTCATCGCCGACACCTACGATCAGGCAAAGGACGCGGCGGAGCTTATCATGCTCGACGTGGAGGAACTGCCGGCGAAGGTCGATCTGGGACCGGGAGGCGAGACGCTGCACGAAGAAGCGCCCGAAAACCGCGCCTTCGACTGGGGCATGGGCGACGAGGAAGCGACCGAGAAAGCCTTTGCCGCAGCGGCCAAGACCGTATCGCTGGAAGTGGGCGACAACCGTATCATCGTGAATTCGATGGAGCCGCGCGGCTGTTTTGCCGAATGGGACGGCACCAAGCTGCATCTTGCCAACAACGGGCAGGGCGTCTGGGTCCACAAGGACAACTTGGTGAACGCTTTCGGGCTGGAGCCCGAGAATGTGCGCGTGACCAACCCCGACACCGGCGGTGCCTTCGGGATGAAGGCGATGGCATACCCCGAATATTTCCTGATCTGCCACGCGACCCGCACCCTCGGGCGTCCGGTGCGCTGGATGTCCGACCGGACCGAAGCGATGCTGAGCGACAACGGCGGGCGCGATTTGACATCTCTGGCAGAGCTTGCCTTTGACGAGAACAACCGCATCACCGCCTACCGCGTCAGCACCAAATGCAATCTGGGCGCCTACAACAGCCAGTTCGGCCAGCCGATCCAGACGCAGCTGTTCAGCCGCGTGCTGATGGGCGTCTATGACGTGCAGACCACGTGGTTGCAGGTCGAGGGCTATTACACGAACACCGTGCAGGTCGACGCCTACCGCGGCGCGGGCCGTCCGGAGGCGATCTATGTCCTTGAGCGGATCATGGACCGCGCGGCGCGCGAGCTGGGCGTCGATCCGTGGGAGCTGCGGCGCATCAACTTCATCAAGCCGGACCAGTTCCCCTACAAGACCGCAACCGGCGAAACCTACGATGTCGGCGATTTCAACAAGGTCCTGACACGCGGTGCCGGTGAAGCGGACGCCGCCGGCTTTGCCGCCCGCGCCGAGGCAGACGCCAAGCGCGGCCTGCTGCGCGGTCAAGGCCTGTGCTATTACATCGAATCCATTCTGGGCGATCCCAGCGAGGGGACCGAGGTGATCTTTCTCGAAGACGGGACCGTCGAGGTTCTGGTCGGGACGCAGTCGGGCGGGCAGGGACATGAAACCGTCTATGCCAAGTTCCTGAGCGACCAGACGGGCATACCGCTGGACAAGATCACGGTCGTTCAGGGCGACAGTGACCGCATCGCGCAGGGCGGTGGGACGGGCGGGTCACGGTCCGTCACGGTGCAGAACAACGCCACGCTGGCGACCGTCAGCAAGATGATCGAGGATTTCACCGCCTTCCTCGCCGACGAGATGGGCGTCCCCGCGTCCGAGATCGGTTTTGATGACGAACGGTTCCGCGCCGAGGGGTCGAACCTGACGCCCACGATGCTGGAAGTTGCCGAAATGGCGCGCGAAAAGGGGCGCGAGGATCTGCTGACCCATCACGAACGCGCGACACTGCCCGCGCGCAGTTTCCCCAACGGGGCACATATCTGCGAGGTCGTGATTGATCCCGAGACCGGTATCGTCACCGTTGACCGCTATACGGTCGTCGATGATTTTGGCAACCTAATCAATCCGATGCTGGCCGAAGGTCAGGTGCATGGCGGGGTCGTTCAGGGCATCGGCCAAGCGGTGCAGGAGCGCACGGTCTACGACGAGGACGGCCAGTTGCTCACGGCATCGTTCATGGATTACGCCCTGCCACGGGCGCAGGATGTTCCTTACATTTCCTTTACCAGTGAACCCGTACCTTCCACTGCCAATATCATGGGCATGAAAGGCTGCGGCGAGGCCGGGACAGTGGGCGCGTTGGCAGCGGTTTCCAATGCGGTGCAGGACGCCCTGTGGGATCAGGGGATCCGGCAGGCGGACATGCCCTTTACGCCGCACAAGGTTTGGGAGCTTCTGAACGGTGACAGGATCGCTGCGGAATGATCTGAGCAAGAGTTTCCTTCGGCGGCTCTTCGGCCGGCTCTGGACAAGACCGGCCAGCGATTTCGGACCCCGCAGGGGGCGCCAGACCCATGTGATCATCCTTGACGGGACCATGTCGTCCATCGAGGACGGGCGCGAAACGAATGCCGGTCTCACCTACAAGCTGGTGCGCGAGATCGGCAGCGAGGTGTCGATCTACTACGAGCCGGGGCTGCAATGGCAAACCTGGATCGACGTGAGCGGCGTTCTTGCGGGCAAGGGCATCAACCGCCAGATCCGCCGGACCTACGGGTATCTGGCGTCGCGGTATCACGAAGGCGACCGGATTTTTCTGTTCGGATACTCGCGCGGTGCCTATGCCGTGCGGTCGCTGGCCGGGCTGATCGAGCGGGTGGGGCTGTTGCGCGCGGATCAGGCGACCGAACGCAACGTGCGCGATGCCTTCAGGCACTACCAGGCAAGGGAGCCGTCAGCGGCCAGTGCCCGTTTTTCGGAAAAATATTGCAGGTCCGGTGTCGAGATCGAGATGATTGGCGCGTGGGACACGGTCAAATCGCTGGGCATCAACGCGCCCGTGCTTTGGCGTCTCAGCACGGCGCACCATTCCTTCCACGACCATCACCTGAGCGAGAATGTAAAACGGGCCTGCCACGCGCTGGCGCTGAACGAAACCCGCGTCGTCTATCGCCCGGTCCTGTGGGAAACCGATGCGACCACACTCGACCGGACGGAACAGGTCTGGTTTCGGGGCAGCCACGGCGACATCGGCGGCCAGCTGGGCGGGCGCGAATACGCGCGTCCGCTGTCCAACATCCCGCTCGTCTATATGCTGGAGCGCGCTCAGGACGCGGGACTGCCGCTGCCCGATGGCTGGCAGAGCCGGTTTCCGCAGGATCCGCACGCGCGCTCGATCGGAACATGGGCGGGCTGGGGCAGGCTGTTCGTCACCCGCAGACGCCGTGTTGTCGGCCGCGATCCGTCGGAGCGGTTGCACTACACGGTTGGTGTGACGTCGTCGCATTTGCCGCAATTGGTCCGCGTCGGGCCCTAATTCGGGCGAATTTTCCGGCAAGGCTGGCCTTCTCCAACAGGGGAAGGATCCCATGCGCAGGTTTATCACGACGAAGGTGCTTTGCGCAGCCTTTTGCCTTGCGGGCGCGCCTGCGGCGGCACAACCGATCAGCTGGGGGATGGCGCAATGCGCGGGCGTGATGGAGGCGATGGCCGCCAACGTGTCGCGCCGCGACGTGATTGCCTATCTGGGCGCGGCCTCGAAACAGCTGATGGATGCGGCGCGGGCGCAGTCGCTGAGCGAGGGGCGCGATCCCGCCGAGCTGTCGCAGGTGCGGTCGGCCAAGGCGGAGGAGTGGCGGATTTCGGGTCTGACACTCCCTCTGCGGCAGGATTTCTATGACTGGATGGGATACTGCAAGTCGCTCAGCCGCGCCTACGACATCACATTCGACCGCAGCATGTTTGAGTGAATAGGGCGGTCGCCGCTCAGCGCAGCTTCATCACGATACAGGTGGTCGAGCCGGTCGCGTAAAGCTTGCCATCCTCGATGCCCCTGATCTCGCCCTGGGCGACGCCGGTCGACCGGCCCACGTGGTTGGAGGTCCCGATACAGTCGATCTCCATCCCGATGGGAATCGGCCGCAGGATGTTCACCTTGTACTCCAGCGTCGTGTAGACGGATCCGCGGGGCACTTTCGTCATCACCGCGCAGGCCATCGCGCTGTCCAGAAGGGTGCCGTACCAGCCGCCGTGTACGGTGCCCATCGGATTGGTCATCTCGAATGTGGGCGAGCCGCGGAAGACGCAGCGCCCCTCTTCGACAGAATACAGCCGGTAGCCCATAGTTGCCGAAATCGGCGGGCCCGGATTGGTGCCGTCAAGGATGCGCTGCATGAACTCCAGCCCGGAGAGTGAAAGCGCCTCTTCCTGGCTGAGCAGATCTTCGGGCGATTGGGCTGTAGACGGCATGGGCGGCTCCGGTTGACGTGTTCGGTCACCCTAGAAAAGCCGCCCCGCGAAGTCCAACAGTTACGCCACGTTCTCAAGCTGTGTCTGGGGCGTCACCCCGAGGGCACGGCAGACATCGCGCGTCAGGTCGGGTTTGTTCAGCGTGTAGAAGTGCAGGCTGTCGACGCCTTCCTCGACCAGTTCGCTGCACATTTCGGTGCACAGGGAGGTGGAGAGGAGATCGGTACGACCGTCGCGCTCGGCGGCGCGGTACGCCTCGTCCATCCACGCGGGGATCTTCGTGCCGCAGCCCTCGGCGAAGCGACGCGCGGATTTCCAGTTCGCGATCGGCATGATGCCGGGCACGATCGGCTTGTCGATACCGGCAGCCACGCATTGGTCGCGGAAGCGCAGAAAGCTTTCTGTCTCGAAAAAGAACTGTGTGATGGCCTCGTCCGCGCCGGCGTCGAATTTCCGCTTGAGGTACTGGATATTCGCGTGCTGGCTGGCGGCGTCGGGGTGGCTGTCGGGGTAGGCACCTACGCGGATGGTGAACTTGTCCATCAGCGCCAGCGCCTCGATCAGTTCGACCGAATGGGCAAAGCCGCCCGGATGCGGGGTGAAGCGTTTCTCGCCTGCCGGGGGATCGCCGCGCAGGGCGACGATCTCGGTCACGCCCGCTTCGTGGAAGCCTTCCGCGACCTCGATGGTCTCTTCCATCGTGGCCCCCACACAGGTCAGATGTGCGGAAACCGGCAGCTTCGACGTGCGGCGCAGTGTATGGGCTGCATCCTGTGTAAGATCGCGTGTCGAGCCGCCCGCGCCGTAGGTAACAGAGAAAAAGCGCGGATTGAGCGGCGCAAGCGCCTGGGCCGTATCCCACAGGTTGAACGCCGCATTTACGGTTTTTGGCGGGAAGACTTCGAAAGAGACGGACGGTGCGGTCATGATGAACCCTCGTTGATTTGATCCCTTGTCGCACAGGATGGGATGTGAGACAAATTCATAACTTTCATCTTCAACATGAGTTCCACCTCATATGCATATCGAGTTCCGTCATCTGCGTACCATTCAGGCCATTTATCAGGCCGGGGGGCTCGCACGGGCCGCAGAAATGATGAACATTACCCAATCCGCGCTGAGCCATCAGGTCAAAGGCCTTGAGGATCAGGCGGGGGTGGAGCTTTTCGTGCGGCGTTCGAAACCGCTGAAACTGTCGCCCGCGGGCCAGCGGCTGCTGAAGCTTGCGCAGCAGGTGCTGCCGCAGGTCGAGGCGTTGCAGGAAGAATTCGAGGGACTGCGCGATGGCAGCACCGGGCGGATGCATATCGCCATCGAATGCCACGCCTGTTTCGAATGGCTGTTTCCCGTGCTCGAACAGTTCCGGCGCGGGTTCGCGGAGGTTGACGTGGACATCCGGCCCGGGCTGGCCTTTGACGCGCTTCCCGCCTTGCGGCGCGAGGAAGTCGATCTGGTGATCTCCTCCGACCCCGAGGAGATCGCCGGTGTCGAGTTCATCGAACTGTTCGATTATCGGGCGGTTTTCGTCGCCGCCAGTACCCACCCGCTCGCGGCCAAACCCTTTGTCGAAGCCGATGATTTCCGCGGCGAGACCCTGATTACCTATCCGGTGGAGCGGACCCGTCTGGATGTGTTCAGCCAGCTTCTGATCCCCGCCAAGGTCGAGCCTGCCGTGATCCGGCAGGTTGAGCTGACGGCGGTGATCCTGTTGCTGGTGGCGTCCAATCGCGGCGTGTCGGTCCTGCCGGACTGGGTGGTGCGGGAGGTGAAATATTCGTCCGACTACGTGACCCGACCGCTGACCGCTGAGGGTATCACCCGCAGGCTCTATGCCGCGATCCGCAGCGAGGACCGCGAAAAGCCTTTCGTGCAGGAATTTCTGGCACTTGCGGGCACCGAGGCCCGCAAATTGCAGTCGCTGTGAGCGCCGCGGGTGCGGGATTGAGTTTAAAGGCAAAATGGAAAAGGACCGCCGCGCACCTCCTGCGGAGCGGTCCCCGGTGCGGTATCAGATCAGCTTGACGATGGCCTTGCCGGTGTTGCCGCCTGTCAGCAGCTTCATGAAGGCCTCGGGCGCGTTTTCGAGCCCGTCGGTGATGTCTTCCTGCACCTTGATGCGGCCGTCCGCGATCATCGGGGCTACCGCCTTGTGGAAGTCGCCCATGCGGTCCCAGTGGTTGGAGATGATGAAGCCGTTCACGCTGAGGAAGTTGACGAGGATGGTCCGCCAGAGTTTCGGCGCGGTCAGCGCCCCTTCGCGGGCGTTGGCGCCAAGGCCGCCTTCGTTGTACCATGCGATCATGCCGCAGACGGGGATGCGCCCGTGCGGGTTCATGAGTGGCAGGACGGCTTCGAGGACTTTGCCGCCGACGTTTTCGAAGTAGATGTCGATGCCTTTCGGGCAGGCGTCCTTGAGGGCCGCTTGCAACGATGACGCGTCGTCGTAGGCGCGGTGATCGAGGCAGTCGTCAAAGCCGAAGTGGTCCTTGGCAAGTTTGCATTTGTCCGCGCCGCCGGCGATGCCCACGGTGCGCAAGCCCATCGATTTAGCGACCTGCCCGACCATCGAGCCGACCGGCCCGGTGGCGGCGGCGACGACCAGCGTTTCGCCCTCTTTCGGGCGGCCGTGTTCGGTGAGGCCGAACCAGCCTGTGAGACCCGGCATGCCCAGAACCCCCAGCGCATAGGTGATCGGTGCGGTGTCGGGGTCGATTTTCGTAACCGCCTTGGCGGAAATTGCCGCATGTGTGGCCCAGCCCATGCCGCCCATGACGAAATCGCCTTCCTTGAGGCCATCGGCCTTGGAGGCGATCACTTCGCCCACGCCGGCGCCTTCCATCTTGCCGTCGATCGGCACCGGAGCGGCGTAGGATTTCGCGTCGTCCATGCGTCCGCGCATATAGGGGTCGAGCGACATGTAATGAACACGCACCAGAACCTCGCCGTCCTTCGGCGTCGAGATATCGCCTTCTTCGAGGCGGAAGTTCTCCGGCCGGGGCGCGCCGTCGGGGCGGCTGGCGAGCACGATCTGTTTCATTTTGTCGGACATGGGGTCTCCTCTCGCGATTTTCAGGTTGCGGAACAGCCTCCCGCAGAACGGACATCGCACAGGCGACACGCTGCGTCACCCCCTTGGCTTTCGCTGGTCAAGCGCCTAAGAGGCGATATTCACGAAACAGAAAGGCCCGTGCCATGGTTGGTAGCGCAAACCTCAACATCATGCTGAAATCCGCGCGCAAGGCGGGGCGGGCGCTGGTAAAGGATTTTCGGGAAGTCGAAAACCTGCAGGTGTCGATGAAGGGCGCTGGCGATTTCGTCAGCCGTGCCGATCTGAACGCCGAGAAGATCCTCAAGGAAGAACTGCGCGGCGCGCGTCCGACCTACGGCTGGCTGGCCGAGGAAGGGGGCGGTGAGGATGGGGAGGATCCCACCCGGCGCTGGATCGTCGATCCGCTGGACGGGACCACGAACTTTCTTCACGGGCTGCCGCACTGGGCGATTTCCATTGCCCTCGAACACAAGGGCCAGGTCGTTGCCGGATGCGTCTACGACGCTGCCAAGGACGAGATGTTCTTTGCCGAAAAAGGCGCGGGCGCGTGGATGAACGACAGCCGTCTGCGGGTGTCGAGCCGGTCGAAGATGATCGAATCGATCTTCTCCACCGGGATCCCGTTCGGCGGGCGTGCCGATCTGCCGACAACCTTGCAGGACATCGCGCGGCTTGCGCCTTCCTGTGCGGGGATCCGGCGGTGGGGCTCTGCGGCGCTGGACCTCGCCTATGTGGCGGCGGGCCGCTACGAGGGGTTCTGGGAGCGGCGGTTGAACCCGTGGGACATGGCCGCCGGCCTGATCATCGTGCGCGAGGCAGGCGGTCTGGTCGAGGCGATCAAGCCCGAGGGCAATATTCTGGAGGACGGCGAGGTTATCGCCGCGAACGAGGCTATTTTCCGCAGCTTCGCAAAGGCCGTGCGCGGCTGATCAGGTCCGGTCCGCAATGTGGTTGATCCCGTCCGTCCAGCGGACCGGGTCGTGTTCCCACGTCTTTACACCCTCTATGCAGCCAAGGTTCACCCCGCATTGGGCAGGGTCGGACCGGCGCTGGTGGTAGAGGTAGATGCCGCAGGTCTTGCAGAAATAGTGTTTGGCGGTGTGGGTGCCCCATGAATAGAGGGTGAGGTTCTCCGCGCCTCTGGTCACCCGAAGGCTGGCGGTTGTCGCGGTGACCGCGGCGGCCTGACGGCGTTTGCAGAACGAACAGGTGCAGCGGGCGGCATCCGACAGGCCGCGCGGCAGATCGGCGGTCAGCGCGCAGGCACCGCAGTGGCAGGTGGCGGTGATCTTCATCTACGCTTCACCTTCGGAATGCGGCTGGGCAGGGCGGGATAGCTGGCCTCGGGGTGTGGGGGGTGGCCGTGGTTGGCCTGCCAGAAGCGCGGGCCACCGCGCGCCAGCCAGAGCGGAACGGCCAGCGCCATCCCCGCAACAAAGCCCCCCGCGTGGGCCCAATAGGCAACCCCGCCGGTGCCGGGCACCGATCCGATGCCGCCGACGAACTGCATCGCGAACCACAGGGCCAGCATGATCCATGCAGGGATCGGGAAGATACGGAAAAACACGATGAAGATGATCAGGATATCGACCTTCGCCTTCGGAAACAGCAACAGATACGCCCCCATGACCCCGGCGATCGCGCCGGAGGCCCCCACCGTGGGCACATAGGACGCAGGGTCGGCGACGACGTGGAACAGACCCGCCGCAACCCCGGCGACGAGGTAGAAGCCAAAGTAGCGCAGATGGCCCATCTCGTCCTCGACGTTGTCGCCGAAAATCCAGAGAAACAGCATGTTGCCCGCCAGATGCAGAAACCCGCCGTGCAGGAACGTGGAGGTCACAAGCCCGGACAGGCCGTCGCCCGCCATCACGCGGCGCGGCAGAAGCGCCCAGTCGTAATAGAATTGCCCCAAGGCGCGCTCGTTGTCCGAGATCGGCAGCATGAAGACAAATACCGCGATGTTCAGCGCCATCAGCGCATAGGTGACGAAAGGGATTCGCCCCGAAGGATTGTGATCGCGGATCGGAAACATGCGCCGGAAGGTCGGGCATCCGCCCGCGAGGGTCAAGAGTGCTGCAACGCCGCAGGGACAGTTTGCAGCACCGCGCGAAAAGACCCGACATCCGTTTCGGGACACCGGGTCTTGGGGTGTTCAGCGTGGCGCGCCTGCGATCAGGCGCTGGCCCCCAGAAGGGCCGCGTTGCCCCCCGATGCGGTGGCCTCGACTGCGACACCGACCATAGCGGATCAACTGCGCCTGCCGCGAGGCTGCCTCTTCCGAGGGGCCAAGGCACAGCACCGCGGGGCGGCGCTGCGTCGACAGGCGGTTGCTCTCCCCGGTCGGGCCGGGCAGCGATGTCGTCTACAGCAGGATCTGCGACACCTCATTGGGCAGGGCGGGCAGGCTTGCGGTCTTACCAGCCCCGTCCGGCGCATCCTCGCGGGTATCGGGGCCTTCGAACCGTTCCATGTAGAACGGGCCGCCGACCTTGGGGCCTGTGCCCGACAGCCCTTCGCCGCCGAAAGGCTGGGACGCGACAATGGCGCCAATCTGGTTGCGATTGATATAGATATTGCCGGCATGGATCCACTCGGACATTTCATACAATGCGTCGATCACATCGGCCGCGCGGGGGCCGTAGGCCTGCACCACGATGCCGAAGCCGTCCCAACCGGCCAGCGCGGCCTCGCCCATGACCGCGTCGATCACATCGAGCGACAGACCCAGACGGTCTGCTTCCTTGGCATCCACGTTGAGGCCCATGCCGGCCGCGCGATCCGTATTGCTCAGATCGGCTGTTTCGACCCGCCGCGCAAGCACCTCATCGGGGTCGGCGTAAGCGTTCGCATCAATGCGTGCGCGCAGTATCACGCGCCATCAGAAGTCTCCATGTTACGAGATTTTACTAGCATACCGGAAAGTTTGCAGTCATGTTGCCTCAACATGGGCCAGAGGCCAGTCAAACCGATCAGAGTCGAGAGGATTTCGCAGTGCAAGTTGCTTCCGATCTGGATCGGTTCGATCAAGCGATTCTCACCACTCTGGCCGAGGACGGCAGAATCAGTATCACCGACCTTGCCAAGCGCATCGGTCTGTCCAAATCGCCCACACAGGCGCGGTTGCGGCGGCTTGAAGAGCAGGGGGTGATCATCGGATACCGTGCGATGCTCAATCCCATCCGTCTGGGGCTGGATCACGTCGCCTTTGTCGAGGTCCGGCTGAGCGACACGCGCGAGGCCGCCCTGCAGGCCTTCAACCTTGCCGTGGCACGGGTTCCGCAGATCGAGCAAGCGCATATGATCGCAGGGAATTTCGACTATCTGCTGAAGGTCCGCTGCCGCGACATGACCGACTATCGAAGCGTTCTGGGCGACAGGATATCGACCCTGCCACATGTCGCGTCCACCTCTACCTACGTGGCGATGGAATCGGTCAAGGAAGTGATGCTCACCGACACGATGTGACGGCCCGCTCTTGACCAAGCGTCAGCGCGCGCCATTCTAGAAATTCCCACTGGCCCTTGTTTTGCTGACGGCACAAGCCGTCGCGGCGGACTGTCCGCCCGCTCCGGACGTGGAGGCGGAACTGGATACGCTGATCGCGCAGGCGAACGGTGCCGAAAATTTCACCCAAGGGCGCGAGGCATCCGATGCCATGTGGCGGTTGTGGCTTCGAGCGCCGGACCAGGGCGCACAGGATTTGCTGGACCGTGGTATGCGCCGCCGCGATGTGTTCGATCTGCTGGGCGCCTACGGCGACTTCACCGCGCTGACCGACTACTGCCCGGATTACGCCGAGGGCTGGAACCAGCGCGCATTCGTCAGCTATCTGCGCGAGGATTACGCAGCGGCGCTTGTCGATCTCGACCGCGCCCTGGAGCTGCAGCCGCGCCATGTGGGGGCGCAATCGGGCAGGGGGCTGACGCTGATGCAGATGGGCCGCCTTGCCGAAGCGCGCAAGCAGATGCTGGAAGCGGTCGACAACAACCCGTGGCTGGGAGAGGCGGCTTTGCTGGAACCGGGCCAGCCGCTGGGCCCCGAAGGCGAAGATATCTGACATTTACACCGCACCGCGGACGGGTATGGTGCGCCCATGCCTGCGTGGTGGAATGGTAGACACAGGAGACTTAAAATCTCTAGGCCCGAAGGGGCCGTGCCGGTTCGAGTCCGGCCGCAGGTACCAGCCCGAAGAAACCGGTCGTGCGAGCCTTTTGCGGGTCTCAGCCGCCCGACAGATAATCCGCTGAGACATAGCCCGAGATCCCCGGCGCGTCCGCAAGCGACACCAGACACCAGCGTTGTCCCAGCTCGGTGACGCAGCTCTTTTGGTTGAGGGCGGTGCCGTCCGGCAAGCCGAGAATGACGTTGAACTGAAGGCTTGGCCCCGCGCGCAGTTTCAGAAGCTCGTCCGGGCCCGTCCGCTCGACAAAGACGCGGTCGGTGGCGATGCTGCCGCAGGTGGCCGTCAGGCAAAGAACTGCCAGCATAGAAATGGTTTTTGGGGTCATGCGCGGCCTCTTTCGGTTTTTCGCTAGGTATAAGCCGCGGGCGCGCATTTGGACAGGGAAAAGGCGTGCGGCAAGGGCAGACTGGGCCGTCCGAAACCGTTTGCGGGGCGCCTTCGCCGCGGGGGCGGCGCCCTGCGGAACGTGGCGTTCGACGGGATGCCGGCGCACCGGTATCTGGCGACGCAACCGTCGTTTACCCTGATCTCGGGGCGCTGCACGATCCGCAGCGGAAACGTGGCGCTTGCGCATCTCGCTCATCCTGCACCATATTTTCGATGACGCGACCCTGGCGCATCGCATCTGCTCAGGGGGCGCAATCAGTTGCGGAAACATCGCTGCGGTCCGGCATCCGCCACCGCGTGGCGAGGGGTTCCCGCGCTTCCTGAAGGAGACGAGACACATGCAAGACGACTGCCCGGACATGACGACGCTTGGTGCGTCCATGTCACCCGGCCATCCGCGCCTGACGCGGGTTTGCTCCATCCGGGCCGAGATCGGCCCCGCGACCGAATTCGACACGACCCGGGGAACCGGACGCGCCCTGTTTCCGATCACCGGGGGCGAGGCGGTATCCGCGACATGGCGGGCGAGGATCCTGCCCGGCGGGGCCGATTTTGCCCGCCGCCTCGTCGATGGCACATATGAGGTCGAGGCGCGTTATTTCCTCGAACTCGAAGACGGGACCGTGATGATGGTGCATAACGCCGGACGCATGGTGCCACAGCCCGAAGGCGGCTATTTCGGACGGACCCGCGCGGAGCTTGAAGTGCCCGCCGGCGCGCACGCCGGATACGGCGACATGGTTCTTTTCGGAACCGCATATTCCCCCGTAGCGGATGACAAGAGGGTGTTTATCGAGCTTTGGCACGCCGAAATCTGACGAGCCTTCCGGCGCCACCGCTTTTGTAAATTGAACGGGCGCGGGTGTGCGAATTCTGGCCCGCTGGCCTGCGCAGGCAAAGGGGGCGCACCTGCCGGGAACGATTGCCCCCGGCGCGGTCCCGCAGTTTGGAAATAGCGGTCGCGTTGATGGCCGCTGGTCTAGTCCCGCTTGCCCGCGAACCGCTCCTGCCAGTCTTCGCGCTGCTCGTCCGTGATCTTGGCGAAGAGAACCTCCGGTACCTCGAACGCGTGGCCGGGCGCAAGACGGGCGAGGCCGGCGGGGACGTCTTCGGGCCATCCTTCGTTCTCGACCCCCATGGCCGTCAGCATTTTTGCGGAGGCTTCGGGGATGAAGGGCGCTGCCAAGGTGGCGTAAAGCGGGATGAGGTTCAGGGCCAGACGCACCTGTGCCGCTGCGCGGTCGGGGTCGGTCTTGAAGGTTGTCCATGGCGCTTCGGCTTGCAGGTATTCGTTGCCCGCAGCCCAGATCGCGCGCAATTCGGCGGCGGATTTGCGCACTTCCATCGCTTCCATGGCTGCACCGTAGCGTTTCACCCGTTCCGCCAGATCGGCGATCAGCGCTTCTTCGGCGGGCCCGAATTCTCCGGCCTCGGGCACTGCTTCACCGAATTTCGAGCGGCAGAATTTGGTGATCCGGCTGACGAAATTGCCCAGCACGTCGGCCAGATCCTTGTTCACCGAAGCCTGAAAATTCTCCCATGTGAATTCGGCGTCCTGCGTTTCCGGCGCGTGCGACAACAGCCACCAGCGCCAGTAGTCGGCGGGCAGGATGTCCAGCGCCTGATCCATGAAAACCCCGCGCCCGCGCGAGGTTGAAAACTGGCCACCGTCGTAGTTCAGGTAGTTGAACGACTTGATGTAGTCGACCAGCTTCCACGGCTCGCCGGAGCCCATGATCGTGGCCGGAAAGCTCAGCGTGTGGAACGGCACGTTGTCCTTGCCCATGAACTGGGTGTAGCGCACATCGTCCGCGCCCTTGTCGGTGCGCCACCAGCGGGCCCAGTCGGTGCCCTTGCCCGCATCGACCCATTCCTGCGCACAGGCGATATATTCGATGGGTGCGTCGAACCAGACGTAGAACACCTTGCCCTCCATGCCGGGCCACTGGGCGTCTCCGCGTTTCACCGGCACACCCCAGTTGAGGTCACGGGTGATGCCCCGGTCTTGCAGGCCGTCGCCGTCGGTCAGCCATTTCTTGGCGATCGAGGTGGTCAGCACCGGCCAGTCGGCCTTGGACGCGATCCAGTCCGACAGCTGGTCCTTCATCTGGCTCTGGCGCAGCATCAGGTGCTTGGTTTCGCGCATCTCCAGATCGGTCGCGCCGGAAATGGTCGAGCGCGGATTGATCAGATCCTCGGGATCAAGCTGCTTGGTGCAGTTGTCGCACTGGTCGCCGCGCGCATCCTCGAACCCGCAGTTGGGGCAGGTGCCCTCGACATAGCGGTCGGGCAGGAAGCGGCCGTCGGTCTGGCTGTAGATCTGGCGCTGCTCGACTTCCTCGATCAGGCCCTGATCGGCCAGCGCGCCCGCGAAATGCTGGGTCAGCTTCTTGTTCTGCTCCGACGAGGAGCGCCCGAAGTGATCGAAACTCAGCCCGAAGCGGTCGGCGATGTCGGCCTGTACCGCATACATTTCGGCGCAATAGTCGGCCACGGGCTTGCCCGCCTTGGCGGCAGCCAGTTCGGCGGGCGTGCCGTGTTCGTCCGTTGCACACAGAAACAGAACCTCGTTGCCGCGCAGGCGCTGGAACCGCGCATAGAGATCGGCGGGCAGCTGGCTGCCGACGAGGTTGCCCAGATGCTTGATCCCGTTGATGTAGGGGATCGCCGAAGTGATGAGGTGCCGTGCCATATTCCGCGCCTTTGCTTGTCTGGGCGCGGTTTAGCAGGGGGTCGGGGCAGTGGCTAGTCCCGCCGCGCGTCCTCGCGCAGGCGGCCGGTCAGCCGCCCGATGACGAAGGTGGTGCGCAGGCCGGGGATATAGCGGGTGCGCGGGGCGCCACCGCGCCGGGCACGCATGCGGATCAGGCCAAAGACGATCAGCACCGCGTGGCCTGCCGCCAGCATCGCGAAGAGGGCAGGCGGGCCATAAAGTTCAATCAGCACCGATGCCACATAGGGCGCGGCGATTGCGCCCATCGCGAACCAGAACATCAGAGCCGCGGAGAGCTCGACCCGTTCTTCGGAACTGGCGAAATCATGGGCGTGGGCGGCGGCTACCGAATAGATCGGGAACGTCGTCAGGCCGAACAGCCCCGACGCCAGCATCACCCCCCAATAACCGCTGTCCGACGCGGTGACCGTCACCGCACAGCTGGCGATCGCCGCGACCGACAGCCAGATCAGCACCCAGCGGCGATCGAACTTGTCGGCGAGCCAGCCCACGGGCACCTGCGCGCAGGCCCCGCCGATGACGAATGCCCCCAGAAACCACGCGATCTGGCCCGCGCTCAGCCCGACTTCCTGTCCGTAGATCGGCCCGACCATGCGGAAAGACGCGCTCGACAGCGCGGCAACGATCACGCCCGCCACCGCAAGGGGCGACCGGGTATAGGCCAGCGCCGGACGCAGCCGCGGCGAGGCGGGCGTCTGCGGCTGCTCGACCTTTGTCATGGTGATCGGCAAAAGCGCCGCACAGCACAGGATGGCGAGTAGGTTGTAGGAGATATAGCTCGCGGGTGCCAGAAACCCGATCAGCAGTTGCGCCCCGAGGCTGCCGGTCATGTCGACCATACGGTAGGTGCCCATGGCCCGGCCCCGCGTCTCGTTGGTGACCTTGGATTGCAGCCAAGCCTCGACAACGGTGTAGCAGCCCGCCACGCACAGCCCCGAAGCCATCCGCATCAGCGCCCAGGCGTAGGGATCCACGATCATCATATGCCCGATCAGCCCGATGCTGCCCGATGCGGTGAACGCGGCGAAGGCGCGGCTGTGTCCGACGCTGCCCAGAAGGCGCGGCGCGATCCAGCAACCGATGAAAAAGCCGAAGAAATGCGCCGACCCGAGAAAGCCGATCTCTTGCCGTGAAAATCCCAGCGCCCCGCCCGACAGAACGTCAAGCGGCCCGACACCGCCTGAACTGAGCTGCAATAGGGCGACCGATAGGAAAAGGGCCCCGAAGGAAATCAACATGCGCATCTTCTCTGAATGCGCCGAAGTGATCCGGAAATATAGCCAAAACCGACCCGATTTGTCGCATTGGCTGCAAGATTATCGAAAATCTTCGCGGCGGGGCCAATTCCGCTTGTCGCGCGGGCGCGCGTGGTTAGGTTGGCGCCGCAAATTCAAAGGAGTGCCAGAATGAAGATGAACACATTGGGCCGTACTGGCATAGAGGTTTCCGCGTATTGCCTGGGGTCGATGACATTCGGCACGCAGACCGATGCTTCGGAAGGGCACGCGCAGATCGACCGCGCGCTGGCGGCAGGCATCAATTTCATCGATACCGCAGAGATGTATCCGGTCAACCCGGTCAGCGCGGAAACCATCGGCGGCACCGAAGAGATCATCGGCGACTGGTTCGCCCGCGTCGGCAAACGCGACAGCGTCGTTCTAGCGACCAAACATTCCGGCGAGGGGCTGGAGGCCGTAAGGAACGGGGCCCCGATCACCGCCGATACGATACCGGAAGCGATCGAAGGCTCCCTGCGGCGGCTCAAGACCGACTACATCGATCTCTACCAGTTCCACTGGCCAAACCGGGGCAGCTATATGTTCCGCAAGAACTGGACATATGATCCCTCCGCCCAGAACCGCGCCGAGACGGTCCAGAACATGCACGATTGCCTTGGCGCGTTGCAGCGCGAAGTCGACAAGGGCCGCATCCGCGCCTTCGGGATGAGCAACGAATCCGCCTGGGGCCTGACGCAATGGGCCGAGGCGGCCGAACGCGGCGCGGGGCCGCGCGTGGCGACGGTGCAGAACGAATACTCGCTGATGTGCCGACTGGCCGATACCGACGTGGCCGAGGCGTGCTGCAACGAGGACATCGGCATGCTGAGCTTCTCGCCGCTGGCAGCGGGACTGCTGACGGGCAAGTACCTCGACGGTGCGGTGCCGGAAGGGTCGCGCCTGTCGCTGAACAACGACCTCGGTGGGCGGATGACCGACCGCGCGGGGCCTGCGGCAGCGGCCTATGTCGCCGTGGCCCAAAAGCACGGGCTGGATCCGGTGCATATGGCGCTGGCCTTTGTGCGTGACCGGCCCTTCATGGCATCGGTGATTTTCGGGGCGACGACACTCGACCAGCTTGAGCGTATTCTGAAGGGGCTCGATCTGGACCTCGATGATGACGTGCTGGCCGACCTCGATAAGGCCCATCGCGCCCATCCCATGCCCTACTGATCCACGCGCGCCCGCGCATGAAACGGGCCGGAAAAAAAGCGCCTCTGGGGGATAGAAACCTGCGCGGTCCTCCCCCATGCTGCGGCGAAACAGGAAGGGAAGACCGATATGCCACTTGCCATGAACCGCGAGGTGTTCATCACCTGTGCCGTAACCGGATCGGGGGCCACGCAAGACCGCAGCCACCATGTTCCGCGCTCGCCGCAACAGATCGCCGAGAGCGCCATCGCAGCGGCCAAGGCCGGTGCGGCGGTGGTGCATTGCCACGTGCGTGACCCCGAAACGGGCACGCCCAGCCGCGATCCCGCGCTCTACCGCGAAGTGACCGAGCGCATCCGCGACAGCGACACCGACGTGGTTCTGAACCTGACCGCTGGCATGGGCGGAGATATCGTGTTCGGGGATGTCGAGAACCCGATGGCGTTGAAAGAGGACGCCACGGATATGATCGGCGCGACCGAGCGTCTGGTCCACATCGCCGAGTGCCTGCCGGAAATCTGCACGCTCGATTGCGGCACGATGAACTTTGCCGAAGCCGACTATGTGATGACGAATACGCCGGGGATGCTGACGGCCATGGGCCGGATGATGACCGACCTTGGCGTGAAGCCCGAGATCGAAGCCTTCGATACCGGCCATCTGTGGTACGCCAAGCAACTGGTCAAGGACGGCGTGCTCGACAGTCCGGCACTTGTGCAGCTGTGCATGGGGGTGCCGTGGGGCGCGCCGGACGATCTGAATACCTTCATGGCGATGGTCAACAACGTCCCCGAGGACTGGACCTTCTCGGCCTTTGGTCTGGGGCGCAACCAGATGGCATATGTCGCGGCATCGGTTCTGGCGGGCGGCCACGTGCGCGTGGGGCTCGAGGATAACCTCTGGCTCGAAAAGGGTGTGCTTGCCGAGAACTGGCAGCTTGTGGAAAAGGCACGGGGGATCATCGAGGGGCTGGGGGCGACGCTGATCGGCCCCGAAGAGGTGCGCGCGCGTCTGGGTCTGCAAAAACGGGCCCCGAAGTGAGGGCAGCGGCGGTGTGCGCGGCACTTTTGCTGGCCGCGTGCAACGCGCCGCCGGACAGCGCGGTCGAGACCGGTCCGGGATACCGCGACCGGTCCGTGCCCATCGGCATCACCTCGCGCTACGACGAGGCACGGTTTGCGGGCCTTTGGTACGTCCGCGCCGTATTGCCGGCGCGCGAGGCGTTCGAACAGCTTTCCCTGCGCCAGACTCCGGCGGGGCCCGCGCTGCGGCTCGGGGCGCAGGCCTGCGATGCGGCGGGTGTATGTACCTCGGTTGCACAAACCCTCGAGACACGTGCTGTCGGACCGGGGCAATACATCGTCCGGATGCCCGATGGCCGCCAGCGTGCGATATGGGTCCTGTGGGTTGACGAAGGGTTCCGCACTGCGGTTCTGGGCAATCCCGACGGGACATTCGCGTGGATCATCGACCGTGGTCGCACGGGCGGCGCGGACCGCATCGCCGCGGCGCGCGAGATCCTCGATTTCAACGGATACAAGACGACAGATCTGAAGGTGGTGAAATGACGAAAACGGCTGCGATTATCGGCGGTGGCGTGATCGGCGGCGGCTGGGCCGCGCGCTTCGCTCTCAATGGCTGGCAGGTGCGGATCTACGACCCCGACCCGCAGGCGGAACGCAAGGTGGGCGAGGTGATGGCCAACGCCCGCAGGTCGCTGCCGGGGCTCACGGATCTCGCGCTGCCCGCCGAGGGGGCGATCAGCTTTCACGCCACGATTGCAGAAGCCGTCGCAGGCGCCGACTGGATACAGGAAAGCGTGCCGGAGCGGCTGGATCTGAAACATGGCACTTTTGCGCAGATACAGGCCGCCTGCGGCGAGGGGGCGGTGATCGGATCGTCGACCTCGGGGTTCAAGCCCTCGGAATTGCAGCAGAACGCCACACGGCCGGGCCAGATCATGGTCGCGCATCCGTTCAACCCCGTCTATCTTCTGCCGCTGGTTGAACTGGTTGCGACCGATGCGGTCGACGCTGGCCTCGTCGACACCGCCAAGGAGATCCTGACCGGCATCGGCATGTACCCGCTGCACCTGAAGAAAGAGATCGACGCCCATGTGGCCGACCGCTTCCTCGAAGCGGTCTGGCGCGAGGCGCTGTGGCTGGTCAAGGACGGCATCGCCACCACCGAGGAAATCGACAACGCCATCCGCTACGGCTTTGGCATCCGCTGGGCGCAGATGGGCCTGTTCGAGACCTACCGCGTTGCGGGCGGAGAGGCGGGCATGAAGCATTTCATGGCGCAATTCGGTCCGGCGCTGAAATGGCCATGGACCAAGTTGATGGATGTGCCCGAATTTACCGAGGAATTGGTGGATCTGATCGCGGGACAGTCCGATGCGCAATCGGGCGCCTATTCCATCCGCGCGCTGGAGCGTATCCGCGACAACAATCTCGTGGCGATGATGCGCGGGCTCAAGGCGCAGAACTGGGGCGCGGGCGCGCTGCTGAACGAACAGGAATCGCGGATGCGCGCCGGGACGGTCCACGGCGCCGTCGCCGCCGATCTGCCAGCGGATGCGCCGGTCGAGACCGCCCGCCGCACGGTCCCGCTCGACTGGACCGACTATAACGGCCACATGACCGAAGCGCGGTATTTGCAGGCCTTTGCCGATGCCACGGACCGGTTCATGGCGATCATCGGCTGCGATGCCGACTATATCCGCTCCGGCGGCAGCTATTTCACCGCCGAAACCCACATCCGCCACGTGGACGAAGTGCTCGCAGGGGCGGTGATCACGATCCGCACGCGGGTCATTCTGGGGCAGGGCAAGAAGATGCACCTGTGGCACGAGATGTTCGAGGGGGATCGCCTGCTGGCAACCGGCGAGCATTTCCTTTTGCACGTCAGTCTGGAGACACGCAAACCCACGCCACCGAGCCCGGCAATCGAAGCCGCGCTTGTGCGTTTCGCGGAAGGACACGCAGCCCTTCCTCTGCCCGACGGGCTGGGCCGCGCCATCGGCGCGCCGAGGTGACTGAGGGTCGCGACGTCTGGAATGGGGTGATGCCAGAATGCCGGTGATTCTGCCGCGGGCGCGGCGCGGCGGCCATGCGCATGCCGCCGCAGTGGGCAACACCGGCACGCCGATCTCTTCGGATGCTGCGGAGTCAAGGCCGCGCATCTGCGCTCTGGCGCAAGCGCCGGTTTTGCGGCACTGAACGGCCATGACCCTGCCCGAGCCCGATCTGTGGATCCTTGTCACCCTTGCCGCCGCGATTTTCCAGACGGTGCGCTTCATGCTGCAAAAGGTGCTGGCGACAGCGACCCTGACCGCGGCGGGGGCGACATTCTCGCGGTTCTTGTATTCCGGGCCCTTCATCGCCGTGCTGCTGGCGGTCTACATGACCTCATCCGGTGCCGCCCTGCCGGATCTGGGTCTGCGCTTCTGGGCCTTCGGTCTACTGGGCGGAGTCTCGCAGATTCTCGCCACCGTTTGCGTCGTTGCCCTGTTCAAGGAACGCAATTTCGCAGTCGGCATCACCTTCAAGAAGACGGAAGTGATCCAGACCGTGCTGGTCGGTATTCTGCTGCTGGGTGAAACGGTCAGCGGTGCGGGGCTGGTGGCGATCATGCTGGGGATGGCAGGGCTGTTGCTGTTGTCCGGCGGACAGCAGGCGCGCGGAGTCCACTGGCGCGATTTCAACAACCGCGCCGCGGGGCTGGGGATTGCGTCGGGCGTGCTGTTTGCCTTCTCGGCGGTCAGCTACCGTGCCGCGACACTGGCGCTGGCGTCGGACGATCCGCTGCTGCGCGCGGGCATCACGCTGATGGCCGTCGTCGCGATGCAGACCGTCATCCTGGGCACCTGGCTGCATCTGCGCCAGCGTGGGGAAATCGGCCGCGTCTGGGCGGCGCGGCGGGTCGCCTTCTGGATCGGCATCACGTCGATGGGCGGATCGCTGTGCTGGTTCATCGCCTTTACCCTGCAGAATGCGGCCTACGTCAAGGCTCTGGGGCAGGTAGAACTGATCCTGAGCGTTCTGGCCTCGACACTGTTCTTCCGCGAAACCATCTCCCTGCGCGAGGGGCTGGGCATGGCGATCCTGGTCGCGTCGATCCTGCTGTTGATCCTCGTGATCTAGCCTTTTCGCGCGTAGGGGCCGCGATGGCCTTTCAGGTGCAGGAACAGGCTTTCCTCGTCGCTGTTGCGAAAGAACGGAACCGCCTCGGGCGGGTTGAAATCCCGCGCGCGGGCTTCGACCTCGGCCAGAACGACTTCGGTGATGAAAGGCATGTCAAAGGACCGCGCACGCGACAGCGCAACCCATTGCAAATGGCTCAGCTCGTCGCAGGCGGCCGAGAAATCGTCGGGGTCGGTGGCGATCTCATCCACATCGACCAGAAAGAAACGCGCGTCGAACCGGCGCGGGCGCCCGGGCGGTGTGATCGCGCGGAATACGAACTGAAGCGGCGCGGCGTGGGGCACATGGCCGGTGGCGGCGAAGGTCTGCCAGTCCAGCGGCACATCGCCCTCCCACGTGCCGGGCACGCCGAGGATCAGGCCGGTCTCTTCCCAGAGCTCGCGGATCGCGGCCACGCTGATCGCATGGGCCAGTTCGGAATCGGCGTCTTCGCGCAGGCGTTCGGCGCAGACATCGGGAAGCGACGAGGCAAGCGGGATATCGGCGTCTTCGGCGTCTACCGCGCCGCCCGGAAAGACAAACTTGTTGGGCATGAAGGCGGCTTTGGCGCCGCGCTGACCCATCAGGATCTCAGGGGCATCCATCCGGTTGCGGATCACGATAACGGTCGCCGCGTTGCGGATTGCTGATTTGTCGATGCTCATGCGCGCCTCTCGCCGGTCTCGGTCTCAGGGAGAGGGTGCAAAGCCCCCCATGCCCTTGGCCCATTGGAAGCCGATCAGGGCTCCTTTCAGTCTGGGAAGAAGGTAGAGGGACAAACCGGCAGTGCCAACCGCAAAGATCGTAAACAGCGTGATCGGTTCGGGACGCCACTGGACAAAGACGAAATGCAGCAGCGGCGCCATGAGGTGGCCGACCAGCAGAATCGTCAGATAGGCGGGGCCGTCATCGGCACGGTGATGATGGAATTCCTGTTCGCAGACGGCGCAATGGTCGTGCACCTTCAGATAACCGTGCAAAAGCGGGCCGGCACCGCAATTGGGACACCGGCTGCGCCATCCGCGCAGCATCGCGGGCAGCCGCTGACGTTCGTCGTCGGCGGCGCGGCTTGCGTCATCTTCGCGTGGGTCTGTTGCGGTCTGCGTCATTTTAGGATCCTGCGATGCACTGGGTATCATCTACATGGCGTGCGCGGTGTTGAAAAGTAAGGTGGCGAAATGTCTCGGGACGGATGACGCCACGGCGGGTGCATTTTCTGCGACGGAAACTGCCCGGCGGGTCGTAGAACAAGGGCAAACGGGGCGGAACATCCCCGGAGCGCAACCAGAAAACGGAGAATACCATGCTCAAGGAATCCATCACCGCACTGGCGATCACCGCGGGTCTTGTCGCGACAGCGATGCCCGCCGATGCCCGCGAAGGCGACGACCGTGCGCAGGCGCGTTTCGAACGGCTCGATACCAACGCCGACGGTCAGATCACGGCGGAAGAGCTGACAGCCGCAGCGGCAGAGCGATTCGCCAAGGCGGACGCAAACGGCGACGGTCAGGTCACCCCCGAAGAACTGTCCGCTGCCGCGCAGGCGATGCGCAAGGCACACCTTCTGGAGCGGTTCGACACCGACGGGGATGGCGCCCTGAGCGCTGCCGAGATTGACCGGATGATCGCGCAGGGAAACGAGCGCCGCGCGGACCGTGCGGCGAAGATGTTCGGCCATCTTGATGCCGACCAGAACGGTACGTTGACCGCAGGAGAGATGCAGGGCCGGCGCGATCCCGCCAAGCTGATCTCGCGGCTCGACACCGATGGGAACGGAACGGTAAGTGCCGAGGAATTCGCCAAGATGCGCGGCCATGGCAAAGAGCGCGGCAACCATAAACCGCGCGACTGAACCGTCGCATTGAAAAGGGGATGCGCAGATCCGGCTGCGCATCGCACGCTTCGGGCTGACGGAATACCCTGTGGACACGTTGAACGAAACCGAAGAGGCACGATCGGCGGACGCCGCCTTGCTCGCGCGCTACGCGGCGGGCGACGTGGCGGCGGCGCGGATTCTGTCGGCGCGGTTCGCGCCACGGGTGTATGCCCACGCGCATCGGGTTCTGGGCAACGTGGCCGAAGCCGAAGACGTCACCCAAGAGGCGATGGTGAGGCTGTGGAAACAGGCACCGCGCTGGGAGGCCGGGCGCGCGCAGGCATCGACATGGCTGTACCGTGTCACAGCCAATCTGTGTACGGATCGTTTGCGCCGTGTCCCCGACACGCCTCTGGACACCATCGCCGCCCCCGAGGATCCCGCGCCCTCGGCGGTCGACCGGTTGCAGGCGGCGGCGCGCGAGGATGCCTTGCAGGCGGCGCTCATGCGACTGCCCGAACGGCAGAGACAGGCGGTGGTCCTGCGCCATCTCGAAGGCTTGGCGAATACCGAGATCGCCGAAATACTCGGGATCGGGACCGAGGCCGTCGAGAGCCTGACCGCGCGTGGAAAAAGGGCGTTGTCCGCCGATCTGGCGCAACAACGCGAAGCATTGGGGTATGAAGATGACAGGACCTGACCCATTCGATCTGGAAGACCTTTTGGCGGCGGCCCGCGCGGCACCGCCGCGCCTGTCCGATGCCGCAGCCGCGCGGGTTCTGGATTCTGCGCTTGCCCACCAGCCGCGTGCGGCGCTCTGGCCACGGCTGCTGCGTGCCATCGGCGGGCCGGTGGGCCTTGGCGGGTTGGTCGCGGCAACGGTCGCGGGCGCGTGGATCGGGATCGCGCCGCCGGCCGATAGGCTCGACCCGCTGGCGTTGCTGGATAGGGCGGGGGTTTTGGCGCAGGATCAGGAATTGACGGGGCTCTACAGCCTGTCCTGGGATTTGGAAGAGGGTTAGGCGGATGCAAACAGGCAAAACAAGGTGGCGCTGGATGCCGATTGCGCTGGGCCTTTCACTGGCGCTCAACCTCGCGGTTGCCGCCGCCGTGGGTGGTGCGATGTGGCGGTTCCACGAGGGTGGCGGGCCGCACGGCAGACCGCTGCGCGGCGAGGCGCCCTATCTGTCGGCGCTGGGGCGTGAGGACCGCCGCGAGATCCGTCGCGCGATCAGGCAAGCCCCCGGTGACCGCCGCGCGCAGATGCAGGAAATGTTTTCCCTGCTGCGGGCGGAGCCTTTCGATCCTGCCCCGGTGCGCGCTCTGCTTGAGCGCCAGCGTGAATCATTGCTCCAGCGCCAGGATCTGACGAGCGCGGCATGGCTGGCCCGCATTTCCCGCATGAGCGATGACGAAAGGCGGGCCTATGTCCAGCGGCTGGAGGAGATGATGGAGCTGCGCGCAAACCGCAGAAAGATCGACGACCGCTAGGTTCGGCGCGCACGCTGCGCGTCATTTTGGGGCAGGTGCCGGTGCGGCGGTTTTCTGGCGGACCCGCCGGTTCATCGCGACCGTGGTGCCCGTATGTGCCGCATCGGCCTCAGGCGCTTCAGGCCGCGGGCCGTCGCAGCGGTGCGCTGAGCGCGATCTGGTTGCGGCCGTTCACCTTTGCCGCGTAAAGCGCCTTGTCCGCACTGTCGAGGATTTCGTCCACGGCCGGACAGCGCGCGGTCTTTCCGTCGAAGGTATGCGTCGACAGGCCCATGCTCATCGTGACGGTAATGGGCGCGCGTGCGCCGGGAATCGCAAAGCTGCGGTTGCCGATCTGCGCGCGCAGCCGTTCGGCGATCCGGTGCGCGGTTTCAGGCTCTGATCCGGGCAGGACCATGAGGAACTCTTCTCCGCCGATGCGGGCGATCATGTCGACCCCCCTCAGCGTGTCGCGCAGCCGCTGCGCGGTTTCGACCAGCACGGCGTCGCCGGAGGCATGACCATAGGCATCGTTGATCTGTTTGAAGTGATCCATATCCCCCAGAATGACCGCAAAGGCACGTTCCGAACGCAGGCTCATGTCGCGGATGCGCGCCAGATGAGGCATCGCGAAGCGGCGGTTGTAGAGCCCGGTCAGCGGGTCGTGCACGACTTCCTGAAGGCCGGTGCGCACGTTCTGGTGGACGCGTTCCATCTGCGCCTTGTGCCGCAACAGCACCTTCAGCCGCAAGGCCAGTTCGCGGCTTTCGAAGCCGTTGACCATCACGTCATCGGCCCCGAGGTCCAGCGCCGTTGTCGCGCGCTGCACGTCCTCTTTCTGCTGCACGGTCAGAACGCCGATGTGTCGGGTCACCGTGCTGGCCCGCAGGGCCGAGATCAGGCGCAGGCAGTCGTCGCCCGATCCGCCATTGGCGGGCAGGGCGAGGACGATCGCGTCCGTAGGCGCCCCCGCGTGCAGGACCGCCATCGCTTCTTTCAGGGGGGTGATGGTGAAGCTGCTTTTCATGTTGTGGTGCAGGTCGCGTACCCAGCATTTGAGCGTGCGCGCATCCTCCCCCACCAGCATCACATGGCCGGGACGCACGAATTCCGCCGTCGGCTCGGCGAGGCCGAGCGCGCAAGTGGTTTCGTCGCGGACCTGAAATTCGGCCAGCGTGTTGTTCGCGCGGATCAGGCTGCGCACGCGTCCCAACAGCAGTGTTTCATCCAGCGGGCGCTGCATCACGTCCGAAGCACCGCCCGCCAGAATATCGAGCCGCGTCGCCGCGTCGCCCGCGTTGCCGACCGCAAGCACCGGGATCTGCGCAAGCCGGGGTTGTTGCCGGATGCGCCTGCACAGGTCGATTGAGCTGCCATCGGGCAGCGACAGGGCGGTCACGATCAGATCCAGCGGGGTCGATCTGGCGCACAGGATCGCTTCTTCTACCGAGGCGGCCTGCAGGACATCGTAGAAGGCGCCGGCGAGCTTGACCTTCAGCACAATACGATTTGTGCTTATCGCGTCGACCACGAGTATCTTACCCAGCACCTCAGCCCCTTTCGTAACGCGATCATGAGAATGCTTTAGTTCTGCGCTGATTTGGTTAACAAAGCGTTGAGATATGTATCGGAGTCGGAGAGACCCATGGCGAAACAGGATCAGGGCGCGGAAACGATTGCTTTGCAGGCACTTGGCTGGCTTGTCGCCAATGACGATCTTCTGCCGGTTTTTCTGGGTGCCACGGGCGCAAGCGAGGCCGATCTGCGCAGCTCGGCCGGGTCACCGGCCTTCCTTGCCGCAGTGCTCGATTTTCTGCTGATGGACGATGCATGGATCATTGCCTGCGCCGATGACATCGCGATCGCGCCAGAGCGGCTGGCCGAAGCGCGCCGCGCCCTTCCGGGCGGCGAAGGAGTGCACTGGACATGAGTGCGCAGACGACCACCGCGCACCCCGTCGCGGGGATCTGTTTCGACAAGGACGGCACGCTTTTCGATTTCGCAGCGACATGGGAAAGCTGGGCGAAATCCTTTCTGCTCAGGGCGACCCAAAACGACCGGGAACGCGCGCAGGCCATAGGAGAGACCATCGGGTTCGACCTCGCCGCAGAAAAATTCGCCCGCGACAGCATCGTCATCGCGGGCACGCCCGGAGAGGTCTGCGCGGCCTTGCTGCCCTCCTTTCCCGACCTCTCCCATGACGCGCTGCTGGCGATGCTGGACGAAGAGGCGATCAAGGCGCCGCAGGTGCCTGCCATCCCGCTCAAACCTTTCCTGACAGGGCTGCGGGAGCGCGGCCTGAAGCTGGGCGTCGCCACCAACGACAGCGAAGCACCCGCGCGCGCCCATCTGGCCGAGGCGGGCGTGACAGCCCTGTTCGATTTCATTGTCGGATACGACAGCGGCCACGGGGGCAAACCCGCGCCCGGCCAGCTTCTGGCCTTTGCCGCGCGGATGGATCTGGATCCGGCGTCGGTTGTCATGGTCGGCGACAGCACCCACGACCTGCGGGCGGGGCGCGCGGCGGGAATGCGCACGGTCGCCGTGCTGACCGGTGCCGCCACGGCAGATGTGCTGCGCCCCCTGGCCGATCTGGTTCTCGATGACATCGGCCAGATCCCCGCGTGGCTGGATACGCTCTGACAGCGGGGCGGGCACAAATACGACAAGCTCTGTCGTGATTGGCGCGGATGAAAGCGGGATGATCGGGCCTGCTGTGTAAAACAGCAAGGACGCGACCATGACCGTGGACACCAGACGCAAGACTCGCAGCGGCGGCCGTGAAGGCGCCCGCACACGGCGCGGAACCGCGGTGATCGAGCAGATGCCATGGTGCCCTCCGGTCAACACCGACCGTCCGACCGAGCCTCTGGGCCCGGAAGGCGTGGCCGCGATCCACGACGGGGCCATGCGTATTCTCGAGGAAATCGGGATCGAGATCCTGAACCCCGAAGCCCTGAAAATCCTCAAGGACGCGGGCTGCGCTACGTCGGGCGAGAATGTGCGCATGGGCCGGGACATGGTCATGGAATACGTGGCGCTGGCCCCGCATGAATTCACGCTGACCCCACGCAACGCGGACCGCAGGATTACGATCGGGGGCAGGAACCTCGTTTTCGGCAACGTGTCCTCGCCGCCGAACTACTGGGATATGTCGCTCGGGCGCAAGGTGCCGGGCACGCGGGCGCAATGTCAGGATCTGCTGCGGCTGACCCAGTATTTCAACTGCATCCACTTCGCGGGCGGCTATCCGGTCGAGCCGGTCGATATCCACGCGTCGGTGCGTCACCTCGATGTTCTGTTCGACAAGCTGACACTGACCGACAAGGCGATGCATGCCTATAGCCTCGGTGCGGAGCGGGTCGAGGACGTGATGGAAATGGTGCGGATCGCGGGAGGTCTGACGCACGAGGAATTCGACGCCACCCCGCGCATGTACACAAACATCAACTCCACCTCGCCGCTGAAACACGACCAGCCGATGCTGGATGGCTGGATGCGGCTGGCGCGGCGCGGTCAGGGGCTGGTGGTGACACCGTTCACCCTGGCCGGGGCGATGGCACCGGTGACCATGGCGGGCGCCGTCGCGCAATCGCTGGCCGAGGCGCTGATCGCCGTCGTTCTGGCGCAGATCATCCGCCCCGGATGCCCGGTGGCCATCGGGACATTCACGTCGAACGTGGACATGAAAACCGGAGCACCGGCCTTCGGGACACCGGAATACATGCGCGCCACCCAGATGACGGGCCAGTTGTGCCGCTTCTACGGATTGCCAATGCGCTCGTCGGGGGTCTGCGCGGCGAATGTCCCGGACGGACAGGCGATGTGGGAGACATCCAACAGCCTCTGGGCCGCTGTGCAATCGGGGACCAACATGGTCTATCACGCGGCGGGATGGCTTGAGGGCGGCCTGATCGCCAGCCCCGAAAAGTTCATCATGGATTGCGAGGTGCTCCAGCAGATCCAGCGGTACATGCAGCCGGAAATCTGCGCCACCGGCCCCGATGAGATTGCGCTCGACGCGATCAAATCGGTCGGCAATCAGGGCCATTTCTTTGGCATCCAGCACACGCAGGACCGCTATACCACCGCCTTCTACCAGCCGTTTCTGAGCGACTGGACCAACTACGAGGGCTGGGAGGTCGCGGGGGGCGTCTGGACGCAGGAACGCGCGCACCACATGTTCCGCGAGATCGTCGCCTCTTTCGAACCGCCGCCGATGGACGAGGCGATCCGCGAAGAGCTTTGTGCCTTCGTAGCCCGGCGCAAGGACGAGGGTGGCGCGCCAACGGATTTTTAACCAGTTTTCCGCTGCGCCGGCCCTGTTTAGGGCGCTGTTAATCTCTGTCGCGCCATACGAAATGTGGGTGAGAGTAGGGGTGAACCATGCACGGGCTTATCAACCGCAGTTTCCAGAACTTCATGCGCGATAGCTACGGGCGCGAAAAGTGGCTCGAAGCGGCGGCACGGGCAGGGGTAAGCCCGCCCGACTTCGAAGCGATGCTGACCTACGATGATGCGCTGACCCCCAAGGTGCTGGACGCGATGGCCACGCTGCTGGACAGATCGCGGGCCGATCTGATGGAAGATATCGGCATCTATCTGGTCACCCACCCGAACACCGAGGCGGTGCGCAGATTGTTACGCTTTGGCGGGGTCACCTTCGAGGATTTCCTGCATTCGCTGGACGACCTTCCCGACCGCGCGCGCATGGCGGTGGCCGATCTGCATCTTCCGGCGATCGAATTGCACGCCCATGGCGCGGGGCGCTTCAGGCTGATTTGCGCCTGCCCCGTGGCGGGGTTCGGGCATCTGATGGCCGGTGTTCTGCGGGCCATAGCGGACGACTACGGCGCCTTGGCATTGATCGACATCGACAGCACGGTCGCCGGTCAGGAAACCGTGTGTATCCAGCTGGTCGAGGCGGAATATGCGGACGGTCGTATTTTCGAACTGGGCAAGCGTGTCTCATGATGTCGTGGGCTGCGAATACGAGGGTATTGGATATCCTGTGTCCGATGCATCTGGTGCTGGATGCGCAGGGCGTGATCGTACACACAGGCCCCACCATCCAGAAGCTGCGCCCGGACCTGCCGCTTGTGGGGCGGCCGTTTCTCGACACTTTCGACGTGCTGCGCCCGCGCGGCACGACCTCGATGAAAAGCCTGCTCAATCTGCGCCACAACAAGCTGCATCTGGAACTTGAGGGCCACCCGCCCGCCAAGCTGAAAGGGGTCATGGTCTGCGGTGGCCATGGCCGCCATATCGTGAACCTGTCTTTCGGGATCTCGATCCTTCAGGCGGTGCGGGATTACGCGCTGACGAACGCCGATTTCGCGGCCACCGATCTGGCGATCGAAATGCTCTATCTGGTCGAGGCGAAAACCGCCGCGATGGAGGCGTCCCAGAAGCTGAACGAGCGCCTGCAGGGCGCCAAGGCTGCGGCGGAGGAGCAGGCCTTTACCGATACGCTGACGGGCTTGCGCAACCGCCGCGCGCTCGACCAGACGCTGGAGCGCCTGATCCACGCCAGGGGAGCCTTTGCGGTGATGCATATCGATCTCGATCACTTCAAGGCGGTGAACGACACGCTGGGGCATGCGGCGGGCGACCATGTGCTGCGGGAGGTCGCGAAGGTGATGCTGGAAGAGACCCGCAAGACGGATGTGGTGGCGCGTCTCGGTGGTGACGAATTCACCGTCGTTCTGCCGGACGTGGGCGATCTGGACGTGCTGGAGCGCGTGGGCGAGCGGATCATCGCGCGCATCGAAAGGCCGATCCCGTTCAACGGGACCGATTGCAAAATCTCGGCCAGTATTGGCACGGTCTGGATACAGGGCAGCCTTGGCGCCACCCGCGAGAGCGTGCTGGAAGACGCGGATATCGCGCTTTACGCCTCCAAAAAGAAGGGCAGGGCGCAGCAGACATTCTACACCCCCGACCTGAGGCGCGGCGCAGGCATCGCCGAGCCGCCGTTGGAGACGGGCATCAAGCGCCACTAGGGCCTGCGACCCAAATACATCCTGTGCTGCGGAAATCCTTCTCCCGCGCTGCCCGCACTGGACCGGTTCGGCGGAATTCCGTAATGCCGAAGGGATGAGCAATCGGCCCTCTCTTCTTACCCGGCTGCGCCGCCGGATCTCCGAGCGGAAGCGAAGACGCCGCTTTGCGCGTGCGCTGGAACATGTGCACGGCGATCCATCCGATGTTGGCTCAGGTGACGTGCTGGCCATCGTGCTCGTGCGGAACGGCATGTACCATCTGGACGCATTTTTCGACTATTACCGGCGGCTGGGGATCAAATCCTTTGCTTTTGTCGACAACGGATCAACCGACGGCACCTGTGCGCGGATCGCGCGGGAGCCGGGGACGGTGATCGACCGCGTGGCGCTGCCACTGGCGCAGTTCGAGGATCTGATGCGCGCCTATCCCGCGCAGACCTACGGGGCGGACCGGTGGTGTCTTTATGTCGATATGGACGAGCAGTTCGATTTCGAGGGGCGTGACCGGATCGGCCTGTCCGGCCTGATCGGCTATCTCGAGGGCCGGGGCGACACCGCCCTGATGGCGCAAATGCTCGAGATGTTTCCCGACGCGCCGCTGTCCGAAACGGCGCACCTCGACTTTGCGCAATCGCTGGAACGGTTCCGGTTCTACGACACCACGACGATCGACCGCTTCGATTATCACAGTCCGGATATCCCCTTCGAAGCGCTGTTGCGCGACAATACCGTGCCGTCGGCGTCCTTGCAGTTCTACTTTGGCGGGGTGCGCGGGCGGGTGTTCGCAGAGGCGTGCTGCCTGACCAAACACCCGCTGATCTTCAACGGGCCGCAGGTCCGGCCCGCGCCGCATCCGCATCTGTCACAGGGGGTGAAGCTCGCTGATTTCAGCGCGGTGATCCGGCACTACAAGTTCGCGGGCAACAGCGCCGCGCGCGATCGCGCACAGGCCGCCGGCCTTGCCCATGGCGAGGACCGCGCGCGCCTTGCCGTGCTGGAGGAGACACCCGATGTGTCGCTATATGCCGACAGCGCGGCGCGCTGGACAGGCATCGACGCGCTTTACGAGGGCGGGTTTCTGGTCCGCTCGGACAGCTTTACCCGCCACATCGCCCAAGTGTCGCAATGAGCGTTGCAGCGGTGGTGATCGGCCGCAACGAAGGCGCACGGCTGATTGCCTGCCTGCAAAGCCTGCGCGGCCTGTCGCCCGTGATCTACGTCGACAGCGGATCGACCGACGGGTCGGTCGCAGCGGCCAGGCGGCTTGGCGCGACCGTGGTTGAGCTGGACATGACCCAGCCCTTTACCGCGGCGCGGGCGCGAAACGCGGGTCTGTCCGCACTGCCGGACAGCACCGATCTGGTGCAATTTCTGGACGGGGACTGTGTGCTCGACGCAGGCTGGATCGCCACGGCGCGGCAGTTCCTTCAGGGGCATCCCGAGGTGGCGGTCGTCTGCGGACGCCGGCGCGAGATCGCGCCGGATGCCTCCGTCTACAACCGGCTGATCGACCGCGAATGGGATACGCCCCCAGGCGCCGCAAAGGCCTGCGGTGGGGACGCGCTGATGCGGGTTGCGCCGTTGCGCGGTGTCGGCGGCTACCGCGAAAGCCTGATCGCGGGGGAGGAGCCGGAACTGTGCGTTAGGCTGCGTCAGGCGGGGTGGGGCATCTGGCGGCTCGATGCGGAAATGACGGCGCATGATGCGCAGGTCACGAAATTCGGCCAGTGGTGGCGCCGGACGGTGCGCGCGGGCTACGCCTTTGCCGAAGGGGCAGCGCTTCATGGTGCAGCGCCCGAACGGCACTGGGTGCGCGAAAGGCGCAGGGCGCTTGTCTGGGGGGCGGGCGTGCCGCTCGTCATCGCTGGTGCCGTGCTTGTGGCTGGTCCGGTCGCGTTGCTGGGGCTGCTGGTCTATCCGGTTCAGGTCTTGCGCCTTGCACGGCACGGCGGCTGGGCGTGGGCCTTTTTCACCGTTCTGGGCAAGTTTGCCGAGGCGCGCGGCGCGCTGGGCTATCTTACCGATCAGATGCGGAACAGGCGGCGCGGGATCATCGAATACAAGTGATCAGCGCTGCCGCAGCGCCTGTACTGTCAGGCGCGGCAGGATCGCGAAACATCTTGCGTAGCGCGGCACCATGCGGCGCGGGCTTTGCAAGGCGCGCCAAAACCACTCCAGCGAAACCGCACGCATGATCCGCGGTGCGCGCACCTGATGACCGGACAGAAAATCCAGCCCGGCCCCCACGGAAGCGAAGCCGACCTGCGGGCAGCGACCGCGTGCGAAGGCTGCGAATATCTCCTGTTTCGGGGCGCCAAGTGCGATGAAGCACAACCGCGCACCGCTGGCGTCGAGCGCATCGCAGATCGCGCCCGCCGCGTCCGACACGGGATCGAAGCCGAAGGCGGGCGCGTGGATATAGGACACCACCAGCCCCGGCACGGACTGCTGCAATGCCGCCTGCGCGCCCTCCAGCGCATCCTGCGTGCTTCCGATCAGCGCGACAGGCACATCCATCTCGGCGGCGGTATTGCACAGCGGGATGACCAGATCGGACCCCGGCATCAACGCCACAGGGCGGCGCGCCAGCCGCGACAGCCAGACAACCGGCCGCCCGTCGGCCACCACCAGATCGTGGGCGCGGTAGGCGTCGGCAAAGGCCTGATCGACAGGCAGTTTTGTGAGGTGATCTAGGTTCAGCGTGGCCAGCGCGAATCCCTCTTTCCGGGCAAAGCGGTCGCGGATCACCTGAAACAATCGCGTGGCTGACGCGATATTGACCTCGACCGCTGAACGGCCCTGTCCGAATTTCACCGCCGCACCGTGCACGGATGCCACAGAAAGGCCCCGCCGCAGGGTGTTGAATTGGATAAAAGTTCAATCATATCTGATGTTTGCGGGTTCTCTTTGGGCGGCGCGCGTCTGCGTTTGGGGGAAACTAGCCTGATGACTTGAACCGGCCAAGAGTGTATTTGAAGGAACTCACGCCGTCACAGGAAAACGATGCCCAACGCGATTGCATATCTGATGCTGGCGATCTGGCCTGCGGTCTGCCTTGTGCTGTTCCGCAACCTTCGCGTCGAGCGGGCGATCATCTGGTCGATCCTCGGCGGGTATCTGCTTTTGCCACCGCTTGCGGAATTCAATCTGCCGCTGGTGCCCGCGCTGGACAAGGTGTCGATCCCCAACATCAGCGTTCTGGCGATCCTGCTGTTTGCCACTGCGCATCGGGTCAGGCTGGTCCCCGAAAGCTGGCTTGCGCGGATTCTGGTGCTTTTGCTGGTGCTCTGCGCGGTGCCAACGGTGCTGACCAACCGCGAACCCATCCTGTTCGAGGTATTGCGCGACGCCGATCCGATCCTATTTCTGGTCGACGCTTTGCCGGGCCAGTCGGTGCGCGACATCGGGTCGGTCCTGATCGCACAGACGCTGACGGTCGTGCCCTTCCTGATCGCGCGACAGTTCCTGAGCAGCGAGACAGGATTGCGCGAATTGCTCGTGGCGCTGGTGGCGGGGGCGCTGTTCTATTCGGTGCCCTCCTTCTTCGAGATCATGGTGTCACCGCAGACGAACATTCTGGTCTACGGGTTTTTCCAGCACAGCTTTGAACAGACCATGCGCGCGGGCGGCTTTCGCCCCATCGTGTTTCTGCCCCACGGTCTGTGGCTGGCGATCTTCGTATGCACCGCGCTTATCGCTTCGGCGGCGCTGACACGTCTTGCGCCTGCGATAGACCGGTGGAAGTTGGTGCTGGTGACGGTATTCATGCTGGTGTTCCTGCTGTTGTGCAAAAGTGCCGCGTCCATTGCCTATGGTTTGGTCCTGCTGCCCGTCGTCCTATTTTTCCCGCGCCGCTGGATGATCTATCTGGCGACGGCCATGGCCATCGTCGCGGTGACCTACCCGATGCTGCGCAACTTTGGCGTGATCCCCACGGACGAGATCGTGGCCGAGGTGCAGCAGCTTAATCCCGCGCGGGCGGAATCGCTGGAATACAGGTTCAACAACGAGGCGCAATTGCTTGAGCGCGCGGCGGAAAAACCGGCCTTCGGATGGTCGGGATGGGGCCGTAGCCTCGTGCGCGATTCCGAAACCGGCGAGATCATGACGATCCCCGACGGGCGCTGGATTATCGTTTTCGGGACCTTCGGCTGGTTGGGATATCTGGCCGAGTTCGGATTGCTTGCCCTGCCTCTTTTGCTGCTGACCTGGCGCATGCTGCGCGACCGCAAGGCGGCGGTTTCGCCCTACATCGGCGCGGTGTCGCTGGTTCTGGGTGTGACAATGACGGATATGCTGCTCAATGCCACGCTGACGCCTTTCATCTGGCTGGTGGCGGGGGCGATTCTGGGCCATGTGGAACGTCTGAGCCCGCGACCGGTGCGGACCCGCAAATACGCTTTTTCCGCCGATCCTGTCATCGGCGCGCCCCGCAAGCTGAGCCAGCGCACGCTGCTGTAGCCGTCTGCACCGGGCTGCGGCGCGGTCCGCAGAATGGGTCGATTCTGGAAAATATGGCAGGATTGTAATCAATGCGGCGCCAATGAACGTGGATGCGTGGGACTGTTGTGCTACTGTGGTCGCAGGACAGCCCTTGAAAATGAATGATGTGTCAATGAAATAAAGGGTGTAGCGGGCTGTTCCTGGTTTCCGGGTTGCGGAAAACTGTAGGGAAACAGCCGCTTGTTTGGTAGGTAACGATGGGGGCTCCAGTCTGAGCAATTGTGGACGACGGGGTGATACAGCATGATCAACACGGGTCGCGAGAGCAGTCGCGCGGATGAAGATATTGCCATCGTCGGAATGGCCGTGAACGTGCCCGGCGCGGGGTCTCTCGACGCCTACTGGGAAAATCTGCGCAGCGGTATCTCCTCGATCCGGAAATTGAGCGAGCAGGAGCTTCTTGCGAACGGTGAAACGCCCGAAGCCATCGCGCGGCGCAACTACGTTCGCGCTGCCGCCGATCTCGAAGGGTTCGAGACTTTCGACGCCGATTTCTTCGGCTTCTCGCCCAAGGACGCGGCGATCCTCGATCCCCAGCATCGCAAGTTCCTCGAAGTCGCGTGGGAGGCGATGGAACAGGCCGGCCACGTGCCCGAGACCGTGCCGGGCCCGATCGGCGTCTATGCGGGCTGCGGCATGGGCAGCTATTTCTATTTCAATATCTGCTCGAACCCCGATCTGGTCGACGATGTCGGCATGTTCCTGCTGCGCCACACCGGCAACGACAAGGATTTCCTGTCAACGCGGGTCAGCCATGTGTTCGATCTCAAGGGACCGTCGGTAAACCTCCAGACGGCCTGTTCCACATCGCTTGTCGCGATCCACTATGCCGCCGCTGCCCTGCGCGCGGGCGAGGTCGATATGGCGCTGGCGGGAGGGGTGACGATCGAACTGCCGCAGGGTCGGGGGTATCTGTTCAAGGAAAACGAGATCCTGTCGCCCGACGGTGAATGCCATGCGTTCGATCACCGCGCACAGGGAACCGTTTTCGGCTCGGGCGCGGGGTGTGTCGCGCTGAAGCGTTTGTCGGATGCGCAGGCGGACGGCGATCACATCTGGGCGGTCATCAAGGGCTCCGCGATCAACAATGACGGCGCGGCCAAGGCGGGATACCTTGCGCCCTCGGTCGACGGTCAGGCGCAGGCGATCGGGCTGGCGCTGGCCGCTGCGGAGGTTTCCGCCGACCAGATCGAGCTTGTCGAATGCCACGGCACCGGCACCTATCTGGGCGACCCGATCGAGGTCGCGGCGCTGACCGAAGCCTACCGCAAGCAGACCGATCGCACCGGTTTCTGTCGCATCGGCTCGGTGAAGACCAACATCGGCCACCTTGATACCGCCGCTGGTGTGGCGGGCCTGGTCAAGGCGGGTCTGGCGCTGCACCACGAGGCGATGCCGCCCTCGCTGGGGTTCGAGGCGCCGAACCCTGCCATCGCTTTCGACGGCAGCCCGTTTCGGGTAAATGACCGCCTGTCGCCCTGGCCCCGGCGGGACACGCCGCGCCATGCGGCCATCAACGCGCTAGGGGTGGGCGGAACCAACGCGCATATGATCCTCGCCGAAGCGCCCAAGCGGGCCGCATCGGAAGAAAGCGATTTTCCCTTCCATCCGCTGGTGATCTCGGGCCGGTCGAAGGCGGCGCTCGACGCGAATACCGCAGCGCTCGCAGCCTATCTGCGCGCCAATCCCGACGTCGATCTGGCGGATGTGGCCTATACCCTGAAACAGGGGCGTCGCGGTTTCGCGCGGCGTCGTGTGGTGGTTGCCGAAACCGCCCTCGAAGCCGCCGATCTGCTGGAGGCAGGCGATACCCGCCGCGTCTTTACCCACGACGTTCTGGGCGATGACCCCGAAGTCGTGTTCATGTTCCCCGGCGGCGGGGCGCAGTACCCCGGCATGGCCCGCGATCTTTACGAGACCGAACCGGTCTTTGCCGATGCTATGGACCGCGGGCTCGATCATCTGGCACCGCAGCTTGAGTATGACATCCGCGCGCTCTGGCTGCCCGAGGAGGCGGACGCGCCAGCGGCGGCCGAAAAGCTCAAGACGCCCTCGGTGCAGCTGCCGCTGATCGCGATCACCGAATATGCTCTGGCGCAGCTGTGGATGTCCTGGGGCGTGCAGCCCGCGGCGATGGTCGGGCACTCGATGGGCGAGAACGTCGCCGCCTGTCTGGCGGGCGTGATGCGGTTCGAGGATCTGATCGATTTGGTTCTCCTGCGCGGGCTGCTGTTCGACAGCGTGCCGGCGGGCGGTATGCTCAGCGTGCCGGTGTCGCGGGCCGCGATCGAACCCTACCTTGCAGAGGATCTGGACATCGCGTCGGTGAACGGTCCCGAACTGACCGCCGTGTCCGGTCCCGATGCCGCACTGACCGCGCTGGCCGCCCGCCTTGCGGCGGACGGGATCGACAGCCAGCGCATCGCCATCGACATCGCCGCGCACAGCCGGATGCTGGATCCGATCCTCGCTGAGTACCGCGGTTTTCTGGCTGCCCTCGATCTGAAGGCCCCGCAGATGCCGTTCTGGTCCAACCGGACGGGAGAGCGGATTACATCCGAGCAGGCGACCGATCCCGACTACTGGGTCGAACAGCTGCGCCATACCGTGCATTTCGCCGATTGCATCGACAGCCTGTCGCGCGACAGCGCCCGGGTGTTCCTCGAGGTCGGGCCGGGCAAGGCGCTGTCGTCGCTGGCGCAGATGTCACCCACGGTCAAGCCCGCGCAGGTGCTCAGCACGCTGCGCCACCCGGACCAGAGCATCGCGGACGATGTCTATTTCATGGGGATCATCGGCAGGCTCTGGGCCTGCGGGGTGGAGGCGGACTGGGCGCAGATCTGGGGCGAGGCGCGCCGCAACCGCGTGGTGCTGCCGACCTACCGTTTCCAGCGCAGCGCCTATTTCATCGAACCCTCGGTTTCGGTTGCCGAGGCACCCAAAACCGCGCTGGCGCGGATCGACGATATCGCCGATTGGGGCATGGTGCCCGCGTGGCGCCCCGCCTACGCCGATGTGGACGCGGATCTCGAGGCCGCGATGCAGTCGGTGGCGGGGCAGAACTGGCTTGTGTTCGCGGATGCGGACGGTCTGGCGGATCCGGTGATCGCACGTCTGCGCGCCGCCGGTGCGCGGCTCAGCACTGTGCACGCGGGCGACGGCTACGCCGATCTGGGCGAGGGGCGCTATACGCTTGCGCCCGAACAGGGGGGCGATGGTTATGTCGCGCTGCTGGGGGCCCTGGCCGCGCGCGGTGCGCTGCCCGAGCGGATCGCCCATTTCTGGCTGGTCACTCAATCGCAGGATTTCCGACCCGGCAGCAATTTCTTTGAACGTAACGTCGAACAGGGCTTCCTGAGCCTTCTGTGGCTTGGAAAGGCGCTGGCCGATCTCGACGATATGCCTGAGTGCCATCTGACGGTGCTGACCAATGGTGCTGCCCGTGTCGGCGACGAAGGTCTGGCGCGTCCCGAAAAAACGATGATTAGCGGCCCCTTGGGCGTGATGCCGCGCGAAATCGCGGGCCTGACGGCGAGCACGCTGGACCTCGTGCTGCCGGAGCCGCCTGTGCAACGGGGCTTTTTCGCGCGCAGCGAACCGGTCAGTCTCGAGCCGCTGGTCGCACCGGTGCTCGAAGAGCTTCTTGCCGCGCCTTCGTCGGACAAGGCCGCGCTGCGCGGGGCGAAACGCTATGTCGAACGCCTCGGTTCCCGTCGGCTGGGCACGGTCGAGACACCGGTATTCGAGCGTGGCGGCACCTATCTGATCACCGGGGGGTTCGGCGGCATTGGCCGGACGGTCGCAGCCGATTTGCTTGCACGTTTCGACGCGCGCGTCGTGCTGCTCAGCCGCACGCCCATTCCCGCGCGGGAGGCGTGGACGGATATCTTGCAGAACAGACCGGCAAGCGATCCGACCGCACGGCGCATCCGCGCCATCGAACGCCTCGAAAGCATCGGCAAGGGGCGCGTCGATGTGCGCACGGCGGATGTCATCAACGTCGCGCAGATGCGCCGTGTCATCGACGGATTGCAGTCCGAAGGCCGGATCAACGGTGTCATCCACGCCGCCGGTGCGCTGGATGACCAGCCGCTTCTGGCAAAGACCCAAGAGCAGGTCGATGCCGTGCTCGCGCCGAAGGTTCTGGGCCTGCGGGTGCTGGAGCAGTTGCTGCCGGACGGTGCTGTCGATCTGATGGTGCTGTTCTCGTCCACCTCGACGGCTGTCCGGGCCGCGGGGCAGGTGGATTACGTGGCCGCGAACGAATACTTCAACGCCTTTGCCAAGGCGCGGCAGGGCGGGCAGACGCGCGTCACGGCGGTGAACTGGGGTGTCTGGTCAGATGTGGGCATGGCTGCCGAAGCGGTGGGGGCGGCGAATGTCGATGTGCTCCCGCCCCGCCAGATTTCGGCGCCGCTCTTGCAGACGCAGCAGTCGCTCGAGGGCGAAACCCGGTTCGCCGCGACGCTGACATCGCGGGACTGGGTGCTGGACCAGCACCGTATGACCGACGGCCTGGCGGTGATGCCCGGCACGGGCATGGTCGAAGCCCTTGCCGAGGCCGCGCGCGGCGCTGGCGCGGGTTTCCCGCTGGCGCTGAATGATCTGTATTTTCTGCGCCCGCTTACCGCGCCCGAAGGGCAGGACAGGCACCTGCGGATCAGCCTGCGGCGGGATGCAGCTGGCGGCTATGACGCACAGCTGCGCAGCGACTGCACGCTTGGCGGCAAGGCGGGCTGGCAAATCCATGCGGAGGCGCGCATCGCTCAGGGAGCACAGGCCGCGCCCGGGCCGGTCGATCTGGACGCGATCCGCGCGCGCCTCGGGCCGGTCGAGCGGTCGGACGACCGCCTGACCACCCCGCAAGAGGCGCATCTGGCCTTCGGGCCGCAGTGGCACGTCCTGCGCGCGCGCCAGTTCGGCGATGCCGAGGGGCTGGCCCATCTGCGTCTGGACGGCGCGGCGGACGACGGGCACGTCCTGCACCCCGGCCTGCTGGATCTGGCAACCGGCTGGGCCGTAGCACTGGCGCGCGATTACGATGCAAAGGACCTCTGGGTTCCCGTCTCCTACGGAGAGATCGTCGTCTACGCACCGCTCGAATCCGAAATCTTCAGCCACGTCCGGCTGTGCGGCAGCACCGGAGAAGCCCGTTTCGACGTCACGATTACCGACACCGATGGCCGCGTTCTGGCCGAAGTGCGCGACTTTGCCATGACGCGCCTGTCGGGTGGGTTTTCGGCGCAGGCCGCGCCGTTGACCGCCGCCGAAGTGCTGTTCGACGAGGCCGGCGACGATCTCGACCGCCCGCGCAGCGAGGCGGAGGAGCGGCTGGCCTATACGGTGGCCCAGGGGATCACTGCCCGCGAAGGGCCGCAGGCGCTGGAGCGCGCGATCGCGGTCGGTGCGCCGCAGATCTTCGTGTCGTCGCTGCCGCTGGAGGGGTTGATCGCGCAGGCCAACCAGCCGCCCCGTGTCGCGCAAGCGGGTCAGGGTTTCGAGCGGAGCGACCTTGAAGGTTTTGTCGCCCCGCGCAATGCGGTCGAGGAAAAGCTGGCGGCGATGTGGTCGCAGCTGCTTGGCGTCTCGCCCGTCGGGGTCGAGGACAGTTTCTTCGATCTCGGTGGGCATTCGCTGATCGCGGTCCGGCTGTTCGCCGCCGTCAAACGCGAGTTCGGTGTCGAATTCCCGCTGTCGATCCTGTTCGAGGCACCGACGATTGCCCAGATCGCGGCGCGGATCGGCACGGGTGATGCCGCGCAGACCACCGATGGCGCCAAGGATGAGACTACCGGCACGTTCGAGCATCTGGTCGCCCTCAATGCCGTGGATCCCGGCCGTGCACCGCCCATGTTCATCGTGGCGGGCATGTTCGGCAACGTCCTGAACCTGCGCCATCTGGCGCTGCAATTCGGTGGGGACCGCGCGGTTTACGGCGTGCAGGCCCGCGGCCTTGTCGGCAGCCGCGCGCCGCATACGACGGTTGCGGATGCCGCTGCGGATTATCTGAAGGAAATCAAACGCGTCCAGCCCGAGGGCCCCTATCTGCTGTCGGGCTATTCCGGGGGCGGGATCACCGCCTACGAAATGGCGCAACAACTGCACCGCGCCGGAGAGCGTGTCGGCGTTCTGGCGCTGCTCGACACGCCGCTGCCGGTGCGGCCCGCGCTCACGCGGCGCGACAAGGCGATCATCAAGCTGGCGGAATTGCGCAGCAAGGGGCCGCGGTATCTGGCCGAATGGGCGCGCAACCGCATCGCGTGGGAGCGTGAGAAACGCGCCGGTGCAGGCACCCCGCAAGGCACGGCGCCGGGGGCGGAGTTCAACAATCTCAAGGTGCAGGAAGCATTTCTGGGCGCGGTCGGTGCCTATGAGACGCCGCAGTGGGACGGTCCGATGACGCTGTTCCGCCCGCCGCTCGATCTGCATTGGAAGGTCTCCGCCGGAGCGTGGGTCAGTTCCGAACGCGAGTATGTGCTTGAGGACAATGACTGGCGCAAACATGCCCCCAACCTTCAGGTGGTCGAAGTGCCGGGCGATCACGTCAGCATGGTCCTGTCGCCCAACGTCGTCGTGCTGGGGGCCGAGCTGCGAGAGATCATCGCAGAGGCGCTGGCAGGCGAAGAGGGCGTGCCGCAGGCAACGGCGGCGGAGTAGAGGCAATGGCATCACCACGGGTTCTTTGCGTCCTGCTGAACTACCGGACGCCGCAGATGACATTGCGCGCGGCCGAGGCGGCGCTGGGGGATCTGCGCGGTCTGGGCGCGGAGATGGTGATCGTCGACAATGCCTCCGGTGACGGATCGGCCGAGATGTTCCACCGCGAGGTCGCGGCGCGCGGCTGGGGCGCGGAAGGTCTGGTGCGGGTAATAGAATCCTCCGTCAACGGCGGCTTCGGCGCGGGCAACAACATCGGCATCCGGGCAGGGATGCGTGACGGGAGCAGCCCCGACTATGTCTACCTGCTGAATTCGGACGCGTTTCCGGATCCCGGCTGCATTGCAACGCTGGTCAGCCACCTAGAAAACCACCCCGATGCGGGGATCGCGTGCAGCCACGTGCGCGGCGAGGACGGGATGACCCACACCACCGCGTTCCGCTTTCCCAGCATCGCGGGCGAGTTCGAGGGCGCGGCGCGTCTTGGCGTCGTCTCGCGGCTGCTGGCGGATGCGCGGGTGCCGATCCTCGACATCGCGGCCACCCGCGAGGTCGACTGGAGCGCCGGGGCCAGCATGATGCTGCGCCGCGAGATGCTGGACCGGATCGGCCTCTTTGACGAAGCCTTCTTCCTCTATTTCGAGGAAACGGATCTGTGCCTGCGCGCGGCGCGCGCGGGATGGCGGTGCTGGTATGTGACAGAGGCACGCGTGGTGCATATCGGGTCGGTGTCGACCGGCATGAAGACGCGCAGCCGCATGCCCGGGTTCTGGTACGATTCGCGCCGCCACTATTTCATCAAGAACCACGGGCGCCTGTATGCGGCCATGGCATTGCTTGCGCATCTGGCGGGCGGAATACTCCACCGTCTGCGTACGGGGCTGGCAGGCCGCCGTCCGCAGGATCCGGCGTGGTTTTTGCGTGATCTGCTTGCCCACGCTACAACGCCCTATCGCCTCAATCGGGAGGACCGACCATGACTGCACTTTTCAATCCGTCCGCTTTTTCCTGCGTCATCGCGGGGGACGAATCGCTCACGATTGCCTGTGCCGACATGATCGTGGCGGGCGGGCATCATGTTGCGGCGGTCGTCACCCGTGACGCCGATGTGCGCGCCTGGGCCGAAGGGCAATCGGTGCCTGTCTTCGCGCGCTTTGCCGATCTGGCAGGGGCGGACCGGTTCGACTGGCTGCTCAGCATCGCGAACCTGCGGATCATCCCCGGCGATGTTCTGGCCCTTGCCACCAAGGGCGCGGTCAACTTCCACGATGGTCCGTTGCCACGGTATGCGGGTCTGAACACCCCGGCATGGGCCATCGTCAACCGCGAACGCCGGCACGGCGTCAGCTGGCACATGATTGAGGGCGGCGTGGACGAGGGCGACCTGCTGGCGCAGGAACTGATCGACATTGCCGACGGCGAGACCGCGTTTTCGCTGAACTCGAAATGCTATGCGGCGGGCATGGAAAGCTTCGGCCGTGTTCTGGCGCAGCTTGAAACCGGCACGCTTGAACGGACGCCGCAGGACCTGAGCCAGCGCAGCTATTTCGCGCGGGACGACCGGCCCGCGCCGCTGGGGCTGATCGATTTCACACAGAGTGCCGCCGCGATCGACGCGCTGGTGCGGGGCCTTGATTTCGGCGGATACTGGAACCCGCTCGGGATCGCGAAAATCGCCTTGGACGGGGCGCTTTACACGGTTGCGCGCGCCGAGGTGGCGGATGGCGCCGGACCCGCAGGGCAGGTGCTGTCATCTGAAGCCGATGCGTTGGTTGTGGCCTGCGCCGACGGGGCCGTGCGTCTTGGCGGGGTGGCGGCGCTGGGCCACGGTCAGCCCCTGCCGCAAAGCGGCGCGGTGCTTGATCCGGTCGCGGAAGATGCCGGTGTCTTGCAGGATCGGCTGTCGGCGGACGAAGGATACTGGCGCAGCCGGCTTCTTGCCATGGATCCGCTGCCGGTGCCGCTGGCGCAGGGCAGTGCTTCGGGCATCCGGAGCGAGCGTCGCTGTGCCATTCCGGCGGGCGCCGACGCGATTGCGGCGCTGACCCGGCTCGCGCTTTTGGGCGCAGGGCAGGGTGATGGTGATGTGGCCTATGCGGTGACGCCCATTGCTGCGGGCCATGGGAGCGACTGGGTGCCACTGCGATGCGGGGGGGATCTTCCGGCGCAGCTGTCGCGCATCGAGGCTACTGCCGGTTTCCCGACCGACCTGCCGGCGCGCGACCCCGCGATCCCCGCCGCGCGTCCCGCATTCTGCATCGCTCAGGCGCCTGTCGACGGGGCCACGCTGACCGCAGTCGTGGCGGGAAGCGAGATCGTTCTGCACGGCGACAACGGGCTGCTGTCGGCGCAGGCGATGGATCTTCTGGCGGCGCGGCTCGACCATCTTCTGGCGGGCAACGACGGGATGCCTGCGTCCGAACGCAGTCTTGCCACCGAGCAGTGGAATGCCACCGCGACAGAATACGACGCGACCCCGATCCACGCCGCTTTCGAGGCGCAGGTCGCGCGCACGCCGGATGCGACGGCCCTTGTTTTCGAGGACCGCAGCATGAGCTATGCGGCGCTCAATGCGGCGGCGAACCGGCTGGCGCATGTCCTGCGCGCGCGCGGTGTCACGGTCGGCACGCCCGTGGGGCTCTGCGTGGCGCGCGGCCCCGATCTGCTGGTGGGCGCGCTGGGCATTCTGAAGGCGGGCGGAGCCTATGTGCCGCTGGATCCGGCCTATCCCGAAAACCGCATCGCGCATTATATCTCGGACAGCGGCGCTCCCGTGATCGTCACGCAATCCGCGCTGGCCGCATCGCTGCCGGAAAGCGATGCGCAGCACCTGTTGATCGACACGGATCCCGACATTGCCACCGCATCCGATGCCAACCCTTCGGCGGGGGCAACGGCGGATACGCTGGCCTATCTGATCTATACCTCCGGTTCGACCGGAACGCCCAAGGGCGTGATGGTCGGTCATGGTAATGTGGCCAACTTCTTTGCGGGCATGGACCAGCGGATCGCTTATGACGCGGGCGATGCGTGGCTGGCGGTCACGTCGCTCAGCTTTGATATCTCGGTGCTCGAACTGTTCTGGACGCTCTCGCGCGGGTTCAAGCTGGTGCTGGCGGGCGACGACAGCCGGACCGAGCTCAGCCGGGGTCCGATCGCGGTGTCGGATCGCAAGATCGACTTCAACCTGTTTTACTGGGGAAATGACGACGGAGCGGGGCCGGCAAAATACGAATTGCTGCTCGAAGGTGCCAAATTCGCAGACGCGAACGGCTTCAACGCGGTCTGGACACCGGAGCGGCATTTCCATGCCTTCGGCGGGCCTTATCCCAATCCGTCCGTAACCGGCGCGGCGGTGGCTGCGGTCACCAAGACCCTTTCGGTGCGGGCGGGCTCTTGCGTGGCGCCGCTTCATCACCCCGCGCGCATCGCCGAGGAATGGGCGGTGATCGACAACCTGACGAACGGACGAGCGGGTCTTGCCATCGCGTCGGGCTGGCAGCCGGATGATTTCATCCTGCGCCCCGAAAACACGCCGCCCCAGAACAAGCCCGCGATGTATGACGCCATCGACCAGCTGCGCCGTCTGTGGCGCGGCGAGGCGGTGGAGTTCCCGACCAAGGACGGCAGCCCCTTTGCGGTGGTGACCCAGCCGCGCCCGGTCTCGGCCGAACTGCCCGTTTGGGTTACGACGGCGGGCAATCCCGAAACGTGGAAAGAAGCGGGCCAGATCGGTGCAAACGTGCTGACCCACCTTCTGGGACAATCGGTGGCCGAGGTGGGTGACAAGATCAAACTCTACCATGCGGCGCTGCGCGAGGCCGGACATGATCCGGCGGATTTCACTGTCACGGTCATGCTGCACACCTATCTTGACCAGACGCGCGCGCGCGCCGAGGAAATCGCGCGCGGCCCGATGAAGGACTACCTGCGCTCTGCCGCCGGCCTGATCAAGCAATACGCCTGGGCCTTTCCGGCGTTCAAGCGTCCCGAGGGGGTCAAGAACCCCTTCGAGGTCGATCTGGGCAGCCTCGGGGACGAGGAGATGGAAGCGATCCTCGAATTCGCGTTCCAGCGCTATTTCAACGACAGCGGCATGTTCGGCACGGTCGCGGACGGCGTGGCCCGCGCGGAAGAGCTCAAGCGTATCGGGGTCGATGAAATCGCCTGTCTGATCGACTACGGCATTTCCGTTCCTCAGGTGATGGAAGGGCTGAAGCCGCTTGCCGAGGTGTTGCAAAGGACCAACGCGGGCAGCAGCCTTGAAGACGACGATTTCTCGCTCGCCGCGCAGCTGGTGCGCCACCGGGTGAGCCATCTGCAATGTACGCCGTCGATGGCGCAGATGCTGGTGATGAACGACGAAACGCGGCACGCCCTGTCCGGCGTCAAGGCGCTGATGGTGGGCGGAGAGGCGCTGCCGGGCGCCTTGGCCGACGATCTGATGCAGGCCACCGGCGGGACGGTGCAGAACATGTACGGCCCGACCGAGACAACGATCTGGTCGACCACGCAGATGGTGACGCGGGCCGATCCGGTGGCCGCCGTGGGCACACCCATCGCCAACACGCAGGTCTACGTTCTGGACGCTGGGATGGCGCCCCAACCTGTCGGCGTCGCGGGGGAATTGCTGATCGGTGGTGACGGGGTGACCCAAGGCTACTGGAACCGGCCGGAGATGACTGCCGACCGTTTCGTCCCCAATCCTTTCGGGGAGGGGCGGCTTTACCGCACCGGCGATCTGGCGGCGTGGCGGCCCGACGGCACGCTGTCCTTCATGGGCCGTGCCGATGATCAGGTGAAAATCCGTGGCCACCGGATCGAGCTGGGCGAGATCGAGGCGGTTCTGTCCAACCAGCCCGGCGTGACGCAATCGGTCGTCATCGCGCGACAGGGGCAGGGCGGGGCGCAGCTTGTGGGATATGTGACAGGCTCTCCGGCTGGCGAGGATGCCTTGCTGGACGCGTTGAAGGCGCGCCTGCCCGAGATCATGGTGCCCGCGCGGATCGTGACGATCGACCGGATGCCGCTGACCCCCAACAAGAAGATCGACCGCAAGGCGCTGCCCGAGCCGCAGCCGAAACATGCGGCTGAACAGGCTTCCGCAGCGCCTGCGCAAAATGAAACCCAGGCGGCGATTGCGGCTGTTTGGTCTGCAATCCTCGGGGTCGCGCAGGTGCGCGCGTCGGACAACTTCTTCGCGCTGGGCGGGCATTCGCTGCTGGCCGTGCAGGCGCACCGCGACATCAGGGCGGCGTTGGGGACGGACCGTTTGTCGATCACCGACATCTTCCGCTTCCCCACGCTCGAAGCGCTGGCGCGCCACATCGACGAGGGCGGGGCACCCGCCGCCGCGGCGCCCGAAGAAACCTCTCCCGCAGCCGAAGAGCGGCGCGAGACGATGTCGAAGCGCCGTGCAATGCGCGCGGGCCGCACGAAAGCGGGAACGTGACGCCGGACCGCGAGCTGATCCAGGCGCTGACGCAATCGGTTCTGCCCGATGGCATTGCCGTTGCGGCCAGCGATCCGACGGAACGGCCGGAAGCGGTCCACAAGGACGAGGCGGGGGCCGTTGCCGTTGCGGTCCCGGCGCGTCAGATTGAGTTCCTCGCTGGCCGTGCGGCGGCACGCGAAGCCATGATCGCGCTCGGCGCACGGCCCGAACCGGTTCCCATGGGGCCCGACAGGGCGCCGATCTGGCCGCGCGGCCTGACCGGCAGCATTTCGCACACCGCCGATGCCTGTGTTGCGGCAGTCGGCAATTCCGACGACTGGGCGGGGATCGGCGTCGATCTCGAAACCGCGGCCCCGCTCGAGCGCGGGCTGGAACACGAGATTTGCACAACGGCGGAACGCGCGTGGCTCGACAGCGAGGATCCCGCCTCGCGTGGCCTGCTCGCCCGACTTATTTTTTCCGCCAAGGAAGCCGTCTTCAAGGCGCAATACCCCCTCAGCCGCGCCTTGTTCGGCTTCGAAGTGATCGAATTGCGCATCGAACGCGAGGACAGCCGGTTCGAAGCGACGTTCCAAAGTGCGCAGGGGCCCTTCGACGCGGGGCGGATTTTGACCGGTTCCTATTGCCACGCCGCAGGCGTTCTTGTCACCGCGGTGGCCATTGGGCAATCTGATGGCACGGTCTACGCCGCAAGCAGGAGGTGACGGCATGTATTCGCGGCGCAAGGCCCTTTTGCTGGCAGGAGGCGCAGGGCTGGCCGCCGGGGCGGGGCTTGCGGGCCAAGCGCTGTGGCGCGCCGGCAGGCTTGACGAGGCCGCAGCACTTCTGGACCAGTCGCTTGCGGCGCCGGAGGGTGGGATGTCGGTCTTTCACCTCGGCCATTCGCTAGTCGGGCGCGATATGCCCGCGATGCTGGCGCAACTCGCGCCCGCAGGCCATGACTACGCCAGCCAGCTGGGATGGGGGACCAGCCTGCGCGCGCATTGGTATCCCGATGTGGCGATCAACGGATTCGAGGTTGAAAACGACCACCCAAGGTTTCTGCCTGCGCGCGAAGCGCTGCAAAGCGGTGCTTTCGAGGCGCTGGTGATGACCGAGATGGTCGAGCTGCGCGATGCGATCCACTACCACGACAGCGCCGATTATCTGGCCAACTGGGCGGCATTGGCCCGACAGGGGCGACCGGACATAAAGCTTTACCTCTACGAGACTTGGCACCGGACGGACGATCCGGACGGGTGGTTGTCACGGATCGACAGCGATCTGGATGACCTGTGGCTGCGGCAGCTGTCGCTTCCGGCCGTCGCCGACACCGGCGCGGCCATCCATCTGATACCAGCCGGTCAGGTGCTCGCGGCTTTCGTCCGCAGGGTCGAGGCCGCGGGCGGCGTCGGGAATGTGCCGGACCGCGACGCGCTTTTCGCCCGCACGCCGGAAGGAGAGGTGGATACCATCCACCTTGGCGATCTGGGGGCATACCTTGTTGCGCTGACCCATTACGCGGTCCTCTACCATGCCAGCCCTCTGGGTCTGCCGCACAGCCTGTCGCGCGCGGATGGCACGCCCGCGCTGGCACCTGATCCCGCCGCGGCTGAGGTGATGCAGCGCATTGTCTGGGATGTGGTCCGCGCAACGGCCTTTACAGGGGTTGCCGCATGATGGATCTGGCCAGTGCGGTCCTGTCGGTCGTGATGATCGGCCACAGCCTGTTCGGCAAAACCGGACCGGACATGCTGCAAGCAGCCCTTCAGCCCCGTGCGGCCGAGGCCACGGTGCAGGCGCAGATCATCAACGGCGCACCGCTGAAGTACAACTGGGACAATTCAGCCGCCGCCGAAGGCATCGATGCGCGCCGCATCCTGCCGCGCGGCGGCGTGACGGACCTGATCCTGACCGAGGCGATCCCGCTGGCAAACCACCTTCGCTGGAGCGAGACCGAAGTCTACGCACAGGCCTTTGCCGGACTGGCGCTGGGTGCAAATCCCGAGGCCCGGATCTTCGTTCAGGAAGGTTGGCACAGCCTAAAGAGCGGCACCGGTGCAGAGGTCGAATACGACGACGGGGCGGATCAACAATGGCGCGTGCGCCTGCAAACCGACCTCTCCGAGTGGGAGCAGATCGTGGCGCAGTTGCGCAGCGGCGCGGGCGCGGGGATGGATCAGGTCCAGCTGATCCCCGCAGGTCAGGGCCTTGGGGCGCTGTCAGATGCGATCGCTTCGGGGGATATTCCCAGTTTGGATAGCATCGAGGATGTGTTTGCCGACGACATCCACCTGAACGACATCGGCCATTATTTTGTCTCGATGGTGCAGTTCGCGACCCTCACGGGGGCTGATCCGGTCGGCCTGCCGCATGAAGTCAAGGACCGGTTCGGCGCAGCGTTCGACACGCCGGATGCCGCCCTTGCCGCCAGCCTTCAAGCCGTAGCCCGCGACACCGTCCAGCAGTACCGGGGCCGTACGCTGGCCGATGCACCGGCTGCGGTGAAGGCGCAGCCGCGCCAGCCGCGCGCACCGCCTGCGGGGCAGGGCGCACAACCGGCTGCCGTTCAAGGGGCCTCGGCGGGTGCCGGCCCGGTTGCCATCGGCTTGGCACCGGTCACCGACTGGAGCACGCAGCAGCCGTTCCTCGACGTGATGAAAACCGCGCGCCCGTGGATCGGGCACCGCGCCGGGCAGTTCGGGGGGATCGACCATGACGCGCTGGTGGCCGGAGGGCATATCGACGCCGACGGGTGGGTCACCACCTTGCCGCGAGACGCGGCATCGGTCGGCACGCTGATCCTGACTGACATGCCACCACAGGCGCAATCGCTTGCGGGCCGCTATGTGCTGCGGTTCGAGGGCAAGGGCATCGTAGAGCCTTTGGGCCGCGCCACGAATATCCGTTACGGAACGAACGAGGTGCGGTTCGACTATACCCCCGGGCCCGGTCCGGTCGAGATCCGCATCCAGCGGACTTCGGCCAGCGACCCGGTGCGCCGGATCAGCGTGGTGCGCGAGGACAGGCTCGCGCTTTGGCAAGGCGGTGCCGTCTTCAATCCGGACTGGCTGCGCCGGATGGAAGGGTTTGACGCCCTGCGCTTCATGGACTGGATGGATACCAATGATTCCACCCAGTCCGCATGGGGCGACAGGCCCAGGCGCGAGGATGCAAGCTGGGCGGTGAAGGGAGTGCCGCTCGAAGTCATGCTCGATCTCGTGGCGCAGCTGGAGGCCGATCCGTGGTTCAACATTCCGCACCTCGCCGACGACGGGTATGTCCGCGCGTTCGCCAGAATGGTTGCGGAGGAGCTGCCGCCATCACGGCGGGCCTATGTGGAGTATTCCAACGAAGTCTGGAACTTCCAGTTCGCGCAGGCCCGCTGGGCACAGGAACAAGCCGAAGCGCGGTGGCAGCAGGCCGAGACGGGCACGCAATTCTACGCTCTGCGCGCGGCCGAGATCGCCGAGATGTTTTCGGACGCATTCGCAGGCCAGAGGGACAGGCTGGTCAATGTGATCTCGACGCAGACAGGCTGGCTGGGACTGGAGGAGACCATTCTGGAGGCGCCGCTTGTCGTGGCAGAAGGCCGGGCGCGCCCCGCGCTGTCGTTCGATGCCTATGCCGTAACGGGGTATTTCGGCGGTGTTCTGGGGCTGGAGGCGCGGCGCGACGAGATGCACGGCTGGCTGGACGAAAGCCTTGCTCGCGCGACGCGCCGCGCCGATGCGCAGGGCCTGACAGGTCAGGCACGCGCGGACGCCATCACGGCCACGCGCCACGACTATGCCAGCACGCTGGCTGCGCAGGAGCTGAGCAACGGATCGGTCAGCGGGCAGAACATCGATACCGTGGACGATCTGGTCAGCCGGGTCTGGCCCTACCACGCCGCCGTGGCCGCCCGCGAGGGCCTGGAATTGATAATGTACGAGGGCGGCACCCACGTTGTGGGTATCGGACCGCAGGTCGATGACGCCCGCCTGACGGAATTCTTTCACCACTTCAACTACTCCCCGGAAATGGGCGCGCTCTATGCCGCGTTGCTGACGGGATGGCGCGAGGTGGGCGGGCGGCTGTTCAACGCCTACGCGGATGTCTACGCGCCGACGAAATGGGGCAGTTGGGGCACGCTTCGGCATCTGGACGATGCCAATCCGCGCTGGGACGCGCTGGTGGCCGCACAATGACCGTCGATCTGTCTGTCCTGATCCCCGCGCATAACGAAGTGGGATACATCGAACCGTGCCTCGAGGCGCTGCTGTCAAGCGAAGACACCGGCGCCGCTGTCGAAGTGATCGTGATGGCGAACGGCTGCACCGACGCCACCGCAGAAATCGCGCGCGGCTATGCCGGCCGGGCAGAGACCCGGGGATGGGCTCTGCGGGTGATCGATCTGCCGGAGGGAGGCAAGATCGGGGCGCTCAATGCAGGAGACACCGCGGCCACCTACGGCGCGAAGGCCTTCATCGACGCCGATGTGGTGGTGAGCCCGCCGCTGCTTGCGCAGCTTGCGCAGGTTCTGGACAGTGACGCGCCGCGCTATGCCAGCGGTATCCCCAACGTAACGGTCAGCGACGGCGGGTTTTCGGCTGTCTATACCCGCTTTTGGGTGGGCATCCCGTTTCTGACCCACGGTGTGCCGGGCTTTGGCGTCTTTGCGGTGAATGCGGCGGGGCGCCAGCGCTGGGGCGCGTTTCCCGACATTATTTCGGACGACACCTTTGTCCGGCTTCAGTTCAGGCCGGGCGAGCGCCACAGCGTTCCCGCGCGCTACGACTGGCCGATGATCGAGGGCTTCGGTCCGCTGGTGCGGGTGCGTAGGCGTCAGGACATCGGTGTGGCCGAGGTCAAGGCGCTGTTTCCGGCGCTCTGGGCCAATCACGATGCGCCCGCACCCGATCAGGTGCCGCTGTGGCGGCGCGCGTTGCGCGACCCGCTCGGATTTGCAGCCTTTGCAGTGGTGGCCCTCGCCGTTCGCTTGCCCAGACCGGGCGAAGAGCGCTGGGCGCGCGGACGCTAGCGGGCCATCAGCGCGGCAAGCTTGGCGGCCTCGCGGTCGATGTCGTGACGGGCGAGGGCGCGGGCGCGCGCCGCTTTGGCCATTTCGTCGCGTCTGGCCGGGGCCAGATCGGCCAGCTCCTGCATCGCCGTAGCAAGCGCTGCGGCGTCTCCGGCGGGAACGAGCCAGCCCGTTTCGCCCGTCTGCACAAGCTCGGGGATGCCCGCGATATAGGTCGCGATGACCAGCCGACCCGCAGCCATCGCCTCCATGATCACCATCGGAAGCCCTTCGGCAAAACTGGGCATCAAGAGCGCATGCGCGGCGCCGAGTTCTTCGAGGATGCGCGCCTCGTCCACCCAGCCGGTCAGGGTGACCTGCGCCGTCAGGCCCAGCGCGTCGATACGGGCCTCGATCTCGGGGCGCATTTCGCCGTCCCCGATCAGGGTCAGATGGGCGCCGGGGACCGCGCGGTTCAACGCCTCCAGCGCGTCCAGCGCGATCAACTGGCCTTTCTGTTCGACGAACCGCCCGATGGCCACGAAACGCGGCGGGCCCTCCGGCAACGGAGAGGGATCGGGAAAGCGGGCAGGGTCGATCCCGCAATGGACGACCTCGATCCTGTCCCAATGCGCGGGCCCCGCCCAGCGCGCCAGTTGGCTGCGACCGAAACTGCTGATCGCCACCGTGAATTTCGAGCGGGTGACCTTTTCGCCCAGCGACAGGGCGCGGGGCGCGTCGTATTCTTCGGGACCGTGGACGGTGAAACTGTAGGACGGGCCGCCCAGCGCATTGCACAGCATCGCGACGGCGGCCGCGTTCGTGCCGAAATGCGCGTGCGCGTGCGTCACCCCTGCGGCAGCGCAGATCTGCGCCACATGAGCGGCCTCGGCCAGATAGATCAGGTGTTTCACTATCCCCGCTTCGGAACGTTTGCCGCACGACAGGGCCAGACCCAGCGCTTTGCCGAAACCCCGCGGATCCGCCGAAAGGCGCTGCACCACCGACCGCAGCAGGGCCAGGCCGCCCGCCTTGAGCACATATGTGGTGGCGGCGGCCTCCTCCACATCCTGCGTGTCCACCAGCGGCGCATCGCCCGCGCGCATGGCAAGGCGGGTCACGCTGTGGCCCTGACGTTCGAGGCTGCGGATCTCGCGACGGATGAAACTGTGCGAAGGCTGCGGGTAGCTGTTGAGGATATAGGCGAGGTTCAACGTCGTGTCCTTCCAGTCACGGCCTTCGTGCAAGTGCTGTGGATGCTGGCACAACTGCGGTTCGGCGGCTAGGTAGGACTTAGGGTCTGATCCGGAGAACAATGCGGCAAATGAATGGTCTTTTGCAGCGTCTGCGTGGTGGCGCGCTGATGGCGCGGGTGATGCGCAGCGGGGCATGGATCGTGTTGGGCTATGGCGGCAGCCAGATCCTGCGGCTGGCGTCGAACCTGATCCTGACGCGGCTTTTGTTTCCCGAAGCCTTCGGCCTGATGGCGCTGATCAGCCTTGTGACGGTGGGGCTGACGCTGTTCTCGGACGTGGGCATCGCGCCCTCCATCGCCCAGAGCAAGCGCGGTGACGATCCA